>NZ_CP096034.1:2400000-3600000 GCF_023115465.1 Gottfriedia acidiceleris | reverse complement strand
AGACACCAACGCGAAGTTGGAACAGGATATTTTGATCAAGTAGCTCAAATTATTACTGGTGGAACTTCTTCAACAACAGCTCTTAAAGGCTCTACTGAAGAACAACAATTTTCATCTAATTAATTAGTAAAAAACCACTTTTTTCAATTGTGAGAAAGGTGGTTTTTCTATTGGCTTTTATCCTAAAATTTAGTAAACAATGACACTTCTGTTAAAGTATTCAAAAAATGATTTTACAAATAAAGATTTGTGATATTATTTCTCTAACATCAATGTTGCTACTATACTTCATGTTAAAAAATTTTTTATCTGATCTTGTTAAACTTAATTGATGGTCATCTATTTACTTAAGAGACTATCTTGAAGCCAACAAAATTTAACAGTTCAATACTAATAACAGAAGGAGTTGTAAGGATGAATCATGTGAAAGGACAAGTTAAAGTATTAAATGAGTACGAGATTAATAAGTCAACAATGGCAATCATTCCAGAATTTACTGTCGATTTAGTTGTAATTTCAAAGGTATACGAAACAGATGATCATTTTTATGTTTTAATGAAACCGATTGAAATTATTGAAAGAAGCTGTGCTTACTTCGGGAGTAGTTACCGGGGTAGGCGTGAAGGAACTAAACAAATGATTTCCATCACTCACAAACCACCAATAGCGATCAGCTCAATGAATCAAATTTTCTTTTTCCCCACTTCATCTTCTTTAAAAGTAGAATGTTCTTGGATCTCCTACAATCATGTTGCTAATTTCAGAGGCGGTAAATACAATCGATCAGTTGTTGAATTTTTCAATGGTGTTGAACTTCCATTAGAAATATCTCGTGGTTCATTTGAAAACCAATTATACCGAACAGCACATTTAAGGGCGATTTATGAAGATCGGCTCAATCCTGAAAATACCCAACAAAAATCTTACAAATTAATTCCTGATAACGAAATTACCTCATATATAAAAGGAATATCAGTTCACGAAAAATAAAAGTGAAAGATAAAAATTTTGACTACTTAACATATAGTAAAGTAGTTTTTTTATGGGGATTTTTTGAACAAGTATGTAAAAGAAATAATAGAAAAGATTATTGATAAATTCCGGAATTTAGTCCGTTTAATTCTTAATAAGAAGGATTTGTTAAAGTAGATTGTTGATTTTTTTGTAACTACAAATGGTATGGAACTTTAGTATAGCGATTGGCTCTTTCGGTTTCTATTTTTGAATTTCACTCAAGTACTATTCATTTTTTCACATTTAATATTATAAAGTGTTCAATCTGAGTAGAATTTCTTGCATACACAAATTGAGGTTGGAAATAGTAACATTATACTTTTTACTTTTTAATAACTGGAGGATATAGATGAAATTACACTCTGGAACCTATTATTGGCCTACTACTTTTCCTGATGCTCCATCATATCCAACATTGGAGGAAGACCTATCTTGTGATGTATTAATCATTGGGGGTGGAAGCTCAGGGGCACAATGTGCATACTATCTTTCCGATTCTAATTTAGATGTGGCGGTAATTGAAAAATCAACCATTGGCAGCGGGAGTACTAGTACGAATACGGCCCTCCTTCAATATTCCGGTGAAAAAATGTTTACTGATTTGATTAACACCTTCGGAGAAGATTACATTAAAAAGCATTTACAACTACTGAAAGAAGCCATAAATGAAATTGAAGCTGCCTCAAAGAATGTCATCATTAATTGTGAATTCAACAGAAGAGATACTCTCTATTCCGCAAGTTGTGTAGATGATGTTGAAAGTCTTAAGAAGGAATATGAATTCTTAAAACAGCAAAACTGTGAACTAACTTTTTTAACAAAGGATGATATTGAAGAAAAATATCCTTTTAGCAGGGATGCCGCTATTTATTCATACAATGATGCAGAAATTAATCCTTTCAGATACACCCATGCACTTTTGGATAACGCCGCAAGCAAAGGAATTCGTATATTTGAACATACGGAAATGAACGGTCACCATTATGATAAAGAACAAGAAAAGATGATTGTTACTACAAATAATGGTCATTCGATCAAAGCACGATATATTATTTTCGCAGCAGGTTATGAAGGAATAGAGATTAAAAAGGAGAAAAAAGCTTCCTTTGTGAGTACATATACGGTAACTACCCAACCAGTCAAAGATCTTTCCGAATGGTATAACAGAACACTCATTTGGGAAACGGCTCGTCCCTATTTATTTATGCGTACAACTAGAGATAACCGGATTATCATAGGCGGACTTGATGATAATACTTCGTACTCTGAAGATCGTGATAGTAAACTGATTCACAAAAAGAAGAAACTGATTGAAGAGTTTAATAAAATGTTTCCAACTATTCAAGTACAGCCAGAATATTACTTAGCTGCATTTTATGGAGGCACAATCGATGGCCTTCCGATTATCGGAAAATATGAAGCAATTCCAAATAGCTATTTCCTATTTGCCTTTGGTGATAACGGGACGGTTTACAGCCAGCTGCTGTCGAAGCTTATTGTAAAGGAAATTGTTGAAGGGAACTGTCCAGATTTAGCTCTATACTTGCAAGAGCGACCTTTGCTAAACAATTGATTCAATTGAACATATAGGCTTTGTTAAACTTTACTCCTATGGGAAAAGAAAGAAGGGTGAGACCCCGCAGGCGTTCCGAAGAGCTCACATCTCTCTCAACTAAAAAAGCGAGCACCCTGTAGTAGTAATCAACATGATGTTACTTATTAAATTTACAAATTCTATTTCAATGAATGAAAAAACTACTTTTCCATCCAGTGAAGTAGTTTTTTTATTTATTTTTAAAATAGTTTATTAGAATTACATTAAGCATTATTTAGGAACAAATTAGTAAAAATTTTTTTATAAGATAATCAGTCAAATTATTACAAAAATACTAGTTAGAATCATTTATTATTATTGAATAAATAGTTATATGTGATAATGTTAACAGTAAGGATATCTATTTAGAAATACGGCTTAAGGAGAGATTCATATTTAAATGAACGTTTTTGACTTAAAGGCTTTTTTTACAGAAGAACATTTTTTACATCTCATTCAACAATACAAAGATTATGGTCCATTAGTTGGAATATCAATCCCTTTTATTGAAGCAATTTGTCCAGTTCTACCTTTGGTCATTTTTGTATTTGCTAATGCAGCAGCATTTGGGCCACTATTAGGTTTTTTATATTCATGGATTGGTTCTTGCTTAGGTTCCATTTTACTATTCTATGTTGTTAGAAAATTTGGTCAGAAACGATTTTTTTCATTTGTAAGTAAGCATAAGAAAGTAGAATCATCAATAGGGTGGATTGAAAAAAGGGGATTTGGTCCAATTTTTATTATGTTTGCGTTTCCATTTTCACCATCTTTTTTAATAAATATAGTAGCTGGTCTGTCACGTATCAAAATATCACAATTTCTAATCGCATTAGTACTTGGAAAGTTTACGATGATCGCGATGATTAGTTATTTAGGGAAAGATTTAACTTCAGTATTTCAAAAGCCGATTAAAGCATTGTACATAGGAATTTTTATATTCGTATTATGGATTGTTGGAAAAGTGATTGAGAAACGTATGGACATCAAAGAAAAAACAACAGAGAAAAAGAGTGCGTCTGAATCATCTGATGAGCAATAAAGCATTATTACTCAAAAGGGAGAGAGCAACTTTATGCTAAGAAAAGAAGTATTAGACTGGGGAAAAGCGATCATTATTGGGATCGCAATTGCTTTTATTGTAAGAACGTTCTTATTTTCTACATATGTAGTTGATGGAGAATCTATGATGCCAACTTTAAAGGATGGAAACCTACTAGTTATTAATAAATTTGGATATGAAATTGGTGATATTAACAGATTTGATGTAATTGTATTTCATGCAAATAAGCAAGAAGATTATGTTAAACGTGTCATTGGTTTACCTGGAGATACAATCGAATATAAAGATGATCAGCTTTATGTTAACAATAAAAAATGGAATGAACCATATTTAAATGATTACAAGAGTTCTTTAAAAGGAACAACTTTTACACCTGATTTTAATTTAAACGAAGTTACAGGTAAAACGAAAGTTCCACCTGGCTATGTTTTTGTTGAAGGGGACAATCGACCAAAAAGTTATGACAGTCGTTTGTTTGGATTTGTAAAAATTGATAAAATTGTAGGGAAGGTCGACCTACTTTATTGGCCGCTTTCAAGTTTGAATACGAATTTTAACAAATAAGCTCCTTATGGGGGCTTTTCTTATTAATTACACATTAGATTGTAATATAAACGAGACGTTGAAATGAAAATCAACAAAACAATTTTACTGAAAAAAACAACCATTATTCTAATACATTAAGGGGGGAATTATATGGCGTTTCAATTTATATTAGGACGTGCAGGAAGTGGAAAAACGCATCACATTTTAAATGAAATGACAGATAGATTAAAGATTGAAACAAAAAATATCATCTTTATTGTACCTGACCAAATGACCTTTCAGATGGAATATGAATTAGTTAAGAGGCAGGAAAAAAAAGCAATTATTAATTCCCAAGTTTTTAGCTTTACTCGATTAGCATGGAAGGTTCTACAAGAAACAGGTGGAATCAGTCGGATTCATATTGGTGAAATTGGAATTTCAATGATACTTCGAAAGATTATTGAGGAAAAGAAAGAAGAATTGAAAGTTTTTCATCACGTTGCTGATCGACAAGGATTTTATAAGGAACTAACAGGTCTTATTGCTGAGTTTAAAGGTTTTCAAGTTTCTTCAGATGAATTATCTTCCGTTATATTACAAATGGAGCAAGATTCATCAAAGGATCATATCTTTATTCAACAAAAGATAAATGATATACAAATAGTGTTTGATGCTTTTAATGCATATATGAAAGATAAGTATCTTGATTCAGAAGACTATTTAAATTTGTTGATTCAAGAATTACCTAAAAGTGATTATATAAAAGACAGCATTATTTATATCGATGGATATTATGACTTGGCACCTCAAGAGCGAAATGTAGTTGAGGAGCTATTGAGATGTTGTAGTGAGGTGAATTTTTCTTTAACACTCGATCGACCATATGATGATTTTTTACCACATGAATTAAATTTATTTTATAAACCAGCGCTTCTATATCAACAAATTAAAGAGATTGTTTTAAATACAAAGAAAACAATAAAGCAACCTGTTCTTTGTCATCATAACTTTAGAAATCAATCGAATGATTTGAAGTATTTCGAAACGAATTTTGATAACAGACCAGTTAAGCCTTCGTTTGAATCAGATGGAATTAAGATTATGTCGGCATCTAATCGTCGAGCCGAAGTAAATGGGATTGCAAAAGATATTATTAATAAGGTACGTGATCAAGGAT
The DNA here is from genome assembly GCF_023115465.1 of Gottfriedia acidiceleris. NCBI lineage: Bacteria > Bacillati > Bacillota > Bacilli > Caryophanales > Bacillaceae > Gottfriedia > Gottfriedia acidiceleris. The sequence continues at coordinate 3,594,624 of NZ_CP096034.1, read as the reverse complement.
ACCGATATCGTGATATTGCCATTTACTTAAGAAATGGAGATTCCTATTCACATTTGATTTCAACTATTTTTCATGCGTACGAAATACCCATTTTCATAGAAGAAAAGCGTTCAATGCTAACGCATCCATTATTTACGTTTTTACAAGCTACTTTCGATATCATTCAAAAAAATTGGCGATATGAATCAGTTTTTAATGCATATAAAACTGAATTAGTTTATCCATTTGAAAGCAATCGTGATAAGAATCGTGAACAGCTCGAGTTATTTGAGAATTATTGCATAGCGTATGGTAAGCAAGGAAAAAGGTGGACGGTTGAAGAGCCATGGAAGTATCGAAAGTATCGCTCAACTGAAGGTATTGATAGAGGGACAACAAATGAAGAGTTAGAATTCGAGGCATTAATCAATTCAGTAAGAGATTTATTAGTTAAGCCAATTCTTACATTTCAAAGCAATCTAAAGCAAGCAAAAAATGCGAGAGAAATGTGTGTAGCATTATATGAATTTGTTGAATCAGTAGATATTTCAAGGAAGCTTCAACGTTTAAAGGATGAGGCAGAAAATCGATCCAATTTAATTGAAAGCAAAGATCATGAGCAAGTTTGGAAAGGGTTTATTCAACTTTTAGATGAATGCGTTGAATTAATAGGAGAAGAAAAACTATCACGTAAAACATTTTTTGAAATTCTTCAAACTGGTTTTCAATCTCTTCAATTTGCGAATGTTCCTGCATCATTAGATCAAGTAAACATAGCTGATTTTGATCATTCAAGATTACAAAATGTAAAGTGTGCTTATATCATTGGTGTAAATGAAGGGGTTATTCCAAGGAAGGCTAATGAAGACGGATTATTAGGCGACACTGCCAGAGAGTTTTTACAATCATTTGGTGTGGAAGTAGCACCAACAAGTAAGCACCAATTATTTGTAGAAAATTTTAATATCTATACTGGAATTAATCGAGCAAGTCATGAGTTAATCATTAGTTATCCTTTAGCAAGTGATGATGGGAAAAGTCTTGCCCCATCAAGTCTTATTCAAAGGATCAAATCGATTTTTCCAAATATACATCAACGTTTTGAAAGTGGAGACTTAACATTTAGTTCCGTAGAAGAACAGCTTACATCTATTACAAATTATAATACAGCGTTAACGAATTTAGTCTCTCAGCTTCAAGTTTGGTCGACTAAGGAAACTGAAGCGAATATGGATTTATGGTGGACGCTTTATAATGTTTTACGAGAAAATTCTGATTCAAAAGATAAACTGTATAAAGTAATAAGTAGTGTAATGTATAACAATGTTGCGAAAGATCTTGGAGAAGATTTAAGTACAGAATTATATGGGGAAGAATTGAGTGGATCGGTTTCACGAATTGAGCTTTTCCATCAATGCGCATATGCCCACTTTGCACGATATGGTCTCAAGCTACAAGAACGTGAAATTTATAAGTTTGAATCATTTGATATGGGTCAATTATTCCACAGTGCTTTAACAATTATTGGAGAGAATCTTTTACAGACCGGAAAAAGCTGGAGTAGTTTAACGAATTCAGAATGTGATGAATTAGCAGCAAAAGTAGTAGATGAAATCTCTCCAAAGTTTCAACGTGAGATTTTGCTAAGTACGAATCGATATATGTTTTTAAAGAAAAAAATGAAGGATGTTATTGCTAAAGTATCCTCAATTTTAAGTCAACAAGAGCATGCAGGTAAATTCGTCCCTGTTGCTTTAGAAGTACCTTTTGGTATAGGTAAAAAGTTAAATTCTTATGAACTTCCGATTGATGGGAAGAGAAGAATGGTATTAAATGGTCGAATTGACCGAATTGATAAAGCAACAAGTGAAAAAGGCGATTACCTACGAATATTGGATTATAAATCAACGAAAAAGGAATTAAAATTATCAGATGTATACTACGGACTTGCTTTACAGTTACTAACATATTTAGATATAGCTGTAGCAAATTCAACAACATTACTTGGAAAAAACGCGGACCCGGCTGGTATTCTTTATTTCCATGTACAAAATCCGATTGTTAAAGTTAAAAATAATATTGAACTCGATGAAATTCAGGATGAAATCTTTAAAAAGTTTAAAATGAATGGATTACTTTTAGAAGATCGTGAAAGTAATACGTTAATGGATGAAGCATTAATTCAAGACGGAAGCACTTCAAAAATTGTGCCGATTAGGCTTAAAAAAACCGGAGAGTACATGGCAAAATATTCAAAAACGGTAAAGCCGGAACAATACCCAATGATGACGAATTATATAAAGCAAAAATTTACTGAAGCTGGTCAGCAAATATATAAAGGCTTTGTAGAGGCAAATCCATATCAGCAAAAGGATAAAATACCATGTACATATTGCTCGTACCAATCAGTATGTCAATTTGATGCAAATGTAAAAGGAAATGAATATCGTGTTCTACCTCCTTTAGAAGATAGCGAAGCATTACAAAAAATGATCGAGGTGGTGAATAAAGATGAGTAAAGAAGAAAATAACGTAAGTAAAACAACATGGACAGTTGACCAGCAAAAAGCGATCGATTTCGAAGGGTCAGATATTCTTGTAGCCGCTGCTGCTGGTTCTGGAAAGACGGCTGTTCTTGTTGAACGAATTATTCAAAAAATCATTCGTGATGAAAATCCAATAAATGTTGATGAATTACTTGTTGTTACTTTTACAAAAGCAAGTGCCCAGGAAATGAAAGAAAGGATCGGGATGGCATTAGAGAAACAACTTGTAAATAATCCTGAATCTGATCATTTAAGGAAACAAGCGTCTTTGTTAAATAAAGCTTCAATCTCAACTATTCACTCTTTTTGTACTGAAGTCATTCGATCAAATTACTATATGGTAGAATTAGATCCAAACTTCCGTACTGCAGAAGAAATTGAGATTCAATTACTGATGGATGAAGTATTAGAAGAGTTGATGGAGTCAGAATACAGTGATGAGTCTAATTTAGTCTTCTTTGATTTAGTTGATCGATATACTAGTGATCGAGATGATAATGATTTACCAAAATTAATATTAAAGCTATATCGTCATGCAATTTCTAACCCAAACCCAAGTGAGTTTTTAAATGCATTCATTCATCAATATAATGTAGTCGGTAAACCAGTTGATGAGATTCCTTTTATTCAAGAGCTTAAGAAATTTATTCAAGATGATATGTTTGCTTGTATAAACACTTATAAACAAGCATTGAATATAATAGAAAGTCCTGATGGCCCAATCAAGTATGCTGAAGTGTTTAAAGAAGAGTATGGTAATTTAGAATGTTTATTCTATGCTTCAGAAAAATCATGGGAAGAAATTAATGTTGGTCTACAAAAAATAGTATTTAATCGATTGCCCACTATTAAAAAGACAGAGGGAGATCAACAGAAAAAGGAATTAGTAGCGAATTTCCGAAAAGATGTAAAGAAGAAGATTGATGATCTAAAAGATAAGTATTTTAATCGAAGTATTGACGTTCAATTAAAACAAATAAGTGAATTAAAGCCCCTAGTTGAAAAGTTAATTGAACTAGTTAATCGTTTCATCGTGTTATTTAAAGAAGCAAAATTAGAAAATGGAATTTTAGATTTTAATGATTTAGAACACTATGCACTTGAAATTTTAAAGGAAAAAGACGAAAAAGATTTATTAGTACCTTCATCGGTTGCAAGAGTTTATCAAGAAAAGTTTAACGAAGTATTGGTAGATGAATACCAAGATACGAATTATGTACAAGAATCGATTTTAAGATTAATCACAAAAGGCTCAGGAGCTTCTGGTAATCTTTTTATGGTTGGAGATGTTAAGCAATCAATCTATCGCTTTCGATTAGCAGAACCCCAACTTTTTATAAATAAATACAATTTATATGAAAAAGAGAAAAATGAAAGAACTGGTTTAAGAATCGATCTTTCTAAAAACTTTAGAAGTAGAGCGGAAGTATTAGATGCAACCAATTTTATTTTTCAACAAATCATGGGAAGTGAAATTGGTGGAATTGAATATGATGAAGATGCAATGTTAAAGCTAGGTGCTAGCTATCCTGAATACTCAGATTGCGCTGCTGAATTAATCTTATTAACGAATTCGGATGAAGAAGAAAATGTGACTGAGTACAGTGAACAAGAAGAAGATGATCTTGTTGAAGAAAAGCTTGAACAAATTGAGGCAAGATACGTAGCAAGAAGAATAAAGGATTTAGTTGAAAGCGAATATTTAGTAACGGAAAAGACTGGAGAAATGAGACCAGTAAAATATAATGATATTGCTATTTTAGGCCGTTCATTATCGAATGCTGATTTATATATCGAAGAATGCAAAGCGCTAGGTATACCATTATATGCGGAGAAATCAAAGGACTTATTTCAAACAATTGAAGTGGCAGTCTTTTTAAATTTATTAAAGCTAATCGATAATACGATTCAGGATATTCCGCTTGCGTCTGTCCTACGTTCTCCAATTGTAGGACTTTCGGAACCAGAATTAACGATGATTAGACTTAATCATAAAAATGGATCCTTTTACGATGCGTGTCAAGATTATCTAAATAATTATGAAAACCGTCATAAACAGCTTTCAATTAAATTAGTAAATTTCTTTGCACAGATAAAGGAATGGAAACGACTCGTTAAAAGGGAGACACTTTCAATCTTTATTTGGAAGGTATTAAAGGAATCTACATACTATGACTTTGTCGGAGGGTTACCAGGTGGTAAACAAAGGCAAGCAAATTTAATTACGATATTTGATCGTGCTAAGGTTTTAGAAGAATCAAATTATAGAAGTTTATTTCAGTTTTTAAGATTTTTAGATCGTATGCAAGAAAGAGATGAAAAGCTAGATGAGGTTCGTATTTTAAGTGATCAAGAAAATGTCGTTCAAATGATGACAATCCATAAAAGTAAGGGATTAGAGTTTCCTGTCGTGTTTGTCGTGAATACATCTAAGCAATTTAATATGCAGGATTTAAGAGCAAAATTCATTTTACAAAAGGAATTAGGATTAGGTATGAATTTTGTACATCCTGCGTATCGTACGACTAATACAACTCTTTTGAAGGAAACAATCAAGCGCAAGGAGCATTCAGAGTTAATTTCCGAAGAGTTACGAATTCTTTATGTTGCATTAACTCGTGCAAGAGAAAAGCTTATTTTAGTAGGTAAGGTAAATGATGCACAAAAAATGATTGAAAATTGGAAGGAAGTTGAAAACCATAAAGAATGGCTACTGCCATTAAACGTTATTAGTGGTGCTAAAAGTTATCTAGATTGGATTGGTCCGTCTATCATTCGGCACGATTCTAGTAATGCAATTAGACTCGAAGATGATTTGTGGCATACAAAAAATGAAATTCAGTTTTACCCATGTCGCTGGAATTATTCTATTGTAGATGCTTCTACAATTCAATCATTGGAAACTGAGGAAGTGGAAAATAATAAAATCGAAGTATTTCAAGCTTTTCAGTCAAAGGAACCGATTCAAATTAACAATGATGAGCTGCATGAAAAACTAGAGAATCAATTAAACTGGCAATATTATCATAGACAATCAACTCTTTATCGACCAAAACAATCTGTTACAGAATTAAAAAGAAAAATGCAAGAGGAAGATCCATATAGTCAAAGTTTTACAGCGACTAAAACAAAAGATTTTCCACTTGAAAGACCGAAATTTATGTCAGAACAAAAAATGAACTCAGCTGAAAAAGGAACTGCTACCCATGCTATAATGCAAAATCTAGATTATCAATTTGTTTCATCTCATGAAGAAATCATAGATCAGATAAATAATATGGTTTTAAAAGAATTAATTACCCCAGAGCAAGGAAAAGCTGTAAATAGCTTGGAGATTTTTGAATTCTGTCAATCACATCTTGGTCAATTAGTGGCAAACGCAAATCAAAATCTGCGCGAAGTACCATTTAGTTATGGTGTTTCAACAAATGAAATTTATAAAGATTGGGAAGATGAAGAGGAAGTTGTATTAATCCAAGGGATCATTGACTTACTTTTAATTGATGGAGACGAGGTTATATTAATTGATTATAAAACCGATCGAACTGGTGCATTTGCAACAATTGATGCCTTGAAGCAAGAAGCAATTAGAAGATATGGTATTCAACTCGATCTTTATTCAAAGGCAATTGAAGCGGGGATGGATAAAAAGGTTAAAGCTAAATATCTTTACTTTTTCGATGGTGGTCATATTGTAGAGTTATAGGAAAAAGCCATGCTCCTGCATCGCTTCAGACTGTAGACAAACTCGATGAATATCGAGTTTGCCTACAGTCTTTTTTATTTTAAAATAGAATTAGTAAAATTTTCTAGAGGTGAGATCTATGCTTTCAAAACATCATTCAATTCAAAGAGATCAATTAGAAATGATCACACTTGATCAACTTGTACGGGAAAATCACTTAGTTCGAAAAATAGAAGTATCAATTGATTTTTCTTTTATTTTATGATTTGGTGAAAGACATGTATTCTCCTGTGGGTCGCCCAAGCATCGATCCTGTTATTTTAATAAAATTAACCTTTATTCAATATACATTTGGTATTCGTTCCATGCGAAACGATTGAAGAAGTGGAAACAAACATGGCTTATCGTTGGTTTTTAGGCTATGGCTTTTACGATAAAGCACCTCAATTTTCGACCTTTAGTAAAAACTATGAGCGTCGCTTTCAAGATTCCGATTTATTTGAACAGATTTTCTATCGTATTTTAAAATTAGCTGGAGAAAAAATTAATTAGTTCCGAACACGTTTTCATTGATTCTACCAATGTGATAGCGAGTGCAAATAAGCATAAGTTTGAAAAGAAAGTTTTTCGTAAAGAGACCCGAGCGTATCAGGAACAGCTACAAAAAGAAATTAATGATGAACGTGAGGACCATGGAAAAAAGCTGTTTCCCCCTGAGAAAGAAGAAGAAAAAGCAATCAAAGAGAGTACAACTGATCCAGAAAGTGGCTACTATGTAAAAGATGAACTGACCAAACAATTTGCCTATTCTTTTCATGCAGCTTCAGACCCTAACGGCTTTGTCTTAGGAAGTATAGTGACTCCGGGGAACATACATGATAGTCAAATGTTGGAACCATTAGTAAAAGAAGTGATTAAGAAAGTCGGAAAACCTACTGCGGTTGCAGCAGACGCAGGATACAAAACACCAGCTATTGCGAAATTCTTGATTGATAATGAAATGACACCAGTTTTACCATACACACGACCACGAACAAAAGAAGGTTTTTTTCGAAAACACTAGTATGTTTATGATGAGCACTATGATTGTTATCTTTGTCCTGCAGGAGAAGTTTTGGCTTATTCGACAACTACGAAAGAAGGCTATCGTGAGTACAAATCACCTAAAAGATTTGTACGACATGCCTTTATTTAGCGCAATGTACGGAGAGTAAAGATCATCAAAAAAGTGGTGACTCGTCATATTTGTATTTGGCAACAATACATCGAAGAAGTAGCACATCTTCGTCATCATGAAGAAGTAAAACCGATCTATGCGAAACGAAAAATAATAGAGCGCGTTTTCGCAGACGCAAAAGAAAAGCATGGTATGCGTTGGACAACTTTAAGGGGACTTAAAAAATTGTCGATGCAGGCGATGCTTACTTTTGCATCCATGAATTTAAAAAAGATGGTCACCTGGACATGGAGTGGTCCAAAAACAGCATAAAAAATGAGGATAATAGAAGCCAATCCTCACTCAAAACATAAAAAAATGACAAAGGGGTTCGGAATAAGAGCATTCCGAACCCCTTTTGTCGACAATCTGAAGCGATGCTCCTGCAACGCTTTTTTTTATAAAGTTGCAACTTCATTTTGATCTGCTAAATCGGCATCAAGTGTATTAGTGGCATTAGCACCACTTACTGTTGGTGTTAGAAAACCTGTATTTCCTGAACCTGAGCCATAATATGCTTTTGTTTGAGATTTTGGTGAGATATTATTAAGATCTCCAGTATTGATATTTCCTTGATTGAGTTGGATTACGACTGCACCTAGAAATGTTGGCATTTATAATTCTCCTTTCTTAATCTGGTATTATTGTTTCTGGTGTTTCTGTTTTTTGTGTTCGCGCAGTTGGTAACACCGGTTGTACTGAGGCAACTGGAGGAACCGGTATTACAGGTTGTGCAGGAATTATTTGTGTCGATGTTGTAGTTAATGGTTGCATTAACTGAGAAAAAGTCGGTTGTGCATGGTGACCTGGGGTTTGATAATGTATAGTAATCGGTGATATAAAATGTCGTACTTGATGAACACGGGACAACATAGAAGCACTATGAACCGACCCAATAACAGAAGCACTCGCTGAACTTATACCCATATAATTAATTAAACCAATTTGGATTGTAGGATTAAGATTTATCCGATTCAAATTCACATTAGGAACATAAGGAAGATGCTTTGGAATTACTTTGTAGATAGGATAAATTTCAAAAACATCTCTGTTTGGAACTGCTAATATGTTTCCCTCTTCCTGTAAGGCAAGAGCATTTGATTCTGCATTGATTGAAAATGCATCTCCAAATTGTAGAACGCTTGAAAATAATACTGTGTTAACATTATAAGACTCTACTGAGGCTAATCGAAATCTTGGATCAATTTTAAACATTAACTTACAGATAAAGGTACAAATGGTCCAATAATTAAAGATTCTGGTGGTGTGTCATATAAAGAGGATAGTGAAATATTATGTGCGTCTCCAATTAAAAATAATGAAGATGAAGCAATGGCAGTAAACTTTATTTCTTCTACTTGTAAATTGCAATTTGTTACATTTAAATTCATCCTTTATTCTCCTTTCCAATATTATGTGGTAAGTTTTGTAAAAAGGCACTATACGCAGTTCGAATATCATTTAACATGTGTAATACGACTTCTTCAGAATATCGGAGTGGATTTTCAGTAAAGTCAGGCTTATTTTTGTATAGGTCGATATAATAAGGTATTCTTATATCCATTTGATTTCGAATATCATCAATCATCATTTGACGATAATAATCATCTACTGAAACCCTAAGTTCTGCTTCTAATTGGAGGATTGTTTCTAGTGCCTCTTCTTTCAAGTGGAAATGAATTCTTTCTTCTATATATGCTTTCAAGGCTTTCAAATTATTGTCAGGTTTAATATCAATTTGTTGGTTTTCTACTGTTAAATCATCGAATGTTGGAGCTTGAAGAGGATTCAGTCCAATTGTTAACGTACCATTTAAATTTTCAACTTTTAATTGGTCAAATTTATATTCAATTTTATCAATTTTTGTCTCGGGTCTTTGAGAAAGTTCAATAACAGTAGCTTCAAGTTGAGCTATTCTATTCTTTAATTGTTCAATTATTTGAGATTGCTCATATAGTAATTGCTCAATCTGAGTCTGTCTTAATTCAAGTTGATTCATAGCATTCCCTCGCTTTCAATTTGCTACAGGAATAATATTATGTCTCTTGCGAAGTTTGAACAATTTGACCTGGTTCAGTAATTGGTGGTGCTGCTTCTGAATAATCTCCAGTATTATTTGTTATCGTTTTAGCATTTATATGTCCTGTTGTACCAATTTGAAAAACAGATGAGTTTACGATCCCACCGGTTTTTAGTTGATTAATAATAATTGTTTGATGTATATATATATTCAAACGACACCCTCCTTTACATGTTGCCAATCATTGGTTGATCAACTTGATCTTGATCATATACGTTCGAAATACTTTTATTGTTATAAACAGTTACATGATCACCTGTATTAAACGAACCAGCACCGGCATACGTTTGAGCATTACTTTTAGGTAAGATATTATATGCGTCACCTACGTTAACTACACCGCTACTACCGATACTTATAATATTAATTACTCCAACATAAGCAGGCATGACTGTACACCCTTTGTTCTTTTTATGATTATGTATTATATGGCTATTTAACCAAAAACGTGATTGTAGACTATGTATTGTTCAGAAGTATTAATTTTTATAATAGGAAGAAAAGGATTTAGGGGGAAATAAAAAGAAATGGGATATCTTATTCTTTAACAAAAAAATACTAGCTGCAATTAGAATAAACTAATCGCAAGCTAGCTATTAGGCTCTCCTTTTAGAAGAGGTAAAGGTCGAGATCATATTCATTAGCCTGTCCAATTCCTGGCTACATAAGACTGTTTTCTTGTTCGTAAAGCCATATCGTCCCGCATAATATACCATTCGGGCCCGTTTTTTCTCTATAACATGAAGCAGCAATTTAGTCACCAACTTTGTTCAAGAATAGGGAATTATGTCTAGGTCTCACGATGTATGTAATGCTATTATACAAAATCATTTTCATATGAGAAGACATTCGCTAAAAGAAGTGTAAAACTTACAAAATACTACAATATTCATCTGCATTCCATCTTGGGATAGTGGAAATTGAAAGGTTTTTGTAGGATAAACTATACTGAGTGTCGAATTGTAAGGAGCTATAGATGATATTGAATTTATTTTCGACAGTAGATTACAATCCTAGATTAATATAATTTATGATTTTTAAAAATGAATAGTAAGTCATGCTTTTTATAATGGTTAATAGGTATAAAATCATAGCTTTTTTTGAACAATTTGTGAATTTTTTTAAAATCTTTTCCATTTCCATTTCATCTACATTTTTCCTTATTCAAGTACTTATGTTATGATTATTTAGACTATATATTTGGGAGGAAATGAAATGATTCACTTACATATTACATCGTGGGTAATCGCTATTATTTTAGCTTTAATTGTTGGGCACGGATACAAAAATGGTTGGAATGTGAAAGTTGCTCATATGATTTTACGTCTTTTATACTTCGTTATTTTAGGAACAGGACTGTATTTATTTATTCATATTTCTAATAAAGAAAATATGCCGTCTAATATGATGATGCTTTATAACGTAAAAATGACACTTGGTATTCTTATGTTAGGTGTGTTTGAATATTTCACAGTGTCATCTAAGAAACACCGTAAAATGGTTGTTCCGGCAACTATTTTTACAGTATTTATTTTAGCTTTATTATATTTAGGATTTAGATTACCACAAGGTTTTCACTTCTTTGCATAATAAAAAAACTGTCACAAATTTCTTGTGACAGTTTTTTGTATTTATGAAAGTTGAGTTAATAGGTAGCGGTTACCTGTTGCTTTCGTAAGTTCAAATCGATGGTTTTGTTCTTCAGATGAAATTCTAAATTGGTGATATACTGAACAAACAAGTTCTCCATTATCAAATACGATGAAATTTACTCCTTCAGAAGGTGAACCTTCAGGTTGAAATGAAAGGAAGTTGTGACAGTACAAGCAATCGTATAGGGAAAAACTATGCGTATTTAATAAGTACGCTAAAGTATAAAATGATTCATCGCTCAAATTTTTCAATAGTGAATCGAAGCTATATAAAAGCTTTCTTTGAATACGAAGGATATCGCCATTTTGTAATTTTTTCTTTTTGGAATACTGAATAAGAAAATTACCATTTTTTAAAGAAGCTGGAACCCACTCTTCATTTATAGAAACTTCAAAATCTTCATCGATAAGATCCTCAAGTAAAAATGCCTCATCAGTTTCATCATCGAAAAAGACCCATTCATCATTTATTTCTTCAATTGCTCCAATAGTAAAAGCGCGAGGTTGCTTTTGAAATAATTGTGATCGGTGCTTAAATTGCATTAAGTAACCTCCAGTTACAAGCGTTCTGCTGTTCATTGTTTAATTACATAGGTTCGAGTGAAAAGTAGTGATTCGGACATTTTATTGAATCATAAAATTAAGTATCTAATAGAATCTTTTTTTCGTTCGAACCTTTTTTTGAATCTCGAATATTGTTTAAATGGATTAAAAATTTTACTCTATTTTCCGACCGGTATTAGGATTTATAAATCAAAATAGCTGCGTTTATTTCGATTTGAATAAAGCTGCTACTTTTTTCATTTATTGACATAACTTAACTATTTTATAACTATGCAAAAATTAAAAAAACGTATGGACAAATAATGATAAGTTACAAACTTTTTTTGAGAATTAACGCACCTATTTTAAAAAACAATAATACGATATAGAATTAACTTTAGTTTTATAGGGAAATAGCCCAGAAAGGAGAAAAAAGCATGTGCGGTATAACTGGGTGGGCAGATTTTCAAAAGGATTTATCCGATGTAAATTCAGTCACAAAAAAAATGGCTGAAACATTGTCAAAACGAGGTCCAGATGATACGAATATTTGGACGTCTAATCATTGTAGTTTTGGTCACAAAAGATTAGTTGTAGTTGATCCAGTAGGTGGAAAACAACCGATGCGTAAGACGAAAGGTAACTTCACGTATACGCTTTGTTACAATGGTGAGTTGTATAATACAGAGGATATTAGAAAAGAACTTTTAAAGAGAGGCTACACGTTTCAAGGGCATTCAGATACTGAGGTTCTACTTACAAGCTATATTGAGTGGAAGGAAGCATGTGTAGACAAATTTAATGGAATATTTGCTTTTGCAATCTGGGATGAAGAAAAGGAAAGTTTATTCATTGCAAGAGACCGTTTAGGTGTTAAACCTTTATTTTATAAAGAAGATTATAAAAGATTATTATTTGCTTCAGAAGTAAAGGCAATTTTAGCAAACCCTGGGGTAAAGGCTGAATTAACTGAAGAAGGGCTCTCAGAAGTATTTGGACTTGGTCCATCTCGTACGCCTGGAAATGGTGTTTTTGATGGAATTAAAGAACTCCGTGGTGGTCATGCTATGACATTCTCAAGAAATGGACTTAAAATATGGAAATATTGGGATGTTAAAAGCGATATACACACAGACTCAGTTGATGAAACGATTGAAAAAGTACGTTTTTATGTTGAAGATGCAATCGTAAGACAATTGGTTTCAGATGTGCCTTTATGTACGTTTTTATCAGGTGGAGTGGATTCTAGTACGATTACAGCAATCGCTGCAAATCATTACGCTAAAGAAGGAAAAGGACAATTAACCACTTATTCAATCGATTATGAGGAAAATGATAAATATTTTACATCAAGTGTATTCCAACCAAATTCAGATGTACCTTGGATTGAGTTAATGTCTGCAACCTTTAATACAAATCATCAAAGATGTGTCATTACGAATGAAGAACTGGTTCAATATTTAGATGAAGCTACAGAGTGTCGTGATCTTCCAGGAATGGCAGATGTCGATTCTTCATTATTATGGTTTTGTCAAAAAATTAAACAGAACTTTGTAGTAGGTTTATCAGGAGAATGTGCTGATGAAATTTTTGGTGGGTATCCATGGTTTCATCGAGAAGATGATTTGAATAGACCAGCGTTTCCTTGGATGAGATCAACAGAACTTCGTCAAAAGCTTTTAAAAGACGAATGGAGTAAGAAACTAAATTTAGCACAGTATGTTCAAGATCGATACAATGAGACTGTAAAAGAAACGCCAATCCTTGAAGGAGAAAGTCCATTAGAAGCTAAAAGAAGACAACTGTTTTATTTAAATCGTCAGTGGTTTATGGCGCAATTATTAGATCGAAAAGATCGGATGAGTATGGGAGCGAGCCTTGAAGTGCGTGTTCCTTTCGCAGATCACCGACTTGTCGAATATGTATGGAATATCCCGTGGGAGCTTAAAATGTATGGCGACCGTGAAAAAGGCATTTTAAGAAAGTCTCTTGAAGGTCTGTTACCAGATGATATCTTATACCGCAAAAAAAGCCCATATCCAAAGACGCATAACCCAGTATATACAAAATTAGTTGTTCAAAAATTAAAAGAAGCCTTAAAAGATAAAAGCTCAGCTCTTTACGAGTTTCTTGATAAAGAGCAATTAACTAGTTTAGTTGAAAGTGAAGGAAAAGCATTTCAAGTTCCATGGTACGGACAATTAATGTCTGGACCTCAATTACTAGCTCATTTATATCAAATTCATGTTTGGTTTAAAAAATTCAATATTAATGTGAAAGCCTAAAGTATAGGGGTGATCTTTTTCACCTCTTTTTTGTATGGTTAAATAAAGAAGCTAAGAAGAGGTACGGCGGGACTACAAATAAAAAGTTGGAAAGAGCAATTAAAAAAGTGGAATCGCAATTAAGAAAAGGGATCACATTAGTCTTATAATTAATCATAAAAAACCTAGCCATATAGAATGACTAGGTTTTCATGCTGTTGAAAAACTACCTTGTCAATTAATTATCAAATATTCGTAAAAGGAGTAAAGTGATGTTGATTTCCACTACAGGGTGCTCGCTTTCCATGGGGCGAGATTCTTTAGCCTCCTCGGCGAGCCGAGGCCACTGAAAAAGTAAATTTTGATCAAATTTTGCTTTTTACGAAAAATCAATTCCCATAAAAACCTCGATTTTTATAGATAAAGTGGGGATGACACATTAAGTTTTAACCCATTTTTGAGACAAAAGTGGGGATGGAAATTTTAGGGAATTGAACTTTTTCAAAAATCATAGAGTTATTCAGCGGCCTAGGCGAGCCTGCGGGGTCTCAGCCTTCCCGCTAATCCCATAGGAGTCGATCACCCCTCCGTTCCAATCAACTTATTCAATCAAAAAAAGTCTGCAATAAATACTAGTCAAATAGCCTTTACTTAGAGTAATCTAACTGTTGTATATTAATCAGCTTGTAGATCAATTAATATCGTACAATTATTAAACTAAACAATCGAATTTGTTTTCCTAAAAAAAGTCCATAATATTATTAACTTCTAAAAAATCATTATTAGTGTTATTGGAATCATGAAATTGCTCAAACATATTTACATTTAAAACCATTAAAGATCATTCGAAAAATGCTAATGTATCATGATTAAATGTGCATTTAAAGTCCGTTTTCCCTATTGACGACTTTATATTTCAACACTCTGAAAACCTAGCCATATAGAATGACTAGGTTTTAAAAATCTAATAATCGTTTTGTAATGCGTCTCTTCCTTCTTCTCCTGTGCGGATTTTAATTGCGTTTTCAATAGGGTATACAAATATTTTTCCATCCCCAGGTTTTCCTGTTTTTAACACTCTTTTTGCTTCATCAATTACAGCTTGAACAGGAACGTCACATACGACTATTTCAACTTTTATTTTTTCATGTAAATTGATTGTTCGTTTTTTTCCTCGATACACTTCCGTATAGCCTGATTGCATTCCACATCCTAAAACGTTCGTTACGGTCATTCCTGTGATTCCTACTTTTGAAAGTGCATCTTTTAAAACATCAAATTTATCTGGTCGAGTAATGATTTCAATTTTTGTTAATTTTGCAGTCATTTTTATCCCTCCTTATATACTTGCGTCGTGATATGCTTTTTCTCCGTGTATGCTTAAGTCAAGGCCAAGGTTTTCTTCCTCTTGATCGACACGAATTCGGATGAAAAAGCCTATAACTTTCACAATTAAAAAGGTAATAACTCCTGCAAAAAGATAGGTTGCTCCGATAGCGAGTAGTTGTTTCCAAAGAAGTGATATGTCACCGTAAAAAAGTCCGTTTGCACCAGCGCTATTTACTGATTTTGTGGCGAATAATCCTGTTGCAATAGCTCCCCATGTCCCACCGATTCCGTGACAACCGAATGCGTCTAAAGCATCGTCATATCCAAATTTGTATTTTAAGTATGTTACTGCTAAAAAGCAGATGACTCCACCTAAAAATCCAATCACTATTGATGAGAGAGGTGTGACGAATCCGCAAGCAGGTGTAATTGCAACTAATCCAGCTACGGCACCACTAACTCCACCTAAAATAGTAGGTTTTTTATTTACGTACCATTCCACTAGTACCCAAGCAACTGAAGCTGCAGCAGCCGCGGTATTTGTATTAATGAATGCAGTTAATGCCACATCATTTAATGTTAAGGCACTTCCGACATTAAATCCGAACCACCCAAACCATAATAGTCCAGCACCTAATACAGTTAGTGGTAAATGATGAGGTGAGGTAGATCCGAAATCTCGTCTTTTGCCAAGAAGTAGAGCCAGAACTAACCCTGAAACACCGGAGGAAATATGAACAACTGTTCCGCCAGCGAAGTCTAAAGCACCTAGATTTCGAAGCCAACCATCCACTCCCCAAACCCAGTGAGCTAATGGATCGTAAACAAATGTTGTCCATAAAAGAGTAAATAATAGAAATGCTGAAAATTTCATGCGCTCAGCGAAGGCACCTGAAATAAGAGCAGGGGTTAAAATTGCAAACATCAGTTGAAACATCATGAAAAGATTATGAGGGACTGTTGCGCTGTAGTTATCATTTGGAGTAAAACCAACATCCTTTAATGCTGCCCAAGAAAAGTTACCAATCAAATGATGAAAATCTGGACCGAATGCTAAAGAGTAACCAATTAACACCCACTGGATTGATACGATTGCCATAGCAGAATAGCTGTGCATTGTAGTACTTAATACGTTTTTACTTTTAACCATACCGCCGTAAAAAAGTGCCAAACCAGGTGTCATAATCATGACTAAAACAGTTGAAATAAAAAGAAATACACTATCCGCAGCTTGAATACCGTTCATCTTCATTCCCCATTTCTTTAATGTTAGTTTTTATAACATTAATTGTTATATAAGTTATCATATTCAGAATATATGCAAAATTCAATATTAATTTCACGAAAATCCCAAAAAAATATATAAAATTATAATGAAAACGCTAACATATATCTTATTTGTTAGAAAATCTAACATATCGTAAATAAGTGAATAAAAATACAGACTCACGTAAATGAGTCTGTATTTCAGAGTGTTGAAATATAAAGTCGTCAATAGGGAAAACGGATTTTAAATGAACATTTAATAATGATAAATTAGCATTTTTTGGATGATCTTTAATGGTTTTAAATGTAAAAGTGTTTGAGCAATTTCATTATTCCAATAACACTAATAATGATTTTTTTTAGAAGTTAAAAATATTATGGGCAATTTTTAGGAAACAAATTTTAAAGTTTGATTTAATAATTGTTCGATATTAATTGATCTACAAGCTGATTAATATACAACAGT
Source organism: Gottfriedia acidiceleris (assembly GCF_023115465.1). Classification (NCBI taxonomy): domain Bacteria; kingdom Bacillati; phylum Bacillota; class Bacilli; order Caryophanales; family Bacillaceae; genus Gottfriedia; species Gottfriedia acidiceleris. The sequence goes on along the minus strand of NZ_CP096034.1, from coordinate 3,577,598 downwards.
TAGATTACTCTAAGTAAAGGCTATTTGACTAGTATTTATTACAGACTTTTTTGATTGAATAAGTTGATTGGAACGAAAGGGGTGATCGACTCCTATGGGATTAGCGGGAAGGCTGAGACCCCACAGGCTTGCCGAGGAGGCTAAAGAATCTCGCCCCATGGAAAGCGAGCACCATGTAGTGGAAATCAACATCACTCTACTCCTTTTACGAAAATTTGATAATTAATTGACAAGGTAGTTTTTCAACAGCATGAAATACAGACTCACGTAAATGAGTCTGTATTTGAAAATTTGATGTCAGGTTAACAGATCTAATTAAATAAGTCTGTATCTTCTACTTGCAAGATTAAAAAGTCGGTCTCTAGTAAATCAACAGCTATTGAATCAGATTCAGTTGCAAACTGTTCGCCATTCCATCTATTTGTAATTCTTTTCTTACTTAAATTTATCGGTACTTTAACTGTCTGTTTTTCGCTTGAGTTATTAATTATGATAAAAAAATGAAATTGATTATTCTTTCTTTCATACATAACAATGTCGGGCTGTTCAGTTTGTACCCAATTAAACTCACCGTCATTTTCTAAAACTGAGTATTTTTTTCTTATCGAAATCAATTTTTTTATTGAATCAAAGATACTTAAATTATATTTAGATTTGTCCCAAATCATACAGCTTCGGCATTCAGGGTCATTTCCACCTTGTAAACCAATTTCATCTCCGTAGTAGATACATGGAGTTCCAAAGAAAGTAAATAAAAAGACATATAATAGTACCACTCGTTTTTCGTTTTGATTACATTGTGTCATTATTCTTGGTGTATCATGTGAACCTAATACATTGAAGAGTGATTTGATTACAGGTAATGGATATTGAGCTATTAAATCGTTAATCGAATATTGAAATTGTATCTTTGAAATTGATTGATACCCAAAATAAGCAAAAAGTGATTTCATAAGAGGATAATTCATAACAGAATCGAATTCGTCACCTCTTAGCCATGGCATTGCATGATGCCAAATCTCACCTACAATAAACAAATCATTTTTTAGTTCCTTCATTTTTTTATTAAATAGTTTCCAAAAATAATGATCGATTTCGTTTGCTACATCTAAACGCCAACCATCTATATTAAATTCTTTTATCCAATAAGAACCTATTTCTAATAAAAAATTCTGTACTTCTTTATTTTCTGTATTTAGTTTTGGCATTTCCTTTACAAAAGAAAAAGTTTCATACGCTGTATTGTTCTGTTCATCTTTAAAAAAGTGAAACCAGTCAAAAAAGGCGGATTCCCTTCCGTTTTGTAATGCGTCTTGAAATGGAGGGAAGGATGCACTTGTATGGTTAAATACTGCATCAAGCATTACTCGGATATTGTTTTCATGACATTTTTCGATTAATGTTTTTAGGACTTTTTCATCTCCAAAGGTAGGATCTATTCTAAAATAATTGATTGTATTATATTTATGATTTGAATTTGCTTCAAAAATTGGAGTTAAATAAATACCGGATATTCCTAAATTTTTAAGATAATCTATTTTTTGAATAACACCTTCTAGATCACCACCGAAATAGCTAGAACTGGTTGGTAAAGTAGAGCCCCACGGAGTCGAATTGATAGGATTATTCTTGTTATTGCCACTTGCAAATCGATCGGGGAAAATTTGATACCAAATCGTATCATTAATCCAACTTGGAGGTGATATTAGATTATTTTTATGAAGAAATGGCAATGTAAAACAGTTTGACTGATCATTAGGGTTAAAATTGTTTGAAAATCCGCCCTCACCATAAAATAGAGAATCTTGCTCATTTTTTAAAAGAAATTGATATTTCATTCGTTTATTTGGAGGGATTACATTTACTTCCCAGTAGTCGAATAGTTCTGTGGAAAATGCAAGATACATGGTAAGGGGGGATTCAATTTGCCAACCTGAATCATTATATTTAAATGGATCTCCGAAATAAAAAATAATCTCTGTGCAATCACCTTTTTTTGTTCGAATTCTTAAACGATAGGTTTTATCATCTATTGAAAAAGCATATTGATCATATGGCTGATGATATATTGATTCAATTTGCATGATCCCACCCTTTATTTTTAGTAAATTTTATTATTAATGTGTGCAAGGAATTAACTTGCTATCTAATTTAGTAACAGTATAATTAAATAGTGTGTGCAATCGCTTCCATTTATATGAAATTTAATTTAACATTTGAATTTCATTGTAATATTTTGCAAAATAATGTAGAGAGTGAAATTTTTGTACATGCGAGTGTCTTGCAGGGGGAGAAAAAATGAGGCGATTTGGTTTTTTAATACTAGTGTCTGTACTATTTTTTAGTACATTACCAAGTATTGGTTTTGCAGAAAAAAATACAACTGATTTAAGAAAAGAAATGATTTATCGAATTTTAGTTGATCGTTTTTTTGATGGTAATCCTTTGAATGATAAAAATACAGACCCGAAAGATTTAAATAAATCTCAGGGCGGGGATTTAGATGGTATTACCCAAAAATTAGATTATCTTAAGGATTTTGGATATAATGCTATTTCTATTTCACCTATTTTTGAGAATGACGAAAATTCATATGATGGATTCTCAGTCGTTAATTTTAGAAAAATTGATCCAAGGTTTGGAACAAATAAAGAACTTAAGAAGTTAGTTAAAGAAGCGCATAAAAGAAATATAAAAGTTTATATTGATTTTGTTGCAAATAATGCTTCGCCAAATAGTGAACTTGTAAAAAAAACGGATTGGTTTAATCCTCAAAATAGTACAAGTTCAGAAAAGAAATGGATAAATGGGTTACCTGATTTTAATCAAGAAAACAAAGAAGTAGCTAATTACTTAATTGAAACAGCTAAGTATTGGATGGATCAAGCTAATTTTGACGGTTATAATTTACAAGAAGTAAATAATGTACCTGTTTCATTTTGGGAATCATTTAACAAAGAAATAAAAAAGAAAAATCCAAATGTCATTTTATTTGCTGATTTAAATGCTTCAAGTGATATAGAGATAAATAAATATAAGAATTTAGGTTTTAATGGAATTTATAATGTTGATTCAGTTGCTGATTTAGCAAATACGTTTTCTTCACAAAATCAATCATTAACTGACATAATGAAGCAACAAGCGGATTTAAGTAAGCAGTTAGGTTCGACATTAATGATTAACTATTTAGATGATGAAATGACTAAGCGCTTTGTTTCAGAAGCTTTATCAAAAGGGCAGTATCCACCTTCAAGATTAAAGTTGGCACTTGCATATTTATTTTCAACACCAGGGATTCCGTTGACGTATTACGGGACAGAAATTGCACTAAATGGTGGGAATATCCCTGATAATCGAAAAGGAATGGATTTCCGTACTGATGAAGATTTTTCAAAATATATAAAAAAACTGACTGAATTAAGAAGAACTTTACCGTCACTTTCTGATGGTGATTTTGAAGTACTTTATGATGATTCTAAAGGTATGACTTTAATTAAGAGACATTATCATGATGAAACTACGATCGTTGCAATAAATAATACTTCTCTTGATCAAAAGGTTCATTTAGATTTTGATGTCGTTAAAAAATCTAATGAATTAAGAGGGATGTTAAGTGATGATTTGGTTCGTCCGAATAAAAAAGGATTTGATATAGTCCTTAAAAGAGAATCTTCAAATGTTTATGCAGTTGCACCTAAAACTAGTTTAAACATTGGAGTGATTATTGCAATTCCATCTATTTTTGTGGCGTTTATCATCTTTTTATTGTTTGCAAGAAGACGTAATAATGAAGAGAAATAAATACTAGTTAGTTGAGCTTAGAGTACTTGAAAACATTCCTGTCTTTTGTAGTACTCTAAGTAATTTAGTAAAAGATTATATCCACTAGATTCCAGGGACATCGACTTGTGAGGAAGATGTGGATTGTAATAGAATCAATAATCTTTTAAAATAAATTCTACATCTAAAGAAGAAATGATAACGTTTACATTCATTCGTAAATAAGGGGAATTAAAATGACTATTACAATTAAGGATGTTGCGAAGAAAGCGAATGTAGCGCCTTCAACGGTGTCTCGAGTTATCTCAAACAACCCAAGAATTAGTGAAAAAACAAAAAGAAAAGTTAGAAAAGTAATGGATGAACTAAATTATCATCCAAATTTAAATGCAAGGTCACTGGCTAATCGATCTACGAAATCAATTGGATTAGTTTTGCCACCAGCATTAGATACATCATTTCATAATCCTTTTTTTGCAGAAGTAATTAGAGGTGTAACAGCGTATTCAAATCAAAAAGATTACTCTCTATATTTTATTACAGGAAACAACGAAGATGAAGTTGAGCAAACTGTAATTAAAACAATTAGAGGTAGAAGGGTCGATGGAATTATCCTACTTTACTCTAAGGAAAATGATAAGATTATTGATTATTTGAATGAAAATAACTTTCCTTTTGTATTAGTAGGGAAACCATATCATTCAATTGATGATATAACATATGTTGATAACGATAATTATGCAGCTGCTAGAGATGTTACGAATTATTTAATTGATTATGGACATCACCAAATTGCGTTTGTTGGAGGAGAAAGTAGTCTTTTAGTAACTCAAAACCGTTTACGAGGTTTCCAAGATACAATGCAATTAAACGGACTTTCTGTAAATGAAGAAGAAATTATATTTACATCTTTTACAAGAGACGGTGGAAGAAAAGCAGTAAATCAACTGCTAGAACTAAAGGAATTTCCGACTGCAATTGTTGTAACTGATGATGTATTAGCATTAGGAATTATAAGTGTATTAAGTGAACATAACATTTCAGTCCCAAATAATATTTCAATTATTAGCTTTAATAATGCAATTTTTGCAGAATTAGCAAATCCACCATTAACATCTGTAGATATTAATATTTATCAATTAGGCAATGAAGCAGCAAAAAATATTATTTCAAAAATTGAGGAACCAGATGGTACTGAAAAAAGTATTATCGTTCCATATAAAATAATAGTCCGTGGTACATGTGTAAAAAAGGAGAGATTAACTTTAGTTAGTAGCTAATTTCATATATATAAGATAATAGTTGTAGTGGAAATCAACCATACTAAACTCCTTTTACGAAAATTTGATAATTAAGTCAATAAAGTTAAAAAAGAGGATGATTAATTTCATCCTCTTTTATTTATGTATATATTTATCGGTAATTCAAAAATTGAATATCAATTGATAAATCTGCACCTTTTACAGCTGCGATAATTGCTTGTAAATCATCCCTACTTTTTGCAGTCACACGGATTTGATCATCTTGAATTTGTGATTTTACTTTTAATCCACTATTTTTAATGATTGTATTGATCTTTTTTGCATTATCTTTATCAATACCTTGAACTAATTTAGCTCTTTGTCTTACAGTACCACCCGAAGCACCTTCAACTTTACTGTAGTCTAGATTTTTAATTGGAACATTGCGTTTAATTAATTTATTAATTAATACGTCTTTTAATTGCTCTAACTTATAATCGTCATCAGAAACTAAAACTAGTTCCTCTTTTTCTAATGTAATTGAGCTCTTGCTTCCTTTAAAGTCATAACGAGTTGCGATTTCTTTTGTAGCAAGTTGAATCGCATTCGAGACTTCTGGTAAATCTACTTTTGAAACAATATCAAATGAACTTTCTTTTGACATAGATAGAATCCCTCCAATTCGTTAATACTTGTATTATAGTGTATGATAGACGAAGTAACAAACTTTCATTATGCATGATATAATAATTTTTAGTTTGAAAGTTAAGAGAGGATGTAACAAAAAATGAGTTTACAAGCAGGAGAGATTGTAACTTTAGTTTGCAGTCGAGAAACGGATATTGGGTATATGCTTGTCCAAGATCAAGAAGAAGTATTTTTACATAAAAATGAGGCATCAGGTGAAATTGAAATAGATCAAGAAGTAACTGTATTTTTATATCATGATTCTAAAGGTAGACTTTCTGCAACGATGGAAATGCCGTTCATTACAACTGAAGGATATGGATTTGCAAAAGTAGTCGATAAACTTGATGGAGTCGGTGTTTTTGTTAACATCGGCATTTCAAAGGATATTCTTTTAGAAAAAGGTGATCTTCCACCTCTTCAAGAAGTTTGGCCTGAAGAAGGCGATGAAATTTTTTGTACATTAAAGCAAACAAACAAAGGTAGACTATTAATTAAAATTGCTACTGAACCAGTCATGAAAGAGTTCTCTGTACCGGCTGAACCTAGTATGCTTAATAAAAATGTTACAGGAATCATTTATCGTACTTTAAGAGTGGGTTCTTATATTTTAACCGATGAACGATTCATAGGATTTATCCATGAATCACAGAGAAGAACTGAACCTCGCATCGGTGAAAGAGTAAGTGGGCGCATTATTGATGTTAAAGATGATGGGAGTATTAACGTATCACTTTTACCAAGGGTGCATGAAGGATTAGATCAAGAAGCAAATGAGATTTATGAATATATGATGAGTCGTGGTGGGGCAATGCCTTACTGGGATAAGAGTGACGCAGAAGATATTAAAGTAAGATTTAAAATTAGTAAGGCTTCATTTAAACGAGCGATGGGTAGATTATTAAAGGAAAATAAAATCTATCAAGAAGACGGTTGGACATACGCAAAAGAACTGTTTGAGAAGAAAGAGCAATAATTGGGTTTTGAAACCACTTCATTGAATGAAGTGGTTTTTTTATAAGCGAGCATCTTGTAATGGAAATCAACCACACTCAACCCTTTTACGAAAATTTGGTAATTAACTGGCAATATTATTTTTACTATCTATAAAACCACATCTAGTGGTTTTTTGCTATTTTTTTACAATTTACAGGCATACTAAACATATGAATGTTTAGGAGGCTTGTAGGTGAATGACAAAAAAGAATTGTTAATAAAAATTCTTGTAGTAATATTTGGTGCATTAATGAATGCATTTGCGATGAATTGTTTTTTAATCCCTGTCAGTGTTTATTCAAGTGGTTTTTCTGGTTTAGCTCAGTTACTTACGAATTTATTAAATGATTTTACACCTTTTTCGGCTTCTACTGGTATTTTACTTGCAATATTAAATATACCTGTCATCATTTTAGCATGGAAAAAAATAGGTCGATCCTTTACTTATTTTACGATTTTAAGCGTTGGAATCACGACGTTATTTTTAGAAGTAATCCCAGTGACGCCTCTATTCTCAAAAGATATTTTACTAAATGCAGTATTTGGTGGATTAATTGTTGCCGTTGGTATTGGGTATACATTAAAGTTTGGTGCTTCAACAGGTGGATTAGATATTGTTGCACTCGTATTATCACGTTCGAAAGGTAAACCTGTTGGTACATACTTCTTCCTGTTTAATGCGCTGATTATTTTAACAGCGGGCTATATTTATGGAATGGAGAAAGCACTTTATACACTAATAAACCTATATGTAACGTCTAGATTCATTGATGCAATTCATACTAGTCATATTAAAGTAACTGCTTTTATTGTAACAACAAAAGGTGACGAGTTGCGTAAAGAAATCCATTCAAAACTAGTGCGAGGAATTACTGCAATCAATGCAAAAGGTGCTTTTACGAACCAAGATAAACAAATTTTAATGATGGTACTATCCCGTTATGAGCTATATCATCTATCGAAAGTCATTAAATCAGTTGATGAAAAGGCGTTTACAAATATCGTCCAAACAATTGATGTATTTGGAGAATTTAGGAAGTTTTAAGAGTGGAATTTTATTAAAAATATCATGAAAAACTGTTCAACCTTTACCAAAAATAATGGAAAAGTTGAACAGTTTTATTTTTTGAATCTTATTAATAATAAGGCTTTTTCAAGTTTAGAAAGTTCTTATTGTCTTTCAGAAAGATTTAAATATACTTAAACTATTGGATGAAATTCTACATGTTTTGAATTGTTTAAAACGTTTTTAAAATATTAAAGATGATCGACACTTTTAGAAAAAGATTTCTTACCAGCTTGTGCATTTTTTCTTTCTTGTGCATTTTTCTTTTCTCTTATAGCGTTATTATCTTTTGCTTTTTTGTCATTATCACTAGTAGGCATATTTAAGCTCCTTTATAAGAAATGATAATATTAGGTTTGCCTTTATCACCTTAATTATGTATGTGTGTTCGTTTTTACATTTTGGCTTTTGTTAAACAACTATGATGTTCTACAGAGGCAAATTTTTTAATATAGAGAGAAGTTTTGAGGAGGATCAGAGTTGGTGGAAAGAAATAAAGAGCTTTTATTTAAGCTGGTTGTAGTAATGATTGGTGGTTTCTTAAATGCGTTTGCAATGAATTGTTTTTTAATCCCTGCTAATGTTTACTCCAGTGGTTTTGCAGGTCTAGCGCAGTTACTTTCAAATATTATTACTGACTACACTCCGTTTACTGCAACGACGGGGATTCTTTTAGCGTTATTAAATATTCCTGTTATCGTCTTGGCATGGAAAAAAGTTGGACGTTCCTTTACGTTTTTTAGTTTCTTTAGTGTAGGAATCATGACATTATTTTTGGAAATCTTACCTGTTAAACCGATTTTTTCTGATGATATTCTTCTTAATGCAGTTTTTGGTGGTTTAATAGCTGCGATCGGAATTGGAATGACTTTAAAATTTGGTGGATCTACAGGTGGGTTGGATATAATCGCCTTAGTTCTTTCAAAATCAAAAGGGAAACCGGTTGGAACCTATTTCTTTTTGTTTAATGCAATTATCATCGTTACAGCTGGCCAGCTATATGGAATGGAAAAAGCTCTTTATACTTTAATCAATTTATATGTTACTACTCGTGTGATTGATAGTGTTCATACAAGTCATGTTAAGCTAACGGCAATGATTGTCACTACAAAAGGTGAAGAGCTTAGAAAAGAAATTCATGCGAAACTTGTCCGGGGAATTACTCAAATGAATGCTACTGGAGCATTTACTAAACAAGATAAAGATATTTTAATGATTGTTTTATCTCGTTATGAATTATATGATTTGGAAAGAATTATAAAAAGGGTAGATCCGAAAGCTTTTACGAATGTCGTACAAACTGTTGATGTTTTAGGTGAATTTAGAAAGATTTAAAAGAAAAAGACTAGCAAAATGATTAGATTTGCTAGTCTTTTTTTATTTCAATTCAGGATTTTCGGGTTTTTGTTTTCCTTTTATTTCATTAAAAATTGAAGCAGACCTTTGAGTATTCTCGCTTAAACTATTTTTATTTAGTGGAAATCCGTACGACTCCATTAGTGTTTTAAACTCTCTAATTGTTAATGGCTTGGCATCCTCTGCTAATTCGAATCCTAATAAGCCATTTGGTTCAATTGTAGCAAACTTAATATCATCAAATTTATGAATACCTTCATTTCGAATACGCATTTCTAATTGATCAACCGTTAAACGTAACTTTTTTAAATTTTTAACATTCAACTTTCCGTCTTCTACTACAATTTTTGATTTTCCTGTAAAAAATTTTTCAAGAGTATTCGATTTCACCTGCAAATATTCTAATACAAGTAGAGTTAATACAAATACAGAGGCAGCAACAATTGTTTTAGTTAAGCTTTTTTCAATAATGGGAGTAACAATAATTGTACCAATCGAAATCATAACAATCGTTTGGGGCAATGTCATTTGTGAAATAGATTTTCTTCCAGCTATTCTTAATAGTAAAATGCCAGCTAAAATTAGTATGAATGAATGAAAAATAGTATGTATCATGTAAATTCCCCTTTCAAATATGGGTAAAGTGGACATATTACTTTGATAAAGCTCTAATATTTTTTATAGACAATTTTAACGATTAGATAAATACTTAATTAATTTTTCTTTTAATTTTAAGATTTATGCATTTGTTTTTGTATCATCAATGCTGGCTAATTAAAATATTTACTTGAATTTTAAAATAATTTCTCAGCTTTTTGGTATAATTTAGGATAAGGATACTAAAAAGGTGGAGATTATTTTGAAAAAGAGATCGATTCTCTTACTAGCTTGTTCACTACTTCTTTCCGGTTGTGGTGCAAAGGGTGACAAGGAAATAAAATCAACTCCAAGTACAAAACAAACTGTAGGTGAAAGTAATGAAATTGACGTTAAAAAGCTTTCACCAACTCTTCAAATTACAGAAGCTAACGGGCTTGTAAAGACGAAATATTCATTACGTAATGAGAATAAAATCTCTGCAAATTTTACTTTTCCTTCATCACAAACAGTTGATTTTACAATTAAAGATGGAAGTGGACAAGTAGTTTATCAATCATCTCGTGAAATGGCATATGCACAAGTCATTACAAATGTTGTGGTTCCAAGCGGAAAAGCACAAGTTTGGGAAGAGCAAGTTAATTTTGTAAATAAAAACCTTCCAAATGGGGATTATGAAATAACAGCAAATATCGTTGCAACAAAGGTTAATGAGAAGGATCTTAATGGGGAAATAAAACCAGTTACCCAAATAATTTCTTACCAGAAACTTCTTCAGTAAATAAAGATTTAACGAAGAAACCCGAGAATTTTATAAAATAAAAACAACCAAAGGAGTATTCCGATGGTTGTTTTTGGTTTTTAATGCTTTAAATTAAGCATTAAAGCTTTGTCTATTATTAGCTTTTCGCTCTTCTGCTTCAGCTAATGTAAAGTGATAAGGGAATTTTTCAGAGTACTTTGTAACAGAATCAGAACTTTGTTGAATAAAGCGCTTAGACTTATTACTTTTGCCCATTATGATTCCCTCCTAAATAGGAAAGCTTTTTGTTTTTGACTTCGTAAGAATTTCCAATAGTAATTGATCAATATCAAAAAGTGGATAATCCCCTTGGTGAAGTCCTTAATAGAATGCTCATTTAGCAAATTGTTATAAGTGGTTATTATTAGTTATCTTTGAAATTAATGACAAAGAAGAATTATAATTTTAAGTTGAAAAAATCTTCTAGAAAAATCGCGATTCCATCATCTTGATTAGATAATGTTGTGTGGTTTGCAATATTCTTTAATTGAAGAATTGCGTTATCCATAGCAACACCATGACCAGCATATTCAATCATTTCCAAATCATTGTCCTCATCCCCAAAAGCTATAATGTTTTTTCGAGGAATATTATAGAAAGATGCTACTTTTTGTAGACCTATTGCCTTATTCATACCTGCTTTAACAATTTCGATTATATGATGAGGTGCTGCCCAGCGACGGTGATCAATTACTTCAGCGTGGACATTTGATAGGTGCTCACGAATATTTGCAACATGAGACTCTTCACTATCGATTAAAAGACATGTTGGCGCTTGAGTAAGATTTATCACTAAATCTCCGTGGATTATATCTTCTTTTAAATAGTGGAAAAGTGGGAGAATCTCCTCTTCGTGTTTATCTGCGTATACATCATCCATTACTTCAGCATACATATTTTTTAATTCATACTCTCTACAAGAACTAATTACCTCTTTTGCAACTTCTAAAGGTAATGATTCGTGATAAACTCCCCATGAATCATCTAGAGGGTGATGAACATAAGCACCATTAAAGTTTACAATGGGAGTTGTAAGTTTTAATTGGTCATAATACATTTTACTAGCTCTAAAAGGTCTACCGGTTGAAATGCATACTTCGTGACCCTGATTCTTTAACTGTTGGATCACTTTTAAAGTACGTTCGGATATTGTTTTTTCATCCGTTAATAAGGTGCCGTCTAAATCTAGAGCAATTAAGTGTTTTGTTTTCATATTCATCACCTTTTATTTTTTAATGTTAATCTTTTTAAGAAAAAATATTATTGGATAAAAAGCCAATAATTACTAATAATACCATCTTTTTAAAAGAAATAACTTTCTTTTTAGAGGAACAATAAGAATCTAAAAAGAAGGAGGAATGGATTATGGGTCAAGCACATCAATTTCGACCAGGCGACAAAGCACCAAATAATGGGGTATACGTGGAAATCGGTGAAACAGGAAGTAACGTAACTCGCCCAAAACAAATTAAACTTCAGGCTGGAGAGGTTTTTCCAGATACACAAAACCATAATAGAAAATGGACATATAAATCCAAATTTAAATAATTGTGGATCTTAGAAAAGTAACCAACATTAGAACTTAAAAGGGGTATAAAAAAAGCGCTTTCGATTAATTGATCGAGGGCGCTCTTTTATGCGTTTACAATATACAAAATATTGAATGTAATTATCAAAATTTTAGTATTTTATAAATTATCTAAATCTATAATTGATGACATATGTATATACCAAGTTGAACGTTTTTGGGTTCTACAACATATGTTATATATAGATTTTAGTGGTGTTTTGCAACAGGTTCGTTAGGAATTATTGCTTCGCTAAGAACTGAAATAGCTAAAGATAATACTACAGCCATAACTGAAGCAGTTGTGAAGTTATACTCTCCGCCAGTCATTGAACTTAAAACGTAAGCTCCCATTTGGCATAAAACAAAGCTCCAGAACAATGTCATAATAAAACGCACTCTAATCACTCCTATCTAGTTAGTTCTTATCATATTATATACCTAGAAATTTGATAATTGAAGTTATAATTAAAAAGTTTTAATTAAAAAAAGTAACTTAAGAATATTTTTATCTATTTTATAATTCCCCAAAAATACTACATTAATAATAAGGTGATAGGAATGCCTGTAACTGAGAGGTTTTTTAAACAAGAGGATCAATATGCAGTTATTCATCTACCTATTAGACCGAATGGTTTCGGAGTACTCTATGTCGGTGGGAATACTCATTACGTAGATAATGCACATAGTTGCTTATTGCAACATTTTGATAAAAGAAAGCTATTATCAACTTTAACAGATGAAGGATACACAGTATTCACTTCAAACTTGTATGGGAAAAATTGGGGTTCTGATGACGCTGTCGATTTAGCAGAAAGCTTATATCATTCTGTTATGAGAAAAGAAATTTTGAATCCATCAATTCATATAATTGGGGAAGGTACTGGTGCATTAGTCGTTTGTAAATTACTTGGCCTCTTAAAGGGAAAAGTCAGAAGTATTTCATTATTAAATCCTTCATTAAATTTAAAAAATGAATTAGATTTAGAAAGAGAAAATAAATTGTTCTATAAAAGAACTGTTCATGAAATTTTGAAAGCATATAAAGCATCGGATATATATATGGTTATAGATAGAGAATGTTTTTTTTATGAAACAATCTCACCAATTAAAATTTACACTACAACAAGAAATCATTATAAATGGAAAAGTGATATTAGACTTTTAGAAGAAGAGCGACATAAAAATAATCTACCGATTTCGCTTTTGATTTCATTAGAAGAGAAAAAATATGACTGTGGAAAAAACTTAATAAGGTTTTTAAAAAAATATCAGGATGTTTTATAGTCTCTATATTTTTTTTGAATAAATTTCCTAAATGAAGGAGGTTAATAATGAAAAAGTGTGCTGTTATTGGATCCAGTGGATTTATAGGATATGAGTTGGTTTGCCAACTAATGGAATATAATGATGTTTCAGCCGTTGTGATGGAAAAAGGAAATGAAAGTGATTTAATAAGTGAAGAAAAAATCTTTTCAATCGGAAGAAATGCAAGGGTCGTCTTTTTAGATGAAGAGCAATTTTTTTTAGAGAATGAGGAATATGATACTATCTTTATTTGTCATTTTTATGACGAACTAAAGTTAAAAGGCTCAATTAATAGTATAGAGTTTACAGAAAAATTATTTAACAAAATCATTGGCAAAAGTAAGGACATTATCTTTTTATTGTCTACAAAAAAAGAATTAGCAGATTTAGAAAGAACTGTTAATGAATTGAGTAAAAATATAGATTGCAATATTACTTATATTGAAATTCCATCATTATATGGACCTTGGGAGCCATCCGCAGGCTTAGTACATGAATTGATTGTTCAAGAGCTAGGACAGAGGAAAGTTTCCATAAAAAATGTATACGGTTCTAATGAAATTTTATTTGTAGAAGATGTAGGTAAAGCAATTCGAATCATTTCTGAGAAAGAATTAAAAGAACATAAATATATCATTACAGCTAAACAATGTATGTACTTACCAGAGGACGGAAATTTCACCGGATTACAAAATATGATCGACGGAATAAAGTTTGCTCAAATGAGAAACTATATAGATGCAACTCCTTTTGTTATTATTAATACAACTTCATTTGAGGACGGTATACAAAAACAAAAACAGCAAATTCAACAGCATTTTCATCTTTACTAATGATCTATTCCTCATTTAAGCTTCATGAGTAATTAAAAAGGCGCCAAGTAGAAAATATATCTTTTAGAATTATATATTAATATAGGTTTTAACCGTAATCTTTTTTGATGTATAAGTTGATTAGAAAGAAAGGGATGCTCGACTCCTGCAGGAAGTTTGAGACCTCACAGGAAAGTACGTGACGAGGAGGCTTAGGTCTCGCCTCAGAAAGCAAGCATCCTGTAACAGAAATCAACCTTACGTGGGCTCCTTTACGAGAAAACATAGGTAAAAATTGAAAGATTGTTTTTCATAAGCGTAAAGGAAATGGTTCATTTTGAACTATTTCCTTTTTTGTAGTAGAATACTATTCGTTTATAATTTCGCATTGGCTTTGAGGTTTGTCAATTTGGGTGGTATTCTTTTTAAGAAGTGATTCTTCTTTTTTACATAGCCTAAATTTTAAAAGATAAAAATGTAGACAAAGTACATATTATTTCATAAAATTAGTACCAGGTAATAATAAGAAGACATAAAAATAATAAAGTAAGGCGGGGATATTAATGAATGCTGGAATTTTAGGTATTGGCTCATACGTACCCGAAAAAAAGTTAACTAATTATGATTTAGAACAAATGATGGATACTTCAGATGAGTGGATTGTTAGTCGTACTGGTATTAAAGAAAGAAGAATTGCTAGCGACGAACAAGACACATCTGATTTAGCATATGAAGCTGCAATAGAAGCTTTAAAAGATGCAGATGTAAAAGCGGAAGAACTTGACTTAATTCTAGTTGGTACTGTTACTCCAGATAAGTCGTTCCCATCAGTTGCATGTGTAATTCAAGAAAGACTTGGAGCTAAAAATGCAGCTGCAATGGATATTAGTGCTGCTTGTGCTGGATTTATCTACGGAGTTGTTACTGCAGCTCAGTTCGTAAAAACTGGTACATACAGTAGAGTTCTAGTAATCGGAGCTGAAAAGTTAACTAAAATTGTTAACTGGGAAGATCGAAATACTGCAGTTTTATTTGGTGACGGTGCAGGTGCTGCGGTTATCGGTCCAGTAAGTGAAGGTAGAGGAATTCTTTCTTATGAATTAGGAGCGGACGGTACAGGTGGTAAACATCTTTATAAAGGTGGAGATCACTTAGTTATGAATGGTCGAGAAGTGTTTAAATTTGCAGTTCGTCAAATGGGAGATTCTTGTGAAACTGTATTAAAGTTAGCAGGATTAACAAAAGAAGAAGTGGATTTCTTAATTCCACACCAAGCGAATACTCGTATAATGGACGCAGCAAGAGAAAGATTACAGCTTCCTAAAGAAAAAATGAGTGTAATTATTGATCGTCATGGTAATACATCTTCATCTTCAATTCCAATTGCATTAGTTGAAGAATATAAAAAAGGAAATGTTAAAGAAGATGATGTATTAGTATTAGTTGGATTTGGCGGCGGATTGACTTGGGGTGCAATTGCACTTCGATTCGGAAGATAATCTAATTGAAGGAGGATTTTTTGAAATGAAAAAACGAGTTGTAATTACAGGCTTAGGTGCAGTATCACCTATTGGTAATGATATAAATACTGTATGGGAAAGTTTAATGAATGGAAAGAGTGGAATTGGTGTTCTAACTCGAAAAAATCCTGATAATTTCCCTGTTAAAGTTGCAGGAGAAGTAAAAGACTTTGATCCTGAAAAATATATTGATAAAAAAGAAGTAAAACGCATGGACCGCTTTACTCACTATGCAATTGCAGCATCAAAAATGGCTTTAGAAGATGCAAACTTTACAATTGATGAAGAAATTGCTCCAAAAGTTGGTGTATGGATTGGTTCTGGTATCGGTGGTATGGAAACATATGAAGAACAGTTTAATACTTTCCAAACAAAAGGTGCACGTCGTGTAAGCCCATTCTTTATTCCGATGTTAATCCCTGATATGGCATCTGGACAAGTTTCGATCTTAACAGGTGCTAAAGGTCCAAATGGCTGTACAGTTACAGCTTGTGCTTCCGGTGCAAGTTCGATTGGTGATGCTTTCAAAATTATTCAACGTGGTGATGCAGTTGCAATGATTACAGGTGGTGCAGAAGCACCGATTACTGATATGGGACTTGCTGGTTTTTGTGCTGCAAGAGCTTTATCATTAAATCCAGATCCAGAAAAAGCTTGTCGTCCATTTGATAATGCTCGTGATGGCTTTATCATTGGTGAAGGGGCTGGAATCGTATTCCTTGAGGAATTAGAACACGCATTAGCTCGTGGAGCGAAGATTTATGCTGAAATTGTTGGATATGGAACAACTGGTGATGCACACCATATTACAGCACCAGCTCCAGGAGGAGAAGGTGGCGCACGTGCAATGAGAATGGCACTTGATGATGCTGGTTTATCTGTTGAAGACATTCATTACATTAATGCACATGGAACAAGTACTGAATTAAACGATAAATTTGAAACGATGGCAATTAAAGAAGTATTTGGTGAACATGCATACAATGTACCAATTAGTTCAACAAAATCTATGACTGGTCATATGCTAGGAGCAGCTGGTGGAATTGAAGCAATTATTACAGCATTAACAATCCATAATAAAGTAATTGCTCCAACGATTAATCACCAAGAAACTGATAGCGAATGTGATTTAGATTATGTACCGAATGTTGCTAGACCTTTTAATGTAAAAGCAGCAATTTCTAATTCATTAGGATTTGGTGGACATAATGTAACTTTAGCATTTAAAGAATTCACTAAATAAGTATAGATAATGTTTGGACATGAAAGCTTAGGTCTTTACCTAAGCTTTTTTTTATTAGAAATCCCAGTGTAAAAAAAAGTAACTTTCACTAGTTAATTATCATACTTTAATAGTAAATTGAGGTGGTGATTAACTTGGGATAATGCCAACTTATAAATGGGTTGATTTTATTGAAGATAAACAAATGGTAATGAAAAAACTTTTACCATATTTTCCGAAATATAATGAGGAGAGTTTATATAAATATCTTCTTTCCCACGGTTTATCGAGGCTGTCAACTTTGAGTAAAGATGATCTGAAACTACTAGATGAAAAAAGTATATGGAAAAGCCTTTCTGAAGAGTTTGAGAAGTTAAAAAGAGAACTTAATGGACCTGACCTACCTATATTTATTTTACCTTGTCATAGAACGGGAAATTTGTTTAAAAATACGACTTATCAAAGGGGGGGAATTGCACATAAAAATTGTATTTGTTTATTTTTGTCCCCTTTAGAAGGAATTTTACAACATAAAGCAGTATTATTACATGAGTATCATCATATTGTAAGATTGACAAAGTTATATAAAAACAAAAAGGTCACATTACTTGATGCAATGATTTTAGAAGGGTTAGCCGAAACTGCAGTTTTAGAAAAGTATGGAGAAGCAGTTCAGGCACCATGGACAAATCAGTATTCTTCCAAGCAATGTGAATTATATTATAATAAATTTTTAATAGATAAACTTGAGATAACAAGTAATGATGATAATTTTTCAAAATACTTGTATGGTGGGAATGGAATTCCAAAATTATTGGGTTACAGTGTTGGATATGACATTGTTAAAAGTTGTACAGAGCAGACAGAATGGTCAACTGATATCCTTTTACGAACGCCAAGTAAAAAGATTAAGGAAAATGCAATACATTATCTTTCGATTTGAATGCAAACGATTCCAGAGCATATCAGAGCTTAAATGATGTATTGCAGTATTAATGTATCAGAGAAGTTTTAATCTATGATATTTTAATGATTTATTGACTATTTTTCATTCAGTTTGTTAAACACTTTTTGTAATTCAGTGGAAAATGGAATAAATTAGTGAATCACTGACCATACTGAAAGTTACATACAGTTGTGAAGTGAGGGGTAGTAAATGTTGTATTTACATGATGTATGGGTCAATTGGTTTGAAGGTGAAGAAAATGGTTACAATGTCTGTCATTTTTTTGAATGGAGAAAAGATGATAGTGTTGAATTATTAGACCAAGTTCCAGTCATTAAAGTTACTCCAGAGTTATATCATTATATTGAAAATGAACTATTAGAGCTTCCTTCCGGTCTATTAACTGAAGTGTTCCAAAAGTCTTATGTAAGAAAGAATCATGAGCGTATTCAGCTAGATTATTGCTTTGTAGTAACTGACGGTAATGGTATTATTGCGGTTGACACAATTGGGTATAATATTCCAATTCGAAAAAGCCGTTTAATACCAAGGCAAGAACAAATGGTGTATGATATGACAGCCGAGATTGAAGAAAGTCACTATAATCTTCAAAATTCAGTAAATGATGAAACAAAAGAACATCATATACTATCGCCGTCGCCAATTATTATGAGCGGACTAACAAGAAAAGAAAGACAACTAAAGCAATTACTATTTATGGCGCTAGATCAACTCCATTCATCAAAAAATCCTTCGGAGATTCGATATTGGTACACCGAGTGGAATCCAAGATCGTATCAACAAATTCAGGATCTGTCATTTGAGGACATTTGGTCTCAATTATATGATGAAATTAAGAGTGGTTGGTCAGAGCGACATGAGCAATTATGTGGAAGAATCGTTAAAGGTCAACCTTTCTTTGAAAAACTATGGGAAATGGAACACGAACAAAAAGTAAACTAAAAGAGGTTATTTATAAGGGCCTCAAAATCAAAAAGACCTACAAGGGATAAAGTACCTTGTGGGTTTTTTTTATTGATTTCTTGTTTTTTATTCCTTTTCCGATAGTAAAGAAAAAGGAGTCTCTAAAGTACTTTGACTTTTAAGACACCCTTTACTATTTTAAATTTTACGTATAAGAGGATTATTTTTTTCTCTTGCGACCTAATCCCATAGCATTTTCCATTTTTTTAATCATTTTATTTGCAACGGTATTTGCTTTTGCAGCTCCTGCATCTAAAATATCATCTAATTCAGTCGAGGAAATAATTTCTTCATAGCGTTCTTGTAATGGACGTAAACCGTTTACTACTACATCTGCAACATCTTGTTTGAATTCTCCATAATTTTTACCAACGTATTTATTTTCCAATTCCTGAATTGTTTCACCAGTAAATGCCGAGTAAATGCTTAATAAATTCGAAATACCAGGCTTATTTTCTTTATCATACTTAACAATGCCTTCAGAGTCAGTTACAGCACTTTTAATTTTCTTTTCAATTACTTTAGGATCATCTAAAACAAAAATTGTAGCTTTTTGATTTTCATCGGATTTACTCATTTTTTTAGTTGGATCAGCTAAACTCATAATTCTAGCTGCGTCTTTACTAATTCTTACTTCAGGGATCGTAAAGATATCATTATATTTCTTATTAAAACGCTCTGCTAAGTCACGAGTAAGCTCTAAATGTTGCTTTTGGTCATCTCCAACTGGAACTAAGTGAGTACCGTATAAAAGTATATCCGCGGCCATTAAAGGTGGGTAAGTTAATAAAGCAGCAGATACACCATCTTTACCAGATGATTTATCTTTAAACTGTGTCATTCGCTCTAATTCACCGATATATGATATACATTGCATCATCCATCCTGCTTGAGCGTGCGCAGGTACTTCAGATTGAATAAAAATAGTTGATTTTTCTGGGTCTAGTCCAGCAGCAACATAGATTGCAGATAGACTTTGAATGTTTTTACGTAAAGCGAGTCTGTCTTGTGGTACTGTTATTGCATGTTGATCAACAATACAGAAATAACAGTTATAATCATTTTGTAATTCAATGAATTGTTTAACCGCACCTAAATAGTTACCTAAAGTAATACCTCCAGATGATGTTGGTTGAATTCCACTAAAAATAGTTTGCATCTTAAAATCCTCCTAAATAAAGCTAAATAAAATAAAAAAGCGGCGTAATCTCTCTATTACAATAGAGACGATTAAACCGCGGTACCACTCTAGTTATTCCAAATAAGGAATCACTCATGCATGAAATCATGCTCTCATCTATCGTTTGAGTTACGTCGAAGCCTACTTATACTATATGTTCGGTTCGAAGCTCAGAAGTCCATTCGACAGGGAGCATGACTTGTTTTCACCATCCACAAGCTCTCTTAACATGCTAAATCTGTGTACTACTCTTCTTCATAGCTTATATATACTTTCTATAGATAATATCTTAATTATATTCAACTTTCAAGATGTTGATACATCATTTAGTAAATAATGATAAAACTGAATAAAAAAGAAAGAATAACTAAAGTAATTGAAGCCATCAGTAATGGTTTTGTAATTGAAAATCTATATCTTCTGTAGATTATATCCTTTTTAACAGTAAGTGATTCATCACCTGTCATTTCTGCCATCTGTTGGTCTCTCGTTCCGAATACTTTACGCATTCCAAAGCGAGTAATATTAAAAAATCCACTTTGAACGATTAATAAAAAACCACCAATAACAAATAATGTTAGTCCAATATAGAATACTGTGTTCGTGAAATGAAGGAAAAAGTTTAGTGTTCCTTGGGTAAGTGAAAAGATTGCTGCCAGTACTATCGCAGATAATACGACAATAATATAGTGTTTCGACATTTAATTTGTGATCCTCCTGTTGGAAAGAATTATATATTGTAGACTTAATAATGCTATACTATAATAATAATGTAAACAGTTTCAACTAAACGTTACAAAATATTTTTAAATTGTTAGCATTTTTAAGATAATTCTCTTTATTTTAACAAATTATTTAATTTTATTTGTCAAAATTGTTGTAAAACTCTCATAAAAATGTATAATAAAATTTGTAGAAAAAAATCGATACTTATCGAAAATTCTACTATAAAAATTCAGAATTGTATATTAACTTTCTGTATTTTAACCTTTTGTACTAGCATCTTAGGGGGTATACATCATGGATTGCGAGATATGTCACGATAAATAAATTTGCTATACTGAAATTGCAATATGAATTTTTGAATAAGCATTCATTTTTTTACCAAATTTATGAATAAATATCTATATAAGTTATTTTTTATAAGGATCCCAGCTTAATTTATCAGGGAGAAATTGTAAGGAATAATCTGTTTAGAATAATAATTTAGAATTTTCCAGTAAAAAAATATTGACCAAAAGCGTCATTGCGAATACGCTTACATTGTTGGGAAAAAAGCTTAAGCAAAAATTTACACCATTTTACATCAAATGAAAAAAAAGGATTAAATGATTAATCCTATGTTTGAGAATAATATGGACAAGAAGTTAAATCGATCGACAAAATTACAGAATTATAATTGGTACTAAAGAGTATGTGGAATAGATCCAAATAGGTGAAAGGTCCAAATGCTCTCATTTTTACAAAAAAATTATCAAAAAATAAAAAAAATAAAATATTTTTTAAATTAATAGGGGGGTGCAGTTGTGGGACGTTACGTGCTACAGAGATTTATTTACATGTTTGTCACACTATTTTTGATTTGTACAGTTACATTTTTCTTAATGAAGTTGTTACCAGGTTCTCCATTAAAAAACCCAGAGAAATTAACACCTGAACAAAAACAAATTATTTTTGCTAAATATGGGTTAGACAAGCCAGTTCCTGTGCAATATGCAAATTACATGAAAAATCTTGCTAAAGGTGATTTAGGAGATTCATATAAATACGATAACCGTAAAGTAACTGATATGATCTCAACTCGTATTGGTCCATCAGCTCAATTAGGTGCTCAAGCACTATTATTAGGAACATTTATCGGATTAATCTTCGGTATCGTAGCAGCACTAAAGAATAATACAATATTTGACTATGGTTCTACTGTTCTAGCAGTTCTAGGAATTTCCATCCCGTCATTCGTATTCGGGGCAATCTTACAGTACTACTTAGCAGTAAAATTACATTTATTCCCGGTAGCATATTGGGAAAGCTTTAAATACACAATTCTACCGACAATTGCATTGTCAGTATTCGTAACAGCAACTGTAGCTCGTTTCTCAAGAACAGAGTTAATCGAAGTTATGAACTCAGAGTATATCGTAACAGCAAAAGCAAAAGGGATCTCTCAAGTAGGCGTAATCATTAAACATGCACTACGAAATGCATTAATCCCAGTAGTTACAATTTTAGGTCCAATGGCTGTAAACTTAATGACTGGTACATTAGTTATTGAAAATATGTTTGCTGTACCTGGACTAGGTTCTCAATTCGTTAACTCAATTGTAACAAATGACTACTCAGTAATTATGGGCACAACAATTTTCTATAGTGCATTATTACTAATCGTAATCTTCTTTGTAGATATTTTATACGGTGTAATTGATCCACGTATCCGTTTAGCAGGAGGTAAATAAATAATGAACAACAACACAGCTCAAAAAATTTCATCTGATTTATTCCAACCTGCAAACGTAGATTTGAATAATGCAGATAAAATTTCAAGACCTTCGGATTCTTTTTGGAAAGATGCAAGAAGACGTTTCAGAAAAAATAAAGGTGCAATGTTAGGATTTATTATCCTTGGTATCTTATTATTCTTTACATTGTTTGGTCCAATGATGAGTGGACACTCATATAAAGACCAAGACTTAAAAAGATCAAAATTACCACCTAAAATTGGTGTATTAGAAAATGTAAAATTCTTACCATTTGACGGATATGATCAATATGGAAACGATGTATATAAAAACAAAAATATTAAAGAAAACTATTGGTTTGGTACGGACGATTTAGGTCGTGACCTTTTCACAAGAACATGGGCTGGTGCTCGAGTTTCAATCTTAATCGGTTTATTAGCAGCAGTAATTGATATGGTAATTGGTGTAGCTTTCGGTGGTATTTCAGGATTCTTTGGTGGCCGAACAGATAATATCATGCAGCGTATTGCGGAAGTCCTAATGGGTGTACCATATCTAATCGTTGTAATCTTATTCATCTTAGTATTTAAAAACCCAGGTATTCTTTCAATCGCTTTAGCGATGGTAATTACTGGTTGGGTAGGTATGTCCCGTATCGTACGTGGTCAAATGCTAAAATTAAAAAATCAAGAATTCGTATTAGCATCAAGAACTTTAGGTGCAACAAATACTCAATTAATTGCAAAACACTTAATTCCAAATATTATGGGTCCAATCATCGTAATGATGATGTTCACGATTCCAAGTGCAATTTTCTCTGAAGCGTTCTTAAGCTTCATCGGTTTAGGTATTGCACCACCAAAAGCATCATTAGGTTCGTTAGTAAGTGATGGCTTCAAATCATTACAAACTTTCCCTCATATGATGATTATTCCAGCGGTTGTGATCAGTTTATTAATTTTAAGTTTCAACTTAATTGCTGACGGATTACGCGATGCTTTAGATCCAAAAATGAGTAAGTAATTTTGAAGGGAGAATGAACTATGAGTAAATTATTAGAAGTAAAAGATCTGTGTGTCTCCTTTTATACTCATGCTGGTGAAGTTCAAGCAGTACGCGGAGTTTCATTTGATCTTAAAAAAGGTGAGACATTAGCAATTGTAGGTGAATCTGGTTCAGGTAAATCAGTAACATCTAAAGCATTAATGGGGTTAATTCCAAACCCTCCAGGTAAAATTAAGAGCGGTGAAATCTTATTCGATGGAAAAGATTTAGCTAAATTATCAGAAAAAGAAATGCAAAATATTCGTGGAAAAGAAATCTCAATGATTTTCCAAGATCCTATGACTTCTTTAAATCCAGTATTAACGATTGGATATCAAATAACAGAAGGTCTAATTAAGCATCAAAAAATGAGTAAAACTGAGGCAAAGAAAATTGCTTTAGAATTAATAAATCTTGTTGGAATTCCAAATGGTGAAGCTCGATATAAACAATATCCACACCAGTTCTCAGGCGGTATGAGACAACGTGTTGTTATTGCAATGGCGTTAGCATGTAATCCAAAATTATTAATCGCCGATGAGCCAACAACAGCTCTTGACGTTACAATTCAAGCTCAGATTCTTGAGTTAATGAAAGAAATTCAAAGAAAAACTGATTCAGCAATTATCTTTATTACACATGATTTAGGTGTAGTTGCGAATGTTGCAGATAAAGTTGCAGTTATGTATGCAGGTAGAGTAGTTGAAATGGGAACTGTGGACGATATTTTCTACAATCCAAAACATCCTTACACTTGGGGACTTTTAGCTTCAATGCCTGACTTAGATAATGAACAAGGAGCAGAATTAGTAGCAATTCCTGGTACACCACCGGATCTATTAAATCCTCCAAAAGGTGATGCGTTTGCACCACGTAATCCAAATGCTTTAAAAATTGACTATGAAATGGAACCTCCTATGTTTAAAGTGTCTGACACACACTACGCTGCAACATGGCTATTACATGAGGATGCTCCAAAAGTTGAACCACCTGAAGCCGTTAAGAAGCGTATTCAACGAATGAAGGAAGGTGAAGTAAATGTCAAGTAAAGCAGAAAAATTAGTAGAAGTTAAAAATTTAAAACAATACTTTAATACAGGTAAAACAACAGTTAAAGCAATCGATGATGTTACATTTGACATCTTCCGTGGAGAAACTTTCGGTTTAGTAGGTGAATCAGGTTCTGGTAAATCTACAACTGGACGTTCAATCATTCGATTATATGATGCGACTGATGGACAAGTAATTTTCGATGGTGAAGATGTACATGGTAAGAAAAGTCGTAAAGAACTAAAGAAGTTTAACCGTCGTATGCAAATGATTTTCCAAGATCCATACGCTTCATTAAACCCGCGTATGAAAGTTGCAGATATCATTGCAGAAGGTATTGATATCCATGGATTAGCTCGTAACAAAGAAGAGCGAATGAAAATGGTTTATGACTTACTTGAAACAGTAGGGTTAAATAAAGAACACGCTAACCGTTTCCCACATGAATTCTCAGGTGGACAACGTCAACGTATCGGTATTGCAAGAGCACTTGCTGTACAACCAGAATTTATTATCGCCGATGAGCCAATCTCAGCTCTTGACGTTTCAATTCAAGCTCAGGTTGTAAACTTAATGAGAAAGCTTCAAAAGGAAAAAGGTTTAACATATCTATTTATCGCCCATGACTTATCAATGGTTAAGTACATTAGTGACCGTATCGGTGTAATGTACCACGGTAAAATTGTTGAGCTTGCAGATAGTAATGAATTATATGATTACCCAATGCATCCATACACAAAATCATTATTATCAGCAATTCCGCTTCCAGATCCTGATTATGAGCGCAATCGTAAACGTATCGTTTATGATCCAAAACAACACGATTATTCAAACGAACAACCAAAATTACGTGAAGTTCGTCCTGGACATTTCGTACTTTGCTCTGAAGCAGAATTTAAAAATTATCAACAAATGTATAAATAATAAATCAATCCTAGTGAGTTTATCGCTAGGATTTTTTTTCGATAATGTAGATATGTAGGGTTCATGAGTAAGTAGAAAGGCAAAAAGCTGGAATATGGTTACTCTCTGAGGTGTTCATGAGGAAGTAAAAAAGCAAAAAGATGGTATTAGGTTCCTCATGAGAGTTCTATGAGTAAGCTCGAAAAAAGTACAAGGGAAAGTAAAAAAAGAAGAAGCCGAACTTTTCTTACCCATTTTGGATTCATACAAGTTAAGGGAAAATTAAGGTAGAGGTTTTATGATAAAAAGTGTAGATAAGGCTAGGTGTCATAATGGTAGGACAAGCTTAAAAGAACATTAATCCAGTGTCTACAATGATAACAAATTTTTAAAACTCAAAGCCCCTGAATTTAATATTTCAAAGTACTGTACAGTAGGAGGAACTAGTGACCATAATCAATTCTACAATCGTTATACACTAAACCTAATCAAGGCAAAAAAAGAAAGGGCATTTGCCCTTTTTTAAATCGTAATTTTCTTAAATACGGTTGTTAATAAGTTTTTTTACGGAACTTGCCTTGGCCACCAACTTGTTTGAAGTTTGCAGACATTCTGTCAGACATATCAACAAATTGACTTTTTTTACTTCTACCAAATATTTTTTCGCCAATCGCGTTTGTAAACACACCATTAAGTGCAGTAATTCCAATTACTAACACTGCAACAATCAATAAATCAGTTATGTAAGCTGCCATAAGATTAGCCTCCTAGAAATGTAAGCGTTACTATTATTGTATTAAAAATATGGTGAAATAGAAAGAATAAATAAGCTTTTTTGAATAATTATTTTGGGGTTTTTATAAATCAATCTGGTTTTTTTGTATTGCACTTTTAGGGCTAAAGTTGTGTGAAACGAAAGGAGTACTTGACTACTTTGGGGAAAAGTCAGGTTTATAGTGTGAAAAGTGCTCTTCATATACGAAAAATGTATCAAAGAAATTAGCCTATATTTTACTTATAAATTTACTGAAAATTGTACACCTTTTGTATAGGTTTTTTAAAATTTTTTTACAAATTTGTATATATTTATTTTGCACAATACTGTATAATGTGAACATATGGTGGTAGATTAAACTAATTATAATTAACCAATTCTTATAAATTAATACACATAACTATATTACTTTTATTTAAAAGAGTAGTTAGGGGGAGAGCAAAATGGTAATTTTGTATAATTCACCAAGTTGTACGTCTTGTCGAAAAGCAAAAATGTGGCTAGAAGATAATAATATTCCTTATAAAGAAAGAAATATTTTTTCAGAACCATTATCAATTAATGAGATTAAACAAATTTTACGTATGACTGAAAGTGGTACTGATGAAATTATATCAACAAGATCAAAAATTTTCCAAGAATTAAATGTAGACTTAGAAAGTCTTCCTTTACAAGACTTATATGAAATCATCCAGAAATATCCTGGTTTACTTAGAAGACCGATTATTATTGATGAGAAACGTTTACAAGTTGGTTATAATGAAGATGAAATTAGAAGATTTTTACCACGTTCAGTTCGCACATATCAATTACGTGAAGCGCAACGTTTAGTTAATGAGTAAATCTACGTTTTGAATTGTGAAAAAAAATACAATTCTTGATTAAGATTCTCAATCATATTGAACAAATACTTATTCATATTATATAAAAAGCTGTAAAAAGTTAAATGCATACTTTTTACAGCTTTTTTTTAAACAATTAGGATGTTCGCTTACGGTATCGAATATGATTAAAATAATAACCTATAACAATGGTGAAGATCATACAAGATGAACCGACAATTAATTCCATATCGTTCCGCCCGTTTATATATTGACTGATAAATGGCTCGTCTATTAACATTTTGCTAGCTGTTATTGAAAGAACAGAAGCCCCTACAAAACTCAATATAGGATATCTTTCTAAAAACCATAAAACGATTTTACTTCCCCAAATAATAATTGGAATTGAGATGGAAAGACCTAAAATGACTAATGAAGGCTTTCCGTTTGATGCCCCAGCTATTGCTAATACGTTATCAATCCCCATAACTAAATCAGCAAACACAATTGTACGAATTGCGTGGAAAACTGTGTAGTTCTCCTTTATCGAAGGGTTGTCATCCTCCTGAATAATTAATTTGCAAGCTATGTACAAAAGTAATATTCCGCCAATTAAATGCAAGAATGGGACTTTAAGGACGTAAATTGCACATATTGTTAGGATAATGCGTAAAACAATTGCGGTAATACTACCGAAAATTATCGCTATGTTACGTTGCTTATATGGTAATTTTCTGCATGCTAATGCAATGACAATAGCATTATCTCCACCTAAAACAATGTCTATAATTACAATCATTAAAAAGGACCATATATAATGAAGATCTATCATGAATTCACCTCTCTTATTAAAAGCTTTAAATGATTGTCCTATTATTAATAGGTATATGATGATTTTTAAAAAATAGGTGAATTTTATTTCCAAAATTTTATATAGTATCATAAAATATAATTGTAGTTACTATTCGCATTTAATAAATTTTCATGGTAAGATAGATAAAAATTTACTAATTATAGCTAAATTTTTTTAGAGTATTTTTCTAATTTACTATTTCAGAATTTTATATTTAACATAAATTTCTTTTACTTTATTTATTCTATTTCGTCTAACGCAATTACTTGTTGTTCATTAAAGGAGGGGGAAAACAAATGGAAATAGAAAGAATTAATGAAAATACGTTTAAGTTCTCCATATCCTACTTAGACATCGAGGAGAGAGGTTTCTCTAAAGATGAAGTATGGTTAGATCGAGAAAGAAGTGAAGAGCTTTTCTGGGAATTAATTGATGAAGCGCATTTGACTGAGGAATTCATTGCTGGTGGCCCCCTATGGATTCAGGTACAGGCACTAGACAAGGGTTTGGAAGTTGTTGTAACTAAAGCTGTGATTTCTAAAGACGGCAAAAAAGTAGAAGTGAATTTAGGTGAAGGAGAAAAGAATTTAGAAATTCCATTTATCTCTGTAGATGATGAAGATGATTCAGATGAAGATGATGATGACGATATTTTTGAATCGATGGATGAAGAGGAAACTGAACTTATTCTATCCTTTAAAAATCTTGAAGACATTATTTCATTATCACATGCTGTGAATCAAGAATCATTTGAAACTACACTTTATTCCTTCCAAGATTATTACTATCTTTATGTTAAATTTGAAGAAGAATTGCTTGATGAAGTTCAAGTCGATTACTTATCATCTATGTTACTTGAATATGGTCATCGTTCAAAAGTAACTATACACGTTTTAGAAGAATACGGAAAATTGATTTATGAAAAAACAGCATTACCTCATTTTAAATCAATTTTTCCATTATTGTAATAGCCGATGCCTTAGGGATCGGTTTCTTTTCTTTATAAAGGAGAATATTGATGCAATTTCGATTAAAGATTTTAATATTTTTATCAATTGTTGTATGCATTTTATATTTTGCTTCTCCAACAATTAAATTCATTTGGTTAATGAATTTTGCATTCTTTGAAAAATCTACTATTTTTAGATTAATAAGCATAATGTTTTCGATAACGGCTATAGGTGTATCGATTATTATTTTCTTAGAAAATAGAAATCCTGCTAGAACTTTAACTTGGATTATTCTATTGGCTATTTTCCCGTTATTCGGTTTTGTTTTTTATCTAATTTTTGGACAAAATTACAAAAAGAAAATGGTCTATCGAAAAAAGGCAATTAATGATCAAAATGCAAATGGATTAATAAGTGGATCAGAAGATGTAGAAGTGAAAGAATTTATTGCGCAAAATCAAAGATTAGAGTATCTAATAAATATCGCAGCTAAGCAGAGTAATACACCAGTCACGATGAATACTTTTACAAAAGTTTTGACAAATGGAAGTGAAACATTTCCAAAAATAATTGAAGAACTAAAAAAAGCAAAGCACCATATTCATATCGAATTCTATATCGTAAGAAATGATGAGATTGGTAATCAATTAAAAGATATTCTAATTGAAAAGGCACAGAATGGTGTAAACGTTCGATTTCTCTACGACGCTGTAGGTAGTTGGAAATTATCAAGAAATTTTGTAAAAGACTTACAAAAAGCTGGTGTAGAAATACTGCCATTTTCTCCAGTTAAAATTCCAGTATTAAACGATACGATAAATTACCGAAACCATCGGAAAATTATCGTAATAGATTCGAATGTAGGATTTGTTGGCGGCTTAAATATTGGAGATGAGTATTTAGGGAAAGACCATTATTTTGGAAAGTGGAGAGATACCCATCTATACCTTAATGGAGAAGGTGTTCGGACACTACAATTCATATTCTTGCAAGATTGGTATTATATGACGAATGAGTTAATTGATGAAAAAGAGTATTTTGACATTAATGCTAGTAGTTATTCTTCCAAAGGAGCAATTCAACTTGTTTCTGGTGGACCAGACCGAAAGCATGAAGTCATAAAAGAGTTATTTTTTGCGATGATTACAAGTGCAAGGAAAAGTATATACATTGCTTCACCATATTTTGTTCCGGATGAAGATATTTTAACTGCTCTTAAAGTTGCAGCAAATGGTGGGGTCAAAGTAAAAATTCTAATGCCTGATCGTCCCGATAAGAAAATCGTATTTTATGCCTCGCGTTCATATTTTCCAGAGTTATTAGAAGCAGGGGTCGAAATCTATGAATATAGACAAGGATTCTTACACAGTAAAATATTGATTGTAGATGATGAAATCGCATCTGTTGGAACGGCAAATATGGATATGAGAAGTTTCCGTTTAAACTTCGAGGTCACTGCATTTTTATATTTAGAGGAAAGTATTAATCACCTAGTTAATGATTTTAATAATGATATCCGTGATTCTGAAGCAATTATTTTTAATGATTTTAAAAAGAGACCTATATACAAAAGGATATTTGAATCATTATCAAGATTAATGGCACCACTTTTGTAATGAGCTAACTTATTGATAGAACATTGAAAGAACATTTTTTATCATATTTCATATAGTCACCTACCAAATAGAAAGTTTAATTTGGTAGGTTTTTTATTTGAAAAATCGTTTTTAATTTTTTTGAAGGAAAATACGAAAAGGATAGTGAAGTAATTTGGAAAGGAGGTAGTGGTAAATGATCGTCGCATTAAATACAAAAAGGCATACTATTAATTTATTTGAAGTTAAAACGACAGAGGATTTATTAAGATTAAAGCAAAACGGACCATACTTTTGCCCAATTTGCAAAAAAAAAGTGAGGCTCAAAATTGGAGTAAAGAGGGTCACTCATTTTGCACATATAGATTTAACTGAATGTGAAAATGAGAAAAAAGAGAGCGTTGACCATTATAAAGGAAAGTTTGCATTGTATCAATTTTTTAAAAAGTTTAATGTAAATGTTGAGGTTGAAAAATTTATACCTGAATTAAATCAAAGACCTGATTTATTTATTAAATTCAATACTCTTGAAATGTGTGTTGAATATCAATGTTCGGTTATTCCTTTAGAAATAATGATAAGGAGGACAAACTCTTTTAAGGATAATGGAATGAAAGTTTTGTGGATCCTAAATGATAAACTGTTAAATCAAAAAAGATGGTCATCTTTCTATATTAATTCGATTTCTATTTATTCACTTGTTAAAATTAACGTTTTTTCACTTCTTTTCTATAATCCTACATTACAATCTTTTACAGTGCTTTCCTCATTAATAGCATTTTCTCCAGTCCAATATATTGGTCAAAAGGACGTATTCCCAATAAATAATTTCAGTCTTAAGGAATTTTTATCTCCAAATAGAATTGATAAAAAGGTATTTGTATCGAAATGGAATCGTTTAAAAAAGGATTTTAGACTATATCAACATTTGCATACTAAAGGGAATTTAAAGGTTTTTAAACAGTATTTATACAATGAAAATATTAATTATTTTCCGGCAGTAATTGGAGTTCCTTTAGAAAGTAACTGCATAATTAAAGAACATTGTATCGTTTGGCAGGGGCTAATCTATTTTAAATTTTTTCATGAGGCAGAAATAGGACAACTTATCTTTATCGATAAAATAAATCAGTCTGTAAAAATGGAAGTACAGAATGGTAAATGGAGAGTTAATCAATTTCAAAATAATGAAATTGATAATTTGGAGAAATGTGTAGAAAAGTATATTGACTTTTTAGTAAAAATTAAAATCGTAAAACGTGTTAAAAATGGTAAAATAATGAAGATAGCTAATGCTATTATTCCATCATCATTCCAACAAGCATTGGATGAAGACTGTCTGAGCGCTAATACAGCATTTGATTTGTTGTTTAATGCAAGAACTGATTCAAATGATTATTAATATCAGACACTGGAATGTTATTAATACTAATAATAATTTTAGGGGGATCAGACATGCTAGAACAAAAAGCTGTTAAAAAATTACCAACTAGAAGTGAAGTTCAAGAAGAATTAACTTGGAAGTTGGAAGATATTTATGAATCAGATGCAAAATGGGAAGCAGAGTATAAAAAAGTACTTGAATTAATCCCATCTTTTTCAGCGTTTAAAGGTAAATTAGGTGAGTCATCTCAATCACTTTTAAATGCGTTGAAAAAACAAGATGAAATTTCGTTTTTATTAGGTAAATTGTATACATACTCTCATATGCGTTACGATCAAGATACAACAAATTCTACATATCAGGCTTTAGATGATCGTGCGAAAAATCTATACACGAAGGCTGGAAGTGCAATGTCATACTTCGTGCCTGAATTATTAACAATTTCAGAAGAAACATTGAAAAAATTTATTGAAGAAAATAATGAACTAAAATTGTACGAGCACTCTTTAGAAGAAATTTTAAAGCAAAAACCACATGTTCTTTCAGCAGCTGAAGAGGAAATTATGGCACAAGCTTCTGAAGTGTTATCTTCTTCTAGTAATACGTTTGGAATGTTAAATAATGCGGATTTAAAATTTCCGACGATTGAAGACGAGAATGGTGAAGAAGTAGAAATCACACATGGTCGTTATATTCATTATTTAGAAAGTGCAGATCGTCGGGTTCGAAAAGATGCTTTTGAAGCAGTTTATCATACGTATGATGCGTATAAAAACACTTTTGCAAGTACATTAAGTGGTGCTGTAAAGAAAGATAATTTCAAAGCAAAAGTAAGAAAGTATGATAATGCTCGTCATGCAGCATTAAGTAATAACGAAATTCCTGAAATTGTTTATGATCAATTAGTTTCTACTGTAAATGATAATTTAAATTTATTACATCGTTATATTGCTATTCGTAAAAAAGCGTTAAAGCTTGATGAAATTCATATGTATGACTTATTTACTCCACTAGTAGAAGAAGTAAAAATGGAAGTTAAGTATGAAGAAGCAAAAGAAATTTTATTAAAAGCATTAAAACCATTAGGTGATGAGTATGTTGAAATTCTAAAAGAGGCATATGAAAGCCGTTGGGTAGATGTTGTAGAAAACAAAGGAAAACGTAGCGGGGCATACTCTTCTGGTGCGTATGGTACTAATCCATATATCCTAATGAACTGGCAGGACAATGTAAATAACTTATTTACTTTAGCACATGAATTTGGTCATTCAGTGCATAGTTATCATACTCGTAAAAATCAACCTTATGTTTATGGAGATTATTCAATCTTCGTAGCTGAAGTTGCTTCTACTTGTAATGAAGCGATTTTAAATGATTATTTACTAAAAAATACTGAAGATCCTAAGCAAAGACTATATTTACTAAATCACTATTTAGAGACATTTAGAGGAACGGTATTCCGTCAAACGATGTTTGCGGAGTTTGAACATCAGATTCACGTATTAGCTCAAAATGGTGAAGCATTAACGCCAGATTTATTAACGAAGACATATTACGAGCTTAACAAGAAATATTTTGGCGACGAGATCGTAATCGACGAGTTAATTGGTTTAGAATGGAGTAGAATTCCGCATTTCTATTACAATTACTATGTTTACCAATATGCAACAGGTTTCAGTGCAGCAACAGCACTTTCAAAGCAAATTTTAGAAGAAGGCGAACCAGCAGTTGAAAGATACTTAGGATTCTTAAAAGCAGGAAGCTCTGATTATCCTATTGAAGTATTGAAAAAAGCTGGCGTTGATATGACCTCTTCACAACCAATCGTAGAAGCATTGAAAGTATTTGAAGAAATGTTAAACGAAATGGAAGAGCTTTTATTTAACGAATAAATTTTAAACAGACACATGTAGCATCATCATAACTATATGTGTTTGTTTTTTTACCCGGACTTTTTCTATATCTTTATACCTACTATTTTGTGTCTAAAATGTGAAATATTTCTCAAATGGTTGCCAAACTCTAAAATAAATTGTATTATAAGGGTGTGAATTACTTCACAAACACAAATACCCCTTTGTTGAACGTGAAAATTTCTCCCATCCCCTTGATGTAAAATATTACATCAAAAAAGAGACCTAGCGAAAGCTAGGTCTTTTTTTATTTCTTAAACAACATACTGATAATAAATTTGATCTTTTTGAACAATTTTCTTAACTTTTCTACGTAGGATTAATTTTTTTAATTCTAACTCCATACATTGAGTAGATTGTTCGTAAATCATACATAATTCTTTAATCGTAACAAATGGTTGGAATTTAATAAATTCGGCTAAATCAGGTAGTTCTCGTTTTTCTAATTTTGTGTTCGT
Organism: Gottfriedia acidiceleris; assembly: GCF_023115465.1. Lineage (NCBI taxonomy): Bacteria > Bacillati > Bacillota > Bacilli > Caryophanales > Bacillaceae > Gottfriedia > Gottfriedia acidiceleris. The sequence goes on along the minus strand of NZ_CP096034.1, from coordinate 3,543,332 downwards.
CATAAGTTCTAATATTTTTACATAAGTCTGATAGCTTTCAAAACCAGAAACTTTCAAACCTTCTTCTTCAATATTTTCATTAAAAAATACAACGCTTGGAATTTCAGTTACATGCATTTCTTTCGTAACTTTAATATCACATTGCAAAGCTTTAATAGAGTGGGTACTGTGTAAATCTTCCATAAACTCTTTTACATCAATATTTATATCTTTAGCACATTCGATAAGAACATCTTGATCTGTAATGTCTAAATCTTTCAAGAAATAATATTCTTGTAACTTCTTTAAATAGTTAACGCCAGCTACTCTACCTTGAAGCTCAGCTGCTTTTAATGCAATTGCAGAGTAGTATGGGTAAAGTTCTTTATTATCAATCCATAAGTGATCGTCGCAAAGGATATCAGATCTGCTAGCCGTCTTCTCCCATACAAATGCAAGCTGAGAAGATCGTTTTTCTAATAGTTTTTTAGTTGTGTAATATCGATTAACTGGAATATAAGTAGATGAAAAATATTGGCCATATTCTAAGTGAAACTTTTTTAAGATTGTACTAAAATCCCAACAATTTCTACAAAGTGGATCTATGAATACATACAATTCAATCGATTTTTTTGTACAATTCTGCTCGGGAAGCGTGATTGATTCATTTTTATATTGTTTGTCATTCATATATTTCACCCTTAATGCAATTCATACGTCCGTACTATAACAGACTTGAAAATTAATTTGTAAGATATAACACGTTTCTTCTCTAATGGTATTGTAGCAACGGAAAGTTAATATTTCAAATATGATGCACTATTTTTCATTAATCTATTAATATTTCCTTAATTCATTAGAGTATGGTGATAAAAAGGGTGTCTGAGAAGTCAAAGCGGATTGCAAAATAATATTGGAAACGGAAGCGAGGAAAAAGGTCTGGTATGCGAATAAGGATTCTATCTGTGCAAATAAAGGATGATCTTCAAATGAAATTCCAAAATCGCAAAACTTCAATTAAAGCCTTAGGAATTGCAAATAAGAGAAATTAATACCAATACTGGTTAAGGCATAAAGTGGACAAAAGTAGTTATTTTCTTATGGCAAACTAGTAAAACGACTTTAATGATCGTTAATCGTTTAAAAAGTTTAGTAAAATCTTCTATTTTTCAATAAAAAGATTGATAAAATCGGCTATCTATTAAAAAACGCCGAATTATACCCTTTAGGTTTCTCCGGCGTTTAAATTAAATGCTGCTTATATTTCACTTACCTTGATTACCTTGCTTAACATTAAAAAAGCGTCTTATTTTATTTAATGTTTTACGTTGAGGAATTTGAAGATCCTCTAATAGATCGATGAACTGTTGTTTACCAATGTTTTCGTCTGAAACTTCGAATTCTAACTCAAAATCCTCGTGATTTAAATATGTACTATGGTCTAAAACTAAGAGTCCACTTTCATATGGAAATTCTACTCTGTTTGTTGTTAAGTCACCTATTAATTCTAGGGCATTTAAGTTTAATTGTACGTCGTTGATATAATCTTTTACTTCTCCATCTGGAAGAACATATGTTTTTAGCATAGTTGATGCTTCAGTTTCACTAATTTTTTGATTAATTTCTAAATGTCCGACTGCTTGTTTTATTTTTAACGTTAAAGTATATGAAGTTAATGACTTTTTTCGGATTCTTAAAGCTCCACCATGTTCTTTAATTGTAAAATTAGGAGTCTCAAAATAATAATTAGTTTGTGATTGGAAACTTGACTCGTTAACTTGGAAATACGATTTAAGCTTTTCAAATTCCTCTTTTGTTAATAAGTTTTTAAATTCAATTTCAATTTCTTTAGCCATAAATAACTCCTTATTTTTAGTATTATTTTTGTTATTGAATGTGCTAGTCTTCGTCTATTTTCTATTTGATATGTTACAATAGAAATGGTCAAATTTAAATAAAATACATACATTAAAAAGGTTGAGGTTTTAGTGATGAGAAAAATGCTTGAAATAAATAGAATAAATATAAATGAAGATGGTTTATTTTTGTTAATCGACGATACAAAAATAAATTTAGAACAGTGTCATGAAGTAGGAACAATGATTGCTGACTCAGACCAAGGTTCACTATTGTATATATTAGAAGAAAATGAAGAATTTGTATATGTTACAGTTCCTTATGAGTATTGGTCGGACTTGAAAAAAGCAAATGATCAAAATTTAAATGTATTTTTAAAGGTCGGTGAAAAGAGTCTGTCACTAAATAATTGGAATGAAGAGTTAACTTATTTAATCCAAAATGTTGAAGGTAATTTTAACTATGGAGAAGAATTTGTTAAGCAAGTTCAAAGTGCATTTTTAGAAGAGAAGTAAGTTGGTGGTGATTGGATGAATGGTCAATGGGAAAGTTTTTTAGCACCTTATGAACAAGCAGTAAATGAATTGAAAGTAAAGTTAAAAGGGATTAGAAAACAGTTTGAAGAAACTAATCAGCATTCCCCAATTGAGTTTGTAACTGGGAGAGTTAAGCCTATTCACAGCATTGTTAATAAGACAATAAGAAAAGGAATACCTTTAGCGAATTTAGAAACTGAATTACAGGATATTGCCGGTCTTAGAATGATGTGCCAATTTGTAGAGGATATTAAAAATGTAGTGGAGTTTCTTCGTAAACGTAAAGATTTTACTATTGTCGAAGAGCGAGATTATATTACAAATAAAAAGAATAGCGGATATCGTTCTTATCACGTAGTTGTTGAATATCCAGTTCAAACAATTGAAGGTGAACGAAAAGTTTTAGTTGAAATTCAAATAAGAACTCTTGCGATGAATTTTTGGGCAACAATAGAGCATTCTTTAAATTATAAGTATAAAGGGAAATATCCCGAAAATATTCATGAACGATTACAAAGAGCGGCTGAAGCAGCGTTTCTATTAGATGAAGAAATGTCCCTTATTAGAGGAGAGATTCAAGAGGCGCAAGCAGAGTTTTCGAAAAAAAACGACCAATAAGGAAAGGGCGAGAAAATGAAATTCGTAATTATGTCTAAGGGCGATCAAGAGTCCAATGAACTGACGAAACGAATGAGAGATTATTTAGAGAGTTTTAATTTTAAATTTGATGAGGAAGAGCCTGAAATTGTCATATCTGTAGGTGGTGACGGGACCTTACTTCATGCTTTTCATAATTACACTCATCTTCTCGATAAAGTATCTTTCGTAGGGGTTCATACTGGGCATTTAGGGTTTTATGCTGATTGGGTACCAAGTGAGGTAGAAAAGCTTGTTATTGCAATTGCCAAGACTCCATTTCAAGTAGTTGAATATCCTTTATTGGAAGTAATCATCCGTTATAAGGATGGAAGAAAAGAAATGCAAACATTAGCTTTAAATGAATGTACGATCAAAGGTCTTGAAGGTACATTAGTGATTGATGTTGAAATAAAAGGTCAGCATTTTGAGACATTTAGAGGTGACGGTCTTTGTATTTCAACACCTTCAGGTAGTACAGCGTATAATAAAGCACTTGGTGGAGCAATTATTCATCCATCAATTGAAGCGATTCAAATTGCTGAGATGGCTTCAATTAATAATCGGGTTTTTCGTACTATTGGTTCACCACTTGTTTTACCTAAACATCATACTTGCTTACTTAAACCTGTAAGAAACGCAAATTTTCAAATTACATTAGATCATAAAACAATCGTACATCAAGATGTTAAATCGATTCAATGTCGAGTAGCGCATGAAAAAGTACGTTTTGCACGTTTTAGACCATTTCCATTTTGGAAGCGTGTCGTTGATTCTTTTGTTAAATAAAATGGTGAAGAATATGAAGCAATTTAGTTTATCATGGGAAGTAAAAAAAGAACATAATGGAATTTTACTTAGAGAGTTTCTTAAATTAAAGGAGCTCTCTAAACGTGCTCTCACAGATATAAAATTTCAAGGTGGAAAAATTACAGTAAACGGTGTAGAAAAAACTGTCCGTACGATATTACAAGAATTAGATCTAGTACAAATCTATTTTCCAATCGAGAAACCAAGTGAGGATCTAATAGCTGAAGATATTCCTTTTGAAATTGTTTATGAAGATGATGCTGTTTTGGTCATAAATAAACCTTTTGGAATACCAAGTATACCTTCTAGAGAGCATCCGAATGGTACAGTTGCAAATGGATTATTATTTTATTATCAAACAATTGGGCTCCAATCGACCATCCATATTGTAACTCGATTAGACAAAGATACTTCGGGTTTAATGTTAGTTGCCAAAAATCGTTATATACATTATTTGTTTTCGAAAAATGAATTAAAAAATGTACAAAGAAAGTATTTAGCTATTGTTCATGGGCAAATGAATGATACAGAAGGTGTAATAAGAGCAAAAATTGCTAGGAAAAGTGATAGTATTATCGAGAGAATTGTTTCTGAAGAGGGACAAGAAGCAATCACATATTATAAAGTCCTTTTAGTAAATAGGGACTACTCAGTTGTTGAATTAGAATTAGAAACAGGTAGAACACATCAAATCCGTGTCCATATGTCTTCCATTGGACATCCACTAATCGGGGATGACTTATATGGTGGTAATACTGATCGATTAAAAAGACAGGCCTTGCATAGTTATCAATTGTCATTTGTTCATCCAATTGATGAAACGGAAAAAAACTTTGAAATCGCTTTACCTGCTGATTTAGAGAGGTTATTGGATTGGTGAATGTCAAGTAATATATTTGTCTAAATTTTGTATAATTTATTGACAATATATGAATAATAGCTTATTTTTAGTATGTAGTGTTTCTCCATGGGGATGGAAGAGACTAATATATTAAGCTGATAAGTGAGCGCTTACATTATCAGCAAAAAGTAGGTTCCGATCAGAAACCTACTTTTTTTATATCTATTTTCCTATACTCTGCTCTCTTTTTCTTCGTAAAAACTAAATTTTTCTTCAATGTATGGCATGGATGATTCTACATGGGTATATTTTTGTTCCGGATACGAAAATGCTGTTAGTTTACCACCGAAGACAGCACCAGTATCAATATTAATTGTATTATTTAATTCTCTTGGTTCTTTAATTGGAGTATGACCATAAACAATTAATGCTTTACCTTTGTAATCTTTTGCCCAATCTTTTCTTACAGGCATACCATTTGGAAGCACTTCTCCATTTATGTCTCCATATAAAACGAATGTTTTAACATTATTTGAATGCTTACCAATCATGTCCTCACGTATACCAGCATGACTAACAACTAATTTTCCATTATCTAAAACATTATAAAGCGGGGAGCCTTCATAAAGTTTTTTAAACGATGCTTGATAATGGCTCCTTTCTTTCCCGCTTACTGATTCTAATTCAGCAACTGTTGTTTCAAGTCCATGTTGAATTTTTACATTGCGACCAAGAAAATAGCGATAAAGTTTATTACAATGATTCCCTGGTGAATAATGTGCTTTCTTATGCTTCATCACAAGTTCATAGACTACTTTTATAACTGCAAGCGAATTAGGTCCACGATCCGTTAAATCACCAACAAAAACTAACTTTCGATTTTCAGGGTGAACAGGAATATTATTCTCCCACGAATAACCAAGTTTTTTAGTTAATTCAACAAATTCATTATAACAACCATGAATATCGCCTATAATATCGTATTTCATCCTATCAATCCTTTTAGTTTGTTATTTCAACTAGTAATAATCGTAGTATGCCCCAAAAAAGCAGCCTAAAAGAACCTTCCAAAAAGAGTATTGCTAATATAAAAAAAGAAGGGGCAAAGATCTTGATTAGATCTTTTACCCCTGTTTTTTGTATTTCTACTCTATTAGTCAAACATATACTTATTTGTTCTAGATCTTACATTAAGAATGAATCCAATTGCTAGAAGATTAGTTGCAAGTGAACTTCCTCCGTAACTAACGAATGGTAGAGTAATCCCTGTAATTGGTAGTAGACCAATCGTCATACCAATATTTTGGAAAATCTGGAAAGTAAACATACCGACTACACCAGCACAAAGATAGCTTCCAAATTTGTCGTTACTTTCTAAAGCGATATGAATCATTCGATAAATTAATAAGAAGAATAATGAAATGACTACACTTGCTCCTATGAACCCGTATTGTTCGCAGATTACTGTGAAAATAAAATCTGTATGCGGCTCAGGGAAGTATGCTTCACCGTTATGAAACCCTTTACCTGTAAGCAAACCAGAACCAGCTGCCATTAATGCCTGTGTAAGCTGATAACCTTGTGAAGGGTATTCATACGGTGCTAACCAACCGTAAAAACGATTTAACTGGTATTCCTCAAGCACATGTGATGTGAAAAATTCAAAATGATAAAAGTATAGATAAACCATGAAAGCACCAAGGCCAATCGTTAATAAAACTAGTCCAAGAATATAGCGCCAACGAATTCCAGAAATTAAGATCATTGTTGCGATAATTGCACACATAACCATTGTATTACCTAAGTCAGGCTCTTTCGCAATCAGTAGTAGAGGAGGCAATGAAATACCGAATATTTTACCTAAAAGTAAAATATCTTCTCTCTTTCCACGAACAGCGTACATTTCATTATGTCTTGAAATAATCGTTCCTAAAATAATAATCATAAAAATTTTCATTAATTCAGATGGTTGGAAGTTACCAATACCAGGTAATGTGTACCATGCCGTTGCACCTTTGATGGTTTTAGCACCTGGAATATGCAGTTCTAATCCAAGTAGTAGGAGTAGTCCAAAACCATACATATACCAAATAACATTTTTATATCGATCAAAATCAATAATCATAATAAAGGCAATACCAACAAGTCCAATGATATACCATTTAACTTGTTGTCCCGCGAAATTGATGTTTCTTAGATTTGCAGGAAGGCTTGGCATTGCACTAGTAATTGCAAGATAACTTACAGTGGCAATACAAAAAAGGATAAAAAGTAATTTGAAATCAATTTGAAAGGGAGATGTACGGTCTTCCTTCATGTCCTCACCTCTCTATAATAAGTTTTATTAGTATGCTTTTAAATAGGCACATTTAATGTACGACAATCATCATTATAATTTATTTTTGTCCTTAAAGGAATTCAAAACTATAAACTCTTTTTAAATAAACTATTATATTTATATTTTTTGTGGATAAAGCTATAAATAACTTTACTATTTCCAATTCATCGTATTTGTGCTACTATTTTAGTATCTAGTACTAATAACTAATAATAAAGGAGATGAAGAATATGATATCATTGCAAGGAAAAACTTTTGTTGTTATGGGTGTTGCAAACTTCCGTAGTATCGCTTGGGGTATTGCACAATCATTACATAGCGCGGGAGCAAATTTAATTTTTACATACGCAAATGAAAGATTAGAAAAAGGTGTTCGTGAATTAGCTGACTCACTAGAAAATCCTAACAATCTTTTAGTTCAATGTGATGTAACTAGTGATGAAGATTTAGCAAAATGCTTTGCTTCAATTAAAGAGCAAGTAGGCACAATTCATGGTGTAGCACACTGTATCGCTTTTGCTAATAAAGAGGACTTAAAAGGTGAGTTTGTAGATACAAGCCGTGATGGATACTTATTATCACAAAACATTAGTGCTTACTCTTTAGTAGGTGTAGCTCGTGAAGCAAAACCATTAATGGTTGAAGGCGGAAGCATTGTTACTCTAACTTACTTAGGTGGAGAGCGTGTAATGCAAAATTATAACCTAATGGGAGTATCTAAAGCAGCTCTAGAAGCTTCTGTACGCTATTTAGCGAACGATTTAGGGAAATACAATATTCGCGTTAACTCAATCTCTGCAGGACCAATCCGAACGCTTTCTGCAAAAGGAGTAGGCGACTTTAATACAATCTTAAAAGAGATCGAAGAAAAAGCACCGTTACGTAGAAACGTAACACAAGAAGAAGTAGGAGATTCTGCTTTATTCTTATTTAGTGACTTAGCAAGAGGTATTACTGGAGAAAACATTCATGTTGATTCAGGATACCATATAATGGGATAAGAAGAGTAAGAACAATAGAAGTCTAAATGGCTTCTATTTTTTTTTGTTGAATCTAACAATCATAAAGGTTCATGAGTAAGCTATAGGGAAAACAGAATTAAGTGAATCATTATTGATGTAGATTTAAATAATTAGTTTATAAAGTGATGTTCATTCTCGATTGACTTACTAGGCTAAACATCCCGCTGGAAACGGAATCTCAGGCTCATGCCCCTAACCCTATGAAAAGTGAACATAATACAGAGGAAATAGGCGTTCTTCTTTATATGGGTAAACATTCTGTTAGGGAAATCAACCTGACATTCATCAAATAAAAAAAGTACCTTCTTACGATGATCATAAATAGGCACTTTTTTATTGTAAATGTGGCATTTTAATTTTATTAATTCTTACGGAATAAAAATTGATTTCAAGTGACGAAGACCTACTAATTTGCTTTCTCCTCTAGATGTAGTCAACTCTATGAAGTTTGAGTCAATCGAACTCAACTTACCTATATATTCGTAATTTTCTCCACTGTTCATTACGACTAATTCACCAATCAACTTATTTAATTGAACGTCTAACGTGCGCGCTAGAGGGATATTAGAAGGATTAACAGGTAATAAATTATTACTTAACATATAAGGGGTTTTTTCTGTGAGATACGGGGTTAACCACTTTAAATGCTGGAGGGATATATACATGATTTTATAGATCGGTGAATAGAATACAAAGTAATTATTCATGATGGTTGTAATAAAGCCATGAAAAGAACGATTATTTGAAAGATTAATTTCAACAAAAATTCCTTTGGCTGCAGTTAATACTTTACGTAAAGATAACTCATCTTTTTCGTGTTCCAATTCTTGCAATGACGGAACAACACCATAGGATTCTTCAGTTGTACTCTCACTAAGGTTATGAATATGAAGTAGTGGAATATAAAGGAAATTTTCACCATTGAAAACAACTAATAAATCATTTCCAACTTCAATTAAGATTCCATCAACATTACTGTTACCGGAAATTTCAATTGTAACTTGTTTGTTGAGAAAATTTTTGAAACTTGCCATGATTTTCTCCTTTCTTAAAAAGATAAATCATTTATTATTCAGACATGTTCATTTCTGAAAAGGATTTTTAATTTTATTAATGGGCATATCCATTAGGATGATAGTTTGTCTAAATAAAATCAATCATTTCATATAAAGGTTGGCATGGTAGATAGTGCCTGTCTTATATGAATGAAAAAAGATTATTATGTTTGAAATTTTTATAGTTGGATCAGTTTGTTCATAACAGCATACTTCCAATGATTTTTGATTACCACTCAAAATTAAGTATAGTTTCAAATTACTTTATAATGGGTTTACATAATTAGAATGGCATCGAGGGTCAAAGGTTTATAAAAAAAGGGTCGTTTTATTTCATAAAACGACCTTTCTAAACATTATTTTCTTCTTCTTAATGTTTGGCTTGTCGTATTACTTCTTTCGTAAACTTCAAATTTTTCTCCAAAACTTACACTTTTTACATGATAAGTAGCAATATACACTAGTTCATCGTTAAAAGAAATTTCTACATAATCATGGTTTGCATCAAGAAGAATGCCTTCAACTTTGTCGTGGCCACCGCGATTAATTTTTACCCATTGTCTAACTTGAGAGTTTAATAAGTCTACAAAACTCTCGTTTGGTAATAATTCAATCGTATTGTACATTTCATCATAAGATAATTTACCTTTTGCAAATGAAGTTACGCTTTTAATATGAGTATAAGGGAAGTAAATTACACCTTCAGCCTCTGTAAAAAGAGCAATATGTGTTCCAAATGCACCAATTAATAAACCTTCTTTAGATTCATGACCTCCTCGACCAATTCTAACTCCTTTACCTACGAATACTGAGAATAACTCTTTATTCACTTTTTCATCGCTCCTTGTTTTTTCTGTGCGGTTACAATGTATTTATATGTGCCCTGTCAATTGTTTGTACTAGGATATTTGTCCAATTTAGATGAATATGTATAAAATTGGTCAAGTGTTGATAGGCAAATGTTTCGTTTTTAGATTAAATTTGTAGGTTACTTGATTGAGAAAAAAGTAACATGATAAATATTGTCCGTTCATATAATTTATGAGAGCACACTTACGAGGGAGGAACAACAATGGCAAGAAAAGAGTCTAAAGAGGGTGTAAAGCCATTATTATATATTGCGCAGCCAGATTTTCAAGAAGCCAAGTTGAACGTACAACACTCATATGTGGTCAAAGTAAATAATCAGGATCAAAAACAAAAAGATAAAGAATATGTAGCTTCTAAATACGTAGAAGTTGAAGAACTTGAAGAACTTGAAGAACTAGAAGAACTAGAAGAACTAGAAGAACTAGAAGAACTAGATGAATTAGAAGATGCTGTGAATTTAGATGAACAAGAAGAAAAATCAGAAGAAGAACAAGTTGAAGCCGACAATACTTGGATGAAAAAACCATTTAAAGCTATGACGAATAAAGAAAAAGTATTATTTATGATAAATAAGCCTCATTATATTCCAAAAGTTGAGTGCCGAATTCGAACAGATAAAGATTTATATATTGGCTATATTATGGGTTACAACGAAGGAAAGGTTTCAATTAAGGTTTCCTCAAAAATTAATGATATTGAATTGGATATTCAAAGTATTGTAAGTATACAAATGGTAGGAATTTAAGGCGTTAAAAAGGTGGTAGATACATGATCTACCACCCATAGTTTTTTAGTTTACATTAAACTTACAGATTTGAAACGTGTACGTCACGTAAGCATTGGATTGCACAGAAGCAATCTAAGTCAACAGTTACACAAGTGTTTGAAGCAACAAACATGTCAGCTTCTACTAATTCGCAGAAAGTATTTTGGTTGTTGTTTTTGTTGTCTTTGTTGTCTTTGTTGTTTACTGGAACTAATGCTCTTAACACTGCACAGCAATCATCATCTACACTTTCAACACGGAAAACAACTGTATCTTGGCAATTGTTGATTTGAGCGTTTTTGTTTTGGTTTTGATTGCCGTCTTGATTAGCTTGTTGAGACATAACTGCCATCATATTATTATTAAATGCTGGTACTCTAAATAATTCACCGTTTGCTAAATACAATAGGAAAGGGCGAGTATTTGCAAGTGGTACATTAGGGTTAGCACCTAAGAATGGAACGTCACAACCTGTTGGGCAAGTGTTTGTTGCGCAATCTTGTAGATCGTTTATGAATTTTACAACGTCACATACACAATGGTTTCTTTTTTTGTCGTGGTTGTCTTTGCAACTCATCATTTTCACTCCTTATCACTTTAGATGGATATTACATTACTATGATATTAAGCAGGCGAAAAACGGTTACTGAAGATTTTTGCTTTTTTAGATAAATGGGCTTAGGAGCAAAATAGTACAGTTTAAGCAAGAAAGACAAAGAAGAGCTTAGATCTGAATAAGGAATAGGGTGAGTAAAAAAGAAAAGGGGAGGAGAAGGGTTGGAAGGGATTAGAGGAGCATAAATATAGGGTAACTAAGTTAGAATATTTACCCCTTGCATCCATATCCCTTGTCCCCATACTTAACATGGATATAAGTTGGTTGTTGCTATTTATCTTAATTTTGGCAAGCTTTCGATTGACTCGTTTAGTTGTTCACGATAAAATAACAGCTTTTCTAAGAAGACCTTTTATTGATGAAATAACGCTTGAAGAGAATGGGGTGCCAGTTACTTATACAAAGATAAAAGGTAGTGGAATCCAATACTTTTTTGGTGAGTTACTAAGTTGTACTTGGTGTAGCGGGATTTGGTGTACAGCGTTTTTACTATTAATATATGTGTTCTTTCCACATGTGGGAGAGTTCATCATCATTTTGTTAGCTATTGCAGGGGCAGCTGGCGTAATAGAAACGATTGTTAATAGACTGAATTCGTAATTTTAGGTAGAACGATTGAAAATTCCTTTCATATACTATTGTGAATAGACTTATTTAGGAGGGAAGATATGTATAATCAAGGTCAGGGTCAAATGACTCCTTTTCAATGGCAACAACTCCAACAACAACAGCAGTACCAAATGCAACAACAACAAATGCAGCAACAAATGAATCAAGCGAACTATAACCCATATTATCAAGGCGCTCCGGCCGGCTATGTGAAAAAATCAGGTTGTGGCTGTGGAAGTAGAACAACTAGACGATAAATCATAAAAAAGGTGAGCATATTTGCTCACCCTTATTTTTTGAACAAAATTTAGTTAGTTGTTCAATCTTATTTTTTATTAATGAAACGTCGAATTAATCTTGATGAATTAGCTTTTTTCCCTCTTCTTTTTTGAAGAACCGATAAGTATAATAGCTTTCTAGCTCTTGTGCATGCCACATATAGAAGACGACGTTCTTCTTCTAGTTGATCTAAGTTACCATTTTTTAAAGATTCTAAAGCATAATCATGAGGGAATCCTCCGTCTACAACACCTAGAATATAGACAAAATCATACTCTAATCCTTTTGAACGGTGAGCTGTTAAAAGCGAAATATTACCTTGTGATGACTGATTTTTTTTCTGCTTATATTCTTTAAATTTAGCAGAAATATGAAATGCGTGTTCAATAAACTCTCGAATTGATTTGAAATTTTTGCTTACGACCTTTAAATCTCTCAAATCATCAGAAGGTCGTTCGATTTTATTAGACTCATTTCCACGCTTTTTAATATAGTCCATAAATGCTGGACTTTCTTCAATTCGCTCAATTGCTTCTAAAGGAGATGCGTGTTTTAAATAACGCAAAATCTTGATCAGGTTTTCAATTTTTTTAATTTGAAATGGTGCTGCACTTTTAATAGTGGTGAATGCTTCTAAGAAAGATAGATTTTGCATAACACTATTCATTTTTGCATCTTGAAATGCTTGTTGTTTAAGGAAGAAAACAGGTAATATTTCTTTCAATGCTGCTTGGTGGTCTTCATCTCCTATTAATAGTAAGAAAGAGATCATTTTTCGAATAATAGGTCGATCATAAAATGAGTCACCATCTTGATCGATTGTAAAAGGTAAGCTTGTTCCAATTAATCGCTCAAAAACAGCCCTTGATGCAGTATTAGTGCGATATAAAATTGCAAATTGTCCTGGGTTTGCACCGTTATTAATTTTTTCTTTCATATCATTAATAATCATCGTTGCTTCTTCTTCTTCATCGTATGGAAAGAAGAAAGAAGGTACTTGATCATAGTCATATTGAGCATGCATTGATTTTACAAAACGGTTTTTATTAGGCTTAATGACTTCGTTTGCCAATGAAACAATCCCGTGAGTGGAACGATAATTTTCACTTAAATGATATATTGTAGATCCTTGGAAATGTTCTTTAAAGTCTAAGATAAACCTGGGGTCACTTCCTCTAAACGCATAAATTGACTGGTCATCATCACCAACAGCCGTAATATTTTCTGTATGTTGAAAAAGGATTTTTAGAATATTAAATTGGATTTTATTAATATCTTGAAACTCATCCACTAATAAACATTTAAATCGATTTTGATAATGTAAAAGTAATTCATTATTTTCATTTAACATTTCAAAGCAACCGAGTAACATATCGTCAAAATCAAATTGACCATTTTGCTTTTTTAAAGATTCATAGCCTTCATAAAGAGAAGCGACCTGTTCTTCCCAAGCATCTTTTGATCTAATCTCATGTGGATAAATACAAGAGTTTTTCCATAAACCGATTTGTTGAATAGCCTGGTCATATGCAAATGATTTTTCATCAATTTCAAGTCGTCGACCAATTTGCTTTAACATGATCTCCTTTTGAAAATCCGATTTAATTAAACGGCTTGAATCCCATTTGGTACGGTCAAATCGTAAAAGCATTTTATAGAAAATACTATGAAAGGTACCAATTTCCATTTGTTGAATAGGGTAACCAAGACCTTTCATTCGTTCTTTCATTTCTGCAGATGCTTTTGACGTGAATGTTACGAGCATCATTTCATGAGGAAGTATACCGTTATTCATTAAATGCATTGCTCGTGTTGTTATGACTCGTGTTTTACCACTTCCGGCTCCAGCAAGTACAAGTAAAGGTGAACCGATATGTGTAACAGCGTTCCATTGTTGTGAATCTAATGAAATTTGATTGATCACAAATTCATCCGTTTTATGTTCATTCTTTTTATAAGGTGGGATATTGTAAAAAGGTAGTCTGTTAATAAATTGATTTTCATCTGTTTTTTCGATCGTAGCTGTATTTGAGATCGAACGCTTAGTAGGTAGTTTAATCATACGATCGTTAGTATTTTCGTTAGTAGAATGATTATTTTTTAATCTAGCAACAATTTCTTGCTCTAACTCTATATTATGATTCAAACATGTTAGATTTTGATCTTTGTTTATATGATAAAAATGAGGAATATCATAAATAGTTAAAGTGAAACTTAATTTTTGATGGCAAGTAACACATTTAACTTCCCCGCGAATACTGGCTTGATATATTTCCTCATATCTTGAACGAGGGAATTCTGGTAAATAGATTGATTGATTTTGATAGTTTGCAATTTTCATTATTTTCCCCCTTAAAATTAAAGCAGACTCATCTATGTTACCAAAAAGATTTGTGTACGAAAAGTGAATTTTATTGGGAAAATAGTTTCTTTTATATGTATCGAACTAAATACATTAGTAAGACTGTTGTTTGTTACATATAGCCAGATGAAAAAACTATGATTCAATTGAATCATAGTTTTAAGTGTGTTTAATTTAATTTTAGTTTCATTTCTGCATGAGGAATACCAGCTTCAAAGAATATTTCGGAAGAGATTACATAACCTAATTTTTCATAAAAAGGAATTGCAGATTCTTGTGCGTGTAAGATTAATTGATCTAAACCTTTTTCCTTAGCAGTTTTATGAATTAAGTACATAATTTCATTCCCAATTTTTTTTCCTCGATAGCTACTTAACACACAGATTCGCTGAACCTTTCCAGTCGATTCGATTAATCTAAGTCGACCTGCAGCAATCGGTTGTTCTCCATCGTATGAAACAAAATGGATACACTCTTCATCAAGGCCATCAAACTCCAAATCTCTTGAAATTTGTTGTTCTTCTACAAAAACTTCTACTCGAACGTTAAGAGCGTCTTTTATTTCTTCCTCTGTTGCTGCTACTATTGTGCGAATGCTCATTTTTTTGCTCCTAATTTAAATGTTTCATACACTTCCCAAGCACCGTTTTCTAATTGGTAAACTAATTTAAAGTTATCTACTACTTCACTGTAACTAAATTGAATCATGCGTAACTGGCCTAGAATATCAGCAAATTCAGCATCTTGTAATTGCTGACCAATTGTAATATGCGGAACGAATGCATAATCTTTTATTTCTGGGAAAGCGCCAGTGTGCATTTTTTCATGAAGCTCTTTTAATGCTTCAACAGGTGTAACTTTTAAATAAATGACATTATTAACTGGTGCAAAAGAACTTACTTTATTAATTTCCAATTCAAATGGTTCAATTTGACTCGCAATTTCATTTAATTGTGAAATAATATTTGGAAGTTGATCTTCACTTAATTCGAATCCACTTCTTACTGTTACATGAGGAGAGATTAACGTATAAGCGGGATCAAAACGTTTTCTATACTCATTAGCCTTATCTTGAACTAAATTAGATGGGAAAATAACAACGCCACATTTCATAAAAATTACCTCCTGTTTACAATACTTTATATTTTAATTTGAAAAAATTAACGAAAGAAAAATAACTAATTTTAATTATACCAAATTTTTTGAAAATCGCTAAGTTTCACGAATTATTTTGCTAAACTAATTTTTAATACCTCTTCAAGTTGCTTTTCCCAGTTTGTCCAAGTATGGTCGCCTTCATATTCTGCATAATGTAATTCAACAGGGAAGTTAGCTAAAATATCTTTTAATTGTAGTCCACCTTCGACAAAATTAACCCACTGCTTACTTGGTGTAAAAACATTTTCTTCTTGTTTTCCAACAGTTTGAACAATAGAAAGAATCGAATTTAATTTTGTATTCTCTAAAAATTGTATTACATCATCGTTCACAAATGGAGATTGCATAATGACTTGTCCAAATGTATTAGGATATGTAAATGCAGCTTGTAATGAAACAGTACCACCTAAAGAATCGCCGATTAATGTTCTGCTATGGGCTAATCCAAGTAAAGGTAAATGATCATCTAAATATGGAAGTAATTCTTCAGCTAAAAAACGAATATAATTTTTTTGTCCCACTTGAGAAGGGTGGTATAGCTTAAAGCGCTCCTCTGGTGAAGAATATGGAATTCCTACAATGATTGTAGGTTGAATTGAACCTTCTTTTGTTAATTTTTCAATTACTCGATGAACTTTACCTAAATTAAAATAGTCTTGTCCATCTTGAGCAATTAATAAGTGATGTTTTATTAACGGGGTGTACATGCTTGAATAGTATATTGTAAATGTAATTTCTTTTTTAATGTGTTCACTATATAGTGTATGTTCTTCTCTCGTACAATTTGTTTGAATCATAAAATGTCTCCTCTTCTTTTCCCTAGGATGATATAATTAGATGTTACTTCATACAAAAAATTTAGAAAAGTAAAATGTATTAAACGCTTACAAAAATAAGTCTAAAAGAGGTGAAACATGAGTAAAAAACAACCTAATGCAATGATGTCACTATTAATTTTGTCCATTATTGCGATTTCAACTTCAGCTATATTAGCTAAATGGACGAAAGCTTCTCCATCTGTTTTAAGCATGTATCGCCTCTGGTTTACATGTATATGGATGCTACCATTTGTATTGAAACGAAAAAATGAATTAAAAGCTTTAAAAAAATCGCATTATAAATCATTTGCTTTAGGTGGATTAATGTTAGCTGTCCATTTTATTTTATGGTATGGTTCATTAGTTTTCACTTCAGTGGCGAGCTCAACTATTATATTAGCGCTTCAGCCATTAGTTGCAATGATTCTTGGATTCTTTGTATTTAAAGAGCGAACGTCTATGCAATCTAAAATATGTATGATTATCGCGATTATTGGTGTATGTCTAATAGGATTCGGTGATATCGGCTTAAGTATGTCAGCGTTTAAAGGTGATATTCTTTCATTTTTAAGTGTCATTGCTGCAGTTCTCTATTTAATGGTTGGACAAACAACCGTAAAAAATACATCTCATTGGGTGTATAGTTTTTGGGTATTCGCATTTTCAGCTGCATTTTTAACAATTTATAATATCGTAACGATGGATAATTTCTTTGATTATCAATCAAAAGACTGGATCATCTTTATTGCATCTGCCATTATTCCTTCATTAGCACATATTATAAATAACTATTTATTAAATTACGTAAATGCTACGACAATATCAATGAGTATACTCGGGGAACCAGTTGGTGCATCTATTTTAGCCGTTTTCCTTCTTCACGAAATGTTATCATCATTTCAGTTAATCGGCGGTACTATCGTAATTGTGAGTGTATTCTTGTATTTATACCAACAACAAAAAGAAGTTACATCAATACAAGTCAAAACAGATAATTCTTCATCAGCATAGCTCAACTAATTAATTTAAAAAATTACAAAAGGCTTTCAAATCTTTCATATGGTTTGAAAGTTTTTTGTTTTTTAACTAAAAATAGGTAGAATAGATAATAGCTATTCGAATAATATTCCATAAACTTTAATTCAGCAATTAAAGGAGAAAAGAGCTACATATGAAGAAGAAAAAAGCCAAAAATCCTCTCCATTACATATTTATTTCTTATATCATCATTACATTTTTATTTTCATTCTTATACTATCTCCCATTTACGCGAATTTCGAATATAAGTTATATAGATAGTTTATTTGTTTCAACTAGTGCGATTAGTGTGACTGGGTTAACAACAGTAAACTTAGTTGAGACTTTTAATGTGTGGGGAAAAATACTATTAATGATCCAAATGGAAATTGGTGCAATCGGAATTGTTGTATTTATTAGTTATGGTTTTATGATACTCGGTATTCGGATTACGATTTCAAATTTACTAGTCGTATCGAAGGATCAAAATCAAAGTAGCATAAAATCAATAAAAAGATTAAGTTTATCAGTTTTATATACATCATTATTTTTTCAATTTATCGGTGGACTCTTTTTTTATAGTCAATTTAGAGGGAAATATGACACTACATTAGAAACTTTATTGGTTACTGCTTTCCATTCAATTGCAAGTTTTACAAATACAGGTTTTGATTTATTTGGAAATAGTTTAATTTCATTTCAAAAAAATAATTTAGTTTTAATCGTAACAGCAGCGTTAATTTTTATAGGTGGATTAGGATATCCGACTATTATGGAGTACATCTATAAATACAACAAGAAAAAATCCTTATTTACAAGGATTAATATGCGTCTGCATTTCTCGTTTATGATTCTTGGAACAATTTTATTTTGGCTTTTAGAAAGAGGTCACGCGTTTAAACATTTAAATAGATTTGATCAAGTAACAAATTCATTTTTTTTATCTGTCACGAGTCGAAATGGTGGTTATGCACCTCTTGATATTGCAGAACTAACATTGCCTGCAATCTTAGTACTTTTAGTGCTGATGTATATAGGTGGGGCTTCGTCGAGTGCAGCAGGAGGAATTCGTTTAACAACTGTTTCAGTGTTAGCTGCAAAAATGTTTTCAGTCATTAAATCACAGGACGATACAATTATTTTTAGAACAAGCGTAAAGAAAGAGGTTGTTGACCGTGCATTTGTAATTGCAATGAGCTTTATCATATTAATCACAGTTGCAACGATCATGATTTCGATTTTTGAGCCATTTCAATTAGATTTAATTTTACTAGAGGCCATTTCAGCAATTACAAATACTGGATTATCTTTAGGGATTACAACAAATATTCATAGTGTGTCAAAAATAATATTAATTTTACTAATGTTTATCGGAAGAATTGGGATTTTCACACTGATTTATTTCGTATTTAGGATCGATAATGAAAAATTAAAATATGTTGAAAAAGATTTAGCAGTTGGGTAAGGAGGAGTTTTTATATGCCAAAGCAATATTTGGTAATAGGTGCTGGACGTTTTGGAAGAGGAATTGTAAAAGAATTTGATCGGTTAGGTCATGAAGTTGTTGTTTGCGATAAAGATAAAAAGACATTGGAGCAATTAGAGGAGTACACAGAATATGCTGTAATTGGCGATTTGCGTGAAGAATCTATTCTAGAGGATTTAAGTGTTAGTCAATTTGATGCAGTATTTGTAGCGATTGGAACGGATTCTTTAGCCTCTATTTTAATTACGAGAAGATTGAAAGAGAGAAAAGTTAAAAGAATTATTTGTAAGGCGAATAATCGTGAAGTTGGTGGGATTTTAGAAAGCATTGGAGCGGATTTAGTTATTTATCCTGAAGAGGAAGCTGGACATAAAGCGGCAAGAATGGAAGCGATGAGTGGCATTATCGAATACATTGAAATAACAAAGAACGTTGCAGGTGTTGAAACGGTCATTCCTGAAAAATTGGTTGGTAAAACACTAAGAGATATGAGTTTTTCAATGAAATATGGCATAACTGTTGTCCTAATCATACGTGATGGTGAGCCGATGGTATCTCAAATTGGAGATGTAGTTTTTAAAAGTGGGGATTTAATTTTTATTGTAGGAGAAAAATCAAAAATAGAATTGTTTAAGAAAAAAGTTGGATAAATATAATTAGGGCTCAATTACAATTACTGATTTGGAACGTTTAAACGTCATAGTTGAATATACTACCCTAAATGACTAATCAAGGATTGGTGTTTTATAATGAGCCAAGTAATGGAGGTTATTGGGGCATGGGTGAATGCGATTGGAACAATCAGTTCAGCAATTAGTAGTACACCCATGAGAGGATTAAAAGGAGAAAACCGAAAAAGATGGGAGGATTTAAGTTTTCAACTAGATTTTGGTGGAAATACCTTTCAAGCGATCGGTAATATAATAGAAGCTTTTTTAGGCGAACCTAGTGTATTAGAAGATGCAGGTGAAATTATCCAAGCCTCAGGTAATGTCACTGTATTATTTAGTTTATTAGCTGCAGAGGCAGAGGAAGAAAAAGAAGAAGTAGCAAAAGATGCAGATCGAGCGATAAAGTTAAATATCACTGGGAATGCCCAACAAGCTTTTGGAGGATTAATCGCAGCCCTTGAAGAAGTTAGTTCAGATGATTTTGATGTATCAGGTTTTATGGGGAACTTTTTACAAGCGATTGGAAATACATTACAAGTATTAGCTGGTTTTGTAGAGCTAGAAATAGAGGATTTAAAAGACTATTTAGAAGAAACTGGGCAAGTGGAAGTACCTAGCGATTTATCAGATGGAGTCATATTTGATGTACTTCAAGAATATCATGGCAGTGCGCCAGTGTCTGAGTCTAGTGAACTATCAGATGGAATTATTTTTGATGAAGTACAAGAATATACTGGAAGATTGCCAGAAGAAGATACCGTTGAACTTAAAAATAAAATTGAAGTTCATAATGGAAAAATATCAGAACTATCAAGCGAATCTTCTAATGAAGAAATATTGAATGAAATAGAATATCTATTTGGTAGAATACCAGATTACGAACCAATTGAAACACATGATGAACTGATTTCACGTCAACAAGATGAATCAATTTCTAGCGAGCAAGGCGGGCCGAGTGATCTGTCAGATGGGGTTATTTTTGATGTACTCCAACAATATGCAGAAGAAACTGAAACAAATCCATTAGTGAAGGAATACGAAGAATTAGCATTACTCTTAAAATATAGTGGAAGTTGGATTCAAGCTGGTGGATCAATAATATCTGTTTACTCTGAACAAAAAGAGTTATTTAAGACAAATGCTGAACAAAAAGAGCAAGAAAAACAAGAACTAGAAGAGAACAAAAACCATAGAAGAAGAAATAAAAAGAAAAAATCGGTGGAAAATAAGGTTGAATCAAATCATGTGAAAAGCAAAACTTTGGATTATACAGAGATAAAGAAAAAGAGCTAACAAAAATAGCTATAGTATGGATGTTAGTTCTAGATACATAGATCATAGAATAAGCCATTCATTAAAGTTACATAAAATGAACATGTAGAAATAGAAAGAATACAAGATTTTTGCAGTGCTTGAATATTTACAAATGCAACAAAATATTAAATAAATACGATTTTGGAATTTTTGATTACATAATAGGCAAATAGGAAAATATTAATAATAAAGAGAGTGTACCTTCACCATTTTTGGTTAAGGAATATTATTATTTAACTATTGGAGAGATCGCCTATGAAAAGTAAACTGTTTAAAATCGTTAAAAACTATAAAGTTCAGACATTTGTATTTGGTGTAGGTGTTTTACTATTGTTCTTAACAATTGTGGTTGGTAGTATTCTATTAAGCAATATACCCAGAGACAAAGACATGAGATGGAAAGATTTAATGCATACAATAAACGAAATAGAAGCAAAGTCGAATCGATGAGCATTTTTCAAGATTGAAGACTCCATTCTAGTGGGCTTTTATTCAAAATTTTTTGTTAAATATGGTTGAAGAGTATTATACAAAACAGTATAATAGAATTAATAAGAGAGAAGGATTTCTCCCTATTATATTACGATTCCATAGCTCAGCTGGGAGAGCACTACCTTGACAGGGTAGGGGTCGCTGGTTCAAGTCCAGTTGGGATCATACGATTAAGAAGCTCAAACCTAAGTATATCAAGGGTTTGGGCTTTTTTTTGTTTTTCGGTTATATTCATTTTTTGAAATGAATTGTATTTATTGTATAAATACTGCACAGAAAATTATATGCATACTAATTTAAGAATTTTTAATCTATTCAATTAGCTGTATTTTTCAGCTTTTCTTAATTTGATTGGGAGTAGATGCCAATTGTTGTTTCACCTCTTGAATAGCTCTCGCTAACAATTTTCAGGTTGATATGATCACTAGATTTGGCGGAAACGTATGATCGATGGGGGTAGGTTTTAATTGATTCTTCATCATTTATCGTACCATAAATTCCTGGGGACATTCCCGTCAGACCTAGTCCAATCGCTGAAACCTCTAAATCACTAGCCGATGTCTAAATTCCCTTGATAGAAGTAAATAAAAAAATACTT
Organism: Gottfriedia acidiceleris; assembly: GCF_023115465.1. NCBI lineage: Bacteria > Bacillati > Bacillota > Bacilli > Caryophanales > Bacillaceae > Gottfriedia > Gottfriedia acidiceleris. The sequence goes on along the minus strand of NZ_CP096034.1, from coordinate 3,521,202 downwards.
TGTAAAAATTCCTGCAAAGGGGATTATTTCTAAAATTATATACTCAGAATCTATTGACTAAGTTCATATTTAAATAATCCATTTTATTAAAACAATGCGAATATGTTATAGGTCTTAATGACTGTTTACCCCAATCTCTAGCAACCTAATTTACTTATTTTAATAAAAACTTAAAGATTAATTCGTATAAACCTATCTTATTCTTCAAATTTCGCTATTTGTTAAAGGGGAAATTGTCTATTCCTGTAACGAAGTAATAAATAATTCCCCCAATTTACAGTGAATGTATGTACAAATACAATATGAATAAAGTTCCCGTTGTAAATCGATAGAATATTAGATTTGTATTGTTGAAAATTTTTGACGGATTTAATATCTATTAAGTTCCTTTATGGAAATGGGGATATGAAATTTGAAAGGGGAGATTTTTTAACAAAATATAAGGAAGTAGAAATGATGTTTTACATATTATTGTTTATTTAAAGAAGGTCTTAGATTTTTATTTTAGATCGTTATTTTTGCCTTACAAAATTAAAGTGAAGAAATCTTGTTCAAGATCTAAAAAAGATCGTAGTCTCAATTGACTAGTTAAATGGGTTTGTCTCTCTCGCTGTAATCTTCAACTAAATTTAGAAGTATTCCATCAATTTAATCCTCTAATTTTCTTGTTAAGACTACTCACTTATAATTTAATAGTTCGAAAGGGTGGAGAGTTTGAAAAAAAGAAAAGTATTTCCTTACAAGGTAATTTCTTCAGTTGGTCTTTCAGTTTTACTATTTTCAACAACTGTATTTGCTGAAGAGGTTAGTAATAATTCATCAAATGAAAAAACAACTCGTAATATAAGCGATTACATAAAAAAAGGATTATTATCTGAACAAAATCAAAATCGATCAGGTAACAAGAATCATATTGGAGATAAAGACTTATATGATTTAGACAAACAACAAATTAAAAAATTTAAACCAGACGAGAAAGTAAGAATAATAGTTGAGGTTGATAGTCCAGTTGATGCATCAGCCATGTCTGAAAAAATGAAAGAGAAAGAGTTTAAGATAAAACAAGATAAAGTCATTAATAATCTTAATAAAACGAAAAGGAATATTCGTGTAAAACATCGTTTCTTTACTGGATTTAACGGTTTTAGTACTGAAACAGAATACAAGAATGTGAATGAAATCAAATCAATTCAAGGTGTAAAAAATATTCATATAGCTAAAGTGTTCCAACCATCTATGGCTGCAAGTAAAGAATTAGTACAGGCTCAAAAAGTTTGGGAATCGTATGGATACCAAGGAGAAGGATTAGTAGTTGGAGTAATTGACTCAGGTATTGACTGGACACATAAGGATTTGACGCTAACTGACAAAGGAAAGCAACAAGAAAAGTGGACAAAAGAAAATATTCAAGAAAAATTTGCAGAAACGAATGTGAATGAAATTTGGTATAGCGACAAAGTTCCAACAGGATATGACTGGGCGGATGATGACACAGATGTTATTCCTGGAGAATATGGAAGCCCACATGGTACACATGTATCAGGAACAATCGGTGCAAATGGTGATGAAACAACGGACGGAGTAAAAGGGATTGCACCTGGCGTACAATTGTTAGCAGAAAAAGTATTTTCTGATTATGGTGGCGGAGCATATGAGGATGACCTCATTGCAGGAATCCAGCACGCAGTAACGATGGGCGCAGATGTAATTAATATGAGTTTAGGTAGTGATTCGGGATGGGTAGGCGAAGAAGATGACCCAGTACAAAAAGCCATTCGTCAAGCAACTGAACAGGGCACATTGGTTGTTGTTGCAGGAGGAAACGCTGCTTATAGCACAAAAAATTATCTATTAGAAAGATCTTTTCAACCATTTGCTGATAACCCAGATATTGGAACAGTAGGCTCACCAAGTGTCAGTCCTTTTGCTTTATCAGTGGCATCTTTTGAAAATTCAAAAATGCATATGGATTCTATGAAATCAACTACTGATGAAAGTTTTCCATATAAAAATCAAGCTGGTAAGAAACTTACTGATGTTTTAGAAAAAGGGAAAAATTATGACTTTGTTTACGTTGGTGAAGGAAGAGCTGCTGATTACTCAGGGAAAAATGTAGAAGGTAAAATTGTGGTAACGAAACCAATTCCTTCAACAGGTTATAGAGGGAATGTTACATTTCAACAAGAGGCAGCAAAAAGGGGGGCAATTGCACTGATCCAAGTGCCACCTTCAGATTTGCCCGACTTTCCTGATATAGACTTTTCACCGTATTTCTTAACTTCTGTTACGACTTCTAAAGCTGTAGGTGATGCTTTAATCTCTAAATTAACTAAAGGGCAAAATATAAGTATGCAACTTTCAAGTGGAGTATATGTCGATAATGAAAACAAAAATAAAATGTCATCATTCTCGTCTTATGGTGCACCTTATACTTTAGATTTTAAACCTGAAATTTCTGCTCCTGGCGGAAATATTTATTCAACTGTACCGGGAAATCAATATGATGTTTATAGTGGTACATCAATGGCAACACCTCATGTAGCAGGAGGAGCAGCACTATTATTACAGTCATTATATAATAAAGGACTAAGTCATTCAGAGGAAACTGTATTAAAGTCAAAAATTGCTTTAATGAATACTTCAACTATTATAATGGATCCTAGTACGAATAATACTTTACCTTATTCTCCACGAATCCAAGGTTCTGGTTTAATGCAAATTCAAAATGCAATTACAACCCCGGCTATTATTACACGAAAAGGGGCACCACTTGAGCAAGCTGGAGCTGTAGCGTTAAAAGAAATTACAAATGATCGAGCGATTTTTAACTTAAATGTGGAAGCATTTAAAAACCTTAATCTAAAAGATGATTTAGAGTACTCTGTGTATGTAGACGTTTTAACAGATGGAACAGAAACGAAAGAATTCGACTACGACAATGATGGGAAAAAGGATTATTCGAATGAATATTTAACGTTACAAAGTAAACGAGTAGAGGGTGCTTCTGTCTATGTGAACGGTGAAAAAATAACTGGTTCACAAGGAATTGGATTAAAGATTAAACAAGGACATGAAAAAAACTTAAATATTGAGATACGACTTCCAAGAACTTTAAAGAAAGATGAATTTATCGAAGGGTTTGTTCGTCTTATACCAACTGGTGCGAATAAAGACAAGGCAGTACCTTTATCAATGCCATATATGGGCTATTTAGGTGATTGGACGAAACCAAAAAATATTGATCCTGCTCCGTGGAATGATGGTGTATTTGTAGGATATACTGTACTTTGGAATGAAGTATCTGAGGCTCCATTAGGATATGATCGCATGACAAATAGCTTTAATTTAGGTCATATGACGATTTCACCAAACACGTTCGCACCAGGTGTTTACCCGTCGTTTCAAGTTCTACGAAATTTAAAAGAAACTGAAATGTATATTGAAGATCAAAATGGTAAAAAAGTTAAATGGTTAGGAAACTTAAGTGAATTTACACCGGATGGTTCACCATATAAATTCACAAAAAATAACATGGCTAATGGTGATTTCTACTATATGCTTGATTATTTTTCTGTACCTAATTATACATGGAACGAGACAAATGAGAAGGGTGAGTTTGTTTCTGATGGTACTTATAATTATGTAATCAAATCAACATTGGATTATAATACTGCGAAACCACAATATGTAAAACTGCCCGTAAAGGTCGATTCAAAGGCTGTAAAAGTTTCAAATATTCAAGTGAAACCAAAAAATGGAAAATATGAAGTATCATTTAATGCTGCTGACAGTGCTGGTGGTAGTGGGTACAACGGTGCCATTGTATTTGTAAATGGTGAGTATTATGAAACGAACGAAGGAGAAACATCGCTTATTGTACCAATTGAACCAAAGGGAATCGTAGTAATGGCCTATGATTATGCATACAATCAAAGCTATACTGTTTGGGGTGACCAATCCTATATTGATTACAATATGGTTCTTAGTTGGTTTTACGTTTCTGGAACAAATGTAAACGAAAATAATCCTGCTCAAATAACGGGTTATGCAAACAATCGTGTAGATTGGAAAATTTATGTTAAAGATGCAAATGGTAACATAATTGAAACAAAAGAAGTATTAAATGAGCATACTTTGCGTATGAAATGGACACCTGAATCAAATATCCCAGATGGTACGTATTATATTTCTGCAGGTGTCACCACGAAGGATGGATTTAAAGTTACAACAGATTCAGAAAAAATTACAGTAAAACGTTAATTTTTTAGTACAAGCCGGCTTTAAAAGAGCTAGGCTTGTATTTTTTGTTGCTTCACCATTTTGATCTTTACTTGGAAGGTAATCCCATGCTTCCAATTTGACTGTGGAATTTACATTCATCTCATGAGGTATGCAATCAACATCGAATTTAACAGATCATCAACCATATCCCAATAATCGGCGAATACTTTTGCAGATAGCACCTCTGTTATCGTCTGTGCCACGTATGAATAATAACGAGTCTGAAGAAGCACAAACTCTTTTACTTTTATTCTCTATTCAATTACCTACTATTTTGTTTTTCTAGTAAGTTATGAACGTAAAAAAAAATTCAAATCTATCCTAAAATTATTTATAACAATCGTAAATTGACAAGACAAGTTTTTACTATCTTATATAGCGAATTCCCCCAAGTTTAAAATAGAAATTTTTTTTTTATGTTCTATTCACTTCCTGATTCTACATTTTCTTTTAAATTTCTACATTTTACTACAAAATCTGAACGTGAGAATGAAGCTTTGTTGGTCTTTTCTTTAAATATTCTATTTCAGTAAAGAAAAATTAACCCCAATTTACAGCAAATATAAGCCTAAGTACAATAAAACCAATAAGTTTTATTATTAAGAAAATTCTTAATAATTAGGTTTATAACTTGAATTTCGATTGAACAAGTGAACTTCACTAATAGATTGTTCAGTCAATGGGGGAGGAAATATGAAGTATAGAAAAAGAGTGTTGAAAAAAATGTCGTATATGGCGGTCTTCGGCCTAGTCATGTCAAACATGAATTTTGTATTTGCTGAGGAAAATAGTGGGAAAAATCCATTTTTAGCCAAAGAATCCGAACCAAAATCTGGAATATTTGTTACGAATGGTAAAGGAAGCTTGAATACAGCTAATTTGTCTCAAAAAGATCTAGATGCCTTGAATGAGAAGGGTAAAAAAAGCATTGAGGCCGCAATTAAAAGGGATCAGAAAAAGAAACTAGCAGATATGGCGAAATTGTCGAATATGGAAGCTCATAAGCCAGAAGAGAAGGTTTCGGTCATTGTTCAGCTTAAAGGTCAAACAGTTTCTGAGTTAACTTCAGCTAATCATGTTGGAGTTAATAAAATGTCTTTAAGCAATGCTGCAATTAGTGTTCAAGAAGATATTAAAACGACAAAAAACAAAATCATAAGTGAGTTATCAAATAGTAAAACGAAGAGTAGTAATAAACTAGAATTTAAGCACGAATTTAAAAATATATTTAAAGGATTTAGTATCGATAATATCAAATTTGAAGATCTAGATTACATTAGATCATTACCAGATGTACAAGCTGTTACACTACAACAAACATTTACACCAGCTGTTAATCAGCAGCATGATTTGACAGGAATTAAAAATCTTTGGAATGGTTCTTCTTTAGGAAAACCGATTGGTTATAAAGGGGAAGGGATGGTCATTGCAGTAGTTGATACCGGCGTTGACTATACGCATGAAGCATTCCCAGATCCGAAAGATATGAGTAAAGCAAGAATTAAAAAGGGGAAATTTAAACGCCTAGATGGCACAACTTCACTAAAAGTAATAGACGGCTACAATTGGGCTGATCAAAATGATGACACTATCCCACGAGTGGAAGATCCAAATAATGCAACAAGCTCACATGGTGTACACGTGGCAGGGATTGCAGCTGGATCTGGTCCTGTTATACAAGGCGTTGCGCCAGAAGCACAAATTATTGCCGAAAAAGTGTTCTCTGACTATCAAGCTGGTGCATTAACAGAAGATATTATTAAAGGTATCGACCATGCTTCTGCATTAGGAGCAGATGTAATTAATATGAGTTTAGGCTCATCTTCTTCTTTCGATACAAGAGATCCTAACGATCCATTAGGAATTGCGATTCGAAATGCAACAGATGAGGGACATGTTGTCGTTGTTGCGGCTGGAAATGCATCTAATGCATACTCAGATCGATCTGGTGGTCTTGGTGAAACAATAAAAATTGGACAAACTCCTGATTTAAATAAGATTGGTAATCCAGGTGTTTATCCAGATTCATTTACAGTTGCAGCTGCAAATAATATTGTATCAAAACATACGTATATATTTCATACAGATGAAGTTGATAATGATATTTCTGGGGAAGGTCTCGATGACTGGAATTGGCCAGCAGACAAAAATAAAGAGTATTCTTTAGTTTCGATAGGAAAAGACAGTAGTGGAAAAGAACGTATTGGCGTACCATCAGATTACGATGGATTAGATGTGACAGGTAAGATCGTTTTAATCAAGCGCGGAACAATCAGTTTCGCAGAAAAGGTAGCAAATGCGAAACAAAAAGGTGCTGCTGGAGTAATTGTTTATAACGGAAGTTCTTCTCAACCAGTACCAGAACCTCAAGGATTTGGATCGATTCCGTTTTCATTAATTAGTTATGATGATGGAAAGGCATTAGACGATATACTTTCATGTGGTGGCGGTGATGGTCCAGTAATTGGTCCACTTAGCACTTGTGGAGGTGGCCCTGTTATTGGACCATTAGATGCAACAACTCAGAAGTCAATCAAGTTTAAAATTACTGATGAGAAAGTAAGCTCAGCATTCGCTGAATCAAACCCAGGGCAACCAACCGATTTCACATCTTGGGGGACAACGAGTGATTTATTATTAAAACCAGAAGTAATGGCTCCTGGTCATGCGATTGTATCATCAGTTAGAACTGCTGATACGAATAAACACAATGCTTATGAGAGCGAAGATGGAACTTCTATGGCGGCTCCATATGTGGCAGGTGCAGTTGCAGATGTAATGCAAGCTTTAATTGATAAAGGATTTAAACCGGGAACAAGAGCTTTTGCGGGTTTATCGAAGAATTTAATTATGAATACATCGATTCCAGCAAAAAGAGATTATGTTAATAGTAATAATTCAATTGACCGTAGTGACTATATGACTGAATATCAGCCTAGAAGACAGGGCGCAGGGATGATTCGCCCAGACCTTGCTGTAAAAACTCCTGTGGTTGTTACTAGCTCAACTGGTACTGGTAGTATTAGTTTGAAAGAAATAGGCAAAGATACAACATTTACACTAACTGCTTCAAATCTTTCAGATAAAGCTGTAACTTACAAATTAAATGGAAATGTGATGACGGATGTTTTAAAAGACGAGCTTAAGACAAATTCGGATAATATTCGTAGCCGATATTTAGATGATGCAAAATTATTATTTGATTTAAAAGAAATTACAATTCCAGCAAATTCAACTAAGCGAGTAACTGTTACTTTATCTTTAACAGATGCTACAGTAAAAAATACATTTGTTGAGGGCTATATTTATTTAACACCGACAGATTCAAATAACCCAACATTGAACGTTCCATATAATGGTTTTTACGGGAAATGGGATGAGCCAAAAATCATCGATACACCAGATACTACAGATGTGTGGACTCAGTCAGGATTTGGGACACAATTAGCCATTCAAACAGGTCCTTTTTATTTTGGGTACGAGGAGGTATTCGGTAAACCACATACACCGGCTCAAATCGCTTTAGGTGACAAGTATTATGCTTTTGGTCCTCAATTTTCGCCAGTACCTGCGCTTGCTTTACTTCGAAGCGCACGAAACATAAAAATAGATGTTGTTGATAAAGAACATAATCTTGTGACTCATTTGGCAGATGAAGAATGGAATGTCAAAAATGATCCATATTCAGGTGGCTTACCTTCTCAGGTTTCAGAAAACTGGGTTTGGTATGCATATAATCAAGGACTACCTGTTCCTGATGGTCAGTATTACTTTGCGGTTACGGCAACAGCAGATGCACCAAATGCAAAACCGCAACCGACAGTTTATATTCCTATGTATAAGGATGCTACAGCACCGAAATTAAATTTATTAAGATCTGCTGACTATGATGAAAAAACACATCCAGAAGTGACGAATAAAGATAGCTATACTGTGCGCTGGACGATGGATGATGGAGATGCTGGTGATGTTGACGGTAGTGTATATCTAGCCGTAAATGGAAGCGAGCCATTTACTACTTATAAATCAGATGTAAAGCATAATGCAGATGGCACATATGAATTAAAAGTACCTGGATTAAATGAAGGACGAAACATCATCACTATTGCTCCAATTGATAAAGTTGGAAATTTTGGTGAATATCATACCGTTATCGTTAATAAAACAAGTAATCATGTTTGGATTGATATGTATTCAGCTACTTTAGGCGACAACATTCCTAGTATGTACTGGACTGCTAACGTAAAACCTGGCGATAATTTTAGTTTGAACTTTAATGCAGTTGGACGAACAGGTGCTGTGAAAAAAATTCAAGCGGTCCTTTTAAAAGATTATTACGAGAATAATACGATTGTTGGAGATCCAATCGATCTTGATCTAAATCAAGTGATGACGGAAAAACCAGCATATGGAGACTACAGTGAGTATTCGATTAAAGGACAATATACCGTTCCAAACGATTTACCTGCAGGAGAGTATGTTGTGAAGTATGTATGTTTAGCTGATGGTGAACATTGGAATGATGCAGAAATTCCAGCTATTGGTATCGAGACATTTGTAGATACAGTGGCACCAACGATTTCAGTGAATGCGAATAAAATGAAAGCATTCGTAGAAAAAAGCGGGGATCCTGTTTCTCTAATGTTAAATACGACAGTGAAAGATGAAATAGCAAATTCAAGAGGCTATAAAGTAGAAGTTGCTGTTGATGGTGGAACTAAAAAATCAATGGGCAGTATAACAACTTTAGATAGATCTGAACAAACGTTCCGATATCCAGTTGTGTTAGCAAATGGTGATCACTCAATCGAATTGACAACTACCGATTATATGGGAAATGCAAACACGATTACGTTTGATGTAAGTGTTGCAGCCGATAAAGTAATTGTAAAAAATAGTGAAACAGACACTGAACTTCCGATTGAGGTTGTTCCATATAAAGATGCAAGTAGAAATTCAGAAATAAAACTTCAATACAATAAGACTTACCATGTAGAAAGTTTCGATCCATGGGTTGGAGGCTATCTTGTAACGCCTTATGGAAATAATAAAACATGGTCAGCGAATCCGGATTTAGCACCAATTTTATTAGTTGGAAATCAACAAAGAAAAGCAGCAACATCTTATTACCCTAATGCTATACCAGAGTGGGACTTGCCCTTAGGAGATGTATATGCCTTTAATGGTCCTGTTGGCTATAATGATCCGGGCAGCATACCAGAAGGTGAAAGTACGTTCCCGGTAACGATGATTGACTATTTAGGTCACGAGACAACGATTCAAGTACCTGTTATCAAAAATCCGTATATCCCAAAAGTGAAATTTGATAACGCGATTATTGATTCAACAGGTACAGCAACATTCTTTACTTATGATTCAACGTATGAAGTAAAAGGGTCGATAACTGCGGTTGGCATGAATTTCTACGCTGAATGGGTTGATTGGAATCGAAGAGTAGCGGGAGAAGATAATTTCTATAAAAATTTATTTGATCCAACATCAGAATGGAGAAGTGGTCCATATGACGATGGGTTAAACGAAGAAACTGGCGGAAATATTCCAAAAGAATATAACAATGAACCTGGTGTGAAATCATTCAGTATGCCAACGGGTGAGTTAAAACCTGGCGCAAACTTTTTTGAAATAGATGGTGGAAGTACAATTGGTGTGAATCCTAGTCACCCATTTGCAGGGAACCATCCATTAGTTTTCAATGTGGTAGTCTATCGTCTTGGTGCTGCAGAAGCTGCTGATCAACTTCAAGCAACAAAAGCAGCGGAACAGTTGAATTGGGACAAGATAAAAGGTGGTAACACAGAGCAAACGAATGTAATGACTAATTTAGTGCTAGCTTCCTATGATAAAAATAATCAAGCAGAAATTAGCTGGGAAAGCAGTGATCCGAACATCATCACAAACGATGGGAAGGTATATCGAGTAGATAAAGATACGAATATCACACTAACAGCTACTGTAACTGTAGGTGCTGCTACTGCTGTTAAGACGTTCAACCTAAAAGTGAATGCCAAAACTCAAAATGATTCACAGGCTGTTGCTGAAGATTCTTCATCAATTACTTGGGATGTTATTCGAGCAGGTAATACAGAACAAGGTGATGTATCACAATCTTTATCATTACCAACTAGAGGATCAAATGGTTCAGTAATTACATGGACTTCTGATGATCAAAAGCATATTACAAATCAAGGGCGCGTGTACCTACCTTTATTTGACGAAAATGATGCACACGTGGAGCTTGTTGCAAAATTCACACGAAACAGCAGTACATTCTATAAAACTTTCCATCTAACGGTTTTAAGAGATACACAACACGCAGATCGAACAAAGGTACTACGTGTGTATCAAGGGTTAACAACTGACAAATTACTTGGCGAAAACACAAGCGATTTGGACGTCACAAAGGATTTAACGTTCCCGACAACTTTTGGAAAAGACGGTGTCGAAATTAGATGGGAATCGGACATGCCAGATGTGATTGCAAATGACGGGAAAGTGACAAGATCTGCTCAAAACCAGTACATTGCAGTATTCGCCTATATCAAATTAGGTGATGCTAGACTTGGAAAAACGTTTTATTTCTTTGTAAGAAGTCAAGATAATAATGACGAACCAGCCGTTTTGGCAGCAAAATCATCAGTCGTTTGGAATTTAATTAAGAACGATAATACAGATCAAAATTCTGTAACATCTAACTTGAATTTACTAACAAAAGGGACGAATGGTACAACAATTAGTTGGTCTTCAAGTAATCCTTCTTTCATAAAAAATGATGGTACAGTAACAAGACCTAAATTTGAGCTTGGTAATCGTCCTGTTACGTTAACTGCAACTATTAAGAAAGGAAATGCGAGCACGACGAGAGAATTTTATCTGACAATATTAAGACAAAATTACGAAGAACCACCAGTATCAACAATCAACACAATTGATGACAATGACACAAGTATTTCAGGAACTACGCTAGCTAATGCAAATATTATTGTGAAGAATAAAGAACTTGTAGTAGGAACTGGAAAAACAAATGCCGATGGAAAATTTGTCATAAAGATTAGCCCACAAAAAGCTGGCACAGTTTTAACTGTATATGTCCAAGGTCTACAAAGTAAATCAGTAATCGTATTAGATCGTACGGCTCCGAATGCACCAAGGATCTATCCAGTTGATGACAATGATACATCAATATCAGGTAGTACCGAAGCAAACGCATCGATTACGATAAGCGTACAAAATAAAGTACTAGCAACAGGAAAAGCAGATTCAAAAGGGGTATATCGAATTAAAATAAGTAAACAAAAAGCTGGTACAGCATTAATCGCATATGCAAATGATCAAGCGGGAAATACAAGCGCAGCATCAATTGTGACAGTATTAGACCGTACGGCACCTAATGCACCAAGGATTAATCAGATTGATAACAACGATACATCAATATCTGGTACGAGCGAAGCAAACGTATCTATTATTGTTAAAAATCAAAACAAGATAATTGCAACTGGAAAAGCAGATACAAAGGGAGTATATCGTTTAAAGGTAAGTAAACAAAAAGCAGGCACAATTCTAACAGTCTATGCAAAAGACAGTGCAGGAAATCAGAGCGCTGCATCTAAAACAAAAGTGTTAGACCGTACAGCTCCAAATACACCGGTCATCTCAAGCTTGAGTGTAAGTTCCAAATATGGTGTGGAAATTAAAGGTAAAGCAGAAGCTTATTCAACAATTGTTGTAACAATAGGGAATAAAGCTGTTGCAAAAGCAAAAGTATCAAGTAAGGGTACATTTTATGTGAAATTACCAAAACAAAGTAAAGGTACAAAAACTATTACCCTATACGCAATTGATCAAGCCGGAAATAAAAGTCATTCTATAAAACGAACTATAAAATTTAAGTAAAGTACTTCAATGTAATAAAAAAAAGATGTCTCAAATGATTCGTATCATTTGAGACATCTTTTCATTTTATTAGCAATATGCAATTTTAGGTTGTGAATTTCATATTTATAGTACAAATATGAAGTCAAATCTTAATTTAGTCAGTAGCAAAAAGAATGGGGCAGTTTAGCATCAATTGCAATGCAATCGCATTTGGAGTTATGGATACACGGTTGACCCAATCAAAAGAAGAAGGTGAAATCATCAGTGGCATTCCACTTGGCATCCCTAAAAAAGTAGGAATAATTGACAGCAATAATTCCCCAATTGAAGAGGCTGCTGATTCAATTATTCTTTTCATAAGTATTAGTATTTGTAAACACCTATTAAAAAAATTTTGTAAGCAGTAATTGAAACTGCTTACTTTTTTTATTTACAAAAAGGATGATTAAACTTTCATAAACTATGAAAATACTTTTTATCGGAATATGATAGACAGGTAATAAAACAAAGGGAGATTAAAACATAGAACATAATGCGCAAGAAAAATGGAACCGCTTTCTTCAGTTATTTGAACAATTGGTAAAATAATGGATTCATTAGATTATATAACTATTTTAGGAGGGGTAAAAATGCAAATTCCAATTAAGAAAACGCTAGATAAAATTCCAGGTGGTCTGATGGTTGTTCCACTTTTTTTAGGAGTATTGACGAATACCTTTTTCCCGCAATTTTTACAAATAGGCAGTTTTACAACTGCATTATTTAGTAAAGAGGCATCATCTACCATTTTGGCATGTTTTATGTTTTTAATTGGTTCACAAATTAATTTCAAATTAGCACCGAAGGCATTAAAAAAAGGTGCAATATTATTAACTGGAAAATTTATAGTGGGTGCAGGTATAGGTTTAACTGTAGCAATGCTTTTTGGGCCAGCCGGAATATTAGGCTTATCACCATTAGCTATCCTAGCAGCGTTATTGAATGCAAATGGTGGATTATATGCATCGCTTGCTTCATCATATGGTGACGAAACCGATGTAGGCGCATATGCTTTATTTTCTTTAAAAGATGGTCCATTTTTCACATTAGTTGCATTAGGTGCATCTGGTCTTGCCTCAATTCCTTTTCAAACACTTATTGGAGTATTAATTCCAATCGTAATAGGAATGATTTTAGGAAATATTGATTCTGAAATGAGAAAGTTCCTTGGAAGCAGTAAATTATTATTAATCCCATTCTTCTCATTCCCATTAGGTGCAGGAATGAATCTTTCAACAATTATAAAAGCGGGAGGTCCTGGCATATTACTAGGATTAATAGCTGCATTTACTGGAATTGGAGCTTATGTACTATTAAAGTTATTTAAAGAAAATCCTATCGTTGGTTTAGCAACAGGTTCAACTGCAGGGAATGCTGTAGCTACACCAGCTGTTGTTGCAGCAGCAGATCCAACCTTAGCTGCAATTGCACCAGGAGCTACTGCGCAAGTTGCAGCAGCATGTGTGATATCTGCAATAATCTGTCCTATTATTGTTAATTATGTATTTAAAATGTCCGAAAAGAAAAAAGCTAATAAATCAATTGCAAGAGCATCATGACAATAAAGTAAAAATTTACTGTAATCTTGGCCATGCCATCATGCTTATGAAGCTTTGAAGTCAATTTGAAAAAGAAACAAAGAAAAAGCAGTCAGGGGTTTCACTTTCTGCTTTTTTTAGTTACTAAAAAGGGTTTTTAATTAAAAAAATAGTGAGATAAGGAAAATTTTATTAACATGGTTTCGGTATTGTCTAAAATAGCTAATTTAAGATAGAAGGAAGGAAACACCATGAATGTACTTGAGAGTGTACCTGAGGATGTTATTTTAACTACATTAAAAGGAAAAGAAGTTCTCTCCAATCCTTTTTTGAATAAAGGAACAGCTTTTACGAAAGAGGAAAGGGAAGAACTTGGACTTGAAGGTCTGTTACCGCCACAAGTAATAACCCTTGATGAACAAGTTAATAGGGTCTATGAACAATATTCGATGCGGACGACCAATCTATTCAAAAACGGGCTGCTTTATGATTTATATAACCGTAATGTGGTCTTGTTTTATCGTCTTTTGAAAGAACACCTGGCAGAAATGCTCCCAATTATCTACACTCCAACTGTCGGTGATGCAATCCAATCATATTCCCATAGATACCGTCGCTCAGATGGCTTATACCTTTCCATTGATAATCCTGAGGGTATTGAAAAAGCATTTAATAATCTTGGAAAATCCAGTAATGGTATTGATTTAATTGTCGTGACGGACTCTGAAAGCATTCTTGGTATTGGTGACCAAGGGATAGGCGGTATTAATATTGCGATTGGTAAACTTGCAGTGTACACGGCTGCAGCTGGTATTGATCCAACCCGAGTTCTACCAATCGTGTTAGATGTTGGCACGAACAATCAGGCTTTGATTGAAGATCCTATGTATATTGGCAACAAATTCGCACGTGTAAGAGGTGATCGTTATGATCAATTCATTGATTTATTCGTTCAAAATGCAAGAAAATTCTTTCCAGAGGTTCTCATTCACTGGGAGGACCTTGGCAACGTTAATGCGCGAAAAATCTTGGACAAATATGGTGACAAATTCCTTACCTTCAACGATGACATCCAGGGGACAGGTGCAGTTACTCTTGCTGCTATTATGTCTGCTTTGAAAGTAACAGGAGAATCCTTGAAGGACCAGCGCATTATTGTCTTTGGACCAGGGGCTGCCGGCATCGGTAACGCAGACCAAATGGCAGATGCCATGGTTCTAGAAGGATCGACCAGGGAAGAAGCCTTTGATCGTTTCTGGGCTGTAGACTATCGGGGTCTACTAACAGATGAAACACCAGATGTTCTGCACTTCCAGAAGCCTTATGCAAGAAAGGTGGATGAAGTTAAGGACTGGGCTAAGAATGAGGAAGGGATCATTTCATTAATGGAAGTAGTTAAAAGGGTGAAACCAACAATCCTGATTGGTACTTCTGGACAAGCCGGTGCGTTCACTGAAGAAATTATTAAAGAAATGGCCTTGCACGTAGAACGACCTATCATCATGCCTATGTCCAATCCGACTGCATTGACAGAAGCAGTGCCGGAAAACCTGATTAAGTGGACCGATGGCAAGGCTTTAATTGCAACCGGCAGCCCGTTTGCCAATGTAGAATACAAAGGTGTTTCCTATGAAATTGGACAGTCAAATAACGCATTTGTTTTCCCTGGTCTAGGTTTGGGGGCGATTGTTGCAAAAGCTGAAGTGATCTCAAAAGGAATGTTTGCAGCTGCTGCTTATGCGGTTGCAAGTATGTCTGACACAAGTAAACCTGGAGCATCCCTGCTGCCATCTATTGAAATGCTACATGAAGTCTCAAAATACGTAGCTATTGAAGTAGCCTATGCTGCTATACACGAAGGTATTGCAAGAACAGAGATTCAAGATGTTGAAAATTCGATAGAAGATGCTATGTGGAAAGCTGAGTATAAAGAAATTAAGAGTGTAGCTATAAAAGTATAGAAGTCAAAGGGAAGCCAATAAGAGTTATTCCTTACTAATAAAACAGAGCCTAAATATTGGATAAAAAATAAAGATGGAGCAATAGTTTTCGTTGACTCCATCTTTATTGCTTTACTATACCTTGCTTAATCAAATCGTAGCGGGTGAAATTTTACTATTAAGTTGATTTATTATAGAGACTGCAAAGATCTTCCAGAGAGCTTTGCGGTCTCTTAGTATGTAATGGATAAACCTTATTCATACTATCATTAAGCAGATAACCTGGAGGAGATTATGAAAAAGGGCAGATTTAGTTTACAAGCCATCATCATTATTTTTGTATGCCTTGTTGTCGCTTTGTCACTAGGTATAACCGATTTGCTAATCAGTAAGAGAATTACCTCCAGTGTGGAAGAGACACAGAAAGAAAAGGTACTCAATATTGCAAAGATAGTTTCTCTTAACCCGCAAGTGATTGGGTCTCTTGAGGGGAAAATAAATTCGACAGAAGTAGAAGCTATTGCTAATCAAATAAAAGATTTAACGCATGTTAACTTTGTTGTCGTCATGGATATGGAAGGAATCCGGCTTTCCCATCCAGATCCCAGTGAAGTTGGAAAGAGATTCAGGGGAGGAGATGAAGGACCAGTCCTTCAAGGGAAAGAATATATATCTATCTCAAAGGGGTTTCTGGGCCCGTCCATGCGAGCATTTACACCAATAAAGAATTCAAAAGGAAAACAAGTTGGCGCTGTTGCGGTAGGGATTTCTTTGGAAAACGTAACGAATGCTGTACATAAAGGTCGGATGGGGATGATGATTGGGACAATAATCGGAATATTAATCGGGGTAACCGGTGCGGTGGGCTTGGCTAAGTTTATCAAAAAAATCCTATTGGGCCTCGAGCCGTTCGCTATTGCAAAGCTGCTTGAAGAGCGGAGTTCCATGCTCCAATCGGTGCGTGAGGGAATTATAGCCATCGACCAAGAAGGAAAAATTACCCTTGTAAACAGGGCAGCACAAAAGCTTTTTAAAAAAGCCGGCCTAGAAGGGAATCCAAAAGGACTCAAAATAGAAGATTATTTGCCTGAGACCCGCTTAACCCGTATTTTGCAGTCTGGAGAAACTGAGGTTGATCAGGAACAAGATTTGCATGGAGTTACTATTTTGGTAAACAGGGTACCGGTAGTAGTGGGTAATCAACCGGTTGGGGCAATCGCTACATTCCGTGATAAAACGGAAGTTCAGTTATTGGCCGAACAGCTCACAGGTGTGCGCAATTATGCGGATGCCCTCCGTGCCCATGCCCATGAATTCATGAATAAGATGCATGTTATTCTTGGCCTTGTCCGTACCGAACAATATGATACACTTGCGAACTATGTGAGTGAAACCGTTAACCATCGGGAAATGGAAATGGGCTTTGTAACCAAGAATGTCCAGGATCCGGTTCTAGCAGGATTTTTGATTGGCAAGCTAAGCTTTGCAAGAGAATCAGGTGCAACACTATCATTTGATTGTTCCAATAAGATCCCCCAGCCTTTGAACCCGGGAATCACCCAAGAACTCATAACGATTATTGGAAACCTTGTCGATAATGCAATGGAAGCGATAGCGAACAGTCCTGTCAAGAAAGTTGACTTAAAGCTTGATTACGCAGAGGATATTTTAACAATCGAAGTTAAGGATACAGGTATGGGAATGACGAACGCAATACAAAATAAAATATTCGATAAAGGCTTCTCTACGAAAGGAGATAACCGCGGGGTCGGACTATATCTTTTAGCTCAGGCTATTGAAAGACTAGAAGGGGACCTAATCATTTCTTCTAAGCCGGGAAAGGGAACGAATTTTGCGGTGTATATACCTTATAAAGCAGAGGATGAAAAGGCATGATCAATGTAATGATTGTTGAAGATGACCCTATGGTGGCGGAAATCAATAAACGATACCTTTCAAAAATTGGTGGTTTCCGTTTGACTACGGTAGCTAATTCAGTTGATGATGCGATCCTTTTACTTGGAAAAGAAGATATACAGCTTATACTTCTGGATATTTTTATGCCGGGCAAACAGGGGTTAGAGCTATTGACATACCTCCGGAGAAATGAACTTGAAGTCGATGTAATCATTATTTCGGCAGCATCGGATCTAGAGCGAATCAAAAAGGCATTAAGGTATGGCGTTGTCGATTATTTAATAAAGCCTTTTGAATTTGAAAGGTTCAATGCTGCTCTTGTCAGCTATCAGCAAAAGACCCGGTTTACCGATAAACTGGAAGCTGTCAGCCAACAAGAGCTCGATAATTATCTTTTACATAGGGATGAAACTGCAATAGTTGAAGAGCTCCCAAAAGGGTTAACTAAGGATACTTTAAAGCAAGTATGGGAAGCAGTTCAGGGATTGAAGGAGGTGCCGTTTTCAACCGAAGAAGTGGCAAATGTTGTGGGCATTTCAAGGGTCTCAGCGAGAAAGTATCTGAACTTCTTAAAGGATTTAGGAATCCTTAATGTCAAGGTTATATATGGGACCATCGGAAGACCAGTTTACCAGCATGAATATAACAAAATTAACGAGTACTTAATAAAAAACTTTCTGTAAGTGTTTATACCAATTTAGTGTAGAAGCCTTTGGTTCTCGCTTATATAATTTGCTTAAGTAATAGCTAATAGATTCATTCTAAAATGGTAGCGTGGGTGCTTATGCCTGCACTACCATTTTACAGATTAACCATAATTAAAGCATAAGAGAGTTGGCTCATCCTAAATGACAACTTTACATCTAATAAAAAAAGCGCTGATTAAATCAGCGCTGCGCTAAATTCAGACATTTTGTTTACTCAGATTTCGCTGAGTTGCCATATAGCTTCCAATTATATTTTGATAACCTGGAAGATTACTAGCAAGTAAAGTACCAAAACCTTCAACATCGTTGCGCCAATCGCGTTGTAATTCGCACGCTACGCTAAACCAGTTCAAAAGTTGCACACCACTATGTGCCATACGCGTATTGGCGGCATCTGCAACTTGTTTGCTGAAAGTTCCTGAAGCATCAGTAACAGCAAATACTTCATAACCAGCTTTTATAGCAGAAAGAGCTGGGAAAGCAACGCAAACATCCGTAACTACGCCAGCGATAATAAGTTGTTTTTTTCCAGTTTCTTCGATTGCTTTTACAAAATCATCATTATCCCATGCATTAATTTGTCCAGGGCGAGCTATTTTTGGGGCGTTAGGAAAAAGCTCAACTAATTCTTGCATTAGTGGTCCATTAGGCCCGTTTTCAAAGCTTGTTGTTAAAATAACAGGTAAATCAAAAAACTTAGCAGTGTGAGCAAGAGCCAAAACATTGTTCTTGAATTCATCAACACCATAGTCACGCACTAGTCCAGCCATGAGACCAGTTTGATGATCAACTAAAAGAACGACAGCATCATCTTTATTAATACGAGAATAGAGATCAGACATTATGTATTCCTCCTAAAAATTAAGTAATCGATGAAAGTTTAAAACTGGAATATTATCAAATTTTCTTCGTTTGTTACAATCAGTTTTTCTAAATCGGAAAAAAGTTAGACTGATTTTTAAAAATACTTGGTTCTTCTATTAATCTAATAAAGAAGCTTTATCTATCCAATTGATAAATTGTTGTAAATAACGATGAAGATATCGTTTTGTATGTTCGTCAGTAAGTACTTTATGATCGGAATCAATCTTTTCATGTACTTGGGATATCAGCATTTTTTGAAATGGAAGTACATGAGCTTGCATAGCTTCTAGTATTTCTCTGGTTTGTATTTGAGCATAAACAGTACCTAATCCACCAGGAGTTGCACCAATTAAACCAACCGGTTTTCTACTAAGAACAGCTGATTCCCGAGGTCTTGATGCCCAGTCCAATGCATTCTTTAATACGCCTGGAATTCCAGAATTGTACTCTGGACTTACAATAATGATACCGTCAACGCCCTGGATAGCAGATTTAAATGATGTCACTGCTTCCGGAACACTTGTTTCTAAGTCTTCATTGAATAAAGGTAGATCATTAATCTCGATCCAACGAAATTGATGGGAATCAGCCATCTCTGTTAATGATTGAGCAATGATTCGATTATAAGAGTTTTTACGTAAACTACCACAAATAAGACCTATTGTCTTAGTCATATGCACCCTCCCTTGTTAAAATCATCCTAATTTTACCATAATATTCCAAAGTAAAAAAAGTGGCTTTATACCTAATATTCAGACTATTTAAACTGTAGTTTATTATATTAATTGATTTAATGTTTTTGGAATAATTTTATAATATTAATAGTTGCGAATAGAATAAACTTAAACATACTAAAATATTTTAAAATGGTTTGGAATAAAAAGTTTTTTGATCAGAGAAGCAACAATCGTACCTTTTGAGTTAAGTGGAAAACGTACATATGAGTCCATTCCTGGCAGTAAGCTCGTTTTTAATAAGGGTGGTCCGCATGGATTAAACGCAACTCATCAAAAAGAATTTAATGAAGCGTTACTAACATTTTTAAAAGACTAATTAAAATGAATAAGAAATTCCTTATTACCTTGACTTATGCTTAGTTCAATAATAAAGGACTGTCAAAATTGAAATGTTACCCGAATACTAGACACTTAAAATAAGTGTCTAGTATTCGGGTGATTTTATGTCCTAAGAATTTAAAGATTAAAAATAAAAATAGTCCAGAGAATCTATCTGATTCGATGGACTATTTAATATAATTATTATCACGAGGATATTTGTTATAACTGAGTAGAAATTATAAATAATGTTTTCTAATTTAAATAGTATTCTAATTCGGATTTAATAAAATTTATTAAGTGTTTCTCTATTTTTGAAGGAGTTCGATTCTTTCCATGAATAATGCCAAGTGCAACATTAACAGGTTCATAGTTTATAAGATCAATTTCAACAATTTTATTTTCAATAACATAAGGATTACTTTTAGTAGCAAAATCTGGAGCAAAACCAATTGCAAATCCTTCGGAGATTAATCGTGATAATTCTTCCGTTTGATTTGATGATATAAGAATATTCATTTTTCCAAATTTAAGTTGAAAATTATGAACAAACCAATTGATATAATCACCATTGTATAATACTACTGCCTGCTGAAGGACTTCTTCTGGTGTAATTTTTTTCTTTTTAGCAAAAGGAGAATCGCTACTTACATAAACCTTTAGTGTCCCCTCAAGAATCCTTTCAAAATTTAAAAGCTCAATATTTTTCAAAATATTTTCATATATACATATAAGTCCAATCTCTGCTTTATTTTGTTGAACCGCTTCAACTGTATACTCAGTTATATTTTCTAAAATTTCTATGTTTAAATTTGAATATAAATTCTTAAATTCTATTAATGGTTTTAATAAATAAGTAAAGAAAGCAGGTATAGTAGAAACTCTTAGATTTCCAGAATGTATTTCTAGAATTATTCTTGCCTCTTCAATCATTTCTTCATATTTTAACAATACCTCATTTGCTTTATTTACAATTTTTGCCCCTTCATGTGATAAAACAACCCCATATCGAGAGCGATCGAAAATTTTTATTCCTAATTCATCTTCTATTTTTTTAATATCCTGACTAATACCAGATTGGGTTATATGAAGATTTTGACCTGCAATAGAAAAAGATCCAGTTTTAGCGACCTCAGAAAGTATCTTAAGTTTTTGAATGTGCATATGGTGACCACCTCTTTAAAGATTACTATATTAGAAATACGTTTGGATAATAAATAACCTCTATTTTTAGATATTAAAAAATGCTAACAAGGTATTACAAATCCTAATTTTACTTAGTAAATGTGAAGTTATACAATTAATTCAGATAATTCTCAATTTTTAAACTAAGACAAGTCCTTAAGATTATTTTCTAAAAATTCCTTTAGATTTGCAAGCGTTTTCTCAAAAGGAGTTCAGGTGTTACTGTATTTCCTACTTAACTAATTTGATAACTATTTTAGGAGGTTTTTAAATGCAAACAACTCAAAAATTATTAGAATTTCCGCTTTATATTGATGGTAGATGGACACCTGCAAAAAGTGGTGAAACGTTTAGTGTGAAAAATCCAGCAACTGGAGAAGTGATCGCTCTGGTAGCTAAAGCTGGGAGAGAAGATACGGAAACAGCTATTACTTCTGCTCGTAATGCTTTTGATTCGGGAGTTTGGTCAAAAAAATCACCAAAAGAAAGAGCTCAAATCTTAATTAATTTCGGGAATAAGATTGTCGAACATTCGGAGGAACTTGCATTCTTGGAATCTGTTAGTTCTGGAGCTACTGTAAGAAGAATTTCCAATTTGGATATTTTATATTTAGTAGATTTACTTCAGCAAACAGCGAAATTTACTGTTGAGTATCCATTTGTTGAGTCTTTGCCAATACTACCTTTTCCAGGACCTAGCAACAATCAAGTATGGCGAGAAGGCATTGGTGTCGTAGCTGCGATTACACCTTGGAATCTACCAATGCTTTTAGCAATGTGGAAAATTGCACCTGCGCTTGCAATGGGGAACTCAATTGTTGTTAAACCTGCCTCAAATACACCACTTTCTGCTTTGAAACTAGCAGAATTAGCTACTGAAGCTGGAATCCCGGCAGGAGTTTTCAATGTTGTTTCAGGACCAGGAGCTACTGTTGGTGAAGTGCTAGCAACTCATCCACATGTAGATAAGGTAGCATTTACGGGATCTACTGAAGTAGGAAGACGGATTATGGAGTTAGCATCTGGAACAGTTAAAAGAGTCACTCTAGAATTAGGAGGAAAATCACCATCGATCGTATTACCTGATGCTGATTTAGATATTACTATTCCAGGTAGTTTATTCGGTTTCTGTCTTCACTCTGGACAACTATGTGAATCAGGAACACGCCTTTTAGTACATGATTCAATCTATGAGGAAGTAGTTGAGCGATTAGCGAGTTTAGCCTCTTCAATTACGATTGGAAACCAGCTTGATATGACGACTGGAATGGGGCCAATGGCTTCAGAACAACAACTAGAAACTGTTTTATCTTATATTGATGCTGGAATCCAGGAAGGAGCTCGTTTAGTTTGTGGTGGTAAACGTTTAACAGGTAAGGGATATGATAATGGATATTTTGTTGAACCAACGATTTTCGCGGATGTTAATAATAAAATGAAAATCGCTCAAGAAGAGATTTTCGGTCCTGTTCTTTGTGTCATTCGATATTCGACGATTGAGGAAGCAATTGAAATTGCGAATGATACGATTTATGGGTTAGCAGCTGGTATTTGGTCTAAAGACGTAAATAAAGCACTTCAAATATCAAAAGAATTAAAGGCGGGAACAGTCTGGATCAATGACTGGCATATGTTAAGAAGCGATGCACCATTTGGAGGATATAAACAAAGTGGATTTGGTCGTGAGCTTGGTCGATATGCTTTAGACGAGTACACGCAAGTAAAGCATGTTCATTGCTCACTTACCCCTGAACTAAGTCAAAAACCTTGGTATGGCATCTTATTATAAAAATTACAAAAAACAATTGAATATAGATCTATTAAAAAAACTTAAACAGAAAAGAGAAGGTGATTTCATGATAACGTCATTTTTCCAGTTTTCGGTTCGAACAGTTGTAAACAGTGGAGCTGGAGCTCGCTCTTTGTTACCTGAAATGATTAAAGGACTTGGTGGTAAAAGAGCCGTTCTTTATGTTGATAAAGGAATAACACAAGCAGGAATTACGGATCAAATTAAGGAGTTATTTGAGACAATACCTAGCGATGTACAGCTAGTAGGTGTTTTTGAGGACATAGAACAGGATGCTAAAGGTGAAATCATAAACCGCGGAGCTAAATTCTATAAAGAATGTAATGGAGATTCATTAATTGCTGTTGGTGGCGGAAGTGTTTTAGATACAGTAAAAGCAATTAAATGGATGCTACATAATAAAGTTCATGACATTCGTGAAGAACTTCTTGTAGGAAATGTAATGGAATTTTGGCCAAAAGCTCAGTATATTCCAATTCCACACGTTGCAATTGCAACAACTGCTGGTACTGGAGCGGAAGTGTCACCAATCGCTGTAGTATTTAATGAAAAGGTTGGAATTAAAACGAATATCCTGAATACATTTATAAGCCCTGATATGGCGATTTTAGATCCAGAACTTACAATTGGTTTGCCTCCAAAAATTACTGCATTTACAGGATTTGATGCGTTAACTCATGCAATTGAGGCATATTTCTCTCCTCAATCGAACCCAATGACAGATGCATACGCACTACAATCAATTCGAATGATTGTAGAAAATTTGCCTACAGCTGTTCATGATGGAGAAAATCTTGCATCGCGATCTAATATGTTAATGGCTAGTGCAATGGCAATTTCTGCTTTCAGTCTCTCAGTTAATGCGATTCCAGTACACAATATAGCACATGTATTTGGAGCAAAATTCGGAATTCCACATGGGCTAGCAAATGCAGTTTTATTACCAAATGTAATGGAATCACTAGCACCATTTTATTTAAAACGAATTAATGATTTTGCAAAAGCACTAGGCCTAAAAAATATACCAGATTCCCCAGAAGCATGTTTAGCAGAAGTTGTATTATTTATACGTAATCTCCGTGAAAAAGTAGGCTTGCCAAGTACCTTTGCTGACTTTGAGGTGAATGTCGATAATATGGCGTATATTGTTGCATTAGTTCATAGCGATCCGTGTGGAATTTTCTTTAAAATTCCACCTGAAGTTATTGCGAAAATTTCAAATGAAGTTGTAGGCTCCAGCTTAGTGAATTCATAATTTTAATCAAAGTTAAGAGGCACCTTCAAAAATGATGATGGTGCCTCAGCTTTATTCATATTGATGCTAATACTTGAGAATTTTGGAGGCTTAGTAATGAGTTTGAATTTATATGAAAGTTTAAAAAAAAGTGCAGAGAAATTTCCAAATCATAATGCAATTACATTTAAAAATATAAATTTCACGTATAGTGTATTACTTTCCCAAGTTGAATGCCTTGCATCGAAATTAATACATGAGGGAATCAAAAAAGGTGATAGAGTAGCCTTGATATTAGGGAATTGTCCAGACTTTGTCACTGCTTATTATGGGATTCTACGTGCAGGAGGCGTAGTTGTTCCTGTAAATCCAATCTTTACCAAAGACGAAATATCATTTATTCTTTCGAACAGCCAAGCAAAGGCTGTTATTGCAGATTCTACTATGCATCAAATCATTGATTCTCTTAAAGTAGAGTTAAAACAGATTGAAATGCTGTACTATGTGGAATCGACGAAAGCAGAGCTTAGTTGGAGGCATTTGCTTAATAAGAATTCAAATGACAATGAATATCCACTAATTATAGAAGATGATCTTGCTGTCATTTTATATACGTCTGGGACAACCGGTAAACCAAAGGGCGCTATGTTGTCTCATCGTAATTTAGTATCAAATGCTCAATCAATTGTTGAATTGGTCGATTTTAACAAAAATGATCGTATTTTAGCTGTTCTTCCAATGTTCCATGTATTCTGTTTGTCAATCTGTATTAATGCACCAATCATGTGTGGAGCAAATATAGTAATTGTTCCAAGATTCAGTCCTAGTGAGGTCATCAATACAATCTTTAATGAGCAAGTGACATTATTTGCTGGCGTTCCAACGATGTATAACTTTTTATTACAGCTACAAGAATATACAGCTGAGTATTTCGCTTCCATCCGCGCATGTTGTTCAGGTGGAGCATCTATGCCTGTTGAGTTACTTCAAAGGTTTGAAGAAAAATATAAGACTATTATTCTCGAAGGATTCGGTCTTTCAGAAACAGCTCCTGTGACAGCATTTAATCCCTTAAAAGGAGAAAGAAAATTAGGTTCTGTCGGAATAAATATCCCAGGCGTATTAAATATGATAGTTGATAAAAATGGATTTGAAGTGCCTAGAGGAGAAATAGGTGAACTAATTGTAAAAGGTCCCAATGTAATGATTGGTTATCTTGGTATGGCTGAAGAAACAGCTAAGGTCATTAAAAATGGTTGGTTTTACACTGGTGATTTAGCAAAGATGGATAACGATGGTTACATCTATATTGTTGATCGAATAAAAGACATGATTATTGTTGGTGGATATAATGTTTATCCAAGAGAAGTAGAGGAAGTAATTTATCAACACCCAGCAATCGTTGAAGTAGCAGTATTTGGAATTACTGATAAGGAATACGGACAAATCGTAAAAGCTTTCGTTGTGTCTAATGATGAATCAATAACGAAGGATGATATTTTGCATTTCTGCAAAGACAAACTTGCTAAGTACAAACTTCCAAAACAAATCGAATTTAAAAATGAATTACCAAAGAATAGTACAGGAAAAATTTTAAAGAGAGATTTAAATTTAGAAAAAATGGAAGTAAATTAGTTAAAAAATTTTTTTATAACAATTTTTGGAGGTTCTTATGACAAATAAAGTGCTAACTCAATCAAAACCCGCAACTTCTTTTACAAAAGATGCTAATTTAGCAGTCTATGATACTTTAAATTTTGATGATCGACAGGACTTTATTGATGCAAACAGAGGTTTTATTGCACCATTAGAAGCAAAGATTATTAAAAATGATTTTGGTGAAGTTGTTTGGGACATAG
The DNA here is from genome assembly GCF_023115465.1 of Gottfriedia acidiceleris. Taxonomy (NCBI): domain Bacteria; kingdom Bacillati; phylum Bacillota; class Bacilli; order Caryophanales; family Bacillaceae; genus Gottfriedia; species Gottfriedia acidiceleris. The sequence goes on along the minus strand of NZ_CP096034.1, from coordinate 3,494,880 downwards.
AACAGCTGGACTATTTAAATGTCACTGCACCTGAGACTGTAAATCCAAGTTTATGGAGAAACGCGCAATTACAGGCTATATCTGGTTTGTTTGAAGTTGTAGAAGGAGTATATCAAGTTCGTGGACAATCAATGGTTACTAACTTTTTTATTGAAGGAAAAAATGGAGTGATTGTCGTTGATACGTTAGGAAGTAATGAATCTGCTGAAGCCGCTATGGAATTGTATTATAAACATAGACCACAAAAGCCAGTAACAGCCGTAATCATAAGTCAGAGCCATGCTGATCATTTTGGCGGAATTCAAGCAGTACTAAAATATGCTGAAAATCCAACTATTCCAATCGTAGTTCCTCAATACTTTACAAATGAAGCGTTAAGTGAAAATGTACTCTTAGGTACGATTATGACGCGTAGAGCGGAGTATCAGTTTGGTAAAAATTTATCAGATGGTACGCAGGGCTCTGTATCAGTAGGTATTGGACCAACAATGACTGCAGGGAAGACCAGTTTTGTGGAACCAAACGTTGAAATAGTAAACGAAATCCAATTGATGGAAATCGATGGTATAACATTTAAGTTTTTATTAACGCCAAATACAGAAGCACCAGCTGAAATGCATTTTTATATAAAAGATTACAAAGTATTATTCGTTTCAGAGAACGCAAATAAATTAATGCATCAAATCTATACAGTAAGGGGGGCAAAAACCCGAGATGCTTTACTTTGGGCAAATGCCTTAGATAAAACGATTGATCTATTTGAAACGGAAGATATTGATGCATTACTTATGATTCATGCTTGGCCAGTTTGGGAGAAAAATAATGTAATAGAACATTTAAAACTTCAACGCGATTTATATAAATATATACACGATCAGACTGTGCGTTTAGCAAATCTCGGTTATACAATGGATGAAATAGCTGAAACAATTAAACTCCCAAAAGCATTAGATACCTATTGGGGGAATCGTGGATATTATGGTACTTTGAAGCATAATTCAAAGGGTGTTTACAATTATTATTTAGGCTTTTATAGTGCTCATCCTTCCGATTTAGATCCATTACCGCAAGTAGAAGCGGGGCGAAAATATGTAGAATATATGGGTGGGTCAGCAAATGTTTTGAGACAAGCTAGAGTTGATTTTGAAAATGGTCAATATCGCTGGGTTGTTCAAGTGGTAAAACATATCGTAATGGCTGACCCAGAAAATTCAGAAGCTAAAAATCTATTAGCAGATGCATTCGAACAATTAGGATATCAAGCAGAGTCAGCTAATTGGCGGAATATTTATCTTGTTGGCGCATTCGAACTTAGAAATGGAATTTACAAAGATAATTCACCTTTAGATGTTTCTGAAGTTATTAAAAATATGCCTGTAAATGAATTCTTAAAACTAGTAGCAGTTAAATTAAATGGTCCAAAAGCAGAAGGTAAAAATATAACAATGAATGTAACATTATCAAATACTAACCAAAAATATTCGATTTATTTAGAGAACTCTGTTTTGTTTTTTAAAGAAAATAAATTAGCTGATCATGCAGATGTATCATTAATAATTGATCAAATGACATTTTACGGAATTGTTCTAGGTCTACTCTCAACAGAACAAGGAGTAACTGCAGGTAACTTAATCATTTCAGGTAACCAAACGAAATTGAATGAATTTTTATCACTTTTAGATGATTTCGACCGTTATATAAATATCGTTATTCCCTAAGTAATAGTGAAAATAAGCACCTGCTTAAATATGCTTAGCATAAAAAAACATAGCAGGTGCTATTTTCAGAAAGTATGAATGTAAATCCTTTTAATGAAAAAAAGCTTTGAATTTTACGAGAGGCAGGAGCTTGGATGAAAAGTTGGGCGAAATGGATTATTTTATTTGCACTTTTTCTAATGGCTATTATTAATTTTGCTGACAAATCAATCTTAGGTTTAGCTGGTATACATATTACCCAAGACTTGAACTTAACCTCTACAGAGTTTGGTATTTTAGGAAGTAGTTTTTATTGGTTATTTTCAATATTTGGGATAGTAGGTGGCTCTTTTTCAGATCGCATAGGTACTGGTAAATCGCTTGCTATTATGGCCATTGTATGGACAATCGCACAATCTATGGCTTTGTTTGCATCAAGCCTACCTGTTCTAATCTTAAGTAGAGTTTTATTAGGTGCAGGTGAAGGGGCATATATGGCAACCGCAATTAGTCATATAAGTAAAATGTTTAAACCAGAATCACGTGGATTCGCTATATCCATTATTAGTTTTGGAAATGTTGTTGGAATAGCAGTAACAGCTCCTATCATCGTTTCTTTAATATCAATTTATGGTTGGAGAAATGCATTTTTTATTTCTGGTATTTTTAGCTTTCTCTGGTTTATTTGTTGGATATGGTTAGGTAGAATGAAACCAACTATTTCTGAACAATACGAAGTAAGTACGATTGAAAACAAAACAAAGAATAATAGAAAAGAAGTATGGGAGGCATTGCGATCTCCTAAATTTATATTTACGACTTTAATTGCATTTATAGCCTATTCGTTTATTGTCTTTGGGCTTACTTTTAATCCATCGTATCTAATAAAAGTAAAAGGGTTATCAGAACAACAGTCTGCATTAGTTATTGCTGTCTCTGGATTAATTGGGGCTATTTCAGCGATTGGACTATCAATAATCTCAGATCGTTTATATAAAAAGGCACAAAATATATGGAAATCGCGCATTTTATTTTCTACAATTAGTGTTTTAATAGCAGGTATGTTGTATTCTTTATACCCACTTATGAATGGGGTGGTTACAATTATTATTCTACTTTCATTAGTAAATACAATGGTTGCCACAGTGAACACACTTAGCCCAGCTATAGTGGTTAGTATACTTCCACACCGTAGAGGAGTTATGACAGGCACTTATTTTGGAATAATGACTTCATCGGGTATAATTACCCCAATTATTTTTGGAAAGCTTATACAAAATACGGGAGTAAATGCAGCAGGTGGATATAGCATTGCAGTTTTTGGAATCTCAATTACGATGGTAATTGCAGCATTTTTAACATTCCTTTTCGGAAACCGAAAGCAACAAGATTCAATAGAAAAGGGGAATAAGCTAGTAAACCTTTAATAATTTAAGAAATAACTAGATGCAGAGGTATGAATATGAATAACGCGTTAGAAAAACAGTATGAAACAATTGATTCTAAATATATACAACAGCATTTAGCAAATGAAAGAACTTATCTTGCTTGGGTAAGAACAAGCATAACGATAATGGGAGTAGGCTTCTTAATCACTAATCTTCATTTTTCAACGATGACTTCTAATGCAAAAATGGGAGATGCATTATCAAAGATAATAGGGTTATCATCAATAATTGTTGGAATAGTTGCCTTACTCATTTCAACAATAAGTTATTTTATTAAAGGAAATGATATTAATAATCAAACATTTAGATTTTCAAGAATTTTAGTTGTTTATTTATCGATTGCCTTAATTCTCATTTTTCTTATTTTTGGTGCTTATTATTTAGATGTTTGGGGATAGTTTTAAAAGTAGGTCTGTTAAAAACAGACCTCAGAGTGTTGAAATATAAAATCGTCAATAGGGAAAACGGACTTTAAGTGAACATTTCATAATTATAAATTAGCATTTTTTGAATGATCTTTTAATGGTTATAAATGTTAATATGTTTGAGCAATTTCATTATTTCAATAACAATAGAAATGCTTTTTTTAGACGTTAAAAATATTATAAGCCTTTTTTAGAAAACAAATTCGATTGTTTAGTTTAATAAATGTTCAATATTAATTGATCTACAATCTGATTAAAGTTAGATTACTCTAAGGAAAGGCTATTTGATTAGGGTTTATCGCAGACATTTTTTGATGAATAAGTTGATTGGAATGGAGGGATGTTCGACTCCTATGGGATAAGCGGGAAGGCTGAGACCCCACAGGCTTGCCGAGGAGGCTAAAGAATCTCGCCCCATGGAAAGCGAGCATCCTGTAATGGAAATCAACATCACTCTACTCCTTTCACGAAAATTTGATAATTAATTGACAAGGTAGTTTTTCAACAGCATGAGGTCTGTTAAAAACAGACCTTTTTTATTTAACCAACATTAACTAGTAAAGATTAACTTCAATTAGATTTAAGAATTGTCGTTTCAATTAATCTCACTAAATTTTGAATATCCTGTTTAGTTGCGGGCTGTGAGTTTGGTTTTAATTTATATCCAATTTGACCATTTGCTTCGATTGAAGCCGAAGCTACATCTTCAAAAGAATTAATGCCTAACTGGTATAAACGCATTTTTACATTTTCAGTTGTTAGACGTGCCTTTTTCAAATTCTCTATATTTAAGACCCCATCTTCAATAATAATCGTAGACTTACCAGTAAATAACGATTCAAATGATTTTGATTTTAATTTAAGGAACTGAAACGCAATTACGGTTAGTATAAGAATGGAAGCAACGCCAATACTTGTCCAAAGACTTTTGTTTTCAATAGGACGACTTAGTAATGGACCAATAGTACTCATTAATACAAGCTCAGAAACTGTTAATTTAGAAATTGAGTTTTTTCCTGCAATTCTTAATAGAAGCGATCCTATGATTACAATTAGAGCTGCTTTCCAAACGAAATCAAGTTGCATATAAAATCATCCTTTTTTACTTAATTTTCCAAATGAATGGGAGAATATTCATTATTATTTATAAACAGTAAGAGTAATCAACCCGACGTGGCTTTTTCCACATTTTTGTGAACTATTAAGAAAACAAAAAAGAGATAGATTCTATCTATCTCTTTTATAGTTCTATTAATGATGATGATAATGGGGGGATGGTTCGTTCTTTATTTGACATAAGATTGAATTATCGTGTTTATGAGCAGCAGTTTCTAATTGAATTGTGACATGCATAATGCCTTTATGTTCAAGGTCATGTTCAATTTTGCGTAAAATAATTTCGCTCTCTTCAATTGTTAATTGGTCATCCACCACTGCGTGACAAGAAAGGGCATTTAGACCACTTGTAATCGTCCAAAGATGTAAATCATGTACACTTTCAATCCCATCTGTTTTTTCTATTAGTTGAATCACTTCGTTTAAATTGACTTCATTTGGTGTTCCTTCCATTAACACATGAATTGAAGCTTTTGTGACATAATAGCCACTTCTCAATACTAAAGCAGCAACAATCACGCTCGCTAAAGGATCTGCCCAGCCCCAACGAAAGAAAATCATTAGTAGTGCTGCAATAATCGCACCAACTGAACCAAGCATATCACTTAAGACATGTAAATAAGCACCGCGCATATTTATGTTTTCTTCGGTGTCTGCACCACGCATCATAATCCAGGCCACCAGTATATTAACTAATAAACCAATTACACTAATTATTAGCATATCAGTTGACGCTATTTCAGGTGGATTTGTGAAACGCTTGATCGACTCGTAGAAAATATAGAGTGCAATCAAAATTAATGTGACACCATTTAATACTGCTGCAAGTATTTCGAATCGTTTATAACCAAAGGTTTTACTTTTGCTTGCTGCTTTCTCACCTAATTTAAATGCCACTAACGCGATTGCTAGTGAGATTGAATCACTTAACATATGACCAGCATCAGATAATAGTGCAAGACTATTCGTTAGATAACCTCCAATTGCCTCAATAATCAAATACCCTGTAATAATGATAAATGAAATTAGTAATACTTTTTTATTTGTATTGTGAGTATGAGTATGTTCATGATTATGTCCCACTTTCATTCCCCCTCATTAAAATTGACATTAAGTATGTGTAGCATGCTCAATTGCCTGTTTTAATAAATTCATAATGTGGTTATCGTCATGTGAATAGAAGAGACTAGTACCTTCACGTCTAAACTTGACTAATCGTAAATTTTTTAAAAATCGCAATTGATGTGAAACGGTCGATTGACCTAAATCTAAAATATCTGCAATCTCATTAACTGAATGTTCTTTCGTACATAATAAATTTAAGATCCGTATTCTAGTTGGGTCACTTAAAGCTTTAAATGTTTGAGAGACTACAAACAATGTTTCTTCATCTAAATGTTGTTTGTTTTCAAGATTTTGTTCGCATGGTTGAATATTATCATTCATCAATGAGAGTTTCCTCCTATAATCTGTCATGTTAAATATATGTATATATGAGCAAGAATTCATATGTTTAATATCATTATATGAGCAAGTATTCATATAAGTCAATTATTTTTCTATTTCTATTTTTGTGATTACTATAAAAGCTTATACCAGGAAGTATAAACTTTTACACAAAAGGTAATATTTTATTTAAATTGCTAATTACTTTTAATGATAAAACAAAACATTTAATTTTTTTGTTAACAACTTGATAATTAAGCTATATAGTGTTACTATGTAGTGGTACTAAGTAATACTGAATATCTGTGATACTAAATAGTTAGGAATGTTTATAAAATTTTTTTAAAAAAACGGTTCACATTTCCTCTACTTAGTAATACAATATACTATTACTAAGTAACACTGAATATCAGTCACGCTAAATAGCTAAAAATAGCTCATGTAAAAATTATCATATGAAATCCTTGATCTATAAGCTGTTAGATATTTTTTTTAACTGGTACTAGGTGATACTGAATATCAGTCACGCTAAATAGCTAAAAATAGCTCATGTAAAAATTATCATATGAAATCCTTGATCTATAGGCTGTTAGATATTTTTTTTAACTGGTACTAGGTGATACTGAATATCTGTATTACTAATTAGCATGAAATTTGGTTTTATCTATTCAATATAGACCGAAAACTAATTTAACCAAGGAATAGAGGAGGTGTAAGTCATGGAAAATTTAACAGAAATGCTCAAAGGTTCGTTAGAAGGTTGTGTACTGGAAATCATTAGTCGAGGTGATACTTACGGCTATGAGATTACTCGTCTGCTTAATGATTTAGGTTTTACAGAGGTTGTCGAAGGTACAGTCTACACGATTTTGATTAGGCTGGAAAAGAAGGAATTAGTAAATATTGAGAAAAAACGTTCTGAAATGGGACCGCCTCGTAAGTTTTATTCATTAACCGAAGCTGGGCATGAGGAATTACAGCAATTTTGGAAAAAATGGGATTTTGTTTCATCAAAAATAAATAGCTTAAAAGGGGAGAAGTAAAATGAAGAAATTTATAGAGCTAATCATTGGCGATTTAGAAAGCAAGAAGGAATATAAAGCATTTATGAAAAAAGTGAATGCCCTTCCGAAAGATTACGCATTTGTTTTCAAAAAGATTCAAAAATACATGTGGAATTTCGGATATGGATTTGGTGAAGAAATTATCAATTTGTATGAACTGTTTGAAGCAAGTTCAGCAGAAGGCAAGCATGTGCTAGATGTTACGGGTGAAGACGTGGCGGCATTTGCTGACGAATTGATGGCTATCTCAAAACTAGATGGAGAATCGGCAAGTATATTAGGAAGGCAAGTAGATTTGAAAAAAGACATTGAAAGTAGAGTAGAACAGCAAGTAAAAATATGGACGAATAAAAAATAAATTTGGGGGTTAAATATCATGATAAATTTTATCAAAAAGATACTTGATGACAAAAAAGAGTACAAAGAAATGATGGCGCGTGTAGAAGCTTTGCCTGGAAACTACTCAGAAGCCTACAAAACAATCTGCAACTATATGTGGAGTTTCGCCTCTGGAAGTGGCATGGATATGCTGAGAATCCAATATGATCTCATTGATTTGTTTGAAGCTGGTGCGGCAGATGGCAAAGACGTATTGGAAGTAACAGGTGAAGACTTAACAGCATTTGCTAATGGACTTACAGATCAAGCAAAAAGATGGGATGATAAGTTACGCAATAATTTGAACAAAAGCATTCTAGATCGTGTGGGTAAAAAAAATAGCTAAAACAGTTGTAGGCGCTAGGACGCAGTGAAACGCGCTTTCAACTTCATATATGGGAGGGAAATGATTATGAGCAATACAGCAATTTCAGTGAAAGGGCTAAAAAAATCTTTCAAAGAAATTGAGGTTCTAAAAGGTGTAGATTTTGAAGTGGAAAAAGGCACTGTCTTCGCATTACTTGGGTCTAATGGTGCCGGTAAAACAACTATAATTAAAATTTTGACTACATTATTACAAGCGGATAAAGGGGAAATTGAAGTTTGTAATGCCAACCTTCAAACAAACCCACAACAAGTACGTGAGAAAATTAGTCTAACCGGACAAAACGTTGCAGTAGATGATATTTTGACAGGACGTGAGAATCTCGATCTAGTAGCAAAACTTCGCCACTTGCCTAATCGGAAAGAAGCGGTGGAAGAAAGTCTACGACGTTTTGATTTAGTTGAAGCTGGTAATCGTGCTCTTGCTACTTATTCAGGCGGTATGAAACGACGCTTGGATTTAGCAATGACAGTACTTGGCTCACCTGAACTTGTTTTTCTTGATGAGCCTTCTGTTGGACTAGACCCTGAAGCACGTTTAGCATTGTGGGAAGTGATATGTGATATGGCGAAAGCTGGTATTACCGTTTTTCTCACAACCCAGTATTTAGAAGAAGCCGAACAACTGGCTGACCGCATTGCGATTTTACATGAAGGAAAGATTCTCGTTCAAGGTACATTGAATGAATTAAAAGCAATTCTTCCCCCTAAAAAAGTGGAATATGTAGAAAAACAGCCGAACCTTGAGGAAATTTTCCTTGCTGTTACCGGAAAGAAAGGAGAATAGTAATGAGTGGAAACCATTTTTTCAGCGATACAATTACGATGAGTAGTCGGGTGATGAAGCATTCACTTCGAAGTATTGACACAATTATTACAACGATTTTCATGCCAATTATGCTTATGCTTGCTTTTGTCTATATTTTCGGAAGTGCAATGACAATGGATAAAGTAGATTATGTGAATTTTATTGTTCCAGGTGTGTTGCTTATGTGTATTGGAATGGGGATTTCCTATACAGCAGTTCGAGTGAACACAGACATGACTAAAGGAATCTTTGATCGATTCCATTCCATGCCAATCGCCAAGTCATCGATATTGGGAGGGCATGTCATCTCAACTTTAATATTAAACTTATTATCAGTTGCTGCAGTGATTCTTATTTCTTTTATCATGGGATTCCGTCCTCACGCAAATTTTGTGGAGTGGCTATTAGCAGCTGGTATGATCCTGATTACCGTATTTTCTTTCACTTGGATTGCAGTAGCATGCGGGCTAATGTCCAAATCGTATGAAGGTGCGAGCGTGTTCTCTTATCTACTAATGGGCTTAATGTTTGTTAGTTCTGCCTTTGTTCCAACAAATAATATGGGTAGCAAACTTCGAGTTTTTGCCGAAAATCAGCCAATGACACCAATTGCCGAAAGTGTACGTTCCCTTTTAGCTGGGCAGCCGGATTATGGTGCAATTGTAACAGCATTGTTATGGCTAGTTGGAATTGGGATTATGTTTTATGTAATTTCGATGAAGGTATATAAAAAACGAATGAAATAAAATGAAGAAGTACAGGGTGGGGGGGAATTCTTTCAGTCTGTACTTTTTCTTGGTTTACACAATTTCAAGGTGTTGGGGGTTGTTATTAATTTCTTAATTTTATTTCTAACATATTTTGTTTTCATTCATTCAATTTAAGTAATCCAAATTAACGTGTTCAGAAGGGGACTCCACATTACAACAAAGATATGACATGTTTTTGGAAAGAAAAGCTAGTGTAGAAGTACAGATGGAAGAATTAAAAAGAACAATGGAAATAATCCAGCATAAATGTTCATATTACAAGACGGCATTGGAAGCAGGAACAGAAGATATTTTTAAAAGTAAAAAAATAGGGACTTTCATTACTAAGTAACAGAAGCCCCTAATATTCATATTTGTGTAGATAAAATTTGATGTTTAGCATAAGCGCACTACCGTAAACAAAAAAAGTCCACCTAATTAATAGGTGGACTTTTTTTAATGTTGTTGTTGTTTTGTTTCAAAGTGAAGTGGTGGTGGAACTAACCAGCCTTTTGTTTTCATGATTTGTAGTAGTGCTGCACCATCTTTTGCTTTTTTTGCACCGAAACTAGCTAGCATAATACCAATATCTTCGCGAATTGATTGGCTCATTAATGTAGCATCAGCTGTAACTCCAGCAGCTATTCCAGCAGCAACCATGTAAGCGATTTGAGCATCTTGAAATCTAGCACCAGCTGGAATTTGTTCCAAATCTGCTTCTGGTCGTTCCGCTGGAGTAGGAGGGACTGCAATATCATTATGTAGAAGTACTTCTTCAATTTCTTTAATTGCAGGTTTCATTGAACTTTCAATTACTTGTTTTAAAAATGCTCTTAATTCTTCATCGCCAGTATGGTTAATATAAACTTGGTAAGTATCTACACCCGCTTTAGTAGCTGATAGGTGACTCCATAGTCCGTAAACTTCTCCGTAATGTAACGGTTCATTTTGTGGATTTCCACTTAATACTCCCATTATAAATTTACTTCCCTTCTCAAATAAATTCATACTAATCTCCTTATAAAGAGGTAGGTACAAAAATTATTATTGAACCATTTGAGTATTTTATACTATTTAATTTAAATAAGCTAATAGGCGATTACTTAAGAAGCTTTACTTTGTGTTTTTTATTAATAAAGTTTAATGGATAGATTTAGATTCGCAATTTAACATTTGCATATTAATTCGTATAGAAAAAAGCAAGAATCTGAATTTAGCATACTAATAAGGTTCAAGGCATTTAAAAAAAGAAAAAATAGCTAATTTAAATATATCCAAAAAAGGGAAAAACAGGAATTTGATAAGAATGGATAGACTTTAATTTGATATACTAAAAAAATATGAAAAGAAAATATAAGGAGGGAAGCATACGATGAGGAGTCAACTTGCAGTAATAAATGCGCTTAAGCAAGAATTTGAGGCGTCAAAAGATTTAGTTGTCCATGCTTTTGAATATTACGAACAGCAAATTTGTTTAATTTATCTTCAAGATTTATGTGACGCAGATAAAATTAAAACTGATATAATCCAACCACTTATGCTTTGTGATAAAGAAAGTAAATTTCTTTTACACTTACTCTCCTTATCTAATTGTGAGTCGATTCAAAACAAAAGGTATTTAGGTGAATATATAATTTCAGGTAATGTGTTAATTTTCATATCTAATGGGATTTATTCTTTTAATGCAATGCGTGCGTTGAATACTGAATCTGAAGAAGCTTCAGTAGAAACTTCAGTTCATGGACCACAAAAAGCTTTTTCTCATGACTTAAGTACAAATATAGCGCTAATTCGTAAAAGATATCCTTCAAGTAAATTAAGCATTGAATATCAAACAGTTGGAACAATCACAAAAACAAATATAGGAATACTTTATGATGTTGATTATGCAGATAAAAAGGTAATTGATGAATTAAAAAGCCGGCTCAAGAGGGTAAAGGTTGATGTAATTCAAGCAGTTGGTCAATTAGAAAGTAAACTTTCTGATAAAAAGATGCATTTATTTCCTACTATGATGATAACAGAAAGACCTGATCGAACTGTTTTAAATCTTGCCCAAGGTAAGGTGATTATTGTTATGGATGGAACACCTTTCTCTTTAAGTACGCCTACAGTATTTTTTGATTTTATTTCCTCAATGGATGACTTATACCATTCATTTTGGATAAAAAAACTTTTGCAATCAATACGATATTTAGCCCTTTTTATTACATTGGTGTTACCTGCTTTTTATGTTGCGATTACCTCGTATAATCCGGAAATATTAAGGTCACAACTTACTTTGACGATTGCGGGTAGTAGGGCAGGAGTTCCTTATCCATCAATTTTTGAAGTGCTTTTTATGATGTTAGCTGTTGAAATGTTAGTTGAAGCTAGTATTAGACTACCAAGAGTAATTGGCCCAACAGCTACGACTGTTGGTGGACTTATTCTTGGTCAAGCTGCACAACAAGCACAACTTGTAAGTTCCATCATGATTATTATTACAGCATTTGTCGCCATTTCTAACTTTACGATACCAATTAGTTCCATGAGTTTCTCAATTCGATGTATTAGATACCCACTGATTTTATTAGCAACTCTATTTGGAATGGTCGGTTTAGTTGGAGGTATGCTTGTACTTATATGTTATTTAGCTAATAAGCGAAGCTTTGGGACTCCTTTTTTAGCGATTGCATGGGGATCTTCCGACAAAGTTGAAACGATTTCTGAGAACCCAAAGGAGGGGCAAAGCTAGTTGACTCGTCACTTTTACTATACTGTACTGTTAACAATGATGTTGAACATTATTATCAATGCACCAATGGTTTTAATTGGCGAGCGTTTTAATGGGTCTCTTATATCGATGTTGTTGGGTGTTTTCGTTGGTGGAATTTTTATTTACTTTTTTACGATTGGAATAAGTAAATTTCCTAATAAAGGATTGCCCGAAATTTTTAACAATAGATTACCCAAGCTTTTAAAAAACACTTACTTAGCATTTTTAGGCGTAATGTGGTTGGCTGCCGGGGCTTTTGTATTAATTTCTTTCACTTATATAACTGTACTGTATTTAATTACTGAGTTGAATATGAAATACGTTTTAGTTTTTTTTCTAGTTATTGTTATTTTTGGAGCAAATAATCATACAAAATCAATACTCAACGTTATTGAAATAATGGTTCTTATAGCTACTCCAATTGTTTTTTTCATTGTTTATAAAGCTATGGCAAGCAAATATTTTTATTTCGTCCATATTAAAAGAATACTCCATTACTTTTGGCAAATGCCTAATTATAGCTCTCTTTCGGCTTCTACTTATTTTTTTATAGGCTATATAAATCTAGTTATCCTCAATCGTTATCTTGATACTAAAAAGGTTGTTAGATTTTTGTGGATTTTACCTTTAATCGGATTGATTGTAATTAGTTTTACATTTTTCGTCCCAATTGCTTTTTTAGGTGTTAAAGGAGTTAATGATGTAGTGTTTCCTTGGATTTTCATAACTGATTCTCTTAGGATGGAATATGGGTTTATCGAAAGAGTGCTATATTTGATGCTTTATATATTCCTTTTGTTATCACTGCTCTTTGGCATATTAACATGGCATGTTGGTTTAAAACTATTTGAAGGAATGTTCTTTAATTATAATTTGAAACCTGCTAAAAAAAGGAAATTTTATGGATATATGATCTTACTATTTTTTGGAGTCCTTACGATGATTTTGCAGATGATTACTAACGAAAGAGAATTATTTGATCTTATTAAAATATGGCAAAATATCCGTTTTCCTGCTGAAGTCATATTAGTAGGTTTAATTTTTTTCTTATCTCGGAGGCAAAGAGCATGAAACGTATTTTAACGTTATTGTTAATTATGGAATTAAGTTTTATGTCTGGTTGCCAATTACTCGATGTTGATAAACGTTTTTTTGTCGTAGGCATAGGAATCGATCAAACAGATGAAAATGGCGTCTACCTTGTGTCAGTGAAATTAGCCATCCCTTCAGCACAAGTTGGAGCAGGAAGGTCTAATTTTCAAATTATCTCTCAAAAATCAACTTCAGTTTCTGAGGCAATTAGAATAATCCAATCTTTAGTAGATAAAAAATTGGATTTTGCTCATTGTAGGATAATCGCTATCGATAAAGAGCTACTAGTTGTAAACCAAATTGATTTGATGAAGTGGTTTATTAAACGGCCAGATATTCAAGGAGTTGCTTATGTAGCTGTAGGAGAACCATCTGCAAAAGAAGCTTTATCATGGAAGGTTAAATCAGAGAGATTAGCGGGTAACGCTGTTGTGTTAGCTTTTAATGAAGAATTAAATAGGTCACCATATGTAATGACAGAGATACTTAATGATTATTATATGCGATTGAAGGAAAACGGTATAGATCCATATTTACCTATTCTTGAACCGTTCGATAGTTCCTTTAAAATTAATACTTCCGCAGTTTTTAAAGGAACAAAATTTAAAGCTGTATTAAATCGCGATGAAACAAGATTACTTAATGAGCTTTTAAATCCAGAAAAAACAACACTAATTAATGTTGGAAAAGGAAAAAATCAATTTTACGTAAGTGCTGGAAATACGAAAACTGACATGGAAATCGTTGTGCCCAAAAATAAAAAGCCATATGTAGACGTTCATATAAAGGTAAAAGGATTTATTGAGGAATCTAAAAAATCAATACATCAAAATAGAGAATTGAAAGAGTATGAGAAAATAGCATCAATATTTATGAGCTCAAGAACAAAAAAATTTCTAGAACGGCTACAGGAATTAAATGTTGATCCACTTGGACTTGGGTTAAACTTTCAAGCAAAATACGGAGTGACAAAAAAAGAAATAAATAAGTGGGAAGAAATTTATCCGAAACTTGAATTTCGAGTAAAATCAGAAGTGAACTTAAAGGGAACTGGTACTATGTATTAACTTCGATTGAATGTTAATTAAATAATTATAAAATTTTATCTTTACTAATAAATACAACAATGAAAGCGCTGTCTTAATAAAAATGTTTAAATTCCATTATTGACAATCTGTTTACTAGGATTTAAGATTCAGTTAAAGAAATTACATAATTCAAACTTATCGAGAGTGACCGAGGGATCAGGCCCTATGACGTCCGGCAACCTCCTTTTTAAGGAACGGTGCCACTTCCTGCAGAATGAAATCATTCTGATAGATAAGTCGAAAACAATTGTTTCCGATGCCTCTTTCTGAATGAAGGAGGCTTTTTCTATTTTTTATTTATTTACGCAGGAGGTTAAACAAATATAATCCCAACTTAACCAATGAGAAAACTAGATAATTTTAATGATAAAGGAGAGAATAGAAATGAAATATGGTTTTTGGTTACCGATTTTTGGAGGATGGTTACGTAATGTGGATGACGAAAGCATGCCACCAACATTTGATTATGCTAAAGAGGTCATTCAATCAGCTGAAAAATGGGGATACTCGACTACTTTAATCGCTGAATTATATTTAAACGATATTAAAGGTCCAGAGCATGATTCACTTGAAGCCTGGTCAACAGCAGCGGCACTTGCTGCAGTGACGGAAAAAATTGAAATTATGACCGCGATTCGTCCAGGTTTTCATAATCCAGCCGTAACAGCTAAAATGGCTGCTAATATCGATCAAATCAGTAACGGCCGTTTTACGCTAAACGTAGTTTCTGCATGGTGGGCAGAAGAAGCTCGTCAATATGGCGGTATTTTTACAGAACATGATGATCGTTATGCTCGTACAGAGGAGTTTATTGATGTTTTAAAAGGCTTATGGACAGAAGAAACATTCAATTATTCAGGAAAATTTTATGATTTAAAGGGTACGAAGCTTGCTCCTAAACCTGTTCAAAGACCAAATCCGATTCTTTATGCAGGTGGTGAAAGTGAAAAAGGCAAGCAAACAATTGTTGAAAAATGTGACGCATATGTGATGCACGGTGGAACAGTTGAAGAAATTAAACAGAAAGTAACAGATATGAAGGTACGTCGTGAACAAACTGGCAATGCACCTTTAAGTTCTTTCGGTATGGCTGCTTATGTTATTTGTAGAGATACAGAAGAAGAGGCTTTGGCTGAGCTTGAAAAAATTACGACTGTGAAAGATTCAAGCGGTTATGCTGGCTTTAAAGACTTCACGACAAAATCACAATTAGAGCAACAAATACAATTACAAGATTACTCAGTTTCAAATCGTGGTCTAAGACCAAATCTAGTAGGGACACCAGAGCAAATTGCAGACCGAATTTTACAATATGAAGAAGCTGACTTAGACTTATTATTATTACAATTTTCACCTCAACTAGAGGAAATGGAACGCTTTTCAAAGCAGGTTATGCCATTAGTAGAACAAAAACGTAGTTTAATAAAAAGCTAGAAAGGGGATATTAAAATGAGTAAGGTATATGTAATACATGAAAACAGTGAGTGGACAATCCATTTAACAAAAAGATTAGAGGAGCTTGGAGTTCCTTATGAGGAATGGCATTTAGATGAAGGTACGGTAGATTTATCAACAGAACCACCAGAAGGGATCTTTTATAGCCGAATGAGTGCTTCTTCTCATACACGTGATCATCGTTTTGCTGCTGAATTTACTGGGCAAGTATTAGCTTGGCTTGAAGCGCATGGTCGTACGGTTTTAAATGGAACGAATGCCTTGAAGCTAGAAGTTAGTAAGGTTTTACAATATTTAGAGTTAAACAAATATGGTGTTAAAACACCAAAAACGATTGCAGCTGTCGGTAAAGAAAACATTCTTAAAGCAGCTAATAGCTTTGAAGGACATTCATTTATTACGAAGCACAATCGTGCTGGTAAAGGATTAGGTGTCCAGTTATTCCATAGTGTTGATGCTTTAAAAGCTTATGTTGATGGACCGACTTTTGAAGAACCAGTCGATGGTATTACACTTATTCAAGAATATATCCAATCACCTGAAAGCTACATCACTCGTTGCGAATTTGTAGGAGGAAACTTTGTTTATGCTGTTAAAGTAGATACTTCAGAAGGGTTTGAACTATGCCCAGCGGATGCATGCCAAATTGGTGATTTATTCTGCCCAGTAGGAGAAGAAGTAGAAGAGAAGCCTAAATTCCAAATCATTGAAGGCTTTGAGGACGAAATTATAAATAAATATAAAGAGGTTCTAGCTAAAAATAATGTTCAAGTTGCTGGAATCGAATTTATCAAAAATGCTGAAGGGACAATTTTTACTTACGATATTAATACAAATACGAACTATAACTCAGATGCAGAAGAAAAAGCTGGAAAATTCGGAATGCTCGAATTAGCAGCATTTTTAAAGAAGACTTTGGAAGAAAAATACACTGCAACAGCAACGTCTTAAGTAGATTGTTAGAATAACCCAAAAGCTCAAACCTAAATATAACTAAGGTTTGGGCTTTTTTGTTGTCAGTTAGTTAAATTTTTTCTGGAACTTTAGAGTATTAGGCAATTATATGAGAGGAATATGCTAACGATTAATAATAATATATTGATAATATTAGATTGTAAGTTCTTAGTAATTTTTTAGGCTAAAAAGGTCAATTGAATTCGTTCCACTTGATTTTTAAAATGTACTTTTAAGATTCAAAAGGGGGATCCAAATGAAAAAGACTTTTTATTTAATGAGACATGGACAAACAGTATTTAATAAAAGAAGGAAGATTCAAGGGTGGTGTGATTCACCTCTAACAGAATTAGGAATTAAACAGGCAGAGGCTACTTCAAAGTACTTTAAAGAACAAAATATTATTTTCGATCATGCCTATTGTTCTACATCAGAAAGAGCGAGTGATACGCTGGAGATCGTGACAGAATTGCCGTATACAAGGTTAAAAGGATTAAAAGAATGGAATTTCGGAACGTTTGAAGGTGAAAGTGAAGATTTAAATCCACCATTACCGTATGGCGACTTTTTTGTTAAGTTTGGCGGAGAAGACCAAAAAGAACTACAACAACGAATGGCTACTACATGTCAAAAAATAATGGAAGAAGATAATGAAGTGGTATTAGCTGTTTCTCATGGAGCAGCATTGAGAAACTTTATGAGGTACTGGGAACATAAAAGCTCTATTTCACAACAAGATCGAATTGGAAATTGTTGCATCTTGAAGTTTGAATATGAGAACAGGGAATTTAAATTAGTAGAGATTATCAATCATAATGTTAGTGATATAGTCCATGTATAGTTTGATTTAGAGAGCTTGTTCAACCAAAACTTTAAGATTAATAGATTACATATTTCTGAAAGTGAGGATTTAAAAATGAAATACACAAAACTTGGAAATACAGGATTAGAAATTTCTAGACTTTGCCTTGGTTGTATGGGATTTGGAGATGCAAAGCGTTGGATCCATCCATGGGTAATCGATGAGGAGAGTAGCCGTACAATCATTAAAAAAGCACTAGACTTAGGTATCAACTTTTTTGATACGGCGAATGTCTATTCAGATGGTACTAGTGAAGAATTTGTTGGTAGAGCGTTAAAAGATTATGCCAATCGAGACGAAATAGTACTTGCTACAAAAGTTTATTTCCCAATGCACAAAGGTCCAAACGGTTCAGGACTTTCCAGAAAGCATATTATGAATGAAATTGATAAAAGCCTTAAACGTCTTGGAACAGATTATGTGGATTTATACCAAATTCATCGTTGGGATTATAACACACCAATCGAAGAAACAATGGAGGCACTTCATGATTTAGTGAAGGCTGGTAAGGTAAGATATATCGGTGCATCCGCTATGTATGCATGGCAGTTTTTAAAGGCTCTACATGTTGCAGAGAAAAATGGATGGACCAAATTTGTCTCGATGCAAAACCATCTGAACCTTATATACCGTGAAGAGGAGCGGGAGATGTTACCCCTATGTAAAGAAGAAAAAATTGGAGTAATTCCATATAGTCCACTTGCATCAGGTAGATTGACACGTAATTGGTCAGAATCTACACTTCGATCTGATACAGATGAAGTTCAAAAATCTAAATACGGTGCAACTGAAAATACAGACAGAATTGTAGTGGAACGAGTTGCAGAATTAGCAGAAAGGCATCAGGTATCAAGATCACAAATTGCACTTGCTTGGTTACTACAAAAAGAACCAGTTACTGCTCCTATTATTGGTGCTACTAAAATTTCACATCTTGAAGATTCAGTTGGTGCATTGTCGGTTAATTTATCGGCTGAAGAAGTTGCGTATTTGGAAGAGCCTTATGTTCCACATCCGGTAGTTGGTGCTTTAGGCTCTAATTAATTTCAATTTTAGTATAATGAGTTTATCCCCTATTTTCCTTAAGTGTGAAAAGGGAGTTTTTTTAGGTTATTTCACTATCAATAGCTCTAGATTATAAAGTATAGATTTACTTGTAGAACAATTCATAGATATCCAAATTGTAACTTTTGCCGTTTCTAACCTTTTTATTGGAAAATGCATTTGTAAATAGCGCTATCCTCAAAACTTTTGAAGTAGGAAATCATTACTTGTTTTTTTGTATCACAGTGATATTTGTTGCAATATGCCAAAAAATCCTTCATATTTGTTAAAAAGGAGGTCCGTTATGCGAAGTGATATACAACCGAATGAACGAGCTTTTTCTTCCAAAGAAGTAGCAGAAGAACTGGGTATTGCAACACCTACTGTTCGAAAGTATGGCCAAATATTAGAGCGCAATGGATATGAGTTCCTGAAAGATGGCGATCGGCGTATATTTGTTCAATCCGATATTAGAGTGCTTATAGCGTTACGCGATTCAGAAAAGCCCCTGGAAGATACTGCAAAAGACCTCGTATTTCAACAAAAAGAAAGATTAGAAGGTTTTGATGAAACTCAAATTGCGATATCCGATACATATGAAAATTTACCACATGACCCAAATCAATTAAAAGAGTTTTTAAGGTTTTTAGTTAGTGAACTCGCAGCTGCACGTGAAATGAATGTTCAATTGAAAAATGATATGACAGAACTTAAAACGGCGGTTTCTAGGCTTCAACAAGATCATCATGATATAAGCGCAAATATTGGGAATTCATCCAAAAAAACTTATACCAAAATTGAAAAATTAGCCGAACAACAAAAAATCCAGTACGAGACATTACTGGAACAAGAAAAACATAAAATTGATTTTTTACAAGAAGAAATACAAAACATGCGAGAAGAACAGAGAAAAGAATGGCGATCACAGGATAATTTTAATAAACGTTTAGAAGTTGTGATACAGAAGCCTAAAGAAAAATGGGGATGGCTTTTCTCTTTATTTAGAAAATAGTCTTGTGAAAATTTGATTTAAACTTTTGAAAATGAATACTTAATTAGTACTTTCAGGTCGATACTTCCACAAGGTTGTATCGGCTTTTTGTTTCGTATCCATTGGCTGATACAGATTGCAATTAAATCAAAAATCTTTTTAATAGTAAAAATTTGTATCCGATACAAAAAAGTCTTTAAACGATACAGCACATTAAAAGTAATCTAGCAAACGAATGTATCACTACGTGGTATCCGATAGATATTGGACTTTTTCATATATAAGTTAACTGATATAGTTTGTTTCAACTTTAAATAATGCTTTTATTAATAGATTTTATTTTATATCAAATTTTTACAAATTCCCGGGAAATATCTACAAATTTCTTGATTTTGATTAGAAGAAATAATTCTAAGTGTATCACTATGTTTGGAAGGACATGACTAGTAGAGATATAGTAGTAAAACCTCCTCATAATAATGAAATATACTACTTTTTGACGAAGTTTGTTAACTTAGTGTTGTATTCGAACTTTTTAATATTGATTGCATTATATTGCATTACATTGAAAAGCCACTGAATAATACAGAAGGCCTTTGTAGTTTCGAAATTAAGAACCCTTATTGAACACACGCATGCGTTTGTTCAATAAGAATTGATTTGTTAAAATTTGAATTTATTTTACAATCATGAAAACTATTGGCTTACAGATTTGCAAAACATAGTAGTTTATTCAAAATCATCATCCATTCCAGAAGATACGTCTCCTAATAAGGATAAGGTTTCCTTCTCATTCCGACATTATTAATTTGAACGTCAACATTTACTGTAACTTTTGCTTTTTTAAATGTATCATTCCAATTACCCTCATATTTTTTATAAATTTTTGGATGAACCATGTATAATTTTTCACCAAATCCAAATGCATCTCCACCGAGTTTTTTTACTTCAGAAATCCCTGTTTCTATTGATTGTTTTATAACATTTTCAGCTAACTTTTCATATTTATTGAGATTTTTTGCTTTATCAAAATTGGCTTTACAAAATACCTCGTCAATATGGCCAATTGATTTGATTTTTATATTTATTATTGGAATATTATCCTTGATTTTAATTTCCGTCTTAGATTTTACCCGAGTTAGCTCCATCGAAGCATATTCTTTTTTATTACATGGTATTTGCACATTCGTTTCTTTAATCAGATTATCAATAATTTGTATTGATTTTGCCGGTGGTCCATCTAACCAACCAACTAATTTTCCATCTCTAAAAATCCCTGTGCCATTTATTCGATCATAACTAGAATTGACTTTATTAGCATTTTCAAGTGTTTGTGATGTTCCACTTTTATTTTCTAAGCTCACGCCATTTATTACTGGTTCCCTTCCACTACTAGAAATTGCAGAAATTGCCTCGCGCATTAATGTTTCTTGATTTTCACCTAAAAGGGTTGATGTATTTTTAATTTTACCTACAATTGATTTAGCAGATATTTTATCAAGTGCTGCTATGTTATTCATTATTTCATCAACACTTTTATTTCTTGCAATAATAACTGGAATATTTACACGAATTTTAGAGTCTCTTTCAAATACATCGAAAATATTATTCAATGATTTTTCTTTTGCTAATGTTTCTCCTATTATGACAAGAGCAACATGAGAATATATATTTTGTCGAGATCCCTTCTTAGACGCATTTCGAACAGCTTCTGAAATGGTTTTACCTTTTTCATCTATTGCAATTACTGGAACACCTTGAGAACCTGACTGTGTTGCAATTGCACTAGGATTAAAAATTTGAGTGATTACATGATATTTTTTTTCTTTTGGGAAGTAATCAACCCCCATTGCAACTACAATAGATACTTGATTTAATTCTTTATAGTTAGAGCAACCACCTAAAAGCATACTTACAATCAGAAATAAAATAAAAAATTTCTTTTTCACATTTTTTTCTCCAATAATCGTCTTTTTTCTAATTCTTAATATCAAATTTCAATTACTCAAGAGGTTCATGTACATAGTATATTTTTTCCATTTTTTGTTACTTAATGTACCAATTTCTGAAGTCCGAAGTAAAAACAAACAAATTCATTTTAAGATTACCCTTTTAAATTGTGCATGCTTTAGATCAGAACTAGTCATTTCCAATTTATCTACTGGCTTTTAACGATTGCTTCTACGTTCAAATTCATTTTTTAATTCATTTATATACTTTTTATCTGATTCTGAAAGAGGAAGATTCACATTTCGAATACATCCAACATAAAAAGGACGATGAAAAGGATTAATCAGTTCGATTGCAATAGCTTCCCCAGATTGAATGAGTGGTTCATTTTGTACAACAAAGTCTGTGCCAATTGTAATCGCAATATTTTCATTGACAGCACTTCTAATGCTATCGATATTATTTGTTGTAAACAATATTTCTGTTTTGTCTTTTAAGAATTCATCATAATACCATTTCAAATATTGTTCATCATTCACAACAAACGCTTCATTTTTTAGATCGTCAATTGTTACTTGCTTATATTCAGCAAGTATGTGATTTTTACTAACACACACATTTATTTTAACTTCTTGAAAGATATCGAAGACCAATTCTTTATTCCTTTTTATCAATTCATCATAAATCCAAATTAAACCAAAACGTAATTTATTTTCTTTTACATCATTCAAAATTTCTAAAGAATTTTTTCCGTGAACCCTAATCTTTGACTTTGGATTTTCGGCTTTAATTAGTTTAATTAAATTTACGATATAATGCATTAGTCCAGGAACAGTAGCAATTGTAATCTCCTTTTGTATTTCATTGTTGTTTATTGCTAACTGTTTTAATTTTTCAGCATGTGCTAGCACATTAAGGGATTTTTCAATTAATTTCTCTCCCTCAGATGTTGGAATCGTACCTTGTCGTAAACGGGTAAAAATTTTAAATCCGAATTCTTCTTCTAAATTATTAATTGCCTGAGAGATTGCCGAAACAGAAATATGTAAGTTCTTCGCTGACATGGATAGTGATTTCGTTTTTGAAACATCAACAATATAAGCTAGATGGTCTAAATTCATTTTTCGCTCCTTAAGAAATCGTTAACTTTGTTTAAGTATAATTAAATATATTTTAACCTATTTTAATTTTATAATAATTTTCGGGGATGTTTTTTAATTAAATCCTAATAAAATGTTTAAGGGGAATATAAATGGGGAGAAAAAATCGCACAAATTCAAAAGTGTTATCATTTTCTTTAGCTTTATCTTTATTAAGCATGTCAGTTATGAGTATGCCGGCGTATGCTACACCAAAAGAGGATGAACCGGTAAATGTGCTTGCATCTAAGAATAAAGATGAGAAGGATTTAGTAAATTTTCGAATTATGGAAACGACAGATATCCATACAAATTTATTAAACTATGATTACTACAAGGATGCAGCATATGAAAAAGTTGGATTAGCTAAGACTGCTACTTTAGTAAAGGAAGCACGAAAAGAAGTTCAAAATAATGTTTTGGTCGATAATGGTGATTTAATACAAGGTACACCACTCGGAACATATGAAGCAAAAATTGACCTATTAAAAAAAGGAGAAGTTCATCCTGTATTTAAAGCAATGAACATAATGGGTTATGATATTGCAACTTTAGGTAATCATGAATTTAACTATGGATTAGACTTTTTAAACGAAGCATATAATGATGCAGATTTTCCGTACATTAATGCAAACGTTTACGTAGATGATCACGATCAAAATCCTAATAATGATAAGAACAAATTTAATCCTTATAAAATCATTAAGAAAAAAATGATTGATGAACAAGGGAAGAAGCAAGAAATTAAAATCGGCTTTATTGGATTTGTACCACCGCAAATTAATGAGTGGGACAAGG
This sequence comes from Gottfriedia acidiceleris, assembly GCF_023115465.1. NCBI lineage: Bacteria > Bacillati > Bacillota > Bacilli > Caryophanales > Bacillaceae > Gottfriedia > Gottfriedia acidiceleris. The sequence goes on along the minus strand of NZ_CP096034.1, from coordinate 3,471,234 downwards.
CAAATCTTGATGGAAAAGTTATTACGAAAAATATAGTAGAAACAGCTAAAAAATTCATACCTGAAATGAGAAAAGACGGTGCAGACGTAATTGTTGCAATGACTCATTCAGGATTTAATGCGAATAAAGAAAATACTGAAGATGTTATTTATTCATTAAGTGAAGTACCTGGTATTGATGCAATTACGTTTTCTCATACACATAAGGTGTTTCCAGCAAAATCAGAGGCTACTCTTGATGCATTATTTTTAGATGCAGATAAAAAGCCATTACCAGGTGTTGATAATTCAAAAGGAACAATTAATGGCGTACCTGCTGTTCAAGCGGGATACGGTGGTGGTTCATTAGGATTAATTGATTTAACACTTAAAAAAGAAAAAGGAAAATGGTCAGTAGTAAATTCTCAATCTTCAACTAGAGAAATTTGGGCTGATGTAAAGGATCCTGCTACAGGTAAAACTAAAACAGAAAGTAAAGTAGCTCCAGATCAAGAAATCGTAAATGCTGTTAAACCAAATCATGATGCAACAGTTAAATATGTAAATACTCCAATCGGAACAACTACCGATGATATTCATAGTTACTTCTCATTGATACAAGATGATCCATCGATTCAAGTTGTTACAAATGCACAAAAATGGTTTGTAGAAAAATATATTGCAGAAAAGAAACCTGAATATAAAGAATTACCAATTTTATCAGTAGGAGCTCCATTCAAAGCTGGACGTAATGGTGTAGCTGAATATACGGAGATTAAAAAAGGCGATCTTACGATAAGAAGTGCAGGCGATCTATATCTTTATGATAATACGTTAAAAGCAATTAAAGTAAAAGGTTCTGTTGTTAAAGAATGGATTGAAATGACGGCAGGTAAATATAATCAAATTGATCCAAATAAAACAGAAGAACAACCATTATTAAATCCTGCTTTCCCTGTTTATAACTTTGATGTAATTGATGGTGTTAACTACCAAATTGATGTAACAAAACCAGCAAAGTATGATATAAACGGAAATCTAGTTAATCGTAATTCAAGTCGAGTAATAAATTTAACTTATAATGGACAACCAATTGATCTAAATCAAGAATTCATCGTCGTAACAAATAACTATCGTGCTGGTGGCGGTGGTAATTTCCCAGGTGTTAAAGGTAGCGAGCTTGTGGTAGATTCTGCTGATGAAAATCGTCAAATCTTAATGGATTACATTTCTGAATCGAAAACAATCACACCAACTGCAGATTATAACTGGTCGATTGCACCAATTAGCGGAAATGTCAATGTAACGTTTACGACTTCACCAAGAGCGGAAGAATTTATAAAGCCTAACAGTAAGATTTCATTTACAAATAAAACTGATAATGCTGGCTTTGGAATTTTTAAATTAGATTTAGGGGCTGCTCCAAAAGAAAATATTAAAGTTCAATTACTTGGATTAAATGATTTTCACGGACAACTTGATACGGATACAAAAGTTACGCTTAATGGACAAGAAGTACTAGCAGGAAGTATGGAATACACAGCTGCTGCTATGAAACAACGTGAAACAACTAATCCTAATACATTACTAGTTCACGCTGGTGACATGATTGGTGGTAGCCCACTGATTTCTGCGTTGTTCCAAGATGAACCGACTGTAGAAGTTATGGAAGCAATGGGCTTTGATGTTGGTACAGTTGGAAATCACGAGTTTGATGAAGGTATAGCTGAATTAAAGCGTATGATTAATGGTGGTGAACATCCAAAGGGTACAAAGGGATATGATGGAATGAACTTTCCAGTAATCGCTGCTAATGCGTACGATACTTCAACTGGACAATTAATCACTCAACCATATGCAATCAAAGAAGTTGGCGGTAAAAAAATTGGGTTCATCGGTGTTGTTACACAAGAAACGCCATCAATGATCGTTCGAAAAGGAAACGAAACGCTTGAGATCCGTGATGAGGTTGAGGCAATTAACCACTATACAGAAATTCTAAAAAAACAAGGCATCGAAGCAATTGTCGTACTAGCACATAATCCTACTCTTCAAACAGGTAAAGCAGACTTATATGATGCAACTGATATTGCAGAAAAAGTTGATGATGAAGTAGATGTAATCTTTGCTGCTCATAATCATGTGTTTGTTAATAAAGAAGTAGATAATAAATTAATTGTACAAGCTTATTCATATGGCTCTGCATTTTCAGATGTTGACTTAGAACTAGATGCAGTAACAGGTGAGATTGTTAAGAAGCAAGCAGAAGTAGTAACTGTTTATCAAAAAGACTATACACCAGACCCAACAGTTTCTGCGATCATGAAAAAATATGAAGATTTAATTATGCCAATTAAAGCTGAGATTGTTGGAGACTCAATGCAAACTTTACCAAAAGGATATCCATCTTCTGAAACTTATGGTGATTTTGCACTAGGTAACTTAATTGCAGATGGAATGAAGGCAGCGATGAACGCCGACTTCGCAATGATGAATGGTGGAGGTGTTAGAGCGCAACTTAACGCTGGTCAAGTTACGTTTGGTGATCTATTCGCAATTCAGCCTTTTGGAAATGTCTTAAATAAAGTAATGCTTAGCGGTCTAGACATTGAAACAGTATTAAATAATCAAATTACTGATAAGGGCTTAGATTTCCATATCGCTGGTTTTAAATATACATGGGACTCATCTACTAAAAAGGTAGTAGATATCTTTTTACCAAACGGTAGTAAAATTGATCCGAACAAAGAATATTCAGTTGTAGTAAACAACTATATGTACGGAAATGTAAAATATGGTATTGGAGAACGTTCTACTGATTTAGAAGTAGGACCAGAGGATCTTCAAGCAACTGTAGATTATGTTAAATCACTTCCAAGACCTTTCAATTATGAAGTTGAAGGAAGAATTCAAAAAGTAAATTAACAAAAAAAGAGCTGTCCAAATCAGTACAACTGACTTGTGACAGTTTTTTTTAGTCTAATGATTTACTAAAGAGACTAAGCTTGAATTAAATAGATATAATAGTAATAATACTTTAATAGTTTGCTGTGTGTCCTTTTTTTAGTGTACATGCATCTCTAATTTTAATTGCAGTTTACTAATTTTAATTGCCATTTTCAGAATTTATTTGATTTTGGGGTAGTTCGATACTAGCAAAATACAAAAAAGAAAAAAATAAATACCACGAGGATAATTTTCCTTGTGGTTTTCATTAGTCAATAGACGCTCGAAACCTATTTCTAGTAAAAAAGTAAGAGTCTGAATATAGTTCACAAGTACTTTTCTTAAAACAGAATATTCATAATATATTGTCAAAAGTAGTTTCGTATATTAATATAAACTGTAAGCGAATACATATGCCGTTGCCAATTCTTTCCTCATCGGTTAGATTTATGCACGGAATACCTGTTTTGCGGGAGGAAATAAATTGTACAATAAAAATACGATCTATCTTATTGGAGATGCAAAGACTTCATCTAATAATCCAATTATGCAGAAATATAATGCTTTTTTTATTGGATTGGTAGTCGATCGGACAAGTCATTTAATTGTTGATGCCGATTGTTCAGCTACAATTTCTTTAACTTCATCCTTTGTGCAACAACTATTTGTTGGTCAATCAATGTTAGACGTGGATGGAGTAATACAAGAAATTAATACACGTTATTTTGGTTCTTCCCAGAAAGCTCTGGCAGTAGCCTTTAAAAATGCACATATAAAATATACACAAATAATTGAATCTTAAACCGCTGCTTTATCTATTTTCGTAGATGAAATCCAGCTATTAGTAGGGAATGTTCCTTTCTAATAGCTGGATTTTTTATTTAATACAAGATTTTTGAATCAATTAGAGGTCTTGGAACTAACTTTAATCGAATAGGAAAGGACAAAAACGATGATTATTCAATCAATACAAGTGCAAACAGAAGTTTTCCCTTTAAAAAAGCCATTTAAGACAGCTCTGAGGACAGCTACTGAAATAGAAAACATTTTTGTATATGTCCAGCTAGAAGATGGGGTTGTCGGAGTAGGGGCTGCAGCACCAACATTGGCTATTACAGGAGAATCAAAAGAAAGTATTGAAGCGATTTTAAAGACTGTCCTTACACCACTACTACTAGGAAGAGATATTAGAAATATTAATGAACTCTCTCTATTGATTGAACGCTCTTGTGTGGCAAATACAAGTGCAAAGGCAGCTATGGAAATCGCACTGTATGATGCATTATGTCAATATCTTAATCTTCCGCTCTATCAATATCTTGGAGGAAGGACAAATCAATTAAAAAACGATATGACTGTTAGTGTTGGAACGGTGGATCAAATGTGTCAGGATGCGATGCAAATAATCGAGGATGGCTTTTCAATATTGAAAATCAAAGTCGGAAAAGACTGGTCGACTGACATTGAACGTATCATGGCAATCCGTGAAAAAGTCGGTAATCGCGTCACAATCCGAGTGGATGCCAACCAAGGATGGACTCCAAGACAAGCTGTTTCGATTATCAAAGAACTAGAACAGTTGAATTCTAAAATCGAGTTAATTGAGCAACCCGTACATGCAGGTGATATTGATGGGCTCAAATTTGTTAAGCAAAACGTCAATACACCAATCATGGCAGATGAAAGTCTATTTTCTCCGCAAGACGCATTACGACTAATTAAAGAGAATGCAGTTGATCTTCTAAATATTAAGTTGATGAAGACAGGGGGAATTAGAAGAGCACTGCAAATTGCAGATTTTGCAGAAACAGCGAATATTCCTTGCATGATAGGAAGTATGATGGAAACTTCTGTCTCAGTACTTGCGGCAGCACATATTGCTACTGCCCATCCGAATATTCAAAAAATCGATTTGGATGCGCCACTTTGGTTGAAGAATCAAGATTTTGATGGAATTGATTTTATTGGGGATGAAGTTCAATTATCATCCCTACCTGGTTTAGGGCTTCGCCGAAGATTATCCAAAAGTCTTCGTTAAAATAGGGAGAGGAGTTTTACGATGAAAAAGACAAGAAATTTAATATTGAGTTTATGTGTTGCAGGTACCTTACTTTCTACGATGACAAGTCAATCATTAGCAAACTCACAAGAAGAACTTACTCCAGGGGAGACAGCTTACGTTGATGTGTCTGTTTCAACACAGTGGACAACAAACGGTAGGTTCCAAGTTAGAGATATTGATGCGCCATCTTTAAGCAATCCAGTTGATCCGCGTCAATGGTCAGTTAATATGGAAGATACTGAGGTTCGACGTTGGCTAACAAGTTATTTAGAAACGCAAGCAGTATACGGTACAAAAGTAACGATTTTAGAGGAGTCGGGGGATTGGGTGAAGGTTGCTGTAGATGGCCAGCCTACACCACGTAATACATTAGGCTATCCTGGATGGATGCCGAAAAGACAATTAACGACGGATGATCGTTTAGAGAATTATAAGGATACCCCGTTTATTATGGTATCAAGTCAAACAGCTTGGTTGTATGATGGAAAAGCTTTAAATCATAAGTTTATGGAGATTAGCTTTAATACACGCTTACCTGTCGTTAAAGATTTTGGAGATATCGTAATGGTTGCAACACCAGATGATGGAAATAAATTTATTAAAAAAGAAGACGTGGCAGTCTATCAAAATGAAAATCAGTTTCCAAAGGCAACGCCTGAAAACTTAATTAAAACGGCGAAGAAGTTCCTTGGTTTACGCTACTTATGGGCTGGTGTATCAGGATTTGGTTTTGATTGCTCAGGATTTACATATAGCTTATTTAAGTCATATGGTATAACAATTCCACGAGACTCAGGCCCTCAATCTAAGAGCGGAAAAGAAGTAAAAAAAGATGAGATTAAACCTGGTGATCTTTTATTCTTTGCGAGTAACAATGGAACTGGATCAGTACATCACGTTGCAATGTATATTGGTGATGGTTTGATGATTCAGGCTCCTAATGCTGCTAGAAGTGTTGAAATCATTCCACTAAACACTCCTGGTTATATTGAAGAATTCTCAGGTGCTCGTCGCTATTGGGAAGAATAATCAAACAAATTGCATCCTACTGATGAAAGTAAGTTGAAAAACCATGAACAATTGCACTTGTTCATGGTTTTTATATTTTTCTCGTAATGTTAGTAGTTTCTTAAGATTTAAATTCTATGTACTAGAATTATTCTGCATTTTCTCTGCTAATTATTCAATTAATGAAGATATTCTTTAGTTGGAAAAATTTCTTGTCCCATAGGATAGAGGGAAAGAGATGAAGAGCAACCTAATATCATTTCCCTTTATGAGAAATTAAAAGAAAAGGTGGAATAGACCATCTTTTATTTCTGCCTTCAATCGAATGAATTTGTAATAAAATTCTAAATACTAATGTCGTTTAATCTTCCTTATAGTAGTACTTTTTCCTTATTTTACTGTTGAATAATTTGAATATTCTACAAATTAAATGTATTTTCGTTTAATTTTCCCCAATTTTCACTCGGATTTTATATTGTATTTTTAGAAAAAATGAAATTTTCCGACAAAGGAATTCGCGTTTTTCCAAAAAAAGCACCATGAAATTCGTCTTTATTTTACATTTACATCAATGAACTATTGAAAATTACGACTAATGAACTAAGGAGAAATAATTAGAGGAATTCCCCCAATACAAGTTTATTTATTAGGCAAGTACAATTAATTAGTATTTATTGGTAACCACAAAAAATAAGAAAATAGTAAAATGCCATATAAATATAGATTAAATTTTTGGGGGAGTTAGTAATGAAAAATGGAACATTGAAAGCATTCAAAGTTATGTCCACAGCAGCTTTAACATCATTGATTTTTACATCTTTTTCAGTTTTTGCAGAAAATAATGATATATCATTCCAAAATCCGACAGACGAAATTGCAGAACAAGGAACTCCAATTGTCGTCCAAAGGAACACCGATACTGATCAAGAAAACTCACTTTATAAAGATACTCAAAATCAAGATGTTCAAAATGAAGATGCTCAAACAAATAACTATAAACCAGACGAACTTGTTCATTTAATCGTACAAGTAGATGAGCCTTCGGAAAACGAGGTTACAGCTCAAAATAAACAAGCTTTATATACAGAAAAGCAAGACTCAGTTATCGATCAATTAACGAAAGAAAAAAAATCTAAATCGAATGATACAATGAAAGTTAAACATCGTTATTTTGAAGGATTTAACGGATTCAGCGTAGAAACAGAGTACAAAAATATAAAAGAGATTCAGTCTATGCCAGGGGTTACACATGTTTCTGTGGCTAGAACATACAAGGAAAATATGGCAGCAAGTAAGGAATTAGTACAAGCTCAAAAAGTTTGGGAGCAATATGGTTATAAAGGTGAAGGACTTGTTGTTGGAGTTGTTGATTCGGGGATTGATTATACCCACAAAGATATGAAACTATCTGATGATGCGAAAGCAAAAGAAAGATGGACTCAAGATAAAATGAATCAAAAAATGGCACAGACCGATGTAAACGAAATTTGGTACTCTGATAAAGTTCCAACAGGCTATGACTGGGCAGACAACGATACGAATGTTATTCCTGGTCCAAAAGGAAGCCCGCATGGTACACATGTGTCTGGAACAATTGGAGCAAATGGTGACGAAACGAAGGATGGAGTAGTTGGTATTGCACCTGGAGTTCAGCTTTTAGCTGAGAAAGTATTTTCAGATAATGCAAGCGGAGCCTACGAGGATGATATTATTGCTGGTATAGAGCATGCTGTCACCATGGGAGCAGATGTTATTAATATGAGCTTGGGCACAGATTCGGGTTATGTTGATGAAGAGTATGATCCAATTCAAAAAGCGATCCGCGAAGCGACAGAACAGGGGACACTAGTAGTCGTAGCAGCAGGAAATTCAGCATACAGTACGCAGAATTTATTAGTTCCATCTACATTAAGACCATATGCACAAGATCCTGATATTGGAACAGTCGGCGCACCAGGTGTGAGTCCATATGCATTATCAGTTGCTTCTTATGAAAATACGAAAATGCATGTGTATGCATTAGGTGATGAAAGTGGTCTATCAGTACCTTTCCGAGATCAAACTCAATTTGCACCTTCTTATAATTTTAAGGTTTCAAATAATCTAATAGCAGATCAGAGCTATGATATGGTATATGTGGGTGAAGGAAAGAGTGCTACAAATTATCCTAAAGGTAAAACTGGCTATATTGCAGTAGTAAAACTATTAAACCAATATAGTACTGTTTCATCCATCCAATTTACAGCAAAGGCTGCTGGAGCAAAGGCTATTATTATGATTCCACCAGCGGGTTGGTCAGATTATACTAGTCTACCAGTAACGCCAACTGCAGTACCTACTGCTTCAACAAGTAAAGTTCTAGGTGAAGCCTTATTAAACAAAATGCAAAATATGCCAAGCGGTCAATATTTAAGTTTAAAATATAAAGGTGGCACTTATGTAGATAATCCAGCAAAAGACACGATGTCTTATTTTTCATCAATGGGTGCTCCACATACATTAGATTTTAAACCAGAAATTTCTGCTCCTGGTGGAAATATCTATTCTACTATACCAGGTAATAGTTATGAAGTGATGAGTGGTACATCGATGGCAACACCTCATGTTGCAGGTGGCTCGGCTTTATTATTACAAGCACTTTATGAAAAAGGATTAACACATTCAGAAGATACTGTTTTAAAAGCAAAACTGGCTTTAATGAATACAGCTAATGTTGTCATTGATCCAAGAACAAACGGTGAAGTTCCTTATTCACCACGTATTCAAGGTTCTGGCTTAATGAAAATTCAAAATGCGATCAATACACCAGTTATTGTCACAGCTAGAAACACACCGTTAGAAAAAGCTGGAGCTGTTGCATTAAAGGAAATTGGACAAAATACAAGCTTTAAATTAAATATGGTAGCATTTGACGCTCCTAAAGGGAAAAATAATAGTGCTGATATTGAATACAATGTCTATGTTGATTTATTAAAAGACAGAACTGAAACGAAAGAATTTGATTTTAATGGTGATGGGCAAACAGAACCAAGAGACTATTTATCATTAACAAGCGAACGTATTAGTGGTGCAATTGTTACTGTCAATGATAATATTGTTTCAGACAAAACAGGTGCTTTAGTTAAAATTAAGCCAGGTCAAACGAAAATGCTGACGGTTAATGTTTCATTACCAGATTCCTTAAAGAAAAATAGTTTTGTAGAAGGATTTGTTCGTCTCGTACCAGTATCGAAGGATCAAGATAAAGCTGTTTCTCTATCTATACCTTATATGGGATTCTATGGAAAATGGGATGAACTACGTAATATCGATTCACCGGCTTGGGATCATGATAACTTTACAGGACATACTGCACTTTGGGATGATATGACAGAAGGTGGTGCGCCGTTAGGATATACTGGAAAAGGATTTAAGCTGAATCATATTGCTTATTCGCCAAATTATATTAATAATGGAATCTTTGCGGGATTCACAGCCTTACGTAATTTAGAAAAAGTTGAATCCTCTATTGAAGATAAAGATGGAAACCTCATTAAATATTTAGGAGACTTTAGTGAATATTCAGGAACTGGGCAGCCATTTAAATTTAGTAAAAATATAATGTCATATGGGGTTTATAATTATGACGGTTATAAATGGGATATGAAAGACCCGTCAACTGGACAATATGTTCCAGACGGTACCTACCAATATGTGTTAAAAACAACTTTGGATTATCCAAACGCAAGACCACAGATTGTAAAAATGCCAATGATCGTTGATTCCATTCCTCCAAAAATTTCAGATATTAAAGTTACGCCAAAGAATGGAAAATATGAAGTTAGCTGGAATGCGGAAGATAATGCAAGTGACTATAATTCTGCCGTAATTTATGTAAATGGAGTATCCTATACACCGAGCCTTGAGGCAAAATCTCAAATTGTCAATACCGAACCGAAGAGCATTGTTATTTTAGGAATTGATTATGCAGGAAATGTATCTTGGACTACTTGGGGAGATCCAAGTTATATTAAATATACTATGGCTATTCAAACGTGGAATGTATCTCCGACTGTTGGTGTTAACCAAAACAAACCAGTAAAAATTAATGGATATGCGTATAACCGAGGTGACTGGACGATTAATGTGAAAAATTCAAGCGGGCAAATTGTTGAAACATCCTACTTGAAAAATGAACATACATTGCATGCAAACTGGGTACCTGATAAAAACCTTCCAAATGGCACATATTCGATCACATTAGACCTTGTGACAAAGGATGGTTTTAAAGTAACATCGACACCTAAAACAGTAACAGTTGTTCAATAACTTTAGTTAGCTGTTAGATAATTTCTAGATTTAACAACATCATTTCCCCTTAAATAAAAACCAAGAATACGATTGTATTCTTGGTTCTTTGTTTGTTTTAGAACAGTTTGGACTCTAGTTTAAGTTATTTCGAATTAAGAAGGCTGATATCAAATTTCGGTTCAATCGATATTCGTGGATAATCTTTTCTCCAATTTAAAGATTTCCAAACTTTTGGATGGAATGCTTTTAATTCCTTTCCAATCCCTAGAACGTCTGAGTTTGCTGATTGCATAGTCTTAATCGTTTCCATAGCCATTTCTTCAAAATGTTTATTAAGAACTTTTTCCACTCGAGCATAATTAGGCTTTAACTTATGTCCTTCTTCTCCAAGCTCGAAAGCACTGACTTGTAACTGAACTTTAATACTAATTTTCGGTAATTTACTTGCCGTATTGGAAAGGATGATTTTTGAAAAATTTCTTTTGACCGTAAACCCATAATTATTTTTGAACGACATATCAGAAGATGATTTATCACCATGTTTTTTTAAGAAATTTCCTGTAAATCTTTGCCTTCCTGTGTTTCCACCTTCTAGTAACATCATCATTTTAACTTGATCTCTATCAAGTTTTTTCCCTGTAGGTGAACCATTGCGGAATAATAAGGCACCACTTAATTCGAAGTCAGAATTAATAGGACTTAACATTGGTAACGCTAAATCAGAGCACGGTTCATTGCGGGATTGGATAAAATTCATCATTGAAACTGTTGGAATTGTTCTGTTCTTCTCCATTGAGATAATAAACTCATTCAATTCTTTTGTAAACTCTTTATTGTGACTTGATGATGTTTTCATTATCTTTGACAAATCTCCATCAACTACGATTAATGGCGTATTAATAGATGAATATGGAGCACTGAGTAAAAAATCAAGTTCGGAAACTGGATGATTCATTGCAAAGCTCTGGCTTATCAAATAGACCCTCGTACTAATCCCTATAAAAGGTGACTGATCAGTAAATTCCCATTCTCCGATTGCTTCTGCTACACTTGGTCCTTTTAGCTCCTTCATTACTGAGATTGGATCTCCAGTTCCCTGTCCAGTGCTTTTAAGCTTCGTAACGAGGAATAATGCTTTAACTTCACCTGTTTTGTCGTCCAGGTCAAAACCATTTACATCAACTAAATGAAGCTTATTTAATTCCAATCGATCCCAACATCCAGTCAATAGTGGCAATAATAGAATTAAAGATAAGACTTTTTTCATTTTTTCGCCACCCTTTCTTTTACAAAGGATATTAGTAGAAGTAATGAAGGTACGCCCATAATCATAAATTCTGTTGCTATATTATGATACTCGGAAAATTTGGGAATCCACTGTCTGTTTGAGAAGAATAGTCCTGCCCCGAAGCATACAATTGCTATTATCCATACTAAAAGTGGGTGGTTACGATTTTCTTTTTTACCGAGAAATGCTAAATAACGGGCGGACAAAAATAAGTAAATATAAGCTGTTACAAGCGTCACAGATAGCCAGATTGTGATAAAGAGAATATCTAGACTTTGAACGACTGGCCATCTGAACTTACGTAGAATAAAGACCATTGGCTCTGGAATGAAATTTAATTGATTTTCACTAAAGTTGTACGTCACAACAAACGCTATAAAAACATAAAAAAAAGTCGTTATTCCATTCGCAACTGAAGTCGCAATAAAAATATCTTTCTTTTTATTACATTTTACAAATGGAAATACATACAGGAGAAGTTCGTATCCAGCATACGCCCAAAATGATGGCAAAGCACCTTTTAGTATAGGAGCAATCCCATGAGTACCAATTGGCAAAAAATGACGCAAGTCTCCTTTTCCGAAGCCACTAATAAAGACGATCACGAAACAAATCAGAAACATAACCATTATTGACTGTGTAAGGGTCGAGATTGATCGAAGAGTTGATGAAGCGATGTACCCGGAAATCATGACCAATAATCCAATTAGTACAAACCAAGGTGTTTCAAATAACAACCATCGATTAATGACATCAGAATATGAAATGATGACCATTAAACAGGATTCTGCACAGTATGCTGCAAATAGAAAGTTTATGATCGATCCTAGTGGCTTTCCAATAATAGTCGATATGTATTGTTGAAAAGGTCTGTCGGGATAACTTTTTCCAAGTTGATAGATAATCAAGATTCCAATTTGAGCAATTACACCTCCAATGATAATGGACATCCAAGAGTCATAGCCTGATAATTGAGACATTTTATATGGAATTGATAAAACACTGACACCTACTTGGTTTAGTATAACAAGGCAAACAAGTTGATTAATGGAAACCTTTTTTAATTGTATCAATTTGTCTCCCCCTTTGGCTTACTTTTACTACTCTCGTCCTTAGCCAAGCTTTCAACTTGTCGTTTTTTCATGCTCTTAATCGGTGCCCTGAAAAGAGTATCTTTAATCGTATCGCCATTAAACGACGTATAAAAGTAGGGAATACCCATTGTATTCATTCTTGCTAAATGTGTCAGAATCAATAGAAATGAAACTTCCAAACCGATTAGCCCGAATAAAGCAGCCATTAAGATAAAGGGATAAGCTAATAAACGAGCTGTATTACTCATTTCATATGAAGGGATGATAAAGGAAGCAATCCCCGTAAGCGCTACTATCACTACCATCATGTTTGAAATTAGATTAGACTGAACAACAACTGTGCCGATTAAAATACCACCTACAACCCCGATTGTCTGACCTACAGGATTTGGTAAACGGACAGTTGCTTCCTTTAGAATTTCAAGTATGAATAGCATTGTTATAGCCTCTAGAATAGGTGGCATTGAAACGAACTGCATAGAGCTTTGAAGAGTCAGTGCAAGATCTAGTGGAAGAACTCGCGGATCAAAGGTAACGAGTGCCACATAAGCACCAGGTAAACTAATAGCAATAATAAAACAGAAAATTCGTAAAAATCTTAAAACGCTACCGAATAGCCAGCCTACCTGGTAGTCATCAGGAGTTTGAAAGAATGCCCAGAACGAGACAGGAACGATTACTCCCTCTGGTGTACCATCGATTAAAAAAGTGATTTTCCCTTCCATTAAATAAGATAGTATTCGATCTGGTCTTTCAGATACGAGCATTTTTGGAAATAGAGAGAATTTATTATCTTGAATAAGTTCCTGAAAAAAGCCAGGTGCTTCAATGTAATCAGTATTAATTTTAGAAATTCTATGTTCAAATTCCTTTAAAACTACCTCGTTTGCTAGGGACTGCAAATAAAGTATAGCTAATTTCGTGTTCGATTTACGGCCAACTTGATAATACTTAATCACAAGATCTGGAGTGGCAACTAGATTTCGGATAATATTTAGATTCGTATTTAGATTTTCATTCAAGGCTTTGTGAGAGCCACGTAAAACTCGCTCATTTATTGGAACGTTCACAGAGCGTTCTTTAATAAGCTCTGCTCTAAGTAAATAGAGATTTGATTCACCTTTGATTTGAACAACCGTCTTCCCATCAACAAGAGCTTGTGCTGCTACAGAAAGAATTTCCGTTTCACTGTAATCGAGAATTGAGACAACTTCACGTATACTATCTGTTGTGTTATGAAGTAAAGGACGAATAATATGTTCTTGAACTACTGACTCATCAATCATTGAATCTAAATAAAATAGGCGATAACTTCGTTCACTAGTGCCAAAATTGCTTGATTTAAAGTCAGAACTATTAAATAGCAATTCCCGAAGTGAAATCTCATTTTTATCTAAATTTCGGTCAGCTATCATTAAATGTTCCTCTTTTCTTTGTTAGGTAATTTTATCCTATTTTTTCCCATAATCCCTGTTAATATTCTGGACTTAAATATGAAGATAGTTTACTGCTTTATTGTTAAAATTCGAATTTGAACAATGAACCGTTATACCGTACGTTTTATTAGGTTCGTATATAGCAGTAGCGTTTTTAACAGATCACTTTACCAGTTGAATATAATAATAGCTAACGAGCAAAGAAGTTAATGTTAGCAATCAATGATACTGACAGAAAAGGTGTAAATAAAGTATTGGGAACCGCTGCCCTTACGTATTTAGCGGCAGCCTTAATTTCCGTTTTAGAATATACTTCCAAGGACAAGAAGAATAAAAATTTTTCAAAAAGATGATTTCGTTTTGCATTCGAAGTCATCTTTTTTGTTTAAAAAAATTAAATTTAAATTGGTTAGTATGTTTAAAACTTCAATGTCTAAAATAGTAAATAGGTTTTAATTTTGGAAGATTTATGTATTTTTGTAACCTTAGCTTTTTTATCATACTAAATGTTGTACAATTAAGTGGTTAAAAAAAATGGGGGAAAATTATGACACTTTCTGCAATTGAACATTTTTTAAATACATACAAAGACTATGCTGCCATACTTAGTATTTTAATTAATGTTCTAATTAGTATTGTTGGTATTATACCAGCTTGGTTTTTGACAGCAATCAATATTAAACTATTTGGTTTTACTGAAGGATTTTTAATCTCTTTCATAGGTGAATTAGCTGGAACATTAGTTTCTTTCATTTTATATAGAAAGGGTTTACAAAAAAGATTTATTAGTCATTCAACTAAATTCAAAGGATTAAATAGGCTTTTAAGCTTAGAAGGAAAAGAAGCTTTTTACGGTGTGTTAGTTCTACGTTTTATTCCTTTTATTCCATCTAGTTTAATTACATTGTTTGCTGCCTTTGGAAAAATCACATGGTCAAACTTCATGTTAGCTAGTTTGATTGGTAAGCTACCCGTCATATTATTTGAATCGTATTCTGTTAATCAAGTGTTAGAGTTCACATTATTTGGTAAAGTCATTTTGGGACTGTTAATTATCGTCTTGCTAATCTATTTTTATAGAAAACGATTTAATGTGTTTGTAAAGAATAAAGTTTAAGAAAAATGTAAAAAAGCTCAAACCATATAAAAGGGTTTGAGCTTTTATTTTTTCAAATACAACAACCTAAAAATGAATTCAAATCAAAAAGAATAGCTTTCTTTAATTTCTAAATCGAAAGCTTTAATATTCATTAGTTAAACACTGACAACCCATTACATAAACATGTCTAAATTAATTTATTTAATCATATATTGAAATACCTCAATTTTAGAAAAAGCTTTACCTTTTTAAGAAAGAAAATAAGTAATTGTTCTTACTTGAAAACGGCTTTACTCATGAATCAATCGAAAATCATTGAAACGGTGATTTAATCCGCTTTCTTAAAAAATAACTTTGTAGCCTAATAGGAGGGTGTTGTTAGTGAATAGAGTTTCGTTAGAGAATTTGTCGAAGAACTTTGAAGAAGTACATCCTGGGTTATCGGAACGAGAAGCATTTGAAGAAGCACATCGATGTCTTTATTGCTATGATGCCCCATGTATTAAAGCATGTCCAACTGGGATCGACATTCCTACGTTTATAAAGAAAATTGGTTCAGGCAATTTAAAGGGATCAGCTAAAACAATTATGACATCTAATCCTGTTGGAGCAAGCTGTGCTCGAGTTTGTCCTACAGAAGAACTGTGTGAAGGTGCATGTGTTCTAAATCATTCTACTAAACCGATTATGATTGGGAATTTACAACGTTATGCAACTGATTGGGCGATCAAAAATAATCAAGTATTATTTAAGGCTGGAAAAAAGAACGGAAAAACAATTGCAATCGTTGGTAGTGGTCCTTCTGGTTTAGCAGCTGCTCGTGAACTTGCATTACTTGGCTATGATGTAACGATTTTTGAAGCGGAAAAACATGCAGGAGGATTAAATCGATATGGTATCGTTTCGTTCCGGCTACCAAAGAGTATATCAACGTGGGAAGTTCAACAAATAGAAAAGTTAGATGTGAAAATTCATACGAACACTAGAATCGGATCGGATATTTCTTCAGATGAATTATTAGCAAACTATGACATGGTCGTTCTGGCTATAGGTATGGGGAAAGTTCCGATGCTAGATATTGAAGGAGAGGATTTGGACGGAGTATATGACGCGATTGATTTTGTAAAAGAGACAAAATCAGGGGAATTATCAAATCGTTTTATAGGTAAAAACATTGTTGTAATAGGTGCGGGTAATACGGCAATTGATGCTGCGACATGTTCTGTTCGTTTAGGGGCAGGAAATGTCAAAATTTTATATCGTAGAACGCAATCAGAAATGAGCGCTTATCAATTTGAATATGATTTTGCTAAGCAAGATGGAGTTGAATTCCGATGGCTAACATTACCTATTCGAATCATCGGTGAGAACGATAAAGTAATCGCACTGGAGTGTGTTCGTTTGGAGTTAGGGGAAGTTGGAAAAGACGGTCGCCGCCGTCCTGTGCTTATTCCAAATTCGAATTTCACGATACCGGTAGATGGTGTCATAAAAGCGATCGGGCAAACTCGCTATACAGACTTAATCGAACAATTTGGGTTAGAACACAGAGATGGAGTTGTAAAAATTAACCAAGAATCTTTTCAGACGTCTAATCCTAAAGTATTTGCTTGTGGTGATGTCATTTTTGGAAAAGGGCAAGGTGAAGCAATGGTAGTGACGGCAGCACAACAAGGAAAAGAAGTAGCTTATGCGATTCATAAACAATTAAACACTTAAAGGAGGTTTTCTTTCATGGCAGATCTACGAATCAATCTTGCGGGCATACAGTCACCTAACCCATTTTGGCTTGCTTCTGCTCCTCCAACAAATTCGGGTTATCAAGTCCAACGTGCGTTTGAAGCTGGCTGGGGAGGAGCCGTTTGGAAAACATTAGGAGAACCGATTATAAATACATCCTCCCGATTTGCTGCTATTAACTTTAACGGACAAAGAGTTGCAGGATTTAATAATATCGAACTGATATCTGATCGACCTCTTGAAGTAAATTTAAAAGAGATCTATGAAACGAAAAAAAGATTTCCAGACCGAGCGATCATCGCATCGCTTATGGTTGAACCGCAACAATATAAATGGCACGAAATCGTAAAAAGGGTAGAGGATGTTGGTGTTGATGGTTTAGAACTGAACTTTGGCTGCCCACATGGAATGGCAGAACGAGGGATGGGGTCTGCATCCGGTCAAGTTCCCGAGTTGGTAGAACAACAAACATATTGGGTAAAAGAAGTTGCAAAAACACCTGTCATTGTAAAACTAACGCCGAACATTACTGATATTACAGTTACGGCAGAAGCTGCAGTTCGAGGTGGAGCGAACGCAGTCAGTATGATTAATACGATTAATAGTTTAATGGGAGTAGATTTAGATTCTTGGCATACTGTTCCGCATGTTGCTGGAAAAGGAGCACATGGTGGATATTGTGGACCTGCAGTAAAACCAATTGCATTAAATATGGTGGCAGAATGTGCACGTAATCCAAGGATATCAGTTCCAATTTCCGGGATTGGTGGCATTTCTAATTGGCAAAATGCAGTAGAGTTTTTATTAATGGGAGCGACTGGAGTTCAAATATGTACTGCAGCAATGCACCATGGTTTCCGAATTGTTGAAGACATGATTGATGGTTTAAATAATTATTTAGATGAAAAAGGTCTTTCCTCAGTAACAGAGCTAGTAGGTAAAGCGGTTCATAAATATTCAGATTGGGGAAATTTAGATTTAAATTATCAAGTAGTTGCTAGGATTGATACCGAGGAATGCATTAACTGTAATAAATGCCATATTGCTTGTGAAGATACATCTCACCAATGCATTGATATGTCAGTAGATGAAAGTGGAAAGTCGTATTTAAAGGTTCGGGAGGAAGACTGCGTAGGATGCAATTTATGCAAAATAGTCTGTCCAGTGGATGGTGCCATTAACATGGTAGAGGTTCCAAGTAAACAACCATCGATGACTTGGAACGAACGTCAACAAGCTTTAAAAGTATTAACAAGATCTAATCAATATTCAATTTTAAAGGGGGGAAGGAAAAGAAAATGAAGAAAATCATTCGAAATGGAACGATTGTTACTGCTACGGATACTTACAAGGCTGATATTTTAATAGAAGAAAATAAAATTTCTGCAATTGGGCTAAATTTAGATTGTTCAGATGTTGAAATGATTGATGCCTCAGGATATTATATTTTTCCAGGTGGAGTAGATCCCCATACACATTTAGATATGCCATTTGGCGGAACTGTCACAAAAGATGATTTTGAAACTGGAACGATCGCAGCAGCTTTTGGTGGGACAACAACAATTATTGATTTTTGTTTGACGAATAAAGGAGAGCCACTACAAAAAGCAATCGAAACATGGCATGAAAAATCGAAAAATAAAGCAGTGATCGATTATAGTTTTCATCTTATGATTGGTGAAATAAATGATGATGTATTAAAAGAGTTACCTAAAGTAATAGAAAAAGAGGGAATTACTTCATTTAAAGTATTTATGGCTTATAAAAATGTATTTCAAGCTGATGATGCAACATTGTATCGTACGCTATTAGCAGCAAAAGAATATGGGTCACTGGTAATGGTGCATGCAGAAAACGGAGATGTTGTAGATTATTTAATCAATCAAGCTTTAGCTGAAGGAAAAGTAGAACCTATTTACCATGCATTAACACGCCCTCCAGAAGTAGAGGGTGAAGCGACAGGAAGAGCGGCTACATTAACTGGACTTGCAAATTCACAATTATATGTCGTTCATGTTACGTGTGCAGAGGCTGTTGAAAAAATAACGGAAGCCCGAAATAATGGAATCGAAGTATGGGGTGAAACGTGCCCACAATACTTAGTGTTGGATCAATCTATGCTAGAAAAGCCTGACTTTGAGGGGGCAAAATATGTTTGGTCACCTCCACTTCGAGAAAAATGGCACCAAGACGTGCTATGGAGTGCTTTAAGAAATGGAAATCTGCAAACATTAGGATCCGATCAATGTTCTTTTGACTTTAAGGGACAAAAGGATCTAGGTCGTGATGATTTTTCAAAAATTCCAAATGGAGGACCGATGATTGAAGATCGAGTAAGCATTTTGTTCTCTGAAGGTGTTAAAAAAGGAAGAATATCATTAAACCAATTTGTTGACATTTCTTCTACTAGAAGTGCAAAGTTATTTGGATTATATCCTCAAAAAGGAACAATTGCAGTTGGTTCAGATGCAGATTTAGTTATTTTTGATCCAAATAGTAAACGAACAATCTCTTCCGAAACTCATCATATGGCAGTGGACTATAACGCATTTGAAGGGATGGAAGTGACCGGAGAGCCAGTGAGCGTCTTAGTTCGTGGGGAGTTTGTCATAAGAGAGAAGCAATTTGTAGGTAATGCAGGTAGTGGGCAGTACTTAAAGAGGAAGAAGTATGGTGAGACTAGTTTAATAGACGAGTTTAGTAGCGAAGGAAAGGAGTAAAGCAATGTCAACTTATAAGGAATTTTTAATCGAAAGAAATCAGATCGATTCCCTTATAAAGAAAGGTTATAAGATTAAAAATGTTAGAGAAACGCTAGACGGTGATTATGTTGACTTTGAAAATAAAGAAGAAGATGAGAAGTTAATTACTCTTCATATAATGAATGCTGATACTCGGAAATATTTTGGTGCATTGATTATTAAGCAATTTGGGATCCATTAGTGAAAGTCAGTGAATCGCATTTAAATTGGTCGAACCGTAATTAAAATAGTGAAGCGCAAATAAAATCAGCGAATTACAATTAAATTGACCGATCACAAATAAAAAAGGTGAAATCGCAATTAAATCAAATCCTATCATTAATTTTAAATCGCATCGCATCCGTAACTACGAACGGATTATGCGATTTTTTCTATTTAAAAAGGCTTTCCCTTTAGTCAGATACCTAAACTAATGGAAAAGCCCAATTTTATTTACTCAAATCTACTCGTAATCATTTTTTTCCTTGTATAGAACTCGACCCCATCTGCACCATTTGCATGTAGGTCACCATAAAAAGAGTTTTTCCATCCAGAGAATGGAAAGAATGCCATTGGAGCTGGTACACCGATATTTACGCCGAGCATTCCTACTTCAATGTTTTCCCTGAAATATCGAATACTTGCTGCACTGTCAGTAAAAATGCACGCGCCATTTCCGAAGTCTGATTTGTTTGTTAGCTCGATTGCTTCTTCTAATGATTCTACTCTAACGATCGAAAGCACAGGTGCAAAAATTTCTTCCTTCCAAATTTTCATTGATGGGTTCACATTATCAAAGATTGTTGGTCCAATAAAGTAACCTTTTTCTTTTCTAACTAAGTCATTTCGTCCATCACGCAATAAGGTTGCACCTTCTTGAATTCCACATTCAATATATTTTTCCGTTCGTTCGCGATGTTCCCTGCGGATGACAGGACCTAGGAATACATCATCATCTAATCCATTCCCAATCGTAATGCTACCCGCTTCTATTATTAATTTTTCGATTAAAGGATCGGCAATATCGCCTACTGCTACGACTACTGAGCATGCCATACATCGTTCTCCAGCTGAACCGTAAGCTGCAGTAATGATTTGCTTTACCGATTCATCTAAGTTTGCATCCTGTAAAACGATACTATGGTTTTTAGCACCAGCTAAGGCTTGAACGCGCTTACCATTAGCAGATGCAGTTTTATAAACATATTCCGCCACAGGCTGTGAGCCTACAAATGAAATGGCAGGAACATCTTTGTTTTGAAGTAACTCGTTTACAATTTCATGTGCTCCATGAACAATATTGAATACACCCTTTGGAAGACCTGCTTCCGTGAAGAGTTCTGCTAAACGATTTGCAAGAAGTGGAGTACGTTCTGAAGGCTTTAAGATAAACGTGTTTCCACATGCAATTGCTAATGGGAACATCCAACAAGGTACCATCATTGGGAAATTAAAAGGCGTTATTCCTCCAACAACTCCAACAGGGTATCGATACATCGCCGATTCAATATTTGTCGCAATATCAGGTAATTGTTTTCCCATCATTAGTGTTGGCGCACCGGCAGCAAATTCTACGCATTCAATTCCACGTTGAACTTCTCCATATGCCTCATTATAACTTTTACCATTCTCAATCGTTATTAAATTAGCAAGTTCATCCCAATGTTTAATTAGCAATTGTTGATATGAAAATAGTATTCTTGCTCTTTTAGGAACAGGGGTTTTACTCCATGTAATAAAAGCTTTTTTAGCTGCTTTTACAGCTGTATCTAAATCTGATTTAGTTGAGAGAGGTACAAATGCTAATATTTCCTCAGTAGCGGGATTTGGAACTGGAATTGTCTTGGCTTTTGGTGAAGCTTCAATCCATTCACCATTTATAAAATTTTTTAAAACCTTTATATTAGTTTGTGTAGACAAGAATATCACCCCGTACGATTATAGTTTTGAGAATGCTTTGTTTAAAGTATTTACGATAAAATCAAGCTCTGCATCAGTTGTTGTAAATGGAGGAGAAAGTGTAAGGATATTATTAAAGCCTGGAACCGTATCTCCATTTCGACCGATTATTAATCCTTGTGCCTTACATTCAGTTATTATTTTTAACACCAACTCTGGGCTAGCAGGTTTTTTACTTTTTTTATCTTCAACAAGCTCAATTCCTGCTATAAAACCAAAACTTCGGATGTCTCCAACATTTTTATAAGTTAGTAAACTATCTAATTTTTTATGGAGCTCTTCACCTAAATAGGCAGCACGCTCTATTAAATTTTCTCTTTCAATAATTTCTAAGTTTTTAAGTGCAACTGCGCATGACGCTGGGTTTCCTCCAAATGTGTTCACATGACGGAAATGATTGTCTGAACCAGGTTGTTTAAATACTTCATATAGATCACTTCGTACAGCGGTTGCTGAAAGAGGTGAATAAGCACTAGTCATACCTTTTGCCATTGTGACAATATCAGGTTTTATTGCAAAGTTTTGGTGACCGAAGTGCTTTCCAGAACGACCAAAGCCACATATAACTTCATCAACTATTAACAAGATACCCAACTTATCACAAATGTTTCGAACTTTTGTTAAGTATTCAGCAGGCGGGACAATAACTCCTCCACCTGTAATAACTGGTTCCATTATAATCCCTGCAATCGTTTCAGCGCCTTCGAAATTAATTACATCTTCAATTGCTTGTGCACATTGGATACCGCAATCTCCATACGTTTTACCGAAAGGGCATCGATAGCAATAAGGTGGAGCTACATGCTGAAAACCTGAAGAAAGAGGTTCATATTTAACTTTACGGTTAGCTTGACCAGTAGCACTTAACGCACCCATCGAATTACCATGATATGCACGGTATCTTGATATAAATTTATATCGTAAAGGTTCACCATTTTGTTGATGGTATTGCCTAGCAATCTTAAAAGCTACTTCGTTTGCATCAGATCCAGAGTTAGAATAAAAAATACGATAATCTCCACCAAGCCATTCATTTAACTTTTCAGCTAATAAGATGGAAGGTACATTGCCCTGTGACATTGGGACATAAGGAATTGCTTGAATTTGTTCAGCAGCGGCGTTGGCTATTTCATCACGACCGTAACCTACATTCACACACCATAATCCTGACATACCGTCTAAATAATTTTTACCATCAATGTCAGTCACTGTACTATTTTTACCTGATACAAGAACCATTGGATTTGGATTGTGGGGCGACATATGATGCCATACATATTTTCGATCTAATTCAAGAAGCTCTTCCTTAGATAGGGAAGTAGAATGAGTTGCTTTTACAGTTTTATCATTCACTATTTTTCACCAACTTTCAAAATTCATTTATTGGAGTCTAAATTTTACATCTTTATTAATTAATATTACTGAATGCCCCATATTATCCTATTACGATTAGACAAATTACTAGATTAGGAATAAAGTTAGTTATTTCTAGGGACAATCCATAAAGGAAGAGCGCAATAAAAATTAAAAGAGCAACTACAAATTCTATGTAGTTGCTCTATTTTTATCACCTAATAATTGCCTTCTACAATACTCAATAATTTCTTTCCTCTTAACCATCCCGATAAAAACTTCATGATCATCAATAACAGGAATGAAATTTTGATAAATTGCTCTTGTAAATAAATCTTCAATTTGTGCATTTATAGAAACAGGCTCATATATGTTGTGCAGAGATAGTTCATTTAAGCTGATTTCTTCTGTATTAGTAAAAGATAAGCTTGGAGTATTTTTTAATTTCCATAATAAATCACCTTCAGTAAGTGTACCAACATATTTGCCATTATCATCGACTAAAGGTATAGCCGAATAACGATGGTGTTCCATTTTCTCAAGTGCTTGACGCATTGTAGAATTGATATTCATAAAAACAAGTTCATTTTTTGGGGTAAAGAAAAACGCGATATTCATTTTTCATACTCCTTTATAATTTTAATATTTAGTTGTTCTTTGCTTCTAGTAACTTATTAATATTTTGATCCATTACAAAAACTTCAATTCGTTCACCAGTATTTGTACTAGTATCACTATGACTAGATAAAACCTTACAACCAGTATGTTTTTCAATAATTTCTTCATATTCTTTACTATACATTTCTCTAAGTACTTGGCGCATTTTTTTTACAAGACTTTTTCCTGTAGTATGTGAAACTAAATGTTTCTCTTCTGTTGTCAATACGCCTTTAAATCGGAGGATAATCATATCTTCAACTATATAAGTTTTGGCTTCTTGAGGACCTCTTCCAATCAGCTCTCTTTGGAATTTAATAAATGCCTCACTTAATTCGATTTCTAGCTTTTTTTTCGATGTCATCATTAATATCTCTCCCATACTGTTATTTAAAACAAAAAAATAGCTACAAGAAGAGCAATTTTCTCGTAGCTATTTATACCAATAAAAAGTATATTGAAATATTAATAACGCGATTTAGTTTTGCTCTCTTCAAACGCTGGCGAGGTTAGCTGACGGATTCGGGCTTGAAAAGTAGCCCTACCATAATTGGATTCACCCCATGTGCAATGCACGAATGGTTCCCCCGCTCGAATTCACGATTTAGCGATTACAGCAAATTTATTTTGTTGATATGTTTATCATACAGAGATAAATAAAATTGTAAAGGGGTAAAAATTTACTAAAATTTTTTTGTTGAAAAAAAACTCTTTACATGTAAAAAACAACGCCGTATAATCGAGTCAACAAAATAAATATCGGCTTAATTACGAATCATTCGTAAGCGGAGGAACCAATTTTTTGGGGTTAATTTTACATGAATGTAGAAGGGATGAGATACTCTTTCGCCATCCTACCCGACAGCTAACTTCGTAGGCTAAAGCGAGGGAGGTCAGTAGACCGCCTAATTTGAGCGGGTTTTTTTATTGCATTTTCTGCAGTAATTTTACCTGAGCAAATAATTGTGTAGGTCTTTTTATTTTGTAATGAGATGGAAAATTATGGATAGGTATAGAAAAGATTAGGGAGACAGAACACAAAGAGAGCGTAGTGCTAGCTGGGTGTTAGGTAGACCAATGAATGCTTTTCTTCCGTATTTCAATTAACTAAAACAAGTTTGGTGTAGACATATTTCATTTAGAAATTATGTTTTTCAAACTAAATATTAGTTAATTGATTGGGAGATTAGTATCCATTGGTCTTTTTTATTGTTCAGAAACGGCTTAGAAAACATAAAAAAATTTAGAGTTCAAAGAAAGGAGAATTGCAATGATAAATGATTTAACAATGGTGGGTTTACTAGTAATCGTTTTTGCAATTTTTTGGGGGTTTACAATTTTTTGTGAAAAAGCGTAAGGGGGAAATAACAAATGATTATTCCAGCGATTATTGGAATTGTACTTATTCTTTATTTAGTTTTTGTCTTAATTAAACCAGAGAAATTTTAGAAATTAGTTTAACATGTGGGAGGAATTATTAAATGTCCATGGGAATTTTACAGGTAGTTGTTACATTGCTAATTATTGTTTTATTAATAAAGCCAGTAGGTAGCTACCTTGTTAAAGTATATGACAGTGAGAAAACAGGATTAGATCGCTTTTTTGGACCTTTTGAAAGATTAGTATATCGGTTAATTGGTGTACGAGAAGAAGAGAAAATGGGTTGGAAAAAATATGTATTAGCGATGTTGTTAAGTAATTTTGTCATGCTAATAATGTTATATGCAATTTTTAGATTTCAAAAATATTTGCCTTTAAATCCTGATCATATAGGTAATATGCCATCTGCCTTGGCATTCAATACGGCAACTTCTTTTATTACAAATACAAACTGGCAATCTTATAGTGGTGAAAATTCACTTTCATATTTTTCACAAATGATGGCTATTACGTACCCAATGTTTACTTCTGCTGCTACAGGTTTTGCAGTAGCTATAGCATTTATTAGAGGGTTAGTAGGCCGTCAGGATCATCTAGGAAACTATTATGTTGATTTAGTTCGCTCAATCACTCGAGTATTTTTACCATTATCATTTATCGTTGCTTTATTTTTAGTATTCCAAGGTGTACCACAAACATTAAAAGGTGCCGTAGATGCGACAACAATTGAAGGAGTTAAACAAATCATTACTAGGGGACCAGTAGCTGCACTCGAATCAATTAAACATATTGGTACAAACGGTGGAGGATTTTTTGGTACAAATGCGGCTCATCCATTTGAAAATCCTACACCTTTATCAAATTTAGTTCACATCGTTTGTATGATGCTTTTACCAACATCATTAGTTTATGCATTTGGTGTAATGGTTAAAAATAAAAGACAAGGTTGGACAGTATTTGCTGCAATGGGCATATTATTTTTAGGTCTTCTTACAGCAGTTTTTGTTGCAGAGTATAACGGAACTCCTGCATTACAAGCACTTGGTATACATGGAAATATGGAAGGAAAAGAGGTTCGATTTGGAATATCAGAATCTGCTCTATTTACAGCGGTTACTACTGCTGCAACAACTGGTTCAGTAAACAACATGCACGACTCATTAACGCCTATTGGTGGAATGGTACCACTTGCTGAAATGATGTTAAATAATGTTTTTGGTGGAAAGGGCGTTGGTTTATTAAACGGATTATTATATGTCATCTTATCTGTCTTTATATGTGGGCTAATGGTAGGTAGAACACCAGAATTTTTAGGAAAGAAAATTGAAGCAAAAGAAATTAAACTAGCATCTATTGCGATTTTAACTCACCCTTTAATTATCTTAGTTCCAACTGCTTTAGCATTAGCATTAAAAGGACCAGTTTCTTCTATATTAAATCCAGGGTTCCATGGTTTATCTGAAGTGCTGTACGCCATTACTTCTGGAGCTGCTAATAATGGATCTGCATTCGGTGGTTTAACAGCGAACACCGATTTTTATAATATCGTAATTGGATTAGTTATGTTATTTGGTCGATATATTTCAATTATTGCTATGTTAGCAATTGCAGGCTCATTTTCTACTAAAAAAATTGTTGCAGTAACGTCTGGAACATTCCGAACGGATACACCATTATTTACAGTTATTTTAATTGCGATTATTGTAATCGTCTGTGCATTAACGTTTTTCCCAGTACTTGCACTCGGACCAATCGCTGAACACTTAGGAATGTTTAAATAGTAGCAATAATAAAGAAAGAGGAGATTGATCATATGGCTATAGAAAATAAGCCTATTTCTAAAGAAATAAAAACTCAGGCAATAATCGATTCTTTTAAAAAGTTGAATCCACTTGTTATGGTAAAAAATCCAGTCATGTTTATCGTAGAAGTTGGTACTTTTATTACATTAATTCTTTCTATTAGGCCAGATATTTTTGGAATTAGCACAGTAGGAAGACCATATAATATTGCGGTATTTTTAATTTTATTATTTACAGTACTTTTCGCAAACTTTGCTGAAGCTCTTGCAGAGGGACGTGGGAAGGCGCAAGCAGATACATTAAGAAAAACGAAATCAGAAACAAATGCGAAGTTAAGACAAAAAGATGGATCATATATAGAAGTACCATCTACTTCTTTAAGAAAAGGAGATATCGTTCGAGTTGATACAAGTGAAATTATTCCTTCAGATGGTGAGATTATTGAAGGGTTAGCATCCATCGATGAATCAGCTATTACAGGTGAATCAGCGCCAGTTATTAAAGAAGCTGGTGGAGATTTTTCATCTGTAACTGGCGGTACTAGAGTAGTTTCAGATTATATCATTGTTAAAATTTTAACGGATCCTGGTGAATCGTTTATAGATCGTATGATTTCATTAGTTGAAGGTGCGGCTCGTCAAAAGACTCCGAATGAAGTTGCATTAACGACTTTATTAGCAGTATTAACTTTAGTGTTTTTAATCGTCATAATGACGCTTGTTCCAATTGCGAATTATTTAAATGTCTCAATTGACGTAGCAACATTAATCGCTTTACTTGTTTGTTTAATACCGACTACGATTGGTGGATTACTTTCTGCAATCGGAATTGCAGGGATGAACCGTGTAACACAATTTAATGTTTTAGCTATGTCTGGTAAAGCAGTTGAAGCTGCTGGAGATATTGATACGATGATTTTAGATAAGACCGGAACAATTACATTCGGTAACCGAATGGCGAGTGAATTCATTCCGGTTGGAAGTATAACAGAAAGAGAGATAACTTTAGCTTCACTAAAATCTTCTGTAAAAGATGAAACACCAGAAGGACGTTCGGTTGTTGAGTTAGCACATAAACTTGGTATTACTTGGGATGAGAATGATTATAAGGATGCAGAAATTATTGAATTTACTGCTGAAACTAGAATGTCAGGTTTAAATTTAAAAAATGGAACTGAAATTAGAAAAGGTGCTGTAGATGCAGTAAAAAAATATGTAACTGCAAAAGGTGGAAGTATTCCGAATGAGCTAGACGAAAAAGCAAATGTCGTCGCAAAAGCAGGAGGTACACCACTTGCTGTTGCAATAAATGATAAAATTTACGGTGTTATTTATTTAAAAGATACAGTTAAACCAGGCTTAAAAGAGCGATTTGATGAATTAAGAGCGATGGGGATCAAAACTGTAATGTGTACTGGTGATAATCCTTTAACTGCTGCAACAATTGCTAGAGAAGCAGGTGTTGACGAGTTTATTGCAGAAGCTAAACCTGAAGATAAAATTGCTGCTATTAAAAAAGAACAAAATGAAGGTAAGTTAGTTGCGATGACCGGCGATGGAACAAATGATGCTCCTGCTCTAGCTCAAGCTGATGTTGGTTTAGCGATGAATTCAGGAACAATGGCTGCAAAAGAAGCTGCAAATATGATTGACTTAGACTCTGATCCTACTAAATTATTATCTGTAATCGCGATTGGTAAGCAGCTATTAATCACTCGTGGTTCATTAACAACATTTTCGATTGCAAATGATATTGCGAAATATTTCGCGATTATTCCAGCTCTATTTATAATGGCAATTCCACAATTGGATTATCTAAATATTATGGGATTGAACTCGCCGAAGTCAGCAATCCTGTCAGCATTAATTTTTAATGCGATCATTATTCCAATCCTCATACCTGTTGCGATGAAGGGTGCGAAATATAAACCGATGGATGCAAACAAACTATTATCTAAAAACTTGTTAATCTATGGAATAGGTGGAGTTATTGTGCCGTTTTTTGGAATTAAAGTTATCGATATGATTGTATCTACATTGCAATTTGTTTAAAAAGTAAGAATAGGAGGATTTAATGTGAAATCAGTTATGATTGCGATCAGAACATCTATTGTATTGATAATAATATGCGGATTGGGCTATCCATTAGCTACAACAGGTGTCGCACAAGTTATTTTCCCGAAAAAAGCGGATGGTAGTTTAATAGAAACAAATGGAAAAGTTATGGGCTCTAAACTATTAGCTCAAGAATTTAAAGGACCAGAATGGTTCCATTCTAGAGCTTCTGCTGCTAACTATAATCCTACTACTTCGGCAGCAACAAATGCAGCAGTAGCGTCAAAAGAATATGTTAAAGAAACAAAAGATAAAATAAAAGAATTAAAAAATGAAAATAGTAATCTAGGTAAAAAGATACCAACAGATTTAGTAACAACATCTGGCTCTGGATTTGACCCGGATTTATCCCCCGAAGCAGTGAAAGCTCAAGTTCCTAGGGTTGCTAAGGCAACAGGAATTCCAGAGGATAAATTAGTATCTTTAATTAATAGTCATATAAAAGGTCGCCAACTAGGAATATTTGGAGAGCCACGCGTGAATATATTGGAACTGAACATAGATTTACAGAAATTAAAATAGGGGAGAGTTTTCTTCCCTTTTTTCATTATGTAAAAGAAAGGAGGCAAAATCTTGAGCGATAAACAGTTTCGGAGGAAAACACCCGAGGAATTACTAGAATCTATTCAGAAAATCAAAAAAGGTCGATTGAAAATTATCATTGGAACGGTAAGTGGATCTGGCAAAACATATCATATGCTCCAGGAAGGGAACGGATTGAAGGAGCGTGGAATAGATGTTGTGATTGGTTTAATTAGTGAGACAAACCGTCAAAAAACGATTGACCAAGTTGGTTGTTTAGAAAAAATACCTACCATTAAATGGGAAGAAGGGGGGACTGTTAAACAAGATCTTGACTTAGCTGCAATTATATCAAGAAATCCTGAAGTCGTACTTGTTGATTCACTAGCCCATCAAAATCGACTCGAAGCAATATTTCCAACACGGTTAGAAGATATTAATTACTTACTATCCAAAAATATAAGCGTTATTACGACTATGAATATATATGAAATAAAAGAAGTATATGATGAAGCTGAAAAGTTGACTGGTGGCAAAGTTAGGAGCAATTTATTTGTTCCAGAAGAAACCTTAGCTTTGGCAGATGAAGTCAGGTTATTAGATGTTACACCTGAAGTTATTTTACAGAGATCAAATGAAGATTATGACAATAAAGGAGAAAATAAAAAGCGTCACCAATTATTTCATAAAAGTAATTTAGCAGTTCTTCGTGAACTTGCTCTTCGTTTTATAGCTAGCGAGGTTAATGACGAGCTTGATGAATACCGTGAAAAACACGGTATAGTCGGACCATCTGGAGCGTCTGAAAAAATATTAGTTACTGTTCAATATCATTTGAATGGTTCTATTTTAGTAAGAAGGGGACAACAAATTTCAAAAAGATTGGGTGGAGATTTGCATGTTGTATGCTTTCAACCACCTAATAAAAAATTTACAAATGATGAATTAACGTTTAAACGCTCGATCATAAAACTTGTTGAAAAAGTTGGAGGTAATTTTGAAGAATTATCATTAACTAGTCATTCAATTGCAAGTGAAATAATCAAATATGCTATTAATAGCAATATAACAAGTATTGTAATAGGGCAATCAAAGAGAACGCGTTTGGAAGAAATCGTAAAAGGTTCAATTGTAAATAAAATTTTAAGGAAAACTAGCAATATAGATGTTTTTATTGTTGCTGATCGAGCGGAAAAAGATGGAGAAAGAGTAATTCCTACAAAGCAAGTTAATAAAGAAGTAGTAAATCCATATCGTCGATTGAGCCCGCAAGAGCTTGCACATGAAATTCATAAAATTAAAAGAGGTTCATTAAAAGTTTATATTGGAGCTGCTCCTGGCGTGGGAAAAACTTACACGATGTTAAGAGAAGGAAATGAACTTAAGAAAAAAGGTATCGATATTGTAATTGGGCTACTTGAAACTCACGGTAGAAAAGAAACGTTAGAAAAAGTAGGAGATTTAGAAATTATTCCAAGAAGTATCATTCCGTATAAAGAAACGACACTTGAGGAAATGGATACAGAGGCAATTATACAAAGAAACCCAGAAGTAGTTTTAATCGATGAATTAGCACATACGAATGCTCCAGGAAGTAAGTTTAATAAGAGATATAAAGATGTTGAAGAAATTTTAGAAGCGGGAATATCAGTCATTTCAACAATGAATATTCAACATGTTGAAAGTTTAAACGATAGTGTTGAACAAATAACTGGAGTTAGAGTTAGAGAAACAGTTCCTGACCAAATATTAAGAGAAGCCAATGAGATTGAATTAATTGATATTTCTCCAAAAGCACTAAGGCAAAGAATAAGAGAAGGAAGAATTTACGCTCCAATAAAAATAGAACAATCGCTAAATAATTTTTTTAAAACTGGAAATTTAATTGCTTTAAGAGAATTAGCGCTTAGGGAAGTAGCAGACGATGTAGATGAACGTCTAGAAGCTTGGGAAAGAGATTTAACGCTCAGAGGACCATGGCGACAAGAAGAAGTAATTTTTGTTTGTGTAAATTTAAAATCCAATAGTGAAAGGCTTATTCGACGAGGCTTTCGAATAGCTTATCGTTTAAAAGCTAAATTGTTTGTGGCCTTTGTTAAAGACCATGATAAATTATCTGAAAAAGAAAAGCTTTCATTAAAAATAATAAAAGACTTAACTGAACGTTTAGGTGGTTCGTTTGAATTGTATGAGACAACTGATCGGCGACATGTTTTTATTGAATTAGTAAAAAATATTTGTGAAAAAAAGACAACTCATGTCATTATAGGACAGTCTGCTCGTACTAGATGGCAAGAAATAAAAACTGGATCAATTGTTCAAAAACTGTTAAGGGAATTACGTTTTTTAGATGTTTTAGTTGTTGCAGATCAAAGTGCAAAATCTTGTAACCTTCAAAGGAAGTAAAAAAAGTAATTTCTTTAAAGTATCATTTTCTAAATGAGCGTGAAATGGAAAAATTTCATGCTTTTTTTATTAATGTTACGACAGATTTGGCATCGCAAACATTAATTGATCGTGGAGAAGCAGCGTCAATCAATATACTTGGTTATAATTCCTCAAAAACTGCTAACAATTCATTAACACTTTCATTAGGTAAAAAATTTTGTAGTGATGGTCCAGAGATTTTTGGTGTTACACCTGAATTTACTACGACTGACCTAAATGGAAATACACCAATAGGCAAAACAATAGTTGAAGGTGCAAAAATTATTACTGATTATGAATTAAGTAAGATAAATTACAATGGTAAAATTCTAAATGAAAAAGGAATTATGCCTTATTAAGGATGAGTGTTCATGAATTATACAATTGGACAAGTAGCAAAGCTGACAAATAAAAGAAACAGAAGAGAATTTAATGAAAATTCAACAGAAAAATTGGGAAATATGAATATGAAATGAAAGTAAAAATTAAGACAGAAAGTTAGAGCAAAACCTAAAAGTTTAAAATGCCCCGGATTGCTAGCCATAAATAGTAATCGGGGCATTTTTTTATGATAAAGTACCATGTTTAATAAATTGAGGAAGATTATTTCTAATCAAAGTCAAATTAGGTATTAACCTTCATTTTAAATCGTATTTTTAAATGTATTTTAATTAACCTGATCTACTAAAATGCCTAGCTTTTTAGCTACATAGCCAGTTGTACTAGCCTGAATTAGTATCGTCATTAGTATTGCAATAAAGGTGACAGTTGTAATTTCGTCTGCATAATCAACTCCTGCTGCAACAATCATCCCGGAAAGTGCTGCTGGAATTACACCTGTTTCTCTAACCCAAAACATAAACAGAATCTCATTCCATTTCCATTTAGCTTTTCGATCAGGCAATGTACATGCAAGGACTGTAAGTGGTCTTGCAATAAACATAAATACTAAGACAATCAATATGCCTTGTATCCAGAATTTACTTATAATATGAAAATTCACTTGTGTACCTAGTAACATAAAAATAAGTGTTCTCATAATTAAAGTAGACGTATCTGAAAAATGTGCATCGGTTGTTCTTGTTTTTTCCGAAATATGAAGTCGAAACAATTGAGGATTACCTATAATAAGACCAGCAGTAAAAGTAGCCATAAATCCACTTGAATGGATAGATCCAGCTGCAATATATGAGCTTGTCGCAGCAACAAAACTTACAATTTTACTGTATCTTTTTAGCAATCCCCATCTGTGTTCGGATGTAAAAAAAACACCTAAGAAACCAATAACAACTCCTACTAAAATACCACCTCCAGCCTCCTTGATAAAACTCCATATGCTAGATGTAATAGATAATTGAGTTTGTCCTAAAATAACACCCAGAATTGTAAATGCTAAAATGGAACCTGTTGCATCATTAAATGCAGACTCACTTTCTACTGTTTCTTTTACCTTTTCTCGAATGGTAATTTGTTTGAATACAGGAATCAAAGTTGCTGGGTCTGTTGAAGCTATAACGGAGGCCAGTAAAAATGAATATAAAATAGGTATTTTTAATATGTAAAAAGCGGTAAACCCTACTACCGTAGCAGTGATGAGAACCCCGATTATCGATAAAAGTGATATCGTAATCCATACTTTTTTTAGAACAGAGAATTGAATGGCTCTACCTCCATCAAAAAGGATGAGTACCGATCCTAAAACGATTATGAATTGATAAGCAGCGGATTCATTTGGTACTGAGATTATATTAAACACGGATTGGCCTAATATTATACCTGTTATTATAAATAGAGCTACATCAGGAATTTTTATTTTTTCAGCTAATTTCATTGCTAATAAGCCGAAAATCAAAACTAAAGTGATGATATATAACTCATGGTCGACTATTTTCATTACATCTGATTCCATCGTTTAAAGCCCCTCTCAACATTCTTCATTATTTATGTTCTTAGATTGACCTTGATGCACTTGAAATATTTATTAGAAACTCCATTGCTAGAAGACAAGTCGTAATTATTTTTTTTCATCAATGGGAACGCTAAAAATGAACTATTTAATGAGAATAAACAAAATAAGGAAAAAAGTGAGGTTGTACACAATGAAAAAAAGGCCAGAGTTTTCCTTAGATCCTTCTAAAGTTTTAGTGACTGGGTTTGCATTTATCATTCTATTAGGTGCTATTCTTCTAACTCTTCCAATTGCAACGAAAAATGGAGAAGGTCTGAAATGGTTAGATGCGTTATTCACTTCGACATCAGCCACCTGTGTAACAGGACTTGTAGTTGTGGATACAGGTACAACATTTACTGTCTTTGGGCAATTGGTTATATTGTCACTAATACAAGTAGGTGGCTTAGGTTTTATGACATTCGCAACTTTTTTTGCCATTCTATTAGGTAAGAAAATTTCATTGAAAGAACGATTATTATTACAGGAGTCTTTAAACAATTTATCGATAGCGGGAATTGTTCGATTGGTAAAGAGAATCTTTATTTTTACGATTGTAATTGAATTAATTGGTGGGATCTTACTTGCGGTACGTTTTGCAGTTGATTTCCCAATAAAAAAAGCAATTTATTTTGGAATATTTCATTCTATATCAAATTTTAATAATGCTGGGTTTGATTTAATGGGGGGATTTAATAGCCTAACTAGTTATGTAGCAGACCCAATTGTTACGATCGTAATTTCTTTACTCATTACTCTTGGAGGAATTGGTTTTATTGTTATGAACGAGCTATACGAATACAAAGAAACTCGATTTCTCTCTTTACATACAAAAGTTGTTCTTCGGACAAGTCTCTTTTTATTGATAATAGGAACTATCTTTATTTTCTTATTGGAATTCCACAATCCTAAAACTATACAGCCATTGTCTTGGTCAGGTAAATTACTTGGTTCATTGTATCAATCTGTAACACCTAGAACAGCAGGTTCCAATACACTCAATATTCCTGATTTAACACAATCTACACTGTTCATTATTATTATCCTTATGTTCATTGGAGCATCTCCTGGTTCTACAGGAGGTGGAATTAAAACGACTACATTTGCTACTTTATTAGGCGCGGTTCGGTCACAAATTAAAGGGAAAGAAGATGTTGTATTTTTTAATAGAAGTATAATGTACGATACAATTTATAAAGCGCTAACTGTAACGGTAAGTGGTTTACTAATCGTGATGTTTGTAACAATGATTTTAACTATTACGGAACATGGAAAGGACTTCTTAATGATCTTGTTTGAAGCAACTTCTGCTTTCGGTACAGTTGGATTATCAATGGGGTTAACACCTGATTTAACTCCATTTGGAAGAATACTAATTATTTT
Organism: Gottfriedia acidiceleris; assembly: GCF_023115465.1. Taxonomy (NCBI): domain Bacteria; kingdom Bacillati; phylum Bacillota; class Bacilli; order Caryophanales; family Bacillaceae; genus Gottfriedia; species Gottfriedia acidiceleris. The sequence goes on along the minus strand of NZ_CP096034.1, from coordinate 3,436,007 downwards.
GACAATGTTTGCAGGAAGAGTGGGACCACTGACAGTTGCTTTTGCTATCACGTTAAGAAGACATTCAGATCCGTTTAAACGTCCAAAAGGAAAAATTATGATAGGTTAAAAAAACATAATTCAAGTTATAGGAGCTATTCGAATATGAAAAAACAATATGCAGTAATTGGGCTTGGAAGATTTGGTTCAGGTATTGTGAATACTTTATTGCAACATGGAAATGAAGTTCTAGTGATCGATATTAATGAAGAACGTATTAATGAAATTGCAGATATTGCAACACATGCAGTGATTGCAGATTCAACTAATGAAGAGTCTTTAAAAGCAATTGGAATCAGTAATTTTGATTCAGTTATTGTAGCAATTGGTAATGATATGCAAGCTAGTATTTTAACAACATTAGTGTTAAATGAACTAAACATTAACAAGATTGTCGTGAAGGCATTAGATAAGCGTCACGGAGAAGTTTTAAAAAAGGTAGGTGCACATTGGGTTATCTATCCTGAGAAGAACATGGGTGAACGGGTAGCACATCAGCTTATGTCACCAAATGTTTTAAACTTTATTGAGCTTGCAAATAATTACAGTATAGAAGAAATAAAGCTTCCTTCTCAGATGGTAGGGAAAACGTTGAAGGAATTAAATATTCGAGTAGAATATAATTTAACTGTAATTGCTATTAAAAGTGAAGGAGTTGTTAATATATCACCCTCACCTGATGAGGTAATACATGAAGGAGATATATTGGTAATGATTGGAGAAAATAGGGATTTGCATCGTTTTTCAAATATTGAATGAATTTAAGAGGAAAAAAATAGGGTAATTACTTTTTTTATATCAAAAAGTTAATTACCCTATTTTTATTGCATTTTAAAATTAATTATTGCTTCTATAGGATAGAGAATAAATTGTTAAATTAATCATTCTTTACGGTACTATTAGTGGTTGTGCTAGTAACTACGCTTGTTACTCCACCGATAGATGAAAGTTTTTTTTATAAGTAGAGTATTTTACAATGTAACTCTTTAAAATCTAAAAAAATATGTAAACGATTACCAAAAAAAGAGCACCTAAAATCATTAATTTCAAGTAATCGTTTACATAATAAATTCCAAAAAACACCAATTGACGAGTGGATTTTAACATGATAAAGTTGGTCTTACGTTTAAAAACGAACGTCAAACCAGGGCCATTTGGTCATGGTTTTTTTATATGAAAAAATCACGAAAGGAGAAAACAAAATGAAAAAAGTAATTTTATCTTTAGTAGTTGGATGTGGATTTTCTATTTTAATGACAGGGTACGAAACGAATAAGTCAGAAGTTAATAAAAAGATCTCTATGTTTAATCAAACTGAGGTACAAAACGTGTTAACAAATACTTTTGCAGTTGATAAAGCACAAGAGATCGTTTGGAATCAAGTGCGATAATTGGTCGCGAAATTTCCGAATTTGGTCTTACGTTAAAAAACGAACGTCAAACCACGGCCAATGGTCATGGTTTTTTTATTTGAAAAGAATAGAGAGGAGAAAACAAAATGAAAAAAGTAATTTTATCTTTAGTAGTTGGATGTGGATTTTCTATTTTATTGACGGGTTACGAAACAAATATGTCAGAAGCTAATAACAAAATTTTTACGTTTAATCAAACAGAAGTGCAAAATGTATTAACAAACTCTTTAGCTACGGGTAAGTCACAACAAATCGTATGGAATCAAGTACGCTAATAATAGCGGGATTAGAGTTGCTTTTATTTTTTAGTCTCAAAAATTCTATTGTAAATTTTTAAAAAAGTCTCTTTACAAATTTATCTTGAAGTTATATATTTACATTTAAATTCTATATTTTTCTAATTCATAACCATAGTTGCTTAATCTTAAAAAGAGCGGGGGAACCATTTCTTTATTGGGGTGAATCCTTTTTTGTAAAGGTAGGGGTATTCTTTAATCCCGAATCCGACAGCTAACCTCGTAAGCATTTAAAGAAGGGGGTTTATTTAGTCTTGTTTTTTAAACACTAAGTAAAGCTTAGTGTTTTTTTGTACGTTTTTTTAAGAAAAGGGGAGAAACACATGCATCATCCGTCCGATTATATAGAACTAGGACTATTTATTTTAGCGATTTTTGGAATTTATTACTCAGTTGCAAATTTTAACAGTGTAAAACGAGTATTTATTGGCAGACCAATGAGAACTGCAGAAATACATGCTCAACATAATAAGTTGATTTGGTTTATTGCCTTGCCGATTCTTGCAGCCGATTTGTATTCATCTGTATCTTATGGACCAGAGGCAGGAATGACAGAGCTAATAGGTCTCGGAGCAAAAGCACACTGGTATATCATACCGATTACAATAGCAACCGTTCTATTACTGGGGATTCTAATTCTTTCTTATATTATGGGGATATTAGCTTATCCTAGTGGTGGTGGGGCTTATGCGATTGCAAAAGACAATTTCAAACCTCGTTGGGTTTCACTAGTGGCTTCGAGTTCGCTATTAGTTGATTATATTTTAACTGTAGCTGTATCAGTTTCTGCTGCTCTTGAAGCTGTGTCATCTGCATACCCAGCTGTTGCACCTTATGAAACAGTTTTAGCTATTTTTTGTGTATTTCTATTATTAGTTGTAAATCTTCGTGGGGTTGCTGAATCAGCTAAAATATTTGCGTGGCCAACATTTGGCTTTATGATTTGTATGTTACTTTTGATTTTCACAGGATTCTTTGACGAATTTCAAAATGGATTTGTACAGCATCATACACCTACATTTGGTACAGTTCCACAAGGATTAAGTATATTACTTGTCTTAAAAGCATTTAGTTCAGCTTGTTCAGCTTTAACAGGTATTGAGACCATTTCAAATGCAGTACCAGTTTTTAGAGAACCTCGTCAAAAAAATGCAATTAAAACATATATAGCACTAGGAGTAATAACTTCAATTACACTTTTAGGCTTTGCATATCATTTATATGTGAACGGAATTTCACCTAATCCAAACGATACGATGTTATCTCAATTAATAAAGGTGTATTTCGGTCACGGAATTCTTTATCAAGTAATAATTTGGTTTACATTTATCATTTTAATTTTGGCAGCAAATTCAACTTTTACAGGATTTTCTCAGTTAGCAGCGATCGTTGCGGCCGATGGATTTTTACCAAGAGGATTTACAAATCGAGGGGATCGTTTAGGTTACTCAAATGGAATTATTGCGCTTGCTGCAGCAGCTAGTATATTAATAATTGCATTCCAAGCTCATACAAATGCGCTGATTCCACTATATGCAATTGGTGTTTTTTTATCTTTTACAATTGCTCAATTAGGTTTAACGAGAAGATGGAAACGAGTAAAAGGACCGAAATGGCAAGTCAAATTAGCAGTAAATATTATCGGTTTAATCGTAACGTCTGTAGTTACTGTTATATTTGCAGTTACTAAATTTTTAGATGGAGCTTGGGTTGTTTTAGTCGTAATTCCAACAATTATTTTCTTTTCCTTAGCAATTTATAAACATTATCAAAATGTTGCAAGTGAATTGCGTATTGATTTAAGTTCATTCAAACCAGAAGCAAATAAAGTCATAACAGTTGTATTAGTTTCAGGAACTCATCGTGTTGTTCATAATACATTATCATTTGCAAAAGGTATTGCGACAGAACCGATAGCTGTTTATGTTGGATTCGATGATGAATCAATTGAAAAAATGGAAGAAAAATGGGAGGAATGGGGTAATCCATGTCGCTTAGTCGTTCTAAAAAGCCCGTATCGTTCAGTACTTGCACCACTTTCAAGATTCATAAAGTTAATTGAAGCAAATGAGCAAGATAGTCATGTTCAAATTGTAATTCCACAATTTATTCCAAAGAGATGGTGGCATAATCTTCTTCATAATCAAACAGCACTTTTACTTCGACTTTGGTTGATTAGTCAAAAAGATGTTGTTGTTACAACAGTTCCATATCATTTAAGGAAATAGTAAAAAAGCATGAAATTATTAAAATTTCATGCTTTTTTAATTGTAATTATTAAAGTACCCGATAAAATACTTGCTAAATTTATTATATTCACTTATCATTTGTATGTACAAACAAATGAAATACAAAGGAGAATTTATATGAAAACTTTAGTTATCGTTGCACATCCAAATATCGAACAATCAAAAGTTAATAAGGCATGGATGAATCGTCTTCAACAAGAGGATGTTACAATTCATAACATATATGCAAGCTATCCAAATTTTGAAATTGATGTAGAAAAAGAGCAAAAATTATTATTAGATCATGATCGAATTGTATTTCAGTTCCCGCTATACTGGTATAGTACGCCTGCTTTATTAAAACAATGGCAAGATTCTGTGTTAAGCTATGGATTTGCTTACGGATCTGAAGGTACTAAACTGCGAGGAAAAGAATTAATACTTGCGATCTCGACAGGTGGACCTGCACTTGCATATCAAGCAGGTGGATATAATCATTACTCGATGAGTGAATTAACTCGACCATTACAAGCTACTGCAAACTTATGTGGAATGCACTTTTTACCTTCATTTTTACTACAGGGAGTTATGAATTTAACAGATGAGAAACTTCAAGAAAGTGCTGAAGAGTTAGCTTCATATATTACAAATCCGAATTTACGTGGAAATCGTTAAATATAAACTGCTGTTAACATTTGTTTTAAGAACTTATTGACAAAGCGTTGTTTTATTTTGTAAGTTGTATATACAAACAAGAGAATTCAGGAGCTGAGCAAATGGAACAATATTTTAGTAATTGTTTATACTTTACTGCTAATCATTTGGCCAGATTAATGAATAAGATGGCAGAAGAGGAATTTGCTCCACTTGGCATTTCTCCAACTTACGCATTTTTATTAATGGCTGTTTATGAACAACCAAGTATTACTCAAACAGATTTAAGTAATATTTTGCACATTGCTCCTTCGACTACAACAAGATTTGTAGAAAAATTAGAAGTCAAAAAACTTGTAGAGCGAAAAAGTGAAGGGAAATTAACATTAGTTAATCTAACTGATAAAGGAATAGCGATCCAAGAAGATATTAAAATATGTTGGAAAAACCTGTATAAGCGCTATGTAGAAATACTTGGAGAGGACTTAGCAAAACAAATAACGTCACACACCTTTCAAGCTGCAATTCAAATTGAATCAACAAAATAATTTAAGATAGAGAAAAATAGAGTCTTTTAAAGGCTCTTTTTTTTTATTTCTATGAGTTTACATGAATAGTTTGAAATTTACTTACTAGGATTCGTCATCATTTAAAAACTATTCTTAATATCTAGGAATGAGTCATACAATATACGAGGTATAAATTTATAAAAATATAACTTTACCAATTAATCTAAATTAAAAGGGTGATGTTATTATGTATTATTATCAAGATTATGGTGATTTGTTTAGAAATCAAAAATTAATTAATGACATTGAAAAAGCGATAAATGGTGAATATTCAGCAATTAGTTGCTATACAAAATTAGCGGATATGACAAAGAATAAAAATGAACGCAAAATAATTTTGGAAATAAAGGAGGATGAAATTAAACATTACAACCAATTTGTCTCAATTTATACTAGCTTAACAGGTAGACATCCACAGGCTAAAGTATCTGAAAATTGTCCCGATACTTATATTGAAGGTTTGGAGTTTGCACTAAAGGATGAGCAAGAAACAGTTGACTTTTACTTAAGTATTTCAGATGAAACATCAAATCAATTCATAAAAAATGCTTTTAATAGAGCAGCAAAAGATGAGCAAAATCATGCTGTATGGTTCCTATATTTTTTTACAAAAAATAAATTAGGTTAGCTAGGGGAGATGATCAATTAGAATGGAAGATCATAATTCGGAATCCTCATCTCAAAAATCACAAATTAAAATCAACAAGTGTGGAGTTTTGCATCAGCACTTAAAGATCCTATTAAAGTAAAATTATGGATCAAGCAGGTAATCTCATTTTAAACCTTTTGCAAGTAGATATATACAAAATACTGATTTTAGAATACAGACCTACTTTGTTCAGCCAGTGCTTATTCCTTAATGGAACAAACTGGCTGAGTCATCTGGTTTCTTGCAGAATCAAAAAATGAAATCGGTATCGCTTATAGAGGTACAGATTCATTTAAAGATAAAATGTTTCTGCATTCTTACTTTCTAGTCTTTAAGATAATTGATAGTACAAATGTAGTATTTCGAAAATTTTTAAAATAAATAGTAACTTTAATGAATCAACTTATTATTGTAATCGATAATTTTCCCCCAACTTCAAGTGGTTTTTAATTACAAAAAACTACAAATTATGTAAAGTGGATGTGAATATCTATTGAAAAAACTGATATTTCTACAATAAATTTGTAATTACGACATATGTTTCAATAAAAGAAAAGAAAGTTAAGTCTTTAGTATGAAAGAAGAACTTTCAAATTCCCCCAATTTACGTTATGCTCTTTTTTTTCAATAATATTATTACATAGGTGGTTTGTAGTGGAATCGAACAAAGATTTAATGAGAGCAAAGGGAGTTTCTTCACCATTAAGTCATAAAGGAATTAAAGTATTAAGCCAACTTATTCAGGACTTGATGGGGAATCACAATTTGAGGGAGCGCTTGTTCCTTTTACAGATCAGAGAAATCTTGCTTTGTTTTAAACGAAGAACAGTAGGTGCAAAAATAAAAATGATTATACGATTAAAGTAGATGTACCAGGACATTTTACAATGTATAAGCCACTTCTTTTATCAAGTGATGTTCGTGGAGAAACAATTGGAAATAGAATAAGCTTTAATCTCATTAAAGCTGCAGCTGGCGATACAAATAAAGATAATGTCATTGATATTTTAGACGCATTAAATATACAAACATATTGGGGTACAAATAAAGTAGGTTGTGATTTGAACTTTGATGGTGTTGTAAACAAAAAAGATATGGATTATGTAGTTAAAAACTTTGGTTTACAAAATAGTTCAATTCCAAATCCACCTAAGGCAAAGACATCATATAAAGGTGTCACGCTTGATGATGTTTTAACTCAATTGGGTTTAAACTAATATCAAATAGGAGAAGCCACTCATTTGGCTTCTCTTTTAAATTTTTATTCTGTATCAATAAGTATGTTAGTTTACATAAAGCTAATACTAAGAATGATGCATTTATTTCGAAAATAAGATAAAATTAATTAAGATATCTGTTCTACAAAGAGAGTGGTGTAACATGAATTTCGATCAGATGGAACATATTGTATACGCAGCTAAAGAAAGATCAATTACAAAAGCTGCAGAAAAATTATTTATATCACCTTCTGGCATGAGTCAATCAATTACTCAGTTAGAAAATGAGCTTGGAATAAAAATTTTTAACCGATCAAAACAAGGTGTAATACCAACTTTTGAAGGACAAATAGTCATAGCAAAGGCACTTGCTTTATTAAGTACCATTAAGGACCTTAATAAAGAAATTCATGATATTAAAAGTAGAAGTAATTCTCATTTGAAAATTTTAACAGCACCTACCTTTACTTATCTTCTTCAAGAAACAATGGTAGAGTTTAATGAGGAACAAAATGAAGTTTCATTTGAAGTAGTTGAAGAAAATCCAGCTAATATTATTCAAAATTTTACTAAACAAGATTACGATTTTGCACTTATTCCTGCTACAAACGAAGAGTTGAAAAAAGAAAGATTCATTGAATATGAACACCTACATTCAGGACATATGTGCATTGCAGTCGGTAAAAAATCACCGTTTTATTCTTATGATTCTGTATCTCCTAGTGAATTAATAGACGCCAAAATAGTAATGTATAAAAACTCGGACTATAAAGCACTACAAAAAGTTTCAAAAATGAATTCTAAAAATGTTGTCCTTCAAACGAATAGAAGTAGCTTACTTTTTGAGTTAGTAAAAGAGAGCCAAGCAATTTTGTATATACATGAATTTTCAATTCGAAATCGTCCAATGGTTAAAAGCGGAGACATTAAAATAATTCCCTTAAAGGATGAGTCAACTTTTGACGTTGACTTTTGGCTGATTTATTTAGCATCGAAAAATTTATCACCATTGGCAAGAGAATTTATTGAGAAAATAAAATTACAGTTTAATAATAGTATAAAAAAAGATAGTGAAGTCAGGGGAATAGACTGACTCCACTATCTTTTTTATTCCTCAATCTGTGACTCGCTTCCAATTGCACCGGTACTTAATATAACTACATTCACCTTTGAATGGATTTTAATAGTGGGATATTCTTTTTCCCAATTTAGTTTTTTCCAAACTCCTGGCTTATGTTCACTTAAGTATTGTCCAATCCCCAGTACATCACTATTGGCAAGCTGAATTTCGTCAATCACGTTTTTGACTCTTTTATTCAAATCATCTCGGATAAATGCCAAAAATTTATCTTCATCTAACATTTTAATTGTCGTCATCTCAGTTATTCTAACCTTAACTTTCAAAGTTACATTTACATCAATCTTATTTTTTGTAGTAGAAACGTTTAATTTTCTACTAGGTCGAATAATTTCATAGGAAATCGTATTATATGGTTCTTTATATTTTTTAGGAAGCTTCGTAATAAAATTGCCGGTATTTCCGTATTTCCCCATCATCATTAAAAGAAGTGGGGATTGTTCTGAAGGGATTAAATGACCTGTATAGCTTCCATGATGAAGTAAACCTGCTCCAACCACTTCTACTCGATCTTTTGGTGTTATATCTATAATTGGTAAAGTGAAGTCAACCTTTTCAGAAGAATACGTGAATATATTATAAAGCTCCATTTTTTGTATAATTGAATTGGTTACAGAATGATCAATTGTGTCTCTTAATATAAATGATAACGGTTTCGAACCAACTGTTTTTAATTCTAAAACTTTTTTTGCAGGTTGTTTATTTGTTATGGCGACTGGAACGTTTAGGTTTGAAAAAGGTCTTCGTCTAAATGTACTTAAAAGATGAATAAACTCTGTTTTTGAGAAGTCTTCACCTAAGAGTATTATTCTAGTTTTGGAAGTCGTTAGATCTCCAGGTAAAAAAGACTGAATATTCATTCCAGCTTGTGATACAGAATCTTTTATAGAATTAACAGATTCGTTTTGAAAGTCGAAAACGCCAGCACCTTTACCGATTATATCTAAGATTAATGCACTAATTTCAATTTTCTTATCTTGATCTAAATCAAAACTAATTCCATTGATTAAAGATTTATCAGAAATTGCTCTTGTGTCCCAACAACCTGTGGTTAATAAAAGTAATGGAAATAAACAAAAAACGATTAATGATTTACGAATCAATTTATTAGCCCCCTAACTTTATGAATAAGGAACAATAGGAATGGAATGATGATAATAAAGATTGGATCCAAATAACTTGCAAAGTTAGTGAGTGTCTCTCTTTTTATAACAAATAATGAAATAAAAGGGTAAAAAGCAAATATGATGAAAAGTAGGAAAAGTACTATACTTTTCCTACTTTTTACAATTAAAGATAAGCGTTTATGTACATCTTCACTAATGATATAAATATAGTTAACTACTGTAGCACAAATGACAATTGTCCAAATGCTTAAAAATAGTGTATCTAGACTGTCAATCATCTTTGATTGATAGGTTTTAAATATATAAAGGATTGGATCTATGATATAACTATTTTCTTTGTTACTTAATCGGATAAACGATGTAAAAATAACAAAAGTATACATAATTGTCGTAAAAAAATTTGCGAGTGATAAAGTAAATAATTTCTTTTTTGTATTTTGAAAGCTTGGTGATAAAAATAAAAAAATTTCGAAACCTAACATTTGAATAAATGAAGAATATGCACCAGAGCTGATACTTTTAATTGGATTTTGACCAATTGGTAATATTCTACCTATATGAACATTTTTATAAGAAGATAGAAGAAATAAGATAAAAATCAGAAAGATAAAAGTACAGAGTACATATGTTCTGGCAATTGTTTGGATGTCCTCTTTTGCGACAAAATATGCGGTGAATAAAAATAAAATGAGTATAAGCCAAGAAGGGCTTTTTGGAAAAATCCATATCGTGATAATATCAGAAAATCTCAAAGATATTAGTAGAACTACATACAAAAAATAGATGTAATAACAAATATTAATACAAGTTCCAATAAATGGATTCGTGATTAGTTTTGTATAGTCAGTAAAACTTTTGTTTGGAAAATTTTTATATAAACTATAATAAAGGAATATTAAAATTTGAACGATTAAACCAGCAATAAGAGTCGAAATCCAACCATCATGGCCAGTTTTTTTATAAATAACATTAGGCAAGCTTGTAATGGCAACACCGAATTGTGTAAATATAATTAAATAGAATAGGTGTTTATTATTGATCATGTTGTTTTCCCTTCCTATTTTTTAACAAAACAAATTCTGAGAAACCTGGATTTTCTACATAACGGTAACTAAATGCTCTAATTTTTGATAGGTGAGCTAAAATCATAAAGATGCCTAAGGAAATACCAATAAATCCAAAAAATGATGAAAGGACTAAGAGAGGTATTCCCATAATTCTTGAAGCAATCGACATTTCCCTTGATGGAAGTGAGAATGATGCAACGGCTGTGAACGCAATGACAACAACCATAGAATTTGAAATTAAATTCGTTTGTACAATAGAGGTCCCTAAGACAATCGCTCCAACTGTACCGATTGTAGACCCAATCGGATTCGGTAGTCTTAAAGGTGCTTCCTTCAAAAGCTCTAAAATAATAATCATCGAAAAGGCTTCAATTATTGGTGGAAGTGGGACATTTTCAATTGATAGTTTTAAAGTATAAAAAATAGAAATCGGTAAAATATTCGAATGATATGTTGTAATAGCAATATAAATTGAAGGTAATAATACAGCAATCCAAAATGCGACCATTCTTAAGCAATAAAAAAATATCCCAAAAAGCCATCGGAAATTAAAATCGTCTACACTACGAAAATAACCATAAATATCACAAGGAAATAATAAGGCATTAGGATCATTATCAATCATAATTGCAGGTTTACCTATTAATAAATGACGAACTGTACGGTCGGGTCTTTCAGTGAACATTACTTGTGGAAAGGGAGAAGAGGGGTACTCTTCGATAATATTTTGAATATGTACGGATTCAATCATTCGTTCAGGTTCAACTTTTCCACTTGACTCTAGCTCTTTTAATTTTTGTTCAATTGTTTCAATCATAGTTTGAGGTGTTATATCGTTCAAATAAAAAATGGAAATCGACACAGGATATTTTTTACCAACTGCCATTTTTTTGATGATTAATTCTTTCGTACGTAATCTTTTTCGAATTAAAGTTGAATTGATGTTTAGACTCTCAACAAAGCTATCATGCGCACCTAATGAAACAGTTTCAGTAAGTGATTCTGATATTGACCGATCGCTATTATTACTTGGTACAGAATATGACTTTGCTTTACTTTTATTATTATCATTAAAAACAATGACGTTACCAGAAAGAATAAACTGAATACATTCATCAAGTGTATTTGCATCTTCTGTATTCAAGATAGTTGTTTTAATTCGATCTGAATCATCTTTTGAAAGAACACGTTCTAGTATATGGGTTTGAATAACTTCTGAATCGATCATTGTGTCTAAATAGAATAAATGAAGAGTTACTTCCCCAGTTGAGTATTTTTTATATTTAAAATCTGAACTTGATTGAAATGAACTTTTGACTTCATCTAACATGGAGGTTTTTTCATTTACTTCCATTCAAACCAACTCCTTAAAAACTCCGTAAAGTATAAAAATAATATTCCCAAGACTGAATTAGATATGTACTGAAAAACAATCCTAAAATACTTATATAATCTGTTATGGAAAAGTTTTCATTATATAAAGATGCCCGATTCGTCTATCTGGGCATTTTTTTAGTATTCGAAACATAAATTTTTTAGAGAATCTTATATTAAAGAAATTTTATAGATAGAAATATAAAGGAGTTTGTAATTTGCAAAAAATATAGAATCATCTTAGCAATATTGAAAAGGTATTAATTAAGTTTTTTTTATAGGAAAGGGGTTGAGAAACTTTATGCATATAATTGGAAAAGGGATCCCCCGAAAAGAGTCCTTCGAAAAAGTAACAGGCCGTGCTAAATATACAGGTGACTTTGAGACAAATGAGATGCTACACGGGCAATTAGTGACAAGTCCATACGCTCATGCAATGATTAAAAGTATCGATGCTACCGATGCTCTAAAAGTACAAGGTGTCAGAAAAATAATTTTTGGCGAGAATCTACCTTTAGTAGGAGAAGGAATACTTGACCGTTATCCAATAGCTTTTGATCGCGTTCGTTTTTTTGGTGAAGTAGTAGCAATCGTTGTAGCGGATACCCAGTACGAAGCGAATAAAGCTGCTAATTTAGTAAGAGTACAATATGAATTACTTCCAGTTGTAAATTCTCCATCTGAAGCACTTAAACAAGATGCGCCACTCCTACACCCAAAACTAGGAGAGTATGAAATTACTGAAGGAGTTTATCCAGAACCTGGTACAAATATTGCTACTAGGATAAAAATCCGAAAAGGAGATTTTAATAAAGGCTGGAGAGAAAGTGAAGTTATGATTGATGAAAGTTTTGCATTCAGACCATCAGACCATGCTGCGATGGAGACAAGATGTTCATATGCTCAAATCCATCATGATGGCACGGTTGAGATCACCACCTCATCCCAAGCACCATTTATGGTTAAGAATTTAATTGGAGATTATTTTGGAATTAAGCCTGGAAAAGTCATTGTAAACACTCCTTTTGTTGGTGGGGGGTATGGTGGGAAAGGAGCAGTTCAGTTAGAGATATTAGCCTATATTGCTTCAAGAGCTGTAAATGGTAGATTAGTTAAAATATATAATACTCGTGAAAATGATATGCTTTCATCTCCTGGACATATTGGTCTAGAAGCAAATGTAAAACTAGGATGTACAAAAGATGGAATGCTCAAAGTTGCAGAAATTCTATATTTTTGGGATGGCGGAGCATATGCTGATAAATCAATTGATTTAACTAGGGCAGGGGCAGTTGATTGTACAGGACCTTACAATATCGAAAATATTTGGTGTGATTCTTTATGCATGTATACGAATCATCCATACCCCGCACCTTTTAGAGGTTTTAGTCATTCAGAAGTACATTTCGCATTCGAGCGAGCGATGGATATTCTTGCAAGAAAATTAAATATGGATCCGATCGAACTCCGAGAAAGAAACGCAATTAAACCTGGTGATCAAACGCCTACCCAAGTTGTATTAAATTCAAGTACAGTTGGAAATCTACCTAAATGTATTGAAAAAATGAAAGAATTAATCAATTGGCAAGAAGGTCAGGTTATTGACATAGGTAATCATAAATTGAGAGTAAAAGGAATTAGTTGCTCGTGGAAAACTTCTACCATTACACCAAATGCAAGTTCAGGTGTCATATTAATCTATAATGAAGACGGGAGTATTAATTTAATTTCTGGAGTTGTAGAGATTGGTCAAGGTACTAAAACAATACTTGCTCAAATGTTAGCAGAGATTCTAAAAATGGATGTAGACGATATTCATGTTCAAATGAAGATTAATACATTAAACACACCAGAGCATTGGAAAACTGTTGCAAGTAGAGGGACATTCATGGCAGGAAGAGCATTGTTAGCAGCTGCTGAAGATTTAATTAAACAATTAAAAGATTTAGCCTCATTTATTTTGCGTGCTCCTGTTGAGGATTTAGAAGTTGGTTATGGAAAAGTTTACTTAAGTAGTGAACCAACTAAAAATATTCCAATTAAAGAGATTGCTTACGGATACACATTTCCAAATGGAAATTCGATTGGTGGACAAATAATAGGTAGGGGTCACTATATATTAACGGGTTTAACCCGTATGGATCCAGAAACTGGGGCCGGAAAGCCAGGACCAGAGTGGACGGTTTGTGCACATGGTGTAGAAGTAGAAATCGATACGAAAACATATGAGTATAGGATTCTTAAAGCAGTTACAGCTGTTGACATTGGCAAAGTACTTAACATTAAGACTGCAACTGGTCAAGTTAAAGGTGCAATGAGTATGGGACTATCTTTTGCAGGAAGAGAGACCTTTTATTTCGATGCGCATGGGAAGGTACTAAATCCACAATTACGAACTTATCGACCAATTCGATTTGGAGAGAACCCTAAATATGAAGTTGCGTTTGTTGAAACACCACAAATCGATGCTGTATTTGGTGCAAGAGGGGTAGGTGAACATGGGTTACTGGGGATGCCAGCTGCTCTTGGAAATAGTCTTTCAACTGCAATTTCAGCTGAAATTTACAACTTACCAATTATCCCAGAACTATTATGGAAAATAAAAGGTGGGGTATAGTTTGTTAACTTCTAATATAGATTACTATAAACCAATGACGATTAAAGAAGCATTGGAGACTTTTTATTTTTTAAAAGCTAAAAACAAAAGACCCATTTACTATGCAGGTGGTACAGAAATCATAACACTTGGTCGTTTAAACCTCGTCGAAACAGATGCTCTAATCGATATTAAAGATCTAAAAGAGTGTCAATTATTTGAGTTTAATGAGGACTATTTAATAGCAGGTGCCGCACTTTTACTTACTCATATTGAAGAAAAAAACCTCTTTCCATTACTCTCTAAAGCTTCTATGGAAATAGCTGATCGAACTGCAAGGAATAAAATAACTTTAGGTGGAAATTTATGTGGTCAAATTTTTTACCGTGAAGCAGTATTACCGTTTCTACTATGTGATAGCCAAGTGGTTGTTGCCGGGTACAATGGTATAGAGGCTTATCCAATCGAACAAATCTTCAATCAAAACCTTCAGCTCCAAGACGGACAACTTCTAATCCAGCTGTTAACGGAAAAGAAATATATCAATCTACCATATATGAGCATAAAAAAACGTCAGCAATGGGATACGGGTTATCCATTACTGACGATCGCATCTATTAAATCGGATAATCAATTGCGTTTTGCTTTTAGTGGGCTATGTCCTTTTCCGTTTCGTTCAAAGCAAATGGAAGCCGAGCTAAATAATACGAACTCGAGTGTAGAAGAAAGAATACAAAAAGCCATTCAATTCATTCCTGGTGAAGTACTTGACGATATTGAAGGCACAAAAGAGTACCGACTATTTGTACTAAAAAACACAATAGAAGAGATCATTTTAGAAATGGAGGGAAGGTAATGGACCAGTCTCCAAGCAAAAAATTAAGTGTTTCTTTAAGCATTAATGATGAAATTCGACAAGTGGAGATCCGTCCAGTTGATACTCTCCTTTATGTGTTACGAACTAAACTAGGTCTAACTGGAGCAAAGCCAGGCTGCCTAAATGGAGATTGTGGGGCTTGTTCAGTTGTAGTAAATGATACAGTATATAAATCGTGTATAATGCTTGCCATCGAGGCAGTTGGTCAAAAAATAACAACAATTGAAGGGTTAAAAGATTCACCAATCCAAAAAGCATTTGTTGAAAATTTTGCGTTTCAATGTGGTTATTGTACTCCTGGATTTATTATGAATTGTCATTCTCTTTTATTAAAACATCCACATCCAACCTATGAAACGATGAAGGAATGGCTATCTTCGAATATTTGTAGATGCACATGCTATGAAGAGATTAATGAAGCTGTTTTATCAGTTATCGAAAATAGAGATAAACCCGAGTTTGAAAAAGACGAATTGTGATTCTTAACTCACCTGTGTTGAATCACTTGCTTTTCGTTGAGTAAAGAAGAAAATAAACGAAATGACAGAAATTGCCATAAGAAAAACTTGTGTATCAGTTGGTCTTACCGTAGGGATATCTGTTAAAGACATAATCACCATTCCTTTATTTACTAAAGATTCGCGGATCAATATCAAAATGTTTCGAAACAATTTTTTTACAAAAGTAATACGTTTTTTTTAGAAAAGGAAGTGTCGGTTCGCTAACTGGTGCACCGAAAATGGGACCACTGACATTGAATGTGAATCTACCAGGTCCTATAACAGAACTTACAACTCGAACTTCATCAATTAATAATAAAATCGCAATAATTATATCGATTACATCAATGAGAGTATTTGTTAATTGATCTCCATATTTACTTTCTATACGTTCTCTACCTAATAAGGGGCCACTTAGAGAAAGACTAAATTCACCAGACGTTACAAAAACACCTATTAACGTAATTTGACCAGTTAATAATAGTGCAGCAGTAGCGACATTTAAATCTCTTTGAAGAGTAGCGATAATACGAAGATCTTCTTTAATTTTATAGTCATTCATTGAATCACACCCTCATGCCTATAGTATTCACTATGTGCCCAATTGTGAATGAAGAAAGCAGGAAAGGGCAAAGAGGGGAAAAGAAATTTTGACATAAAAAGTTCAATAACAAGATGCTGCTACACTTTATTGGTAGCAGCATCTTTATTTTTAGTATTAGAATTGATAAAATATTAATTGGTGCTATTTAATATTAAGAATTTATTAAATGAAAAAATCATAAATGAAGATCTTACTAAATAAAAATGAAAAGAGACACAACGTTTATGAACCACTTCCTTTTGGGATGTGGTTATGCTTGTATAGAGTTTAAGATAATTCCATACTACATAGGCAAATAGGATAAAAAGTAAGGAGGTTGTAGAATGGATGTAAAAAAGTTTTATCAAAGTAGCACTTTTAAACGATTAGCGATTATTTTATGTATCGTTCTAGTGTTGATATTAATTCGGAAAATAATAAATTTAGTCTTACTAATTTTCATTTTTACTTATTTAATGAATCGGATACATAAATTTATTACGAATAGATTAAATAAGATACTGCCAGTTAATCGTTTAGTTGTTGTCTATTCTTTGTATGTTGTCATTGTGGCGGCGTTAGTTTTTGGAATCTATAATTATTTACCGATTATTACAACTCAAGTTGTTCAACTAATCGTCCAAATAAAAACGTTTTATATGAATCCACCAGATGAGAAAATCATAAACTATATCGTTACAGCAATTAAAAAGGTTGAAATATCAGGTTATACAGAGCAAGGATTAGATTTTTTATATAAGTATGCATCTAATATTAGTCAATGGGGGATTGAAGTATTAATTGCTCTAGTTCTGAGCTTCTTTTTTCTACTTGAAAAACCTCGAATTATAGCTTTTACTCAAAAATTTAAAAATAGTAAAATATCAGTTTTTTATAATGAAATGGCCTATTTTGGTGAAAGATTTTCGCGTTCTTTTGGAAAAGTGATTGAAGCGCAGTTTATCATTGCATTTGTGAATTGTATTCTATCGGTAATAGCTTTAAGATTTATGGGATTTCCTCAGTTAATCGGTTTAGGCTTTTTGATTTTCTTACTTGGATTAATCCCTGTAGCAGGAATGTTTATTTCATTAATTCCGCTTTGTACGATTGCCTATACAATCGGTGGAATGGCTCATATTATGTATGTGATCATCATGATCCTTGTGTTACACTCACTAGAAAGCTATTTCTTAAATCCGAAGCTTATTTCAGCTAAAACGAACTTACCAGTTTTTTATACATTTCTTATTCTAGTCTTTTCTGAACGATTTTTTGGCGTATGGGGTCTTATTATCGGGATACCAGTTTTCATCTTTTTATTAGATGTATTAGGCGTAACAGATCATGAAAATAAGGAAGAAGAACTAACTGAATAAATTAAAAAGATGATATCGTGTTGACGATATCATCTTTTTTTCTATTTAACCTACAAATTCATTTCCAATTTAATAAATTTAATGAACTGCTTTTCAATTTTAGATAATGATTTCTATTTAACTTTATGAATAAAGTACACAAAGTATTCGGATACCTCCATCAAAAAGTACTACACTTTTAATTTGAATTTCCTAGACTGCACAAATATTTACATAATTTAGAATCTATAAGACCAACTAAATAAAAATATGTTTAAGGTAATTTTTATTTGAAACAGTGGTCCGTTTTCATCAAGACTGGAACCGCATAAATTTGCCAAGATTTTTTTCGCAAAGTCAGAAACTAAGCTTTTATTGTTTCACTCATAGGGGCTAGTGTAATTAGACAAACTTCAGTTCACTGCAAAACTGATTCTTTCTGTAACGTTAATCCGTTAAGATTAGTTTTTTATTTTTAGGGTTCTGCTTTGGTTTAAAAGGGATTAGCATCGGAATCATTATTTTGATCGCTTATATGGTATCAATTAGGCCAATGAGGGTTCCATATTTGGTACCGCCGTTTATTCCATTTAACCCGAAAGAAATGAAAGATGCTCTGTTTAGAAGAAATTTAAGGAAGATTATTAATAGAAAACAGACATATCCTCATAAAAAATAATTTGGATCAAAGAGTAACGTATGAAGATCTTATGTTGCTTTTTGTTCCAATTCTATCTGTTGATGACTAGAAGGAGTCGAATCATGTTTGAAACTAAAGGATTATCATTTTTCCTAATACTATCGTATTTGTTTACTACCACTTTTTCTCAAAACGTTTCTTCTCAGGCGATGCCTCCTACTTTGGATACAGTTAAAAAAAATGAAAAAATTTATCGTGAATTAAATTTCAATGATAAGCAAGATTTTAATGATGCTAATAAGGGGTTCATAGCACCATTAATGGAAGATCAAATAAAAAATTCAAAAGGTGCTGTTATTTGGGATCGCAATCAATATTCAATAATGAATGAAGGGACTTCACCCTTAACAGTCAATCCATCCTTATGGAGACAAGCTCAATTACTAAATACTCCTGCACTTTATAAAGTAGTCGATGGGGTATATCAAATTCGTGGGCAAGATGTATCTATAATGACAATTGTAGAAGGTAAAACTGGTTTAATCATATTAGATGCATTATCAACAATTGAAACTGCTAAAGCAGCAATGGAATTATATTATGCGAATCGACCTAAAAAGTTAGTTAGTGCAGTAGCGATCAGTCATAGTCATGCTGATCATTTTGGAGGGGTAAAAGGAGTTATACAATACGCTAGTAATCCAGAAAAGGTACCAATTATTGCTCCATTAAACTTTTCGAAGGAAGTAGTAAGTGAGAATATCCTTTTAGGTAATATCATGTCACGAAGAGCTGGGTATATGTTCGGAAATCTTTTACCTGTAAATAAAAAAGGATATGTAACAAATGGGATTGGTCCTAGAATTAGTACAGGTACAATCAGCTTTCTGCCACCGACAGTTGAAATAAAAGATAAAGTACAAATGATGGAAATAGATGGAGTTAAGTTCAAGTTTTTATTAACCTTAAATACTGAAGCACCATCAGAAATGCATTATTACATAAATGATTACAAAACGTTAGTAGTGGCTGAAAATACCGGTCATACTATGCATAATTTTTATACCTTAAGAGGAGCAAAAACACGAGATGCTTCTGAGTGGGTGAAAGCTTTGGATGATACAATTAAGTTATTTGGTAAAGAAGAAATCGATACATTAATTACAGCACATAGCTGGCCGTTATGGGGGAAATCTCGTGTAATAGAACACCTTACTAAGCAACGAGATTTATATAAGTATATTCATGATCAAACAATTCGGCTAGCCAACCAAGGTTACACTGCAGATGAAATAGCTGAACAAATAAAATTACCTAGTAGTCTTGATAAATATTGGGCGAATCGAGGATATTATGGTGATTTGAAGCAAAATGCTAAAGCAGTTTACAACTATTATTTAGGTTATTTTAATGGTAATCCCTCTGATTTAGATCCACTCCCACAAGTAGAGACTGGAACGAAATATGTTCAATACATGGGTGGAGAAAAGAAGGTTCTTAAGCTTGCAAAACTGGATTTTGAGAAAGGTGAATATCGCTTTGTTGCTCAAGTTTTGAAAAACGTAGCCATGGCAAATCCAAATAACAAAGAGGCTAAGATCTTACTAGCTAAATCTTACGAGCAGTTAGGATACAGGGCCGAATCGGCAGCCTGGAGAAATGTTTATTTGACGGGTGCACAGGAATTGAGAAAAGGTATTAGGAAGACAGATGATTCACAAACATTCAGTACTGTAGACCAACAATCGATCTTAAATATGAGTGTAAAAGATTTTTTTGATTATCTTTCGATCACGCTTAATGGTCCAAAAGCAGAGAATAAGCGTTTTACATTTAACGTGAATTTTACTGATCTGAAAACAAATTACACATTTGATATAAAAGACGCCGTTTTAAATTATAGTGATGGTTTAACTGCTCCAAGTCCTGATGCAACATTAATTGTAGATAAAGTAACTTTTTATTTAATTATGTATGGGAAACTCGATGTAGAAAAGGCAATTACAAATGGAAAGTTAAGCATTACTGGGAATAAAGAGAAGTTTAAAGAGATGTTAACTTTATTTGATCACTTTAATCTTTGGGTTAATATCGTTACCCCATAAGAAATTAGAATTAGGTGACAAAAACATTCTTTTGGAGATATGAAGAATGTTTTTTTGAATTTTTCGTTCTAAAAATTCAGAAAATTTTTGAACTGGTTTTATTCATTTTTTTGTATAGAGTCGATGAAATGAAAGATAAAAAATCAGGACATTTCACCTAAAAAAGAGTGATGATTTTCCTATCTACAGATTCTTTTATTGGGAACTGCTTACAAGTCTAGAGATTAATAAATAAGGAAAAACAATTTTAAACGTTAACAAAGCGCTTTCATTATATAATTTTTTCCAATCTAAAAATTAATAGTTGAAGTATGCTGAACTTGGATTTAATATATATTTATTGTTTCAAATAAATATACGATTTTTGAAAATTTAACTATTCTTAAATAACTCTAAATTATCTAAACAATGAAAAAACTCCTTCTATTTTTCGCCATATTATGATAATTTTAATTAAGTACAATTCGATGATGAAAGCAAAAAAAATGAAAACGCTATCAGCATTGAAGGTATTCGATTTGTTCCTTTGTTTTATTCAGAAGGGAGGATTTTCATCTTTACATCGCTCAGTTTCCAGGCTTAGTATTAAATAGGTAGCTTAGTCTGTGGTTTGTAAATTGTTGACCGAATGACAATGCCAATGGATCGATTGGAATGTGAGCTATTAAAAGATTTAAACTGCCTTTTACGTATTTGGGGGAATTTCAATTTATAGTAAAGAGGTGTATTCATGCAAAATACAAACCGTAAAAATGATTTCACTATTCAAAGTAACGCGCCTAAAAAAGAGCAATTAGAAAGAAAACTAAAAACGAGACATTTAACAATGATCGCTATGGGTGGTACAATTGGTACTGGTCTATTTTTGGCGAGTGGAGCAACTATACATGATGCAGGACCAGGTGGAGCTCTTGTTGCTTATTTAATTGCTGGTATCATGGTTTATTTCCTAATGACTAGCTTAGCTGAAATGGCAACTTTAATTCCGATTTCGGGTTCATTTAGCACATATACTTCAAGATTTGTCGATCCAGCCCTTGGTTTCGCTGTTGGTTGGAATTATTGGTATAACAATGCAATCATCCTTGCATTAGAATTATCGGCTTCGGCTTTAATTATGAAATATTGGTTCCCACATACTCCAGGGATCGTATGGAGTTCTATATTCCTTGTTTTAATTTTTGGGTTAAATGTACTATCCGTAAAGGGATATGGAGAATCTGAGTTTTGGTTTTCAATTATTAAAGTAGCTACAATCATTATTTTTATTGTAGTTGGATTATTAATGATTTTCGGTATTATGAGTGGTCATACAGGTGGATTTGATAATTTCACAAAAGGAGAAGCACCATTTAAAGGTGGTTTCTTATCGATTTTTAGTGTATTTATGATTGTAGGTTTTGCTTTCCAAGGAACCGAAATGGTCGGAGTAACTGCAGGGGAAAGTGAAAATCCTGAAAAGAATATTCCAAAAGCAATCAAGCAAATTTTTTGGCGTATTTTATTATTCTACGTATTAGCGATTTTCGTTATCGGCTGTTTAATCAGCTATACAGATCCAAACTTATTGGGTGGAGACGTTGATAGTATTGCGATCAGTCCATTTACTTTAGTATTTAAACATGCAGGACTTGCTTTTGCAGCTGCTGCAATGAATACAGTTATATTAACTTCAGTTTTATCAGCGGGTAATTCAAGCTTATACGTTGGTTCTCGTGTATTATGGGTATTAGCTGAAGAAGGAAAAGCACCAAAGTTCTTAAAAAGAGTTAATAAAGGTGGAGTTCCAGTAAGTGCATTAATTGCGACGACTCTAATTGGTGCCCTTTGCTTTTTAACTTCATTATTTGGTGATGGTACAGTATACTCTTGGTTACTAAATGCAGCAGGACTAGCTGGTTATATTTCTTGGTTAGGCATTTCAGTTACACATTACCGCTTCCGTAAAGCGTATATCGCGCAAGGAAGAAAATTAAAGGATCTACCTTATTTAGCAAAGTGGTTCCCATTAGGTCCGATTTTAGCAACGGTTTTATGTTTAGTTGCAATGCTTGGAACGAATTATGGAGCATTTACTGGAGAAAAAATTGACTGGTATGGTATTGCAGTTTCTTATATTGGACTACCATTATTTATTCTTGGATACCTTGGCTATAAAGTAGTGATGAAAACGAAGAAGGTTAAATTAGAAGAAGCTGATTTCAGCAGTGAGTTATAGTTTATAGTTAAATTAAAAAGCTCAATCTATTATTCGATAGATTGAGCTTTTTTACGTATTATTTTACAGGATTTTGGAAAATTAATAATGTTAGAATGTCAATTTATGTTCGAAAGGAGATCGTAAGTATGAGTAATTCATTAACAGAACTTGAATTAGAAAACCTACGTCATATTATCGGAGGGCATAGTACAATCGCAAATAAATTAGAGGCTTATGCGGGGGCTTGCTCTGATCCTGAATTAAGAGCTTTATTACAAAGAGACGCACAATCAGCAATGCAATCAAAGCAACAGCTTTTAAATTTTTTAGGATAAGGGGATTAATATTATGCTTCAAGATAAAGATATGGTCAATGATTACTTAGCAGGGCTTAACGCTAGTTTAGCAGCTTACGCTGGATTCATTAATGAGTCAAATAATAACGAATTAAGACAAACTTTAATCCAATTACGCAATCAAGATGAAGCACGTCAGCGTACATTGTACAATTATGCACTTCAAAAAGGATTTTACAAACCGGCAGCACCTGCATCAGATGAGATCGTACAGCAATTCAAATCTGAATTGACTTCAAATCAGTAAAATACTGCAAAAAGGCATTCGAGTAATCGAACGCCTTTTTTTATTCATTTTTAAAACCGTACCAAAAGTTCCTCCATATATTTGAAATCCTTGGCTTCATCTTTTCAGCTCCATAATAGGACAGTTCAATGAAGATGCCATCAATTAGACAATAATATGACATAACAAAATCTTCTACATTTCCTGCTCGAATTTCACCATTTTTAATCCCTTTATCGATCACTGATCTTAAAATAGTCGACATGGCTTCTTCAGATTCCATGAACTGTGTATGTAATTGCTCCTTTAATGGTTCAGGAGAAAAAAAGACAGCGCGGTTCACGAAAGTAGATTGTTCCTCGAACTCAATATAATATTCAAATGTTACGTTTAGAATTTGGTAAAGTTGTTCCTTTGCAGATCGTTCGCTTATTTCTCCCATTAGTTCGTCTACTTTTTTCACATGAAGCCATAAAATATTTTCATAAATAGTAAGAAAGATTTCCTCCTTACTTTTAAAATGGTTATATATTGACGGTTTCTGAATTCCAACTGCTTTTGCGATTTCAGTTAAACTTGTGCCTTCATAGCCATTTTTGGAAAACAGGGCAAGTGCTGCTGCAATAATCTTATCCTTAGTCATCTTCATCCTCCGAAACTAACTCTTGTTAGCTAGATTATAAACTGGAATCTTTGTGAAGTCTAAATATTGTTGAGATTTAATGTAAAAAAGCTCTGTTTAGATAACAGAACTTTTTAAGTGAAAAATTATTTTGAGTTTTCTTTATTAATTTGCAATGTAGCTAAACTTGCAAATTCATGTACAAGAGTTGCAGCTAAAAGCGATGTGATTTGAGTTGGGTCATATGATGGAAGTACTTCAACGATGTCAAAGCCAATAAAATTGAATCCAGTTAATGAGCGGATCATTTTTAAAGTTTCCATACTATTGTATCCACCTACTTCAAGAGTTCCAGTTCCTGGAGCACAAGAAGGATCGACAAAATCAATATCAAAAGTTAGGAAACATGGTGTATCACCAATTACCTGTTTCATTTCGGTTAAAATACCTTCAAAACCACGTTCATACATTTCCGGAGTAGTCATAACATTGTACCCAAGCTCATGGCTAGCATCTATGTCTCCTGGATGATTCAATGTGCCTCGAATCCCTAATTGGAAGACTTTGTTTGGAATTAGAAGTCCTTCTTCGTGAGCTCGGATAAAAGGTGAACCATGCCAATATTTTTCATCGTAATATGTATCCCAAGTGTCAGTATGCGAATCAAAGTGAATCATCGCAACCGGGCCATATTTTTTAGCTGCAGCTCGTAGGTTTGCTAAAGTAATGGAGTGGTCACCCCCTAAACCAATTGGGATCATATTACGATCCATTAATTCAAACATTGCGTCTTCCATTAGTTTATAGCTTCGATGAATATTATGAGGAATAACTGATACATCTCCAATATCGATGGCATTGCTGTCGTCAAATGGATATACCTTATGAATTGGATGATAAGGAAATAAAGTCATAGAAGCTTGGCGGATTGCTTGAGGAGCAAATCGTGCACCAACACGAAATGAGGCAGCAGTATCAAAAGGCATGCCAACGATTGCTAATTTCGCATTTTCTCTTGCAGATGGTAATCTCATAAACGTTCCAGTTGTACAAAACTCAGGTTTTACATCAGGGGAAAGTGGATATTTCACAAAAATCATCTCCTAATTTTTTATTCCGGTTATTAACTACCGGTAGTTAGTTTAATATGATTATAGTTTGTTAAATCTGAATAGTCAAACTATTAATGTAGAAAGATGATTATTTTTTATTCAAAAAAAGGGATTGGTTATTTTGACAGCCTTGTAACAATTGCTCATTCTTTATATGAAATTAGTCTATTCCGTGGGATATACCAAGGGTTTTTGTAAATAATATGATTGTTTAACAATAATCTTAGGAGGGATATTATGCCACAGAATCAGCAAGGAAAAGGGAATATGGGAACTAATATGAAATCGGGAACGAATCCACAAAAAGTAAAACAACAAATACAAAGTGATGTTAGCCATGGACAGGGAGCGATGACTTCGCGTGAGGCAGGAGCAATGCGTGATTAAAAAACTACTTTAAGTGGTTTTTAAAAGCAGTGAATTCATTTGAACAATAATGAAAACTTGTAAAAAGTGAACCGACCATTTCTGATTGGTTCATTTTTTGCATTTAATTGTTATATCTGTAATCGCCATACACTTCGAACTCAAACGTTTTTTTTGAGGTTCGATCGTTATTATATCGTTCGGATAAGTGTTTCTTAATGTTAGATCGTTTAATCGATTGTTAAACTTTGATTTTGTATTGTACATATTTTTTCTCCTTCATTGAACGAAATTTACAAAGTAGAAGTTATATAAATTATTAAGAATAGTTAATAGTGTATATTTATTATAAGTCTTAAATAAATATTCAAATAGTGTAATTTTCACCAATACTACTTGCAAAAATTCGTCTAATGCAATGTCATCTTTTAAAACCTTCATTTGCATCGGCATGTCAAAAGTTTTGTCTAATTAAAATGGGAGGTTATTAGAGCAAAGGAGACGCACCAAACTTTAGTAATAAAATAAATTTGCAATTATTAGAAATATAATAGATACGATTATAAATGTAATGATCATATATTCAATAAACCTTATTGCTTTTGGTTTGTTCAAAGTCTATTATTTTGTTGAAGTTAATAATATTCCACAATCTATAAGTGAACCTTTTTTTCAATTAAATAATTAGGTTAAAAATGGTTGATTTTAATCAATATTCTATATCATTCTTTTTTGAAAAAGGAGAGATACCAAGTAATCTAGAATAATTAATGTACAAGGAGAAACTAGTGAGATGGAGGGAGAAATTATATTGAATCGTAAGTTTACTATCTGTTAAATAAATTGAAAATTCTGGATTTTACACGTCTTTTACCGGGTCCCTATGCAACTATGATTCTAGTGGATTTAGGTGCAGAAGTATTACGAATCGAATCTCCATATCATCCCGACTTATTATAAACTTCACCTCCATAAGATGGGGACCAATCCGCCGCACATCAAACGATTAATCGCTCTAAAAGCTCTATTACCCTTGATTTAAAAAGCCAAGAAGGCACTGAAATAAACTACAAGCTAGTAAAGGAGTACGATATTGTCATTGAACAATTTCGACCAAGTGTGCTGGAAAAGCTGGGCTTAAGTTATGAGCAATTAAAGAAAATAAATTCGAAACTAATTTACTGTTCAATTACAGGTTATGGTCAAACAGGTCCGTATCGAAATCGAGCGTAATGTGTCATCCCCACTTTATCTATAAAAATCGTGGTTTTTATGGGAATTGATTTTTCGTAAAAAGTAAAATTTGATCAAAATTTACTTTTTCAGTGGCCTCAGTAAAAGAAAGGGGGCTTTTAGTAAACGTCCAAAAAAATGACGGTACAAATCAATTGCAAATTGGTTCACCTTTTAAATCGTCAGTGTTTTTTATCAACATGTTGGGGTGAAACCTGGTACGAATACAAAAGAGGTTTTATTAAATTTAGGATATGGTGATCAAACAATTAATCAATTCATTGAAAAAGGAGTTATTAGGTCAACTGATTAAATCTAAATTATTTAATATGGGGGTAAGCAAATGAGTTTTGGAAATGTATTATCGTTAAACGCACAAAGGCACCCAGATAAATTAGCATTAGTCTATCAAGACCGTACATACACATACAAGGAATTTAATAAGATGGTTAATCGTTTTGCATGGGGATTACAGAAACTAGGTTTAAAGAAAGGTGAAAAACTAGCTCTTATGATGGCAAACTCTGACTTATTTGTGATTAGTTATTGTGCTGCTGTAAAAGTAGGAGCTGTTGTTGTTCCAATTAACTTCCGGCTTGTTTCTCGAGAGGTTGAATATATTTTAAAACAGTCGGATAGTGTTTTTGTTGTTTGTGATTCAGAACTAGAAAAAGTCGTTTTAGATGCTTCAAAGTCCTCATCGAAAGTAAGAAATATCATTACTGCTCCTTTAGCTTCATCACCGAATTGTTTAAGCTTCTATGATGTGTTGACTTCAATTGACGAAGATCCCCAAGTAGAGATTTCAGGAGACGATGATTTTCATTTGCTATATACTTCAGGTACGACTGGACAACCAAAAGGTGCGCTTTTCGATTATAAACGAATTGAAAAGCTCATAAATGGATTGAGTGCGGTAATGGGACAAAGCTGTCAGGATCGGCTTTTACATGTTGCTCCATTATTCCATTGTGCTCAGCTCGTAATCTTTCTATTACCAGGTTTATATTTAGGTATGACAAATATAATTCAGCGAGATTTTAATCCGTTAAATGTTTTAAAGGATATCGAAAAATATAAAATTACTTTATTTTTTGGTGTTCCTACAATGTATAACTATTTACAGCAAGTTCCAAGTGTTGACCAATATGATCTTTCTTCAATAAAAAGATGTGCATACGGCGCAGCGCCTATGCCCACTGAAATCTTAATGAAAAGCATGAAATTATTTAATACAAATCAGTTTTTCAGTTTATGCGGTTTAACAGAAGGGGGACCTACAGGGTTTTATCTTTCTCCAGAAGATCATGAGCACTATTTAGGAAAAACAGGAAAAACACCTTTACTCTATACAATTATTAAAGTAGTTAATAAGCAAAATGAAGAAGTTTTACCTGGTGAAGTTGGTGAATTGATCTTAAAAGGTGAAACAATCATGAAGGAATATTATAAAAAACCGAAAGAAACAGCAGAAACGATTAAAGACGGTTGGCTCTATACAGGAGATTTAGCAGTAGTAGATGAAGAGGGATATATAACGTTAGTTGACCGTAGTAAGGATATGCTAATTTCTGGTGGAGAAAATATTTATTCAGTTGAAATTGAAAACGTTCTATATGAGCATACTGCTATTTTAGAAGCAGCAGTGATCGGTACGCCTGATGCTAAATGGGGGGAGGCCGTAACGGCGATTATGGTATTAAAACCAAATCATCGTACATCTCTTGAAGAGATTCAAGCTTTTTGCCGTGAAAGAATGGCAGGGTATAAGATTCCTAGAGTTGTTGAATTTATCGATCAACTTCCTCGAAACGCATCTGGGAAAGTTCAGAAGTTTATCTTACGAGAAATGTATTGTAGCACAAATTCAAAATAGAAATTAAAAAGAGCTCAAACTTTAAATTTGAGCTCTTAATTTTGGTTCTTAATAAAGACCAGTTGTATAAAGTGAAGTGATTGTTTTTGCAATTTCTTCAATGGTATAATGCTGTTCTTTTCGAACGATTTCCCATAAGTACATCTCATTTGTAAAAAACCAAGCACGCGCGACTAGTTCGTGATTTAGTTCTTTTCTTGCTAAACCTGTTTCTTGTGCATATTTAACATCAATCGAGATGCGATCAATAAACTTTTCACGAATCGTTTTCCATTTGTCTGAGATGATTTCAGATACTCCGATAGCTTGTTCAAAAATTTGCATCATATTGCGCTCATCTTCTGCCATTTTTAGAAAAGAAGTAGCTTGTTTATAAATAATCGATTCAGCGGATTCTTTCGTTTCAGGAAAAAAGTGAGTTTCGGCAATTTCATAAAATCTTTCCATTACATTTTCCATTAACACAATTAAAATCTCTTCTTTACCTTTAAAGTGTACATAAGCTGTTCCGTAGCCAATATCAGCTTTTTTTATCATTTGTGTTATAGTCGCCTTTTGAAATCCTTCTTCAAGAAATACTTCTTTAGCAGCTTCTAGAAGTTTTTGTCTTGTCATTAATGAACGTAATTGACGCTTAGTTTCTACTTTGTCATTACTCATACTATGATCCTCCAACATATGTTACTTCTAGCATAAAGGTAAATTTATAAAAATGAAAGAAATCTTAAGTAAGATTAACATAAAACCAGCTATTTATAAGTAAAATTTTTTATTATCAGAATATTTGACATTATGTCATTGACATGATGTCAGTTATTTTGATATGATTTTTTCACAATATATTTAAATAGTAGATTGATAGAGGAGGAACATTATGAATACGAAAGTTACAGAAATAACATTAGAATACGCCCAAAAAATGGACAGTCTTGATTCACTGAGACAGTATAGAGATGAGTTTTACTTAAATCCTGAATCAATCTATATGGATGGTAATTCATTAGGTCTACTTTCAAAAAGAGCTGAACGTACATTACTAGAATCATTGGAAGATTGGAAGAACTATGGAATAGATGGTTGGACAAATGGAAATCATCCTTGGTTTTTCATGGCTGAAAAATTAGGAGAAAAATTAGCTCCTTTAGTTGGTGCTTCATCTGAGGAAGTAATTGTAACCGGTTCCACGACGGTCAATTTACATCAATTAGTAGCTACTTTTTTCCAACCGGATGGGAATAGAAAAAAGATATTAGCTGATGAGCTTACATTCCCATCAGATATATATGCCCTTCAAAGTCAACTACGTATTCATGGATTAGATCCTGAACTAGATCTAATTTGCGTAAAAAGTAAGGATGGACGCTATTTAGAAGAGGAAGACATTATTAATGCAATGACGGAAGAAATTGCCTTGATAATTTTACCAACAGTTTTATACCGCAGTGGTCAAATTTTAGATATGAAGCGCTTAACTGAAGAAGCTCATAAACGAGGAATTTTAATCGGTTTTGATGGTTGCCATTCAGTTGGATCAATTCCACATTCTTTTAGTGAGTGGGATGTTGATTTTGCTTATTGGTGTAATTATAAGCACTTAAATGGTGGACCAGGTGGTGTAGGTGGATTATTTGTTAATCGTAAACATTTTGGTACATTGCCAGGACTTGCAGGTTGGTTTGGTTCTAGAAAAGATAAGCAATTTGATATGGAACACACGCTAACTCCTGCGGAAACTGTTGGAGCTTTTCAAATCGGGACTCCACATGTATTAAGTTGTGCACCATTAATCGGATCCTTGGAGATTTTTACAGAAGCTGGAATTGATGCGATTCGAGAAAAATCACTTCGAATAAATCAATTTTTAATGGATTGTATTGAAAAAGAATTAGCAGACATGGGATTCTTCATTGGATCTCCTAGAGAGGATGCACGACGAGGAGGACATGTAAGTCTAGAGCATGAAGAAGCAGCACGTATTTGTAAGTCATTGAAAGAAAATGGTATTATTCCTGACTTTAGGGCACCAAATATTATTCGTCTGGCTCCAGTGGCACTTTACACTTCTTACGAGGAAGTTTGGGAAGTTGTTCAAACACTTAAGAAAATAATGACTGAAAAACAATATGAAAAATTTAAAAATGAACGTGAGGTGGTAGCGTAAGTTTTATTTGGCTATTTAAGGGGACAAGGGGATGAAATCATGAAGAAATCCACAACTAATTATAAAATTGAAAACGAGCAAGAAAAAGGTTTAAAAAGGGAGTTGAAAACTAATCAACTAACGATGATTGCAATGGGATGTGCGATTGGGACGGGGTTATTCCTTGGAAGCGGACTAGCAATAAAAACTGCCGGTCCAAGCGTATTACTTAGTTATGCAGTAGGTGCATTTATCGTTTTACTGCTCATGGGGTGCTTAGCTGAAATGACTGTTGCACATCCTACTAGCGGTTCATTTGGAACAATTGCTGAAAAATATATACATCCTATGGCGGGATATCTTGTTCGCTACTCATATTGGGTGGCACAAGTACTTGCTGTTGGAGTAGAGGTAAGTGCAATTGCAGTCTATATGAAATTTTGGTTTCCAACTGTACCTGGAATCGTTTGGATCACCTTTTTTGCTGCAGTATTAATCTATATAAATGCAACAAGTGTTAATACATTTGCAACATTTGAGTATTGGTTTTCAATGATTAAAGTAAGCGCGATTGTTGGATTTATCCTACTTGGATCGTATGTCTTGTTTGGTTCATCTAACCATGGAAATATAAGTGTAGAGAACTTAACAAATGATGGAGGATTTATGCCATTTGGCTGGTGGGGCATGTGGGTAGCCGTCTTTATATCATTATTTAGTTTTCTAGGAACCGAAATGATAGCGGTTACAGCCGGTGAAGCGAAAGAACCTGATATTGCTGTTCCGAAAGCTCTTAAAGCAACAGTTTTTCGTTTATCAATTTTTTATGTATTAACAATTGCAATCATGCTCATCATCGTTCCATGGAAATCAGCAGGGGTTGATGAAAGTCCGTTCGTAAAGGTGATGGAAATAGTAAATATCCCTTTTGCATCAGGACTTATGAACTTTATTATTTTAACGGCAGCTTTGTCAGCGATGAATAGCCAATTATATGCTTCAACCCGTATGGTATATTCACTTTCAAAAACTAATCATGCGCCAAATATTTTAGGAAAAGTAAGTAAAAAAGGTGTTCCGGTAAATGCTCTTGCAGTTTCAACTATTGGTATTGTAGTTGCTGGAATCGTAAATGCAGTATTACCAGATTCCTCATATGCATTTATGATGGGTATTTCAATGTTTGGTGCTATGTTTACTTGGATGACAATCTTTGTTTCGCATCTATTTTTTAGAAGGAAGTGGGAAAAAGCAGGCGGTCGAAAATTACCGGTAAAAATGATCGGTTTCCCATACTTCACAATTTTAGGAGCAATTTTATTGTTGGGTTTAACGATTACTTCTTGGTTTACTGGCTTTAAGATTATGCTTCAATTCGGTATACCTTGGTTAATTGTATTATCTGTGGCTTACTTTTTTATAAATAAAAATAAGGGTCAGAAAATTCAACGTAACGAAGCAGTTTTTAAGCAGAAAGTAGATAAATTTTAGTATAAATCTGGTATAAAGGGGTGTCTCTCGTTTTTGCGACACTCCTTTTTAATTTAAAGATTATTTACAGAAAAGAGAGGAGAAAATAATTAAAGTGCAGAATTTTGTTCATAGGATTCATTTATGTTAGTAAGAGATATTAGATATTCGAATGGAGTTGAATGATCATTAATAGTAAAGTAGAACTTGAAAATTTATCAATTGCGTATAAAGATCAAGGCAAAGGGAAGCCAATCGTTTTAATTCATGGCTTTATGGGAAGTCATGCATATTGGGAAAAAGTAATTCCAAAGTTGGCAGAGGATTATCGTGTGATAGCAGTTGATTTACCAGGACATGGAGACTCTACAGCTATAAAAGAAGAGCATTCAATTGAAGATTACGCAGATGTGTTGAAAGATTTCTTAGATCAACTAAACATAAAGCAAATAACGTTGTTTGGCCACTCATTAGGAGGCTATATTACACTTGCATTCGCTGAAAGATATTCTAATTACATAAATGGATTTTCATTAATCCACTCTACTGCATATCCAGATAGTGAAGAAGCAAAAAAAGGTAGAGTATCAACTAGTGAAAAAGTGAAAAATGAAGGAGTGAAAAACGTAGTGGACGGATTAATTCCTAAACTTTTCTCTCCAAAAAATATCCAAACTAATAGTTCAGAGATAAATCAAGCAAAGCAAATAGGGTATAAAACTTCAGTAGTTGGCACAGTCAATGCACTAGTAAGCATGAAAAATAGACCCGACCGAAATCATGTCCTTAACGATACAAGTTTACCTGTACTTTTACTTGCAGGTAAAGACGATCAGATTATACCACCTGAAAAGACTTTTTCAGTCGAAAAAGAAAATATTAAAACTGTTACTTTAAACAATGCAGGACATATGAGCATGTATGAGTCACCTGAAGAGTTAATTAATGAAATGAAGAATTTTTTAAGTTCGTTTTAAAAATAAATTATGAAATATAAAAACGTCGGATATAAAAGCCCGACGTTTTTTCAGAGTGTTGAAATATAAAGACGTCAATAGGGAAAACGGACTTTAAATGAACATTTATAATGATAAAATTAGCATTCTTTGAATGATTTTTTAATGATTTTAAATGTTAATATGTTTGAGCAATTTTATTATTTCAATAACAATAGAATTGATTTTTTTAGACGTTAAAAATATTATAAGCTTTTTTTAGAAAACAAATTCGATTGTTTAGTTTAATAAATGTTCAATATTAATTGATCTACAATCTGATTAAAGTTAGATTACTCTAAGGAAAGGCTATTTGATTAGGGTTTATCGCAGACATTTTTAGATGAATAAGTTGATTGGAATGGAGGGATGCTCGACTCCTATGGGATAAGCGGGAAGGCTGAGACCCCACAGGCTTGCCGAGGAGGCTAAAGAATCTCGCCCCATGGAAAGCGAGCATCCTGTAATGGAAATCAACATCACTCTACTCCTTTCACGAAAATTTGATAATTAATTGACAAGGTAGTTTTTCAACAGCATGTAAAAACGTCGGATATAAAAATCCGACGTTTTTTCTATCCTTTATTGAATGTTTAAATCCTTCAAAATATCTTCTAAAGTTTCACCTTTAATTTTCTTTTTACCTTTTGGAACGTCTTTGACATCAGGGTTTGGCGTTAAATAATTCTTTTGAATAAAACTCATATCCTTTGCGTCAACAATCCCATCGAAATTGATATCAGCTGCACGCTTGTTAGTGCCCCAATATGTTTTAATATAATCCGCATCTAATACATCGATTACATCATCGTTATTTACATCTCCACCCATAACTGGTGCATATAAAATGTAAGATAAACGACCAACAATATCACCATTCATTTGATCATATAAATCATTAACTGATACATGACGATCGAAATGTCCTGGTATTTTAATTGTTAAATCGTAATCTTCATTTGAAACTGGAATATTTTTAATAAAGTAACGTGAACTACTGTTAAATTCTCCTGTATAAGTCCTTCCATTTTTTGAAATCAATTTTAAACTCATTCCAGCTTTTGAAAAATCTTTCTTGTAGTCTAGCCAGATACCATTATTATCTAAAAATCCATCTGCAAGAATACCCCCTTCAAGTTGAGAGTATGTTGGAACAATATTTATACCTTGGCCAAAACCTTGAATTGTCGTAGGTGCTTGATTTAAAGAAAATGCTGTAGATTTTGTTATATCAATATTCTGAATCCATTTTATATAGGTGCTTGGTTTTTCCTTCACTTTAAAACTAATATCGATTAATGGCATAGCAGTTTGAATCGGTTGTATTGATTCACCTGTTAATTGAGTATTAAGAGTTATTTTACTTGCAGTTTGCTCAATTAGTTTAAGATCAGCATTTAAACCATGTGACTTAGCATAATCAGTAAAATCTTTATTTAAAGTTATATTTGCAATGTCATATGTTGATGAAGGGAATGCTAATGTAAATTCCCCACCAGTTAAATCTTTAATATTATGTGCACTTAGTGATAGGGTTACATTTTCACCATATTTTACATCATTTTTGTTCGCTACAAGTTTCGTATAAGGAAGTCCTTTTTTAACAAGGGTGTATGAGAAATCTGGATGATCTTGCATACCGTTTTGTGCATAGTCACGTTCGTTAAGTGTATACTTTGTTACATCTTTACCATCTAATAGACTAGTCTTAAATTGAAAGTCACCATTTTTTTCAATTGATAATGGGGTAGTAGAATATTTCGTTTTATTAATAAGGTTGATCATATTAGATGACTGATCCCAGTAAAAACCGTTCTGATTCATAATGGCTACTTGCTCATCATAAATATTTCCTTTTACAGTCATACCATCTTCAGTAACTTCGTATACTCCACCTGGTTGTTGCATTTTAACAACAGGGTTCGTATTTTCAATGAAAAATGTATCAGACTTTTTAAATGTTTTACCTTCTCTGTTAGTAGCGATTAGTTCTAGTTCATATTTTCCTGGAGGAGCAAGCTTTTTTGAATAAGCTATTGGATGATCCTTATGTTCAGTAAAAGGAAAATATAATCCATTAAACGGGGATTCAACTACAAAAGGTATGTCCTCAGTGAAAAGTCCTTCAAATGCATCAAAAAGGCCCAGCGCTTGTCCAGTTTTTGCATCTTTTAATACAAAATCTACTGTTTCCATTGAACTATTTAATGCAAATTCAATACCTGTTCCGTATGGGAAACTATTATTTAAATCACGTCGTGTTGTAAATGCATCTTCAAATGCGTTAATTTTATTAATACCTTCAGCTAAATGCTTGAAGCCAAATGGTAATTGATAAACTTCATCAGGATTACTATTGTTTGTAATATAAACATATCCCTCGTAGTTACCGAATTCAGCAGATGCAGGGATATGAATCATAGGATTAATTTTTACCGTTTTGTTTGCATTAACTGTAACGGTAGAAGGAACATCTAGTGAAATATTGTTAGTTGAAGCATCTTTAGAACCTTTTACATTTTTATTAAATTTAATTTCTAGCTTAAATGTTTTCTTATTGTTACTATTGTTTGTTATAGAAACCACTCGTGAATCTGTTTTTGCTTTACCTGCAGTTACTTGAGGCCCAAAGCTTAATGCACCTGTAACATCTGGTATTGGTATATCTTTTCCATCTTTTGTGGTAATTGCATGATCTAGTACTTTAATACGCACGTCAGAATGCGCTGCTTCATATACATCAATTCTTCCAGCACCGACTTCAAATACACTGTAATCTTTTTTCAGCTTATCCGCGGTATTCATTAAAGCTGCTTTAACATCTTCAGGTTTGTATTCTGGATGTTCTTGTAGAAGAAGGGCAGCAGCTCCAGCAACGTGTGGAGAAGCCATTGATGTACCTGATGCACTCATATATGCATTCTTATAATCAGTTAAATGCTCTGCTCCGTTTACATAAGCTGGTACGCTTGAGAATACAGCAACTCCTGGTGCAGTCACTTCTGGTTTAATATCATAAAATCTGTTAGAAGGACCACGTGAACTAAAATCAGCTAATGTATCCCCACCAGTTTTCATTTCTCCAATTGAGTTTAAAGTAAATGTAGCATTTCCTTGTTTTACTCGATTTACAACTTTTAGTCCATCTTCATTTGTAAGTGAAAATGAAGGGATAAAGTCAAAGCCGTTTCCAAGATAATGAGGAATTTGACCTTCTGTCGGGTTATTATTATACATTATTACTGCTTTTGCACCGTGTTTCTTTGCAAGTATTACTTTTTCATTTAAGCTAAGGACTCCACGTTCGATTAGAGCAATTTTTCCATTAACATCTTTGCCACTATAATCACTTTCACTATTTCCTAGGCCAACAAATACGATTGGAAGAGATTGGTTTTTAAAAGTATTTATGTCATCATCATAGCTCTTTGCAAGTAGTTTTAAATTTGTTAACGATAGAAGAGTATCATTCGAACTAACCGTACCAATAGCTGTAGGGATTGTCATTGAAAAATCACTCGCTCCAACTGTAATAGCAAGCGGAGAAGTTCCAGGTGAACCAAGTGAATATAGGTCACTTCCTGAATTTCCAGCTGAAATTACTGCTGTCGTACCAGCCAATGTAGCATTATTGATTGCAATCGAATTTGGATCAAGGGGGTCATTATGATCAGATCCAAGTGATAGATTAATAACATCCATTCCGTCTGCTACTGCTTTGTCAATGCCAGCGATAATATTACTAGTGTAGCCTGAACCGTATGGGCCAAGCACTTTATACGCATATAATTCAACTCCAGGTGCAACACCAGTAACTGCATAATCTGTTTTATTCTTACCTTGTCCTGCAATCGTTCCTGATACATGAGTTCCATGGAAAGTGTAGTAAGTTGAGCCACCAAATGGACTGATTTCAGGTTGTGCTGATTTTTTCCAATCGTCGTAAGTTGTTTCCATTGGATCGGAATCGTTATTCACAAAATCGTATCCGCCTTTATAAATATCTTTTAAATCTGGATGATTATAATCAATTCCAGTATCAATTACAGCAACTTTTACGCCTTTACCAGTAATACCTTCTTCATGGAGTTTTGTTGCACCGATATTTTCAGTACTATCTACTGCAGGGGAAAGACTACCTGACTCAGTTTTTTGAACCTCTGAAGGAGATGAATCAATCTTGATTACTTTATCTTCAATCACTGCTTTTACTTCATCCATCGCAAGAATAGTATGTACTTCATTTGCCGGTACAGTCATCGCAACACCATTGAATGCTTGACGGTACTCTTTACGAATTTGAATAGCTGACAAGTCCTTTTTTTCTTGTCTAATTTTATTTTTAAA
Organism: Gottfriedia acidiceleris; assembly: GCF_023115465.1. Lineage (NCBI taxonomy): Bacteria > Bacillati > Bacillota > Bacilli > Caryophanales > Bacillaceae > Gottfriedia > Gottfriedia acidiceleris. The sequence goes on along the minus strand of NZ_CP096034.1, from coordinate 3,398,635 downwards.
AGTTTGATGAGATTTTTCCACTTTATTTTTTGCATCGTCTAAAGAGACTTCAATTCCGTTTTCTTCGTTATTCTTAACTTCCGTTTTAGCAGGATCTTGTGCGAATTGAACAATGATGTTTACAGGATTATTACTTGTTGTATTAAGGTTAGGTGATAAATATTTTTCTTTATCTGACGAATCAACACTGTTATGTACTCGGTTACGATCCTCTTTTGATAAATTTTTTAAATAATCTTCTACGTTATAAATGTCACCTTGTGAAATTGAACCAACTGAAGCAAAAGTGTGACTAGAAAATAGCAAACTAGCTGCTATAAAACTAGTAGAAACAACTTTGAGTGGCACTATAAAATTGCTTTTCAATAAAAAACACCCCTTTAAATTAAGTTTAAGGAATTATCCTTATATTCTAATTATTGGTAATATTTAACAACCAGTCAATTGGGTTATTTTTCTCTTATAAGATCAACGTTTTTCCCACTAAAGAATAAAATTCTGCTAATTTATTAAGAAAATTGTGTAAATATTAACTAATTAAGGTTATTTTTCACGTTAATTATACGCTTGTTCAAAAAATTGGTAATAAATAGCATAATTTTTCTGCATTTAACAAATTTTAAATAGTATTAAATAAATGACTTAGGTGATTGATATGCGATTGGGTTATCCAAAGAGAAGTAAAGAATCAATTGAAGTTAAAACTCCAGTTGTTTTATCATCCGAATTACAAAAAAATTTACAAAATATAAAAAGTGAACTGCAATATTGTGCAGATTTAATTGTTAGAGAGTTTGAGGCTGGGGAATCGAAAAAAAGAAAAATGGCTCTAGTACATTTGCAAGGCATTTCAAATGGTGACGCGATTAGTCAATTTATCGTTGATCCAATTCTACATAAATGGAAAAACTCGAATTTAGATAGTTTAAACGATATTAATTTTTTCAATGAAATGAAAGAGAATACGTTTGATGTTCCACAAGTAAAAACTGAAAATGAATGGAATAACATAATGATGGCAGTGTTAAATGGTGACACAGCAATTTTTATTGATAATCAGCTTAAGGTATTGCTAATTGATACAAAAAGTGGGCAATTCCGTTCCGTCTCAGAATCAACTGGGCAAACGATTATTCGAGGTCCAAAAGATAGTTTCACTGAATCAATCGCAACGAATATGTCACTTCTTCGTTATCGACTTCGAAGTGCTCAATTTAAAATGGAAATAATTAAAGTTGGCGATGTTACGAATACGAGTGTAGTCATTTCTTATCTTGATGACAAGGTTGATCAAGATCTTTTGCATAATTTAAAAGAAAGACTAAAGAATTCCCAAGTGAATGGAGTTTTGGAATCAATAAATATTGAATATCTAATTGAATCAAAACCCTTCAGTCCATTTCCAACTGTCTTGGACAGTGAAAGACCTGATGTAATTGCCGCAAATTTATTAGAAGGTAAAATTGGAATTATCGTAGATGGTAGTCCAATAGGGTTAGTACTTCCAGCTACTTTACCTATGTTTTTCCAATCTCCTGATGATTATAATCAACGATATATAGTTGGAACCTTTTTACGATTATTAAGATTTACAGCATTTTTTACATCATTATTAGTTTCAGCTTTGTATCTTGCATTAATTACACACCATCGTTCAATGATCCCAACACCACTATTAGTTAGTCTTGCAGCTCAAAGAGAAAGTGTACCATTTCCTGCGATCGTTGAGTTATTACTAATGGAATTTGCATTTGAAATTATTAGGGAAGCGAGTATTCGTAGTCCAAGAGTCCTTGCATCAACTGTAGCAATAGTTGGAGCACTTGTAATAGGCCAAGCTGTTGTACAAGCGGGAATTATATCTACTGCAATGATTATCTTTGTTTCAATTACTGGTATTTCAAGTTTTACTCTTCCTTATTACAGTGTTGCTTCATCTGCACGACTACTCAGATATTTATTTATTTTAAGTGCAGGAGTTGCAGGATTGTATGGAATTGCATTAATGTTTTTATTTTGGCTAGTTCATTTAAATACGATCGATTCATTTGGAGTGCCATACTTAATGCCAATATCTCCATTATCAATCAGAGATAATGAAGATAATTTTATCCGTTTACCTTGGAAAAAATTAAAGACTTCAAGTAAAGACTTTGTACCAGATTCAACACGAACAAGAAAACAACAAAAAACTAAAAACGGTGAAGATAATGAATCGTAATCTTAAATTAAAGTTAATCATGTCTATTTGTTTGCTACTTTCAGGGTGTAACAATTATATGGAGCTAAATAAAATTTCATTTATTACAGGATTAGGTGTCGATTGGACTGATAAATCCAATTTTAAGGTTACTTTACAAGTTATTAATCCAACTGATTTAGCTACCGGTCAAAATGGTGGTGGCAATTCTTCACCAGTCATTCTTTATACAAGTACTGGGAAAACATTATCAGAAGCAATTCGAGAAGCAGGTAAAAAAATAACGAAGAATAAGGACTTTACCCATGTCGGTTTAACTGTAATAGGAGAGACTGCAGCCAAGCATGGTATAGAAGAAATAGTAGACGCGATTATTCGGGAACCGAGGGTCTCTGCTTTTATGTCTGTTCTTGTAGCTAAAAATTCATCAGCTGAACAAATATTAAATACAATGACACCTATTAATAAAGTTTCATCAGCAGAAATGGTTTCAAAAATACAAAATGTTAATTTTTCATTAGGTGAAAGCGTCAATCCAAATGTATATGAATTAGGAGAAGATCTTACCTATTCAGGGAAAGAGATTGCGATTAGTGGAGTTGAAATTGTTAACGGAAATAAAGAAAAAAATACGTTAAATAATTTACAAACGATGCAGCCAGCCCAAACTAAAATCGATGACTTAGCTTTATTTCGAGATAGTAAACTAGCAGGATGGATCTCCGGACGAGATGTAAGAGGCATCTTAATGGTATTGGATAAAATTAAACAAACAAATTTTGCAGTGCCTTGTGGAAATAATAAATATAGTTCACTACGTCTACATGCTCAACGTATAAAAACGAATGTGAAAGTTAAAGGGGATATTCCAATTATTCATATTGATAATACTCTCCTTACATTACTTGATGAAACGGGTTGTTCGGTAAATATTGAAAGTGTTCAAGAGTTAATAAAAATTGAAAAACAAGCTGGTTTAGTAGTTAAACAACAGATTGAGCATAGTATTAAATCTGCTCAAAACTATAAAAGTGATGTCTTCGGATTCGGAGATATGATACATACTAATGATCCTAAAAAATGGAAACAACTTAAAAGCCATTGGGCAGATGATTTCGCAAAAGCAAAAGTAAATGTGAAAACAACTGTCATTATTAAACGAAGTGGCTTACTAGGAGATCCTGTTATTATGAAGAAGAAATAAGGTGATGTAATGCAAAATATGAAATTTAATTCAGAGCAATTATTTAGTTTATTAGCAATTTATTTAATAGGTAGTGCTGTAGCGGTTGATCCTGCACAAGATGCTGGAAGGGATGCTTGGTTAGCAATCTTGATTAGTCTTTTTTGCGGATTAATCTTATTAAGCTTATATTTGGGAATCTATAAAAATAATCCGTCTAATTCACTAATTAAGTGCTTTCAAACAGCGTGGGGAAAATATATAGGCAACTTCATTGGCGTATTATATGTTGTTTATTGTATTTATATTGCATCGAGAGTTATGAGGGATTTTGCAGAGCTTATTTTAACCGTTGCATTAGATAATACAGGTTTATTTACAATTTCGATGTTAATGATGTTTCTTTTAATTTATACTGTGATGAAAGGTTTTACAAGCTTTGCTAGAACGGTTTGGGTTTGTTTTTTATTAAGTGGTATTATGGTTTTTATCCTCATTTTTTCACAATTATTAACTGGATTTTTAAATTTTTCCCATTTAAAACCCTTCCTTGAATACGGATGGAAACCAGTTTTAAAATCAGTCTTTCCAACAACTGTAACTTTTCCATTTGGAGAGTCAATCGTATTTTTATTATTGTTACAACATTATGATCAGCCAAAAAATGCACATAAAATGAGCTATTTAGCAATGATCTATGCTGGATTCTTTCTAATCATATCGACAATCATACATATTGCTAATTTAGGTGAAATTATTTTTAAAGCTTCAACCTATCCAGTACTTTCAAGCGTATCATTAATAAACATTGGAGACTTTTTTACTAGATTAGAGTCACTAGCAGTAATCGTATTTGTAATTTTGGGGTTTATTAAAATATCAATTTTATTTTTTGGGGCAGTTATAGGGACGATGGAAATTTTCCATTTAAAAGAAAACTGGTTAATAACATTTTTAATCGGAATTATTATTATATGTTTTAGTATATTTACAACCGTATCTTATGCTCAGCATGTTCATATAGGACTTGATTTAGTCCCTAAATATCTTCATGTTCCGTTTCAAATTATTTTGCCATTCATTCTATTTGTGACTTTAAAAATCCAAAAAAAGTTATCTCTTTCTTAGATTCACAAACATTGTTAATCCAAAATAGAGAATGAAATAAATAATTAAAATTTTATCTAGAGTCATAAAACCAACCTTATTATAAGAAATCGCTAAAATTAAATAATGCAGATCAAAACCTTGTAATAATGTAAGCCCGTAAAATAACAAGAAACAAAAAAATGATAACAAAACAAAAATCAATATTTCTTTCATTCATAAAACTCCTTTTAATGAATATTATGAGAAATTTGAGGTTGTTTTACTCAATAAAAGATTCAATGTGCTAATTTCCGTATTTTTAATTGTAAAAGAAGTTGTGTGAGGTTGATTTCCCTTTAGTGGAGTTCAACCTCGCTAATCCCCCTTAACGATCATTAGGTATAAATCTCAAGAATATTTTTCACCAGCGTGATAATCCTGGGTTAAAATCTTTAGGATTTTTTTATTTGTACAGGTTTAATAAGTGTATAAAAATCATCAATTATTATTTGAAAAAGCTAGAAACTTATAACTAAGCTTATATAGAAAGAAGATAAATCATAAATTTTGAAAATTAAACAATTATTTTTTGAAAAAGTAAGAAATTTATTAGCAGAAAATAATTTACTTCCTAATTTATTTAGTAGATTAGCCGTCTCTAAACATGTACATATTCATAGATTAACAATGGATAAGTATTATTTGGGAGGTATTTTTTTGGACGCTTTTTTTAGTGAATTAGTAAAAAAAGTAATTGCAAATTACCCTTTAGAAGTAAAACATAAGTCTTTAGAATACATTGATGAAAAAAAAGCTGAGTGGCCCATTGATACTAATATCGGTGAAGTATTATTAAAGAAAGTTTCAATTGATGAAAGATATATAGAATTCATGATTTATGCAATTGACTATCTTAGAGATAATGGCGTATTTACACCAGAGGTATTAACAACTAAATTAGGTGAGGGTTTTGTAAAGAGGATAGATGAATATTTTATGTTATTTGAAGCTGTTAATGGGAGGAGACCAAATTTTGAGAGTGAAGATGATCTTATTCTGTTGATGAATGGAATCGCTTCTTTTCATAAAGCTTCAGTAGGCATAGAATTAACAACTGAGCAAGTTTCATCCATTCAATCAAATTGGAAAAATGATTTACAAAATAAATTTTTAAAATTAACAAAATGGAAAGAAGAAAGAGCTAAGTTAAAGCTTCAAAATGAAATCGATAAGCTGTTTTTAAAAAATATAAATATAGTTTTAATGCAATGTGAAAAAGCTTTAGCTATAGTTGATAAATATATTGTTGAAGTAGTTGAAGAGATAGCACAAACGAAAACATTATGCTATCAGAATTTTGATGTAAATGATCTTATAATTGGAGAAGATGGGAATTTATATTTCTTTAATATGAGTTCGTTAAAAATCGAATTACCGATTCATGATATGAGAAGAATTTTAAATATTATAATGAAAAAAGAAAAAAATTGGAATCCAAAGTTAATGAAGAAAATAATCATCGCATATCATGAAATTAATCCGTTAGCATGTTTGCAGTACCAGTTTCTAAAAGCTGATTTATTATTTCCTCATTTATTTTATGACCTATTTTCGGCACATTACGAAAATACGGAAGTAATAGGTGTTGATCCTATTCTAGTTTCAGAAATGAAAAAAATAATTACATTGGAATTAAGTAAGGAAAAAGTCATTTCTAGCGTCTTCATACAAACAAATGAAGAACCTTATCGACGATAAAACGAAAATCTTAAAATGATAAAGCTCAAATCCTTTTAATTTATGGATTCGAGCTTTATTTGTTATTTGTTTTTTTTCTTTCCAATCATACCATAGTCTCTGATCGTAATATTAACTTCATAGTTTATTTTAGCTTTACTAAATCGTTCATCCCAATTTCCCTTCATTTTTTTCCATTTTTTTGGGTATTGAATTCTTACTTCGTTTCCAAATCCAGCAACATCTGTTTTATATTCATTTTGAAGTTTATTTGTTACATTTTTTACTATTTTTGTAACTTCCTCTTCAGTTGCTTTTTTTATTCTATTAACATTTTTCTCTTCAAATGCAGGTCTTAATTTAGGGTTCCAATATTCTGAAATTCTACCTTCAGACTCAATTTTTACGTCAAAAGAGATTTTGTCACCTTTTATATGAGGTGTGACCTTTCTCTTCATGGATTCAATTTGAAACCATGTAGGACCATCAGATTTTTTAGTGAATGCCTTTACAGCACCACCTTTGCCCTCTGCTGTAATCCAATTAATCCCTTCTACTTCCTGAGTATTAAGTGTGCCAATCATTTTATTTTTCTTACCATTAAAGATTGCCCCACCTGAAAATTTTACACCTTTTTCGGTTGTTTCTAATAATTGAAGTAGGAAACTGGAACCAGAGTTCATTAAGCCTCCTATTTTTATTAACGGTGTTTTACTGACAATTTCTGAGGTAAGTGATTCATTTGCAATTTCAACGATCCGTAATGAAGGGATGATATTTTGTTCTTTTGTTTCTAATGCTTGGTTGGCTTTGCCTTTTGCTATAAAAATTAACGTACTCCCACGAATATCAATATCGCGAAAATATAAATCAGTAAGCTCACGCAGGTTAATTTCTCTAGCAAGTTCTTCACTAATTACAACACATTTTTGATGCGCTCCAAAAATGTACCCTTCCCTACTTAAAGTTGTTTCCCATCCAGAAGGTTCTAATGAAATGCCTTCTCCGATTACATTTATATAAGGTTTTGTAGGAACTCCTCCACCTGTTTTTGTAGTCATTGCCTCAGGGACGGCATATTGTAGGGTGGATTTTATTTTTCCATCATCATCTTTATCTAAAGAAGATCCGACTATAATATTTAAGTCCTCGATTGGTTTACTACTCCAGCACCCCGATAATAAAAGTAAGAGACTTATATTGAAAATTGAAATGATAAAAACTTTACATTTTCCCATTAAATTTTTTCCTCACAAAAGAAATTACGAGAAGTAGAAGAGGGACGATCCCAAATATATAAAAAGCAGAATTTCCGATTGTATCACCCAGCGCTAAAGTTTGATTTACATCTTTAGGAATCATTGCAATGATGTAAATAAATGGTAATGTACCAAAGAGAAACGGTTTCATATTTTTCTTATTAAAAATTTGAGTCATTCCCAGGGCACAAATATAAAATGCAATGATATATGTAGCGAAAATTTGCATAATCCAAATAACTAGAAGTAATGAGTCAAATCTTTCTACAAATAGACCTTGTATATCGTAGCTGCGAATATAAGTAAGTACGGGCCAAGTTTGCAATAAAACACCGTCTACCGAGAAAGCACCGACTACTGCAACAACCGTTATTGTATAAAAAATAAATGGAATTCCGATTCCGAATAGAATGGTTTTTGATACTTTCTTTTTATCCTTCATAAACATAAAGATAAATAAAATTACTTCAAACCCTGAAAAAGAAAGTGAAGTTGTTTTGAGTCCATTAAGAACAGGCTTAATACCATTACCTAGTACAGGACGTAAGTTATCAATTTCAATAATTCCTATTCCTAAAAAAATAACTAATAGAAAGAATAATACAGTAATTGGAAAAATAATCTCCAAAATCCTAGCGATTGGGTTAATTCCTCCTAGAACTACATATAAACCCACCCACAAAAAGGGAATTAAAATAGCCCAAGTAGGAGTACCTTGTAGTAAGAACAATCTAGTCGTTTCTGCCATTACACGAACCTCTAAAGCGGAAAGACAAATATAATAAATGATGATAATGATACTTAATGAAATTCCTAACCATTTACCAATTATTTTTTGATTAAATTGAAAATATGTTTCGTTCGGATATTGTTTACACAGCATAACGAGTAAAAAAACTAAGAGGGTAATGATCAACCCGGCTATGATTACGGAAATCCAACCGTCTGGAGTTTTTACTTTGTCGGTAACACTTCTTGGTAATATTAAAATACCTGCACCAAAAATAAAATTTACGATTAGCATCACAGTTTGATTCGTTGAAATTTGATCAATAGGCTTTGAAAGCATACTCTAGTACTCCTCCTTTCTAATTCTATTTCATCCTTCTGGTTCTTTTAGCTTGAATGCTTTTTGGACGATTTTTCATCAAAAATAGTGGAGCTCTTACGATGAAATCTTTCCAATCACTAAATCGAACTGGAGCAAGGGGACTAAGATAAGGGACACCAAAGCTTTTGAGTTTAACTAAATGACTACATACTAATAGGAAAAATAATATGACTCCATATAAACCAAATACACTCGCAAAAAGCATCGATAAAAAACGAAGCATACGAAGGGCAATTCCGACATTATATTGTGGCAATGTAAATGAGGAAATTGCCGTTACTGCAACGACAATAACCATGATTGTACTAACAATTCCTGCTTCAACTGCAGCCTGACCAATAATTAATCCTCCAACAATTCCTAAAGATTGCCCGATTGGTTTAGGTAAGCGTAGTCCGGCCTCCCTTAATACTTCGATTGAGATTTCCATTATTAGTGCTTCAATTAATGGAGGAAAAGGTACCCCGCCTCTAGTCGCTGCAATATGAAATACTAATTTTGTCGGGATTAAGCCTTGGTGAAAAGAAATAAATGCAATGTATAAAGATGGAGCAAATAAAGCAATAAAACAAGCAAGATAGCGTAATGATCGTACCAATGTAGCAGCAGCCCATCTCTCATAATAATCCTCAGGTGATTGCACTAACATTTGAAATGTTACAGGGGCTATCAGTGCAAATGGTGACCCATCTAATAAAATGGCAACTCGACCTTCCATTAATGCACTCATAACTCGATCTGGTCGTTCTGTACTTTGAATTTGTGGAAATGGACTTAAGTAATTATCTTCTATTAATTGTTCGATATAACCTGAATCTGGGACTGCATCAATTTCAATTCTTTTAATTCTTTTCTTTACTTCTTCAACAAGTTGAGAATCAGCAAGATTTGAAATGTACGCTATTACTAATTCTTTTTTTGATACTTCTCCAATCTCAAATCCTATAATTGATAAATCTGGAGTTTTTCCGGAACGCCTAAGCAGGGCTGTATTATCAGATAAGTTTTCAACAAAGCCAATTCTTGGTCCACGTACTAGTGCTTCTGAATCTGGTTCTTTAATATCTCTTGATTTTGTTAATGCTTCACCAATTAAAAAACATTCAGATATACCATCTATTAATAATGCAATTGAACCAAACAGTACTCCCGATTTTAATTTTTTATAAGTATTAACATCTTCAATTGTACAAACTGCGAGTGATTGCTCTTTAATATATTTTTTAATTTCATTTTGTTTTAGAGAGAGTCCATTTGTTTTTTGTTCATTTGCAATTGCAGAAAGTCCAGCCATTAACTCGCTCATTATATGACTTTGAATTAGCTCAGTATCTGATAAACCTTCAATAAAAATAATTGCAAGTTGAATGTCTGTTTCACCTAATAAAAATTCTCTAAATTTCACATCAGAATTATGTCCAATTTCATTAAACATCCGATCCAAATTAACTTGGAGATCACTGGATAGATTCTCATTACAATTTTGAGCTTCATCATTTAGAGATACCGCATTTTCCTGATTTATTTTGGACCTCCACCGCTTCATTTAAATCACTCTTTCTCCATAAAATGAACCCATTTAAAAAACTTCCATAAGCCTACAGGAACGATAAAAGTAACAAAAGCTTGAATGAAAATTGGATATTCAGGTATAAAAAAAATAATCTTTTTGAACATTTAATCATCCCCAATAAAAGATTAATAAAATACAAAGGTATTATTTCCCATTATAGGAAAAGAATGCAGAAGGGCAGTAAAAGTAATATACAAACTGAAATAAAAACAATAAATAATGAAACAGTATTTATTCATGCTGTTGAAAAATTACCTTGTCAATTAATTATCAAATTTTCGTAAAAGGAGTAGAGTGATGTTGATTTCCATTACAGGATGCTCGCTTTCCATGGGGCGAGATTCTTTAGCCTCCTCGGCAAGCCTGCGGGGTCTCAGCCTTCCCGCTTATCCCATAGGAGTCGAGCATCCCTCCATTCCAATCAATTTGTTTCATCTAAAAATGTCTGCGATAAACCCTAATCAAATAGCCTTTCCTTAGAGTAATCTAACTGTTGTATCTTAATAAGATTGTAGATAATTAATATTGAACAGTTATTAAACTAAACAATCCAATTTGTTTTCTAAAAAAGCTCATAATATTTTTAACTTCTAAAAAAATCATTTCTATTGAAATAATGAAATTGCCCAAGCATATTAACATTTAAAACCATTAAAAAGATTATTCAAAAATGCTAACCTTATCATTATCTAATGTTCACTTAAAGTCCGTTTTCCCTATTGAGGATTTTAAAATTCATTCAACACTCTGAATAAATAATGAAACAGTATTGATTTAATTAATTAAATTTAATTAACTAATTGAATATTTCCTATTTTAAAAAAACGACAAAATAGTATAATTAACCTAATAGACCACGTGCAATATTACCTAAATGTCCATTTTTTTATCTAGATAAATTGGCGGAAACGATGAATTGAAAGATTTTTACCAAGTATGGAGAGGAAAGCTTATGAATCAGATACTTCTATATGATTTTCTTACATTAATGAATGACAAAAATTGGAATAAAGCTGATTTAGCTAAATATTCTGGAATCCATATTAGTGATATTAGTAGAGTATTTAATAATAAAAAGCCACTTTCTTTGCATTATTTAGATGCAATTACGGAAGCGTTCGGTTTGGTAGAAGGACACTTTTACTCGAGTTATACACAATTATGCTTTAATCAGAATCGATTTTTAGATAAACGAAGAAGTGTAGCGTTTATTTATAAATGTGCAATTAATGGATTTACAAAAGAGTTAAACTTTATCATTTCAGAAATGTTAGAGGAAAAATCTAAGACAATACGGACTAAAAATTTACAAAATTTATTTGAGATTGCTGAAAAGTTATTTGCTGAGGGAAAAGAAAAAGAGGCTTTGCCATTATATGAAATCATTATTCATCACATGCCAGATCAAACAGCTGAAGAAGTCGCTATTAGTTATTTTAGAAAGTATTATTTAAATAGATTAACAGATGAAGGACCAGCTACGCTTGTGCATGTACTTGAATATGTGAGCTATATGCCGGATGATTTTCAGGAATTAACAATATTATGGATTACGGCTACTTACTATATGTTAAAACAATGGGACAAAGTCCTTCATTATGCTAAGCGATTAGAAAAAATGGCAAAAAATGAAAAACATTTTGGCTACGCATTAGTATACCAAGGCTTCGCTTTAAATAGGTTAAGTAATTCTTTAGATGAAGTTCTTGAAATCATAAATAAATATGGTCAGATAAATGATTTTTTTGCAGAGGCTGCAATAGGTAATCGTTATGTTACATTACTTGATTTTGACGAATTACATTATGTTGATGAATACTATGATTGGATTAAAGATCGAGATGATCTATATGTAGGAATTCCGCGAATTATAGAATCCCTTGTGAAATTAGGTAGATTAGAAGATGCCTCAGCGTTAATCAATCTACATGAAAAAGTAATTAATGAAATGGCAAATAGCTCAAATTTGTATAAACAACAATTATATTTAGATTTCTGCTACGCACAGGCACTTTTAAAATGTGAAAATAAGCAATATATTGAAGGGTTAAATGAATTAATAAAGGTAGCTAGAAAAGTAAAGAATGCAGGAATAATAGAAAAATTTAAAATTTGCTTATTATCAATTTGGCACTATAGGGATCATTTAACAGATCAATTAAATGAGGATTATATTCAAATGTTAAGTGACGATAAAAGTCAGGTAAGTAATAAGTATGCCATGAGCCCATAAATTGGGCTTCTTTTTTTTTGCGAATTTCGAAAGAATATATTTTTATTTGACAGAATTTTTAAAAAAGTAAATTCCATAAACTCGACTTATAATCAATTAGAAAGGGAATATTATTAAGTTGGGGGAGAGAAAAGCAAGATGAATCGTTTGATTAAGAGTACAGCAATTTTAACTTTAAGTACTGGTGTTATTTTGAGCTCATTTCCAGTTAAACATCATACACCTTTAGTAAAGGCTGCAGCGCCATCTTCTATTGAAGAAGTACTGTCTAAACTTACACCTGAGCAACGCCAAGCTTTAAACAAATTGGAGGCTACTAGTCAAGAAGGATTACAGTTACCTTCTTCGGTAGATTTAGAGAGTTCTAAAAATCTATCAGTAATTGTTGAATTAAAGGACAAGCCTGCAAAAGTTGCAGTAATTGAAGAAGCAGCGAACGGAAATAGTTTATCACTTTCAGATGCGGAGCAAAAAGCAGATGCGGCTCAAGAAACATTTAAAAATGATTTACAAACAATTTATAAAGATGACTTAAAAGAGAATAAAAACGTTTATAAAATTAAACGTACATATACAAGCTCTTTAAATGGAGTTTCGATGGAACTTCCTGCAAATAAAGTAAAGTCATTATTAAAATCGAAAGCAGTTAAAGCTGTGTGGCCAAATAATGTTATTCAAGTAGAACCGCCTAAAGCTACAGAAGGTACACAAGATACAAGCAAGGTAGCAACTGAAGTATTCCCAGGTATTAATAAACTTCATGATGAAGGACTAACTGGAAAAGGAATCAAAGTAGGGGTAATCGATACTGGTATTGACTATAATCATCCAGATTTAACAGATGCTTATAAAGGCTATCGTGCACAAACTGGAGTAGATCCAAAATCAATCAATCCGAACTCAGTAAAAGGCTGGGACTTTGTCGATAATGATGCAGACCCAATGGAAACAACATATTACGATTGGAAAAAATCTGGTCTTGCAGAAACAAGTCTTAGTGGAGCAACTTTTTACACAGAGCACGGGACACATGTATCTGGAATTATCGCTGGGCGAGGAAAAAATAATACGGATTACGCGGTAACTGGTGTTGCACCAGACGCTGATTTATATGTTTATCGTGTACTAGGACAATATGGCTCCGGTACTACTGCAAATGTTTTAGCAGGCATTGATAAGTCTGTAGCAGACGGAATGGATGTCATCAACTTATCATTAGGAAGTAACTCCAATGATCCATTGAATATCGAAAGTCTTGCATTAAATAATGCTGTAATTTCAGGTGTCACAGCAGTTGTAGCAGCGGGAAATGCTGGAGATCGAATGTACACTTTAGGTGCACCTGGGGCATCTGCGTTAGCAATAACAGTTGGTGCTAACGATACAAAGACAGAGATTGCAACGTCAAAAGGTACTTTACATGGAACTACAGACGTAGCTACTGATTTAAAATTATTAGGCAAAGGCTTCGGCGACAATGTGGACAGTTTAAAAGGAAGAAATCTACAAATTGTTAAAGTACCAAATACTGGTGCAGATGCTGACTATAAATCAATTGATGTTAATGGAAAGATTGCATTAGTAAACCGTGGAACAGTTTCACTTGTAGATAAAATAAAATTTGCTAAAAATCATGGTGCTGTTGCAGTCATCATTACGAATAATGTTGCAAATGAAGGATTTATTCCAACTTACTTAGGTGCAAGCTATGGTTTAGTTCCAACTTTTACAATGTCATTTGAACAAGCAAATGCAATTACCTCAAAACTTGGTGCGAATCCAACGTTCTCATTTGATGAAATGGGGAAAATAACAGATGCTGGTAGTAAAATAGCGTCATTTAGTTCTCGTGGACCAGCTCGAATCACTTATGATATTAAACCTGAAGTAACTGCACCAGGTGTTGCTGTTTTCTCAACTGTTCCATCTTACATGCACGGAGCTGATCAAAATGGAAACTATCAATATGCATATGACAATTTATCTGGTACATCAATGGCAACCCCTAACGTAGCTGGAGTAGCTGCATTATTGTTACAAGCAAATCCAAATTTAACGCCAGCTGAAATCAAAGAGACGTTAATGAACACAGCTGATCCTTTAAACGGAGATTATAGCGTGTTTGAATCTGGTGCTGGACAAGTTGATCCATATGAAGCAATTCATTCAAAAACTAGAATTGAAGTTGTGGATGAAACAAAAGGCATCTCTGATAAAAAGGGTAATTTAAAAACAGTTAATGATCTAACAGGTGCTGTTGCATTTGGCGTATTCACACCTGCTGGTCAAAATATTAGTGATCAATGCTCACTTAACATCTATAACAATAGTAATCAAGCAAAAACGTACGATGTAACTGTAACTTTCCAAAAAGATCGCCGAGGCTCTTTAGATGCAGATGCAAATGGCGTTATGATTGTCACTGATAAGTCAATTAAAGTTGGTGCTAATTCGAAAAAGAAATCAACTGTAGCAATCTCAGTTCCAAAATCAGCAAAATTAGGAATATACGAAGGGTTTGTAACTTATACGAATCATGATAATCCTGAAGAAACATTCCAAGTTCCGTTTGGTATTAAAACAGTGGAAGAAGGAATGGGCCCGGTAACGATGAGCCCGCAAGCTTTCACGCAAGTGTTTGATTCAGCTTATTCTGGTCAGTTGCTTTATACAAATGCAAATATGAGCATCAAATCTCATATGCGTACGTTAGATGTTGTTCTAGAAGATGGAAAAACAGGAAAAGATATTGGATTTATTGGTACAATGGACGGTTTAGGAATGGACGAAAATATTTCTTACGGCATTTCCAAAATCTTTAATGGCTATTACTACAAATTCACCGGTGATGAAGATCAACCAATCGCATATGACACAGATTTAGCGAAACCAGGTTATTATAAGCTGAAAATTATTGGTACAAATGATGCAGGAAAGCAATTCACATCAGAAGGAGATTTCTATTTTGATAACACAGCTCCAAAAATGACAGTGAATAGTCCTGATGTACTTGAATATAAAAACGGACAATCTAGCGTAACGATTACTGGTTCGGTTTATGACAAAGAAACAGAAGAAATGCAAAAACTTGGTATGAACTTTAATCAAGGAAGTACAAAATTATATTATCAAGATCAATTAGGCGGAAGAGCAATAGCAGTACCTGTAAATCCTGATGGAACGTTTACTGCTACGATTCCAACAAATCCGACAAGAGCTATGTTACTTTCATTCTACGCATGGGATGCAGCATCAAATAAGACATTTAAAGAAGGTAGAGAGATTTTCGTCGTACGTGATGATGTAACTTACGGTTATATGCAGCCTGAAAAACGTATTGCGAAAACGGGTGAAACCGTTCATGCGACGTTGAATTTAAATAAAGCAAATGATGTAAAACAAGCTGTTTATAAATTCTATCATTACTCAGATGTTGCAACAATGAATATTAATCCAACTCCAAATTTTACAGATAAAGTTAATGTTAAAGTTGAAGATAAAGTATGGAGTGGGAATTTAAATGAAGCGACCGTAACAATTACGACAAAAGATGGTGTAGCTCCTTTAAATGGTGACTTAAAGCTAGCTGATATCGCTTTTAAAATGGGCACTGAATATACTCCACAACCTGATATATGGTCTGGATATATGTCAAGTGTTACTGTTACAGATACGAATAATATAACAAAAGCTGTTTCAAGTGGTAATCCATCAATCTTCTTTACAGAACCAACTTTCTCTATGTTCCGAGGTAGTAATAGAGCAGAAGCTTTCTTAGATCCAAATGGAGCAGCTACTCAAACAATTAATTATTCAAAATTGGGTGTTTCAGTAAAAGCAACAAATTCTAATGGAACAGTGTACAATGGAAAAATCGATGCTTCATCTGTTTTTCAAATTCAAAATTTACCACTCACTGATGACCAATATGAGCTAGAATTAGATTTTCCTGGACACTTTACAGTACACAAAGACTTTACAATTGGTTTCCATGAAGATGGAAAAGTTGTTAATCAAAATTTATACTATAAATTAAATCCAGCGATTGCAGGGGATGTAAATAAAGACGATGTAATCGACGTAATGGATGCAATTTATATCCAAACTTATTGGGGAACAAATAAACGTGCTGCAGATATTAACTTTGATGGCACGGTAGATGCAAAAGATATGGCTTTTGTTGAGAAAAACTATTTAATGCAAAATCCAACAATTAAATATGTACCAACACCTATAAAGAAATATAAATCTCAAACTTTAGAAACAGTTAAGAGTGCATTAGGAATCCAATAATAATATAGTTTGAAATCTCAAAGATACTAATTCTTTGAGATTTCTTTTTTATTGAATTGAATAGCTAGATGAATGCAAACTAAATATACATTATTGAAAAAGCATCTTCGTCTTGAAATCACCTAGATTAGACAAATAAACCACAAGGGAAATGACAATCCTTGTGGTTGTTTTCATTTGTTACCTTATTTACATAAGTTATTAGTCTATCTTTTTATACTTCTTAAACCAGTCAACGAATTTAGCAATGCCGTCTTCAATTGAAGTAGTTGGACTATATTGAATATCATTTACGAGTTGATCAATATCGGCATATGTTTCAAGTACTTCCCCCGTAACCATCGGCAATAGTCTAACATTCGCTTTTATTCCAAGTTGCTTTTCTAAAACTTCGATAAAGTAATTTAATTTCACTGGGCTATGGTTACCAATATTATAAAGTTTATAATACGAGGAGGATTCATTTGGTGGCCCTTTTTTAATGATTCTTACAATTGATTCAACTACATCATCAATATAAGTAAAATCTCGTTTCATATTTCCATAATTATAAACATCTATCGGTTGTCCGTTAGTGATTGAATTAGCAAATTTATATAGGGCCATATCTGGTCTACCCCATGGCCCATAGACGGTAAAAAAACGTAATCCAGTAGTAGGTAGATTAAAAGTATGACTATAGGAATATGCCATTAATTCATTTGATTTCTTTGTAGCTGCATATAAGCTAATTGGTTGGTCAACTCGATCATAAATTGAAGAGGGAGTTTTTTTATTATTACCATAAACAGAACTAGAAGAGGCGTATATGAGGTGTTTTATTTGATGATTTTTACAACACTCTAATATATTGGCAAAACCTACAAGGTTTGATTGGATATATGACCCTGGATTTTCTAAGCTATATCTCACCCCAGCTTGTGCTGCTAGATTAATGACTAGATCGAAATTATATTGTACGAAGAGTTCTTCTAGTAGTTCCATTTCATGTATTGAGCCATTTATGAAACTAAAATGATCAAATTTCTTTAAAAGCTCCAATCTATCAAATTTTAGACGTCTGTCATAGTAATCATTTAGATTATCAATTCCAATGATTTGAAAACCTTGTTCTAATAAGCGCCTGCTTAGATGAAATCCAATAAATCCGGCACATCCAGTAATTAAGATGCGCATAGTATCAACTTTTTTAATGTTAAAAACCTCCTTATCTAACAAGGGTTGGAATATCATATGATGGAGAAAACGACATAGTTCGAATACAAATAGAAATATGTGTATAACTAGATTAGGGAAAATACTTTTTTAATAGAATACACATATACCCTCACAATACTTGGACAAAATCATATTATTACATTAGGTCTAAATACACTTAGGGCGATAAAGTAAATAAGCAACTATTTATTACATTTCATTAAAAAGAAATGTGAATTTTTTTATGAGCTCTAAAAAGTAGGAGGGAGAAATTGAATAATATAATAATTGAGCCATGGATTGTCGATGAGCTTATTCATGATGAATTCTATGTGCCTGAATATATTGAAAAAATTGGGCTTGAAGTACTTAAGTTTTATGATCTTCAAGTTAATAGTATGCAAGTAATAACAACGAAAGCTGACAAAGGCGGAGCAATTTGGAAAATTGAAACAAACGATGGTCCAAAAAGTTTTAAGCTTTTACACAGAAGACCTACTAGAAGTATGTTTAGTTTAGGGGCTCAGAAGTATCTAGTTGAGGTTCAACAGGCTAGAGTTCCAAGCATCGTTCGAACTAGAGATGGCAAGGAGTATGTAGAAGCTGGTGGAAAGCTATGGTTCGTTGCAGAATGGATTGAAGAGTTGGCACCAGTTTCTAAAGATTTAGAAGGTGCTAAGCAGTTATGTTTTGCTCTTGGTGAGTTTCATCGTTTAAGTAAAGGCTATGAACCACCAATACAAGCAGAAATTGCATCAAGATTGCACAAATGGCCAAAAAGCTATGAAAAAGTATATAACAAAATGAATTGGTTCAAAACAATTGCCTTGGCCTATGAAGAAATGCCTGCTAGTCAGGATTTATTAAATGTAGTTGATACATTCCAAGAACAAGCAAGAAAGGGTATGGAAGACCTAAATAATTCAGGTTACTTTAATATGGTGAATGAAGGAAATGCGAGCTGGGGCTTAGTTCACCAAGATTACGGATGGTCAAATGGTCAAATGGGTCCAAATGGAATGTGGATCATTGATCTAGATGGAGTTGCATATGATTTGCCAATTCGTGATCTTAGAAAACTGATATCTGGTACAATGTCTGATTTATTCGCGTGGGATGCTACATGGGTAAGGGAAATGATTAACGCATATCACGAAGCAAATCCAATTTCTAAAGAATTATATGAAGTATTAATGATAGATTTTTCAATGCCAAATGAATTTTATAAAAACATTAAAGAAGTACTTTATGAACCAGAATTATTTTTAGGCGAATCTACTAAACAATTAATTCAATCAATCGTTGACTTAGAGCAGTCAAAGTGGGCAACATTGGATGAGGTTCGCAACGACTGGAGTGGAAAATAATGAAAATATTAATGGTATGTACGGAAAACCTACCAGTACCTCCAGTTTTAGGTGGTGCGATTCAGACTTATATTGCAGGAAGTTTACCTTATTTAAGTAAAGCACACGATATAACAGTACTAGGCGTTAATGATCCATCATTACCAGATGAAGAAACAATCGATGGTGTAAATTATGTGCGTGTGCCAGGGAAAGTATTAGAACTATATCGTGAAGGTGTAGTTGAATACATTAAAGGAAATCAATTTGATTTAATCCACATTTTTAACAGACCACGACTTGTCCTTCCAATTAGAAAAGTAGCACCGAATTCAAAAATTACGTTAAGTATGCATAATGACATGTTTAATATTGGGAAAATTGCTGTTGATGAAGCGAATTTAGTATTAGAAGAAGTTTCAAGTATCGTTACAGTAAGTGATTATGTAGGAAATGTAATTCGTGAACTTTATCCTCAAAGTGCAAATAAAATTAGAACAATCTACTCAGGTGTTGATTCTGACCGTTTCTTACCTGGTAATGATCCTAAAATGATTAGTACGAGAAACACACTTAGAAAAGAGTATGGTTTAGAAAATAAAACAGTTATTTTATTTGCCGGAAGACTTTCAGAAAACAAAGGCGTAGACCGTTTAATTAGAGCATTGCCAACACTTTCAAAAACCTTCAAAGATTTAGCTTTAGTTATCGTAGGAAGCAATTGGTTTAGTCAAAATAATGTTACGGACTATGTTGCATATATTCGTGCTATTGCAAAAAAACAAGATGTACCGATTATTACAACAGGATTTGTATCACCATTTGAAATACACAACTGGTTTGCAGTAGCGGATCTATTTGTATGTACTTCATTATGGCAAGAGCCGCTCGCAAGGGTTCACTATGAAGCGATGGCAGCTGGACTTCCAATTGTTACAACTGCTCGAGGTGGGAATCCTGAAGTCATTATTCCAGGTGAAAATGGACTAATCGTAGAAAATCCAGTTGATCCAGATGAATTCGCTACCAAAATTACAGAAATATTATCAAACAAAACACTGATGAAGAATATGGGAATAAAAGGTAGAGAACTTGCAGTGACTAAGTATTTATGGAGTCGAGTAGCAAATGAAATTCTATCTACATGGAGCCAAACTGAATATGCTTCATCAATTTCCTCAGAACAATTAGAACAATATGAACCTCAAACATTATTTAGAACTGCAGTACAAAATACACAGTTGAATGTAGCTAATAATAATGTAACTGAAGTATCTGAACAACCAACGACAGAAATCCTTGAAGTAATCGAACCAACTGTAGAAATAAAACCAACTATTGAAATAGAGCAAGCTACTGAATCAATAGTAGAAGTACCAAAACCAGTAACTCAGTCTGAAATAAAATCGATTGAAGAATTACTTCAAATTCTAGTAGAGAAAGCAAAATCAGTTCCTAAAGAAAAAGTAGTTGCAAAAGTAGCGGAAGAATTTTCAGCTAATACGAATCAAAGAGTATTAAAACGAATTAGAAGAGTAACTGATCTGGACGTAAATAATGCAAACTCAATTTCAAACCTAAATCAAAGACTATTTACAAATGAAGTAAGTAGAGTAGAAAATAGGGCTAACAATCTATCTAATAGTGTTAATTCAGAACCTTTTAGATTAAAGAAACTCCCTAGCGTCACTGAAATGCATAGAAACAGAACTCGATAAAAAATTATATTTTTGAGGAATCTGTCTAAATAGTAAGAGGCTGTCTCATAAGTTTAAAGACTTTTGAGGTAGCCTTTTTAGTTTGAAAATTATTTATTGATAATGGGTTTTATGACGAGAGTAACTTATACAACACACACTTTGTTAACTCTACTGAACTAGTTATGAACACCGCTTATTTAAAGTTAAATTGGCTAAATTAACGCCAAAACTCGTGTAATGAATATCAACTCTTGGAAAGACAAAAATGGCTAAATTAACGCTAAAAATAGAATGGTGATTGTTAATGGAATGAACAATAAAGTCGATTAATTTAAGGGTTAAATCGACTTGCTTATCGCCTATCCTGGAGAAACCTCTATTAAAAAATGTATAAATTAGCACAATTAATGCTCATGTAAACGCAATTAATCTTCAAATTTCATAATGAATGTGAGAATGATGCAAACATGGATCAAATAGTACAAAACTAGTTCAAGTAACACGAAAAGTCTCTCAAATATATTTATGTTGGTGCATGAATTCCTACAAATTTTTCCTTGTAATAGATTGGTTTAGTGTTCTTAAAAAATTAAATCTATAGGCAAAAAAAAACTAGTTTTTAAGTCAGAAACTTTCTAAACATAATAGGTATATATGGTGACAAGACCTCCTTCATTTACATATAAAGTATAATGAACAAATGTTTGGAGGCAAGTCAAATGAAAATCCGCAAGGCTATTATTCCCGCTGCTGGTCTCGGGACTCGTTTTTTGCCAGCAACAAAAGCGTTGCCAAAAGAAATGTTACCTATAGTTGATAAACCAACTATTCAATATATCGTTGAAGAAGCTGTAGCTTCCGGAATTGAAGAAATCATTATTATTAGTGGTAGGGGCAAACGAGCAATCGAAGATCATTTTGATAAATCATATGAATTAGAAGAATCATTATCTCGAAAAAACAAGCTAACTGTTTTGGAAGAAATGCAGAAAATATCCAATATGGTGAAAATATTTTATGTTCGACAAAAGGAACCAAAAGGATTAGGAGATGCAATATTATGTGCTAAGAGTTTTATAGGAGATGAACCATTTGCTGTTTTGTTAGGGGATGACATCGTTATGTCTACAACACCTTGCTTACAGCAAATTATTAATGTTTACGAGAAATATAATGCCCCGGTTATTGCTGTTCAGAATGTTCCTGATGAAGAAGTAAGTAAATATGGCGTTATTAAACAAAAAGAAAGTACTTACGATACAAATACAAATCTATTTCAAGTTGAGTGTCTAGTAGAAAAACCAAAATTGAAAGATGCCCCCTCAAATTATGCAATTATGGGACGTTATATCCTTACTCCAGAGATTTTTGATATTTTAGAAACAATTTCTGTGGGACAAGGCTGTGAATTACAATTAACAGATGCGATTAATGAATTAAATAAAAATCAATTTGTCTTAGCATATAATTTCGAAGGTAAACGATATGATATCGGAAATAAAATCGGATTTATAATGGCTACAATTGATTTTGCGATTAATAGAGAAGATATAAAAGATGAGGTTATCGCTTTCTTAAATGAGGTCATATCTGATCATGCTCTAAATATGAAGAATCAGGAAGTGGATTAACTTGAAAATTTCTATATTAGGTACGGGCTATGTCGGTTTAACAACAGGAGTCTGTTTAGCAGAGATTGGTCACTCAGTAACTTGTATTGATATAAATGAACTTAAAATAAAAAATTTGTGTGAAGGTATTTCTCCAATATATGAACCGGGAATTGAAGAGTTAATAACGAATAATATAAAGTTAGGAAAATTATCTTTCACAACCTCATATGATAAGGGGTTAGAAGATGCTAAGGTTATTATCATTGCAGTAGGTACCCCTCAAAGAGAAGATGGGGCAGCAAATTTATCCTATCTTGAGGGTGCAGCAATTGATATCGCGAAAAATATTAAACAAGACGTAATTATTGCTATTAAAAGTACTGTTCCAGTTGGAACGAATGAAGTAGTAAAGGAAATTATTCAACAAAATTGCAGTAAAGATATTGTAATTGACGTTGTTTCCAATCCAGAGTTCCTAAGACAAGGCTCCGCAATTAAAGATACGATGGAAGCAGATCGAATCATTATCGGTAGCGATAATCAAGAGTCTGCTAGAATTGTTGAAGAACTGTATAAACCATTAAATGTACCAATCTTAATTACTAGTATTCGAAGTGCAGAAATGATTAAGTACGCATCCAATGCATTTTTAGCTAGCAAAATAAGTTATATAAATGAAATTGCAAATCTTTGTGAAGCACTCGGTGCAAATGTAGAAGATGTGGCAAAAGGAATGGGTAAAGATAAACGAATCGGTGAAGCATTTTTATATGCTGGAATAGGTTATGGCGGCTCTTGTTTCCCAAAAGATGTTAAAGCATTATTGCACACAGCCGAGTTAAATGGGATTGAATTTGGTTTTCTAAAGGAAACGATTTCAATTAATAATTTTCAACGCGAATTGCTCGTAAAGAAAGCTATTGAACGGTTTGGTATATTAAAAGGGAAAAAGATTGCATGTCTAGGATTATCGTTTAAACCAGATACAGACGATATGAGAGAAGCACCTTCTATTAATATCATAAATTCTTTAACAGAATTAGGAGCAGAAGTCATTGCATATGACCCTGTTGCAATTGAAAACGCAAAAAAAATACTAGGTAGTAATATAACGTTCGCTAATTCAATAAATGAATGTGTAACGGATACAGATGCAATTTTTATCGTTACTGAGTGGAGAGAATTTAGAGAGCTTGACTTACCTAGCATACTAAAGAAAATGAAGAATCCAATTATTTTTGACGGAAGAAACTGTCTGATGGAAGAAAAAGTAAGAGATTGTGAGAAAATAGAATATTACCCAGTTGGTAAACCGTCTATAATTCAATAATAATGAAAAAACGACTTTCAAACTAATTTGAAGTCGTTTTTGTTATACTATTCATTTTGATCATGTAATGGACGGTAGATCGTTTTGACGAATTTATGTTTAAGATATGGGAGAATTTTTTTTCTGCGATTTACTAATCTGCCTACAATTGCCTTTTTGTCTTCCTTTGTTAATAACCAATCATCAGGTATTACTTCTACTATTTCTTCTAATAGCAGAACCGGGAATCTTTGGATGATTTGAAGTTGTTCATTAAATTCTTCTTCACTATTTATATAGTGGGACATGAATTGATGAGTTGAACTTTTCATAATATTTTGAGGCAAAGTTTCTAACTCTGAAGTTAACCAGCTATAGGATCCAAATGCTTCTGCATGGTCAATGATCCATAGTTTAAATTGATCTAAACTTTCTTCACGAAGTAAAATGTTTTTTCGTGTACGGTCTCCATTACATAGCCAATAATCGAATAATATAATGCCTGCAAGCTGATGGTTATTTAAAATACTAGGTACTGATACAACTTGGTGTCCATTTAACGTTTCAGGTACATATAAAGAAGCAAACTGAAACTTTGAATGTTGAACTTCTTCCATGATTAGATCTGGTATTTTTTTTGAAAATTCTTCAGGAATAGAAACGATTTGAGCAAAAGGAACTGGCAAATCTAAAAATCTAGCAATACAATAAGCAACCCATTCGTTTGGTAATGTTTTCTCATATCCAGGCCGAAAATATTTCACAACATAATCTCTACCGTCACTAAATGTAATTAAATGAGCATTGGATTTACCTTCTAGTTTTTTAAGATAGGAAACTGGTTCAATCATTTTGAATCACATCACTTTTTTTGTCATTACCGAATTTTAGAAGATATTCGCGATAAATATCGGCTACTTTATGAATAGCAAAATTATTTTCAACATGGTTGATTGCATTTTGCGATAGCTTTTCATGAAACTTCTTATTATCAACGATTGAATATATTTTTTTAACAGCATCTTGAACATCATGTCCTCGAAAAAGCATCCCTGTTTCGCCTTGAAGAACGATTTCTGAAATAGGCATTATATTAGAAGCAACAACAGGAACACCACATGCCATAGACTCAATAAAGGTATTCCCAAATGATTCTACTTTTGTAGTTGCGATTGTACAACCACCAGATTGAAGCACTTTTGCGTATACATGGGGCATTTGTTGATAAGGAATAACTGGAAACCATTTAATGATATCGGTTAGACCTTCTTCCTTCCAAGTTACTGCAAAATCCTCTCGCTGAACGCTTTGAGCTCCTCCAATTAACCAAATTTCAATATCCGACCGTTCACTTTTTATCAATTTTGCAATTTCAATTAACATTGGCCAGTTTTTTCGTTTATCAACTCTACCGATACAGCACACAATTTTTTTATTGTTTGGAAGGATTGGATTATTTTCAGATGCAATTTCATCTTGAGCTAATGGATGGAAAAATGATGTGTCAACACCATTGTAGATTACTTTAATGGGGATATTATCTGTTAAGATGGAAACCAATCTTTTTTGATAATTAGATGGAACAATAATAGAAACAGGTTCAATTGATCTAAATTTTTTTAAATGAGGTTGTAGTTTTATCAGCTCGGGCGTACGTGCTTCTACAATAACAGGTCCTTTATATTTAGCTTTTTGTAACCACTTATACGCTGATCCCGTATCTACTACAATGATTGCGTCATATGCATTCTTTTTAATAATATCAATAATTTCGTTTTCGTTTTTCGTTAAATAGACCGGTGCAACATCTTCCATTATGTGTAATCCACCATGATCTGTTGTGTATAAAAACTCAGTATCAATGCCAAACTTTTTAAAATAAATTGAACGATTCCTCCAGCCAGCATTTACTCCACCAACTGTTAAGAGACGCCAGATTATTAAGACTTTCAAATTTTCCCCTCCTTGGTTTTAGGGTATACAAATAACTTTTAAACCGATTTGAAAACTAATTGTATACACGATTTCGGCTTTTGACCGGATTCAAATCTTGAATAGTAGTCCTATTTTAGTTAATTCAAATTGAGGTAAATTGTAAGGGCAATTAACTACTAACAACAAATATTTATTAGGTTAAAAGCAGAAAAACTTACTTCTATTTTTCCTTGCCCCTAGTTTAGGGATATGATAATGTATAAGAAAAAGAAGTATTGACTGCAAGTTTTAGAATTAAAGAAGGAAAAACTTCAGTGATGGAAGGATTAAAATAATGGAGCGACCTAATTTTAGATTGTTAGTTAAGGAAAAATTTTTACAATTATCACCAGGGCAAAAAAAAGTAGCGACTTATATGATTGAAAATCTTGAGGAGTGTGCTTTTAAAACTGCTTACCAAATTGGAAAAAAAGCTGAAGTAAGTGAAACAACGGTCATTCGTCTTTCATACGCACTCGAATTTGAAGGCTTCAGTGATATGCAGTTATGTGTTCAAAATGAGTTTCTTCATTTAAATAAAGCCGATTATATAAAAGAAAAAGAAGAGATAAAAAATGCAGAAGGACAAAATACTTTTACACAAATTATCGAAAATGAAGTAAATATTTTAAGAAACTTATTACAACCTTCCAATATTAAGGAAATTTCAAAAGCTGTTGAAGCCATTACCTGTGCTGATCAAGTGTTAATAGTTGGTCATCGAGTATCCCATATAGCTGCGTACTGGTTTTCGAATACGTTAAGCTCAATTAGAGGTAACGTATTGTATTGTTCTCCAGCAGGTGACTTTTATGAAAAGTTTTGTAATTTAACAGAAAAATCAGTTGTTATTGCATTTTCTTTTCCAAGGTATGCAAAGGAAACATTAACAATTGCAGAATGTACGAAAGAAAATGGAGTAAGTTTAATTTCAGTTACTGATCGATTGTTATCACCAATTGGTCGAATTGCAGATATTGTTCTAACTACAGAAGAAAATGTGGAAAGTGGTTCTAACTCAATCGCATCAGTTATTAGTCTATTAAATTTAGTGATTGCGGGATTATATGAAAAAGACCAAAAAAGAATTCAAATATATCAACAAAAATTGGAAAAAATTTATTCTACCTATGAAGTGTTTATAGAATAGAAAAAACAGTTAGGAGAAATTCTTATGAATCCACAATCTTTTCTAGATCATAATAAAGAAACTATTTTAAAAACTTATCAGGATTTACATAAGTTAGCTGAGCCTAGTTGGCATGAAGAAAAAACAGCAAAGTATTTAAGAGAACGTCTAAATGATACAGAAGTTGAGATCAAAACGTTTAGAAATCATTTTGGATTTATTGCAGAAATTAAGGGTCAAAATGATACAGTTGTTGCCCTAAGAGCTGATATGGATGCACTAG
Source organism: Gottfriedia acidiceleris (assembly GCF_023115465.1). Classification (NCBI taxonomy): domain Bacteria; kingdom Bacillati; phylum Bacillota; class Bacilli; order Caryophanales; family Bacillaceae; genus Gottfriedia; species Gottfriedia acidiceleris. The sequence continues at coordinate 3,371,406 of NZ_CP096034.1, read as the reverse complement.
TTCAAGAAGTTGATGGTGTTGTAATGGCAAACCACTCATGTGGTCATGATGCTCATAGTACGATGGTTTTATATGCAGCGTTGGCGATTTCTGCAAGTGGTATAAAGCCTAAGCATACGATTCGATTTATCTTCCAGCCAGCCGAGGAAAAGGGTGAAGGAGCCCTTCAAATGATGGAAGATGGTGCATTAGACAATGTCATTTCATTGTTTGGCGTACACTTAAGACCAGAAAGAGAAATACCTTTTCAAAAGGCATCTCCAGTGATCATACATGGGTCTGCTGAAACGATTAAAGGTACAATTCGAGGAATTCAGGCACACGCATCTAGACCACAAGATGGTATTAATGCGATTGAAGTAGCTGCTGAAATAGTCAATAAATTAAAGCAAATAAATTTAAATACAGATATCCCCCATTCAATAAAAATGACTCAAATTCAAACTGAAAATGAAGCATCAAATACGATACCAGAAACAGTAAAGTTTTCGCTTGATGTTAGAGCGCAAACAAATGATATTATGAATCAATTAAACGCCCGCACAGTAGAGGTGTTTGAGGAAACGATGATTGAAACAAAAGCTAAGATTTCGTGGTCTATGGAAGAGTTTGTTCCAGCGGCCGTACAAAACGAGCAGGCTATAAAAATTACTGAGAGAGCCATCGTAGAAATAATCGGGCATGAAAACGTTGTGCCTGAATGCATTTCAAATGGTGGGGAGGACTTCCATTTCTATACCAATAGATATCCTCAAATTGCGGCTACTATGCTCGGTTTAGGATGTGGATTAACTCCGGGGTTACATCATCCTCATATGAGTTTTAATTTAGAAGCACTTCATTATGGAGCGAAAATTTTAACTCAAACAGTTTTATTAGCATCAGAACAAGAACAATTAAGAGGTGAGGCAAATGCTAAACAAACTGAATCAATCTGAAGTTAATACAGGAATTAAGATCCGTGCACTACATTCCATTGAAGAAATGGGGCAGGTACGAGAACTAGAATCTAAAATTTGGGGTTTTGAGGATTCAATTCCTACCCATCAAACAATTACAGCTGCAAAAAATGGCGGATTAGTATTAGGTGCATATTTTGACGATAAAATAATTGGTTTTCAATATAGTTTTCCTGGTTATGATGGTTCAACTGTTTATCTTTGTTCCCATATGCTTGGAATTGATCAAGCGTTTCGTAATAAAGGGATTGGAAAACTGCTTAAAATTGCCCAGCGAGAAGAAGCTCTTAAACTGGGCTATAAACTGATTACTTGGACTTATGATCCATTAGAAACAGCAAATGGATATTTAAATATTTCTAAGTTAGGCGGAGTTTGTAATACGTATATTGAAAACTGCTATGGAGAAATGGAAGACTTATTAAATAGCGGAATTCCATCTGACCGTTTTCTAGTTGAATGGTATATTGCAAAAGGGGAAGAGGAAGAGGAGAATTTAAGACCTTATGAATTAGATGAAGCAATTAATAATTCACTTATTAAATGGGAAGAAAGCAATGAAGGAATACCCATACCGATTCAAAACGATATTGATGTGCTTAACGATTTAGCCTTTGTTGCGGTACCAAAAGATTTCCGAACAATTAGAGAAAAGAATATTAAAATTGCAAGCCAGTGGCGAATGCTTACTAGAGAGTCCTTTAAAAAATTATTTCAAAGCGGATGGAAAGTTACTGGATTTTATAAGAATTCAGACTCGGAAATGCCAGTTCATTTTTATGTAATGAACAAATAGAAAAGAAATATAAAGGAGAGTTCGGAAATGAAAATTAAAAAAGTAATATTACGCCATATGAAGCTAGATTTATTGCATCCATTTACAACAAGCTTTGGTACTGAATATGACCGTGAATTTATTCTATTAGAAGCGATAAGTGAAGATGGAATATCAGGTTGGGCTGAATCTGTTGCTATGCTTGATCCGCTTTATAATGAAGAAACTTTAAAAACAAATTGGCATATTCTAGAAGATTATTTAATTCCAATCGTGTTAAATAATAAAATTAATCATCCAGACGAAATTTCCGAAAAGTATTTCTCACATATTCGTGGGAACTATATGGCCAAAGCTGCCATAGAAGGCGCAATTTGGGATCTTTATGCTAAACAAGAAAATATCTCACTTTCAACTGCGTTAGGTGGAACGAAAAAGGAAATTGAAGTAGGAGTAAGTATTGGGATTCAAGATTCAATCGATTCAACAATTAAAATTATCGAAAATCGACTTGCAGAAGGCTATAAAAGATTTAAATTAAAAATCAAACCAGGCTGGGATATTGAACTGATCGATAAAGTACGAAAAGTTTATCCAACTATTCCTTTAATGGCGGATGCAAACTCAGCATACACTTTATCTGATATGGACCAATTAATTGCATTAGATGATTATAATTTAATGATGATCGAACAACCACTTGCATACAACGATATTATCGATCACGCAGACTTACAAGAAAGAATGAAAACTCCGATCTGCTTAGACGAGAGTATTCACTCACTAGAAGATGCTAGAAAAGCAATAAAACTAGGAAGTTGCAAAATTATTAATATTAAAATTGGTCGAGTTGGAGGACTTACTCAATCAAGAAAAATACATGATCTATGCCAGGAAAATGGAATTCCATTATGGTGTGGTGGAATGCTTGAATCAGGAATAGGAAGAGCCCATAATATTGCAATCACTTCATTACCTAATTTCATTTTACCTGGAGACACAGCGGCATCTGCATTATACTGGGCAGAAGATATTATCGAACCAGAAGTAACCGTAGAAAATGGAATGATTACCGTACCAACCAAACCAGGTATCGGATACGACCCACACATGCAAAATATTGAAAAATATACAATCAGTACGAAGGTTTATATTAAGAATTAAATACAAGGGTATGGAGAGGACACAAACTTAAGTTTAAGGTTTGTGTTTTTTTCGTATGATTCAAGAGCCTTATGAGTAAGTATGGATCATCATTTCTCATTATTAAGTACTCGAAATGGTGTTCTTTGTTGATCAAACGTTGAAATTTCGATATATAGTTCCAAGGCTACATGTATGAATAGATTTAATTGCAGAAATAGCATATTTAATTGCAGCTACACAGATTTATTCGTAATCTCAACATTTTCAACAACATGAAAACCCAAACCTAAGTACAAGGTTTTGGGTTTTTCTTCGTTCTTAATCTTCTTCCTTATGCTTGCTTTTAATCTTATCTTTGATTCTATTCACTTGTTCTTCAAATTTTTCAATATCCTTTATCTCACCTTTACCATAGCGAATGGAGTTATATGCATCAATTAGTTCATCTTCATGCGGTATTTGTATTCGCACCAACCACTCTTTTAATGTTTCATTTTGGTGTCGCCCCATCTTATATTTGGTTGCAAATTTTTGGAGTTGGAAGATTAGTTTTCTGATTTGATCTGTTGGGGCAGAGTGTTTAAAAAAGCGTCTTTTTTTCCTCATGTGTTCTGGTATTGCATTATATTCGATGCAATTTTCTTGTTTGACAGTATGTTTTTCATTACGTATATAAGTAAGTTTTCTGATGACTAGCCAAATGACGATTAAAACGATCATTAATAATAATAACCATACCCAAGTAGGAGTCGATTCTAATATATAATGGTGATTACGTATATTTTGTGGAAGTTTATCTTCAGCACTTGAATTTCGGCCTAGCTTGATTTTTTTCTCTTTTATAGTGATGCGATCTACATAGTTAAATAAAGGAGTTCCTAAAAAACCAACTGCACTAAATAAAACGTTCAGTAATTTAAAGATCCCCCACTTTAAGACCGGTAATATGAACGATATGGTACTAGTAAGAAGGGCTGCTATACTAATTGTTCCTATAATTCCTCGATAGTTTCTAATGGTTTGTGTAGTGACTGCTTGCTGAAAATATCTACCTAAACTAAATAAAATTGTAAAAATAATTATTATCCATAATATCAAGTTCATATGAGAGTAATGTGAAGTCCAGCCAAAAAAAAGGACTATCAAACTCGTTAAATAAAAAATGATTTGTAATTTATTTCGTTCTTCGATCCATAACGAAGTGTCCTTAAGAAAAGCTTCAAGTCGTAAATAGATAAAACAAGCACATAAAATAGATGTAACTGAATTTAAGCCAAGAGTATAACTGATTCCCCCAGAAATAATGGCTGCTAGAAACAGAATAACTCGTGGTACTTGAGATTTTCGTAATGAGTAAAGTAAAAATAGATTTCCAATCAAAAAAATACAAATGATTGCCAAAGTAGGTGGCAGTTGATTTTTTGATTCGTATATAAAAATAATGATTAAATAGAGTAAAAGATATTCTAATGAAAAAAAGTATGTAGAAAGTAAACGTAAAATCATTTCATGATCCTTTCGACTTAATGTTGTCCAAATGGAACAAGTGTTGGACTTTCTAAATCATCTTGTAGATAATAGATGCTTTGACCACGTTTTCGCATTTGAGCGATATATCGATCACCATGCTTACCGAACGGGCCACATAAAATAACAACAGGAGATTTTCGTTGTTGCTTTTCTACGTAATGAAGTAATCGATCAATTGGCTGAGTCATTCTTGCGCCATTAATTCGGGCAAGGATATCATAAGTTTTACTTAGTTGAGATTTACCTCCACCAATCGGTAAATGATAAACAGGAACCCCACTTTCCATGTTCAAGTTTAAGAATATTTCATAATTAATATTTTTTATGGCAGCGTATTTGACGATATAGGCAATATTACTAGCAATTGATTCGATGTTTTCAATTATACTTAATCTAAAATTATCATGATGAGTATCTCGTAAATTTAAAATAAATGTAATTGAATAGTCAGCAGTTCGTTCATAAACTTTCGTTTGAAGTACTTGAGTTTTAGCACTAGCTTTCCAGTGAATTCGATGAAATGAGTCAGAATATACATAATCTCTTGTTCCAATGGGAGCTAGAAAATCTTCAAACATACTTGTATTTGTTACAAAACTACCATATGAGTTAGTTGAAAAAATTTGTTCAATTTGAGGTACAGGAATTAATGTTGGATAAATAATAATTTCTTTATGTAAAAATGGTTTATATGTTAAATATAAATATCCTAAACTGAAAAAGTTTGAAATTTTTAATTCTACTTGTTTAATTCTAGTAACTCCACGTTTAGTAGCTGAAAGTGGTAATGTAATCTGAATCGTTTCGTTCCCTTTTAGTTGAATTGGGATCATTAGTTCCAAATGTGAATTGCTACTAACAGTTTTAAAATTTATACTATCTACTATAGGTTCTAATTTTATTCGAATTGTTGCGTTTATAATTGGTAACCAATGATTCTGGGTTATCTTAATCGGTAAATTAAATTGTTCTCCGACGGAAACTCGAATGGGCTCCTTGTCGTTTTCGATAATCAGGTGATCTGCAATATGTTTTAAATAGTACCGACTCATTAAACTAATGATGATTAAAAATCCTCCTAAAAACATTAATAAATAGGAAGATTGATAGAAATTAATAATTAGAAATATGATCCCAAAAATAGTTAGGATATCAAGTGAATTTTTACCATGTATTTCTTTATTCCAAGTCATTTATTCACTAGCTCCAGCTTCTACAGGAACTTCAACTTGATTTAAAACGGATTCAATAACTTGTATAGCATTTTTCTTTAAGGATGCCTCAAGGGTCAAGACTAATCTGTGTGAAAGGAGATAAATCGCAACATCCTTCACATCTTGTGGTGTGACAAATGATCTATTGTTTATATATGCTTTACCTTGTGAAGCTCTCATTAGTGCCAATGTACCACGTGGACTAATGCCGAGTTGAATATCTTCGTTATTTCTCGTTGAATGAATAATATTTAAAATATAATCCTCTACTTCTTCCGAAATTGTAACGGTTTTTACCTGTTCTTTCATTTCATCAATTTCTTCTAGAGTTAGTACATTTTTTAAATTCAAATATGGAGTATTTGAACGATATGACTTCATAATGCTTTTTTCTTCTTCAAATGTAGGGTATTCCAAACGAATCTGCATAAAAAATCGATCCATTTGTGCTTCAGGTAATGGAAACGTACCTTGTTGTGATTCAATTGGATTTTGCGTTGCTATAACGATAAACGGATTTGGAAGCGGAATAGTTTCTCCATCAATAGTTACCTGGCGTTCTTCCATTACCTCTAATAAACTAGCTTGGGTTCTAGGTGTAGCACGATTAATCTCATCAGCTAATAAAATGTTAGTCATAACAGGACCAATTCGAAGCTGAAAGTCTTGTTCTTTTGGATGAAAAAATTGAATTCCTGTTACATCACTAGGTAATAAATCCGGTGTAAATTGAATTCTTTTAAACAAACCGTTAATTGTTTTGGCAAAGCTTTTAGCTAATTGTGTCTTTCCAGTACCAGGGACACTTTCTAGTAAAATATGTCCATTATTAATAAGAGCGATGAAAATCATTTCAACGACATCCTCTTTACCAATTATGACGTGACTAATCTCTTTTTTTAATTGTAATAACTTTTCTAATCTATTCATTGTTCTCTCCTTATCTTTTAAAACGTTTTAAGCATTATTAAATCTGTTTAAAATTCAAAAAATTGTTGAACATGTTATTATTTTAATAGTTAAACATTAGTAAAGTCCAATAATTCTCAATTTTTAAAATCCAGTATTGTAAACGATTGATATTAGTTGATATTTTAAAATAAACACTGTAAAATATAGTGCCCTTTTGTTAAAAAATGGAAATAACTAAAAAGAAGAAATGTCGGAAAGGCCAATGTTTAAGGATCAAAAGAGTTAAAAGATGATAAGGATAAAAATATGGATACATATGTTCCGTATTGTTTGGCTTTACCAATACCATACATTCCATTTACCTAGCTTTAACTGGAGAGAAAAAGATGAAAAAAATAATTATCATATTAGTAACCTGTTTTTTTGCTTTACTTTGCGGGTGTACAAAAAATAATCAAGAGAGACATAAAGTAAAAGAAAATAAACAAAATACAGAACAGATTAAAGAGAAGAAGGAACCTATAAAAAAAATAAACCAGATTGTTACAAAAGTGACTGTTGGTGCCGTAGGGGACCTATTAATTCATAATGAAGTATATGAAGATGCTAGGCTTCCAAATGGAGTATATAACTTTAATAAAATGTTTGATGAAGTTAGAAAAACGATGGAAAAGCCAGACATTTTAGTAGCGAATCAAGAAACGATGATTGGTGGAAAGCAATTCGGATTATCTACGTATCCAGCGTTTAATAGTCCATATGAAGTTGGAGATGCAATTAAAGGGGCTGGGGTTGATTTTGTAACACTGGCCAATAATCATTCACTTGATCGAGGTGAAAAAATTATACGAAGTGCAATTTCGCATTGGGATGCTATTCATATGCCATATACAGGTGCTTTTAAATCACAGGCAGATCATGACCAAATTAGAGTAATAAATAAAAATAATATTCGATTTTCATTTCTTGCTTACACATTTGGTACAAATGGGATTCCCGTACCTAAAGGAAAAGATTATTTAGTAAATTTGATTGACCTTGCGAAAATACGTAGTGATGTTGAAAGGGCAAAGAAAGTATCAGATGTAGTAGTAGTTGCCATGCATTGGGGGATTGAATATGAAAGAATGCCGAACAATACCCAAAAGAATCTTGCAAAACAATTGGCTGATATGGGAGTTCAAATTATTATTGGTAATCATCCACACGTTCTGCAACCGCCGGCATGGATCACTGGAAAAACGGGGAATAAAACAATCGTCTTTTACTCATTAGGAAATTACCTATCAGCTCAAGATGAAATCTATGAGTTAATTGGTGGCATGGGTACAATTGATGTAGTTAAAACTCTAACTAATCAAAATGTGAAAATTGAATTGAAAAATCCAAGCTTTTTCCCTACTTATAATTACTATCGAGATAATCGTAATTTTAAAATTATGTCTTTGGAAAAAATTAATAATGTTAATCTAAAAAATGGCAAATTGAGATACAACGAAATAATGAACCATATGCGAACAAATATTAAGGATTTAAAAAGTATTTCTGAGGTTCAATAGAATCTAAAATGTTGGCTACATACTTAACATTGAAAGATTGTTATTACAAGCTTCACTCTGTTGAAAAAAAATTGTCAATTAATTACCAATTTTTGTAAAGCAGAAGGGTGAGGTTGATTTCCACTAGGGGATGATCGCTTTATATGGTACGAGATTCTTTATCCGCCTCGGGAAGCCTGCGGGGTCTCAGGATTCGGCGCATATCCCATAGGAGTAGCATCCCTTTTGTTCCAATCAACTGATTCTTAAAAATACTGATTACTTAAAAATAGAATTTAATATCCTATATTTAGAATAGCGTAACAGTTTGTTAATTAGTTTATAATTATGATTGAACATAATTTTTAAATTCTCATGAGTGAACAATTACTAGAGTTAGTACTATTATAATACCGCTCAAACATATGACATTTAAAATCATTATTAGATCATAAAAAATGAATTATATTATCAATAAAATTCAATTAATATCAGCTTGATCATTATATATTTCAACACTCTAAAAGTTTGTTTTTACAAGTTTTTCATGCTGTTGAAAAACTACCTTGTCAATTAATTATCAAATTTTCGTAAAAGGAGTAGAGTGATGTTGATTTCCACTACATGGTGCTCGCTTTCCATGGGGCGAGATTCTTTAGCCTCCTCGGCGAGCCTGCGGGGTCTTAGCCTTCCCGCTAATCCCATAGGAGTCGATCACCCCTTTCGTTCCAATCAACTTATTCAATCAAAAAAGTCTGTAATAAATACTAGTCAAATAGCCTTTACTTAGAGTAATCTAACTGTTGTATATTAATCAGCTTGTTTATCAATTAATATCGAACAATTATTAAACAAAACTATAAAATTTGTTTCCTAAAAATAGCCCATAATATTTTTAACTTCTAAAAAAATCATTACTAGTGTTATTGAAATAATGAAATTGCTCAAACATATTAACATTTATAACCATTAAAAGATCATTCGAAAAATGCTAATTTTATCAATATTAAATGTTCATTTAAAGTCCGTTTTCCCTATTGACGACTTTATATTTCAACACTCTAAAAGCTTGTTTTTACAAGCTTTTTTATTGTTTATTAATTAAATAAGAGTATTACTCACAAACTATTTTTTAACAAAGTGGAAAATCAACTATTCTTCATTTATTTGAGTAAGAAAGATTGTTTAAAAATTTATTTTAAAAAGTTTTATTTTTTTTGCAGGGTTTTTAAACTTGTCTTCGTCTAAAGTTATGGAAGAAGAAAAGAGGTGATGCAATGGAGTCGGATGAACAATTAGTAAGGAATATAGTAAAGGGGAATCATCAACTATTTAAAGAATTAATAGTAAGATACCAATCAAAGGTATTTGCAGTAGCATTGAAAGTGTCAAATAATCAAAAGGATGCTGAAGATATTTCGCAAGAAGTCTTTCTCCAATTGTATCGTTCTCTCGAAAACTTTAACGGGGAATCTAGCTTGGCCACATGGATTTATCGAATTACAATGAATAAAGCAATTGATTTTAAAAGAAAACAAGTAAAACAACAGGAAAATGAAACTAGTGAATTACTTACTACTTTACCAGAGGAGAATTTTTTATCACCTGAAGAAGCTTTACTAAAAACGATTGATAAAGAACTTATTCATTCATATTTAATTGAATTGCCACAGGCATATAGTGATGTATTGAAATTATATTATTTTGAAGAACTTACTTATGGGGAAATAGCTTTGAAATTAAATGTAGCCGTTAAAACTGTAGAATCACGTTTATATCGAGCCAAACGATTAATTAAAGACAAGCATAAAGGAGGGATCATTTGAAACATTTAACTTCTGACCAACTATTATCGTATCAACAAAAGAAGCTTTCAAATAAAGAATCTCTTTTGCTTGAACAGCACTTAAATGAATGTATCTCATGCCAGGCGGAACTTGAACTTCTAAATGAATTAGACATTGAATGGTTGAATCCACCTGAATTCCATTTTTCAGATGCGCTAGTGAACGAAATAATGAAACAAACTGAATTAATACAGATTACGGAAGAAACGAACGAAAAGAAATCTAACACTAATTCAAAAAAAGTTCGTTTAATCCATTTACTACTGGCTGCTGCAGCAACATTTTTATTCTTTCAATTTCAATTAACTGAACGAATTACAAATTCGAATCGTCACGTTGTACAGACGATTGATCAGACGTCTTCGTTAATCGAAAAAAGTGAAGAAATTAAATTATCAATTCCAATTCCAAAAATTTTGAAAGGAAATAAAAAATAATGGAGGTACAAATTTTGAAAAAACGTAAAAAATTAGTTTATTTATTATCAATCTTACCTGGTCTTGGCCATTTTTATTTAGGATTAATGAGTCGAGGATTGCAGTTTATGCTGTTATTTTTCGGTACAGTATTTTTAACAAATTTAATTTCAAGCTTTGGATTTTTTATACCAGTCATCGTATTTTATAGTTACTTTGATGCACTTCAATATCATAATAAATATCGTGAGGACATTGCATTAGTAGATGAGCCAATCGTAAATAATCAATTTAAATTTAATAAGTTTTTAGTTGGTTGGGTATTAATCGGTTTTGGTTGCTTATCTTTATTAGAGAACGCTTCTGATTATATTTCTAGACATTACAATATTTTTATAGACTATAATTTAGTACAAAATTTACTAATCAGTATTGTTTTTGTTGGACTCGGTATTAAATTATTAACTGGAAAGTCGAAAAAAGAAGTATGAGGAATTGGAAGGTTGGCACTATAACAGCGGGAATTATATTAATTGCAATTGGTTTACTTTGGTTTTTACAAAATTTTATTTCAATTCCTTATTCGAAGCTTCTTATTAATGCATGGCCAGTTGCTTGTATTTTATTAGGAATTGAAATATTACTATTCAATATAGTAAGAAAAGAAGACTCACTTCGATTTCATGGATTTAGTATTTTTTTACTTATATTGATGATGGGTGTTTCATTACTATTTAGTATTGGTCACCTGTTTATCAAAGAAATAGGTTATACATTCAAATCAAGAAATATTGATATAAATGATTCGAAAACGATAACTTCATCAATTAATGAAGTTATTATTAAAGCTAATAATAGTGAAATCAGTGTAAATGGAACTGATTCTAGTGAGGTAAACGTAAATGGTAATATAAGAGTTCCGGATCGTGATAAAAAAGATGTGAGTGAAAAAATATCTGATTATTATTCAGTAAAAACACTTGGTGATAAAATGATTATCGAGATTCGTAATGATGACAATCAGATTTTCCACTTTGATCATGACGACAGATCCCAACTAAATATTGATTTACCTAAAAGTATTTTAACGAATATAAACGTAAAAAATGGCTCTGTAAATTTATCAAATAAAGATAATAAAACAGTAATAAATTCAAATGATGGTCAAATCAATATTGAGAATGTAACTGGAAACTTAGTTGCAAAAACTAGAAATGGTTCGATCAGCTTATCGAATGCAAAATTAAATCGAGAAAGTGAAATTGCAACGAATGATGGTGAAATTAACATCAAAAATATTTCTGGTTTTTTAAATTCTACTACAAGAGATGGTAGCATTTCGATTGAGCAAGCAAATATAGATGGAACAAGTGAAGTAACCACTTATGATGGAGAAATTAACTTAAGTGATTATAAAGGAAAAATAAACGCAAAAACAAAAAATGGTGCAATTAATATTGAGGAAGCATTATTAAATGGTAATAGTAAAATTTCTTCAGATGATGGAGAAATTCAAATCGACCTACTAAAGGATAACAATCTTACAATCAATGCGGAAACAAATGATGGTAGTTTAAGTGGTAATATTGGATGGAAAATCAAAACTAATGACGAAAACCATACAAATAAGGCCATGGTTGGAAGTGGCGAACATCAACTGAATGTTAAATCGAGAAATGGTTCTATTTACGTAAATAAAGATTAAAAGATTAAAAGATTAAAAGCCCCAAGCATAGCATGGGGCTTTTATTACTTAAGACGCAGTATAGTTTTAGTGTATTTTTTTAAAATAAAACAAAGTATAGTATGAATCGCTGCTTTTTCAAAAAAAAAACCTTTAAATACATTTTGTATCAAAGGTTGAATCCAGCTAAGGTAAGTGTATAGATTTTATATGTCCCAGTTTTAGGTAAACATTTTGTCCACTCGCTACGGAAAGTTCTATTTGGTTATTATCTACTTTATTTAAAAGCCCAATCTTCATTGGATCTGTTCCACCATCAAAAATAACAAGTTTTCCAATTTCTTTTCTAAGCTGAATTTCTAAAGACCTGTGTAAAGGAGTAGTAGGTGGATGTACTGCTAGTGTCTCATTTGTTAAATTATATGGCACCACTCTATGGTTATATGGTGTGATCCATTTTAAATGTGATAAAGAAATATACATTGTATGAAATACAGGTGAGTAAAATACAAGATAATCATTTAATACGTTCATAATATAACCATGAAAAGTTATATTACCAGTTACATAGATTTCTGAAAATATTCCTTTAGCATTTAGTAAAATTTTACGATATGAAATTGACTCCATTTCCTGTGTAATGGATGGTTCAATAGGGTTATCTATTTTTTCTTTTAAATCATTATTTTGATATACCATATGGATATGCATCCAAGGGATATAATAATATTTTATGCCGTTAAAAAGCACTAAAATATCTTGTCCTAAATCAGTAAGAATTCCTTCAAATACGACATCTCCAGATAATCTTACCGAGACTTGTTCTCCAAGCAATGTAGATACATCACTCACGTAGATCTCCTCCTAAAGGGAAATTTAAATTAAGCAAAAAATAATTGTATCCAATAATATAGTAGTATTAATGAAATAATTGTTGTTAATGGGATCACAATTATGGTGACGCTTAAATAATCTTTCCATTTTACTTTAATTTTATTTTCTTTTAAAATGTGCATCCAAATTAATGATGCTAATGTTCCAATAGGTAACAAAAGCGAGCCTATATCACTACCAACTATATTAGCTAGATAGATTGCTTTTAGTGTCACTGGATCTAGTCCCATTTCAGTTAAGCTGATTGTGCCAATCATAAGGGCAGGGTGATTGTTAAAAAGATTTGACATTACACTTACTAATCCCCCCATTGCCAAAGTGGCATTAAAAAGCCCTTGATTTACGATTGGTTCAATTTCTTTTACAATAAAATCAGTTAGACCAGCATTGTGAAGTCCGTAAATAATTACATACATTGAGAATGCAAATAAAAGAATTTGCCAAGGTGTCTTTTTTAAGATATCTACGGGATTTGTTCTTAAATGGTACCATCTCCATATAAGCAAAATAAGGGAACCAAGTACTGCAACAATTTCAATTGGAATTGAAATAAACGATGCAACAAACAGTAAACATCTCATTACAAATACAAAAGTTAATATTTTAAGCATAAACTTTGTTCTTTTTCTTTTTGTTTCAACAGAAATTTTACTTTTTAAGGGATGAAAATTTTTAATAAAAAAAGATTCTTCAATATCATTTGTTGAAGCTGGTAACACTTCTGGAAATTTACTTTTTAGTACGAGATACATCATAATCGACATAAATAATAAACCTAACATTGTAGGTACAAACATCATTAATGGTTGCATATAAAGTGGCATGTGTACGATTTTTAAACCTATTAAATTTACGATATTACTTACGCCAATTGGAGCACTTGAAGCAGTTGCAATTAATGCACCAGATAATAGGTAGGGTATTTGTTGATGTGGTTTTAAACGTAGATTTTTTAAAAGAATTATTAGTATAGGTGTTGTAATTAGGATGCTACCATCATTATTAAAAAGTAACGTCATTAAAAAACATAGTAATTGAATGTACCAATATAATCGATAACTAGAACCTTTGGCCAATGTAACTAGTCGAGCTGCTGACCAATGAAAGAACCCGAAGCTTTCTAAAATAACAGCCATAACAATTGTTGCTATAATTGTTATTGAAGCTCCACCGATTTTCGTTATAATGTCATATAAATCGTGTCGACTAACAATTCCAGTTACTAGAATGATTATAGCTCCAATTGAAGCAGGCCATGCTTCATGAATTCCTTTTGGTCTCCAGAATATGACAGACATTGTCATAATGAAAACAAACGCTGTCATTGCAATTTCAAAATTCATTTTCCTTCACCTTTCTCTAATCGGTAGCATTTTTTTGTTTCCTACTTGTCCGATTAATATACTAATATTCAATCTTACAAATCATGTACTTAGTCAGATGACCATTTTTTTTAGTTTGTATATTTGTCCACATAGTTGAAATATCCCGAAATGACATCATCCTATAGGTACACATGTCCCGGAATTATGGATTTTTCAAAAAAAAAAGGTCAGCTGCTTCGCTGACCTAAATTATTTCAAAATATTATTATGAAAATTTATTCCCATTTATATAATAACAATCTTCTTGATATGTAATAAAAGCAATTTCAAATTCGGGAATATTCAAAGTGTTAATATGTTTTTCGATTGTAGTAGCAAAACGATCTCTAGTTTCACCTCCACGTTCAAACCACTTTACTTCAATGAATGGAAAGCTTTCTACAATTTCACCATTAAAAATTGAAGTTGAATGGAGACAATCAATTGTAAAATTATCAGTTCCACATTCACAAACCACTGCTAGTTCTTCGATTAAAGACTTACTAATTTTGCAAATATCAACAGTAGAAATCCCTTTAATTAATAATTGAGGCATAAATGTCCCACCTTTTTTTCTCCCATTATAACTTAAAAATTAAATTAGTTTAATTTTTTCTAAGTAGGGTTTTGCTATTTATACATTGAATATATTTATTTGGCTTTGTGTGTAAAAAACAAAGATCATAAAATGTGAAAAGGTGAAATAGATGAAAACAATCGTTATTTGTCACGGAATGAGTTCAGGGGGCTGGGCATGGAAAGAGGTAAAAATATTATTAGAAAAAGA
Organism: Gottfriedia acidiceleris; assembly: GCF_023115465.1. NCBI lineage: Bacteria > Bacillati > Bacillota > Bacilli > Caryophanales > Bacillaceae > Gottfriedia > Gottfriedia acidiceleris. The sequence goes on along the minus strand of NZ_CP096034.1, from coordinate 3,356,340 downwards.
GGGGCATACTGTATATACACCTACAATGACTGGTTGTGGGGAAAGGTTTCATTTAGCGAATAAAGAAGTAGATTTAAACACTGCAATAAATGACATTGTTAATGTGATTAATTATGAAAATTTACATAATATTGTTCTGATTGGTCATAGCTATGGTGGTGTAGTAGCATCAGGAGTAGTTGATCGTATTCCAGAATTAATTGATGAAGTTATCTATTTAGATGCGATGTTATTAAATGATGGTGAAGCAGTTGTTAATTTGTTTCCAGATGAAATAGTAAATTTTCTTCAAGGTTTGATTGATACAAAAGGTGAAGGATGGAAAGTACCAGTAGTAGAGGAAGATCGATATGATTATCGTCTAACTGATCATCCTCAAAAATGTTTTAAAACGCCGCTTATCCTCAAAAATAAGGAGTTAAAAAATATAAAAACCTCCTATATTAATTGTACAGAGAAAGAACAAAATCCATTTTACTATGGAATTTTTCGATCTGTAGAGCGTGCAAAAGAAAGAGGGATGACAATTCATAATTTGAAAGCAGGACATATTCCTAATATTGAAAATCCAACTTTACTTGCACAATTCTTAATGAACATATTATGATCATTTGGTATTTAGACTATTTCTTTAGATCATAAAAAAACCAATAATTGGTATTGATAATCATTTTCATTTTTGGTAATCTAAGATTAATAATAGAAGTTTAAGAAATAAGCCATAGTTTTTCTTAGTTCTTCGTTTGTATACACATTAAAAAGTAAAATGTGGAATGCAACCCTAGAACCCCCAAAAACCTAAAGCGGAGAAGAACGTGCTAGGACAGTAGTTTTTCTCTTCACCAAATTAATAACCCTGTTTTTTTGACGCAGATTATTCTGCGTTATTTTTTTGTGCGAAAATACAGATTATTTTGTTAAATTCCATAAAAATTATTATACTAATTTACTAATATGTAAGTTTCGAGATGTGAACAAAAAGTTAATCAAAATCTAATATTTGTCTAAAATGTGAACGTTGTGAATAAGTGAGCATTCATGTTAAACCATTGATGTATATAGGTTTTAAAGAAAACACCATATTTTCAAATATGTCTAAAATGTGAACACTCTTTTTTTCCTTCCAAAATGGAAATTAATTGTTTGTTTTTTTAATTAAAGTATCTTACTATAACTGTGGACATTGTTTGTCATTTTAGTGACAATTTATAAAAATACTTATCTAAGAAATAATTCAAAAAAACTATTTTGAACTTTTACTTACGTTATAGGAAGGAAGAGCGAAATGAAAAAATTTCTAATGGGCATGATGATCATGCTGGTTGCATTAGTAATGGGTGCTTGTGACAAGATTGCAGTTCTTAATCCTAAGGGTCCTGTTGCTAAAACGCAAGCGGATACGATTATCTTCTCGATGTTGATGATGTTAGGAGTTTTACTAGTAGTTTACATTCTTTATATTGTTATTCTATATAAATATCGTGCTAGTAAACTTCCGAAAGATTACGAACCGCCTCATGAAGAGGGAAGTAAAACACTTGAAATTATTTGGACTGTCATCCCAATTATTATTGTTGCAGTTTTATCAGTAGTAACTGTTAAAACAACAAATGCGGTTGAAAGTGTACCAAAAGGTCATGAAAATGATAAACCACTTGTTATTTATGCAAGTTCTTCAAACTGGAAATGGCATTTCTCATATCCTGAACAAGGAATTGAAACGGTTAACTATGTAAATATTCCAACAAATAGAAATGTTGAATTCCGACTTTATTCATTTGGTCCGATTACAAGTTTTTGGATACCTCAATTAGGTGGACAAAAATATGCAATGAGTGACATGGTAACTAAATTAAATTTTGTTGCTTCCAATGAAGGCTCTTATATTGGTAAAAACAGTAACTTCAATGGTAAAGGCTTTGCTGGAATGGAATTTGAAGTACTAGCAATGAATGATAAGGATTTTAATGGCTGGGTTAAGGACGTTAAAGAAACAGCTCCTGCTTTAACAGAAAACGAGTTTAATAAATTACTAAAAATTGAGCATTTAGGTAGAAAGACATATACTTCGACTCATTTAGGATTTAGACCAGCTCCAGAAGGAAAAAATGCAGGACATCAACATGGTTCTATGAAGGATTCATCTGATCACCATGACATGGATAATATGGAGGGGATGAAATAATGGGTTATAAATGGGATCACTTTTTTGTAACAGGTGAACCAATGATCTATGGCGCAATGGTGAGTATCGTTGTTGTATCACTTGCTATTGTAATTGGTTTAACCAAATTTAAAAAATGGGGTTACTTATGGAAAGAATGGTTAACGACTGTTGACCATAAACGTATCGGTGTTATGTATATTCTGTGTGCATTATTAATGCTATTCCGTGGTGGAGTAGATGCGTTATTAATGAGAGCACAGTTAGCAGGACCAGATTTAAAAATATTAGATGCACAACATTATAATGAAATTTTTACAACTCACGGCTTAATTATGATTCTGTTCATGGCGATGCCTTTCATTATTGGATTAATGAACATCGTTATTCCTTTACAAATCGGAGCACGTGACGTTGCTTTCCCTTACTTAAATGCAGTTAGTTTCTGGTTATTCTTTGCAGGTGCAATGCTTTTAAACTTAAGCTTTGTTATCGGTGGATCACCTGATGCTGGTTGGACAGCTTACTTCCCACTAGCTAGTAAGGAATTTAGCCCAGGCGTTGGGAATAACTATTACGCAATTTCGCTTCAAATCGCTGGTCTTGGTACTTTAATGACTGGTATTAACTTTATCGTTACAATTTTAAAAATGCGTGCTCCAGGCTTGAAATTAATGAAATTGCCAATGTTTACATGGAGTATTTTAATTACAAACGTTATTATCGTATTTGCATTCCCAGTATTAACTGTAGCTTTAGCATTAATGATGTTCGATCGTGAGTTTGGTACTCAATTCTTTACGATGGCACATGGTAATGATATGCTTTGGGCGAACTTGTTCTGGATTTGGGGACATCCTGAAGTTTACATCGTTATTCTTCCAGCATTCGGTATATACAGTGAAATTATAGCTACTTTCTCAAGAAAGAATTTATACGGATATAAGAGCATGGTTGTTAGTATGATCGCCATTTCTGCTCTAAGTTTCCTTGTTTGGGTTCACCATTTCTATACGATGGGTCAAGGCTCTGTTGTAAATGGCTTCTTTAGTATTACAACAATGGCAATTAGTATACCAACCGGTGTTAAAATATTTAACTGGTTGTTTACTTTAAGAAAAGGTAAAATCGAATTTACCGTTCCAATGTTGTACTCACTAGCATTTATTCCAATCTTTACAATCGGTGGGGTTACAGGTGTAATGCTAGCTATGGCAAGTGCTGACTACCAATATCATAATACGATGTTCTTGGTTGCTCACTTCCATTATGTATTAATTCCAGGTACTGTTTTTGCGGTAATCGCAGGATTCTACTATTGGTTCCCTAAAGTATTTGGTTTCAAATTAGATGAAAAAATTGGTAAGATTACGTTCTGGACAATTATCGTTAGCTTTAACGTAACATTCTTCCCATTATTCTTATTAGGATTAAAAGGGATGACTCGTCGTACTTATACTTATAGTGCAGAGTCAGGTTTCGGACCATTAAATATGATTGCTACAATTGGAGCTGTAGGGTTAGCAATCGGATTCTGTTTACTTGTTTACAATATTTATTACAGTGTACGTTACGCACCAAGAGAAACAACTGGTGATCCATGGAATGCAAGAACATTAGAGTGGGCTACAAGCAGTCCAATTGCTCCTTACAATTTCGCAGTTATTCCAAAAGTTGATTCTTTAGATCCATTCTGGAAAGCTAAAAAAGAAGGTAAATCATTACTTGAAGGTGAGATTACAGATATTCATATGCCAAGTAATAGTGGTATACCATTCATTTTAGGTGCAGCATTTATGGCATTTGGTTTCTTCTTAATATTTGAATGGTGGGTTCCAATGATTGTATTTGCAGTTCCTATCGCACTTTGCTTAATCGCACGTTCTTTCCAACGCGATCATGGCTTCCATATTCATAAAGAAGAAATTATCGAAACAGAGAAAAAATTACGAGGTGATCACTATGAGCAGCAGGCCTCTGTATAGTCTAGGTGAAGAGAGTTCTAATAAAATTTTAGGCTTCTGGATATTTTTAGGAGCCGAGATTGCATTATTCGGAACATTGTTCGCAGTTTACTTCACTTTAGCAAATAACACTGGTTCAGCACCTACTCAAAAAGAATTATTTGAGATGAAAGGTGTAATGATAGAAACATTTGCCCTATTAACAAGTAGTTTTACGATTGGTTTAGTCGTAAACGCAATAAAATTAAATCACAAAAAAGCTTTTATAAGCTTCCTTGTATTAACACTAGCTTTAGGAGCAGTCTTCCTAGGAGTAGAAATTACAGAGTTCTTTACTTATGTTCATGAAGGTGCAACAATCCAAAGTAGTGGTGCTTTATCAGCATTATTTGTATTATTAGGTACTCACGGAGCCCACGTATCATTCGGTATGTTATGGGGGATTGCAATCTTAATTCAAGTTTCTCGTGAGGGGATTACTGAAACTACAGCAAACAAAACATTTATTTATTCATTATACTGGCACTTCTTAGACGTAGTATGGATCTTTATCTTTAGTTTTGTTTACGTGAAAGGACTGATTGGATGAGCGCATTATTCCCTAAGCATCAAGTGGTTGGCTTCATCCAATCACTTGTTCTAACAATCATAGCTTTAAGTGTCTATTATTTAAATTTACCGTTTAATGTATCATTTATTATTTTAATTGTAACTGCATTATTACAAGGCGGTCTTCAGTTAATTGTTTTCATGCATATGAATGAAAATGAAAATAAAGGAGTATTATATATCAATTTAGGTTACGCAGTATTTATTGCAGTAGCAATTGTTTTCGGTACTCTTTGGACATTAATTTGGGGTATGTAATAGTAAAAAGCTCTTCGACATTCGAAGAGCTTTTTCAGATTGTTGAAATATAAAGTCATCAATAGGGAAAACGGACTTTAAGTGAACATTTAATAAAGATAAAATTAGCATTTTTTGAATGATCTTTTAATGGTTTTAAATATAAATAGGTTTGAGCAATTTCATTCTTCCAATAACACTAGTATGCAACTACGCACCCGTTAGCTTAATAAGGAAATTTTTTCTTAATTAGTATTTACAGGAAGATTATTATTCTGACTTCGAATTCTAACCCCTAAAGCAATTGCAGCTCCAATACAGCTAGAAAGGCATCCTATTACCAAATAAATTGATGGAGTTGATTCACCAATTAAAACAGAAGCAACCCCTCCAATTACTGGGAATAGAGCTACCATATACCCACTTTTTGCCCCTCCAATTTTTTCTACAAGTTTTAAATAAAATAGCCAAGCCATAAAAGAAGCAATCAATGTTAAATATAGCAAAGCAGATAAATATGTAACTGTTGTTGGAAGTATAATTTTATTTCCTTGGAACAGTACAATTACCCCCATTAAAACACCAGCAATTGTAAAACCAATAGCATTTGAATAGATAGGGTTAATCTTTCTATTAGCATTTCTTGCAGAACTTGCATCACCAACTGCTGTTAGAATCGTACCTAACAAAGCAATCATGATTCCTTTTAAATCAGTAAGTCCTTGAAAATCATTTAAGTTTGGATAGATTAGGACACATACTCCAAATACTCCTAGAATTCCCCCAATTAACACGCGAAAATATAGTTTCTCTTTTAAAAAAACACGGAGAGCAATCGGAGTCAATATCACTTTTAACGAAAAGATTAAAGTTACAATGGCAGCAGAGCTCAAAATTGTGGCGTAATAAAGGCACAGATAACTTAATGCAAAGTTACATACACCAAAAACTATAATAAACGGTAAATCTTTTGTACTTGGTCTCCCATTGGGTTTAAGGAAGCACACAAGAACTAAAAATAAAAAAGCTGTCATAACTAAACGATATGATAATGATAATTCCAAACTGACGGGTGTTCCTTGAATTTTTACCGCAATAAAATTTAACCCCCATACCATTAAGCAAAATATGTACATAAAATTTGTCACTAGATTACCTCATTCTACTGTTTATCTTAATTTGTTAATAATTCAAAAATAATTGTAACAAAATTGAAGTAGTCAATAAACCACGATTTGAATTTTTCTTCTTCCACTTTAGCAGAGCCTTTAAAAACAAATTCAATTGTTTAGTTTAATTAATGTTGAATATTTAATTGAGCTACAAGCTGATTAATATAATACAGTTAGGTTACTCAAAGTAAAGGCTATTTGACTAGTATTTATTGCAGACTTTTTTTGATTGACTAAATTGATTGAAACGAAAGGGGGAATCGACTCCTATGGGATAAGCGGGAAGGCTAAAGAATCTCGCCCAATGGAAAGCGAGCACCCTGTAGTGGAATTCAACATCACTCTACGCCTTCTACGAAAATTTGGTAATTTAATTGACATGATTGTTTTTCAACAGCGTGTAAAAGCTCTTCGACATCCGAAGAGCTTTTTTTCGTTTTTTTTTTAGTAGATTTTTGATTTTCGTACACATCTTAATGGAAGATCTTTTAAATAAGAAAATTAAAAAAGGGTAAATCAATTAGGTAGCAGGTCGATTTGTAATAAATGTAGAAGTAAGTAATTGAAAATATTCGAGGTTATACTTATGAACGATTACATAAAAACAATGGAGGATCATGTTTGAAATGAGACTGTATTAACAATTGTTGATGTCTCTAATTGAACTAAATATGGACAAAGTATTCAGCTATAAGTAAATGTCATGAATTATTTACATTGTTCTGAATAAAATCATATTTGCGATAGTTATTTCTATTATTATATGTAATAGTTTAATATAATGATTGCATAATAATTAATCATATCTTGTTTGAAAAGTAATACAAGATACATAATTAGTTATTTATTTACTTTTAAGGAGGAAAAAAGTATGGAAATGAATGACAATTCTAACATCGCAAAGTGCCCGTTTAATCACGGTAGCACCACTACTCCGAAATCAGCTGGAACAGTAAATAAAGACTGGTGGCCAAATCAGTTAAATTTGAACATTCTACATCAGAATGACAGAAAATCTAACCCTATGGATGAAGAATTTAATTATGCAGAAGCATTTAAAAAGTTAGACTATCAAGCGCTTAAACAGGATCTTCACAATCTCATGACAAACAGTCAAGATTGGTGGCCTGCAGATTATGGACATTATGGTCCATTCTTTATACGTATGGCATGGCACTCAGCAGGTACATATCGTACAGGGGATGGCCGTGGTGGAGGAGGAACTGGTACACAGCGTTTTGCTCCACTTAATAGTTGGCCTGACAACGGGAATCTCGATAAAGCCCGTCGATTGCTTTGGCCAATAAAGCAAAAGTATGGTAACAAAATTTCTTGGGCTGATTTATTTATATTAACAGGTAATGTTGCTATTGAATCAATGGGCGGAAAAACATTTGGTTTTGGAGGAGGACGTGAAGACGTTTGGCATCCAGAAGAAGACGTCTACTGGGGTAATGAAACCGAATGGCTAGGGGATAAGCGATACACTGGTGATCGTGACCTTGAGAATCCGCTGGCTGCAGTTCAGATGGGTCTTATCTATGTTAACCCAGAAGGACCAAATGGTAATCCAGATCCTGTAGCAAGTGGTCGTGACATACGTGAAACCTTTGCTCGTATGGGAATGAATGATGAAGAAACAGTTGCACTAATCGCTGGAGGACATACCTTTGGTAAAGCTCATGGCGCAGGAGATGCTGCTCATGTTGGTCCAGAACCAGAAGCAGCTCCGATTCATTCCCAAGGATTAGGCTGGCTAAGCACACATGGCACTGGTAAAGGTCGAGACACTATTACTAGTGGTATTGAAGGTGCGTGGACTGCGAATCCAACAAAATGGGATAATGGTTACTTTGACTTATTGTTTAAATATCAATGGTGGCTAACTAAGAGTCCAGCAGGTGCGTATCAGTGGCTAGCTGTAAATCCTGAAGAGAAGGATCTTGCTCCAGATGCAGAAGATCCAACCGTTCGTGTACCAACAATGATGACTACAGCTGATATGGCATTACGTTTTGATCCAGAATACGAAAAGATATCCCGTCGTTTCCATGAAAATCCAGAAGAATTTGCTGATGCATTTGCACGTGCGTGGTTTAAACTAACGCATAGGGATATGGGTCCTCGATCAAGATATCTAGGTCCAGAAGTCCCTGAAGAAGTTCTAATTTGGCAAGATCCTATACCTGCTTCAGAATATGAAATAACAGATACAGATGTTGAAAAAATCAAATTAATGATCTTAGATACAGAACTTACTATTAGCGAGTTAGTAAATACGGCTTGGGCTTCAGCAAGTACTTTCCGTGGCTCAGATATGCGTGGGGGTGCTAATGGAGCTCGAATTCGACTACATCCACAGAAGAATTGGGAAGTAAATCAGCCTAAACAACTTGCAAAGGTACTGAATGTATTAGAGAGTGTTCAAAACCATCTGCATAAGAAAGTCAGCATGGCGGACTTGATTGTACTTGGTGGTAGTGCCGCGGTAGAAAAAGCTGCACAAAATGCAGGTTTTGATGTAAAAGTTCCATTTACTCCAGGACGTGGTGATGCAACACAAGAGCAAACAGATATAGAAAGCTTTGCAGTACTAGAGCCAATCGCTGATGGATTCCGTAACTATCAAAAGAAACAGTATAGTGTAAATTCAGCAGAGCTGTTAGTAGATAAGGCACAATTGTTAGGTTTAACTGCCCCAGAAATGACTGCACTTATAGGCGGTATGCGCGTACTGGGTACAAACTATAATGGCACTCAACACGGTGTATTTACTGACCGAGTTGGTACACTTACTAATGACTTCTTTGTAAACTTGCTAGATATGGGAATAGCTTGGACACCTGTAGACGGAGACGTATTTGAAGGACGTGATCGCAAGTCAGGTGAGATAGTACGTACTGCAACTAGTGTTGACCTAGTGTTTGGTTCAAATTCAGTGCTACGTGCAATAGTAGAAGTGTATGCTCAAGATGATAACAAGGAGAAGTTTGTGCGTGACTTTATAGCTGCGTGGGTTAAGGTTATGAATGCAGATCGCTTCGACCTTGGATGAGGAAATATAAACTATATGTTAAATAATATGGTGTAAATAAAAATCCTTCCTGATTAATCAGGGAGGATTTTTCTCGGTATGCTCAACAGATTTAATGGAGAAAGCCCAACTTAAGAAGTCGAGAGTACCTATGTGTCATTGAACATAAATGAAATAAAAGGTAAATGTTGTACCAACCAATGAAATTATTGCTTGTTTATCATTCTGAAAACTTAAGTTTTTGTAAATTGTCTACAAACAAAAGGCCGTCACATAGACAGCCTTTTTGGAATGTAAATAAAGTTTAATAGAGCTTTTTGGAAATTAAATTCCTTCTTAAGCTGATTTTTTTCGATCATTTGGCAGCATAAAAGCTACTAAACCTAATAGTGGTAAGAAGCTACATAAATTCATTACGAAATTTAAGCTAGTTGCATCGGCAATTACACCTAATAATACTGCTCCTAAAGCACCCATTCCAAATGCTAAACCAACTATTAATCCACTGACTAAACCAACCTTTCCGGGAACAAGTTCTTGAGCGTAAACAACAATTACACTAAAGGAACTTGAACTAATGATCCCAATTAAAAATAATATCGGAATAACTGCTAGCAAAGAGATATGAGGTAATAGTAAGGCTAATGGAAATGTACCAACTAATGAGAATAAAATCATATTCCGTTTTCCGAAACGATCAGCTAGTGTTCCGCCTATGAAAGTACCTATTACGCCTGCAATCATAAAGATAAATAAATATAACTGTGTACTTTTAATCGATAAACCATAACTTTTAATTAAGTAAAACTGATAATAATTACCTATGCCTGCTGAGTACCACGAACGTGCAAATGTAATAAATACTAGCAGTATAATTGCAAATTTGACAGCTGATGTTATTTTGATAGGTTCATTTGAAGGCTGACCTTTACTTTTTAGTTTAAAGGGATTTTCTTTCAGTTTATTTCGATACCATGTAGATACGTAAATTAATACACAAATTCCTATAGCAGCTAAGATTGTAAACCATGCAGCACCTTTTTGTCCTAGTGGTACGAAAATTAGCGCTGTAAAGATTGGCGCCAGTGAGTTCCCAGTATTTCCGCCTACCTGGTAGATAGCTTGTGAGAGTCCTCTTTTTGATCCAGACGCTAAAAAGGCTACTTTTGAGCCTTCTGGGTGGAAGATGGCAGAACCTATACCAATTAATAGAACTGATAATAAGACAATAAATAAATTAGGTGCAAATGCTAAGGAAAGCATTCCTAATAGACTAGATGCCATTCCAATCGGTAGGAGAAATGGTGAAGGCTTTCGATCGGAAAAAATCCCAAAAACAGGTTGCATTACAGAGGAAGTCATATTTAGCGCAAAGGCTATGAATCCAATTTCTGTATAAGTTAAATTCATTGTCTTTTCTAAAATTGGAAATATGGCTGGTACAACTGCTTGCATAGAATCATTCAATAAATGGCCTAAACTGATTGCAAATAAAATTTGATACATTGTTGACTGATTAATAACCTTTGTATTAACTGCGGGTTGCATAAGATCCTCCTTTCATATTGACTTATCTATCATAAACTAATCTTCGGAAAATTTACATAATTTTACCTTATACACTTTTCATTAAACTTTATGCTCATTTATAATAGAAGAAAAGATTTAAATTGCATTTAATAAGTTGCGATGCTGAGTAAAAATTTAAAGATGATAATTAATCATCAGTAGGAAGTGTAGAATGGATAACTATTCAACAGAGTTAATGAGATTTTTTAAGGAACATATAAATAATGAAAATCGGCCTGCAATGGAAGCTTATATGAAAAATAGATTTACATTTTTAGGAATTAAAGCTCCAGAACGAAATGTACTATTTAGACAGTTTCGAATGAGTAATGGTGAACCACCAAACTTAGATTCAATAATAGATATTTGGAGCTTAGAAGAAAGAGAATTTCAATATATTGCATTAACATGTTTAGATCGCCAGTATAAAAAAGCAGAGCTCGAACGGATTAAATTATATGAACAACTAGTAGTCGAAAAGTCTTGGTGGGATACTGTTGATACGATTGCTGGACGATTAATTAGTTATCATTTTTTAATCTATCCAGAACTGATTGATGAGCACGCTAACAGGTGGATCTCTTCGGATAATATGTGGTTGAATAGAGTAGCGTTATTATTTCAAATGAAGTTTAAGGAGAAAACGGATCAGGAACGTTTATTTCATTATTGCCGTCTACTCAAAGAAAGCAAAGAATTTTTCATTCAAAAAGCAATAGGTTGGGCTTTAAGAGAGTATTCCTATATAAATCCTATAGAGGTTGAATTATTTTTAAAAAAAACTAATTTATCACCTTTAAGCAAAAGGGAGGGATTAAAATATATTGAAAAATTAAAGTATTAGATTTGTCGATTTTCCGGGAAATAACCGATATATTTTATTTTAACTAAAAATACTACTAATTTAAGTAAGTTGAGACATCCGTATGAAAAGGTTATAATAGGTGCATTATTGTTTTTTCAAACCACGCCTCTTTATCTAGTGGTGTTATTTAAATTTGAGTAATGTTATTTGTACGAAATAACGAAATGAAAAAAGTTCAAAGGAGATTTAGTGTTCATGAAATCTACTTTTAATAATATTATGAAATTATGTCTTAGTGTAAGCTTAATTAGTAGCTTCTTTATTCAAAAAACTGTACATGCAGACGAAATAAACCTATTTAGTGATAAGGCAATTTCAATATTGGCTGATAGTGGGGAAGTAATTTATAGTAAGAATGCAAATAAAGTTGATTTCCCAGCTAGCACAACTAAAATAATGACCGCAATGGTTATGATGGATCATTTAAAAGAGAATGATAAAATTCAAATGACAAAAAAAAGCCTAAAAGAAGAAAAGAGTAATTCCCAAATTCTTTTTTCTGAAGGTGAGGTTTTAGATCGAAATACAGCATTAAAAACAATGATGATTTTAAGTGCGAATGATTTAGCCTATGCTATTGGTGAACGAGTTGGCGGAAATATGGACAACTTTGTAAAAATGATGAATGAAAAAGCAAAAAAGATTGGCGCAAATCATACAAATTTCATGAATCCAAATGGTCTTCACAATGTAAATCATTATACAACTGCACATGACTTAGCTATGATTACAAAGGAAGCTTTAAAATACCCATTAATTATTCAAGCAATGGGTACAAAAGATGCTCGTATTAGTACATCTAAGCAAAAGAATGTATATATTTTTAATCGTGGAAAAATGTTTAAAAATCCTTACTTTTATGCAGGGAAAACTGGATATACTGATTCTGCTAGGAATACTTTAATTGAAATAGATAAAAAAGACGGCCAAATGATTATTAATATTTTATTGCGCTCATCAAAACCGCAATATCTACAAGATATTAAGTTATTAGATTCTTATGCATTTTCAAGAATCCATAAAAAAACGCTTATAAAACAGAGTGATTGGCAAAGAGAATTAAAAATTAAAAAAAATTTAATTCAAACAAAAATACCAAGCGATTTATCCTTTTTGACTGCACTAGGCACGAATACAAATTATCATATTAAAATAAAACCTTTACATGCAATAGATAAGTCATACAAGGAAAATGGTATTTCTAAAAATCAAAAACTTGGTAGAGTTGAAGTATGGACGAATAACGAAGAACTTTTCAGTACTGAGTTATTAGCTGCTAAATCATATGACCGACCAACCATCCTTTCTATGAATACATTCGTAATTGCAGGAACGGTAATTTTACTTTTAGTGCTAATTTATTTTATTACAAAGCCAAAAAGGAAAAGAGAATATATGTAAATTAAAAAGGCGAATCGTATTTTTTACGGTTCGCCTTTTTTTATTAAAGTAAGATTAGTTTTAAAATTTGATAGAAAATTGCAGCTACTGTTGCTGAAATTGGAATGGTAATAATCCATGTTATTACCATACGTTGAGCAGTACCCCAGTTTACGTCTTTAACACGTTGAGCAGAACCTACCCCCATAATAGAAGAAGAAATTACGTGAGTTGTACTTACTGGTAAATGTAAAGCAGTAAATGTGAAAATAATAGCTGCTGATGATAAGTCAGCTGCTGCACCATTAATCGGGCGGATTTTCATGATTTTTCCACCAACAGTTTTAATAATTTTCCATCCACCAACTGATGTACCAATAGCCATTGCCAAAGCACAACCGATACGAACCCATAAAGGAACATCTGCACCTGCAGGTTCAATTTTAGCGGCAATTAAAGCAATCATGATAATCCCCATTGCTTTTTGTGCGTCATTTGTACCGTGAGTAAATGACTGTAAAGAAGCAGTGAAAATTTGGACTAATCTAAAGCCTTTATTAGTTTTAGAAAGGTTAGATCGACGGAAAATAGCTGCTAAAATTGTCATAACGATAAAACCAAGCGTAATTGCAATAACAGGAGAAATTAATAAAGCTTCGATAATTTTAATAAAACCGTCCGCCTCTAAAACGTCAAATCCTTTTGCAGAGACAGCTGCACCAGCTATTGCACCAATGATTGCATGAGAAGAACTACTTGGAATTCCAAAATACCAAGTTAATAAGTTCCAAAATATACCGCCTAATAAAGCTGCAATTACGACAACTAGTCCTTTTGATCCCTCAATCGTAATCGGATCAACGATACCAGTTGTAATCGTTTTTGCAACACCTGTAAATGTAATCGCACCAATGAAATTCATTATTGCGGCTAATAAAATAGCTGTACGTGGTTTCAATGCTTTTGTTGAAACTGACGTTGCAATTGCATTTGCAGTATCATGGAATCCATTAATAAAATCAAACAAAAATGCAAAAATCACGATTAAAATCGTAAGTAAAAATAAATGCTCCATTTTATGACTCCTTACGCATTTCGCATGATAATTTGCTCAAGTGTGTTTGCAACATCCTGCGCACTATCAGCTACAGATTCTAGATTTTCGTAGATTTCTTTATACTGAATAATTTTAATTGGATCTTTTTCATTCATAAATAATTGTTTAATTGATGTACGTAATAGCTCATCACATTGAGACTCGTAATCCTTAATTTTAATTGCATGAACACGGATTTCTAATAATTTTTTATTTGAAAGTAATTTAACTGCAAGTAAAATTTCTTCAACAGCTTTTTGAAGAATATCAACGAATTTAACCATATACTCATCAGCAGAAGTGATTGAATACATTTCAAATCGTGCTGAACAATGTTCAAATCCATCTAATACATCATCCATTTTCATTGCAAGTTGTAAAATATCTTCTCGCTCAATTGGAGTAATAAAAGTTTTGTTTAATTCAACGATTAAAGAGTGAATAAACTTATCACCTTTTGTTTCATATTCTTTCATTTCTTCTTGAAACTTCTTTAAGTCGCTTGCATTTTTTATTTTAAATTCAACGTAATACTTTGATGATACGTGCAAGTTCTCCGCGATACTTAAAAGCTTTTCAAAGAATACATCCTTTTTTTGTCCAAAAAACATTATGATTCCTCCAACTAAAACATATAATTTATTATCACCTTCACATTTGTCAGTTAATTTTAAAATGTCAGAAACTATGTAAAAATGTCGAAAAAAGTAAAGGCTACGTTAATAATAATAATTGGTTTTTGAAATTAATCAATTAAAAACGTTTAATTAATTTACAAATTTACAATATCTTTACATTCCCTTAACAAAGTTAATATTTCGCTTCCTACACTAGTTACTATTAATCATAGTATTCACAGAAATATTGACTTTATGTGTGATTTTAAATTAGCATTAGATTATACGTTTAAACTATTGGACTTAAAAAGGATGTGATAATTTTGGAAAGTACATATAAAGCATCTGAAATAACACAATTAGTAACTAGGCAAAAAGCATTTTTTCAGACTGGTTCTACTAAGACTTCAAATTTTAGAATTGATCAATTAAGAAAATTATATAAATCAATAGTAGAGAACGAGGAAGAAATAAAAATAGCCTTAAAAAAAGATTTAAATAAGTCAGATTTTGAAGCCTATATGACTGAAATTGGATTTACTTTAAAAGAAATATCAGAAGCAATCAAACATATTAAAAAATGGATGAAACCTAAAAAAGTTAAAACGCCAATTACGCATATTGGTACAAAAGGATATATTTACAGAGAACCATATGGAGTAACATTAATTATCTCACCTTGGAATTATCCTTTTCAATTAACGATGGCTCCATTAATTGGTGCAATAATTGGGGGAAATACTGCTATTATTAAACCATCAGAATTAACGCCAAATACATCAATCATTATTAATAAAATAATCAATGATAATTTTGATAAAGATTATATTGCGGTAGTTGATGGTGGAATCGAAGAAAGCACGATATTATTACAACAAAAGTTTGATTTCATCTTTTTTACTGGCAGTGTTCAAGTTGGAAAAATTGTGATGGAAGCAGCAAGTAAAAATTTAACGCCATTAATACTTGAATTAGGTGGGAAAAGCCCAACAATTGTACACAACGATTCGAATATCCAACTAGCTGCGAAAAGAATTGTTTGGGGGAAATTTACAAATGCAGGACAGACTTGTATTGCTCCAGATTATATTTATGTCCACAAATCAGTAAAAAAGGATTTTATAGATGCATTAAAGAATGAAATTGTTCAGTTTTATAGTGATCAGCCTTTGTTAAATGATGATTACACAAAGATCATCAGTGATCGTCATTTTAATCGTTTAGTTGAATTTTTGAATAATGGTGAAATCCTACATGGTGGGGAATTTGATCAATCATCTCATAAAATCGAACCAACTTTAATTTCTGATTTATCTTGGGAGTCCCCAATTATGTCTGAAGAAATATTCGGTCCCATTTTACCAATTCTTACCTATGAAAATATAGATGAAGTAATCAATGAAATTAATCAACACCCTAAGCCATTGGCACTATACGTCTTTACAGAAAGTAAACAGATTGCAAATAAAGTAATTGAGAGAGTTCCATTTGGTGGCGGATGTGTAAACGATACACTTTATCATATGGCCAATCCGAATTTACCTTTTGGTGGGGTAGGAGAAAGTGGTTCAGGAAATTATCATGGGGAGTACAGTTTTGCTGCTTTTACACATGAAAAAAGTGTCCTTTTACAAACGACTAAAATTGACTTGAAAATTAGATATCATACAACAAAAAACGCTTTACGGTTTATTCGTAAATTGTTAAAATAAAGGTTAATTGTAACTTAGTTTCTTAGCTCCTTGACAAAAGGGGCTTTTTATATGTTGAAAATAAATTATACATTTTTACATAATAATACAAATATTAATATAGATGGGAAGCGAAAATGAAAAATATAATTGAAATTGAACAAGTCGAGAAAAATTTTAGTGAAAATAATGTGATTTCTCCACTTTCATTAGAAATATATTCTGGAGAATTCTTAACAATCTTAGGCCCAAGTGGTTGTGGGAAAACGACACTTTTAAGAATGATTGCTGGATTTGAAGAACCATCGTCAGGTGTGATTAAACTAAATGGAGAAGCAATTAATAGTTTACCTCCATATAAAAGGGATATGAACTTAGTGTTCCAACACTATGCATTATTTCCTCATATGAATGTTGAAAGAAATATTCAATTTGGATTAAAAATGAAAGGTATTTCGTTAGAAGAGCAAAAGATTCGTGCTGACGAAGCGATGAAATTAACCCAATTAACTGAATTTAGAAATCGTAAACCTAGTCAGTTATCAGGTGGACAACAGCAAAGGGTTGCAATCGCTCGTGCAATAGTGAACAATCCAAAAGTCTTATTATTAGATGAACCACTAGGAGCACTTGATTTTAAGCTTCGTAAAGATTTACAAAGGGAACTGAAAAATCTTCAACGCGAATTAGGAATTACTTTTATCTATGTAACCCATGACCAAGAAGAAGCGATGAGCATGAGTGATCGAATCGTCGTTATGAATAATGGGAAAATCGAACAAATCGGCACACCGAAGGAAATTTATCAAAATCCAGCAAGCAAATTTGTTGCTACATTTATTGGTGAAAATAATTTCTTTGATAAAGGTGTGAAAGAAATTGCAGTTAGACCAGAAAATATTAAAGTTTCTCATGCTGCAAATAAGAATAATCCTTATTCAGGCATCATAAGAGATGTAGAATTTGTTGGGACTCTAAATAAAATCTTTATTGATTTACATAAACATGAACAAACGATTATTGCCTATCAAATGCCAGATCAAACAAGTTTTAATCGAAATGATAAAGTTGAGATTAGTTGGAAGTCGGAAGATGAGGTGATTATGTATTGAGAAATGAAAAATACATAATTGCACCTACGATTATCTGGCTATTAGTTTTTTTTCTAGTACCTTTATTATTAATTTTTGGTTTTGCATTTATGAAAAATGGAATGTACGGAGAAATTGAAAAAACATTTACATTAGAAAATATTGTAAAAGTATTTGACCCACTTTATTTAAAAGTTTTATGGACAACTTTTTGGATTGCTTTGGTAACTACAATAATAACTCTTTTGATAGGATATCCTTATGCATATACGGCTACAGTTGTAAATGAAAAATGGCAGAGGATTTTACTATTATTAATCACGATCCCCTTTTGGATAAATTTCTTAGTAAGATCATATGCATTAATTGTTATCCTTCGTTCAAAAGGGATTATTAACACATTATTAATCCAGCTTGGGATGATAAAAGAACCTTTACAACTACTTTATAATACACCATCTGTCATAATGGGAATGGTCTATACATTATTACCATTTATGGTGTTACCGATCTTTGTTGCCATTGAGCAATTGGATAACCGAAAATTGGACGCTGCTAATGATTTAGGAGCTACTCCATTTCAAACCTTTATATATGTAACTCTTCCATTAACGATGAAGGGGATTTTTGCAGGTAGTATTTTAGTTTTTGTTGCTTCATTTGGAATGTTTGTCGTTTCTGATGTAATGGGTGGATCAAAAGTTGCTTTAATCGGAAATGTCATTCAAAATCAATTCTTAGCAGCAAGAAACTGGCCATTTGGTTCCGCACTTTCAATATTCTTAGTCATTACTTCAATCGGTTTAATAGGACTTTACTATTTAGCTACAAAAAATATTGGTGCTGATAAAAGTAGAGGTGAAAAATAAATGAAAAAACCTATACTTATTGGATTTTCAACAATTATCTTGATTTGTTTATACTTACCAATCTTGATATTAATACTATTCTCATTTAATAAATCAAAGATTAATGCACAGTGGACTGGATTTACGTTTGATTGGTATTTAAATTTATTCCATAACCCGCAAGTTATTGATGCCTTTATGAATAGTTTATTTATTGCAATTGTAACGACAATCCTTTCAACAATTCTTGGTACTATTTGTGCACTTGCCTTACATAAGCATAAATATAAATTTTCAAATCTTATTAGTGGGCTAGTTTACTTACCAATTGTCGTTCCAGATATTTTAATGGGACTTTCATTACTAATACTATTTACTAATTTTCATTTTGAATTAGGCAGTATCACAATTATTATTGCCCATGTCACTTTTTGTATTTCATATGTCATTATTCTATTAGCAGCTCGACTTTCAGGAATGTCATCTGATTTAGAGGATGCTGCAAGTGATCTAGGTGCAACACCGTGGCAGACATTTAGATTTGTAACTTTACCAGCGCTAATGCCTGGAATTATTGCTTCAGCACTTTTATGTTTTACATTAAGTATTGATGATTTTGTCATAAGCTTTTTTGTTTCAGGACCAGGTTCGACTACATTGCCAATTTATATTTATGGAATGGTTAAAAAAGGTGTAACTCCTGAAATAAATGCAATTTCAACTATTTTAATTGTTACAATTATCTTCTTAATGGTAATTTCTGAAGTTTTTCGTACTAAAGGTATTAATAATCAAGAAGAATCAGAGAAAAAATCCTATATCGTTTAAAAGTGCTTCTAGTGACCTTTTTTCTAGTTCCACTTAAAAACAAATTTTCTGGTTTAGAATTTATTAAGGCATACTGGATTTTTGTGTCAAATTTTAAGGAGGTAGTCAGTAGGCATTATGAGTATATTTAGAAAAACTGCTGCAATAATGGTTTCTTTAGGCTTAGTAAGTTTACTTTTATCTGCTTGTTCAGTTGGAAAAAAAGAATTAAATATTTATAGCTGGGCAGATAATTTTGATGAGAAGGTTTTAGAATCATTTGAAAAGAAATATGATGTTAAAATTAATTATCAAGTTTTTGCAAGTAATGAAGAGTTGTATGCAAAACTAAAAGCTGGTGGTTCGAATTATGATGTAATTCAGCCTTCAGATTATATGGTTAAACTAATGATTCATCAAAATATGTTGGCTAAATTGGATAAAAGTAAGATGCCAAATTTAAATAATATTTCACCAGAATATACAAATCAAGAGTTTGATCCAAAAGGTGACTATTCAGTTGTTTATACTGGAGGATTAACGGGGATTGCCTATAATCCAAAATATGTAAAAGAAAATATAGATAGCTGGGATAATTTATGGAACCCAAAATACAAAGGTCATGTAACTTTACTTGATGATAATAGAGAAGTATTTGGAATGGGATTAATTAAAAATGGTTATTCAAATAGCTCAACAAATGAAGACGAATTACTAAAAGCTTATAACAATTTAAAAACATTAACACCTAACTTATTAGCATTCGACACAGATACGGTGAAACAAAAGTTTATTACAGAAGATGCATGGATTGGTCAAGTGTGGTCCGGAGATGCTGCTTATATTCAAAAAGAGCTTAAAGATATTAAATGGGTTGTACCAAAAGAAGGATCATCAAGATGGGCAGATACTTTAGCAATACCAAAAGATGCAAAACAAAAAGATTTAGCTGAAAAGTTTATTAACTATCTATATGATCCAAAAGTAAGTGCACAAAATTATGAGGCGATTGGTTATGCTGATCCAAATAGTAAATCAGGATCTTATCATTCAGCGGGGTATAAACAAAATCCGTATATTAATGTAACAAAAGAACAAACTGATGCAACCAACTGGATTAAGGACGTTGGGGACCAAACAGAATTATATGATAAGTATTGGACAGAATTAAAAACTGGCAAATAATATTCCAAACTAAAAAGGTTATCTCAGAAGAGATAACCTTTTTAGTTTGAGATTAATTTGTTTAATAAAAATCGAAATTGATCTCTTTCACTATGCGAAAGATTTTCGAATAAATTTAGCCACAATTCTTGACGGAAATTGAAGTTTTCTTCAATTAAACGTTTTCCTTCATCAGTTAATTCAAGCCATGTAACTCTTCGATCACGGCTATCTCTTTTTCGAGATATTAAATGATTATTAACCAATTTATTCACAGCTGTTGTAATAGAACCTGAAGATAATCCAATTTGTCTTCCAAGTTCAGAAGCAGTAAGTTTTTGATTTTTATATATTAAATATAAAAGCAAATATTTTGGTGGAGTTAAGGAGTTTTTTAATTCCTCATCAGTTTTTTGCCAATTTTTTCGAACTCGAATCATTAAACTTGTTAAATCATCTAGAAGAAGTTTGTCGTTTTCGGTTAACAAGGAAGAGCACACCTCCTAAATTATGATTTAAAGTTGTTAAAAAAGTGGGTATTGTACGTATAGGTTACCAATATTCTAAATCATTTTCAAGAATGCAGGGAATTTAGCCAAGATTTTTAAATTTGTCAAGTTTGGCTGTATAGTATCTATGGTGTTATGTAAATAGTATGATAAAAGACATTGGTAGGGGTGAAGTTCAATGTTTAAGTATTTTAAGTTTAAAATAAATGATACTGTTCAATTTGTAAAGAACGATGGTCATTTCTATCGAGTGATCGGGTACAGGATCGAAAAAAGTATTTATTTAAATGATGAGTACAGTAGCATTATATACGAACTCTTACGAGAATTTGATGGTCTTCAAGTTGACGCTGAAGAAGATGAATTAGTAAGCGTATCGAACTTTGATGAATTCTACGGTTCAATGTTTGAAAAACTAGGCACATTTACAATTAAGTTTGCTAAAAAGCAAGAAGATCTAAAGAAATCAAACATGGTTGAAGCCTCATCTGTGGACGAGCTATTAGATAAATATAATGATTATCGAAGACTGGCAATACTTTTTAAAGATTGTCTTTACGATTTAGCTGCTGAAAATGTTCTAAATGAGCTCACCGATTTTTCTGAATCAAAAAAAGATTACATGCATTAGGCATGTAATCTTTTTTCATTCGTTTTAATTGTAACAGATTTTTTTTGAAATTTACTTTCATAGACCAATTCAGTTACTTTCGCACAAATTGCAACAGAAAGAATTGTATATCCTACTTCATTCCATGATAGGTAGGATAGTGAACAAAGAAGAATTACAGCGTCAAAAATAAAATATACTTTACCGATCGATATTTTTGATTTTTTGCTCATTATGATTGTTATTAAATCATCTCCACCAGTTGCTCCACCACTTCTTAGAATTAACCCTAAACCAAGTCCAGCGAAAATTCCACCTAAAATAGCGGGTATCCAAAGATGATTTCCAAAGTTAAATGTAATATTAGAAGATGTTTTTTCTATTATAGAATAAAAAACAGAAAACGAGATGGCTCCGATGGTAGTATTGAATAATAATTTTCTACCTAAATACAAACCAGCAATCAATATAATTGGAATATCGAGTAGCAAAGTTGTAATTGAAGGTGATATATTTAGTGCGTTTTTTACTAATAAAGCAATACCAATAAATCCACCTTCAGCTAAATTATTTTGATAATGAAAATGATACAGTGTAGTGGCTAAAATAAATGAACCAATTAAAATCATTAAGGTCTCACCCAAACGATTGTTACTCATTGTTATTTCCTCTTTTCGTAGTTAGTAGTTAAAAGTACATCTTATAAACTAACTACGTACATATAGAGCTCGTAGTTAGTTTTTTGCCTTTCTAACTACATAGCTATATATCATTGAAGAAATAACATAATCGCCTGTCAACCATAGTTTCGCCTACCTTCAGTTTTATTTTAGAGTTCTTTTGGTTCTCTAAATTAAAACTGCTAAGTGTAGGATAAGTCTTTACGTTGCCAAATGCTCCTTCGAGCAATCATGGTTACACGTCCTTTTTACCAGTTTTGTTAGAAAAATCTAACAGGTGAAGAATAAGTTCTATGAGAACTTATTCTTAATTTTATCATATGCAAAAATATTTGAAAAAAGAAAAGAATTAACAAAAATCTACAAAATGTAAAAACTAATAAGTAGATGGAAATCAATAATGTGAAATATTTCACAAAATAGACATAGTATTTTCAATAAAAATGATATATATTATATTTGTAAACAATAATGTGAAATGTTTCACAATAGATGATTGATAAACGGGACGTTCTGAACCCTACTGGGATAATTAATGTCCAACATCAGAGGAGGAGAGCCAAATGGCTGTTCAAGAAAAAATTGTCAATGAAATAAGTAACGCTTCTGAAATGGTAAATGAATTAGTAGTAAAAGGACAAAAAGCATTAAGGGAATTTGAAAACTTTAATCAAGTTCAAATCAATGAAATTGTACATTCAATGGTTCTAGCAGGTTTAGATCAACATATGCCACTAGCAAAAATGGCAGTTGAAGAAACAGGGCGTGGAATCTATGAGGATAAAATTATAAAAAATATATTTGCTACAGAATATATATGGAATTCAATAAAAGATAATAAAACGGTTGGGATCATAAGTGAAGATCAACAAACAGGAATAACAGAAATTGCTGAACCTGTTGGGGTAATTGCAGGTGTAACGCCAACAACTAATCCTACATCAACAACATTATTTAAAGCAATCATTGCGATTAAAACAAGAAACCCAATTATTTTCGCTTTTCATCCTTCCGCACAAAAATGTAGTAGAGAAGCAGCAAGAATCGTTCGTGATGCGGCAATAAAAGCTGGAGCACCTGAAAACTGTGTACAATGGATTGAAGTCCCATCTATTGAAGCAACTAAGTGTTTAATGAATCATGAAGGAGTAGCACTTGTTTTAGCAACAGGTGGTGCTGGAATGGTTAAATCGGCTTATAGTACAGGAAAACCTGCTTTAGGTGTTGGCCCTGGTAATGTACCATGCTATATCGAGAAATCTGCTGAAATAAAGTGTGCAGTAAATGATCTTATTCTTTCAAAAACATTTGATAATGGAATGATTTGTGCTTCTGAACAAGCAGTTATTGTAGATAAAGAAGTTTATGAAGAAGTGAAAGCAGAGTTAAAAGCAAATAATTGTTATTTTGCTACAAAAGAAGATAAAAAGAAATTAGAAAAGCTTGTCATAAATGAAGCTACATGTGCTGTAAATGGGGACATTGTTGGAAAATCTGCTTACGAAATTGCAACAATAGCTGGAGTAAATGTACCAGTTGATACAAAAATTCTTATCGTTGAATGTGAAAGCGTTGGTGCAAATGAACCTTTAACAAGAGAAAAACTTAGTCCAGTTTTAGCAATTATAAAAGTAGATGGAAAAGAAGAAGGGTTTAAACGTTGTGAAGAAATGTTAGAGCTAGGTGGATTAGGCCATTCGGCAGTTATTCATAGTAATAATGAAGAAATTCAAAAAGAATTCGGACTAAGAATGAAAGCATGTCGTATTATTGCGAATGCTCCTTCAGCACATGGTGGAATTGGGGATTTATATAACGCATTTATTCCTTCACTTACATTAGGCTGTGGATCACACGGTAAAAACTCTGTATCGACTAATGTGACAACTGTACACTTATTAAATATTAAAAAATTAGGAAGAAGAAATATGAATATGCAATGGGTCAAACTGCCACCAAAAATTTATTTTGAAAAATATTCAACTCAGTATTTAGAAAAAATGCCTAATATTAAAAAAGCATTTATTGTAACAGACGAAGCAATGGTTAAATTAGGTTATGTTGACGTGATTAAATATTATCTAGAGAAAAGACAAGAAAATATTCAGATAGAAATCTTTTCAGATGTAGAACCGGATCCTTCAGATGTTACTGTAATGAAGGGTGCAGATAGAATGATATCATTTGAACCCGATACAATTATCGCTTTTGGCGGTGGATCAGCAATGGATGCAGCCAAGGGTATGTGGATGTTTTTTGAATACCCAGAAACTACTTTAGACGGGCCTAAACAAAAATTCTTAGATATTCGAAAAAGAGCTTATAAATATCCTAAATTAGGTCGTAAAGCTCAGTTTGTAGCAATACCAACTACTTCTGGTACTGGTTCAGAGGTTACACCTTTTGCTGTAATTACTGATAAAGCTAATAATATTAAATATCCATTAGCTGATTATGAATTAACGCCTGATGTTGCAATTATTGACGCTCAATTCGTATCAACAGTTCCTAAAAGCATTACAGCAGATACAGGTATGGATGTATTAACACATGCAATTGAAGCTTATGTAAGTGTTCTAGCTAATGATTATACAGATGGATTAGCATTACAAGCTATAAAATTAGTATTTAAATATTTGCCTAAAGCATATGAAAATGGAAACGATTTTGAAGCACGTGAAAAAATGCATAATGCATCAGCTATCGCTGGTATGGCATTTGCAAATGCGTTCTTAGGAATTAACCACAGTTTAGCGCATAAAATTGGAGCGGAATTCCATATCCCTCATGGCAGAGCAAATGCAATCTTAATGCCACATGTAATAAGATATAATGCAAAAAAACCAACTAAGTTTACAGCTTTCCCTAAATATAAGCATTTCATTGCAGATGAACGATATGCTGAAATTGCTCGTTTCCTAGGACTTCCAGCTGCAACTACTGAAGAAGGCGTTGAAAGTTTAATTGCATCAGTTATTAAGTTAGCTAAGGAACTAAATATAAATATGAGTATCGAAGCACAAGGAGTTACTGAAAAAGAATTTTTAGAAAAAGTTTCATATTTAGCTGATCGTGCTTTCGAAGATCAATGTACCACTGCAAATCCGAAGCTACCTCTAGTTAAAGAATTAGAAGAAGTTTATCTGAATGCTTTCAAAGGATGTTAATGAATTTAAGCTTTTCATTAAGGAGCACCTAAACAGGTGCTTCTTTTTTGACTAATTATATTTTGATATAATAGTCATATTGAAAGTGGTGATTAAAAGATGGAGTTAAAGCAACAAAATCCATGGTTTAAGGTAATAATAGGTGTTGAGCATAAAAATCTAACAGTAGAGTCATATTTAAAAAATGTTTGGCAGTTTCCAAAGAAGTTGCTACATGAATTAAGGATGGCAAAAGGTTGTAGGATAAACGGAGAAATTAAACCTTGGAATACAATCCTTTCGAGTGGTGACCAAGTTGAAATGCAATTATACATAGAAGAAGATTATGGTGTAATTCCACAGGAACAATCTATTGAGATCTGCTACGAAGACGAACATTTACTCATTGCTAATAAACCTTTTGGAGTCGACACACATCCGAATGAAAAAGGACAGTTAAATACATTAGCAAATTCGGTAGCATTTCATTTTCAAAAAAATGGATTAAAAACAAAAGTACGCCATATACACCGCCTCGATAAAGACACTACCGGTGGAGTCGTATTTGCTAAACATGCATTAAGTAGTGCAATTCTAGATTCGATGTTAAGTCAACGTAAAATAAAACGTACATATACAGCTATAGTTGAAGGGAATGTTAAATCACTTAAAGGTACAATAAATGAAGCGATCGGAAGGGACCGACACCATCCTACTAGACGAAGGGTTTCACCAAAAGGCGATAAAGCAATCACACATTATAAAAAAATAAGATATCTATCAAAGTTGAATGTAACGATAGTAGAATGTCAGTTAGATACTGGCCGTACACATCAAATCCGAGTTCATTTAAGTTTTTTAGGTCATCCATTAATTGGAGATCTATTGTATGGTGGGAAACAAATATTATTGAAACGTCAAGGATTACACGCTAGTAATGTACAATTTACACATCCTTTTACGAAAGAACATTTATCGATTGATATCCCATACCCGTCGGACATAAAACAAATACTTAACGAAAAGTGAGATGAATGAAATGTTATTAGAAGTTATTGCCACAAACGTAAAAGATGCAATTGATGCAGAAAGGTTTGGGGCAAATCGCATCGAATTAGTTACTGGAATAAAAGAGGGAGGATTGACACCAAGTTACGCGACAATTAAACAGGTTGTTCAAAGTGTCTCAATTCCAGTACATGTAATGATTCGACCACATAGTCGTTCTTTTATATATGATCAGTATGATCAAGAAGTAATCTTAAGCGATATTGATGTATGTAATGAGCTCGGAGCAGCAGGTATCGTTTTTGGAGCCTTGACAAAGGAGAATACAATCGATGAAAATCTTTTAAAAAAAGTAACAGGTCGAGTTAAAGATATGAACTTTACATTTCATAGAGCAATAGATGAATCAAATGATCTGTTATCAGCTATTGATACATTAAAACAATACCCTGAGATAACGCATGTATTAACATCAGGCGGTGTTGCTAGTGCAATTGATGGGAAAGAAACTATAAAAAATATGATCGAACTGACAAATGAATCGAATATAAAAATTTTAGCAGGAAGCGGATTATCCATTGAAAATGTATCAGACTTCATTGCATTTACGAATGTAGAAGAAATACATTTCGGTTCTGGAATTCGAAAAAATAACTCTGCAATTGAAGAAATTGATTCCACATTAATGGAAAGGTTGCGAGGAAAGTTAGTAAGAGGAGCAATCAAATAATGTTTGAATACATCAAAATTATTTTTCACATAATAAAAAAGTAGTCCGCAAAAACGGACTACTTTTAATACAGCTTTATATAATGTTAGTTATTATTTACCGATAAATTGTTGAGTCCAAGCATTTGATCTTGAATCATAACCCACACCAATTTGAGTTAAGTTAGGATTTAAGATATTTGCACGGTGACCAGCACTGTTCATCCAAGCAGTAACTACTTCTTCAGGTGTTTTTTGACCTTTAGCAATGTTTTCTGCTGCATAGTTATAAGTGATTCCGAATTGTTTCATCATATCAAATGGTGATCCATAAGTCGGTGAAGTGTGATCAAAGTAATTTTTGTCAGTCATATCTTGTGATTTTAAACGTGCTGTTTTAGATAATGTTGCATTAACAGTAAATGGTTTTAAACCAGCTTTTGTACGTTCAGCATTTGTTAAATCAACTACTTTTGATTCATAAGCTGATAATGATGCTGAATTTGATGGTGTTTCTGTTGACGGTGTTGATGGTTTAGTTGGTGTTGTCGGCGTTGTTGGTTTAGATGGTGTAGTTGGTACCGTCGGTTTTGTTGTTGGTGTTGATGGTTTAGCCGGTGTAGCTGGCGTCGTTGGTACTGTTGGTTTTGTAGTTGTATTTGAACTATTACCTTGTTTTAGTTGAGCCTCTAATTGTTGTTTAATTGAATCTTGAAGCTTAGTCATATCAATACCAAATTTAGATAAATCTACTTTACCGTTAGTAGTGTTTAAGCTTGGTAGATTAAAGTAGCTAAATAGTACATTATTTAAATCAACTTTTTGAGTATATGCTTTTGTATCCTTATTAATTGTATCCGCGTGTACTGCAGTTACAGGAGCACCTACTAGTAGAGTAGCAGCCAATGTTGATAATGAGATTACTTTTTTCATGTCTTATTCCTCCATTTGTTTGGTTATTGTCTCGCTGTACAAGTAATACTTTAGCATGAAAAAGCATGACATAATTATGGGAAATAATGGGGAGGCAAATTTGAGGATTTTTTTGGTAGTACTGTTTTAGTACAGAAACAAAAAAAATCGTTGTAATGACAACTATTTTACTAGAATAATATTAAACAAGTATCGTAAATTTTTGCTTAAAATTTCCATTAAAAAAGTTTGAAGTTAAGAAAACGTCATATTTTCACGTTATAATACAGGAAGAAAAATCCAATTTTGTTGTTATCCAGTTACGATTGTAATCATTCTGTAATAAACGTATTGAGTGTGAATGATTTGACATTATTTATTGATGTACTAGAGCAGTTTCATACGGTTTTATATTGGCAAAATCCTTTGGGGAATGATTAAAAGAATGTAAAAATCAATAATTTCATCAAATATCCTTAGAATATAAGCTATGTTTTAGGAAAGAAAATGGATTTGGCTATAAAAAGAGGTTAATTGCACATAGTTGCGTTTTTAAAATGTAAAAATCATTAATAATAGAAGAAAAGATACAAAACACTAAAATTGAGCTATTTATGAATAAAAGGACACTAATTAATTAGTGTCCTTTAAACTTTTCCTTCATATATATAGAATTAAAATTACATAACCTGGGTTTACCTTAATACATGCTTTTCAATTACTGACTTATGCACTTTATAATAATTTGTAATAACAGGGAGTATATCTTTAAAGTCTGGACATTTAATATTTGTATTTTGTAAATCAGTTAATGTATTAATACAATCATACTCGGATTTACAATTAAAATAAGATAAAACTTCTTTTTCAACTTTAAGTAATCGTCTAATGAATGGAATTGAAAGGAGAGGACTAATAAATTTAATTGGAATTATGCCTACGGTAGTCTTGTTTAAATAATAGGAAAGAAATTCTTTATACACATCTTGTACATGGTAAGGAAAGGGATCTGTAATTTGATAAGTTTTATTAACTCCGATTTCTGCATGACTCAAATAATAAACAGCATTAATTAAATAATCAATGGGAATGAAATGACAATAAGCATTGTCTTTACCTATTTGAGGTATAGGTAAATAGCGAAGTTTTGTGAAGAAGTTTAAAATGAAATATGGTCCATCAAATTTACTTGTCTCACCAGTTTCTGAATGACCAACTACAATTCCAGGTCTTATAATCGTGATTGGAAGTTGTGTTTTTAGTTTCTCAACTTCTATTTCAGCATAATATTTCGTTTCTTCATAAAAGTTTTTAAATGTTTGTCCCATTTCTAACTCATGTTCATAAATTCTTCCTTCACGAGTTCCTGAGACATAGCTAGTACTAAAATAGGTGTAACGCTTCAAAGATTTCAGTTTAAGTGCAAATTCATTTACATTTATTGTTCCTTTCACATTTACTTCATATGCAATTTTTTTAGGAACTGCAAGGTCGTAAATTGCAGCCAAATGAAATAAGTCCGTTATATCATTAAAAAGTCCGTTAAGGTTTTTTAGGCTGAGCCCAAAGTTTTTCTTGGTAATATCACCACATATAAGTTCTATTTTTAAAAGAGTGTAATCTGGATACTTTTGATCTAATGTAAATAAAAAGTCTCGGCATTGTTTTTCGGTATTAGGAAGAATGAGTAAGTAAATTTTTTGAAAAGACATTTCATTATCAAGAATTTTGATGAGTAAATTCTTCGAAATAAATCCAGGAAATCCAGTAATAAAGTACGTTCTTTCCATTCTAGCCACCTACTTTATGTAAATTAAAACCCTTTGTTTAATTTTATTAAGGAAATATGCATTTAATGTGAAGTTCGCTTCAATATTATAAAGGTATTTTGAACTTTTTTTCTCTATTTATGATGGGATAACTCAAATTGAGTAAGTATAGTTTAATTCCACATAAACAAAACCTTAAAAGCAAAAAAAGCTTGCCCAAATGGACAAGCTTTTCATTTCAATTATTTAACTTGTTTTTTCAAGTCTTCAGCAACAAACTCTACGTTTGTACCTACAACTACTTGTACGTTTTTATCGTCTAGCTTAATAACTCCACGAGCACCTGCTTTTTTTAGAAGAGCTTCATTTACTTTAGAAGCATCTTTTACTTGTAAGCGTAAACGAGTTGTACAGTTATCAATATTTGTTAAGTTTTCTTTTCCACCTAGAGCTTGTAGGTATAAAGAATCACCAATTTCAGTTGTTACTTCATCAGTTTCAACATCTTCGTCTTCACGACCTGGTGTTTTAATGTTAAATTTCTTAATTGCGAAGTAGAACACGATAAAGTAAATTACACCAAAGATTAAACCGATTAGGATTAACAGAATTGGTTTAGTTGCAATATTGTAGTTCAGAATGTAGTCCATAAAACCAGCTGAGAATGTAAAGCCATCTTTAATTCCTAAAGCATTTACGATACCCATTGATAAACCTGTTAAGATTGCATGGAATGTATATAGTACTGGAGCAATGAACATGAATGCAAATTCAATTGGTTCAGTAATACCTGTTAAGAAAGATGTTAAAGCAAGACCAATAAACATACCTGCAACAGTTTTACGTCTTTCTGGTTTTGCAGCAGCGATCATTGCAAATGCAGCAGCTGGAAGACCAAACATCATAATAGGGAAGAAACCAGTCATGAATGCACCAGCAGATTTGTCACCAGCGAAGAATCTGTTTAAG
Organism: Gottfriedia acidiceleris; assembly: GCF_023115465.1. Classification (NCBI taxonomy): domain Bacteria; kingdom Bacillati; phylum Bacillota; class Bacilli; order Caryophanales; family Bacillaceae; genus Gottfriedia; species Gottfriedia acidiceleris. The sequence goes on along the minus strand of NZ_CP096034.1, from coordinate 3,325,721 downwards.
TCACCGTGAACTAATTTACCAGCAGCATCAGTAAAGTCACCTAAGTTGAACCAGAAAATTGTATTTAATACGTGATGTAAACCTAGTGGGATTAAAATACGGTTTAAGAAACCGAATACTGCAGCTCCAATTGGACCGATATCAATAATCCAGTTACCAACAGAGTTAATTGCATCTTGAATTGCTGGCCAAACATAACCAAATATTCCTGCTAATACAAGCATAGTAGCTGAGGTTATAATTGGAACGAATCGTCGTCCACTAAAGAATCCTAACCATTCAGGTAATTTAATACCACTGAAACGATTGTAAAGGAGACCAGCTACAACCCCTGTAATAATACCACCTAGGGCAGCCATGTTAATATCTTTATTTATCGTAGTTGTTCCTGCAGTTAATACAAAGTAACCGATTGCACCAGCAAGACCGGCGGCTCCATTTCCATCCTTTGAAATACCGATTGCAACACCGATTGCAAAGATTAATGGAAGATTAGAGAAAATTGCATTACCAGCAGCCGCCATAAACGGAATGTTTAGAAGATCGGGTTGTCCAAAGCGCAGTAAAAGTCCTGCAGCTGGAAGGACAGCGATTGGAAGCATTAGTGCTTTACCAATACGTTGTAAGAAACTAAGCATATTATTTTCCCTCCGAAAATTTTATAATGATTACGCTTTCAATATTAACCTAAAAGCTTCAACTTGTCTATACAACTAGTTAAGATAAAAAATGCTATTTTCTTCCAAAAAATTAAAAATAAAAAGGGAAGAATCAAATCTCCCCCCTATATTAAGCCATTTTATATAGTTTGTATTACGTCAATTAAAGACCTCTTAAATGACTTTCTGCTTGAGCAATTAAACGTTTAGTGATTTCGCCACCAACTGATCCATTTGAACGTGCAGTTGTATCGGATCCTAAAGTTACACCAAATTCGTTAGCGATTTCATATTTAAATTGATCAAGTGCTTGTTCTACACCTGGAACTAATAATTTATTCGTTCTTGTCATGATGATCTCCCTTTCTGTAAGTAATAGCTTACAATTCTATTTTTTACATTTAGGGTTTTCTCATGCTTGGTAAATACAGTCATATTAGGGTTATGTTAACTTTTTAACCAACGCTGAGCCTTCAACGACTAGTACATTTTCTTGATTATATACATTCGTTTGAAGCGTTAATAATTTTTTATCATCTCTTTTACGTACAACACTGACGATTACTTTAATTGTGTCATTAATTTTTACTGGTGCTTTGAAGGATACTTCTTGAGATAAGTAGATGGTGTTTTTGCCGGGTAGTTTTGTACCTAGTACTGAGGAAATAAAGCTGCAAATCAACATGCCATGTGCAATTCTTTCTTTAAAGATGCTTTCTTTTGCAAAATCATCTAATAAGTGAATTGGATTTACATCTGTTGAAATTGCAGCAAATTGTTCAATTAACTCTGCAGTAATTTTAACTTCAAGAGTAGCTTCGTCACCAACTGAAATGGAGTCAAAATGAACTTCCTGTACATGTCTTGCACTTTCGAAAACATTCATTTTGTTTCATCCTCTCCTTGATGAAATGTCTAGCTAATCAAGAAAATTGTTTAACTATATTGATTATAGTTTAGTGAATGAGAATTCTTGTAAGTTTTTAAACCAATCTTCTTGTGTTTTTTGGAACTGTTGGTACATGTTCGTCCAAGCAGTGTAAGGTGTGCTATTTAATGGTTGTTTAAAAAATTGTTGAAAAAATTGTTGTTGTTGATTTGAAAATGTACTCATAGCTTGAAAAAACGGTTGATATGGGTTTTGATTCATATTTGTCCATAAAGATTGAAATGGAGCGAACTGATCAAATAATTTTTTCCAAGTTTTTTCATAAGTTTCTTGATTAATTGTAGGCTTAATTTCATTTAATAACTTAATCATTTCTTGGAACTGCTCGTAAGATTCTTGTTGTTGTACTTGAACTTGCTCGTTTAACGTTTTCCATTGTTTTGCTTGTTCTTGAAATAAAGACTCTGTCCATTGTTGAATTTGTAATTGATTGTCTAACAAATATTGAAGCATTTTTTGAAAATTCTCAGCTGCAAGTTCAGTTTGTAATTCGATTGTTTTTTCAGTCATTAGTGTTTCCTCCAAAAAAATTTATTATTGAATGCATTGCTGCAATTTCAATCATCGTTAAAACTTTGATCAGAGTTGCTAAATGGAAAGAATGAATTTGTGTAAATCGAAAAAAATGTTTGGAGCATCTGATTATATTGAGTAAATGAATTATGACAAGTTTTTAGATATTCCTCACCGGCATCTGTAATTGAATAAATGCGCTTTGCCGGACCTTCCATTCCATATTCCCAACTAGATTTAATATAACTTTCTTTTTCAAGTTGTCTTAGAATTCGATAAACATTACTTGAATCAAGCGTAGTAAAACCTAAATCAAATAATACTTGCATTAATTTATAGCCATGCATATTCCATTGCTTAAGGCTAAGAAGTAGAAAGGGAACTAAGAAGTTTTTAGGCAATGTAATCGATTCAGAAGTTTCGTGTTTATTTTTTTTACTTGTTTCCTTTTCATTTGTTGTCATAAAGTTATGTTCCCCCCTATATCGTAGTAATGGAATCATCATCCCTTAGGTGTAATTTACACTTAGTTAAATTTATTGTCAATGTATTTTAAATATAATGAATATTAAAAAACAAATTTCGACAACAGATGTAGAAATATCGCGAAAACATTGGATTGTTTTGTCGTTAGCTTGTTTTCTATACTTAAAAGTAGTGAGGGGGATTAACATGTCAGAGCAAAATTATTCAGATCCATTAAAAATGTGGAAGCAAATGTATGATGTAAATGAAAAATACTTTGGAAAAATGATGAACGAATATGTTCAGAAAGAAGAATTTTCCGAGTGGATGGGTTCTGTAATAGATTTTAATCTATTTTGTAAAAAGATATTGAATGATCAATCAAAAACCTTCTTAGAGGCTTCAAATATTGCTTCTAAAGATGATATTGCAAATGTAGCTAGCTTAGTGATTAATTTAGAATCGAAAGTAGATACATTAGAAGATCAATTATTTTTAGATTCCCAACCTGAGTTAGATGTAGCAGCATTGAAAAAAGAGTTAGACATTGTGACAGTTAAGCGAGAACTTACAAAATTGAAAGCTGAAACCAAATCAATTCATCAACAAGTTAGTGAATTAAAGTCTTCGATGGAAAACATTGAACAACTAAAGTCTTCAATGACTAACATTGAACAACTTTTACAACAATTAACAACTAAACAACCAACAAACCAATAATTAGTTAAAAAAGGAGAAATGATAATGGATTTAGTAAATCGTGTAGCGATCGTAACAGGTGGAGCAAAAGGGATTGGAAAAGGTATAGCACTTGCTTTAGCAGAAAAAGGCGCAAAAGTTGTAATCAATTATAATAATAGTGAAGCTCACGCAAAAGCAGTGGTAGATGAACTTTTTGAAAATGGTTATGAAGCGTTAGCAGTGCAAGCTAATGTTGCTGAATTAGATCAAGCGAAAGCATTAATTGATCGTACGGTTGAGCATTTTGGCCGATTAGACATTATTGTTAATAATGCTGGTATTACTAGAGACCGTAGTTTCAAAAAACTAAGTGCAGAAGATTGGCATGAGGTTATTGATGTAAATTTAAGCAGTGTTTATAACACATGTAATTCTGCTTTACCATACTTACTTGAATCTGATAACGCTCGTATCGTTAATATTTCATCAGTTATTGGTCAGGCAGGCGGATTTGGCCAAACAAACTATTCTGCTGCAAAAGCTGGTATGATTGGATTTACTAAATCATTAGCACTTGAATTAGCAAAATCAAACGTTACAGTAAATTCTGTATGTCCAGGATTTATTGAAACTGACATGGTGAACGAAATTCCAGAAAATGTAAAAGAGCAAATTAAATCAAGAATACCAAAAAGAAGATTTGGTACTGTAGAAGAGATTGCTAAAGCTGTTATTTACTTATGTGAAGGTGGAGAGTACATTACTGGTCAACAGATTAATGTAAATGGCGGACTTTACGTTTAAGTCTTACTTATAGATTACCTTTTTTAAGATCAAAAGGGGGGAAATGTGTGTTTAATTCACAAATGTTAGAAGAAGCTACGGAATCGCTTCCGAGCGGATTAAAAGAATCATACAAAAGATTGAAGAAAACGGCAGATATTCTTATAAAAGAGGGAGAACCTTTAGTAGGTCAATCTCCTAAAGAAGTGATTTGGACGAAAAATAAAAGTAAATTATATCATTATATTCCAACAACAAAAAAGGTAAAAAAGACTCCAATTCTTCTTATCTACGCTCTAATTAATAAACCGTATATTCTTGATTTAACAAAGGGGAACTCTTTTGTTGAGTATCTTGTTAATGAAGGATTTGATGTTTATTTATTAGATTGGGGAACTTTTGGTCATGAAGATCGTCATTTAAAATTTGACGATATTATTCACGACTATATTGCAAAAGCGGTAAATAAGGTTCTTCGTTTTTCAGGTGCAAAAGAATTATCAATGTTAGGATATTGTATGGGTGGTACTTTAACAAGTATTTACGCATCACTTTATGAAAATGCACCAATTAAAAACTTAATTTTTGTAACTAGTCCATTTGATTTTTCAGATACAGGTTTATATGGTGCATTTTTAAATGAAAAATACTTTGCACTTGATAAAGCTGTTGATACATTAGGGAATATTCCTCCTGAAATGATCGATTTTGGTAACAAAATGTTAAAACCAGTTACTAATTTTGTTGGACCTTACGTAACTTTATTAGATCGCTCTGATAATACAAAATTTATTAAATCATGGCAGTTAATGCAAAAATGGGTTACAGATGGTATTCCATTCCCAGGTGAAGCATATCGCCAATGGATCAGAGAATTTTACCAACAAAATAAATTATTAAGCGGTGACTTAGAAATTAGAGGAAGAAAAGTAGATGTATCTAACATTAAAGCTAATGTTTTAAATATTTCTGCTACGAAAGACCATATTGCGATGCCTTGCCAAGTTGAAGCATTAAATGAGCATATTTCTAGCGTAGATAAGCAGTATGTTTCGATTCCATCTGGCCATGTATCAATCATGTTTGGACCTGTTTCATTAAAAACGACATATCCTACAATTGGTAAATGGTTAGCTGAAAGATCATAATTTCAGTAAATTTCTATAAATCCATTCCTATCGAACATTATTTATATGATGTTAAAAAATCTCACTTTTAAAAAAGTGGGATTTTTTTTATTCAACTGACAAAAACTACCTTAAATAGGATCTGAAGAAAGGAGAATAGAAGACGTGAAAAGTATTAGCGGGGTCTTGTATTGGCCAACGACTTACACTGATTCACATCCCGAACTAGAAAATATAAAGCCACTCGATGAAGATTTAGATTGTGATTTTGTAATAGTTGGAGGCGGTGAATCAGGAAGTTTATGTGCATATTTCTTAAGCCAAACAGGGGCTAAAGTCATTTTACTAGATAAACGAAAAAAAGTAGTACAGGGAAGTACTAGTGCAAATACGGGGCTCCTACAATATTCAAATGACAAAACGTTACATTCGTTTATTAATTCATATGGAAAAGAACAAGCTGTCCGTCATTATCAATTATGTGTAGAGGCAATTAAAGGTCTTGAAGAAATGTCAAAAACAATTGAAATTAATCCAGATTTTATAAAAAGAAAAAGTTTATACTATGCTAGTAATTTAGATGGTAAAGAAATGATTGATTTGGAATATAAAGCATTAAAAGAAAATGGTTTTAATGTTGAACGATATACAAAATCGCAAATTGAGGAAAAGTTTAATTTTACAAAGGAAGTTGCACTGTTCACAGAGGATGACGCTGAAGTAAATCCATATAAATGCGCACACGGCTTGCTTTTATTTGCTCTGAAACGAGGATTGAAGGTGTATTCGGATACAGAGGTAACTCGGATTATCGGTACGGTTGGAGGGGTGCAACTTTTTACTAAAAATAAACATACAGTTCGAGCGAAAAAAGTTATTTTTGCAGGAGGCTATGAATCGGTAGAAGTAAAAAGTGAGAAAAATGCAATTTTAACTTCAACATTTGCGATTGCAACACAACCTATTGTTGAGAAAAACAATGCATGGTATGAAAATTGTTTAATTTGGGAGACGGCAAGACCGTATTTATATTTCCGGACTACGGGCGATGGGAGAATTATTGCCGGAGGCCTTGACGAACCTACAATAATACCAGAAAAACGTGAATCTATGTTATTCCATAAAAAAGAACAGCTTATAAAAAATTTAATAGAGTTGTTTCCACATTATAAAGAAGCTAAAGCGGAATATTATTGGACAGGTACATTTGGAGGAACTCATTCCGGCTTACCAATGATTAGACAATACGATGAATATCCTAACTGCCTATTTTTAATGGCCTATGGTGGCAATGGAACGGTTTATAGCTATATATTAGCTAAAATATTAAAAGATCTAGTTACAATCGGGTCTCATCCAGATGCATACATTTATATGGATAATTAAATTTTAATTAGAATGTTAATCAATTACCAATTTTATGTATAAAAAGAGTAATGTAGTAAGAAAATTTAATAGGTAATAAAAATATAGGAGTGTATTACATGAGTTATCATGAAATGTTTACTGAGTTGTTTTTAGGTTATATAGCTCTTTTTATTGTCGTTAAAATTAATGGAAAAACACAAATTACACAAATAACGCCATTTGATTTGATTTCGTCACTAGTGTTAGGAAATATACTAGGGGATGGAATATATGATAAAGAAGCAAATCTACCAAAAATTCTTTTTAGTATCTTTGTTTGGGGTGCTTTAATATTTGTTACTGAGATCTTGACACAAAAGTCAATGTGGGCAAGAAAGTTCTTAGAAGGTGATGCTTCTGTTGTTATTAAACACGGAGCAATTCAATGGAAGGAATTGAAGAGAAATCGTTTGGACACTGACCAATTGATGCAATTACTAAGAGCAAAGGATACTTTTACAGTCAATGAAGTTGCTTATGCTATTTTAGAAAATGACGGTACGATTAGTGTATTGAAGAAATCAAATTTCGACTCGCCTACTAAACAGGATTTAAAAATTCAAATGGAAAAAGAATTTTTACCTGTGGTTGTAATTAGTGATGGAAAAATAATTAAAAGAGCTCTTAACTCGTTGAAAAAAGATGAAAAATGGGTTCATAAAAAACTTTCTGAGTCAAATTTATCACTTAAACAAGTATGCTTTGCAGAATGGGATTCTAAACAATTACATTTACATACGTATTAATATAAAAATTTGAGGATGAGATAAATGAAATATTATATATATTACTGTTTTGGAGGTACACATTCTTCACCTTTGGCTGCAGCATATCATTTAAAGCAATTACCACTTGATCGCCAGCCGACAACGGAAGAAGTAAAGAATACCTATTTATTTAATAAACTAAAACCAAAAGATGGTGGAAAACTATTTTATCACGGTGAAGACGAAAATGGAGACCAGGTGTATACAGTAGCAAAAAGATATACTAAAAATGTGCCGACAGCGATCGAAGGTTTAGGTAAAATCTTATTAAATGAAGAAGATAAAATTATCTTATCAAGTACATCGCCAACAGTACCACTAGCTATGACTCTTGGTGGTTTTACGTCAAGATTTTTACATATCGATTTTATTGGGGTTCCGTTACTTGTATTAGGTGCTAAGCAAACTTATCTTAATTTGATAAAATTAGTTGAAAATACGAAAAGATATCATCACATAGCAGCTGAAAAGGTCACTGACTTATCTAATAAAAACTTCAACAAAGATTAAAAAATGGACGTTCTATTACGTCCATTTTTTAATACGGCATATTTATGACATCCATAGCTTTTTTAGCATCGTTTTCGATTAACTTATTAATATTAAACACGGAATATTGACCTTGTTTTGATAAATAGCTAAAAATTTGAGTATGCAAATTGTTCACTGATACTAGATGCTTAATAAATAAATTATTTAAATCAGGAGTAGCTGTTTCTGTAAGCGCATGCGCATACATTTTTGTTAATACTTTTGTTGCTGATAATAAATCTTCTGCGCTCATTTCGCTTGCTAATTTATCGCTTGCTGCATCCCTTTCCCCAATCGTAATATTGCTCATAAATTTTAATAAATCCCGTAAGTTATTTTCAAACAATATAATAGAAGTTTTATATAATTCTTTTAATCCTGAATCTGTTATATTTTTTAAATTTGTTTTAAGCTTATATAAGTAGTAAGTAGTTGTAGCAACAATTTCATGTAATTCTAAGGTTTCATGCCAAGCCAATGTTCTCATCAGTATCCCTCCTTTTTTTGTACAAGTCTATTCCGTAACGAATGGTTATATGACGAGAAAAAAGGTAGAAGTTAAGCAGGAAAGGAGGAAAAGGGATAAGGTTGGAAATGAGGATAGATCTAGAACTATTCCGGCCATTCGTGTCCCGGCCAACTAATGTATATTGAAAATGTGATTCATCAATTGAGTTTATGTGTAAAGAGTGTTTTAGAAATGATTGATTTAATTAATGAGGAAGATTTAAATTTTCGACCGGTTGAGGACAAGAAATCGATTGGGGAGTTAGTCCAGCATCTATGTGAGCTTATTGGTGCTGATATGGAAATTATGAGCGGTGTTAGTCAAGAATTGATGGTAAATTATTATACTAAGGTTGAATGCAAGTCAATAGTTGAAATGAAAAGTTTATTACAAAAAAATTTTCATGAATTAAAGGAATTCTATTTTAATATAAAAGAAAAAGATTTAGTCGAAAAAACGACTTCATATTGGGGTCTTCAATATTCAAAATTTGAATGGTTATTAGAGATTTTAGTCCACTTCACTCACCACAGAGCACAATTACATATGCTACTAGTTCAAAAAAAGGGCAATATTAATATCGGACTATTTTAAAGACAAAATAGGGGATAGGAGAAATGATACTTTCTTCCTATCCCCTTAATCTTGCACTTCATCAGTCCGTCGTTTCATGCTGTGGATGCATAAATTGTTTTGCAGGTTGTTCTCTCTTTTTTGATTCTAATAGGTCAGTGTTTTCTGCACTTGCCCAACCAATATCATTTGTCGGATGAACCCATTCGTCGCCTGCCATAACTGATGGATCAACATCGTCAGACCAATTATTTAATGGAGAATTAGGAGAGCTATACTTACTGTCTCCAATTACTACACCCTTTGAATTTACAAAAGGTTCTTCCATTTTAATCTCTGTCCCTTTAAAAGAAGGAAAACTTGAAATATGGGGCAAAGTATCATTCATTACCGGTGAATCGATTTCAGTTTTCTCATTTTTTCTCTTCATTATATTATCACCTCTACTTACCAAGTATTATTTGCTATTTAGTAAATTCAATACAAAATGACAATATTAAAAAATATTGTCCTCAGAAATGATTTTTTTAGAAGCTAAAAATATTATGAGCTTTTTTTTGAAAACAAATTCGAACGTTTAGTTTAATAACTGTTCAATATTAATTATCTACAATCTGATTAAGATACAACAGTTAGATTACTCTAAGTAAAGGCTATTTGATTAGGGTTTATCGCAGACATTTTTTTTGATGAATAAGTTGATTGGAATGTACTCCTTTTACGAAAATTTGATCATTAATTGACAAGGTAGTTTTTCAACAGCATGAAGAGGACAATATTAAAAAATATTGTCCTCTTTTAATTAAGCTTCTATTGTAAAAAATGACGGCGATAATGTTTTAGGTGAGAAATAAACTAGCATCGCATAGTTACCAGTTCTATATTCTCCAGTTAGTAAAAAGTGCTCGATATCAAATGAAAGTGATTCAATCATTGTATGCTTATAAATTTCTTTTTCATTTAAATTAAGTGAAATAAAATCCGAACCTAAATATTCAGGATTATCGATAATTCGTTTATAAATATCCTTTGCAAAATCATGGTTTGTTACTTCGTCCCACCAAGGTTTACGCGGTTTATATTTATGATTTAAATAATAATCAATTTTCATAATATCTTTAACGATTGTATCGTTTTTGATTTGATAATGAGTTAAAAACTCATTTAGACGCTTAAATAAATCTTCAAGCTGGTGGCCGATTCTTGACCAACCTCTTTCTTCCCAATATGAACCAAATAATTGGAAGAAATCAAATGGACTTTCAAACTCATTTTTAATTAAATATTCAATCGTACTATTTGTTCGATGGTCATTCCAATATTTCTCAAGTACGTCTTCAACTTGCTTAATTTTTACAATATCATCGAATGAAAGTACATTATTACCTAATACTTCGTACGGAGCATAATCCATATAAACATAATCATGTTCATGCGCTCTTAATCGTACTCCAGTACCTCTTAGCATTTTTAAAAACCCTAGTTGCAGCTCTTCTGGCCTTAAAGCAAAAACATCATTGAATGTTTGACGGAATGAATTGTAATCCTCTTCAGGTAGACCAGCAATTAAATCTAAATGTTGATCTATTTTTTCGCCATCTCGTACAAGTGTGACAGTTCTGCAAAGCTTTTCAAAGTTTTGTCTTCTCATAACTAGTTCGTTTGTAGCATCATTTGTAGATTGTACACCTATTTCAAAACGGAATAAGCCTTTAGGAGCATTTTGATTTAAAAATTCGATGACTTCTGGTCGCATTATATCACCAGTAATTTCAAATTGGAATACTGTTCCCTCCACATGTTCGTCAATTAAAAATTGGAACATATCCATTGCATAACTACGACTTATATTAAAAGTTCTGTCTACGAATTTAAAAACCTTCGCTCCATTTGCCATAAGGTAACGAATATCATCTTTGATAACCTCTCGATTAAAATATCGAACCCCAACTTCAATAGAAGATAAACAAAATTGGCAATTAAATGGACAACCTCGGCTTGTTTCGATATATTGAATTCTTTTACTTAGAAATGGTAAATCTTCTTTAAAGCGATATGGGGAAGGAATAGTTGTTAAATCTAATTTTTCGGTTTGTGGTTTAATGATATTTTTTCCTTCATCTCGATAACCAATGCCATATATGGAAGTGAAATCATTCCCATTTTCAATAGCTTTTATTAATTTCTTAACAGTAATTTCTCCTTCACCAATCGTAATGATGTCAATTTCCTTTACGCGATCTAACCAATAATTCACATCATAGCTTACTTCTGGACCGCCAACAAAAATAATAACGGAAGGATCAATTTTTTTATACATACGGATCACTTCAATTGTTTGTTCGATATTCCAAATATAACAGCTAAAGCCAAGTATTTTTGGCTTGCGTTTATATAAGTCTGTGATGATGTTAAGACTTGGGTCTTTTATTGTATATTCTGCAAGCTCTATATCATATTCAGGCTGAGCATAAGCTTTAATGTATCGAATACCCAAATTAGTATGGATATATTTTGCATTTAATGTTGCTAAAACAATGTTCATTTATATACCTCGTTCTAAATTATTATCGATTTATTTTATCATAAAATATACAGATTACTAAATTTTCAAAAGCAAAATAGAAAAGGAATGACGAAAAGAAGCAATTCATATATCAAATTACGTATTTAATAGGTTATTTACTTTCCCCCTTAAAGTGATTTCGTCTAACTTAAACTTGCCAGATTTTATAATAGATTTTCTTCACATTTTTTATAAAAAAGACATATGATTTACTAAATACAAAAAAGTTTCCCTAGGGAAAGAAAGGATAAACATTATGAGTAAGAAAGTTTTATTTTTCACTTATTTGTGTAATAAAATAGGAGTGCTGTCAAATCAGGATGTAAAAAAAGTAATAAATCATTAATTACTATCATAAATGGATAAAAGTTGTAGAAAATTGATGATTGTTCATTTACTTAGAACTATTGACAATGAAGACCGACACATGACATAATTTTATTAAATAGTATGAATAATTTGAATTTTTAATAGTGTCCAAATAGATAGTCTAAATAAGTGGAGGTGTAAATGATGAGTTTATTTTTAGAACAATGGAAAAAGCTTGCGAATATTAAATGTGATTTGGCAAAGAGAGATTGGTTTTATGGTACTAGTGGAAACTTGTCTATGAAAATTTCAGACGATCCATTATTATTTCTTGTAACAGCGGATGAAAAGGATAAGAGAGCACGCTGTGATGAAGAATTTATAGTAGTTAATAATCTTGGTGAACCAGTATTTGATACGGTATTAAAGCCATCACTTGAAACATTGGTCCATGCGAATATTTACGAAAAAACATCTGCTAGTTGTGTGCTCCATGTACATACTGTAGATAATAATGTTATTTCTGAATTATTTGGTGATGAGGGGCAGGTAGAACTTGAAAATAATGAAATGATTCATATATTAACAAGCTCTTATTTTGAAAAAAAAATAATCGTTCCAATCATTGAAAATGCACAAGACATGGAAACTTTTAAACGTGCTTATACTCCATTTTTAACAAAGGATTTTGGGGCAGTTCTTGTTAGAAATCACGGGATCACTGTTTGGGGAAGAAGTCCGCTAGAAACGAAGAAGTGGCTAGAAGGCATTGAATTTTTAATAAGTTATAAAGTAAAACTAATGATGATTCAAGGTCATAAAATAAAAGCAGGCAACTAAATAAAAGCGAAAAAAGCTGAAATTGTAGTGGTAAATAAATTCCATTACATTTCAGCTTTTTTATTTTATAATAAAATTATACTTTTTTTAGTAGTGATCATTTCTAGTAGGGTTTGCTAAAAAAAAATTCTTTAGAGTATACTGTATATAAAGGAAATGAGCAATACCATTTACTCGTAGCTACAATTTACTAAACTTTAGATAAAAGTTTCTATCGAATTTCACTTTAGTCAAAATTAATCATTTTAAGCAGGATTTAATAAAAAGTCGTCTAATTTATAAGTAAGAACGATCGAAAAATGCGCTATTTCATAAAATAAATAAACCTACTAAGTAATTTTGCTTAGTAGGTTTCATATTGTATCTATTTTAAATAATTTAGATAGAATGAATAATACAAATTAATTCGATTATGAATGAAAAGGTTTGTTAAAAAACATCCTGTAGAAGGGAAACAGTCTAATGAATGAATATCAACTCAGCCGTTTATTATTATCTATTTCATTAAAAAGGGAAGAAATGGTATTTTTTGCGGAAACTAAAGGGTTAAACGAACACTTGACCTTAAAGGCCAGTCAAGAATTGGACGAGTTAATTATTTCATACCAAAAAAAATTGCTTTCGGAATTAAATAAGTCATTTTCATTGAAATAATCTTAAGATTGATTAATAAGTGTAAAATAATAATATAGAATGGACTATGTAAAAGAAATTGAAGGGGTATTAGTATGGAAGAGACAAATAGAAAAGATATTGAGCTTTCTTTAAAGCTATTTATTGTATTATCGCGAGCTCATAGAAAGATAAATGATTCTGCAAACAAATCAATTGCTAGTTTTAATTTAAACCCAACTGAATTTGCAGTGCTAGAGCTCTTGTATCATAAAGGAAATCAACCACTTCAACATATTGGAGAAAAAATATTAATTGCAAGTGGTAGTATTACTTATGTAGTAGATAAACTTGAGAAAAAGGGTCTAGTTTATCGAAATCCTTGTAGTGCAGATCGTCGAGTCATTTATGCAGAAATAACTGAAAGTGGAAATAAGTTGATGGAAGAAATTTTTCCTGTGCACGAAGAATTTTTACATGAGCAAATGAGTGATCTATCTAATGAAGAAAAAAATTTCTTAATTCACTTATTGAAGAAAATTGGATACCATGGGTCTAACTAAAAAAGCTCTCATTTGAAAGAGCTTTTTTTATTTTCAATCAATTAACGCTTAAAAACAACTATTTATGCTAGTAAAAACTAGTATATTTGCAATTTTATTATTAGATTCAAAGTAAATAATTTTTAAATTTTCAGAAATTTATTTAGATTTAGGTTTTTTTACAGGAAGTTTTTTTATATAATAGCAATATCACAAAAAATGGAGGGATTAACATGGGTTTTCAAGATTACCAGTATTCTAGACCAAATATTAAGAACTTTGGGGAACAATTTAAACGTTCACTACAAAATTTTTATGATGCTTCAACGGTCTACGAACAAGAATTAGCAATGAATGAAATCAATGATTTAAGAAATGAATTTTCAACAATGGAAAATTTATGTGCAGTTCGCCATTCGGTTGATACAAACGATAAGTTTTATGAGGATGAGCAAGCGTTTTTTGATGAGAACACACCAATTGTTCAATCATATGGGCAACGATATTATAAAGCATTAATCGGTTCTCCGTTTAGAGAGCAACTTGAAGAAAAATATGGCCATCAATTATTTGCTTTAGCTGAATGTGAAGTGAAAATTCTAAGTGAAGAAGTAATTCCAGATTTACAGGAAGAAAATAAACTAACGACTGAATACGCTAAGTTAGTAGCTGCTGCTAAACTACCGTTTTATGGTGAAGTGAAAACGTTAGCACAAATTTCAGCACACTTCGAGGATAAAGATCGAGAGGTTAGAAAGACAGCTTACGATACATATTTTGGATACTTCTCGGAGAATCAAGATAAATTTGATGAGATTTACGATAAATTAGTAAAAATCCGAACTCGTATTGCAAACAAACTTGGATTCTCAAACTTTATTGAACTAGGATATGCTCGTATGATGAGAACGGATTACGATGCAAATGATGTTAAGAAGTTTAGAGAGCAAGTTCTTGAAACAATTGTTCCGATTGCTACCGAATTAAGAGAACGACAAGCTAGTCGAATTGGTGTAGAACAACTTTATTACTATGACGATAAATTCGAATTTGTAACTGGTAATGCAACACCTAAAGGTAATCCTGAATGGATTATTGAGAATGGTAAAAAAATGTATGACGAATTATCGAAAGAAACAAGTGAATTTTTCAATTTTATGTTAAAGGAAAATTTACTAGATTTAGTTGCGAAGGAAGGAAAACAAGGTGGAGGATATTGTACTTATATTCCAAACTATAAAGCTCCTTTTATTTTCTCGAATTTCAACGGAACATCTGGTGACATTGACGTATTAACACATGAAGCTGGTCATGCGTTCCAGGTTTATGAAAGTCGTAAATTTGAAACACCTGAGTATAACTGGCCAACTTTTGAGGCGTGTGAGATTCATTCAATGAGTATGGAATTTTTTACATGGCCTTGGCAAGAAGAATTCTTTAAGGAAGATACACAAAAATATTATTTTACACATTTAAGTAGTGCTATTACTTTTATTAGTTATGGTGTTGCAGTAGATGAATTCCAGCATGAAATCTACGCAAATCCTGATTTAACACCTGAGGAACGACACGGACTTTGGAAGAGCATAGAAGAAAAATATTTACCTCATCGAGCAAATGATGGAAATAGTTATTTAGAAAAGGGTGGTTTATGGCAAAGACAAGGGCATATTTACCAATCACCATTCTATTATATTGACTATACATTAGCTCAAATTTGTGCATTACAGTTTTGGAATAAAATGCATGAAGACCGAGATTCAGCCTGGTCCGATTATGTTGGACTTTGCCAATTAGGAGGAAGTAAATCATTTTTAGGCTTAGTTAAAGAGGCAAAACTTGAATCTCCATTTAATGATGGCTGTATTGAGGAAACACTAGAACCTGTTAGAAAATGGCTGGCAGGAGTTAACGATCAAAATTTATAAGGAATTACTCCGACTTTTAAAAGTCGGAGTTTTTTTATATTGGTTAGAAAAGAAATGATTCTTATGCCGATGAAGTACTATTAATGATTAAAGCAAAAAGAGAAAGGATTAACCTTTCTCTTCAAACTTAATTATTAACTGCTTTAGCAGTTTCCTCAGAATTAGCATGCTTCTTTGTTCTTTTAGTAAAGAACAGTTCATATACAACTGGAATAAATATTAGCGTTAATAAAGTAGATGAAGTTAAACCACCAATTACTGTTATAGCTAATCCTTTCGAAATAAGTGTACCACTAGACTTTGTTAATGCTAAAGGTAGTAAAGCAGCTATTGTAGCAAATGCGGTCATTAATATAGGTCTTAGACGTGTTTTACCTCCCTCGATGATCGCTTGGCGAAGAGGTAATCTTTTTTGTTCTATATTTTGTCCGATTCGATCGACTAGTACGATTGCATTTGTTGTAACGATCCCAATTAGCATTAGTAAACCAATCATTACACTTATTGAAAGCGGTTCGCCAGCTAGGAATAGTGCAACGAATGAACCGATTGGAACAAATACTAAAGCAGATAAAATAATAAATGGAATTCGAGCTTTTCCAAAAGTAATTAACATCGTTAAATAAACTAATCCGATTGCAACTCCCATCGCAACACCTAAGTCTTTAAATGTTTGAGTAGTATCATCACTACCGCCGCCACCTTTTAAAGATACATCAGATGGTAAGTCTATCTCTTTTTTTACATCATTGATTACTTCATTTGTTACTTTTGCAATGTCTTTTCCCTTTATTTGAGCTGAAACCTTCGCAAATACTTTTCCATCTAATTTTTGAATAGCAGAATATGTTTCAACTGACTTTACTTGGGCTACATCTGATAATTTAATTGCTCCTAATTTACCAAGCAATTTAATATTTTTAATATCCTCTACGGATTGGAGTTCTTTATTATAAGTTAATTGCACATTTTGGTCTTTACCATCAATTTTTAATGTTCCCATATTGACTGGGTTTGTTTGGTCTGCAACTAAACCTAAGATCATGCCAGCGGAGAGACCATTTTCTGAAACTTTTTTCTCATCAACTGAAACAATAACTTGTTTTTGTTTTTCAGAGAAATTATTCGTAACATATTTTAGGTGAGGATTCTTTTTCATATAATCTTCAACTTTTTTTGCACTTTCTTGAAGTGCAACTAAGTTATTAGAATATAAATTGATGTCAACATTATTATTTAAAGGTGGACCACCAGAAGAGTTTTCTTGTAGTCCTACTTTAGCACCTTGAACTTCTGAAGCTGCTACTTTCTCCATTTTACTTTTTGTATCTTTCATAAATTGATCAACATCTGCACTTTGTTTTAAATTAATAAAATAGCTAGCTTTATTCTCAGTTTTTAAGCCAGTCATAAAGTCCCGGCTACCAACACCGGTAGAAACTTCTTTCACTTGCTTCATATTTAAGAACATCTTTTCCATTTTTAATGAAACTTCATTTGTTTTTTCTAATGATGTTGATGATGGCAATTCTAATGAAGCAATGATTGATCGTGAAGATTCATTTGGTATAAATGTGAAACCAAGTTTACCTACTAAAGAGAAAGAACCTGCAAGTAATACAATAGCTAGTAAAATTATAATCCATTTGCGATTTAAGGATTTCTCAATCACTTTACCATACCAAGCTTGGATTTTTTCTTCTTTTTCTTCAGGTGGCACTTTTTTAAATGCATAGCGACCTAAAATTGGTACGATTGTAATCGAAACTAATAATGAAGCAAGTAAAGAAAAAACAATTGTTAAAGCAAAAGGTAGGAATATTTTACTAGTAAATCCACCTACAACACCTAAAGGTAAGAAAACTACAATTGTAGTAATAGTAGAAGATGTAACTGCTTTTAATATTTCTTTTGTTGAAGATAAAATTAAATTATTTGATATGCCTTCTTTTGATTTACGTATTCTTCGGAAGATATTTTCAATTACAACGATACTATCGTCCACTACACGTCCTACTGCAACTGCCATACCACCTAGGGTCATAATATTTAACGTTATATCTAATTTGAGCAAGAAAATCGATGTAATTAATAATGATAAAGGGATCGATATAATAGCAATAAATGTAGCTCTGAAATTACGTAAGAAAATCAATACTGCTAATGAGGCGAATAATGCGCCTAATAAACCTTCTTTAATTAAAGATTCCACAGATGACTTTACGCCTTCAGCAGAACTATAACCAACTTTATATGAGATATCATTTTTGTACTTATTTAGTACGTTTATTACTTTGTCAGCTACTTCAACTGTATTTGCATCTTGTTTCTTCGTTATTGCCATTGAAATAGCATCGTTTTCGTTATAACGAATTAATTCATCTTTAGAGTCTACTGATTCAATTTTAGCGATCTCTCCTAATAAAACCTTCGGAGTTTTAGCACGTTGATTTAGTGCGGTAGAAGTAAAAGATGCAGGTTGTAATTCTAAATCCTTTAGTTTTTGAAGTGTATCTAATTTTTCTTCAACTCGAATTGGAATTTTAATATCGCCATCAGTTATTTTTCCTGCCGGGAAGGATAGGAATTTTGCATTAATTTGATCTTTAATACTTGTTAAAGAAAGCCCTAAATTTGCAATTTTTTGTTTATCAACTTCGATCGTTAATGAAGTAGATTTTCCTCCACCTATTGAAACGCTGTTTACACCATCAATTTTATTTAAAGCTGGCACAATTTCTTCATTTAAAGTTGATTCAATATTTGAACCATCCTTTGAAAACATAGAGATGTAATAAATAGGGAATGATCCGAACGAAAAACGGTCTACTTTTGTTGTTACATTTTCAGGTAATCCAGCGTCCTTTAAAGTTGTATTTATTTGTTGTTCAACTTTATCCATATCAGTATTAAATGGAAATTCTAAATTAATAACAGAAACACTTTCGAAAGAAGAACTTGATAGCGTCTTAATTCCTTCGATTGATTTAAATGAATTTTCAAGTTTTGTTGTAATCTGCTCATTTATATCATCTGGCGCTGTACCAGGGTAAACAACTTGAACAGAGATTGCCGGAAATTCGATATTTGGAAGCTCTTCAACTTTTAATTTCGAATAAGAATATAATCCTCCAAATATTAATAAAAACGAAATAATAAATATTGCTACAGAGTTTTTTAAACTAAACTTAGTTAAAAAGTTCATAAACTACCTTCCTTTCTATAGATAGTGATAAAGTGATAAATATGTATAGTCCAAATTTTCAATCTTTTCGTGGCGTTTTCTATGAAGTATGCTCATTTAAACCATAGGATGCTCCCTTTAAACTTCAAGAGAAAGATTTTAAAGTTTAATGTCATTTTCTTGCTCAATCCTTTTAAAAATAATTAACATAGATTTTCATTTTTTGTGAAATGATAAGACGGCAAGAAATTTGATTAATGTTAGGAGGTATGAAAATGACAAAATCAAAAAAAGAAAAGGAACGATTTTGGAATGAAAGAAAGTCGAACCAACAGCCACATGATAAAGTAAAATCGTTTAAAGAATTGGACAAAGAAACAAAATAGCCATCTCCTTTACTAAAGAGTGATTAGTACCAGATTTTTTCGTGAATATCACTTATCACATTTTCATTTGTAATCATAAAAAAAAGTCCCGTGATATACACGGGACCTTAGACTGATTTGGTAAAGAATTCTAATAAAATTTTAATAGAATCGAAATCTATGTAGTTCGAACCTTTTAAAATATGAATATAAGCAGAATCTACTATTTTTAAACTATTCGGCAGTTCTTAGTATTTTATAATTTTTATGGTTTACGACTGTTAGCGGTTCCATTTCTAAATCTCTGAAGTTTTCCATTATGGATATGTCAACAATGACAGAATTTTTATTAACTTTTTGTACTCTACCTTTCAACCCCTGTTTAAACTCAATGATATTTCCTGCTTCTGCAATTTTCATGAGCGTATCTCCTAACAAAGTTTTGATTTGACACCTTCTATAATGCATGAAAACGGTTTAAAGGTAAAGAGAAAATTTAAATTTTTTTACAATTTTGTCTTTTTTCATAAGAAATTATGTTTAAAAACCTTTTGAAAGGAAAAAATGGTTGTAGCACTTTCAGGAGGTTAGTTTGTTGAAAGAATGGTTTGAAGAGTTTGAAGTAGAAATTTCAAATGAAATTAAAAATTTAGTCAGTAGTAATACGCTTATAGGTGATCCGATTTTATTTTTTGAAAAAATTATTTTAGTACCATTTTTTGAAATGATTTTAGCGCTAGGCGAAGCCCATTCATCATATGAGTTTGCGAGTATTGGAACAGGAGTAGAAGTAATTCCTAAAGCATTTTTAGTTTTAAAAGATGGAAAGAGTGAAGTAATTTTAGTAAATAATAAAAATATGAATTTAGCTGTTACAGAAAAAATTCTTGATGTAACGATTTAGTTTCCATTAAGTACATTCTTTGTTAATGTTAGAATTGAATAGAAGTTTATTTCTTGTAGCCAAAAAACGATCAAAATAATAAAGGGTGATTATATGGAACAAAATGAGTTTATCTATTTGATTGATCAGTTAGTTAAAGGCGAGATTTCAGAAATTAGCGTTACAAAAGATGACTTTTTAACATTTAGACAAATTATCGTTAATCGAGAGGACTTTAAGCACTTTCGTGGAATTGCTCAGCACGGTGGACATGTAATTTATACTTACTTGGAAGAAGCTAGAAGTTAACTATTTTTGATGAAAATTTAAAGTCAAAATTATATTATTTTAATCGTGTACTCATTAAAAGTTTGCGAAAAAAAAAAGTTTTTTTAGCTTTTTTTCTTATTTCGCAAGGTGTTAATGAGTACTTTTTTTGTGAAAATGTTATGACCTCATTTGACAAAAAAATCGTTTTACACTTTATTGCACTCTTCTCCATAATTTGTTAAATTTCATATATTGTTTTGTTTCGAGACATATTGTCGAAATGTTTATTTTCTAAATTCAGTACCTATATGTTGTGTTTGTTCTAAAAAGGTAATACAATATGTAGGTATATAATATAAGTATTTTCAATATTCTTACATATTAACGAGGGTGATAATATGGTGATAGTTTACAGTTCAATGACTGGCAATGTTAAGCGATTTGTCAATAAAGTTAGAATGCCGTCAATCCAAATAAAAGATGGACTAAAAATTGAAGTACCGTATATTCTCGTAACCTATACTACAGGATTTGGTAACGTACCTGAAAACGTAAGTACTTTTTTGGAGAGTAATTCGAAGTATTTAAAAGCAGTCAGTGCAAGTGGTAATAAAAACTGGGGAGATTCTTTTGCAGCAAGTGCAGATAAAATAGCATCAGACTATCAAGTTCCAGTGTTATCAAAGTTTGAACTGTCAGGGACAAGTCGAGATGTACAATATTTTATTGAGGGAGTGGAAAAGCTTGAGACATATTGAGCTGAATAATGAATTGACGATTAAAAAAGATGGTTTTTTTGATCTCGCAAAAGATAAAGAAGCGCTTCTTTGTTTCTTAAAAGAAGTTGAAGATAAAAAGATTCAGTTTTCTTCTTTAAAAGAACGCTTAAACTATATGATTCAAGAAAACTACTATTATAATGTTGAGATGGATTACTCCTTTGATGAAATAGAAAAATTATATGAGTTAGTATTCAATGCAGGTTTCACTTTTCAATCATATATGGCCGCATCAAAATTCTTTAAAGATTACGCATTAAAAACAAATGATGGAAAGCATTACTTAGAAGGATATGAAGATCGAATTGCGATCGTTGCACTATATTTAGGAAGAGGCAATATCGAAAAAGCATTGAAATTAGCAAAAATGATGATTCAACAAAACTATCAGCCAGCTACTCCAACCTTCTTAAATGCTGGAAGAAGTAGAAGAGGCGAATTGGTGTCATGCTTCTTATTAGAAATGGACGATAGTTTAAATTCAATAGGATTTCAAATTAATACAGCAATGCAACTGTCAAAAATCGGCGGTGGTGTTGCATTAAATCTATCAAAACTTAGAGCTCGTGGAGAGCAAATTAAAGAAATTGATAACGCTGCAAGTGGTGTTGTTCCTGTTATGAAGCTATTAGAAGATTCATTTTCATATGCTAACCAGCTTGGACAACGGAAAGGTGCTGGTGCATCATATTTAAATATTTTCCACTGGGACGTAGTTGAATTTCTTGATACAAAAAAAATCAATGCCGATGAGAAGAGTAGAATTCAATCACTATCAATCGGTTTAATTGTTCCAAATAAATTCTTTGAACTAGCAGAAAAAAATGAACCATTCTACGTATTCGCACCATATACAGTGTATAAAGAATATGGAATTCATTTAGATGATTTTGATATAGATGAAAGATATGAAGAATTAATAAATAATGAGCGAGTTAAAAAGAAAAAACTAGATTTAAGTGCACGTGATTTTTTAGTGAAAATTGCTGCGATTCAATTAGAATCTGGTTATCCATATTTGATGTATAAAAGTAATGCTAATCAGCAGCATGCGTTAAAGGATATTGGCGAAATAAAAATGTCTAATTTGTGTTAATAGCTAGCACCTTCTAGGAGAAATTCTAGTCGAAAACTCTGTTAAACGGGAGAAGCCTTATAATAGGTAATCTACCGTGCTAAATCTTATCTTAAACAGTATTATAGTAAGTGTCTTATAGGTATTAAGTGTTATTAATTTCATTTATCAAGATGTAACATAATAATTAGGAATGTCTAAAGAAATCAAATCAAGATCGCAATATATTTCCTACCTATAAGAGACTTTCTGAAAGATTAAGATAAGTAAATGCCTAACGACTATCGAAAGCATAGCTGGATGAAAAACTCCAGTGAAGAAGCGAGTAGAGTACACTTAAAAGCGAGTGGAAAAGCAGAGCACCTTACCAGGTTGAGCTGAAGGTGATGATATAGTCTATCCTGCATGGTGACATGTAGCAGTTCATAAGAGAACGGGTTGGGTTGTAGCGGGCCTGATTGAATATAAGAGACAGAAATTTTTCAACTACAAGAAACATCAGTTATCAATAACTATGGTGAAGAAGATCAAATCAAACGTGATGTGAATTGTAATTTAGGATCATTAAACATTGTAAACGTAATGGAAAATAAAGCGATCAGAGAATCTGTACATGTTGGAATTGAGGCATTAACAGCTGTAACAGATATGACGGAAATAGAGAATGCACCTACAGTGAAAAAGGCAAATGAAGAACTTCATTCGGTTGGTCTAGGTGCAATGAATTTGCATGGATTTTTAGCGAAAAATGGAATTTCATATGAAAGTGCTGAGGCTAAAGATTTTGTGAACACATTCTTTATGATGGTAAACTTTTATTCTATTGAAAAAAGTATGCTAATCGCTAAAGAAACTGGTAAAACGTTTAAGGATTTTGAAAAGAGTGAATACGCTAAAGGTACTTATTTTGAAAAGTATACTTTAAAATCATTTGAACCTAAAACAGATAAGGTAAAGGAATTATTTAATGGAATCTATATCCCAAATGAATTTGACTGGGTTACATTAAGTAAGCAAGTACAAGCGTATGGTTTATATAACAGCTATCGTTTAGCAATCGCGCCTACACAATCGATTAGTTACATTCAAAATGCTACTTCATCGGTTATGCCGATTGTAAATGTTATAGAATCTAGAACTTACGCTAATTCAACAACTTATTATCCAATGCCATATTTATCAAAAAATAGTTTCTGGTATTATAAATCAGCTTATGATATTAACCAATTTAAATTAATTGACTTAATTGCCGAAATTCAGCAGCACGTCGATCAAGGAATTA
The DNA here is from genome assembly GCF_023115465.1 of Gottfriedia acidiceleris. NCBI lineage: Bacteria > Bacillati > Bacillota > Bacilli > Caryophanales > Bacillaceae > Gottfriedia > Gottfriedia acidiceleris. The sequence continues at coordinate 3,302,123 of NZ_CP096034.1, read as the reverse complement.
GTACAATCCTTTATGTAAACAGTGATATCTCAACGCGAGAGCTTGCTAGATATTATATTTATGCTAATAAAAAAGGATTAAAGAGTTTATATTACACACGTACTCGTAAATTAAGTGTTGAAGAATGTATTAGTTGCTCAGTATAAAAGGTAGCATTGGACTTTAGTATATAAAGAGTTCAATCATCTAGTTTGAAATCTAAATGAAATTACTTAATGATCTAAAATGAAAAGCTCGAATATAGAATGATTTATGCTATTGTTCTATATGATCGAGCTTTCTTTATGATTAGGGGGAAATATGAATGAAAGCTGTTAACTGGAATAAAAAAGAAGATGATTTTAGTTTAGTATTTTGGAAACAAAATCTATCGCAGTTTTGGACTGAAGAAGAAATTGTCGTTTCATCTGATAAAAATACTTGGAATACATTATCAAAAGAGGAACAATCAGCATTTAAAAAGGTTTTAGGTGGTCTAACCTTATTAGATACTAAGCAAGGCGGAGAAGGTATGCCTTTAATCTTAGTTCATCTTAAAAATTTACAAGCAAAAAGTGTACTAGCATTCATGGGTGCGATGGAAGAAGTACATGCAAAAAGCTATTCGCATATTTTTACAACTCTAGCTACAGAAGATGAAATTGAAGATTTGTTTAAATGGGTGGACGAGCATCCGATTTTAACTAAAAAATCGGAATTAATTTCCTCTTATTATTTAAATTTATTAAAGCGTAATGTTTCGGATGAAGAGTTATACATGGCAATGGTTGCAAGTGTATTTTTAGAAAGTTACTTATTTTATAGTGGATTTTTCTTCCCATTATACTTAGCCGGTCAAGGTAAAATGACTGCTAGTGGTGAGATTATTAATCTAATTTTACGAGATGAAAGTATACATGGTGTATTTGTAGGAATATTAGCGCAACAAATTTATGACCAATTTACTGATGAACAAAAAACTCGACTTTACAATGAAACAATGTCATTATTAGTTCAATTATATGAAATTGAGTTACAATATACAGAAGAAATTTATTCTTCAATAGGTTTAGTAGATGAAGTTAATAAGTTTATTCGATATAATGCAAACAAAGCGTTAATGAACTTAGGTTTTGATTATTATTTTGATGAAGAAGATATTAATCCAATTGTTTTAAATGGTTTAAAAACAGATACAAAAAATCATGATTTCTTCTCTGTTAAAGGTAATGGGTATGTAAAAGCAGTCACAGTGGAAAAATTAACAGATGAGGATTTTGTGTTTGAATTTTAAATGTAAGGAAGTATGTAAATGAAAGCACTTGTTTTTAGAGAATTTGGTCAATCAGACGTATTGAAATACGAAGAAATAGCAACACCTAAAATTTCAAATGATGAAGTATTAGTTGAAATGAAGGCTGTAGGTGTTAATTTTGCAGATATTTATCGTCGTAAAGGAAATTATCATTTAGCAGGGGATCCTCCGTACATTTTAGGGTATGAAGGCTCAGGTGTTATTTCTGAAGTCGGTTCTGAAGTAACGGACTATAAAATAGGAGATCGCGTAGCGTTTGCAGATGTTCCTTTTTCGAACGCAGAGTATGTTGCTGCAAAGGAATCACATATTGTACCAATTCCAGATGAAATTAATTTTGAAATTGCTGCGTCTATTATGCTACAAGGTTTAACTGCTCATTATTTAATTAATGATAGTTATAAAATAAAATCAGGTGATGTTGCACTTGTTCATGCAGTAGCAGGTGGTGTTGGTCAATTATTGACTCAAATGATTCTTTTAAAAGGTGGAGAGGTAATCGGATTAACTTCATCACAAGAAAAAAGGGAAAAAGCTTTATCAATCGGTGCGAAAGAAGTATTTTTATATACTGAAAATTGGGTTTCACAAATAAAAGAGTTCACAAAAGAAAAAAATGGTGTAGATGTTGTATATGAATCAGTAGGATCTACAATAATGGATAGCTTTGAAGCAACAAAAGTTCACGGTACAGTTGTATTTTATGGAATGGCTGGAGGGGATCCAGTTCATATTGATCCAAGAATGTTAATGGATACTTCAAAAACACTAACTGGTGGAGACTTGTGGAATGTATTAATTTCAAAAGAAGAGAGACTACGTAGAAGTAATGAGCTATTTAATTGGATTGCAACTAAACAATTAATCGTACAAAAACCTACTGTGTTTCCTTTAAAAGATGGTAAGCTTGCTCATGATCTATTAGAAAGTAGAAAATCAACTGGAAAAATCATCTTATCTGTTTAATAAATTAGACCAAAACTTTGATGTTTTGGTCTTTTTTATGGATAAATCTATTTAATTGGTAATGTAATTGTAAAAGTAGTTCCATTAGTATCGCTTATTGCAGATATGGTACCGTTATGATTTTGAATCAGTTTTTTAGTTAGAGATAAACCTAGTCCAGTACCGTCATCTTTAGTTGAGAAGAACGGATCAAATATATATGGTAAATCTGAAGGTGGAATTCCTGATCCATCATCTTTTAATGCAATATAAATAAAATCCTTATCAATATAAGTTGCAATGATAATTGTAAGCAGACCTTCTTTTTTAGCATCCAATGCATTATGAAATAAATTTAAAATTACTTGTACAAGTTGGTTTTTATCAAAGAAAATATGTGCTCCTTTTAAATCCTCAGATAGATAGTATTCAATAGTAACATTATTTAAAACAGTCTCGCTAAATAATAGTTGTTTTATGTGGTTCGATAAAAAATCATTAATATTAATAGGCTCTGGTTTATAGTTCGCATTCTTTGTAATAGATAAAAAGTCAGTAATGATTCCATTTGCTCTATCTAATTCTGGAATCAATAAATCTTTAAACAATTGTTTATATTGAGGTGGAGCTTCTTCTTGCAAGAATTGTAAATAACCTCTAACAGTTGTAAGTGGATTGCGGACTTCATGTGCAATACCCGCAGCAATTCTACCTGACATTGCTAGTTTTTCAGAATCCCTTGCATCGTTTAAATTATGAAAAACACCAATTACTCTTGAAATTTCTCCATTTATATCACGGATGATACGGGTATTGATAATCCCATAGTTAATATTTAAAATTTCTTTATTATAAAATTCTTCACCTGAATAAAGTGTTTGTAGTAAACAAATGTCTTTATCGTCTATTTTTAATAAATTTCTAATATGCCGACCGATTAATTCGTATTTAGTAATTCTAAAATCAATCGCAACTTGTTGGTTATATAGCGTAATGATCCCATCTTTATCGATAAATACTATGTGATGCGGTAAAGCATCGTAGATCGATTGCAAAGTTCTGCGACTATTAGATAAAAAGTTAGAGAATTTAGTATGTAATGGAAGTGTTTCATTATTTGTATTACATAAACTTGTATTTCTAGTTAAATGATTCGAATTTGATAATTCACGAGTTTCATTTGAAAATATAGATCCGGAAGTTATTGTATTTAAAATTGTTTCATACGTTTTTACTTTTTCTTCAAGCTCGGTTATTTTATTTTTTAATTCTTGTACTGTCTCGTTAATCATTTACACTATACTCCAATTTCTACTAAAATAAGATTATACTGTAGTCATTATATCAAACTAATTCGTTTATTTTAATGAAAATTAGAAATAATTAATTAGTAGTGAAAGAACTAATGGGAGAGAAGTATGGAAATAAAAATTGGAGTTACTGGGTGGGGCGATCATGATAGTTTATACCCTGATCGGATACACTCTTCAAAAAAATTGAGACAATATTGCATGCATTTTCCAATTGTTGAAATTGATTCTTCCTATTATAGTATTATGCCACAATCAAATTATCAAAAATGGGTAAATCAAACAACGGCTGACTTTGCATTTATCGTTAAAGCGTATGGCGGAATCACTGGCCATTCAAGGCAAAATTATTCTAAAGAGGAACAAATTTTACTGTTGACGCCATTTTTGGAATCAATCCAGCCTTTAATTGAAGCGAATAAATTAAAAGGAATATTATTTCAGTTTCCACCATGGTTTAATTGTAAAAAAGAAAATGTTGAATTATTAAGAACTTTAAAAAGTAAACTTAAAGGTCTTCCTGCAATTTTAGAATTTCGTAATCAGACATGGTTTTATCCTATGTTTTATGAGCAAACGTTGAAGTTTATGGAGGATGAAGGATGGATTCATTCAATTTGTGATGAGCCACAAGCAGGTAATGGAAGCATACCAATTGTATTACATCCTACGAATCCAAATTTAACTTTAATCCGTTTCCATGGCCGAAATATATATGGATGGAATCACAATGGGCAAGAAAATTGGCGTGAAGTACGTTATTTATACCGATATAATGAAGAAGAATTATACGAATGGGTAGAAAGAATTGAACAGTTATCAAAAAACACAAAAGAAATTTGTATACTATTTAATAATAACTCTGGTGGAGATGCAGCGGATAATGCTAAACAATTAATGAAGCTGCTAGGTATTGAATTTGGACCATCTTCTACCGAGCAGCTTGAATTATTTTAATTTGTTTTTCGTAAAAGAGTTATACAGCAAATGTTAATAATTAGGAACGCAACAAATGCCAGCATTGGAATTGTAATGAATCCAAACCAATTTAAATAATCCCCAGTACAAGGGACCGGACCACACTGTGTTGCTGTTTCCTTAAGTGCAGGAACTTTTTGAATTAAAATATGATAGATTGAAATACACATACCTATTAGTGATAAGGGTAAAACATAAATAACATCTTTTATTTTATTTTTATAAAAAGCGATTCCTATTATAAATACGATTGGGTACATAAAAATTCGCTGATACCAGCATAATGAACAAGGTGTCCAATGATTAATGACTGAAAATGATAAACTACCTAGTGTTGCAATAATACTTACAACCCAGGTGAAAAATAAAATTGATTGCTGTTTCTTCATTCCTTACCATCCTTAATTTGATTTTCGATATTGCTATTGTACCTTTGATTGGATGTAAAGTGGTATAAAAACGACGTTAGTTCACTAATATTTAATAAATTAAAATTATTTTAAAGAGCCGGAATTATGATATTATCCCCTTTAGGTAGACATTCGAAAAAAGCTTCATGTTAACATGAAGATATGAATGTGACTTGGAGGGGATTTTTCTATGGCTAAAAAAGGTCAACAGTTTCAAAGCTATACAGAAGAATTTAAATTAAAAGCAGTGATGAAGTATGTTAATGGTAGCCAAAGTTATCGAGTAATAGCTGACGAACTAGGAATTCGACATTGCACCCAGCTTAAAGTTTGGGTTAAGAAGTGGGGAAGTGGCGAACCATTTGATGTGCGAGGCGGGGGTACAAATCCACTTAAAGGTAGACCACGAACGAAATTTAAATCAGTAGAAGAAGAAAGAGACTACTTAAAAGCGCAGGTAGAATACCTAAAAAAGCAGTATCCAAATCTGATAAAGGAGTAGATGATATCCCCCAACAAATAAAGTATGAAATGATTGAAGAGCTAAAAGTTACCCATCCAATTACTTGGTTATTAGAAATCGCGTATGTGAAGCCTGCGAGCTACTATAAGTGGAAAAGTAAAAAAATAAATAGGAAGATTAAAGTTGAAGAAAATCAAGATATACGAGAACACATGATAGGTGTGCATTTACTTAATCCAGAGTTTGGATACCCACGGATGACTGACAGTTTAAAAGAAAACGGCTACAGGATTAATCATAAAAAAGTGTATCGCCTGATGAAGGAAATGAAGATCCAATCGATCATTCGAAAGAAAAGAAAACGACATGGAAAGACTCCTTCGGTTATCTACCCTAATCGACTTCAGAGGAAATTTAGGGCTACGGGACCTAATCAAAAAATGGTTACGGATATTACCTATGTTTCGGATGGTAAACAATTTTATTATTTATCTGTCATTCAAGATCTGTTTAATAATGAAATAGTAAGCTGGCAACTATCAAAACGCAATGACCTTGAACTTGTTTTGAATACAGTTACGCAATGGGCAAGAAAAAAAGACGTAGCTGAAGCCGTTCTCCATTCAGATCAAGGCTTTCAGTATACGTCTAAGGCATACAATAAACGATTAGAGGATTATGGCATAAAAGGCAGCCACTCTCGCAAAGGAAACTGCCTAGATAACGCCTGCATTGAATCCTTCTTTTCGCATCTCAAAACAGAGAAGTTGTATATAAAACAGTGTAAATCAGAAGAAGAAATTAGACAAGCGATCGAGGACTATATTTACCACTATAATTACAAACGTTTTCAAAAAAAATTAAAAAAACGCGCGCCAGTTGAATACCGACACGCGTTAGCAGCATAGCTTTTTTTATCTGTCTACTTGACAGGGATAAGACCATTATTCAGGGCTTTTTTTGATATTGATAAAATGCATAATATAAAAGTTAAAAAACCTGAGATCACCATCCCAGGTTTTTTAACTATATATTAAGCGATTGCTGCATCTAAAGCGATGACAATCATGTCATTAAAAGTAGTTTGTCTTTCTTGTGCAGATGTTTCTTCACCAGTGAAGATATGATCACTTACAGTTAAAACAGTAAGTGCGTCTACATTATGTTTTGCTGCGATTGTGTATAATGCAGTAGTTTCCATTTCAACAGCAAGAACTCCGTAATTAGCTAATTTTTCATACATGTCCATACTATCTCGGTAGAAAAGATCTGAAGTTAATATATTTCCTACTTTAACATTTAACCCTTTATTCACTGCACCATCATACGCTTTCTTTAATAAATCAAAGCTAGCACATGGAGAATAATCGAAACCAGGGAATGTTTGACGATTCATATTTGAATCTGTACAAGTCGTCATCGCAATAATGACATCACGAATTTTTACATCCTTTTGAAGTCCACCACATGTACCAACGCGAATCAAAGTTTTTACACCATAACTATTAATCAGTTCATTTACATAAATACCAATTGAAGGTACTCCCATTCCAGTACCTTGAACGGAAATTCTTTGGCCTTTATATGTACCAGTAAAACCAAGCATTCCACGTACATCATTATAACAAACAACATCCTCTAAAAATGTTTCTGCGATATATTTAGCTCTTAATGGGTCACCAGGTAATAAAATTTTATCAGCAATTGCGCCTTGTTCAGCACCAATATGTATACTCATTTAATGTTCCTCCTTAAAACTGTGTATAAATAGCCCATCCATTATCAGTATGTTAGTTTCTACATTTAAATAAAAAACATTCTTATTTGTATGCTAATTAAAGGAAAAAGTAAGATAGACGTAGTACATAGTAAATATAGAAATACTCATAGACAAAATTAACCAAAACAGATAATTTATGGCGAATTTTAATTATTGCACAGGTGATAAAATAATGAAAGAGTTTACAATTAGAATTTCAGCTTTCTTGAAATAACTAAAAATTACTAAGTTTAACTATTTAAGGGAGAATGATCTATGAAATTTCGTTTTATTGCAGCTCTATGTATAGCTATATTAATTATTCTATTAATTAGCAATCGCCTAGTTAATCATAGTATATTATCAAGTGGTAGTCAGGTTAGCCAACTAAAAGTTCAAAAGGTAAAATGGAATCTTACAACTAAAAAAAATTCACAAGAAGTAACCGTATCATCTAGAACAATGAATGTGTTACAACGGGAAAAAATCAGAATATTTATTACGACAGATCAATTAAAATCTTATAAAGTCATTGAACCAGTATATAATGGAAATAATCAATTTACATTTAAATATGCTTTTAAGAAAGACATTCCTTATTATGTTAGTATATTTTTAAATAATCAAACGCTTGATACAAAGATTTTCCAAAAACAAAAGGAAAAAAAAGAAGAAGTATTTCCGACAGCTATTTTAACGAAAAAGACTGATGACTATCGAGTTTCTCTACTTTATACTTCAATTCTGCCAAAAACTAAGAGTAAAATTACTTTTGATTTTGATCAATTTAAAAAACGTTCCAAATTTACAGATCAACAATTTTATATTATGAATGAAGAAGGAACATATTTTAAGCTATTTAGTCTTCCTAATAATCATTCAAAAGTAAACTATGAGCTTGATTTACCTGAAGCGGGTATGTATAAAATATTTTATGAATTTAAATTAAATGACGATCAAAAATCATTTGATTTTATTTTAGACGTAAAAGATAAAGACAGCTAAGGAGTAGGAAATGCATAATTTATTAATGAATTCAAAAGTATTAGTTTTTGATTTAGATGGTACTTTGTATGATGGTACTGAGCACTATGATTACTATGCTAAGTTACTAGCTAATGAAATCAGTACAGAAAAGCGTGATTCTTTTTTAAAGGATTATAAAAAAATAAAAGATTATGACCATGCATTAACAATTGGAAAAATTTATGACACAGAAAATGATTTGATCATCTCGTTAGATCCAATTACATTGAAGCCAATCCAAGTATTTACTTGGGAAGGACAGCTACTTTCTAAAGACGAACTTCCAGAGAATTATCTTGAAAAAATTAATTATGAATTACCATATATCCCAGTAGGTGATGGTTGGTGGATTCCCTTAGTAGCAAGTTATCATTATGGTGCAAGAGACGTATATCACTGTTATGATAAAACTAAAGAGTATATGGCAACAAATGAGTTTAATATTCCTTATATAAAAGGATTAAAAGAGGCTTTAGAGAAAGTTAAGCATTCTAAAAAATTAGTATTGTTAACAAACTCTGATCGAGAAGATGTTACTAGATTATTGAAGTTACTTAATTTAACTGAATTATTTCATCTAGAAATTACGGATGGTAAGAAGCCATTAGAAACAGAAAACCACTTTAAAAATATCATGAATAAGTTTAATGTTAAGCCACATGAAATTGTGTCAATCGGGGATAATTTCATGAATGAAATTTCTCCTGCTTTAAAATTAGGTATGCATGGAGTTTATATTACAAGTCATACGACTATACAAATTAGTGACTCCTTGTTAGTTGTAAAAAAACTAGAGGAAGTATTTGAGTAATTTAAAAAGACTGTAAGCGAAAAAATGCTTACAGTTTTTTATCGTGCTGTGGGCTAATTTTTAACACTAATTTGAATAATAATTCCAATTTGAAGTATACTCAAATTCCAACTTATTTTTATGGGCATCATACATACTTTTGAAATGGCTATGAGAAAATAATGTTAGGAGGAAGTGAGAATGAACAAAAATCGAAATCGATACTCTCTCATATTTTCTATCTTTATTTTTTTTACTACTTTTTTTAGTAATAACATAAATAGTGAAGCAAGAATTACAAATTACGGCTATATTACTCACCCATTATTAATTTATTTTTTTGATGTAGGTCAAGGAGATAGCATGGTTATGATTTTACCAAATGGTAAGACTGTGCTGATCGATGGAGGAGATGTTGAACATGGAGGAGTCGTTATAAAAAAACTTAAGCGACTACATATAAATGCGATTGATCTATTAGTCAGTACGCATCCAGATATCGATCATATTGGTGGGTTATTAAAAGTAATGAATAGTGTTAAGATTACAAAAATCCTGGATAGTGGGAAAAAATATAATTCACATTCTTATTACTTATATAAGAAAGAAGCGTATCAGAAGAATATCCCAATTAGTATTGCAAAGTTAAATGAAAAACTAATGCTTGACCCTAATGTAGAAATTACTGTTTTAAATAGCGGGAAAAAATCGTATACAAATAATAACAGTTCAATTGTATTGAAGGTTAAATATAGTGACATTTCAATTTTATTAACTGGAGATATTGAAAGAAAAACTGAAAAAAGATTAATTAAAAATGAGAATATAAATGCTCAAGTACTAAAAATTCCGCATCATGGATCATCAACATCAACTTCAGAAGCGTTTTTATTTGCTGTAAATCCTACAGTCGCAATCCTTTCATATGATAAATTTAACTTATTTGGTCATCCACATCGGTCAGTTATGAAACGGTTAAATCACCTAGGAATTAAGCAATATACAACGGACCAATTCGGAGACATCGAATTATCAACAAATGGTCATAATTTATATATCGAAAAACAAGAAGTATTGGTAGATCCTTGAAGGACAAGAACCAATACTTCTTTTTTTGTATAGAGGATAAAAGGAAACTAAATCCGTCATTATTTGTGACGTTTTTGTTAATTACTTCATAGTAGTATAGACAACTAGGAGTATATATCATAAAATAGTTATGAAGAAATCAAAGTACTTATATAAATGAATGTGAACGATGATTAAGTAAACACTACTTTCTATATTGGGGTATTGACGAAGACTTCTTAAGCAAAGGAAAGAGGAGAGTAAATGAAATCAATTATTAATGTAAAAATTTACACAGGGACAGAAGTAATTGAAAATGGTTATATTCGATACGATGAAAAAATTTCTTCTGTTGGTCATATGAATGGTTACGAAAATGAAGGTGAAGAAATAATTGATGGAAAAGGAACAGTGATTATTCCAGGAATGATTGATGTCCATATTCACGGTGCATATGATGTCGATGCAATGGATGCTGATCCAAACTCAATGGTAAAGATGAGTAAAGAAATGATGAAGGAAGGGGTAACAACATTCTTCCCAACTACAATGACTCAATCTAAAGAAAATATTAAAAATGCTTTAAAGTCTTTAAACGAGGCTAAAAAACTTGGTGCTCATTTTGAATATATTCATTTAGAAGGACCGTTTGTTAATAAAAATAAAGCTGGAGCACAACCATTAGAATACATTATTAATCCTGATGTTGAACTATTCAAAGAATGGCAAGAAGCTTCTGGTGGATTAATCAAATTAGTTACTTATGCACCTGAAGTTGAAGGTGCAAAAGAGTTAGAAAAAGAGTTAGAGCGTACTAATGTAGTTGGCACAGTAGGTCACTCTGATGCGATCCGTTCAGATTTTGAAGATAGAAATATATTTCACGCTACACATTTATACAACCAAATGAGACCTATGCATCATCGTGAAGCAGGAACAGTTGGACATGTATTACTTGATGACCGAGTAATGGTAGAGATGATACCTGATGGAATTCATATTCATCCTGATATGGTAAAGCTTGCTTATCGCCTAAAAGGGGCAAAAAAAATAAGTGTAATTACTGATGCGATGAGAGCAAAAGGGTTAAAGGACGGCAAATATGAATTAGGTGGACAACCTGTATTTGTAAAAAATAAAAGTGCAAGATTAGAAGACGGAACGCTTGCGGGTAGTATTTTAAAAATGGATGATGCATTTAGAAACATTATGGCATTTACTGGCTGTAGTCCTGAAGAAGCAGTACTAATGACATCAATAAACCAAGCTGAAGAATTCGGTCTTAAACATAAAGGCGTATTAGAACAAGGTAAAGACGCTGATTTTGTGCAAATGACTCCGGATTTCTTCGTTATTGATACAACTAGACAAGGTAAAAATATGAATGAGGTGACTTTATGAACGTAATCGTAGTAAAAAATGCAGAAGAAATTTCAAAAGTAGCATATGAAAAAATGATAAAGGCATTTGAAGGGAAGGCGGAATTCACATTAGGATTAGCTACAGGTGGATCTCCATTAGGTATTTATGAACTTTTCCGTATTCATAAACCAGATGTGTCAAATGTCATTACTGTAAATCTTGATGAATACGTAGGACTTGCTGAAGATGACCAAACAAGCTACCACACTTATATGGCAGACCAACTTTTTAACCACTTAAATTTTAAAGAAAATCATTTACCAAATGGAAATACTAAAAATTTAGAAGAAGCTTGTAAAAATTATGAAGAATTACTACAAAAGCATCCTGTAGATTTACAACTTTTAGGAATTGGTGAGAATGGCCATATTGCATTTAATGAACCTGGGACACCATTTGATACACCTACACATATTGTAGAACTTACAGAATCAACACGTAACGCAAATAAAATTTATTTTGAGAACGAAGAAGATGTCCCAACACATGCAGTAACTATGGGAATTGGTTCAATTATGAGGGCGAAAGAAATCATTTTAGTAGCTTCAGGCATCAAAAAGGCTGAAGCAGTTAAGGAAATGTTAAATGGAAAATTAGATATTAACTGTCCTGCTACTGCACTCCAAAACCACAACAACGTAACGATTGTTGTTGATGAAGAAGCATACTCACTTTGTAATAAATAATGCTAAAACTAGATAAAAATTCACCGTTACCGATTTATTTTCAAATACAAGAGATATTAAAGCATAAAATTAACTCAGGAGAATGGAAACCGGGTGAGCGAATTCCCTCTGAGCAAACATTGAGTGAGATGTTAAATGTCAGCAGGATGACAATAAGACAAGCATTAAATAATCTTGTAAAGGAATCATTAATAAGTCGGAAACGTGGAATTGGTACGTTTGTATCAGTAAAAGATGGGATTGAAGTTGAGGAATCACTAAAATCATTAAGGAGTTTTTCTGAGGATATTACATCTATAGGATTAACCCCTACGAATAAACTTCTTGGATTTTCAACGATTGAAGCTGATGAATATTTAGCAGAAGTCTTATCGATTGAAAGTGGTTCTGAAATTTTTAAAATTGAAAGATGTCGTTTAGCAAATGATCATCCCATTGCAATTGAAACAACATACCTACCAAAAAAATTAGTAAATCGAATAGATGAAAAAGTATTGAATCATTCCTTATATGAATACTTTGAAGTTACATTAGGTTATTCAATTAAAAAAGCCACAAAATGGATTAAAGCATCTTTAATGACAGAAAAAGATTCATTAATTCTTGAAGTAGCGGAGGATTCTCCTGCATTAGAATTACACCAAGTAACGTTTATAAATGAGGGAATACCACTTGAATATGTAAGTTGTATTTACCGTGCTGATCGCTATCGTTTTACAATTGATATTGACCGTTAAAAAGAGTGCTTTTTAAGCATTCTTTTTTTCATTGTTAGAGGCCCATCAGCGGTGGTGCAGGTGCAATTAAAATGGCTAACTGCAATTAAATTAGTAGAAGTGCAAATAAAAAAACTGAAACTGCAAGGTTCGTGAGTAAGCAAAAAACTCCATAAATTATCTTGCAATAAGAAAAGGGCGCACCAAGTAGCACCCTTACTTCTTACTTAATTTGTAAAACAATATTAACTGCTTCGGCTACAGAAGGAACGATATACGAAGCATATTTCTTAACTTCATCGTCAGCATTTTCCATTGCAAAGCTATTAGGAGTTAGCTCAAACATTGAGATGTCATTGTATGCATCACCGATACAAGCAATTTCATCAGGTTTAATTCCTAATTTATCGATTAATATTTGAATTGCTGAACCTTTACTCACATTAACTGGAACGATATCTAAACAATTTTTAGCAGAAATAAAAGAAGTTACAAATTCAGGTAATTCTTTTTGTAATTCTTTTTGTAGCTCAAGTAAGTCCTCATCTTCACCTAAAACTACATATTTTTTTGGGGTAATCGATTTACCTAAATCGGTTTTTAGTGTTTTTAATTCAACTGCATTCATGCTAGAGTTCTTTTCAATTTCTCTTACTAAATCGGTTTTCTCTTCGATATAGTATGTTGAATGATCAGCCACATAGATTAAAAATTTATCGTGTGAAATCATTTCGTAAACTTTATCGATTACACTTGGGTGGAATGTTGCATCTAACAAAGCTTCTCCATCATTTGAATAAATATAAGTTCCATTCATACTAATACGGTGAAAATTGCCTTCTAAGCTTTCCATAATTTTAACAATTTCATAATCTAAACGCCCGGATGCAAAACATAATAAAACACCACGATCTAAAAGGGTTTTTAATGCTTCTACATCATGTTCAAATAGTTGACCTTGGTGAAACATCGTCCCATCCAGGTCACTAACAAATAACTTAATCATTTTTCTTAACACCTACTCAATTTATATTTATACTTTTATATTCTATCCTACTATAATAGATTATCAAAAAAATATGATTAATTTATGAAACTTAAACTGCGTTTTAACTTTTTCAGAAAAATTATGTTATGATATAAAAGCGATTTTTTAAACTTGGGGGTGATAAAAAAAATGTCAGAGATGTCAGTCTGTTATACAATCAAAAAAGTTCTTAATAATAATGTTTTAATAGCGAAAAATCCCGATCATACCGAAGTAGTTTTGCTAGGTAAAGGCATCGGTTTTAATAAAACTAGAGGAGATTTAATTTCCGAAGGTGTAGTAGAAAAAATGTTTATCTTAAAAGATGAACAAAAACAAAAACAATATAAATCATTAATCAACTTTATGGATGAAAAATTAATGGGTACCCTGCAGCAGGCGATTTATTTAATTTCTGAAAGAACAGGATGTACTTTAAATGAGCAAATTCATATTGGGTTAACTGACCACTTAATATTTGCGATCAAACGTATTAGAGAAGGCTATAATGTTGATAATCCTTTCTTGCAAGAAACGAAAGCAATGTATCCGGAATATTTTAAAATTGCACAAGAAGTTATTGATTTGATAAATAAAGAAATTGATATCAATTTACCTATCGAAGAAGTGGGGTTTGTAACTCTCCATATCGTTAGTAATTTATCGATGGAAGTTGTATCGGATGTAAATAAGTTCTCTCAGATCATTAAAGATTTAGTAATTTATATAGAAGAATATTTACAAATTGAAATTGATAAAGAAAGTATTCATTATTCAAGATTAGTTCGGCATTTGCGATTTTTAATTGACCGTATATTTCATGGTAATTCATCTGAAGAGTCACCAGCTTTGGGCATTATCTTAAAAAAAGAATACCCAGTATGCTATGATTTAGCATGGAAAATTTTAAAGTCAATCCAAGCTTCATTAAATAAAAAAGCAAGTGAAGCCGAAGTAATATACTTAACCTTACACTTAGAACGACTTGTTCAGAGTAAAATAAAATAATAATTCAATAAGCCTAGAGAGCAATCTAGCGCTTTTTTAACTAGTAAATAAATATTAAAAAAAATAGGTAATTTGGCTTGATATTTTTAAAATCTATAGATATAATGAAAGCGAAATCATTAAAAACAAATTGAATATTGTACACATTAAACGTGTTACTGATTCGATCAGGCATGAGTTGAAAAAATGTGAATTATTATACTTGGGTAGGGGAAACTATATCCAGGATTCAATAATCTCATTTTTTCTGCTCATGCCTTTTTTGTTTGGATAAAAGGAGGAAGACAATGTTTAAGAAAATCTTTGGAGTTTTACAAAAAGTTGGTAAAGCGCTTATGCTCCCAGTTGCAATTTTACCAGCGGCTGGATTGTTACTTGCATTCGGTAATGCATTTCAAAATCCACAAACATTAAAGTACTTACCGTTTCTTGACGCGCACTGGTTCCAACTAGTAGCAAAAGTTATGGAACAATCAGGTGACATCATTTTTAGTAATCTGTCATTATTATTTGCAGTAGGTGTCGCTGTTGGTTTAGCAGGAGGAGAAGGTGTTGCAGGTTTAGCAGCTATCGTTGGATTCCTAATTATGAATAAAACAATGAGTGTGTTCAAAGATGTTGGACAATATGTAGTTTTAGATAAAACATTAAATATTGCCAAATTTGATGACCCTTCATTTGCGTATGTATTAGGAATACCTACATTACAGACAGGTGTTTTTGGTGGTATTATCGTCGGTATTTTAGCAGCATGGGCTTACAATAAATATTATGAAATTGATTTGCCATCATACTTAGGTTTCTTTGCAGGTAAGCGATTTGTACCAATTGCTACAGCAGCGTTTTCAGTATTACTTGGTATTTTAATGTGCTTTATTTGGCCGCCAATTCAACACGGTTTAAACGCATTTTCACATAATATGATTGATGCGAACTTAACATTATCAGCATTCGTCTTTGGTGTGATTGAGCGTTCATTAATTCCATTTGGTTTACATCATATTTTCTATGCACCTTTCTGGTTTGAGTTTGGTTCATATACTGATAAAACAGGTATGGTTGTACACGGGGATCAAAAAATCTTCTTTGCCCAATTAAAAGACGGAGTAAAATTAACTGCTGGTACATTCATGGTAGGTAAATTCCCATTCATGATGTTTGGTTTACCAGCTGCTGCATTAGCTATGTATCATGAAGCAAAACCAGAAAATAAAAAAATCGCTGGTGGTATTTTAGCTTCAGCAGCATTAACTTCATTCTTGACAGGTATTACAGAGCCAATTGAATTCTCATTCTTATTTGTTGCTCCAGTACTATTTGGAATTCATGCAATCTTTGCTGGTTTATCATTTATGATCATGCAATTATTAAACGTTAAAATTGGTATGACTTTCTCAGGAGGTCTAATTGACTTCTTATTATTTGGTGTTCTACCGAATAGAACTGGCTGGTGGTGGGTAATCATCGTCGGTTTAGTATTAGCAGTGATTTACTACTTCGGTTTCCGATTTGCAATTAGAAAATGGAATTTAAAAACTCCAGGACGTGAAGATGCAATCGCTGAAGATACTACAAGTAACA
The DNA here is from genome assembly GCF_023115465.1 of Gottfriedia acidiceleris. Lineage (NCBI taxonomy): Bacteria > Bacillati > Bacillota > Bacilli > Caryophanales > Bacillaceae > Gottfriedia > Gottfriedia acidiceleris. Next base: position 3,285,640 of record NZ_CP096034.1, on the reverse strand, counting down.
CGCCAGCTAATGAATTACCATATGAAATTTTACAAGCATTAGGTGGGAAAAGTAATATTTCTTCATTAGATGCATGTATCACACGATTACGAGTACAAGTAAATTCAAAAGATGAAGTAAATAAAGATCGTTTAAAATCATTAGGTGCTGCGGGTGTTCTTGAAGTCGGAAATAATATTCAAGCAATTTTTGGACCTAAATCAGATACATTAAAATCACAAATTAAAGACATTATGACTGGAAAAACACCAGTTGTTAGTCAAGAAGCACATAAAGAAACAGCTTCAGCAGTAGATACTACTATTGAAGAAGCGATTATTAATCCAATTGAAGGGGAAATAATCCCAATTACAGAAGTACCAGATCAAGTGTTTTCTGGAAAAATGATGGGTGATGGATTTGCGATTATTCCTTCAGAAGGTACAGTTGTATCTCCAGTAGATGGCGAAATCGTAAATGTATTCCCAACAAAACATGCGATTGGTATTTTATCAAATGGTGGAAAAGAAATTTTAATCCATATTGGTATTGATACTGTAAAACTAAATGGTGAAGGCTTTGAAGTACTTGTATCTCAAGGTGAGAAAGTAACAAAAGGTCAACAATTAGTGAAAATTGATTTACACTTTATTCGTGAAAATGCACCTTCTACAATTACACCTGTTGTATTTACAAACTTAGCTGAAGGACAGCAAGTTGTCATTGAAAAACCAGGTAAGCAATCAAAAGGTGAAGTAGGCATCATTAAGATTAAATAAATCTAATTAAATAGACGAAAAATGTTTGATTTTAAAAGGGGTAGTATAGTTGACACTATGCACCCCTTTTAATAGAATATTTATAGTAGGCCAAATGTCTATACCAAAAATGTAGATTTAATCACAAAGGAGATAAATTATTATGGAAAAAACTTTTAAAGTAACAGCTGATTCTGGAATTCACGCTCGTCCAGCAACATTATTAGTAAATGTAGCAGGTAAATTTAATTCTGATATCAATCTTGAGTATAATGGTAAAACAGTTAACTTAAAATCAATCATGGGTGTAATGTCTTTAGGTATTCAACAAGGAACTGAGATCAAAATTAGCGCTAACGGTGAAGATGCAGAGCAAGCTATCGCTGCAATCGATGATACAATGAAAAAAGAAGGTTTAGGCGAATAATGTCTTTACATATTAAAGGTATTGCCGCTTCTAGTGGAATTGCAATTGCTAAAGCATTTCGCTTAGAAAATCCTGAATTAAACATTGTTAAAAAACAAATTTCAGATATTGATGCTGAAATTGCTAAACTTGACAATGCAATTCAAGTTTCTAACACTGAATTAGAAAAAATTCGTGATCATGCAAATGCTGAACTTGGTGAAGATAAAGCAGCAATCTTTTCTGCGCACATCTTAGTTTTAAATGACCCAGAGCTAGTTAACCCAGTTAAAGATAAAATTAAGTCTGAAAGTGTCAACGCTGATTTTGCAATGAATGAAGTTGCTTCAATGTTCGTTCAAATGTTTGAAAGCATGGATAATGAATATATGAAGGAACGCGCTGCAGATATCCGCGATGTTACGAAACGTGTAATGGCGCATCTTTTAGGTGTTACGATTTCTAACCCTGCAAATATTACTGAAGAAGTGATTATTATTGCAGAAGATTTAACACCATCTGATACAGCGCAATTAAACCGTAAATATGCATTAGGTTTTACAACTGATATTGGTGGTCGTACATCTCACTCAGCTATTATGGCTCGTTCTCTTGAAATTCCTGCTGTTGTAGGGACAAAAGAAGTAACTAGTAAAATCCAAAATGGCGTAATGGTCATTGTTGATGGATTAGATGGTCATGTAATAGTAGATCCTTCTAATGAAGAAATAGAAGAGTACAAAGCTAAAAAAGAAAAATTCGAGCTTCAAAAAGTTGAATGGGCTAAACTGAAAAATGAGCCAACTGTTACGAAAGATGGACATCATGTTGAGTTAGTAGCTAACATTGGTACTCCAAATGATGTAGATGGCGTTATCAATAATGGTGGTGAAGGTGTTGGCCTTTACCGTACTGAGTTCTTATATATGGGACGCGATAACTTCCCATCAGAAGAAGAGCAGTTTGAATCATACAAAACAGTTCTTGAAAGTATGGGTGATAAACCGGTAGTTGTTAGAACACTAGATATCGGTGGAGATAAAGAATTATCTTATTTACACTTACCAAAAGAAATGAACCCATTCTTAGGCTACAGAGCAATTCGTTTATGCTTAGATCAGAAGGAAATATTCCGTACACAATTACGTGCATTACTACGTGCAAGTGTATATGGTAATTTAAAAATTATGTTCCCGATGATTGCAACTTTAGATGAGTTCAGAGCTGCAAAGGCTGTTTTATTAGAAGAAAAAGAACAGTTAGTAAAAGAAAATGTTCAAGTCTCAGACAATATTGAAATTGGTATGATGGTAGAAATCCCTGCTTCTGCTGTTCTAGCAGATGTATTCGCTAAGGAAGTTGACTTCTTTAGTATCGGGACAAACGATTTAATCCAATATACAATGGCTGCTGATCGAATGAATGAACAGGTTTCCTATTTATATCAACCATATAACCCATCTATTTTAAGATTAGTTAAAATGGTAATCGATGCTGCAAACAAAGAAGGTAAATGGGCTGGAATGTGTGGAGAAATGGCTGGAGATGCATTAGCTATTCCTTTACTTGTTGGATTAGGCTTACATGAATTCTCTATGAGTGCTACTTCAATCTTACCTGCTCGTAGTCAAATGGCTAAACTTTCTAAAGCTGAAATGGAGAAATTAGCTGAAAAAGCTTTATCTATGTCTACAGCTGAAGAAGTTGTTAACTTAGTTAATAGCATCTAATTTAAAACAACAGGGAAACCTGTTGTTTTATTTTTAAGAATATATCTCTATTTAGGTTGATGACAAACCGAATTAAAATACTCCTACTGTTGACAAATTCGAATCTTTAATTTAGTGTATGTTTAAATTATTAAACGAATAAGATTATTTTTGGATAATAAAAGTAGGTGGAAGATTTGAGTAAAGAAGCAATTGAAGTATTTAGAGAATGTATTCCCTTGTTCCAAGCGTTAAGCGATCCTTACAGACAGGATATCATTTTAATGTTATCAGAAGGTGAAGCGCTAACTGTTAATGAAATAACCGAAAAAACTTCATTATCTAGACCGGCTATATCACATCATTTAAAAATTTTACGTGATAATCAATTAGTACAAATTGAGCAAAAAGGCACACATAGATATTATTCATTAGCAATTGATTCTTCTCTAGAATTACTTAAGAGATTAATCATTACTGTTGAACAACATTGTTAATGAATCGAATTGACATAAAAGGGACTCCGACTTTTGTCAGAATCCCTTTTACTTTTTATTGATAATTAAATCCAAATAGACATTTCTTTTGCAGAAAAACGTGTTGTATGATGTCCTGGTACTTTTTCTTTACCAATGGCAATCAACATCGTTGGAATATATCGATTATCAGTTAAGAAAGTTTCTTTAAACGCTTGTTCGTTAAATCCGCCGATTGCACAAGTGTTCCAACCTTTTGCAGAAGCAGCCATTATTAATTGCATACCAGCAAGAGAAGAATTCAAGATACCTTGTTCACGATTACGCTGTTCTGTTGCATAGGCGTTTTCAACGTTTGCTTTTAATTTGTCTTTTGCTTCTTGAGTCATAAAACCAGCTTCTACTGCAGGTCCGAAAACTAAGTCAACATTTTTTGCTGATTGTGTATCGGCTAATACAGCAATTACACATGAAGCATCTTTAATTTGACCTTGGTTATATGCCACAGGTAATAATTTACCTTGCGCGTCTTCACCATGGAATACAACGAATTTCCAATGTTGTAAATTCCAAGCAGATGGTGCAGTCATTGCAGCTTCAAGAAGTTCAGTTATTTCGCTGCTACTGATTTCAGTAGAAGAATCGAATACTCGAGTAGAGTTTCGTTCTTTAATCATTTCAAAAAATTGTTCATTTTTCATATGAAAATACCTCCAAAAATTAGGTGCATTAATACATTTTTATGTACTTTTTTAATATAGATAGTTCCATTATTAGAGTCAACAAATTAGTGTTGAAATAACCTAAATTTAATTTGAAATTAGTTTTAGTTTGCTTATTTTTTATAAGAATAGCTCAGGCTTTTTTATTAATAATTTTTATGGTAGTTTTATTTGTGGATAGTAAAAGAGGAGTGTGTAAAATGGAAGCAATTAATTTAAAAGATTTACAAGTTGGATTTATCGGAATTGGTGTTATGGGTAAAAGCATGGCAAAGCATTTAATCAATGCAGGTGCAAAATTACATATTTATAATCGTACAAAAGAAAAAGCAAATGAACTAATTGATTTGGGTGCAACTTGGTATGATACCCCTAAAGAATTAGCACCAAATTGTCAAGTTATTTGTACGATGGTTGGCTATCCAAGTGACTTAGAAGAAGTATATTTAGGCGATAATGGGATCATCCAATCAGCTTCAAAAGGAACTACTTTTATCGACTTTACAACTTCGACACCAACTTTAGCTAAAAAAATTGATGAGCTAACGAAATCAGTAGGTATGTCATCATTAGATGCACCGGTGTCAGGTGGAGATTTAGGGGCAAGAGAAGCTAGATTAGCAATTATGGTTGGTGGAGCAGAAGAAACTTTTCATAAAATGTCAGCATTATTTGATGTTTTAGGAAAAAATATTGCGTATCATGGAAATGCTGGTAGTGGACAACATGTAAAAATGTGTAATCAGATTGCAATAGCTTCAGGTATGTTAGGAGTTTGTGAGGCTCTTGCATATGCTTCATCAGCAGGATTAGACGGTGAAAAAGTATTAGGAAGTATTTCTACAGGTGCAGCAGGTAGTTGGTCATTATCTAATTTAGCACCTCGTGTCTTAAAAGGAGATTTCGAGCCGGGATTCTATATTAAACATTTTATAAAAGATATGGGAATTGCAATTGAAGAAGCTGAAAAGATGGAATTAAATCTACCAGGACTTTTACTTGCAAAAAAATGCTACGATGAACTGTCTAAAAATGGTTTAGATGAAAAAGGAACGCAAGCACTTTATACTTTATACGATCCGTCTCACCACATTCAATAATTTAATGAATAGAGGTTAACAAGTGCAAAATTTTCAACTTGCAAAGTTTTATCAACGATTAAGTGCGTTTTTATTCGATACGTTTATCGTTTCAGTAGCTTATGGGATCATTATCGCTATTATTACGATGAATCCTGAGAAGATCTTAAGTCGTTTTAATTCTACATCAGGAAATTCAACGGTCGATTTAATCGTTATTTCAATTATTATGATCATATTATTTGTAGTTGTTCCACAATTTAATAAAGGGATGACATTTGGTCAAAGATTTTTAGCTATTAAAATGATAAAAGATAACTATGAAGAAACGACAATGATACTTTTTTTCATACGTTTTATCTTTATAGCAGGAATATCAGTTCTATTTTTAGGTGTACCATTAATAGTTAATGTCTATTTAATGTTATTTAGAAAAGACCATAAAACAATTCAGGACTTGTTATTTAAAACGAGAGTAATACAAGCTAGATAAAAAGGCAGGGGAGGATTAAGAAATCCACCCCTGCTTTTTTTTATTAATTTCTAAGACTAGTTACAAACTCTTCTAATCGATCACATGCAATTTCTAGTTCTTTCATTGAATAAGCGTAAGATAATCGAATATAAGAATCTCCATATTCAGAAAAAGCTTCTCCTGGAATAACCGCCAAATTATGTTTTTCTACTAGATTTAGTGCGAACTCCATAGAAGGCATATTGAATTCTTTAATTGATGGGAATAAATAAAATGCACCTTCTGGCTTAATACAAGGTAAACCCATCTTTTCTAATCGATCAATCATATAATTACGTCTGATTTTATATTCCTTTGCCATTTCAATTGGAGAATCAATGCAATCAGTTAATGCTGTAATTGCTGCATATTGAGATATTGATGTAGCGCATGATACGTTATACTGATGCACTTTTAAGATTTCCTGAGCTAAATAAGCAGGCGCATAGATAAAACCAATTCTCCAACCAGTCATGGAATGTGATTTGCTAAGACCGTTTATGACAATTGTCTTTTCTCTCATTCCAGGGTAACTTGCAATAGAAGTATGAGTCGTATCATATGTCAGCTCACTATATATTTCATCTGATAAAATGAATATGTCTTTCTGAGATAAGTAGTTAGCTAAATTCTCAAGTTCCTCTTTCGTTAATGTGACGCCTGTTGGGTTATTTGGATAAGGTAAAACAATACAACGTGTTTTTTCAGTGATCTGTTCTTCTAATAATTCAGGTGTAATTTTAAAACCACTAGTAGATGTATCTACAAAAACTGGTTTTGCACCACATGTTTGAATAATTGGTGCATAGCCAGGGTAGATTGGCGCAGGAAGAATAACCTCACATTCATCGTTAAGGATTGTTCTGAATGTAACATCGAGTGCTTGACTAGCTCCGACAGTAACGATTACTTCATTTGTTGGATCATATGATAAAGCATATTTATTCTTTAAAAAATTAGAAGCAGCATTTCTAAGTGCAGGCAGTCCTGCATTAGGAGTATAGACTGTTTGATTTAGATTAATTGCATGAATAGCAGCTTCTTTAATAGGTGCTGGAGTTGGAAAATCAGGTTGACCCAATGTTAAAGCAACGACATTGTCATATTTTTCAATTTTTTGGGCAAATTTTCTAATACCGGAAATTTGGATTTCTTTTACACTTTCATTTATATATTTGTCCATTTTTAAACCCTCTACTTATTATTTTTATATTAAAATTAAACTTTTTAATCGAACTATTCAATGAAATTTTCTTCATTTTACCATATAATAAAAAAAGTATTTAGTAGTGAAATAATTTGATTGCCTAAAGAAGGTGAGTAATAACTTGTTACAAGTAATAGGAATAACTAAAAATAGTGAAATCGAACGAAATATAACAATTGCAGATGCAAAATCAAATAATTACTTATGGTATTGGGTAGATATTAATGAACCGACCGAAGATGAGATTCAACTTTTATCAACCGTATTTAAATTTCATCCTTTAGCGATTGAAGATTGTTTGGAATATGTACAGCGACCTAAACTTGACTACTATGAAGGATATCATTTTTTAATTTTGCACGAATTAAATAAAATAGACTTAGAGGAGACGGAACTAGATATTTTTGTAAGTGATCATTATGTTGTCACTTTTCATATCAATAAAAGTCCGGCTGTACAACTAGTTTTAGATAATATAATGTCAGATCGTCGAGCTTCAAAGAGTCCACTTCATTTAACTCATCGAATTATTGATGAGCTTGTTGATAGTTATTTTCCACTAATTTATCGCTTGGAGGATGAACTATCAGACCTAGAAATAGATCCATTAAAGAAACAAGTAAATAATGCTGTAGAAAGATTATATGATATTAAATCGGATTTATCGAAATTAAGAAGGACGATTTTACCAACTCGTGATTTATTATATCGAATCCTTAATTCGAATCGATTTAAAGATATATCTGAACATCGAATTTATTTCGAAGACATACACGATCATTTAATGAAGCTTTCGGATATGATTGAGACGAATCGAGATTTAGCTTCCGATATTCGAGAAAGCTATTTTTCATTAAGCTCAGAAAAAATGAATAATATCATGAAAACATTAACAATTATATCATCTTTCTTTTTACCACTAACGTTTATCGTAGGTTTATATGGAATGAATTTCCATTATATGCCAGAATTAACGTGGAAATATGGATACTTATTCATTTTAATTTTAATGGGATTAGTTACAGTCCTAATGTACATATTTTTTAAAAGAAAAGGTTGGTTTTAAGTCGTTAAGCACTTAAGCTTGACGACTTTTCTTCTATTTTAGAATACTTTGTAAAAATGTGTCTTACTATGTAGAAATGTTTTTTTCGAATTTTTTGTATTAATAATTAGAAGTTTAAATAACTATGTTATAATTTGTTGAAAGAAGGGGTGGGGGACACTTTAATGCTGCAATTAAAAGATTTATTAATTCAATTTGCAATCATAATCATTCCGGTCTTTTTATATGAAATGTTCTGGCTTAGTAGATACCACAATACAAGCCCGAAACAAAATAGGATATTAGTTGGATTGCTAACTTTTTTTAATATTTTTATTTGCTTGCTTTACCCAATTCACATTAGTGAAAGCATGGCTATTACTTTTAGTATTTTATTAATCTATTCATCTATTTTATATGGTGGAAGATTGATTGGAACGATTATTATTTTAACGAAAGCAGTTTTTGTGTATTTGCTATATGGTTTAGCATCTTTGAAATCCTTTCCTTTTGAAGTGATTTCGTGTATCTTACCATTTATTGTTTCACCACATTGGGTAAGTTTTTCTAAACGAAAGAAATTTGCTTTAAGTATTTTAATGCCAATTTTATTTTCGTTCAGTATGGTCTGTTTACTTTATTATGAAGCTACGGTAAATGGTATAAAAGAGTACCAATCAGATCAAACAATTTTTTCGGCATGCATATTTTTTACTGTTTTAACAATTACAATGCTGTTTCATGTTTATTTAAGAGAGTTTTTATTTGAAAATGCTGAAATTCGTGTTCAAATGCAGAAATCAGAGAAATTAAATATGGTGAGTGAACTTGCGGCGAGTGTAGCTCATGAAGTTCGAAATCCATTAACAGTTGTAAGGGGTTTCATACAGTTAATTGAGAATCAAGAAAGTGGAACGAATAGAGAGTATATGAAACTTGTATTAGCTGAACTAGACCGGGCAGAAAATATCATTTCGGATTATTTAAACTTAGCTAGACCTCAAATAGAAGAAAAGAAAATAATTAATATGACAGAACAATTGAATGAAGTAACAACATTAATGTCAAGTTACGCCTCACTGCAAGGTGCTTTCTTACAAGTAAATGTAAATGAGGATATGTATACTGTCGGAGATCGAGCTAAACTTAAACAAGCAATCATTAATGTTCTAAAAAATGGTGTAGAAGCTATAAAGGACACGAAGGGCTATATTAAAATTGAAGCAAATATTGAGAAAGAAAGAGATCGAGAGTACATACGAATAGTTGTGAAAGATAATGGAGTAGGCATGTCGAAAGCACAATTGGATCGTTTAGGACAACCCTTTTATTCTTTAAAAGAAAAAGGAACAGGCCTAGGTTTAATGGTTACTTTTAGTATTATCGAAGCGCATAAGGGTACGATTGAGTATTTAAGTGAAGAAGGCAAAGGTACTGAAGTTCATATTGTCTTACCAGCTTATCATCAAGAGCAAAATGAAGAGGTATAATGAACGAATAAAGAGAAGGGAAAATTCCCTTCTCTTTTCAAACTAAAAATCTTTAAATTTCATAATATATTAAAAGTGCTATCTAAATAAACAAATTATTTTACTGACTTTGGTTTAAAAAAGAGTGACTTAATTGCATTTTTCCAGTCTCTTTCCTTTGAAGCAGCAACCATCTTCTTTGTTTCCTGTAATTCTCTAATCATCCTCATTAATTGAGCATCTCGACCAGATTCTTTTGATTTAATTTCTTCAAACATTTGCTCTAATTTTTCATCTTTTTCTTCAATTACTGTTGCTAACCCTTGAAGCTCTTCACTTTTTTCTTCAACTGAATACAATATTTTTTCTAACTTTTGATCCTTCTCCAAGTTCTGTTTGATTAATGTTTGATTTTGGGTAAGGATTTGTTCATTTTGATAAGCTAGATTCGTAATTTGGGACATAAACTCTTCAAACATAATTTGATTTGAATTTGTCGGTACAAAAGTAGTAACAGTCTCTTTCGAAATGATCGGTTCCGTTACTACGCTTGAATCATTTAACTCTGAAAGTACTACTTCATCAGGTAGTTTTTTATTTTCCTCAAGTACTTGTTCAACAGTCATTTCTTCAAAACGATAGTCTTGGACTTCTTCATCCTCAGAATGTTGCTCTGTTTGCATTGATAATGCACCGAATGAAGTAACAGGCTCTTCTTTTTGTAAAGGTTTCTCTAGTACGACTTCTTCAATTATTTCTAATTGAGATAATGAGTCTTCAAACTTCTGAGAATCTTGTGAAAAAGATTGCTCCATTACGTATTCATCAATTGTTTCTAGTTGGGAATATGATTCTTCTATTTGCTTTGTATCTTGTGATGATATTTGACTGTTCTCTACTACTTCGATTGGTTCTAATTGGGATACAGACGCTTCTAAAAGTGCTACTTCTTGTAAAAGTGAATGCTGGATTAATTCCGAATCAATTGTTTCAATTTGAGAATCTGCTTCTTCAACAATATCATTCTTTTTTAGTTCAATTATTTCCATGTCATTCTTTATGTCAAAATTATTATGTATGTTATTTTCTAGAGGAATATTCGGGGTGTTATTTGTAATGATTTCTGTATTTTTTTCTGTAATTTCATTCTCAATAGAAGTTGTTTCATTTACATGAACTTCTGATTGACTTTGAACTGACTGGTTATTTAATGCATATTCAACTGATTGTAAAAGATTTTCATTCTTTTGGTACTCTTTAATTATCAATTGAAATAATTCGAAATCGTTTTGATTATAAATCCTAGTATCTTGGTTCTTTGTAAAATGATATTCTTTCTTTTCTAGTTCCTTGCTAATCTCTCTTACACGAGATTTACCTATTTTTAATTTCTTTGAAATGTCTTTACTTGTAAAAATTACTGACATTTGATATCCTCCTGAAAAATATGTGTTTTTAGAACATTCAATACAAAGTTAAATTTATCCTACCTAATCTACTTAAAATAATTCTACAATGTATAACAAAGTCCATATGATTACTAAAATTAAAATCAATATATGAGGAAAAATAGAGAAAAATAGAAAATATTACTTAAAAAGTAGCATAAATTCGACTAAAAAATAGAGAGTGACACAATGTTTAATCACTCTCAAACCAAATCTTTAAATTTGTAATCTAATCTATCAAAAAGTAGACATTAAGTAATCTATTAATCCGAATTTGTCTGCTTATTTGTTTTTTCTAATCCTGCTTCTTGAAGTACAGCCTTTTGAGCTTGTCCTTTTTTACCTAAATAATTATGCTTAGTACCGAAGTATAAAATAAAAAGGAATGAAATTATATTTATTACAGCATCAATTTGTTCATTATTTAGGAATTTAAACCCAAAAGAATTTAGTAACAATTGAAGTGCAAATAAGAACCCAGCAATATAACGAATAAGATCTTGTAAGTTATTATTACCGAACAGATCAATCACCCCCTATTCATATAGTATGCTTGTCCCATGTATTAGGTGAGACAAATCTACTAAAATATGAAAGGAAAATAATGATTTTCCGTACATTCAAATAAAAAAAGGGAAGGATTAAAAACGCTTTAATTTAAAAGGTCTTTAATCTTCCCATTTAATCTATATTAATGTTATTTTAGTAGGAATTGTTACAACTTATTTCTCTTGCTTACCTTTATTTTTACGAATTGGTTCACTCGGAAAAGTAAATGTAGAGTTATTTAGAAATGAAGAAGCTCTTAAAAATTGCCCTGGGGTATTTCTTCGGTAGTTAGATCCGTTTTTGAAATGGTTTTCAGATTTAACGTTTTGAATACCTATGAAATGATGAAGTATTTTTTTTGCATAGCTTAAAGACATGGATACTTTTGGGTTACGATGAGTATTTTCTAATATTCCTAAATGCGGGAGAAGTTTAAAGTCTTCTTTTAAAGGTGGTATATGAAAGAAAAAATCTCCACAAGCAATCAACACATCAGATTGTTGTTTACTTGACTTGGGATTATTTGAAAAATGTAATCCAACTTTCTTAGCAATTCCTTTATCAATAAGCTTTAATATAGCTTGTCTTTTTAGTGAATATAGTTCACTTGGTTCAAGTGCTGTTTTAGCATGTTTATTTACAACAAATATTGCCTGAAAAATTTCTTCATTTGTAAAATTTAGTTTATTCAGGCTAGGTTCTTTCGATTTCATGCTTTTTGGTTACCTCCGAAAAATAATAGATATGAGTATATTATATCTTTAGTTTAAATTTTTTCAAATCAAATCTGGAGAAGTGGTTATAGAATAAAAAGCTAATCGAAATAATATTCATTAATGCGACTAGCTTTTTAATTTAATTAGTATGGATAGGGTCCTATGTTACCTGGCGAATTTAATCCTGCATTACTAGGTAAATATGCACCAGGATTTACAGGTGGGTAAGGTTGTTGGTATCCAGGGTACCCACCACCGAATCCACCACCGAATCCACCACCAAATCCACCACCGTACGGAGGATATGCTGGATATGGTGGGTATTGTCCATATGGCGGATAATAAGGTGGTCTAAATGCTAGTGCACCTAACGCGAATCCGCCTGCTAATCCCGCTAATCCTCCTATTATTGGCAAAAATGGGAAAAAAGGAACAAAGCGTTGTTCGTTATGATCAAAGTAGTAGGATGGAGCTTGATCTTCTCTATAATAATGATTTAAATTAGGGTGATATTGATAATTCATGTATTTAACCTCCTCTCTAGTCTTCAATATTAGTGTATGGAGTCCTAAAATAATTGAGCAAGTACCCATAAAAATAGGTAACCAACCTAGTATGGGTGAGAATTGTGAGGAGTTATTTGACCTGAAATTTCAATTGATACGATTTCAGGTGGAGTAAATAAGCGAATTGGTAGTTTAGTTGTTCCAATTCCATTTGAAACGACTAAATGACTATTATACTTACTTGAGAGAGTATAAACACCTCGGTTGTATTTCTTTGCATAAGGAGGCATTATAAAGGACTTATATAAAGGTAAATAGATTTGACCGCCGTGACTATGTCCAGAGAGCTGAAGATTTATCGGATAGTTTTTTGTCAAATCAGCAATGTCAGGTTCATGAGCGAGAACAACTGTATAACTATTTTTTTGAATTCTCTCTAAAATTTCATTATATTGTTTGTTTCCTAACATATAATCATCGAGACCGATAAATGAAACTTTTTGGTTTTGAACGTAATAAGTTATTTCTTCGTTTTTTAATAATATAAAATTGCTTTCGGATAACAGTTCTTCGTATTGTTCAGTAAAATAACCTCCATGATCATGGTTACCGTATATTGCAAGCTTTCCTATTTTTGGACTAAGTTCCTTTAAAAGCTGAATAACTTCATGCTTGTAGGAAAACTTTCGTATATCACTAACCAAATCCCCAGTAAATAGAATAAAATCTGGCTTCATTTGATTTATATTATTTACGACCTTTTTAAATCGTTCTATATCTTTTTTATGTTTAAAATGAGTATCAGAGATTTGGATTAATTTAATAGTAGTATTCGAATTTAACCGATTGTCTGAAAAAGTTAAATGCTTAGTTCGAATTGATGTTGGCTCAACATAGACTGAGTAATAGATTGTACAAATTAATAGTAAAAAAAATGATATAAGTTTTATTTTCAATTGTCCCCCGACCTTTTTAAAGAAATAAATACTGCATACTATATTAAATAGTTTAATTGTTAAAAATATTCTCAAAATAACAAAATGTTGTTAAACTAAAGAAATAAAGGGAGTGATACGAGTGAAGGATAAGGTTGTGATCGTTACTGGTGGCTCTAGTGGTATGGGGAAAGCAATGGCTATGCGTTTTGCAAAGGAAGGTGCAAAAGTGGTCATTGCCGGAAGAGATTTAGAAAAATTAAATAATGCAAAGGAAGAAATTGAACAATTTGATGGTCAAGTATTACCAATAGCAATGGATGTTCGGGATCCTGATTTAATTAAAAATATGGTAAATGAAGTTGATCAAACATTTGGGACGATCGATTTCTTAGTAAATAATGCGGCAGGTAATTTTATTTGTGCTGCGGAGGATTTGTCTGTAAACGGTTGGAACACGGTTATAAATATAGTTTTAAACGGAACCTTTTATTGTAGTTCTGAAGTAGGACGGTATATGATACAACATAAGATTAAAGGTGCAATTACAAATATAATTGCTACATATGCTTGGGATGCGGGTCCTGGAGTCATACACTCTGCATCAGCTAAAGCCGGTGTTCTTGCTATGACAAGAACATTAGCAGTTGAGTGGGGTAGGAAATATGGAATTAGAGTCAATGCGATTGCTCCTGGACCTATTGAGCGGACAGGTGGAGCGGCTAAACTATGGCTTTCTGAGGAATTAGAAAACAGAACAATACAAAGTGTACCACTAGGCAGGTTAGGTACTCCAGAAGAAATAGCAGGACTTTGTGCATATTTATTTTCAAATGAGGCTGGTTATATTAATGGTTCTTGTTTTACAATGGATGGAGGACAGTCCTTACATCAATACCCATTCTAGAAGGAGGTTCAAAATGGATCCTTTAGACGTAATAAGTAACTTAGATAAAGTCGTACCATATTTTCAACCAATCTATGGAGCCGATACACAAAATTGTGTAGGAGTAGAGGTTGTTGGTAGACTGAAACTTGAAAATTTACACAGCCTTGAATTCTTCTTTGCAAATGATTTGGTGCCAGATGACTACTTATTAGAGGTTGACAATCATATATTAATTCAAGCTCTCGATGAAGTTGTACAATCTAAATTCGATGGTGGTATTTTTATTAATCGTCACCCTTCAGCGCTTCTTTCAGATGACCCAGAAAATCTTTTATCAATTTTACAATCTTATGAAGAGAAGGGCATACATCTAAATAAAATTGTCATTATTCTTCAACATCAACTTTTTTATGGTTTTGAGAAAGAACTAAAAAATTTAATTACATATTATCAAACTTATGGTATTAAATTTGCAATTAATAGCGTAAATGAGAAGTTAATTAACTTAGAAAAACTTCGATTTTTGTCTCCTGATATCATTAAAATCGATTTTAAAATGGTTCAACAACTTCATACATCATCATTTCAAGATTTATTAAATTCCGTAATTTATGTGGCAAGAAAAGTAGGGGCATCGATGTACTATGACGGAATAATCGATTCAATTCAATTAAGAAATGCATGGAAGAATGGTGGAAGATTCTATCAAGGCGCATACTTGTTTATACCACAACCATCAATTAGTCAGTTAAATCATGAATGTGAGCCACTAAAGAATGATATCTTAAAATATATTCGAGGCGAAAAGAACAAATTAATTGCGCTAAGAGATATGACTAATTTAATACAACAAAAAGTCGAATCGACAATTAATAAATTTAAATTAGGAGCGGATTTAAATTCATTTTTAATTAATATATCTAGTGAATTAAATTCCTTTTGTTTTAGGATGTATATTTGTGATGAGGATGGTTTTCAGCAATCAGCTAACTTGTTTAAAATTAATGGTGAGCAGTGGGAGCTTCAAGAAAAGTATAAAGGTAGGAACTGGAGCTGGAGGCCATATTTTTTAGAAACAGTTTTGAAAATGCAATCAAATGATCAGGGTCAATTATCAGATATGTACAGAGATATTGAAACCGGTGAAAAGATTCGAACGTTTTCTTATCCGATGAATAATGGAAGCTATTTATATATTGACTTAAGTTATGATTTTTTATTTAAACATAATGAGTTACTTTTTTAATGACTCTCCTATAAGGTTTAATCAGAAAATGACTGTCGCTTTGAAAAAGGCAGTCATTTTTTTGTTGTCAAAAAAATTGTCAATTAAATAAGTAATGTCATGTTGATTTAACTTCAGAATGCTCGCTTTTTATTGAGGTGGTAGAATCGAGCCTCCCCGCATCTCCGACAATTAATCATTTTATTTAAAACAAGAAAAGACAAGTACGATTGGTATTCTTTGTCTTCTTAAAAACTCTTCTTCGCTTTTAAAATGTATTTGTTTTGGAGTACCTTCATGTAATTGATCGATCCGGAATCCAGTTTTTCTTAAAAGATTAAAATATTGTTCAATTGTTCGATGGTATTTGACTACAACTTTATTCATCCATGGTTCTTTTCTTTCGCCAGTTCGAAAGTAATCGTCTACAATCCAATTTTCGCGTCGATCTCCTGAGAGTTTGCTTAAAAAGGAGGCAGTAGTTAATGGATGTTGTACACTAAATATAAAATGGCTGTTTTCTTTTAAGCAATTAAATATTTTTTGAAATACTAGCTCAATGTTTGAAATATAGTGTAGTGCAAATCTAGAAGTGACAAGTTCAAATGAATTTGTAGGAAAATGATAATCCTCGATTGAAGTATGTTGGATGGTACCTACTGTATCCTTTAAATTGGTCAATGCTGCTTTAATCATGTGCTCTGATCCCTCAATACCTGTAAAGGTTTTAGCTCCTTGTTGGAGAAGTTCATTACCGAAGGATGCGTCACCACAACCTAAATCTAATATGTTTTTTCGATCAACATTCCCAATTAGTTCATTGATGATGGGTCCTTCGATTGCATTGTTAGGACTATCTTCTCTATTCTTACGTCGAATGTATTCTGAAAAAAAATCATCTTGATTGTAGACCGTTGAACCACGATACTCCATAATATCACTCCCTAACTGTTTAAAAAGTTTTAAAAATGAAAGGTTAACACAAATTATCTAACTTTAACATTAAATTTGATCTAGATACAGGGAGAAATTACCCAAAAAAATTTTCATTTGGAGCATAGAGTTTTAGTTGATCTTAATCTTAAATATCGACGAATTCATATATAAAAGCTTATTTTAATTAAAAGTTGTGTTTTTCTCTGTCATCTAATGTAAAAAAGATAAGAACGATTCGTATAGTAAATTTCAATCTAGTAATGATACGATTAGTAAAAGTTCAGCCCGAGGAGGATTTTATTTGAGAGGACTTATTTCGAAAGTTCTTTTTGCATCGTCCGTCATGTTTTTTGTTTTTCATTTTATAGGAGTTGGATAATTAGAAACTTTTTTTAGGACAAGTCCTTGAAACAATCTTAAAAACAAATGTAGTATAGATTGATAAAAAACACCTAAATGATTGTTCATTTAGGTGTTTTTAATTTGAAAGATAATGGATTAAAATTTTTGTAATGCGGCTTCAATTTGCTCCATTTGAACGCCTCTAATTACCTCATCATCAATTATTAAGGTAGGTGTTGAGTATGAATCTAACTCAAACATCATTCTTTTTTTAGCACTTTCATCTTGTGATACGTTATATTCAATATAAGAAGCATTCATTTCTTTTAAATAATTTTTCAAAAATTCACAAGGAGGGCATCCATCTTGTGTGAATAATTCGATCTTCATAAAACGACATCCTTTTTTATTTTTTTTCAAAGCATTTGTATAAAACTATTATGACATAGAAAAATATAGTATATAAAGAAATTTGTTTTTTAATTGAAACGACTATTTTTCTTGAATTTATCTTGAAATAGAAGTATTCTTATTAATGGACACTTACATAGCTGAAATCTATCAGAAGTTTTTTGGATAGAAATTGTAAGAAAGTAAAACCTATATTTAGGGAATGACACATGGTAGAAAGGAGTTCTAATATGTCTTTATTATTAGGAATTTTAGAACGCTTAGAAAGTTTAAAACAACAAGCTACGAACGGTGAGGTTGCTCAAAGATATTTTGAAGTTAACGGTGAAAGAAAGTGTAGCGTAAAGTATTCTGAGAAAAATGAAACTTTTGAATTAGAAGTATTTCAACAAGGTGAAAAACCACAAACGTTCCCATTCGATAATATCGATATGGTAGCAATTGAAATATATGAAATTATTTCATAAAAAAAGAAAAAACAAGCTTAGCTTGTTTTTTCTTTTTTTTTTAATATTTTATGACAAAATAGTAAGGGCGTGCTAATCCCAATTCTTAATGAATACATTATTATGTATTGTTATGAAAAGGGAGGTCATATACGTGAAGAAAGATCAGTATCGATTTTACAATGTAAGTGAAAGAAATATGAGTTTTGATCATGTAGTTGATCGGCTATATCACTTTGTAAAAAGTGATCCTAATAAACAATATCGACTTTCCATTGGAACAGATTCTCAGGTTCATAGTAATGGAACTAAGTTTATTACAGCACTTCACTTGCATAGAGTAGGTAATGGAGCTTGGGGATGTTTACATACGTGTTGGCATCACAAGAAAATCCGAAATTTAAAGGAGAAAATATTTCTAGAAACTATGTATAGTCAGGAAATAGCTTTTTTATTATCACCTTTTCATTTAGAAAAAATTTTTAGTCCTCTTCATGAAAATGCTAACTCGAATAATTTTAGTTTTGAAATTCATCTAGATATTGGTACGATGGGGCTAACGAAAGAATTTATACAAGAAATGACATCTAAAGTAAGTGCAATGGGCATCATTCCTAAGATAAAACCTGATTCTTATACAGCATTTAGTTATGCAAATAAATTTACAAAATAAGAAGTTTAAACTAAATAAACATTGATTAAAATGAGGACTAGGAGGGATGATGGATGCTAAGTGAACAAAATTTCACAGAAGATGAATTGTCTTTATTGGTCGACACAGTAATGAAACAAAATTATGCAATTGAACTCATTTCATCACAGATAACTGATATAGAAAATGGTTTAATGGATGCAGGCGAGGATCAATACGAAAGATTAGTACATTTATATCAAAAATTAAGGGATTTAGGGCTATGAAGACAAATATAGATGAACGTTTAGATAATAAATTATTTATCTAAACGTTTTTTTGTTTTTTGAATAGTTACAGTTAAATAAGTAAATTTTTAAGAAAAGTTAAATTGGAAAGGGGTTTACAAATCTGATAATATAGGGATGGGGACATAGTCCTTATTCGAATAAAATAATGTATAGAATTTTTTCTATACAGTTGACTAGCAAAGTTGTATGTGTATTTATTTGATGTTTATTTATGAATAGATAATTTCTACCATTTTTAAATACTTTTGCTTTTCTATTGGGGGACGATGTTTTTGATTAGTATTGATGGTTCACAATTTTTTGAACATAAAGTAGAAGAAGTCATTATTTCAAGTGAAAAAGTAGCTCATGTACAAATTGGTAATAGTTTGGAGCATGCATTATTAGTACTTACAAAATCTGGGTATTCTTCAATTCCAGTGTTAAATCCAAAGTTTCAGTTGCTAGGTTTAATTAGTACATCTATGATATTAGATAGAATACTTGGATTAGAAAGAATTGAATTTGAACGGTTAAGTAATATGAAAGTTGAAGAGGTAATGGGAACTGAAATACCATTATTAAAAACGACTGATACACTCGCTAAAGGGCTTGAATCTGTAGTTGATCATCCTTTTGTATGTGTGGTTGATGCTAATAATACGTTTGAAGGTATATTAACTCGTAGAGCGATTTTAAAACAATTGAATAAAAATGTTAGAAGATATAATAAGCATTAACTTTTAAAAAAGTAAGTCATCATCAAATTGACTTACTTTTTTAGTGTTGAAGAGTCTGATTCGATTAGTTATAAAGGCAAGGGGGGATTATGTGCAAATTGATGATATACGTTTAATAATTACTTTGTCTGAAGAGAAGAATATGAGGAAGGCAGCTGAGAGGTTGTTTGTATCTCAACCAGCTTTAAGTCAAAGACTACAAAATTTAGAGAAGCAGATTGGTAGTGAATTGTTTATTCGTTCTCAAAAAGGATTGATTATTACTGCCTCAGGTGAAATCATATTAAATTACGCGAAAAAAATGGAAGAAACGTATCAAACAATGTTAGAGCAGTTACAAATTTTAAAATCCGATATTTCAGGTACTTTAAAGATTGCCGTTTCATCTGTTGTTGCGCAATACTGGCTACCACCAGTTTTAAAAAAATATGTTTCAAGCTATCCAGAAGTACAAGTTTCACTTTTTACCGGTTGGAGTAGTGAAATCACAAATCGCTTATATGAAAATGAAGTTCATCTAGCTATTGTGCGAGGAAACCAAAATTGGTTTGGAGAAAAGGAATTACTTTTTTCTGATGAATTATTGTTAGTTGATACAAAAAAACATAGTCTTGAGGAATATAAAACGATACAAAGACCATTTATTCAGTTTAAAAGTAATTCAAATTATTATCAGCTGATCCAGTCATGGTGGTATGAGCATTTTAATTCATTACCAAAACATGAAATTGTAGTCGATCAAATTGAAACATGTAAGCAATTTGTATTGAATGGACTAGGTTTTGCCATTTTACCTTCCTCTGTATTACATGATGTTAGTGATGAAAATATTATAAAAACACCTTTAATTACAAAAGAACAATCAGGGTTATATCGCGATACATACTTACTTTATAATCGAGATGCGATGAAATTAAAACAAGTAGAAGGTTTTATAGAATCAATTCGAAAAAAAAATAAAGATTAATCGACAAAATGTTGCTAGTTACTTACTAGATTTGATAGAGTATTCTTATTGATAATAATAAAGGGGGCAATTCATTATGAAATTAATGGACGCAAATGAAATTATTGCATTTATTGCAAATAGCACGAAAAAAACACCTGTAAAGGTTTATGTAAAAGGTCAATTAGACAAGCTTACTATTTCTGAATCAGTTCAATCATTTTTTTCTCAAAATTCTGGAGTTTTATTTGGTGAGTGGGATGATGTTAAAGTAATCCTTGAAGAGCAAAAAGAATACATAGAAGATTATGTAGTAGAATCAGATCGTCGTAATTCAGCGATTCCACTTTTAGATGCTAAAGGTATTAAAGCGCGTATCGAGCCAGGTGCATTTATTCGTGATCAAGTTACAATTGGAGACAATGCAGTTATTATGATGGGTGCTGTAATTAACATCGGTGCTGTAATTGGAGAAGGTACAATGATCGATATGAACGCAGTACTTGGTGGACGTGCTACAACAGGTAAAAACTGTCACGTTGGTGCTGGCGCTGTTTTAGCTGGCGTAATCGAGCCACCATCAGCAAACCCAGTTATTCTTGAAGATAATGTACTAATTGGTGCTAATGCAGTAGTTTTAGAAGGTATTAAAGTAGGTGAGGGCGCGGTAGTAGCTGCAGGTGCAATTGTTACTGAAGACGTTGCTCCTTACACTGTGGTTGCAGGTGTTCCTGCTAGAAAAATCAAGGATATCGATGATAAAACAATTTCAAAAACTGAAATCATTCAAGCTTTACGACAATTAAATCAATAATAACAAGAAGTAAGCGTAGAATTTATTTTTCTACGCTTACTTTATAGACATTAAATTAAAATATAAGTTCAGAACTGATTACAAGCATTTGACTTTCGAGGTTTGAAGTCTGATAAGGAGTGGAGTTACCATTTAGACGGTAATATAAAACCCCGTAGTCAGGTGAATAAACGAAGAAAGCACGCGTTTTGTGAACAGTCTGAAGCGTAGAATTATATTTCTACGCTTTTTTTGGAGGAGTAAAAATGGATTCATTTATTAAAATTAGACGGGATTTACATTTAATCCCCGAACTTGGATTTCAAGAATTCAAAACACAAGCGTATTTACTAGATTATTTATCTAGTTTAGATCAAGAAAGAATGGTAATGGGAACTTGGAGAACAGGTATTTTCGTTCGAGTAAAAGGATTAAAACCTACTAGAACAATTGGTTACCGTACAGACATTGATGGATTACCAATGAAAGAAAACACAGGATTAGAGTTTTCATCGATTCATGAAGGTAATATGCATGCATGTGGTCATGATGTACATATGAGTATTGCTCTTGGTGTTCTTACTAACCTTGTAAATGAGCCAATAAATGATGATGTCGTATTTATTTTTCAACCTGCAGAGGAAGGTCCTGGAGGAGCGGAACCTTTACTTAAAAGTGAAGAATTTATACCATTTAAACCGGATGTCATTTATGGTTTACATATAGCGCCTGAGTATCCTGTTGGTACAATTGCAACGAAACCTGGTATGTTATTTGCTCATACATCAGAGCTTTTTATTGACTTTCATGGTTTAAGCGGACATGCAGCTTTCCCTCATTTAACGAATGATATGATCGTTGCATCAAGTCATTTTATCACTCAAGTACAATCAGTTGTATCAAGAAATGTTAATCCATTAGACAGTGCTGTCATTACGATTGGAAAAATAACTGGTGGTACAGTTCAAAACGTGATTGCAGATCATGTTCGAATAGAAGGTACGATGCGAGCATTAAGTGAAGAAGCAATGTTAAAATTAAAAAATAGAGTAGAAAGTCTTGTGAATGGATTTCAAGAGAGTTTTCAGTGTAAAATAGAAGTAGATTTTGGAAGTAATTACTATGGAGTAATAAACGATGAATCGTTGACGAATGAATTCTTTAATTTTGCGAAACAATATGACGGTATTGAGGCAACCCGTTGCAATGTTGCAATGACGGGTGAAGATTTTGGTTATATGACAAAAGAAATTCCAGGCCTAATGTTTTGGATTGGCGTAAATTCTGAATTCGGACTCCATAACCAAAAATTAAATCCAGATGAAAATGTGATTCCATTAATGATTCGATTTATTTCGGACTTTATGAAACGAAAACAATGAAAATGATTTTCAGTTAATAATAATTATAAATTAATATTGACTTTAAATAAGTAGTTTACTATAATATCACTTGTATGATAAATAGTTACATAAATATTGGAGGTAATAAATTATGGCAGAACGTTTAGTAGGAAAACAAGCACCACGCTTTGAAATGGAAGCAGTTTTAGCAAATAAAGAATTTGGTAAAGTAAGCTTAGAAGAAAACATGAAAAACGATAAATGGACAGTATTATACTTCTATCCAATGGACTTCACTTTTGTATGTCCAACTGAAATCGTAGCAATCTCTGATCGTTACGACGAGTTTGAAGATCTTGATGCAGAAGTTGTAGGTGTTTCTACAGATACAATTCACACTCACTTAGCATGGATCAATACTGATCGTAAAGATAATGGCTTAGGACAATTAAAATATGCATTAGCTGCAGATACTAACCACGCTATTTCTCGTGACTATGGCGTATTAATTGAAGAAGAAGGTATTGCATTACGTGGATTATTCATCATCAGCCCAGAGGGTGAATTAATGTACCAAGTAGTACACCACAACAACATCGGTCGTGAAGTTGATGAAGTTTTACGTGTACTTCAAGCTTTACAAACTGGTGGACTTTGCCCAGCTAACTGGAAACCAGGTCAAGCAACTCTATAATTCACAGTCAATTAAGAATTAATGTCAAAGGTCTAACTTATAGTTAGGCCTTTTTAAACACAATAACGAAAAGTGGAAGGTGTTAGGTCTAACGCCTATAACTAGACAAAAACTATGAAACAAGTAGGAGGACTATAAAATGAGACTTCGCTCACCAATGCCTGAATTAGATGGAGCAACAACAGTATTAAATGGAGAAATTCAAAAAGAAAACCTAATCGGTGACAAACCAACATTAATTCATTTTTGGTCTGTTAGTTGCCATTTATGTAAAGTAGCAATGCCAAACATTAATGCTTTTAGAGATGAATATAAAGATCGATTAAATGTAGTAAGTGTTCATATGCCAAGATCTGAAGATGATTTAGATATTGATAAAATTAAAGAAGTAGCAAACGAACACGGTATTACACAAACAATATTAGTTGATAACCAACATACTATTACAGATGCTTTTGAAAATAAATATGTACCATCATATTACGTATTTGATAAAACAGGTGTATTACGTCACTTCCAAGCTGGAGAAGGCGGAATGCCAATGTTAGAAAAGCGTGTTAATCGAGTATTAGATGAAGCAGCAAAAGTAGAATAGTTTGTAGATTCAATCATCACTTAAGAGACTTTTTATTAAAAGTCTCTTTTTGTATGTAGAGAAAATACAAAAAATTTGAGTTTCAGAGTGTTGAAATATAAAGACGTCAATAGGGAAAACGGACTTAAAATGAACATTTAATAATGATGAATTTAGCATTTTTTGAATGATCTTTTAATGATTTTAAATGTAAATGTGTTTGAGCGATTTTATTTTCTAATAATACTAGTAATGATTTTTTTAGAAGTTAAAAAACAAATTCGATTGTTTAGTTTAATAATTTTTCGATATTAATTGATCTATAAGCTGATTAAATACAACAGTTAGATTACTCTAAGTAAAGGCTATTTGACTTGTATTTATTACAGACATTTTTTGATTGAATAAGTTGATTGGAACGGAGGGGGGATCGACTCCTATGGGATTAGCGGGAAGGCTGAGACCCCGCAGGCTTGCCGAGGAGGCTAAAGAATCTCGCCCCATGGAAAGCGAGCACCCTGTAGTGGAAATCAACATCACTCTACTCCTTTTACGAAAATTTGATAATTAATTGACAAGGTAGTTTTTCAACAGCATGAAGAGACTTTTCTTTAAAAGTCTCTTTTTGTATTTTCGTAATCTTCATCTTGAAACTAGTAGAAAGTGTATTTTATAGGTATAATTAAAGAAAACTAATCTTTATTTTAAGGAATTATTCTGTAGGAGGAAAAAAGTTTGGAGATTCAAACAATCGCAATCTTTATCTTATGGTTGTTTTTATATGCCTACATGATTATTGCTTCAATTGATTTTGGTGCAGGATTTTATGCGTTTTATGCGATTACAACTAAAGATGAACCAAAATTAATTGGCTTAATAAATCGACATCTTTCATCTATTTGGGAACTTGCTACATTATTTTTCATTTTCTTCTTTATAGGAGTAGTTGGGATATTCCCAAGGGTAGCATATTATTATGGAGTTCCCCTATTAGTTCCAGGTAGTGTGGCAATGATTTTTTTAGCAATTAGGGGATCGTTTTATACTTTTCAGCAATATGGAGGAAATAGGAGTAAGTTCTTTTTAATTTTGTATGGTGCGACAAGTCTACTAATACCTGTTACATTGTCAACTGTTTTAACAATTTCTGAAGGTGGATTTATTATCGAGAATGGAACAGATATACGATTTTATCCATTTAAATTAATTACGAATTCTTATTCTTTATCTGTTATGCTATTGGCTGTTTGTTCAGTCCTCTTTATTAGTGCAATGTTTTTAATTTATTCTGCAAAACTAATTAATGATTCGGAGTCGGAAACTAAATTAAGAAAGTATGTACTAGTCTGGTCATTGCCAACTATTATTTCGAGTATCATCGTATTTTTATCAATGAAACTACATAATAATGTTCATTTTGATCGAATGCATAATGTATGGGAATTCTTTCTTATCTCTTTTATTTGCTTTTGTATAGCAATTTATTTTGTTATAAAAAGAAAAAGATATGGTTTAGCGTTTATATTAGTATTGCTACAATATTTCTTCGCATTTTTTGGGTATGGAATAAGTCATCTACCATTTATCTTATATCCTTATTTAAGAATCGAAACAAGTTTTGCTAAGAGTAGTTTAGCAATCGTACTAATTATTCTGTTTGTAGTATTTTTTATCTTATTTACTGTGTATTTTATATTTTTAGTTCTTAATAAACCTTTTTTTATGAAAGTGTTTTTAAAAAGTAATGATAAAAATGACTTTCAAGATTAATAAAAAAGGGCGATTACAAAAGTATTTTGACTTTTGTAATCGCCCTTTTATCATGTACTAATGATTAAACTTCCATAATAATTGGGAGAATCATTGGTTTACGTTTTGTTTTTTCGTATAAGAAAGGTGATAAAGTATCAGTAATTTCATTTTTGATCTCAGACCATTGAGAAGTTTTACGTTCCATGATTTTGTTTAAATGAGTAGAAATCATTGCTTGTGCTTCATTTATTAAATCGCCACTTTCTCTCATATAAACGAAACCGCGTGAAATGATATCTGGTCCTGCCGAGATTTTAAATTCCTTCATATCGATGCTAACGACAACAATTACAAGACCTTCTTCAGATAAAATTCGACGGTCTCTTAAGACGATATTACCAATATCACCGATACCGCTTCCATCAATATAAACATTACCAGAAGGTACTTTACCTGCAACCATAGCCTCATCTGCACGAAGAGCTAAAACCTCACCATTATCCATGATAAAGCAGTTTTCTTCAGGTACTCCACAGTCCATAGCAAGCTTAGCATGCATGCGCTGCATTCTATATTCACCGTGAATTGGCATAAAAAACTTAGGCTTCATCAGTCTAAGCATTAATTTTTGCTCTTCTTGACCACCATGACCACTAGTGTGAATATCATTTAATGAACCGTGAATTACTTCAGCACCTGCACGGTATAGTAAGTTGATTGTACGGTTTACACTCATTGTATTACCTGGAATTGGTGAAGAAGAAAATACTACAGTATCTCCAGGAATAATTTGAATTTGACGATGTGTACCATTTGCTATACGAGATAATGCAGCCATAGGCTCACCTTGACTACCAGTACATAAAATTACTAATTGATTAGCCGGAATACGATTAATTTGAGATGCATCAATAAATGTATCCTTAGGACATTTAATATAACCTAGGTCATGACCGATCTCGATATTTGCTTCCATACTTCTACCAAAAACTGCAATTTTACGTCCAGTTGCCATAGCAGATTCCACAACTTGTTGAAGACGATGAATATTAGAAGCGAAAGTAGCAAAAATGATACGACCATCAACCTTACGGAAAATTTCACTGATCGTGTCGCCAACTTTTCTTTCTGACATCGTAAAGTGAGAAACCTCACTGTTCGTACTATCTGAAAGTAAGCATAAGACACCTTCTTTTCCTATTTCAGCCATTTTAGTTAAATTAGCCGAATCTCCAACAGGTGTGAAATCAAATTTAAAATCACCTGTATGGACAACTTGTCCTTGAGGAGTTTTAACGACGATACCATAACAATCAGGAATACTATGTGTAGTACGGTAAAAAGTAACACTAGTTTTTCTGAATTTGATGATGTCATCTTCTTTGATTTCTATTAATTTAGCTTTACGTAATAGACCGTGCTCTTCAAGTTTATTTTTGATTAAAGCTAAGGCAAGTTTACCACCATAAATTGGAATGTTTAATTCTCTTAATAAATATGGAATACCACCAATGTGGTCTTCATGTCCGTGAGTGATAAATAAACCTTTAATTTTTTCCTCATTTCGAACTAAGTAGGAATAATCAGGAATAACATAGTCTATCCCTAGTAGCTCATCTTCAGGGAATTTGATTCCGGCATCTATTAATATAATTTCATCTTGATATTGTACTGCGTATGTATTTTTACCAATTTCCCCTAAGCCACCTAGTGCGAATACGGCAGCTTGATCATTTTTAAGAAATTTCATAAATTACGCTAGCTCCAAAATTTTAAAGCTTTCACTTTGTTTTTCGAATTCAAGATGAGCACCGGTTAAAGCTTGAACAAGCTCAATATTATAATTGAAAGGTAATAATTTCGCACGAACTTCTCTTTCACTATCTGCTTCTACATAAACTGTTTTAGTTTTTTCTCTTACAGGTACCTCTAATGGTAATTCCTGATAGTATACTTTAAAAATCATTTAAATCTCTCCTTGTCAAATCACTATCTTCTCAATATTATAAGTGATTTTCTATATATTTTCATTCTTTTTATTGAAGATTACCTAAAATACGGTCAATTTAAAAAAAAATTTGAAATTATTGAGATATATTTCTTCTTTTTCAAAAATTGTTTTAGCCGTTTTTTTAATTTTTTTCGAAGTTTACGTAACATTAGTTTTACCTCCTAGACATGAAATTAAACTTATATGTAGAGAACACGGACATAGTATATTTATGTGTAGTATTGATCGAAAAAACATTTTCATTCAATATAATCCAAAAAACAGTTAAAATAGAGGTTATCTTAAAAGTTAAGGGGAGAAGATTGTGAAGAAGTTATATGGAGCTTTGTTTTTATTAAGTATTATTTGGAGTACATCTTTTTTATTTATTAAGCTCCTTTTAAATGATATAGGGCCAGAAGCAATTGTATTTTATCGCTGCTTCTTTGGTGCTATGACATTATTAATTATTATGTTAATAAAAAAGGTAAAGATTGATTATAAAAATTTACCGAAAATGAGTTTAATTATTGTTATCTCATTATTTAATCATGCTATACCATGGCTTTTTCTTTCTTTTAGTGAGACCCATCTTCAAAGTAATGAAGCAGCAGTATTAAATGCTTTTACGCCAATTGCAACACTCATTATTGGCTATTTTTTCTTTTCTCAAAAAATTCATAAGAAACAGTGGATTGGACTTATGATCGGGATCATTGGACTTATGATTATGATGAATCTTAATCCATCAACAATTTTCTCCGATAATATAATTTATTCAATATTAATGTTATTTGTTACTTTTTGTTATGGGCTCGGTTCACATCTAACTAAAAAGTATTTACAACAAATTGATGTAATGATTGTTTCATTTTTAACCTTAGGTATTTCTAGTGTATTTGGCTTTTTTTATATGGTCGTTGTAGGGAAGGGCACTCTAAAACCATTTGTTAATTTTGAAATTTTTAGTGGTGTGTTTGGACTAGGGGTTGTATGTTCGGGGTTGGCATATTTATTATTTTATTATATGGTTAAAGAGGGAAGTGCAGAATTTGCAACAATGGTTACTTATATAGTACCTGTATTTGCTTCTATTTGGGGATTTTTCTTTTTAAACGAGCCCTTATCTTTCAAAATGATTTTAGGGCTGTTAATCGTACTTCTAGGAGTATTTATTACAAATAGTAAACAGAAGTCAAAAATGAAAAACTCAAAAGCAAATGCAGCGTCTTAGTGAGGAGAGAATAATATGACGAAACCAATCGTTTTTTTTGATATTGATGGAACGATTTTAAATCATGATAAAGTAATTCCGGAAAGTACAAAGAAAGCAATTTCGGAACTTCAAAATAAAGAGATCCACGTAGTGATTGCAACTGGTCGTGCGCCATTCATGTTTAAAGAAATTCGTGAAGAGTTAAATATAAATAGTTTTGTAAGTTTAAATGGACAATATGCTGAATTTGAAGGTGAAGCTATTCACAAACATGCTCTACATCCAGAACAACTTCACCAATTTACTCAAAAAGCAAAAGAATTAGGGATTCCGCTAATTTATTTAAATAACGAGACAATGAGAGCGTCCATTGATTCACATCCTCATATAAAAGAAGCAATGACATCGATTAGAATGCAACACCCTGAAGTTCAGCATGATTTTTATCAAAATCGTGAAATTTACCAAGTTTTACTTTTCTGTGAAGAGCATCAAGAGCCATCTTTAACTGATGGGTTTAATGATTTTAATTATATTCGTTGGCATGAGTATTCGTCAGATGTCTTACCAATTGGAGGATCTAAAGCGAATGGAATACTTCAAATGGTAAACCATCTTGGATTTGATATGCAAAATGTAATCGCATTTGGTGACGGATTAAATGATTTAGAAATGATTGAAAAAGTTGGTACGGGGATCGCCATGGGGAATGCTGTGGATCCACTAAAAAAATTAGCTAACCATATTACAACAAATGTTGATGAAGATGGAATTTTAAACGGTTTAAAATGGGCTGGACTTCTTTAAGTCTTGTAGATAAAGTACAAAAACCTGAATAGTAGACTAAAAAGAGCGATTGGTTTTCCAATCGCTCTTTTTTATTTTCTCTCTAAAGGTGAAGCACCTTCTGGTGGAGAAAAAGGATTAGTTTTATTAATTCGGTCATAAAACATTACTCCATTTAGATGGTCAATTTCATGCTGGAAGCAAATTGCTGGTAAACCTTTTAAACGGATTTTTACTACTCCTAATCTCGTGTCAAAACCAGTGACTGTTATTCTTGCATAACGTGGAACATATCCAGGAACATCACGATCAACAGATAAACAGCCTTCACCGCCTGATAAATAAACTTCCTCAACAGAATGACTTATAATTTTAGGATTTAATAATGCATAACTAAATAAATTACCCTGTAAGTCAGTAACATGAACACCTATGGCTCTTTTCAGAATTCCAATTTGTGGTGCAGCTAATCCGATACCTGAGCGTAGACCGTATTGGGCAGATATTTCTGGATTCTGACTATTTATAACATACTCTAATAAAGAATTAGCTAAATTAATATCCTCTGCCGATGGAGGTAAGCTTACTTCACTCGAAACTTCCCTTAATCTAGGATCGCCTTCTCGAATTATATCTTTCATTGTAATCAAATGAATTTCACTCCTGTCTACTATTTCCTAAATATAAGTATGTACTATTCACTAGTATTATTAATTTAGTCTAACAAATCTTTTTTAAATTGTCAGTCACAAGGCAATAGAATGGAAAAAGGAGCGATAAATTATCGCTCCTTAAAGTTTGTGGTTATACATTAATAATAGAGGCTTACTAGTGTGAATTATAAAACGAAAGCTGCACCAACGATAATTAATAAAATGAATAGAACAACGATTAATGCGAAACCGCCGTAACCGCATCCGCATCCTCCGTAACCATAACCAGGGTATCCACCTTTTCCACCGTATCCGTAACCGTACATATAATAACCTCCCTTTAAACTGTTTCCGCATATAGCGGATACTACAAATTATGAAAAACTACATAAAGTGTGTGGGTATGTGACCATATTATTTTTTAGGACGTATAAAAAGTGAGAAAAGATGCAACATGGAAATAATAATGAAAAAAAATTAGGTGAAATTATGTATAAAAAATTCAATTCTTTATTTTTTATAATAGTCATACTCTTTATCCTTTGTTCGGGTTGTACTTCTCAAGCAAAACAAAAGAATTTAGTCATTAATCAACTAGCTGATATTGCTAAAATGGAACAGAAATTTCAAAAAGCTGGAGAACGTATTCAAAAACTGGAAATAAAAGAATTGGAGTATTATGAAAAAATTTATTTATATAAAATAAGCGAAGTAAATAAAAGACAAGAGTCAGCTAAACAAGCAATCAATTTATTAAATGAACGAAAAGAACGAGTCAAAGAGGAGTCAAAATTAATTCACGATATTGACATAAAAATTAAAGAACTTCAAACAATAAATATTGAAACGAAGGATGAACAGTTTCGAAATGAAGTTAATAACTTTATAAAAACATGGAGAGAAAGAACTGAGTTATACGATAAATTGAATTCAAAATATAAAGATGCGATGGAAACGGATCGTTCAATTTATAACTTATTATCGCAGAAAAAAGTTGATTTAAAAAATGTGAAGAGTGAGACAAAGGATACAAACCACATTTATAAAGATGTTATTAAATATAATGATCAATTAAATCTTTATACTCAAAAATTAAATTATTTACAAAAAGACATATATGAAAAATATGGTAAATAACATATTTGGACTAGAAATACTAAATAAAAATCGTTGTAGTACAGTTTAAAAATTATGATAAAAAAATTTCGTTATATGCTATTTGAGTATAATTTAAAGGAGTTTCTGTTATTGTATAACAGATTGCTGTTTCAAAGGTAGTACAGGGTTGAAATTTTATGACAAATTTTCCGAAAAATCATGTATAAAATAATACAACAAAATATTTGACGAGTTTATGAACGTGTTATAAACTGTACTAGTGTTCAATGTTGTACTAGTGTAATACACGAAAAGTATAAGTACAGATTTTAATTATAAGTTTAAGTTACTTGTAATTACTCTTAAGAAAATACACATGATGGATAAAGAAAATAAATCCTCCATAATTAAAGAAGGGTGTGGGTTTTAGTGGCAACTACTACGAAGAAAGTAGCTGGAAAGGAAACAACAGAAATGAAGAATACACAAACTGTTTCTGAATTAATGGATCAAATGCTTCAATTTGGTGATTCAGTTGGAACTCTTCAAATTTTAAATGAAGAGGGCGAAATCGTTAATGAATCAGCGATGCCTGATTTATCAGATGAGCAATTAAAAGAATTAATGAAACGTATGGTATGGACTCGTGTTCTTGATCAACGTTCAATTTCATTAAACAGACAAGGTCGTTTAGGTTTCTATGCTCCTACTGCAGGACAAGAAGCTTCTCAATTAGCAAGTCAATTTGCTCTTGAAAAAGAAGACTTTATCTTACCAGGTTACCGTGATGTACCTCAAATGATTTGGCACGGTTTACCATTATATAAAGCATTTTTATGGTCTCGTGGACATTTAGTAGGAAGCCAAATTCCTGAAGATGTAAATGCAATCTTCCCACAAATTATTATTGGTGCTCAAATTATCCAAGCTGCGGGTGTTGCACTTGGTATGAAATTGAAGGGCCAAAAATCTGTTGCCATTACATATACAGGTGACGGTGGATCTTCTCAAGGTGATTTCTATGAAGGTATGAACTTTGCTGGTGCTTATAATGCTCCTGCGATTTTCGTTGTTCAAAATAACAGATACGCAATCTCAACTCCAGTTTCTAAGCAATCAAAAGCTAGAACAATTGCTCAAAAAGCAATTGCAGTAGGTATTGCTGGTATTCAAGTTGATGGAATGGATCCATTAGCAGTATATGCAGCTACATCAGAAGCTCGTAAACGTGCAGTTAACGGCGAAGGTCCAACATTAATTGAAACATTAACATTCCGTTATGGACCACATACAATGGCTGGTGATGACCCAACTCGTTACCGTACGAAAGATACTGAAAATGAGTGGGAAGCAAAAGATCCAATCGTTCGTTTCCGTAAGTTTTTAGAGAAAAAAGGTCTTTGGACTGAAGAAGAAGAAAATGCAATTATCGAAGAAGCAAAAGAAGCAATTAAAGATGCTATCAAACTTGCTGACCAAGAGCCAAAACAAAAAGTTACTGATTTAATGGCTAATATGTTCGAAACAATGACAAGTAATATAGAAGAGCAATATGCAATTTACAAAGAGAAGGAGTCGAAGTAAGTCATGGCGCAAATGACAATGATTCAAGCTATCACAGATGCATTACGCGTTGAAATGAAAAACGATCCAACTGTAGTAGTATTCGGGGAAGACGTTGGAGTAAACGGTGGTGTATTCCGTGCAACTGAAGGTTTACAAGCAGAATTCGGTGAAGCGCGTGTATTCGATACACCACTTGCTGAATCAGGAATCGGCGGATTAGCAATCGGTCTTGGAATTGAAGGCTTCCGTCCAGTACCAGAAATCCAATTCTTCGGATTCTTATTCGAAATTATGGACTCAATCGCTGGTCAAGCAGCACGTATGCGTTACCGTACGAGCGGTCGTTTTACTTCACCAATTACTTTCCGTTCACCATTTGGTGGTGGGGTTCATACACCAGAAATGCACGCGGATAGTTTAGAAGGATTAATGGCTCAAACTCCTGGTTTAAAAGTAGTTATTCCATCAACTCCTAAAGATGCTAAAGGTCTTTTAATTTCATCTATTCGTGATAATGACCCTGTTATCTATTTAGAGCACATGAAATTATACCGTTCATTCCGTGAAGATGTACCTGAAGGTGAGTACACAATCGAATTAGGTAAAGCGGATGTTAAACGAGAAGGTAAAGATGTATCAGTATTTGCTTACGGTGCAATGGTTCACGCTGCATTAAAAGCTGCTGAAGAATTAGAAAAAGATGGCGTATCAGTAGAAGTTGTTGATTTACGTACTGTTCATCCATTAGATATCGAAGCGATTGTTGCGTCTGTTGAGAAAACTGGACGTGCAGTAGTTGTACAAGAAGCACAAAAACAAGCTGGTATTGCTGCAAATGTAGTTGCTGAAATTAATGATCGTTGTATCCTTTCATTAGAAGCACCAGTTGTTCGTATTACTGCAGCTGATACTGTATACCCATTCTCTGAAGCGGAAACAGTTTGGTTACCAAACCATAAAGATGTAGTTGAAGGTATTCAAAAAGTTTTAAACTTCTAATTTAGTTTATAACAAAAAATAGTGAAAGGTATTTGATGGATTCATCAATACCTTTCTTACATTATCGATAAAATAGTTTAAAAAATTAATTTAACTTTGTTCGGAGGTAGAAATCTGTGTCAAACTCAGTGGCAAGTCTATTTGAATTTAGATTACCAGATATCGGTGAAGGTATTCACGAAGGTGAAATTGTAAAATGGTTTATTAAAGCAGGCGACGAAGTAAATGAAGATGATATCATTTGTGAAGTTCAAAACGATAAATCAGTAGTAGAAATTCCATCACCTGTAAAAGGGAAAGTATTAGAAGTATTAGTTGCAGAAGGTACAGTTGCAGTTGTTGGTGACGTATTAGTACGTTTAGATGCACCTGGTTATGAAAACATTAGCTTTAAAGGACAACATGCTGAAGAATCTCCAACTACTACTCCAGTACCGGAAGCTGCTGAAGCAGTTCAAGCAAAAGTACAAGAATCTTATGAGCAAAGTGAACCAAAAACAGATACTGCACCACTATCACCTGTTGCTGCGATTGAACCAAAAGCTCATGTAATTGCAATGCCATCTGTACGTAAATACGCTCGTGAGAAAAACGTAGATTTACGTATTGTACCAGGTTCAGGTAAAAATGGCCGTGTAACAAAACAAGACGTAGATGCATTCTTATTAGGTGGAGTAGCACCAGCTGCTGCAGCAGCACAAACAGAAGTTGCTGTTGAAGTTGTAACAGAAGTGCCAACACAAGAAGCTTCAAAAGCAATGCCAATTCCTGAAGGAGCATATCCTGAAACTCGTGAAAAAATGAGTGGAATTCGTAAAGCAATCGCTAAAGCAATGGTTAACTCTAAACATACTGCTCCACACGTAACATTAATGGATGAAGTAGATGTAACGAAACTAGTTGCAAGCCGTAAAAAATATAAAGAAGTTGCAGCTGCACAAGGTATCAAATTAACGTTCTTACCTTATGTTGTTAAAGCTTTAACTTCTGCATTACGTAAATTCCCAGCTTTAAATACATCAATCGATGATGCTACAAGCGAAATCGTACACAAACATTACTATAACATTGGTATTGCTGCAGATACTGATAAAGGTTTATTAGTACCAGTTGTTAAAGATGCTGATCGTAAAGCAATCTTCTCAATTTCTGCTGAAATTAATGAATTAGCTACTAAAGCTCGTGATGGTAAATTAGCTCCTGCAGAAATGAAAGGTGCTACATGCACAATCACAAATATCGGTTCAGCTGGTGGACAATGGTTTACTCCAGTAATTAACCACCCTGAAGTAGCTATCTTAGGTATTGGTCGTATTGCTGAAAAACCAGTCGTATTAAATGGAGAAATCGTTGTTGCTCCAGTATTAGCGTTATCATTAAGCTTTGACCACCGTATTATCGATGGTGCAACTGCTCAAAACGCATTAAACCATATTAAACGATTATTAAATGATCCAGAATTATTATTAATGGAGGCGTAAGATAAATGGTAGTAGGAGATTTTGCAATTGAACTAGATACGGTCGTTATCGGTGCCGGTCCTGGTGGTTATGTTGCAGCAATTCGTGCAGCACAACTTGGACAAAAAGTTGCTGTTATTGAAAAAGGTAATCTTGGTGGGGTATGTTTAAACGTAGGTTGTATCCCTTCAAAAGCATTAATTACTGCTGGTCACCGTTATGAAACAGCTAAGCATTCTGAAGACATCGGTATTACAGCTGAAAATGTAAAAGTTGACTTTACAAAAGTTCAAGCTTGGAAAAGCAGTGTAGTTAATAAATTAACTGGCGGTGTAGCTGGCTTATTAAAAGGAAACAAAGTTGAAGTTATTAAAGGTGAAGCTTACTTTAATGATGCTAACACTCTTCGTGTTATTACTGAAGAATCAGCTCAAACTTATACTTTTAACAATGCGATCATCGCAACAGGTTCAACTCCAATCGAAATCCCTGGTTTCAAATGGAGCAACCGTGTAATCGATTCAACAGGTGCATTAAACTTACCTGAAATTCCAAAAAAATTAGTTGTTATTGGTGGCGGCTATATTGGTATGGAATTAGGTACTGCTTATGCTAACTTTGGTACACACGTAACAATTCTTGAAGCTGGTGACGAAATCTTAAATGGTTTTGAAAAATCTATGAGTTCAATTGTTAAACGTGGATTACAGAAAAAAGGTAATGTAGATATCGTAACAAAAGCGTTCGGTAAAGGCGTTGAAGAAACTGCAGATGGCGTAACAGTTAAATTCGAAGCTAATGGCGCAATGAAAGAAATCGAAGCTGATTATGTATTAGTAACAGTTGGACGTTTCCCGAACTCACGTGACATGGGCTTAGAAAATGTCGGAGTTGAAATTAACGAACGTGGTGTTATAACGACTGATAAACAAGCTCGTACAACAATTAAAAATATTTACGCAATTGGTGATGTAATTGCTGGTCCTCCATTAGCACACAAAGCTTCTTATGAAGGTAAAGTTGCTGCTGAGGCAATCAGTGGTATGTCAAGTCAAATCGAATACTTAGCAATCCCTGCAGTAGTATTTACAGACCCAGAATTAGCAACTGTTGGTTATACTAAAAAACAAGCAGATGAAGAAGGATTAGTTGTTAATGTAGCAAAATTCCCATTCGGTGGAAATGGTCGCGCATTATCTTTAAATTCAACTGATGGATTCGTACAATTAGTTTCTCGAAAAGAAGATGGAGTACTAGTTGGTGCTCAAGTTGCAGGTGTAAATGCATCAGATATTATTTCTGAGCTTGGTCTTGCAATTGAAGCTTGCATGAGCGTTGAGGATATTGCACAAACAATTCACGCTCACCCAACATTAGGTGAAATCTCAATGGAAGCTGCAGAATTAGCGATGGGTCATCCAATCCACGTTCTAAAATAATTATTTAAAAACCTCCTATAATTTATAGGAGGTTTTTTACTTGTTCAAATTCATTTGAAACACTTTATTTTAAGCTTAATGTAGTTTGTTAAACATAGATACAATAAGCGCAATACAATGGCAAAATAACGAAAAAAAAGACTGTCTACAACCTCCTATTTGTTAGGAGGTTTTTTTGCATGATTAAGGCATGTCTTGCATAACGTTTAAAAAACAAACTTTCTAGTATTTGATGATTGATTGGTGGGAGTATTGATGCGAAAACAATTAATAGTATTAATGATTCATCAACTTTTTTGGATAGGATTTTCATTTGTTTTATTTTTATCGAAAAGGGATCAATTATATTCTAAAGTCATACTGTTTCTAGTATTCTTTTACCAGCTTTATTTAATTGCTAAATACGTTGGAAACACAAGAAAAGCAAGTATTATTATTACTTGCTTTTATGCTTCGATATTTTTCTTTTGTCAGGCGATCGTAAATTTATTTTAAATTATCGTTTGTAAAAATACATGATTCGATTGTTAAATAATTCAAGCTTTGCTTCAATTTTTTGAGCTAAATATCTACATAGCTCATTCGCTTTGCCTTTATCACCATAAGTTGAGTTTGGTAACAGAGTAATCACGATATTTTTATCATCTTGAATGGAAACAACAAAATGTTTATAACGCGAGTCATTGCTTTGTAAATAAAGTGCATCTTGGTCATCTAATTTTTTATTTGAAATAGAATAAGGAAAGGAAACCCTTTCATAATTCCAATCAACTTGTTGACCGATTTTAGTTGAAGATTGTATGTAATCATTTATTAAATTATTTATTAAATCTAAATTTGCTTCTTGGTATTTTGATTTATCCACTAATTGAATGGTAGCTTGTTGAACCATTTTTAAATTTTCCCCCTAAGATGTTTTTATGAAAAACATCACTATTAATCATTTTTATCATAACATTATTTCAAATTTTTAGACAAGTATTCGGTATGAATTTAATTTTTTCTTCATATGTATTAACTTACAATACTAAACCGAAGGAGTGGGTGAAACAATGTTTGAGAAATTATATGATGATCACGAAAATGTAAGAGTCCGATTTGTAGGCTTCGTTACGAACGATACAAGATACGATATTGGTATTGTATATACGAACATGTTCTTTGGAAAGCCCCTCGTCATCTGCATGCAGTCTAGACAATGCATTCTATTAGATCGACAGGATGTTTCATTTCCAAATCAGTTGAAATTTTTATGTAAACTAAAAAGCGAGGAAGAGGCAATGGAGCTCGCAGAATATTTAGCTGACTGGCTACCGTCACCAAGTATAGAAGAGAGTTATGAATAAAAAATAAATGTGTTATACTAATTAAATCGCATTCACCTAAACAAACCCCTTGAATAATCTAGTATTAGAAAATTTAAGTTATACTTATTTGCCACTTGCGTAAATAAGTATAACACATTATAATGAAGTTAGTTAATTGATACTACATTATGAAAGGGGTTACAAAAATGGGAACGTTCGTATGTAAATGTTGTGAAAAAACGGTAGGTCATTTCGAGGATGAAAAAGTAACAACTCTTTACGTTAAAAACTGTGAAGATTGTGAACCTACTGATAATGAAGTTTGCTAATTATAATTAATTAAATCATAAAGTTAGAGTATCTATATACAGCTATAAATGAGAAATTCCACAAGGGAATCGTTTTTCCTTGTGGTTTTTTTGTTTTTATCTTTAAGATTGATAACGGTTTAAATATACGCACAAAAAAGGTGATTCAATTAAGAATCACCCTTTTTTCTTTTTATGCAATTTGAGTTTGATCTCCAATTCTTGCAGTTATAACGTCGGATGAAGCTTCTCTCGTTGTAACAGGTATTAATTTTGAATTATCCTTTAAATATTGAGCCATTTCGTTCGAGTCAATTCTAGTATTCAAATTTGTTAAAAAGGCAGAAATCATCGCAAAAGGATATCTATGCATATTTAAATGGAAAATAATTTCTGGTAATGAACGTATTCCGATACCATGACCATAATAGTAGTTACTTCCCATAGAAACAGTGTTTTCTCCTTGCCATTCTGGCGTCATTGGGTCAACTTCAGGATTTTTTATATAAACAACGTCACCAGGGGCTGGACGATCAACTTCAGCCGTTAGAATAGCTAATTTAGGGTCGTAATTCCAAGTGTATAAGTAGATGCCATTATCGAATAGTTGATCAAAAATTTCATACCCCAACAGATCTAGCAGTGCTTTATAAAATACCATAATGATTGCAGTTGCACATTCAGTTGCGTAAAATTGTCCGTTGCGAAAAATATCATAAATTCCCATGGAAGTTCTTATGCCTGGCCTAAGTCTAAATCCACCCATTGGTGTGCGAATCCAAAACATAGGATTACAATATGCTCGTCTAAAAACCCTAAATTGAATGCCACTTGTTAATAAATCTTTAGAAGCTTGAAGTATATAAGTTCTAATTGTCAAATCAAAAGATAGTTCACGGTCAGATTTATAAATATGAGACTTTTTACTGTTTGTTAAACTAGACAATATTTCTTGATAAAGTTTATTATTTGAATCTTCGCTATTTTTTAATGAAGCATGAACAATTTTATTATTCACGACTATCAATGAGTCCACATCCTAACATAAGTACAATTTTTTCGTGCGAAAGCAATATAATTACCTTACCTATCATATGCCTATCTAATTTAGATGTGATTTAGAATACAAAAAAACTAGGATTCATTTCCTAGTTTCTTCATGAAAGCTTAAGTTATTTTAATACTTTTAACGTTAATAAATCTTCGTCTTCTGGTCCTTGAACAGGTAATCCTGCTTCAATATTCTTTTTAATATAAACTAGATTTTCAAGTGTAATTTCTTCACCAGGTAAAAAGATTGGAATTCCAGGTGGATAAACCATTACAAACTCTGCAATAATTCTACCGACAGAATCCTCAAGTGGAACAGATTCTGTTTCGGAGTAAAATGCCTCCCTAGGAGAGACTGCTAAATTTGGAATCGTTGGAATTTCAACGTTTAAATTTGTATTACGCTCAGAAATGTCAAATTCAGTTACTAGTACTTCAAGTGCATGAATTAATTGCTGAATATCTTCTTCACTGTCACCTGGTGTTAAAATGCAAAGAACATTATATAAATCTGACATTTCAACTTCAATATTAAATCGCTCTCTTAACCAAACTTCAACATCATGGCCCGTTATACCCAGTTTTTTTACGCTGATTAATATTTTAGTAGGATCAAAGTTGAATGTAGCCTCTTTACCAACTAAATCATAACCAGGACAATATAGACCATCGATTGAATTTATTTTATTTCGTGCATTATTTGCTAGTCTTATAGTATTCGTAAGTAATTCTTCACCAACAGTTGCTAATCGCTTTCTTGCAACATCTAGTGAAGCAAGCAATAAATAAGATGTTGAAGTAGTTGTTAGCATACTTAGTACAGATTGTACTCTGTGGACATTCACAATGCCTTCTCTTACATTTAAAATGGAACTTTGAGTCATAGAGCCACCAAGCTTATGCACGCTCGTAGCAGCCATGTCAGCCCCTGCTTGCATCGCAGAGATCGGTAATTCGTTATGGAAATGAATATGTACACCATGCGCTTCGTCAACTAATACGGCTAAGCCATGTGAATGTGCTAATTCAACAATGCTTTTTAAGTCTGCTACAAATCCAAAGTATGTAGGATTAATGACTAATACTGCTTTTGCATCAGGATTATTTAAAATGGCCTCTTTCACTGCATTTGTCGTAATACCGTGTGAAATACCTAATTCACTATCAATTTCAGGATGAACAAAAATTGGTGTAGCTCCTGAAAAAATGATTGCAGATAAAACAGATTTGTGAACATTTCTTGGAACAATAATTTTATCGCCAGGTCCACAAACACTCATCACCATTGTCATGATCGCTCCACTTGTGCCTTGAACTGAAAAGAATGTGTGGTCAGCACCAAAAGCTTTTGCTGCAAGATCTTGTGCTTGTTTTATTTTACCTTTTGGATGATGTAGATCATCTAAAGGAGCAATATTGATTAAATCGATCGATAATGCATTATCACCAATAAACTCTCTAAATGTTGGATCCATTCCATTTCCTTTTTTATGTCCTGGAATATGGAATTGAATAGGGTTCTTCTTTGCATGTTCTAATAAAGAAGAAAATAACGGCGTTTCAATTTGTTTCATTTAACATACACCCCATTTAATGAATAATAGTGTTTTTCGGAAGTGATATGTTTGTAAACAATTCAACTGTTTACTCTCATTAAGTTATAAACTGTCTTACCTTCATTTGAAAAACAAAAAGATTATATCATTCTATGAATTTTCTGTATAGAAAAATATTATAAAGTTATGAAATTTTATTCATCTGAATGAAATTATATCAATTTTTAAAATAAGAATGGAATTTAAAAAATGTGTTAAAATGGAATTAATTAGAAAATAGTAGGAGTGAAGTAAATGGATTACCAATACCCAATTTCATATGATTGGACAACAGATGAGACAATTGAAGTAATAAAGTTCTACACATCAGTAGAAAAAGCATATGAAAAGGGAATAGATCGTGAAGTGTTAATGGCTACATACAAACAATTTAAATCAATTGTACCTAGTATTGCAGAAGAAAAAAAATTATGTAATGAGTTAGAGGAGATATCTGGCTATTCTGCATATAGAGTCATGCAAAAAGCTAAAAATGGTGCTCCTGGTGATAAAATTAAAATGTAGTATTGTATAAGTTAATCGTTAAAAATTAAATAGTAAAAAAATTCTTAAGTAAAAAATAGAAGCCCATTAAAGGATGATTGGCTACCTTCAATGGGCTTTTCTTATATAGGTATTGTTTAATTAAAACTATTTCATATTTCGTCCTGTCGAAAAATGTGTATAGAATTGGCATAGACTTTTGTTTTTGACATATGTATAATAAAACAACACTTATATTAATTCAGTTTATACTTATCTTGTATAAAGGAATTAAAGTATTATATGTTTCTATAATACGTTGGATTAGTTCTTCCTTTGTAAGTGTAATTGCTTCATCTTTTGCAATTGTAATTCCACATAGGTATTCTGCTTTTTTTACATCATGAAATCTTTGAATACCTTTATTGAATTCATCTTTACTCATTTTACTTTTTTGTATCACATCAGGCTTCATATGGTCGTAAGATACAACAAAATCTTTTGGAATCATTTTGTAAAGTTTATTTTTATTCTTTTCAAAATTTATGGCAATCGATTGCTTATTTGGACTTTCGTAAATAATTCCAAAGTAAACAAACAGGTGAGTACCCCACAGTCCAAATTGGAAATGAGGAAGCATCTTGTATCCACGATTATTTGTTGCAAAAGCAATCCAAGTATCTTTTGGAGCATTCACAGTTCGTCGAGCATGCTTAGCAATATGGCCAAAAAAGTTTTGATCAGTTTGTACATTTAAAAAAGGTAATATTTCTTCTTCAATTTCTTTAAATTTTGGTTGAATTTCATTTTGTATAGCACTCATTCTAGTTTCTAATGTTGAGTCAGTTGTAAATATTTCAAAATCACTTTCTTTAAAAAAAGTTTGAGTCATTTTTGAACCCCCTAATTACATTATCTAATTAGTATACCATGTTTGTCCAAAACAAATGGGTAATATGTTTCTTCATAAAACAGTTACATTATAAGCTTAAATAACATATATTAGTAGCAAGATAAAAATCAGAAAATTTTGTTAATTAACTTTTACAATTTGTTTTGCCAACTTATATTCTATGGAGGGATAATGATGAGACAAGTGATTAATGCGTTAAAAAGAACTGATGCAGAAAAGAGAATTCCTGTACTTAGATTAGAATTAGATTACGAACTAGCTACACTATTCGATGCTATGACAGTCAATGATAATGAAGCAATGATTGAATCTAAGAAGAAATTAGAATTATTAAGATTAGAATTAATTCGTCTAGAAGCTTAGCGAGTTTATTTACCGAACCTTTAAATAGGTTCGTTTTTCTGTGCGCTAAATCTTCCGCTAAATGCCCAATGGTCTATCGTATGCCCACCCTCCAAAATAGTTCCTCATCTTAAATAAAAATCATTTCATTAGGTTTTTTTAGGTTAAAATTGGTAAACTGATAAACAGGACCATAATAATATCGTTTTAGCACGTAGAGTTTGGAGTGTTTAATTATGAATGTAGACTGGAAAGAAATTGAACAATTCGCGAGGAATTTGCTTCAAGAGGCAGCTGAAAATATTAAAAGCTCTTTATACGACTCCATAACAATCAATACTAAATCAAACGAAAATGACTTAGTAACAAATAAAGATGAAGAAATTGAAAAATTCTTTTGTGAAAAAATAAAAATGAAATTTCCAAATCATTACTTACTAGGTGAAGAAGGTAAAGGCGATGATTTGGATCAAGTAACTGGGGTTGTGTGGATTCTTGATCCAATCGATGGAACGATGAATTTTGTTCACCAAAAACGTAATTTTATGATTTCTTTAGGTATTTATGAAAATGGAATCGGTAAAATGGGTTTTATAATGGATGTAATACATAATGAACTATATTTTGCTAAAAAAGGTGAAGGAGCTTATTTAAATGATCTTGAATTAACTCCTTTGAAAAGTGTAGTACTAGAAGAGGCTATTGTAGCTGTAAATGCTATTTGGTTAACCAAAAATCGTTATTTAAACCATGAAAAATTAAGTAATCTTGTTCGAAAAGTTAGAGGAAGTAGGTCATATGGTTCAGCAGCAATGGAAATGGTCTATGTGGCAATGGGAAGGATTGATGCATATATCACCCCAAGATTATCACCTTGGGACTTTGCCGCGGGTAAAATAATTGTTGAAGAACTAGGCGGAATATGCACTACGCTCAAAAATGAAAGCCTTTCAATTCTTAAAAAAAGCTCAGTGCTAGTAAGTAACGCCTCTATTCATAACGAATTACTCACTGATTATATCGAATTTCTACAAAAATAATAAAAAGAAGGTAAGTTTGGTTTATAACTTGCCTTCTTTTTTAGTGTGTAGACAGTGTTAAAAAAAGAGAAGAAGATTATAACTTGCCTTCTCTTTTTAATTTAGCACGTAATGAAAAACCATAACCAACTAATGATATTGAAATAATTAGTGAAATGATAGCGCCAATAGTACTTAGTTCCGCTAGCATAATTCCAACTAGAATTAAGAAGATTACGGATAAAGTTGCAACGCAGAAAAGTCTAAATTTTATGCTAGACATGGTGAATCCTCCTGTTCATAATTCTTATTTTACTCTTTGTCGAATCGGATGTAAATTTGAAAAAAATAAAACTTTACTAAATATTTATTAATAATATATATTTTTGTTTAAACATTTTCTTGAGATATTTCCGTGTGCATGTGCTATAATGTTTTAGTTAATAATGAAAATAGATGTGTAGACATTTTAGGAGTGAATATATTTTGAAAAAAAGAGAAGATTTACGCAATATAGCAATTATTGCGCACGTTGACCATGGGAAAACAACGTTAGTTGATGAGTTATTAAAACAATCAGGTACATTCCGTTCAAACGAAAACGTTAATGAACGTGCAATGGACTCTAATGATATAGAACGTGAACGTGGAATTACAATTTTAGCTAAAAATACAGCAATCCAATATGAAGGTAAACGTATTAACATCATGGATACTCCTGGACACGCCGATTTTGGTGGGGAAGTAGAACGTATCATGAAAATGGTTGATGGTGTTCTTTTAGTGGTAGATGCTTATGAAGGATGTATGCCACAAACTCGTTTCGTATTGAAAAAAGCTTTAGAACAACATTTAACACCAATCGTAGTAGTAAATAAAATCGACCGTGACTTTGCACGTCCTGAT
This sequence comes from Gottfriedia acidiceleris, assembly GCF_023115465.1. Taxonomy (NCBI): domain Bacteria; kingdom Bacillati; phylum Bacillota; class Bacilli; order Caryophanales; family Bacillaceae; genus Gottfriedia; species Gottfriedia acidiceleris. Next base: position 3,240,980 of record NZ_CP096034.1, on the reverse strand, counting down.
GAAGTAGTTGACGAAGTAATCGATTTATTTATCGAATTAGGTGCAGATGAAGATCAATTAGAATTCCCAGTTGTATTCGCATCAGCAATCAACGGAACTTCTAGCTTAGAATCTGATCCTGCTAAACAAGAACCAAATATGAATGCTTTATTCGATACAATTATTGAGCACATTCCATCTCCAATCGATAATAGTGAAGAGCCTTTACAATTCCAAGTTACATTATTAGACTATAATGATTATGTTGGACGTATCGGTATTGGACGTATTTTCCGTGGAACAATGCAAGTTGGTCAATCAGTTGCTTTAATGAAACTTGATGGATCTGTTAAACAATTCCGAATTACAAAAATGTTTGGATTCATTGGATTAAAACGTATTGAAATCCAAGAAGCAAAAGCTGGAGACTTAGTAGCAGTATCTGGTATGGAAGATATCAACGTAGGTGAAACAGTATGTCCTGCTGAACACCAAGAAGCTCTTCCAATTTTACGTATTGATGAGCCAACTCTTCAAATGACATTCTTAGTAAATAACTCACCATTTGCTGGTCGTGAAGGTAAATTTGTAACTTCTCGTAAAATCGAAGAAAGATTATTACAAGAACTACAAACAGACGTAAGTTTACGTGTAGAAAATACAGATTCTCCTGACGTTTGGATTGTAAGTGGACGTGGAGAACTTCACTTATCAATTTTAATTGAAAATATGCGTCGTGAAGGTTATGAGCTTCAAGTTTCTAAACCTGAAGTTATCATTCGTGAGATTGACGGTGTAAGATGTGAGCCGGTTGAGCATGTGCAAATTGACGTTCCTGAAGAATATACTGGTTCAATCATGGAATCAATGGGTGCTCGTAAAGGTGAAATGAGAGATATGGTAAATAATGGTAACGGCCAAGTTCGTTTAACATTTATGGTACCAGCTCGTGGTTTAATTGGTTATACTACAGAGTTCTTAACTTTAACTCGTGGTTATGGAATTATTAACCATTCATTCGATAGCTACCAACCAGCTATTCAAGGTCAAGTTGGTGGACGTCGTCAAGGTGTATTAGTATCAATGGAAACTGGTAAAGCTTCAACATACGGAATTATGGGTCTAGAAGACCGTGGTGTAATTTTCCTTGAACCAGGAACAGATGTATACGATGGTATGATTGTTGGTGAACACAACCGTGATAATGATTTATCAGTAAACGTTGTTAAAGTTAAACACGCTACTAACATCCGTTCAGCTAATAAAGACCAAACTACAACAATGAAAAAACCACGTATTATGACGCTTGAAGAATCTTTAGAATACTTAAATGATGATGAGTACTGTGAAGTTACGCCAACATCAATTCGTTTACGTAAAAAGCTTCTTGATAAAAATGAGCGTGAGCGTGCAGCGAAAAAGAAAAAATTCGCTGAACAAGACTAATTAAATTTTAAAATAATTATGATATAATAAAACCGACTAGAAAATAGTCGGTTTCATTTTTGTAAACAAGTACAAAAAATTAATATTATAGTCGATCTAAAAGCGAATAAAATTACTTCGTTTTATTATTTAATAGGGGGATATGGATTTGGAAAAAGCTCCAAAGGGATTTGAATTTGTGATAACACAGTTAATAAATATAACTCATGATATTCATCTTTCAATGTGGATATTATATGGTTTAATTGTTGTATTATGTATTGTGGTATATCATTTAGGTTTCGCAAAAAAATTAAGCATCCTTAAAAGTTTAATCATTTATGTTTTACTTATGATTGGATGTAGTTTCCTCACTTTCTTAGCTTTAAGAATACCAATCGTAGAAGCATTACTAGCAAGTGTTTTCGTTTTAGGAGTATATAAGATTCGTTTACATCAATCAAAAAAGAATAATGCTACTACATAACCTAACCTAACACTTTATAGAGAGTTGGTATTAAGATGAAATCTGTTCAGGACGCTTTATATAATTGGTTAACGATAAAAGTTATATATGAAGGTAGACCTTCGGATGAAGCTGCTAAAGAGACGTATGAGATGTTTGATTCGATTTTAAAAGAGGATCATCAAGTATCTAATGTAAAAATAGAAAAAATGGAAGATTTCTATTTAATTACATTTACACAAGCAGAAAAAGAGCGTACAACGCGCTTTCCAATTGAAATGATTGATTGCTTTTTAGATCAAGTAAAAGTTAATCCAGAGAAGTATTAAAAACCTAGAAATTAATCTAGGTTTTTTTTGTTTAAACTTTTAGTGGATTTATAAGTGAAAATAATAGTTAAGACTTAATCGTTTTTCCAAAAAGAAGCCTAATTGGCTTCTTTTTTTAAATTTACCACTCGTCATTGTCCTTTACCGGTTTTAAGAAACGGAAATTTCCTGTTGCAATTCTTTGTTCTGTTTTTATTTTAATTCGATCGTAACATTCAGAGCATGTATATGTATGGATAGGACGATTTCTTAATTTTTTTGCAATAGGTGATTCATCGCTAATAGATTCGCTTTTATCACAAATCATGCATTTAACTCTCATGTGAAATTTCTCTCCTTATATATGTATATGGAACTTTAGTTAACATAATTATAACAGGTTTTAGAATATATTTTTAGAAAACAGTAGTTTTAGCAGGAAGTTTTCAATAAACTTTGAATTATATTAGTATACTCTTTATTTGAAGGAGATGAAATAGTGATGGTAAACAGTATTGAGAAAACATTATCACCAAGCTTATTAGAAGATTGTAATAAAGAAAAGATTGTTTTTTTAAGTACATTTAACTCCGAAAAAAATGCACCAGTTACGAATGCAATTTCTTGGCTTGTTGCTTTAGATGATAAGACGATTCGTTTTGCAGTAGATCAAAGATCAGCAATTATATCGAATATCGAAGAGGTTGAAGGCGTATCATTAAGTTTATTCTCAAATGAAACAGTTTATAGTATCTCAGGAAATGCAAAAATTTTAATGAAGCAAATGCCTGGGATTCCATTAAAATTAGCGTGTATAGAAGTAGATGTTAATGAAGTAAAAAATATATTGTTTTATGGGTCTAAAATAACAGTCGAACCAGAGTATGCAAAAACTTATGATGAGAGAGCTGCGAAAAAATTAGATGTAGCAGTTTTAAGTGGTCTTAGATCACCTGAGCTTTAAACATTAAAAAATATTCTAAAGTAGAGAGAATTTCATATAATATATTAACGGTTCGTCCATTCTTCGACTAGTAACCAAATGTAAGACCAATCAATTTAGAATTAAAACTAATTATTCTAATCTGAGTTATTTTTAGTCAGGAGGTTAAGGATTGAGTAAAATATATGTTCTCGACACCAATGTACTACTGCAAGACCCACTAGCAATCTTTTCATTTGAAGATAATGAAGTAGTTGTACCAGCTGTTGTATTAGAGGAAGTAGACTCAAAGAAGAGATATATGGATGAAGTTGGTCGTAATGCTAGGTATGTATCCAAACTAATTGATAGCTTTCGAGAACTAGGGAAATTACATGAAAGTATTCCTCTTGAAAACGGTGGTTCATTTAGAATTGAATTAAATCATCGCTCATTTCAACAATTGCAAGAGATCTTTGTTGAAAAAACGAACGATAATCGCATTTTAGCTGTTGCAAAAAACTTATCACTTGAAGAAGAAGCAAAAGAAAGCGGAAAAACAGTCATTTTAGTTAGTAAAGATACGTTAGTTCGCGTAAAAGCTGATGCATTAAATTTATTAGCTGAAGATTATTTAAGTGATCGAGTAGTAGAAGTCGATCATATTTATACCGGTTATCTAGAGTATTACATAAATACAGATTTATTAAACAAGTTTTACGAGAAAACTGAACTTCCTGTTTCAGATATAGCGAACCATCCATTTTATCCTAATCAATTCATCGTATTAAAGGATGCTCTCGGTGGTAAGAGCTCAGCTCTTGGAGTTGTAGATAAAACGGGGACAAAAATTAAGAAATTTGTTTTCTCTAATGAACATATTTGGGGCATAAGGCCAAGAAATGCACAACAGTCCATGGCGTTAGAATTACTACTTCGAGACGATATACCGTTAGTTACATTGATTGGAAAAGCAGGAACAGGAAAAACTTTATTAGCTCTAGCAGCAGGTTTAATGCAAAGTGAGGACCTACAAAGCTATAAAAAGTTATTAGTTGCTAGACCGATTGTTCCAGTTGGAAAGGATCTTGGTTATTTACCAGGTGAAAAGGATGAAAAACTTCGTCCATGGATGCAACCGATTTATGACAATCTAGAATACTTATTCAATACGAAAAAACCAGGTGAACTTGATGCGATTTTAGCCGGAATGGGCTCTATTGAAGTAGAAGCTTTAACTTATATAAGAGGAAGAAGTATTCCAGAGCAATTTATTATTATAGATGAGGCACAAAATCTAACTAGGCATGAAGTAAAAACAATTTTAACCCGCGTTGGTGATAAGAGTAAAATTGTATTAATGGGGGATCCAGAACAAATTGATCATCCATATTTAGATGAATACAACAATGGATTAACTTATGTAGTTGAAAAATTTAAAGATCAAAAAATAAGTGGACATGTAAAATTAATAAAAGGCGAACGTTCATCAATTGCCCAACTTGCAGCGGATATATTGTAATTATTAAATGCTTACAAAAGCAACATCTTACCAAAATCTATCTGTAAGATGTTGCTTTTGTTTTAAACTATAAAATAATTTTCCTGATTGAAGTAATTGGTGTTTCTTTATTTGTGCCATCAGCAAAATATAAATGTACTGGCCCATCATCAAGGATTCTCTTGCCATTGTATGAAAATGCTAAATAACTTTCATATACAGTTTCAAAAGATAATTTTATTAATTCACCTTCTGTTTCGATCGTAACTTCTGAATCACGATTTTTCGGATTACTATTGTCTATAAAATAAGAAAATGGCATTGCATACGATTCATTAAGCCATTCTTTTTTTTGAGTAGCGTATAAAGGGCTATTATCAACCTTCGCACCTTCAACAATTTCACGATCCCAATGCTTTGAAACACTTTTCGTATATTGTTCAAGCTCATCAACCTTTTTCAAATCACCAGCTAACAAACGATCTAACTTAACCTTTCTTTCATCAAAAATCCATACACTTGGATCAATTGTTAACGGAAACTCCACATTGCCTGTTAATTGAAAAACATCACTCATATACTAAAACCCCTTCTATGTACTAAGTCTAATTATAGTGTACGACTATTTTAAGTAAAAAGACAAACAATTGAACAAAATAGATAAGCTAATTTACATTTAAGTTTTTATATGTTTTCAGCTTTTTTATCATGATTAAATGAGCGGTTTTTTTTGTAGAAATTAGATTACAATATAAATTTATATCCTAACATAAGAAAATTCTAATAAATAAACTGTTGCAAAAATATAATTTGCTAAAAACCATATTTGCAAAAATTTTGATTTAAGTTGATTTTTCCTAAAAAGAACTATAATATTAAATAGATAGCTTGTACGGAAGCGGAGGGAGAAAATTGAGGTCTGATGCTGTAACAGATTACAAAGATAAAGCATTTGAATTATTAAAAAAAGATGCTGAAAAAATATTAAAATTAATAAATGTGCAACTTGATCATTTAACGATGCCACAATGCCCTCTATATGAAGAGGTTTTAGATACTCAAATGTTTGGATTATCAAGGGAGATTGATTTTGCTTCTCGTTTAGGTTTAATTGAAGCAGAACAAGGTAGAGAACTTCTTTCTGAACTTGAGCGTCAACTATCTGCTCTACATGAAGCGTTTACAGATCAAAAGAATAAATAATTATTAGCAACAAAAGCTCAAACAATAAATGTTTGAGCTTTTTTTTGTGAATTTTTTTAATTGTTATAAGTAATAAATCTATTAATCTATGTTACAATATTTTTATTTAAAAAGGGAATTTAGCAAAATAGTTGAATACATAAAGTATAATTAATCAAAGCAGGGATGATTAAGTAATGTTAAAAAAATATTTGAAAAATATTGATTATATGATTTTTGTTCCATTATTAGTGTTATGTTTATTTGGATTAATTATGGTGTATAGTGCAAGCTCACCATTACCATCCATTCGTTATCAAAGTGAACATTGGCCAAGTGACTATTTCTTTCATAAGCAATTAGTTGCCTTTGAAGTAGGGATGTTTGCATTTGTTTTTTTAATGTTTTTACCTGCAACTTTCTTTAGAAAAAGAATTGCCTTGATATTAAATGTAGCGGTAAGTATAGGATTACTTATTGCTGTTCTACTGTTTGGTGAAGTTAGAAATAATGCAAAAAGCTGGGTATTTGGTATTCAACCAGCCGAGTTAATCAAATTAGGATCAATTGTTCTTTTAGCAGGATGGTACTCCAAACGACAAAAGCGAATTACAAAGAACTGGAAAATGCTTTTTGCTCCATGGTCCATAGTAGCTATTTATATCATCCTATTGAGATTACAACCGGATACAGGTACAGCCTTATTAATAATCGGTACTTGTGCTGTAGTTTCGTTTTGTAGTGGTTTTATTGTTAAGAGATTAATACTCCTATTCGTTGGTGGAATCGGATTACTATATCCATTAATTAGTATTTGTATCAGTTTAGGGATCGGATTAACAGATGTACAAGTTAATCGTTTTTTAGCTTTCCGAAATCCTTTTGACTATGCGCAAGGAATCGGATTTCAAATCGTAAATTCACTTATCGCTTTTGCTAATGGTGGGCTTACTGGAGTTGGATTAGGAAAAAGTATTCAAAAACTAGGTTATTTACCTGAGCCTCATACAGACTTTATTCTAGCTATAATCGGTGAAGAAACTGGTTTAATCGGAGTAATTGTAGTTATTTTATGTATATTCATAATTGTTTGGCGTGGATTGTTAATAGCTCATCAATCAAAGGATTCTTTTGATTCTTTATTAGCTACAGGGATTAGTGCAATCATCGTCATTCAATCATTTGTAAATATTGGAGGAGTTACTTCGTTAATTCCACTTACGGGTGTTCCGTTACCTTTTGTTAGTTATGGAGGAACTTCTTTAATCGTTATGCTTTCTATGGTTGGTATTTTAATGAATATTTCAATACGAAATAAGATTCATAAAGAAACTTTATAAAATCTTCAAAAATGCATTTTGAAAAAAGTTTATTCTTAATTTATTGATAATTATCTTTCATAAATACAGGAGGCTTACAAATGACTTACACGAAACAGATTAAAAAAGTTCTAGTTGCTAACCGAGGTGAAATTGCAATTCGAGTATTTCGAGCTTGCACTGAGTTAGGTATTAGAACAGTTGGTATTTATTCTAAAGAAGATGAAGGGTCATATCACCGTTATAAAGCTGACGAAGCATACATAGTTGGAAAAGGTAAAAAACCAATTGATGCTTATCTAGATATTGAAGGTATTATTGAAATTGCAAAGAAAAACAATGTAGATGCAATCCATCCAGGGTATGGATTCTTATCAGAAAATATTAAATTTGCTCAGAGATGTGAAGAAGAGGGCATTATTTTTATCGGACCATATTCAAGACACTTAGATATTTTTGGAGATAAAATTAAAGCAAAGCAACAAGCTCTTCAAGCTAATTTGCCAATTATTCCAGGGAGCAATGGTCCAGTAAACTCATTGGATGATGTAAAGGAATTTGGTGAAACTTATGGATTCCCGATTATTATTAAAGCTGCTTTAGGTGGTGGCGGTCGTGGAATGAGGATTGTCCGTACGATTGCAGGATTAAAAGATGCATACGAGCGTGCTAAGTCTGAAGCAAAAGCTGCGTTTGGTAATGATGAAGTTTATGTTGAGAAGTATATTGAAAATCCAAAGCATATTGAAGTTCAAATATTAGGAGATCACCAAGGTAATATTATTCATTTGTTTGAACGCGATTGTTCAATTCAAAGAAGACATCAAAAATTAGTTGAAGTTGCACCATGTACTTCGATTAGTGAAGATTTAAGAAATAGAATTTGTGATGCAGCTGTTCAATTGATGAAAGAAGTAGAATATGTAAACGCTGGTACAGTTGAATTTTTAGTTGCTGGTAATGATTTTTATTTTATTGAGGTAAACCCTCGCGTACAAGTTGAACATACAATTACTGAGATGATTACAGGAATTGATATTGTTCAAACACAAATCTTAATTGCACAAGGGAATAGTTTACATAGTGCTAAAGTAGGAATTCCATTACAAGATGAGATTCCAAGAATTGGCTATGCGATTCAAGCACGTGTTACTACTGAGGACCCACTTAATAACTTTATGCCTGATACAGGAAAAATTATGGCATATCGTTCAGGTGGAGGTTTTGGTGTAAGGTTAGACACTGGTAACAGCTTCCAAGGTGCTGTTATTACACCTTACTATGATTCATTATTAGTAAAAGTAACGACCCATGCATTAACTTTTGAAGGAGCAATTGCGAAGTTAAATCGAAATTTAAAAGAATTCCGTATCCGTGGGATTAAAACAAATATTCCATTCTTAGAAAATGTTACGACACACCCAGATTTCTTGTCTGGTGAGTATAATACTTCATTTGTAGATTCATCTCCGGAATTATTTGTTTTTGCAAAAAGAAGAGACCGTGGAACAAAATTATTAAATTATATTGGCAATGTAACAGTGAATGGGTTTCCAGGTATATCGGTTAAAGAAAAACCAGCTTATGATGATATTATCATTCCAAATGTAAATCATATTAAAAATGCTGAAAGTGGAACTAAACAATTACTAGATAAATTAGGTGCTGATGAATTTTCGAAGTGGATAAAAAATCAACCGAATGTTTTATTTACAGATACAACATTTAGGGATGCACACCAATCACTGCTTGCAACGAGAATTCGTTCAAAAGACCTAATTACAGTAGCAGAACAAACGTCAAAATTATTACCTAACTTATTCTCTATGGAAATGTGGGGCGGAGCGACTTTCGATGTAGCGTACCGTTTCTTAAATGAAGATCCATGGGAAAGATTATTAAATTTAAGAGAAAAAGTTCCAAATGTATTATTCCAAATGCTTTTACGTGGTTCAAATGCAGTTGGTTATAAAAATTATCCTGATAATCTTGTTAAAAAGTTTATTGAAGCATCAGCTCAAGCAGGAATCGATGTATTTAGAATATTTGATAGTCTAAATTGGATTAAAGGGATGGAAGTCGCAATTGATGCTGTAAGAGATAGTGGAAAGCTTGCTGAAGCATCGATATGTTACACAGGAGATATATTAGACCCAACTAGAACAAAATACAACTTAGCGTATTATAAAGAGCTTGCAAAGGATTTAGAATCGGCTGGTGCACATATTTTAGCTATTAAAGATATGGCTGGTTTATTAAAGCCTCACGCTGCTTATACGTTAATTAGTGAGTTGAAGGATACTGTAGATCTACCAATCCACTTACATACTCATGATACGAGTGGAAATGGTTTATACACTTATGTAAAAGCAATTGAAGCTGGCGTAGATGTTGTAGACATTGCAATTGGAAGTATGTCTGGGTTAACTTCTCAGCCAAGTGCAAATAGTTTATATTATGCTCTAAAAGGTTCAAATAACGAAACAAACTTAAATATAAACGGCTTAGAGCAATTATCAACCTACTGGGAAGGCGTTCGAAAGTACTATAGTAGTTTTGAAAGTGGTATGGTTTCACCACATACAGAGGTTTATCAACATGAAATGCCAGGTGGTCAGTATTCTAACTTAAAACAACAAGCTAAAGGTGTTGGTTTAGGAGACCGATTTGAAGAAGTCAAGGACATGTATGGCAGAGTAAACCAACTATTTGGAGATGTCGTTAAAGTAACACCATCTTCTAAAGTTGTTGGAGATATGGCATTATTTATGGTTCAAAATAATTTAGACGAAGATTCTGTATATGAAAAAGGAGAAAATATCGATTTTCCTGATTCAGTAATAGAATTTTTTGAAGGAAAACTGGGACAACCTCATGGTGGATTTCCAAAGAGTTTACAACGTATCATCTTAAAAGGCAGACAGCCATTAACTGAAAGAGCTGGTGAGTCATTAAAACCAATCGATTTTAAAGATGTTGAGGAGTATTTATTCAAGACGTTAAATCGCCAAGTTACTAATTTTGATATATTATCTTATTGCCTATATCCTAAAGTATTTATGGACTATCAAAAAAATGTAGAAAGCTATGGAGACTTATCTGTACTTGATACACCTTCTTTCTTCCATGGAATGAAACTAGATGAAGAAATTAAAGTAGATATTGAACGTGGTAAAACACTGATTGTTAAACTTGTTTCGATTGGTCAAGCTCAGCCTGACGGAACAAGGGTTATATACTTTGAATTAAATGGTCAGCCTCGAGAAATAGTGGTGAAAGATTACTCAATTAAATCTACTGTCGTTCAAAAAAGAAAAGGGGACACTAGTAATCCAAACCATATTAACGCAACAATGCCAGGTACTGTTTTAAATGTACTTGTTAAAAAGGGCGATGTAGTTGAAAAAGGTCAAACTTTAGCAATTACAGAAGCGATGAAGATGGAAACAACTGTCCAATCTCCATTTACAGGTGTAATAAGAGACATTCTGATTACATCAGGAGAGAGTATTTCTACAGGTGATCTACTAATAGAACTAGATCAAAGATAAAAAGTAACATGTAGTGCGAAGTTAGAGAAGCTCAGTAAAAGGGCAACTCTTCTTCGCTTTCTTTTTAAATGTAAAAAAAGGTATTTCTTCTACATAAAAGTGGAAGAAATACCTTTTTTATGAGATATTTTTATTTTGAAGTAACTCAGAATTTGAGCTTTTACTTCTTGTACAAACTAAACTTTGGAAGCTAAATATAGCAAACAAACATGAGATTAAAATAGCATGTGTTAATGCAACATAAATATTTAGGTTTGTAAAAACGATAACCGCTCCACAAATTACTTGAAGTGTAACAAGAATTAAAGATACAAACCATCCAAAATAAATACCACGTTCATTACGATAGTACTTATAAGCATGTACAAAAGCAATGATTATCCAGACGAATAAAAGAAAAGCCGCGAATCGATGCCCCATTTGAATCCATTCATGAACTTGTGTAGGAATTCCATTGTTTGCTTTACTACATAGGGGCCAACTAGGACAAGCTAAACTAGCATTTTCATGACGAACAAGTGCGCCCGTATAAACTACTAAGTATGAATAAATCCATAAACCGTAAGTATGAAATTTCATTCTTTTTCCGACATAAAAAGAATTTTTTTGATAATTGCGATCACGTTCAAAAATTAATAATGTTAACATGACTACAGCAGCAAAACAAATTAGAGAAATACCAAAATGAATTGCTTTTACAGCTGGGACTTGACCCCAAACTACTGCGGCTGCTCCGATTAAGGCTTGAGCAACTAGAAAAATACAAGAAATGATTGCTAAAAACTTTGTTTCTCTTTTATGAGGAATGACAATCCAAGCAAGTACTGCTAATAATAAAACAAATATCCCAGCAAGGCCTGATGCTGCACGATGAGATAATTCTATGACAGTTTGAATAGTTAGATGATCAGGAATGATTTGACCTTTACAAAGAGGCCATGACCTTCCACAACCGAGTCCAGAATTAGTCTTTGTTACGAGTGCACCACCTAATAGAACAATTAAAAGAATGAATGAGGTAATTAACGATACCCCTTTTAAAACACGTAGCAAGTACATCCACCCACTTTTATAAAATAATAATAATTTTAAAATTTAATTATTAAAAAAATTATTCTGTAAATAATACTTCTATATCATATAAGATTACGACATAAAATTCAAAGGTAACCTTCATATTTAGACATATTATTTGTTTTTTCTTAACTTTGGATGTATTCATTTTTAAAATATAGAAATAATTAATTTTATAATTAAATAGTATTTAGTATTGAAAAGATAGACTGTATAAGTTAAAATTTTTTTGAAACGTACACAATTTGTTCATATATTTATCACAAAAATTTCATTGAATTTAGTTTAATAGAAGTATGTCTAAATTAAAAACTCATTATGAACCATTAAAAAATGGGTATGAAAAATGAAGTTTTGCAAAAAAAGAGGAGGATTGACTTGGAACAATTAGCTAATAATGTTTCTAATAACGAAGAAACTAATCATCCTTCTAGTTCACTAAAGAAAGATTTACTTTCTTTAATGAAAATAGGGATCGTAAACTCTAATATACTGACAACTTTTACAGGTATCTGGTTAGCAATCCAAATAAATGGATTAGATATATTAGATTCTTTACCAAAAGCAATTATTACTGTAATTGGTTCATCACTTATTATTGCTGGATCATGTGTTATCAATAACTATATTGATCGTGATATTGATCCATACATGGAGAGAACTAAAAACAGACCAACTGTAACCGGTAATATTAAACCAAGCGTTACAATCTCGATTGGTATTCTTTTATTAATTGTGGGCTTTACATTTATGGCTTTCACAACCTTAATGGCTGTTGTATATGCATTTATTGGTGCATTTACATATATCGTACTATACACTCTTTGGACGAAACGTAATTACACGTTAAACACAGTAGTAGGTAGTATATCTGGTGCAGCACCCCCATTAATTGGATGGGCAGCAATCGATGCGAACTTGCATCCAATTGCTTGGATGCTGTTTTTAATCATGTTTATATGGCAACCACCTCATTTTTTAGCACTTGCGATGAGACGTTCTGAAGAATACAAAAGAGCGGGAATTCCAATGCTACCAGTGGTTTACGGATTTGAAATGACGAAACGTCAAGTGATGATTTGGGTATTATGTTTATTACCACTGCCATTTTACATGCAAGCTCTAGGTTTACCATTTATTATTTTTGCAACAATATTGAATATTGGATGGGTTATTTTAGGATTATATTGTTATAAACAAAAGGATGATCAAAAGTTCTCTAAACTGATGTTTATATACTCCATTAACTATTTAACTCTTCTATTTATGTCAATGATTGTGTTTACAATTTCGTTTTAATTAGGGGTATTACGGGGGATTTTTTTATTGTTTGTTTAATCTTATTTTTAAATAAGAATGAAACACTTTAAATTGAAAGAGGGGGAAGTATACTTATGAAACATTGGCGATTAGTCTCGCTAATTTCCTTGATAGCAGTTATTTTGAGTGCATGTGGACATGCAAATCAATCTACACTGAATCCTCAAGGTGAAGTAGCAAAAATGCAATACGATCTTATGAAGCTAAGTACGATGATCATGGTATTCGTTGTTGCTGTAGTAACAGTTCTTTTCCTTTACGTAATCGTGAAATATCGTCACCGTAAAGGTCAAGAGAATATTATTCCAAAGCAAGTAGAAGGTAATCATTTCTTAGAGCTTCTTTGGACAATTATTCCTGTTATTTTACTTATTATTCTAGCAGTACCAACAGTATCACAAACGTTCAAGCTTTCAGATGAGAAGCAAATATCAAAAGATGAGAAGAAAAAAGATGCAATTGTTATTAATGTAAATGCTCATCTTTTCTGGTGGGAATTTGAGTATCCAAAACAAAAATTCATTACTTCTCAAGACATGTATATCCCAGTTGGTAAAAAAGTTATCTTAAACCTAAAAGGTCAAGATATTAAACACTCATTCTGGGTACCATCATTAGCAGGTAAGATTGATACAAACGTTGAAGGCGAAAACAAAATGTGGCTTTCAGCGGATAAAGAAGGTACATATAATGGATTCTGTGCAGAGTTTTGTGGTCCTTCACATTCATTAATGCAGTTTAAAGTTAAAGTTGTAAGTCAAGCCGACTATGATAAGTGGTTAGCTGATATGAAGAATCAGAAAGGTCAAGCTGTAACAGCAGATGCACAAGAAGGTGAAAAAATCTTCAAACAAAGCTGTATTGGTTGTCATGCTGCAGATGCAAATGATACAAGACCACCTGCTGCACGACTTGCTCCAAACTTAGCTAACTTCGGTGATCGTGATATGGTTGCTGGTATTGCTAAAAATAATGAAGCAAATATCAAAAAATGGTTAACTAATCCGGAAGCTATGAAGCCAGGAAACCTTATGACAGGTAAATATGGTGAATTATCAGCTGATCAGATTGATGCATTAACTGCATACTTAACTAGCTTAAAAATTGCAAAATAAATTAATGGATATGAAGCAAAGGGGGTAATACTGTGAGTTCTGTAGCGAAAAAGAAACCACTATTGTGGGACTACTTAACGACAGTCGACCATAAGAAAATTGCCATCCTGTATTTAATTGCAGGCGGATTCTTTTTCTTAGTTGGTGGGATGGAAGCGTTATTTATTCGTATACAATTAATTAAGCCAGACAACACATTTTTAGTTGGTGATGCTTATAACCAAGTATTAACAATGCATGGTACAACAATGATTTTCTTAGCGGCGATGCCGATGATCTTTGCATTTTTTAACGCGGTAGTACCTTTACAAATTGGTGCTCGTGACGTAGCTTTCCCGTTTTTAAATTCTTTAGGTTTCTGGTTATTCTTCGTTGGTGGAGTTTTCTTAAACTTAAGTTGGTTCTTAGGTGGAGCGCCTGACGCAGGTTGGACTTCATATGCGACACTAGCTCTACACAGTAAATCACATGGTGTAGACTTCTACTTATTAGGTCTACAAATTTCAGGTATTGGTACATTAGCAGGTGGTATTAACTTCTTAGCAACGATTATTAACATGCGTGCTCCAGGGTTAACATACATGCGTATGCCACTATTTACTTGGACGGTTTTTGTAACATCAGCACTTATTTTATTTGCATTCCCGGCATTAACAATCGGGTTAGCGTTATTAATGTTTGACCGCCTATTCGGAACTGCATTCTTTGATGCATCTTTAGGTGGAAACTCAATGATCTTTGAACATTTATTCTGGATTTTCGGACATCCAGAGGTTTACATTCTTATATTACCGGCATTTGGTATCTTCTCTGATATCATTCCAGCATTCTCTAAGAAACGTTTATTCGGTTACTCTTCAATGGTATTCGCAACAGTTTTAATTGGTTTCTTAGGATTCATGGTATGGGCTCACCATATGTTTACAGATGGTCTTGGTGCAGTAGCAAATGCTATTTTCGCTGTTGCAACAATGGCGATTGCTGTTCCTACAGGGGTAAAAATCTTTAACTGGTTATTAACAATGTGGGGCGGACAAATTCGTTTTACAACACCAATGCTTTGGTCAGTTGCTTTTATTCCATCATTCGTACTAGGTGGGGTAACTGGTATTATGAATGCTGCAGCTCCTGCTGACTATCAATTCCATGATAGTTATTTCGTAGTAGCTCACTTCCACTACGTAATCGTAGGTGGGGTAGTATTTGGTCTTTTTGCCGGTGCACATTACTGGTGGCCAAAAATGTTTGGTAAAATCTTAAATGAAACATTAGGTAAAATTACATTCTTTTTATTCTTTATTGGTTTCCATTTAACATTCTTTATTCAACATTTCTTAGGATTAATGGGTATGCCTCGTCGTTACTTTACATACTTACCTGGACAAGGCTTAGATACTGGAAACATGATCAGCTCAATCGGAGCAATGTTCATGGGTCTAGCTACTATCGTAATGTTAATCAATGTTGTTTATACAGCAATAAAAGGTAAAAAAGCTGCTGGAGATGCATGGGGTGTAGGTCGTACACTTGAGTGGTCAATTCCTTCTCCTGCACCAGAATATAACTTTGCTCAAATTCCTTATGTACGTGGATTAGACGCTCTATGGGTAGAAAAAATGGAAGGAGACGGCAAAATGACACCTGCTGAACCACTAGGTGATATTCATATGCCAAACTCATCTATTTTACCGTTTGTTATGTCAGTAGGCTTATTTATTGCAGCATTTGGGGCAATGTATAATGACCAACTTAAGAACCACACTGCAGTTGGTGTATTAATTCTTGGCTTATTTATTACATTCGGTTCAATGTTCTTACGTTCTTGGATTGATGATCATGGATTCCATATCCATAAAGAAGATATAGCTGATGAGGGGGTTGAGGCATAATGGAAATGAATCAAAAATTTACAGCTGAAACGTTTCCTCATAACCCTGAAAAAGCGACAGAAGAAGGTAAAAATAAGTTCTTAGCATTCTGGCTATTTCTTGGTGGAGAAACTGTATTATTCGCATCATTATTTGGTACTTTCTTAGCATTAAGAAACTCTACTGCTGGTGGAGCAAGTGCTGCAGAAATGTTCGAACCAAAATTAGTATTCATTGCTACTATGTTACTATTAACATCTTCTCTTACAAGTGTTTATGCAATGTACCACATGAAAAACTTTGAACACAAAAAGATGATGTTATGGTTAGGTATTACAGTTTTATTAGGTCTAGGATTTTTATTATTAGAAATTTACGAATTTAGACACTATATGCACGAATTTCATTTTACAATTAAAAGCAGTGCATTTGGTTCTTCATTCTATACATTAGTAGGTACTCATGGTGCCCACGTATTTGTTGGTTTACTATGGATCACTACTTTAATGCTTCGAAATGGTGGAAGAGGTTTAAATTTATACAACGCTCCGAAGTTTTATATTGCAAGTTTATACTGGCACTTCATCGACGTAGTATGGATTTTCATCTTTACAGTAGTATACTTAATGGGAATGGTGGGATAAGAAAATGGGCACAAATACAAACTCTCATCAAAGAAATCAAGTTGAAATAAAGTATCACAGACGCAAACATGCAGAAGAAATGAAACAACAATTAATTTCATTTGCATTAATGATCATTTTAACACTTGCATCTTTCGGAGCAGTATTGTACAGAGATAAAATGGATCCATACTTTACGGTACCATTTATTTTATTACTTGCTGTAGTACAATTAGTGTTCCAACTTTATTACTTCATGCACATGAAAAATAAAGGTCACAGCACACCAGCCTTCTTCCTATATTCAGGCGTTACAGTTGCTGTAATTACACTATTAACATTCTTAACATTAATCTGGTTATGATGTAAAAAGGAAGTGAATTTAATTCACTTCCTTTTTTTTTGTAGGACATACTTTCAGTTTAGTTCAAAAAGAAACATTGTATTGTAGAACTTTAAGAATACATATAAAAAGAGTTTATTTTACAGGAGATTTTTCTTTTATATCAAACTACTAACATAAACGTAAAAAATACAATAAGGCGGAATGATTTGAATGAAAACTTTTGAAGCACTAGAGTGGCTAAAAAATAATCATAATCCATCAGCATTTGCGACTAATCGATTTGGTGAAACAATTAATGCTATTAATTTTGTTAAGAAGCTTTATGAACTTGGTGCAGGAAAAGTGTGGGTTGTTGGAATTATAGATGAAAAAGAACGTATTGAGGAAGAAGGGGGACCTTATGCTGAATCTTTGTTAGTTGAATTACCTGAGGATGATGTAAAACGTAATGATATTATAAAGTTCTATGAAAAAGAGATGGAAAAACAAGGCATTTGCGTAGGAGAAGGAATTTTAGAATGGAATGAAAGTAATTTGGATCATGGCATACTTGGTTTTGGTTGGTATTGATCTAATGCCACCTTTTGAAATTTAAAATGCAACTAATGCATCATCGAGTTATATAGAATTTAAAAAAGGCTAATTAGAAAAGAGCCTTTTTTGAATTCCAAACCTTTATGTAATACTTTAGAAATGTTGTATTATTTTTTCATTTTTTTTGATTGAGAAATTACATAATGAAAGTACTTTTGTGGTGTACCATAACGCTTGAGTTCTTCAATTAATTCTTCATCAGCTTGAGTAATAGTTCTTTTTTCTACTCCATTACCATCTTGGATTGATACAGGTAATAAACTTCCATCTTGATAGTCAAAGTTAATGATTTTTCCTATACCTTCTCCTGTAATGCTTAATGTAACTCCTTCATTTACCATAGCATAACCAACTATGTCATACATTTTCTTAAACATTTCCTCTATCTCAGCTAATGCTATACGTTCTTCTTCGCCATCATTAAAGACGGTATCCTTATCAAATTTTACCCAAATACCAACAGCTTCTTTTTCTGGTGATCTATTTAAATCATCATAATCAATTTTCGTTATCGTCCCAGAATGATAAATAGGTTCTTCCTCATTAATACAATAAATGTCACTTCTTTTAATAATTTCTACACGATCACCTTCACTTACTGATAAGTCTCTCTTTGTACTAAACCTATTGTAGTAAATCAATAACATTTCCTCCTAATAAAATTCTTTAGACTTATAAATTATCCCCTAATTTACTAAAGAAATACTTAAAGAGAATACTGATTTTCATTGATGTTCTCTTTTACCGTCAATCAAAGTTCCAATTCAACTATGTACATTTCTACTGGTATAAGAAATTTCAGTGGAAGAAAACTATAAAGCCGAAATTATTTTAGAATGAGTACTAAATCGGTTGTGGTTGAACAGTAAAATGGAAGGGATGATTCAACGATGGACATGGAAATTCCTAAAGATGAAGATATTGAAATGGAAGAAAGAGTTGAGCTTACTGGTAGTATTGATAAATTAACAGAGCATGTAATTTGGGGTGCACAAGGTTTCATGGATATTCCTGATCAAGGTAAAGCTTATAGGAAAAGATATTTAGGAAACCGATATCAATAACTCAAGAAATCATTGACTGTGAAAAAAAGTGTAAGTTACAAAGACAGGCAGGGAAAATACACTGTACTATTTCCATTTCAACAAAGAGAATACTTTAATTAAAAATTTAGGAGCTGATTGATTAATCAGCTCCTATTTCACATTTCAAAAAAACATTTCAAAAAAACATTTCAACTAACTCTAAGCCGTTCTTTATTATTAGGAGGTTGGCTAGTTTTTGAGGAAGACTCTTTATTCAAAGCAATAATAATAATATTCCAATGATATAAGCTGTACCAAGCCATTGGAAAATACCAAAAGGTTCTTTAACCAAAAGATTGTAGTTAAGAGCTGTAATAGTATAGAAGCCATATATGTGTAGATAACGGCTAGCATCCCCAAAACCCGAAGACAATTAGTTGAATTGCAATCTGTCTATTTTTCCAAACCCCAAAGATTTGAGAGCGGTCTTTTTTTGAAATATTGAATGGCAAATAGTAATAATCCAGCTATAAGCAAACTGGTGGTTACTAGCCAATCTATATCAATTTTATACTGTTGAAAAAGTTTTTTTGCGACTGTACCACCATTCCCTAAAAAATACTGCCCCTGCGACAACAAGAAATCTTCCCTTACGTCTATTCATGATTTTAGTCTTCACCTTTAAAAAGAAAAATAGTGTTATAATATGTTAAATAATAAGTGGGAAAACGCTAAAATAATACTCAAATCGAATGGGAAAATGTAAGGGTATTGAGGTGGTTATGGGGATATGCAAATTAAAAATTTTTTGGTTGACCAAAGTTTAAAAGAATTAACTAAATATCATACTGTTGTTTTGCCAATTGCATGTTACGAAACAAAGATTAAGAAAAACATAAATAACAAAAGGAATTCGATCAGGTGAAAAAGGGAATTCAAAGATGGAGTGGCTGCTCTGATTGAAGATGATATTTTAGCAACAGTGAGTGGATATGAACATTTTCAATCTCATAAACAATTTATTATATAAAAAAATATTGAACAGGTCATCTAATAGATTTTTTTTAAAAGATGACCTGTCTTTTGAATGGGGGAATATTCAAGATGAATGAAATCATCTTATATATCATGACGGGATTTATGGTCCTAGGGGCAATCGATTATTTGATGGGTAATCGGTATGGACTCGGACAAAAATTTAAGGAAGCCTTCCAATCCATGGGACCACTTGCTCTTTCAATGGTTGGCATGATCTCACTATCACCTGTATTAGCAAAATGGTTAACACCGGTTGTAACCCCTGTCTACCAATTTCTTGGTGCAGATCCATCGATGTTTTCATCCACGTTTTTAGCTCTTGATATGGGTGGGTACTCTTTAGCAAATGAAATGGCTCAATCAAGTGATGCAGCTCTTTTTTCTTGGGTGTTTTTAGGAACAATGATGGGCCCAACTATTGTTTTTACCATTCCGGTTGCTTTAAGCATCGTTCATAAAAATGATCATCCCTTTTTTGCAAAAGGAATTTTAATTGGGTTAATGACTATTCCATTTGGATGTATAGCGGGAGGATTCGTTGCAGGATTTGGTTTTTTATGGATGCTGAAAAATTTGATTCCTTCTATTCTGATTTCTGTATTGATTGGCGTTGGAATGCTATTAGCTCAAACGGTGATGATTCGAGGTTTTAAATGGTTTGGGAAAGGAATTGAAATCGTTATCATTGTTGGTCTTGTCTCAATCATCATTAAAACTTTAACAGGTATTGTTATAATTCCAGGTATGATGCCGCTTTCGGAAGGTTTCGTCACAGTTGGAAAAATAACAATCATCCTTGCTGGTGCGTTTCCGTTTGTTTTTGTGCTAGTAAAAGTATTACAGAAGCCTTTTGCTTTACTCGGAAATAAGCTAGGTATGAATCAACAAGCATTAGGTGGATTCATTGCCTCGTTCGCCCATCACATTCCAATGTTTGCGACAATGCATGAGATGGATGATCGTGGAAAAGTCATAAATACCGCATTTGCCGTAAGCGGAGCATTTGTTTTTGGCAGTCACTTAGGATTTGTAGCGGGTGTGGAGAAGAATTTTGTCATTCCACTAATTGTCGGTAAACTGACTGCTGGGTTATTGGCTGCTGCATTAGCTTTGCTAGTGACAAAACGTGGAGCAATTTGAAATATAAATAATAGAGACGTAGATTGGGGAAAGTAGGATGCAGTAAGACTCTACAGAAAGTGTGCACCCTAGATTTTCATACACTATAAATACCAAGCATTTAAAAATGAATAACGTTTTCAAATCGTATTTTAATTTGAATAAACCGTTATTACTGTTATATAATTTAGTAGTATAATAGTTTGGATAATTTCATTAAATATTATATGATAGAAGTAATGTTTATATTTTTTTTGTCTTTGTAAGGTTTTTTGTTTATAGTTCTAAATCAAACAATATTTACATTGTACAATATTAATTTAAACATTAGGTAAAAATAAAGTGTGAATAGAATAATTAAAGGGTGTGCATTCATGATTAGCTTAGGGATGTTCGGGTTTAAAGCACTTTGGAGTCCATATTTATTTGTGTTTTTAGGTTTAGTCATTTTAGGTTATTTTTACATAATTAATAAATTTAAAGATAAAAACCATGTTACTGAGACTAAACAAAAAGTGTATTTCGTAATTGGAATTTTATTAGTTTACACCGCACAAGGCAGTCCAATCGATTTAATTGGTCATATAATTTTTAGTGCACATATGACTGAAATGGCAGTATTATACTTAGTTGCACCGATCTTTCTTATTAATGGGATTCCAAATTGGTTATGGCGAAACATACTTAAACCAAAATTCGTTAATTCGTTTTTTACATTTGCTACAAAACCATTAATTGCTTTACTTATTTTTAATGTAGTATTTTCGATTTACCATTATCCATTAGTATTTGATACTGTAAAAACGAATAATGTCTATCATTTCTTATTTACAAATATATTATTTTTCATGGCAGTATTTATGTGGTTTCCTGTTATTAATCATTTACCTGAGAGACAAACACTTTCTGATATCCAAAAGATTGGTTATATGTTTGGGAATGGTATTTTATTAACACCAGCTTGTGCACTTATTATTTTTGCTGGACATCCTTTTTACGCGACTTATAATGATCCAGTGTTATGGAGTAAAGCGATGGAGCTTTGCGTATCACCAGATTTATTAAAATCATTAAATATTTCAGGTCCAGAAGTATTTAACTTTATGTCAGCAAGGGAAGATCAGCAGGTTGGCGGAGTTATCATGAAAATTATCCAGGAAATAGTTTATGGTTCTGTTATTGGTTATAATTTTTTCAAATGGGCTAAAAGAGAACAAAATGGAAATAAAATTGATCCAATCAGTAGTAATCCGTTATTGCTTAAAAAATCGTAGGGGTGGAAATTTTGAATTCTTTACCAATTTTACCAACAATAAGTACAAGCTTTATTGTAATTAGTGCCATATTAGTTGCTATCGGCTGGTATCTTATTGCAAAAAGAAATATAGAGGCACATAAGAAAGTTATGTTCTTTGCTGGAGTCTTTGCACTCTCATTTTTCATTGTATACGCAACGAGAACAATCTTTATCGGAAATACTTCTTTTGGGGGACCAAAAAGTTTAAAGCTGTATTATCATATATTTTTATTTTTCCATATATTCTTAGCTACAACTGGCGGAGTATTTGGTCTAGTATCAATAATTTCAGGATTTAAAAACAAATTAAAACTACACAAAAAAATTGGACCGATTACTAGTATTATTTGGTTTTTTACTGCAATTACAGGTGTAGTCGTTTATTGTTTATTATACGTTTTCTACAAAGGTGGAGACACTACTTCAGTTATTAAAGCTGTTTTAGGATTTTAAGTAAAAATAAAAGAGTGAGTAAAAGAAGTTGTACTTCTTTTTACTCACTCTTTTTAATAATTATAGAATAATGAACTTGCTTACTAGAGAAATTTGCTCTTCAGCTTTTTTAAGTAATTCTTTACTTTTGTCAACGATACTTTCAGGGAAGCTTTCGCCTTCTCCGTACTCTACACCGTGAGGATAATAGTATTTACCTAAAAGTGGAGTAAGTAATTGAATTTTACCTTTACTTGACTCTACATGTCCTTCTACTGCGAAACCTTGAACGCGTAAGTAGTAGATTTCATTACGTTGTTCAAATTTATAATCGTAAGTTACTCTTTCGTAATCCCATTGACCAGCAAGGACAAAGCCTAATTCTTCCATGATTTCAGTTAATAAATTTACATTTAATACATGATTTTCTAAATTTGTATTCTCAAATTTCATGTTATTACCCCCTAAATTACTTAGAAAAAATCCCTACTAATATAATATTATCTATGACAATAATTAGCAATGAAAAGCTGATAAATGTATTTTAACTAATTTATATATTTTTTTGAATAATTTGGCTACAATGGATATATAAACATAGAGTTAACAATTGGGAAGGGAAGATTTAAATGGAAAAACTTATAAAACTTTTCTTTTTTACAATAAGTTTTATAACAGTTTTTATGTTCAGTCCACTTATTAAAGATTGGATCACCAATATTTCATCATTTAAACAATATCAGAAAGTAGAAGAAGTGAATATGCCAATGATCGAAAATGCAAGTACTGAAAAAGCTACATACTCTGTTTCTCAGTATATTGGTAAAAGTGAACAAGAAATTTTAAAAACCTTTGGTAAACCGTCAAGAAAAGTTCCTTCTCAATATGACTACGATTGGCTTGTTTATGATAAAGATGCTACAAAGTATACTCAATTTGGTGTACGAAATGGCAAGGTTGTAACAATTTTTGTTGCTGGTAATAAAGTTGATATAACCCCATTTGTGATGGGGAGCCACTATGAAGAAACAATGGACAATGTAGCATTACATGATAAAGTCTCTTTTTCGATATTGAGTAATCAATATACATTTAAATTATCGCCAACCGATTTACACGAACGTCCACTTGTTTCATTAAATAATTGTTTTGCTCAACTTTATTTTGACCGTTTTACTGGAAGTTTATTAGGTGTTCGATATTTATCTCCAGAAACTTTAGTTAAGCAAAAACCGTACGAGCTAATTTATAGTGGAAATTTAATCAATGCAAAAAAATTAAATACATTGCAAGAAGCAATTGTTGATCGTGAAGAAGAGAGACAGATATTTAACTTAACGAATGTTTATCGTAAAAGAATGAATTTAAGTACTTTAACTTGGAATGCTGATGCTGCCAAAGTAGCTTTAGGACATAGTAAAGATATGGTTCAAAATAAATATTTTGATCACTATTCTAATTTATATGGTAGTCTAGCTGATCGTTTAAATGATGCAAATGTTCCATACAGAATTGCTGGCGAAAATATTTCCGCTAATTATGTAGATGGTATAGCATCTGTATATGGATGGATTAATAGTAAAGGTCATCGTGTAAATATGTATAAAAAAGAATATACCACACTTGGAGTGGGAGCCTTTAATAAATATTACACCCAAAATTTTATAAAATAATAGAAAAATCAAGCAAAAGCGAAAGTTTATGCTTGATTTTTTTATTTCCAAACAAGCACAAAATTATTCGAAAGACATAATTTTGTAGTAAATGCATTTAATTGGAGTGATATGAATGGGAAATGAACATAACCGTCCATCTATCGAACAATTTAGGCAATTCGTTATGGAACACCCAAAACTTCGTGAGGAAGTAAAAACGGGAAAAAAAACATGGCAACAATACTTTGAAGATTGGTATTACAAAGGTGAAGACCATGAAATGTGGGATGAATATAGAAATGACAATAATACAAGGTCTCAAAAGAAAACTGCCAAAACGGAACAATCAGAAGAAGGATATGTTGGAAAAGTCATTTCTTTTGTAAAAAATTTAGATCCAGATCAAATTCAAGGCCATTTAACAAATGTAAACTCCACTTTAACTAATATTCAACAGCTCATATCTCAATTTAAATCTCCAGCTGCTTCAACTAATCAAAGAGAAGAAAAGCCAACGTCACCACAATTTAATTTTAGACAGGATTGAGGAGATCTAAGTGAGAAAAGATGTATTAGAATTTCTTCAGAGTGAGGAAGATTATTTGAAGTTTTTAAGACAACAACCAAAATGGTATCGTAAACTTTCTAGAAATCCTGAGCTTACTGATGAGTTTAGACTGGCTTCCCTTGAGTTTTTTGGTAAAACTATTCCACAACGAGTTGATAAATTGTCAAATCAAGTTCAAATGGCATCATTTATGATTGACATGTTCCATGTACTAAAGGATCAACATAGTACTAGTAGTGAATCCTCTGATACTGAATCAAAAGAAGATTAAAAAAGGATAATAATTCAATCTGTCATAGCTTTTTGCTACAATGAAGAAAGCAAGTTTAAAAAGGAGTAGTAGTTATGACAGAAATTTGTTTAGTGAGACATGGACAAACTGATTGGAACTTTAACAATATAATTCAAGGAAGAGAAGATATTCCTTTAAATACACAAGGTAAACAACAGGCGAATGATAGTGCATTGTTTTTAAATAATCAAAAGTGGGATTTGGTTATTACAAGTCCTTTAGTTAGGGCGAAACAAACTGCACAGGCAATTGCAGAGTTTTCTAAAATTGATGAGATTATAGAAGATGAACGATTCCTAGAAAGAGAATTTGGTAAAGCTAGCGGAAAACCTATTTCCGATGTTCATGAAAACATTTATAATAATAATGTAGAAGGTATGGAAACAAATGAAGAATTAATTGATCGAGCTTTTAGTGCATTAAAAGACATTGCCCAAATTTATAAAGGTAAACGAATTGTAATTGTTGCACATTCTCATACGATTAAAGCAATTCTACATGCGATAGATCCTGAGAAAGTTAATTTTAGGACAAAATTAAAAAATGCTTGTGCAAATTTTATTGAATTAAAAGATGGTAAATGGAAGATAAATGAATTTAATATTTCTAATCACATAAAAGCTTAGGACAAGTTCTTTTATTTAAGGAATTAAATGTGATATAGTTTATTCTTGGAGGTGTAAGGAAATGTATGCAACAATGGAAACCTTGCAACTTATAACAGTCTCAGAAGAACTTGCTTCAATGATCGTGCAATCGGATGTTGCGGATCAGTATCGAACTTCATATATTGCATTAAATAATGATAAAACTGCTCAAGAAATTATTAGCCGTTTTATGAAGACGAAGGATTTATATGAGGATGTTCAGCGATTTGGAAAATATCATCCAGATTATAAAGAAATTCGTAAAAAAATGAGTGAAGTTAAAAGAGAACTTCAATTAAACGATACAATCGCTGCTTTTAAGCAAGCGGAAGATCAGGTCCAATTACTTTTAGATGAGACTAGCTATTTAATTGCACAAGCTGTTTCGCCTTCTGTAAAAGTTCCAGCGGGTAATCCATTCTTCGTAAATACAGGTGGAGGATGTAGTACTGGTGGATGTGGCACAGGTGGTAAGTGTGGATGTAAAACGAGGTAATAAATCATATTGAAAGGCTCATTATTTAATAATGAGTCTTTTTTAATAAAATTCATTTTCTGAACCTAGTACAATTAGCGCAATTATTTCCACAACAAAACATTTTTTTATTCGGAACGTAAAATCGATGTTTAAATACGAAGTTATTATTTTCTTTACGTATAAATTCAACTCGGTAAATTAGTTTAAACTGTTCAGTAATGGTTCTAGCGCAATCAATCAGTAGTTTTTTGATCCCTTCTTCGGTCTGCTGACCGTTTGACTGAATTGACTGAATATATAGGAAATTGGCACCACAAATTTGTTTGTTTGAA
Source organism: Gottfriedia acidiceleris (assembly GCF_023115465.1). NCBI lineage: Bacteria > Bacillati > Bacillota > Bacilli > Caryophanales > Bacillaceae > Gottfriedia > Gottfriedia acidiceleris. The sequence goes on along the minus strand of NZ_CP096034.1, from coordinate 3,214,504 downwards.
AAATGATTAATTTGTTTATAATTTGAAATACAGTTAAAAAATTGCTCCCAAACATCATCTAACATAATTTTCAATCCTTTCTAAAAACTATTTATGAAAGTTTCGTTGCAAAAGAAATTTGGGATATGATATTCTAGTTCTAACGGATTTTTAAAGGAGAAAGCTATGTTCGTGCAAAGACAAGGTATTATTATTTATTTACAATCATTAAAACAAGCAAAAATGTTACGTAAATTTGGAAATATTCACTTTGTCTCTAAACGTTTGAAATACGTAGTCCTATATTGCAATATGGATGATATAGATCGAACAATAGAGAGATTGAAAAAATTTCATTTTGTGAAACGAATTGAATTGTCATATAAACCTTTTATTAAGACTGAATACGAAAATGCAAAACCAGACGAAGCAAAGGAATATGATTATCAAGTAGATTAAAAACGATTGAATGGAAAATTAATTTAGAAGGTTAACCTATCTGAATTAAAAACCGTTCAATCGTTTTTCTTGTGGTATGGTTATAGAGGTAGGGGATCGTGTAAAAACTATCCCTGATATTCTTTGTACTTTATTTAGAAAGAATAGAAAAATAGTAAATCTTATTATCTAGTCTAGTTATTTCATTGGTGGAATTAAGTGATTTAAGCGTAAAATTCCGATTATATATTGATGAAATAAATCGTTTTCATGAAATGAGCTTGAGTGTCTAATTTGTAATGTGATGATTTCTTTGTTTAAAGTTGTAGCTAATTCTTCAAACAACACTTCACGTTTTGTAACTGAATCTTCTTTTAGTGTAATTCCTTCTCTACAATAATATATTGGCTGGAATTCGCCAATAGAAGTAGGGCTTAAGATAACAGCAAAAGAACAGCAGTTTGAGCCTTTATTTTCAGATGTTAATTTTAGTAAAAATTTAACTCTATCTTTTTGCGATTTAGCAATTTCAAATAGTTCATATAAATCTGAGTATCCTTCTCCAATTTCAATCATGCGTTGGATCATGAGTGTTCCCCCTTAAAACGTAAATACTTTACGAGTAATTCAAACAAAGTATGGAAATAATTGCAACATTTATTCTACAGGATAAAAGCATAAAAAAAAACCCCGCATTTGCAGGGCCCCTCTTATTAAAGTGTAATCACTTAAAAGAAGGCAAAGGGAGAGGAGAAACCGGAGGAAGAACTTATGGGGAAACGTAAGTCTTCTCCGCGGTTGGCAACAACATCAACTGAGATGTTGTTAAAATTAATTATTTCCAAAGTGGATGATTTTATACATTAGTAGAAGAATATGGAAAGAAATGTTTTTGTTTTAGTGAAATTATGATAGGATATTTTCGTAAATTGAAATATATAGTAGGTGTAAATTAAATGAGAGTAGTGTCAGGAAAAAATAAAGGATTAAGTTTAAAGGCAGTACCTGGAATGAGTACTAGACCGACAACTGATAAAGTAAAAGAAGCAATGTTTAATATAATTGGACCTTACTTTGAAGGTGGTATTGTATTAGATTTATTCGGTGGTAGTGGTGGATTATCAATTGAGGCTTTAAGTAGGGGGATTGAAAAAGCGATTATTGTAGATCGTGAAATGAAGGCGATTAAGACGATTAAAGAAAACTTAGCAACTTGTAATCTAACTGATTGCGCTGAAGTATATCGAAATGACGCTGAGAGAGCTGTTAAAGCGATTATTAAAAGAGAGATCCAATTTGACTTAATTATTTTAGATCCTCCTTATAAAAAACAACAAATCGTATCATTAATTGAAACTTTTGATGAAAAAAATCTACTTGCCTCAGATGGGACAATTTTAGTAGAACATGCTACAGATGTCGAATTACCTGAAAAAATAGGGAATTTTGTACGAACAAAAGCAGAAAAATATGGAATTTGTGGCGTATCAGTGTATCATATCTGTATGGAGTAATTTTTAGGGGGTACAAGATGAAACGTATTGCTGTTTGTCCTGGAAGTTTTGATCCAATTACGTTAGGACATTTAGATATTATTAAACGTGGAGCAAGAGTGTTTGATGAAGTAATTGTTGTCGTATTAAATAACTCAGCCAAAAATTCTTTATTTACTTTAGAAGAAAGAAAAGAATTAATTACGGAAGCTACTAGTACTATTCCAAATGTACGCGTTGATTCATTTAGTGGTCTATTAATGGATTATGCGAAAAAAATTAACGCTTCTGCAATATTAAGAGGCCTAAGAGCAGTATCAGACTTTGAATATGAAATGCAAATTACAGCAATGAACAAAAAATTAGTAGATGAAATTGACACATTTTTTGTAATGACCAATAATCAATATTCATTCCTAAGTTCCTCAATCGTAAAAGAAGTCGCAAAATATGGTGGAAATGTAAAAGACTTAGTACCAGATTGTGTAAATACCGCATTAACAGAAAAATTTTTGAAACCTCAAGTTTAATGTAAGCTTAAGTATTTATATATAATTTATTAATGAGTAGACAACATAAAGAAACCTCAAGTTTAATTTAAAATGAGGTTTCTTTTTTTATATGAAAAGGTTTAAGAAGATAACTTTTTTGTATACAGTTTATAAATTAAGATGATTACATAAATGTAAAGAGAAATTAAGGTTATAAATGAACCTGTTGAAATCAATGATTCCAGGTTTACCTGTTTCTCTGTAAAAATCTTTATAACGGGTAACGTATTATTCGTAACATTAGAAGTTAACTGATTAAGATATAGTGGCTTCCAAAAAATAATTGCTAAAATAGGTGCAATTCCAGATTGTAATAAACGACCAATTAAATAAGGTTTAATACTTAATTTCACTTCAGAAATAATACTTGCTACTTGGGCTTGTATTGAAAAACCACCAAATCCTAAAATAAAGCTAGTTAAAGCCACTTGCTGCAATAATGTACTATTGCCTATTTCACTGACTAATTTAGATCCTAACGTAATTTCAAATAATCCAGATAAAAAAGGCGTAGATAAATTGTGATTAACATTTAAATTTGAAAAACAATATGCAATTATTTTTCCAACATTAGAGATAAAGCCAATTTCAATTAAAAGCATATTTAGAACAGAAAAAACAATAATAAATCCACCAATCATTAATAATGTCTGTACGGAAGAAGCTATTGCGTCCCCTAATATTTTTCCAATCGGTCTTCGTTCACTTAATCTTTTTTCATGCATAACTTTAAAAGCGTATTTAAAGCGGTTAGAATGAATTCTTTCTTTACGTGAGTAGTTAGGTTGGTTTCTACCGTAAAACCTCATAATGAGGCCTACAATCGCGTTAGATAAATAATGACTGAGTGCAAGTACGAGTCCAACTTTTGGGTTATGAAAAAAACCAACTGATATTGCAACAAAAATAAACAAAGGATTAGATGAATTTGTAAAAGAATTAAGTCGTTCCGCTTCTAATTTTGTTAATTCCCCATCTTTATATAATTTTGCAGAAAGTTTCGCACCTGAAGGAAATCCTGATGCCATCCCCATCGCCCAAACGAATGCCCCAACACCCGGAACTTTAAATAAAGGTCTCATAACCGGCTCTAAAAAAACACCAATAAATTGAACAATTCCAAAGCATATTAGAAGTTCACTTAAAATGAAAAAAGGAAGGAGCGAAGGAAATACGATTCCCCACCACATATTTAACCCTCTAATTGAACCTTTAAATGCTACCTCTGGATGCTGAATAATTGTTGATGTCAGAAATATGAGTAATAAAAAAATAAGTAAGGTAATGAAGTAATTTTTTTTCACATATAAACCTCCAAAGATAAACTTAAAAAACATATAGATTTTTGTCTAATTGTAGTAAGACCAATGAATAGGAAATAAGATAGTAATATATGTATAAAAAAAACTTGTACAATTAAATATACGTTGCTGGAATTCAATTTTAGACCAAAGAGTTTAATTGGAGGGGAAACAACTTGGAACCGAAAATTGGTTTAGCATTAGGTTCAGGAGGTGCACGAGGATTTGCACATGTTGGTGTAATTTCCGTTTTAAAAAAGCATAATATTCCTATAGATCTGATGGCAGGCAGTAGTATAGGTGCTTTAGTTGCTGTTTTATATGGTGCTGGTGCGGATGTAGATCGTCTATATAAAATTGCAAAAGTATTTCAATCTAAATACTATATTGACTATGTAGTTCCAAAAATGGGTTTGATTTCTGGGAACAGAGTGAAAGAGTTGATAAAAGTACTATCATTCGGTAGAAAGCTTGAAGAATTAGATTTGCCAGTATCGGTAATCGCTACAGATTTATTAACGGGAGAAAAAATTGTATTTCAAAAGGGAGATATTGCTACTGCAGTCCGAGGGAGTATTTCCATACCGGGAATTTTTGTACCAGAAACATGGAATGGAAGGCTTTTAGTTGATGGTGGAGTCATCGATCGTATCCCCGTTTCAGTTGTAAAAGAGATGGGGGCGGATTTTATTATTGGAGTAGATGCTTCACCGATTCAAGTTAGTGGTGAAGTTTCGACGATCTATGATGTGATTATGCAAAGTATCGAAATAATGCAGCACGAGCTCGTTAGAAATAGAGAAATAGCTTCTAATGTGATGATAAGACCAAAGTTAGACCATGTTAATTCTAGAAACTTTACTGACCTAGAAAATATTATCAAAATAGGTGAAGAAGCTACAGAAAAATTAATACCAGAGATTCTTGAAAAGATTGAGCGATGGAAGGAGAAAAATAGTGAAAAAAAGGATCAGAATTCTTAATGTACTATTAGTACTTGGTATTACGCTAATTCTTTTATATTTCATTCCATTACCATACTATGTTACAAAACCAGGCTTAGCCGAGCCTTTAAGGCCATATGTAAAAGTTGAAGGTGCAAAAAAAGATAAAGGTGAATTTATGTTAACGACCATAGCAATGGGTAAGGCAAATGTCTATTCATATATCGGTACGAAAATTAATGACAATTACCATTTATACAAGATCGATGAAATAAAAGTAAAAGGTGAAAGTGATGAAGATTATCAGTTCCGTCAATTAAGGTATATGGAAGAGTCAAAGCAAGCTGCGATTTTAAACGCATATAAGCAGGCTAAAAAATCTTATAAAGTAACTGAAAACGGAATTGTAGTCGTATCTGTTTTAAAGGATATGCCAGCCCATAACGTATTAATGCTAGGTGATATTATCACTAAAATCGACGGGAAAGAAATTCGTACAATCAATGATTTTACCAACATTGTAAAAAGCAGAAAACCTGGTACAAATTTTAATTTAGAAGTAAGTAGAAAAGGGAAAATTAAATTCTTTAATATTAAAACAGAAGCTTTTAAAGACGAACCGAATCGTGCTGGAATTGGTGTTTCTATAGCAGAAAATTTTAATCTAACTACAAATCCGAAAGTTAAAATAAATTCAGAAGAGATTGGTGGACCTTCAGCGGGACTGATGTTTGCACTAGAAATTTATGATCAATTAAAAGAAGAAAGTTTAGCAAAAGGTCATGAAATAGCTGGAACTGGAACAATTGATAAAAATGGAGTCGTAGGTCCAATTGGTGGTATATCTCAAAAAATAATTGCAGCATCTGATTCCGGGGCAGAGATTTTCTTTGCACCAAATGAGAACGGTAAAAAGAATTCTAATTATAATGAAGCTGTAAAAAGTGCGAAAAAACATGACTTGAAAATGAAAATAATACCTATTGATACATATGACCAAGCAATTCATTACCTTGAAAAATTAAAGACAAAAAAATAATTTAAATAATATAAGTGCATGATAAAAAATGGCAGGATATAGGGGATATCCCTAAACCTGCCATTTTTGTGTTTATACTATTTAGTTGAAACTTCTTATGATCTGCTAAAGTGATTACTTTTTTCATCATAAATAATTGGATACAATGAATATTCGGTTTTTATTAATTTTTGTTGATTATCTAATGAAAGCATCGAAGCATATGTAAGGGTTGCTTTCAAATCAGTACTTAGTTCTTTTTGATTTTGCTGATTAATAGTCGTATAAATTGGTAATTCAATTAATTTTTTTTTGCTATTTAAATAAGTTTTTCCCAGTGAACTCATTCCAAGTAAACGAATATAAGGAACTCGATCTTTCTCTAAGACTGCTGACATTTCCTTTTTTGAAGTATTTGTTAAGATATGCGTTAACAATCTTTGAATTCGAGTCCAAGTATATCTCTTTGTTTTGATTGTGGTCATTAACTCTTCAAAATTAAGACAGTTTAATACAGAATGTAATACTCTTCTTTCTAAACCTTCGACAGCTTCGTAAATTTCTTCAAGTTCTTCTTTAGTTGAAGTCATTAATTTATATTTCAAAAATGGTAAATATTCATTCCAAGAGTGAAGAGCACCATACTCGTATATATATTTTTCAATTGAATCTTTAGTAAAGCTTGGAACAAAGTCAGAAATCGATTGATTGTCACCTTTTAGAATTTTTCTAATTGCTGTAGCGCTAGCGATACTATGATGATTGGTTTCTTCATCATGATAATTTGCAGCTATTCGCTGAATCGTTCTTCCTTCCATTCGACTATTAAAGTGTTCAATAGCTTCTAAGTAATGTATTCCTAAAATATTATTTGGAAGTGAAACATCTAGTTTTGATGATTCAAGATTTTTTTGTAAAGCAGTGCTATATGCAGCAGGATAGCTTAGTCCTTCATCAAGAAAAGTACGTATGCTTGTGTTGATTGCAGATGTAAGCTGCTTCTTTTGTTTGATTAACTCGTAAAATGTCTCAATTTTACCCTCTTCACTTCCAAAGCATACATAATCACATTTTAAAGAATCAAGAATTGAAATAGCTCCTTTGGCAAAGATGCTAGCGTGTTGAGTCGAATAGCTATAAGGTAATTCAATTACAAGATCTGCACCTGCTTGTAAAGCTAACTTTGTTCGTACATGCTTTGGAACGACTGCTGGCTCGCCTCTTTGTAAAAATTGACCACTCATTACCGCAATGACAACATCAGCATTTGTACTTTTTTTAGAACTAGTTAAGTGAAAAACATGTCCATTATGTAATGGGTTATACTCTACTACTACACCAACCGAACGCAGAGAAATGCACCTCCAATATTTACTGATTTCACGAATTTATACATTAAGAATACCAGTTTTGAGAAATAATTCGCAACCTAGCGTGAATTGTATTGAATTTTATTGTGGAAAATAATATATTAGATAGGTTACATATAGCAAGGTCAAGGAATTAAGGGGAAAAAATAGTAACCAAGTCTAAAACTTTTAGTGAATTTTTCGTCATATGCTTGTTGGGAATTCAGTCAAAGAAGTATATTATGATGTCTAGCTCCACAAGCTAGCTCTTCTGTAATATTCCATTAATCTTCGAAGTGGAAAGAGCCACTTCTTTTAGCTGAATGGAGATATTCTAAAAAATAAGCAGAAAAGATGTCTAGCTCCGGCTCCTAACTCCTCGAGTCATAAGCCAATTTTCATCTAAGATTAAAGAGCAAATCTTAGCCAAAAACCGTCTTATGCTTGTCGGAGCTAAGCAGTCGCCTCCGCTTTTCGAGAGTGTAAAGAAAAAATATTGACAAGTGATTATAAAGAATATATAATTTTCATTGTTGCCTTGAGGTGGTTTATTTATGAAATGGTCAGTGCACCAGTTGCAGAAATTAAGACATAAAGGTTTAAATTTAGATGAGACAATTGATGTAAGTCAAATAAAGGAACGTAATACTGATATTCGAGAAGTTTCTCCAATTCGAGTTACTGGACGAGTTGATTTTGGAACGAACCGTTATACGTTTCATTTAACAATAACTGGATATTTAATTTTACCTTGTGTAAGAACATTAGTTGATGTAAAATATCCTTTGTCGATTACCACAACAGAAACATTTTTTACAACATCTGAATGGAAAAGTGAAGATGAGAATTTTCACATCCTAGAGGGTGACGTGTTAGACTTAACACCAGTGATTGAGGAATGTATCTTAGCTGAGATTCCAATGCAGGTTTATGCAGAGGATGTTGAGGGGAAAGAAACAGCACCAACGTCAGGAACAGATTGGGAAGTTAGGGAACATGTCGAAGTAGAGCAAAAAATTGACCCTCGACTTGCTGGTTTAGCAAAATTTTTTGACAAACAAGATAATTGAGAAGTACCGGATAACCGGCTTCATAACAAACACTCACTTTAAGGAGGTGGGATCAATGGCAGTACCTGCAAGAAGAACGTCCAAAACTGTAAAAAGAAAGCGTCGTACGCATTTTAAATTAGCGGTACCTGGAATGGTTGAATGCCCAAACTGTAGTGAATTAACATTAGCACACCGCGTATGTAAATCATGCGGACACTACAAAGGAAAACAAGTACTTAGCAAATAAGCTAGTCTTTGAATGAGCACATAGGAAACTATGTGCTTTTCCTTTTGCCTTTAAACGTAGTTTATCTGATTGAATCCTCTAAAATCATGATTCCTCTTACTCTGCCCATTTCAATTTCTGTATAGTATAATAAAAACTAATAGGAAACTAGGTAAAGAGAGAGGGATTCCAATGTCTGAAGTAATTACTTATCAAAGAGATGAAATAGATTATATCGTTTTAAATAGGCCTAATTACGGGAATTGCATTGATGAAAATACGGTAGAAAAACTTTCTGAAATTATCCGAGAAATCCGAATGAAATCCCAAAGTAAACTAGTTGTATTAACTGGGGAAGGTATGAAATATTTTTGTACTGGTGGAGATTTAAACACAATTTTAAAGTTTAAAAATAATTTAAATGGATTGGAATCTTTTAATCTAAAAATGTGTGATCTGATTTACCAAATAGCTATGTTACCTCAAATTACAATCTGCTTTATTAATGGTTATGCTTTAGGTGGCGGCTGCGAACTAGCGAGTGCATTCGATTTTAGATACGCTAGTCACAATGCAAAAATAGGGTTTATTCAAGGGAGAATGGGAATCCCAACCTCATGGGGTGGAGGTACCTTACTTCAAGAAAAAATGAGTCATCAAGATTGGATTACATTACTATCATCCTCAAATATTTATACCGCATATCAAGCTAAAAAAATCGGCTTTATACATGAACTATCAAAAGATTTAACAAGTTTACATAATGAAAGCTTTATTAGTTTAGCTAGAAGTATTCCAGCACAAATACATCATCAAAATAAAAAAATACTTATTCGTAAACGGACCGAGCAAAATCTTAAGAGAAGAATGGAAGAGGAAGTTATTTCGGCTATACCACTTTGGTTTTCAGAAGAACATATAAAAAATATCGAACAATTTACAAAAAAATTGGATAAGTAATCTTCTACCTTCATTTTTTTGTGCATATGAATTAGTAAAATCTGCTTATTGCATAAGAAATTGGAGGGGATTGCAAATGGTTGCAAATCGCCAGGATGCATGGACAAAAGATGAAGATAACTACTTAGCTGAAGTAGTTTTAAAAACGATAAATGAAGGGTCAACTCAATTAATGGCATTTAAAGTTGTAGCAAAGAACTTATCAAGGACTGCTGCTGCTTGCGGTTACCGATGGAATTCTTTTGTTAGAAAGTTCTACAAAGAAGAGATTGAAAAGGCAAAAAATAGTAGTAAAAAACAAAGTGTTCCCACAAATGAGGTAGAACCATCGCACGAATCGGAAATAATTACAAATGAGATTCACGAAGAGACTACAACAGAAAAGGGCCATTCCGAAATAACCTTTGAGTCAGTGTATAAATTCCTTGAATATTTAAGGTTAAAAGTTGAGGCCAGTGGACGAATTAAAGATATACAATCTTTAGAAAAAAAGCTATTAAAATATAAACAAGAAAATGAACAATTGAAAATTGAAAAACAACAATTAGTTGAAAAACTAAATGAGCTCCAAAGTGAATATGAACATTTATTTGATTTTTTAGATCAAAAACGAAAAATAGTAAATATTAGTTCTAAAAATGACACGAAGGTAAAATAAAATGAAAAAACTCAACATCTCCAAAAGGGGTGTTGAGTTTTTTGTCTTTATTTATTTTCAGGTTTCCAAATGACAAATTCAGAATCTGCCTCAATAAAACCTTGTTTTTTCCAAAATTCATTTGAATTAGCTCTTGGGATCGTTTTAATTGTTTTCTTAAAGGATTTAGCGAAATTTACTAATTCTTTTCCGTAACCATTCTTTTGATAATAAGGTAGAACTTCCATTTTATTAATTTCAATTATTTCTTCATTATTTTCACTATGTGTATATAAACTCATTCGGGCAATAAGTGCCTTGCCTAGGTAAATACCATAGAAAGGAGATTGAAACTCGTTATCAATTAAATTTGATTCAAGATCTTCAAGCATTGATAGCTCTTGTAAACCGTAACCGGAAAATTGCTGAAATTGTTCAAGTGTTTTAAAATTTATTTGTAAACGTTCTATCTTGATGTTCAAAAAAGCTCCCCCTTAAAAAGAATGTAAATTTTTAATATTTTAAATATAATTATATCGTACAATTAAATTTAAAAAAAGATAGATTCGATGTAAATTTATTATCATAAGGATAATAGTGGAAAAATAATTTTTCGATTGGAGAAATCAATGAAAATAGGCATAATTGGTGGTGGTGCCGTCGGTCTTCTTACAGCATCGTATTTGTATCAAAATAAACATAATGTTACATTGTTTACGAGAACAGAAGAACAGGCAAATCTTATAAATAACTTAGGTGTTATACTTTCAGTAGATGAAAAAACGAAACAAATGTGTATAACTGCAAATAAATTATTACCTAAAATAAACACGTTCGATCTATTAATTGTTTGTGTAAAGCAATATCATTTAAATCAAATCGTAAACACGTTAAATAAATATGAGGGTGAGAATATATTATTTCTTCAAAATGGAATGTCTCATATTGAAATCGTTAAAAATTTACCCATTCCAAATTGCTTTATAGGTATAGTTGAACACGGTGTATTAAAAACTTCACCGAATGAAATCACACATACTGGTAAAGGTATAATTCGAATTGGACAAATAAAAGGGAAAATTGATGCTTTAAATTGCTTATCGAATTTACATACAGCCGGTTTTCCAATCAAAAGCCAAAATGATTGGGAGTATATACTGAAACAAAAGTGTTTAATAAATTGTGTTATTAACCCTTTAACCTCTATATTGAACGTTCGAAATGGTGAATTAATCACTAATGAGTATTTTAAACCAATTTGTAAATTATTATTTAATGAGGTTGCGACCATCCTAGATTTAAATAACCACAAAGAGTGGGATAAATTAGTAGAAATATGTGAGAAAACGAAAGAAAACTACTCATCAATGAATCGAGATTTATTTCATGGTAGACAAACAGAAATTGAAAGTATGCTAGGATTTGTTAAAAAATTGGCAATTAATAAAAAAATAAATGTACCGACAATTGAACTTGTGTACAATAGTATAAAAGGACTTGAGAAGAAAAAGGGGTAATTCTTTTTGGAAAAATTTTTCATTTTCTTTATTTCACTATTAATTGAATTTCCGATTTTTTCAACAATTTTCATCTATATGTTTTTGAAATTATTTTTTAAAAATAACAAGCGTAAACTTTTGCTTTTTACGTTAGATTTATCTACAATTCTATATATTAGTTCATTTTATTTTGTTTTAAATATGATTTTTCCGACTGCAACAGGTTGGATATTAATTAATTTATTATTGGTTATCTTATTTATTAGTATTATTCTTCAATGGAAAGCAAAAAGAGATATTCGGTTTACTAAGCTACTAAAAGGTTTTTGGAGAATGTCATGTATTCTGTTTATTATTCTTCACTGTATTACCGTAGTGGCTGGTTTAGTTTTAAAAATAACTGAATATAATGCTTAACTGAAGAGCGAGAGAGGAAGTTCGTAATGCAAATTAGTAAAGTCCATTTAGACGGGCAAAATAAATTGCTAAATGATTTTGTAAATGGAAATGAAGTAATTTCTTCTTTCTTTGGTGAAAATCCATTAGTAAAGGAAGATATGGAATATAGAATTAAACATGTAATGGAGCGTTCTTATAATCGCACAGGATTAGTTAATGCACTAGAGAAGTTTCATCATAAGCATCATGCGAGTAATGAATCGTTAGAAAATGTGAAAAAATTACTTAATAAAGATTCATTTGTTGTAATTGGTGGACAACAAGCAGGCTTATTAACTGGCCCATTGTATTCTATACATAAAATTATTTCAATTATTCAATTGGCTAAGAAATATGAAAAGGAACATGGGCTAACAGTCGTCCCAGTATTTTGGATTGCTGGTGAAGACCATGATATAGATGAAATTAACCATATTCATACAATTGAGAACAATGCAGTAAAAAAACAAACCTTTTATCAAAAAACGACTTATTCCCATGCTGCTTCTAGAACAGAATTAGATCAACAGGAAATGAAAAAGTGGATTGATAAGATTGTTAAAACATTTGATGAAACGAATTATTCAAATGATTTACTTGATGAACTATATTCGATGATTGAACAATCTACTACTTATGTAGATTTTTTTGCGAAAATTATTTTTAAATTGTTCAAAAAAGAGGGACTTGTCTTAATTGATGCTGACGATCCGAATGTCCGTGAGTTGGAATCATCTTTATTTAATCAAATGATTCAAAATCAAGAGAACGTAAGAGGGGTTTTAAAGGATACGAAAAGCAGATTAATAAAATCTGGGTATCACGAAACACTTCAAATTTCTGAACAGAGCATTCATCTTTTTTACCATAGTAATGAAGGTAGACAGTTACTTGAAGTATCTGAAAATGAAGATGTTTTTCAAACAAAAAATAAGAATTATCAATTCTCAAAACTTGAGTTGATCAAAATCGCAAATGAACAGCCAGCCTCATTAAGTAATAATGTCGTTACTAGACCAATTATGCAGGAGTATTTATTTCCTACATTAGCATTTGTCGGTGGCCCTGGTGAAATTGCTTATTGGGCTGAGTTAAAGGATATTTTTAATCTATTTAACCTTCAAATGCCACCTGTATTTTTAAGACATATGTTTACTATTTTTGAAAGAAATATTGTATCAGCATTAGAAGATTTTTCATTAGATATTAATGATGTGTTGAAAACATCATTAGAAGAGAAGAAAGTCGAATGGATTAAAGATCAAGTAAAACTAGACTATAAAGAAGTGTTTAGACATGCTAAAAAATCTTTAGAAGAATTGCATAAACCTCTTCAAGATGTAACGAATAAAGTAACACCTAACCTAAAAGATTTTTCTGTAAAGAATTATTTAAAGATAGAAGAACAAATTCTACTTTTAGAACGAAAAATAGAAGAAACAATTTTAAAGCAAAATGAAGAGCAAATCGAAAAGTGGAATCGAATCATATGTTCAATTACTCCAAATGGGAAACCACAAGAGAGAACACTAAACATTCTCTACTATATTAATAAATATGGTTTTGATTTTGTTCATGAGCTTTGTGATTTAGAACTATCATGGGATTATGCTCATCAAATTGTAAAAATTTAAGCATTTAATTTGAATAAGTTGAAACAATCCTTTGAAATAAGCTGAATTTTATAATAAAAATGAAATCCTGCTGCACTGTTAGCAGGATTTTTTGTTTTTTTAAAGAATTTTTTAGAAAAGGTGGTAAGAAGTGGGGGAATGTGGTAAGTTTGTGTTAGAAAGTGGGGGAATAGGATGTTTATCGGTGAATATCAACATAATATCGATGTAAAAGGACGTCTTATTATACCTTCAAAATTTCGAGACAAGCTTGGTGAAAACTTCATTGTTACAAGAGGTTTGGATCAATGCTTATTTGGCTATTCATTAGCCGAATGGAGTGTAATTGAAGATAAACTGCGCACACTACCACTAACAAAAAAAGATGCGAGAGCATTTACCCGTTTTTTCTTCTCAGGGGCTATGGAATGTGAGATGGATAAGATGGGGAGAATTAATATAACACCTAATTTACGCAGTTATGCAAAATTAGAAAAAGAATGTGTAGTAGTTGGTGTTACAAATCGTATTGAGATTTGGGATTTATCAACTTGGAATACATATATGAATGAATCAGAAGAGTCATTTGGTGAGTTGGCAGAAAACTTAATCGGATTTGACTTATAAAAATTAACAAATTGAAAGTAGTGAAAGCATCATGTTTGAACATATTACGGTTTTATTAAAAGAAACTGTGGATTCTTTAGATATAAATGAAGATGGCATTTATGTAGATTGTACACTTGGCGGTGGAGGTCATAGTGAATACTTACTATCTCAACTTTCATCAAAGGGTAGATTAATCGCTTTTGACCAAGATGAAACAGCAATTAGACATGCAAAAGAGCGATTGAATAAATATGAAAATCAATTAACAATCGTAAAAAGTAATTTTAAACATATAAAAGAAGAACTTCATAATTTAGGCATTTATGAAGTAGATGGAATCTTATTTGACTTAGGTGTTTCTTCGCCGCAATTAGACGTTGCTGAACGTGGATTTAGTTTTCATCAAGACGCACCACTTGATATGCGTATGAATCAAGAACAAACATTATCAGCATATGAAGTTGTAAATGATTGGCCTTATGAGCAGCTTGTGAAAATATTTTTCCGATATGGAGAAGAGAAATTTTCGAAACAAGTTGCAAGAAGGATCGAAGAATTAAGAGCTAAGAAACCGATTGAAACAACTTTTGAGTTAGTCGAAATCATTAAAGACGCAATACCTGCACCTGCAAGAAGAACAGGTGGACATCCTGCTAAAAGAATTTTTCAAGCAATTCGTATAGCTGTAAATGATGAACTAGGTGTATTTGAAGAAGCTCTAAAGGATGCAATTACCTTAATAAAACCAAAAGGAAGAATCAGTGTTATAACATTCCATTCATTAGAGGATCGCATTTGTAAAACGATTTTTAAAGAAGCTAGTTCACTTCCGCCGTTACCACCAGGTTTACCAATTATTCCAGATGAGTTTAAGCCGAAGTTAAAATTAGTAACAAGAAAGCCACTTTTACCAACAGATGAAGAAGTGGAATTTAATAAGCGAGCAAGATCTGCAAAGTTAAGGGTTGCAGAAAAATTATAAGGAGGGAAAATAATGAGTAATTTGGCTAGAAAGCTTCAACAAAAACAAGTTACTGATTTACAACAAAGACCTTCTAACAAGAAAAAACAAAAGAAAGTATCAAAAATTACACCTTTTGAGAAAATACTTTATTTAGTATTTATTTTTGCATGCTTCTTTATGGGTACAAAAATCATTAAAACTCAAGCTGAAATTTATGATACAAATTTAAAAATTCAAAATGTGAAAAATGAAATAGCGAATGGAAAACAGCGTAACTCTGAGCTTAAAATGAAGATTGATGAATTAAGCACATATGAGCGCATATGGCAAAAAGCAAAAGAATTAGGGTTAAATATTGATAGTAATAATGTAAAGTTTACCGACACTAGCAAGTAGGAGATTGTGATATGAGTAAGAAAAAGAATAAATACACAAATTATGGTATTCGTTGGTTTTTTCTAGGTACTTTACTCCTTTTTATATCACTTGTAGCTAGACTTGGCTATATACAATTATCAGACACAGTTGAAGGTAAAAATTTAAAAGTTTATGCGGATGAAAATTACAATACATCACAGAAAATTCCAGCAAAAAGAGGAACAATCTATGATTCACATGGAGTTCCACTTGCGGAAGAGGTGACAGCATACACAGTGTCGGCAGTTCTAGATCCAAGAGCCTCTAAAAACTCGAAAGTGAAAAGGCATGTAGTAGACAAAGAAAAAACAGCTAGAGAATTATCATCAATTTTAGGTATCGATGAATCGGAACTTTTAGCGAAATTGGGTAAACCAAAATATCAAGTTGAATTAGGACCAGGTGGAAGAAATATTTCTCAAAGCACAAAAGAACAAATTGAGAAATTAAAGCTACCTGGTATTGTTTTTACTCCATCACAGCAGCGATATTATCCAAATGGTGTATTTGCTTCTCATACGTTAGGCTATACGAATGTCAATGATAATGGTGACCTAATTGGCGAAATGGGATTAGAAAAATCATTGAATAATGAGTTAACTGAAAAAGATGGAAAAAGAAGCTTTTTACGTGATCGAAAAGGAAATATACTACCATATGAAAATGAGAAGGTTACTCCTCCACATAATGGTGATGATGTGTATTTAACAATAGATACAAAGATTCAAAGTTTACTAGAAGACGCAATGACTAGCGTTGAAAAAAAATATGAGCCAGAAAAGATTATGGCAATCGTTTCTGATCCGAAAACCGGTAAAATTGTTGCAATGAGTAACCGTCCTAGCTTCAATCCGAATATTCATGACATTACAAACTATACAAATGACCCGATTTCATATGCAATTGAAGCAGGTTCTACGATGAAAATATTCACTTTAGGAGCTGCAATGAATGAAGGCGTTTATAATGGAAATGAATATTTCCAATCAGGTCGATATAAAGTACCAGGTGGAGGAACTGTCCATGACGTAAATCGTAATGGATGGGGTTCTATTACTTTTGACGAAGGGATTCAAAGGTCTTCAAACGTAGGTATTTCGATTCTTCTTAATGAAAAATTAGGTGCAGATCGATTTTTACAATACTATAAAAACTTTGGGTTTACACAAAAAACGAATATTAATCTTCCAGGTGAATCAAGTGGTAAATTAGTATTTAATTATCCACTTGAAAAAACTACAACTGCTTTTGGACAAGGATCTACAGTAACTGGAATTCAAATTATCCAAGCTGCAAGTGCTATCGCTAACAATGGAAAAATGATGAAGCCGTATATTGTAGATAAAATTGTCGATCATGATACGAATAAAGTTATTAAAGACTATAAATCTCAGGTTGTTGGTAATCCAATTTCAGAAGAAACAGCAAAAAGAGAGAGAGCGTTATTAGAAACAGTTATTACAGCGCCACATGGTACTGGGCATAACTATGCGATTGAAGGTTATAGTGTCGCTGGTAAAACTGGTACTGCCCAAGTTGTTGACGATCACGGGAAATATCTTAAAGGACGTGGTCAAAACTTATTTTCATTTATCGGGATGGCACCTGCAGATAATCCAAAATTAGTCGTTTATGTAGCGATGCTTCGTCCAAAACTTGAAGCGACTGAGATTGGTTCAGATGGTGTTTCTGAAATATTTAGAACAGTGACTAAGGGCGCATTAGAGTATATGAAGGTTGAGCCTGTTGAAAATGCCAAAGTAGACAAATTAATTGATAAAGAAAGTATAGAGATTCCTAATTTGAAAGGTCTAACTTTAGATGAAGCAAAATCTTTAGCTATATCTGAGGGATTGAAACCTGTATTATTAGGAAATGGGTTAGAAGTTACTGGTCAATCAATTAAGTCAAAAACTCAAGTTGTCAGAGGTACTACTATTTATCTTAAGACAAATGGGACAAATACCATGCCATCTATTATAGGTTGGTCAAAATCGGATGTTAACCGTTTAGGTAAATTATTCAAGCTAAATATATCAACAAAGGGATCTGGATTTGTTACAAGCCAGAGTATTAAAGAAGGTTCAGAGCTACGGGATCGTGACTATTTAACAATTGATTTAAATAAACCTAACGGATCGACAGACGAAGAAAAAGATGTAAAAGTAGATGTACAAGAGTAAATTGGTTGAAATAAGTTTTAATTAAATAAAAATGACAATAGACCATTCTAGGACAATAAAAAGCTAGAAGGTCTATTGTATTTGGTACAAGCATATATTGAAACGAACATAATGTAGAGGAGTGTTCGTTTCGATGCGAGTATCTAATGTAACAGTTCGAAAACGATTATTTTTTGTATTCATTGGTGGTTTATTAATTTTTTCTATTATTGCAACGAGGCTTGGTTATGTACAATTTGCTATGGGTGATCTTTTAACTGAGCGAGCGAAAAATTCGTGGAGTCGAGATATTCCATTTGAACCAAAGCGTGGTGAAATTTTAGATCGTAATGGTGTTGCTCTTGCTACTAATAAAAGTGCTCCATCTGTATTAGTCGTTCCTAGGCAAATTAAAGATCCTAAGGAAGCAACTGAAAAACTTGCCCCAATTTTAAAAATCTCCGAAGTAAAACTTTATAAAATTTTAACGAAAAGATCAAGTATGGAACACATTCGAACAGAAGGTATAAAAATTACAAATGAGAAAGCTAAACAAATCCGAGATCTTAACATAGCTGGTGTATACATAGCAGAGGATTCTAAAAGATATTATCCATTTGGTAACTATCTTTCTCATGTTTTAGGTTTTGCTGGAATCGATAATCAGGGCTTAAACGGATTAGAACTTTACTATGATAAGCAATTAAGTGGTGAAAAAGGTAGTGTACAATTTTATTCTGACGCTAAGGGTCAAAGAATGCCCAATATTGCAGACGACTATATTCCGCCAATTAATGGTTTAAACTTAAAATTAACTGTAGATTCGCGAATACAAACAATTCTTGAACGAGAAATGAATAATGCGACTGCGCAATATAATCCTGATTCAATGATTGGAATAGCGATGAATCCAAATACGGGAGAAATACTTGCAATGAGCAGTCGTCCAAGCTTCGATCCGACTAATTTTAAAAATGTTTCGCCTGAAGTATATAATCGAAATTTACCTGTTTGGTCAAATTATGAGCCAGGTTCAACGTTTAAGATTATTACACTAGCAGCTGCATTAAATGAGGGATTAGTAGATTTGAATAAAGAACATTTTTATGATGATGGGGCTGCTGAAGTAGCTGGGGCTCGGTTGCGTTGTCATAAAAGAGGTGGACATGGCTCTCAGACATTCTTAGAAGTAGTTCAAAATTCTTGTAACCCAGGATTTGTAGAATTAGGTAACCGACTAGGAGAAGATCGTTTATTTAACTATATTCGTAACTTTGGATTCGGCAAAAAAACTGGAATTGATTTACAAGGTGAAGGATCAGGAATTTTATTCAGCATGGATAGAGTAGGTCCAGTTGAAGCAGCAACAACTGCTTTTGGTCAAGGTGTATCAGTTACACCAATTCAGCAAGTTGCAGCAGTATCAGCTGCTATTAATGGAGGAATTCTTTACCAACCGTATATAGCTAAAGAATTTGTAGATCCTGTTACAAACGAAGTAGTAAGTCGAAAAACACCAATTGCAAAAAGACGAGTTATTTCTCCTAATACATCTAAAAAGGTACGTTTAGCTCTAGAAAGTGTTGTTGCACAAGGTACTGGTAAAGGTGCATTCGTGGAAGGGTATCGTGTTGGCGGTAAAACTGGTACCGCGCAAAAAGTAAAGGATGGACGATACGATGATAGTAGCTTTATCGTTTCGTTTGTAGGCTTTGCACCAGCTGACGATCCTCAAATTGTCGTTTATATTGCAGTTGATAATCCAAAAGGCACTGTTCAATTTGGGGGAGTTGTAGCTGCTCCGATAGTAGGGAATATTATTCGTGATAGTATGCAAGTTTTAGGCGTACCACCTAGAAAAAATCAAATTCCCAAAAAATTCGTATACGGTGATATACCAACATATCAAGTGCCAAATTTAATAGGTTTGGAGAAAAAAGATTTGCAACCTTTGCTAGATACTTTTACTATTGAATATAGTGGCAGTGGAAATATTGTCGTTGACCAAGCACCAAAAGCAGGTGTTAAACTAAAAGAAGGTTCTAAAATTAGAATTTATTTAGGAACGAAAGAAGAAACTAAATCGAAAACTAAAGATAAAAAATGATTTAGTGAATACGAAAGGAATTACTATGAAACTTCATACTTTACTATCAAGATTAAAGCCTTTAGTGAATCTTCCATCTGAAAATCCGGAAATCACTGGGGTTGAAATGGATTCAAGAAATGTAAAACCAGGTTATTTATTCATCTGTATTGAAGGGTATACAGTTGATGGCCACAAATACGTAAATCAAGCGATTGAAAAAGGCGCAGTAGCGATACTTGCCCAAAAATCAATTGAATCGAATGTTCCAGTAGCTTATGTGAAAGACACAAATCGTTCGATGGCTGTTGTTGGTAATGCCTTTTATGAAAATCCAACACAAAAACTTAATCTAGTTGGTATTACTGGTACGAATGGTAAGACCACTACTTCATATATTATTGAAGAGATTGTTAAACACAATAAGAAAAAAACGGGTGTCATTGGCACAATTGGTATGAAAATAGGAGAAGAAATTTTTGAAACAAAAAATACAACTCCTGATAGTTTAACTTTACAATCAATGTTTGCAAAAATGGTTGATGCAAATGTGGATACTGCAGTGATGGAAGTTTCTTCACATGCATTACATTTAGGGCGTGTTCATGGCTGTGAATATGATATAGCTGTTTTTACAAATCTATCACAAGATCACTTAGATTATCATGGAACGATGGAAGAATATAAAAAAGCTAAAGGTTTATTATTCTCTCAATTAGGTAATAGCTTCTCTACGCAAAAACCTAAATTTGCAATCCTTAATAATGATGATTCTGCTTCAGAAGAATATATGAAGTTTACACAAGCAAATCTAATAACATATGGTTTAAGTAAAGAAGCTGATTTGTTTGCTAATGAAATTGAATTAACGAATGCTGGTACTAGATTCACATTACATTTTTTAAATAAACAATATGTTGTAGAAATGAATCTTATTGGAACATTTAATGTATATAATGTGTTAGCAGCAATTGGTGCAGGAATCGCATTAAATATCGAAATGGAGACAATCCTAGACGCAGTAGCGACAATTGAAGGAGTACCAGGACGTTTCCAAGCCGTTAATGCTGGGCAAGATTTTACAGTTATTGTAGACTATGCACATACACCAGATAGTTTAGAAAATGTATTAAATACTGTTAAGCAATTTGCAAAAAATGATATTTTTACTGTTGTTGGTTGTGGTGGAGATCGTGACCGAACAAAACGACCACTAATGGGTAAGATAGCAGCGGATCTTTCAACGAAAGCGATCTTTACATCTGATAATCCAAGAACAGAAGACCCAACTTTAATTTTAGAAGACATGAAACGCGGATTAGAGCATAATAATATTACGGTAATAGAAGATCGTAAAAAAGCTATAACATTTGCGATTCAAAATGCAAAAAAACATGATATTATTGTTATTGCAGGTAAAGGTCATGAGACATATCAGATTGTAGGAACAAATGTTTCACATTTTGATGATGTTGAAGAAGCTAAAGAAGCTATTTTGCAAAGAAGAGGATAGTATCCTCTTCTTTGTAATGTGAAAAATTGATTTCATAATTCTTTATAAAAGAATTAAACTATTAAGTAAACAACAAAGAAGAGAACTTAGAAAGGAGGGCGTATAATGCTAGAACCGTCAATTTTAGTTGCTATGATTTCAGCATTTATCATTGCAGTCATTTTATCGCCTATTTTTATACCGTACTTAAGAAAGCTTAAATTTGGACAGAGTATTCGAGACGAAGGTCCACAATCTCATAAAAAGAAATCAGGAACCCCAACTATGGGTGGGATTATCATATTAATTGCTTTAAGTTTATCTGCGCTTTTAATTTCTATGTATTTTGATGTTTTATCAACACGTACATATGTATTATTATTTGTCACAATTTGTTTTGGCGTAATTGGATTTTTAGATGACTATATTAAGGTTGTTAAAAAAAGAAACCTAGGACTAACATCTAAACAAAAATTCATTTGCCAAGTTATTGTGTCAATCATTGTCTTTTTTGCAATCCGTGCAATGGGAATTTCTACATCTATTTCGATACCTGGGACACATTATTCATTTGATTTAGGCTTTATTTATGTATTATTAATTATCTTTATGCTAGTTGGTACTTCAAACGCTGTAAATTTAACAGATGGATTAGATGGCCTTGTGTCAGGTACAGCAGCAATCGCATTTGGTGCATATGCCGTACTTGCTTATAACCAACAACAGCTTGATGTGGCAATATTTTCAATCGCAGTTGTAGGTGCTGTATTAGGTTTCTTAGTATTTAATGCACACCCTGCAAAGGTCTTTATGGGAGATACGGGCTCTTTAGCATTAGGTGGGGCGCTTGCTGCAATTGCAATCATTACACACTTAGAAATTTTACTTGTTATTATAGGTGGTATTTTTGTTATTGAAACATTATCAGTAATGATTCAAGTTGCATCTTTTAAAGCAACTGGTAAAAGGGTATTTAAAATGAGTCCTCTGCACCATCATTATGAATTATCTGGATGGTCAGAATGGCGTGTAGTCGTAACATTTTGGTTTGTAGGATTACTTTTTGCATTATTAGGAATCTATATTGAGGTGTGGATGTAATTGAATAACATATCGAACTTTCAAAATAAAAATGTATTAGTATTAGGAATGGCAAAGAGCGGGTATGCAGCTAGTAAATTATTAAAAAAATTAGGTGCGACTGTAACTGTTAATGATCGAACTCCTTTTGAACAAAATGAAATCGCACAAAAGCTAAAAAGTGAAGGTTTTAACGTAGTTTGTGGTGAGCATCCACTATCATTATTAGATGATCAACCATTTTGTATCGTCAAAAATCCAGGAATTCCATATACAAATCCATTATTAATAGAAGCTGTAAAACGTAATATTCCGATTTATACGGAAATAGAGCTTGCATATTTAATAAGTGAAGCACCATTTATCGGAATTACAGGCTCAAATGGGAAAACGACAACGACTACTTTAGCACTAAATATGCTGCAAGAAGGCAATAAAAAACCTCTTGTTGCAGGAAATATTGGTACTGTTGCATGTGAAGTTGCTGAAAATGCAAAAGAAGATAATATTATTGTAACTGAACTTTCTTCATTCCAATTAATGGGAATCGAAAGTTTCCGACCAAAAATTTCATTAATCACAAATATTTTCGAAGCACATTTAGACTATCATGGTACAAAAGATGAGTATATTAAGGCAAAAGCCAATATATTTAAAAATCAAACAGAAAATGATTTTGCTGTCGTTAATTTTGATGATGAGAATGTAATGGCAATGGCTTCTCAAATTAGAGCGAAAATTATTCCATTCTCTACAACTAAAATTATGCAAGATGGTGCATATGTTCAAAATGGCTATGTTTATTTTAAAGAGAAAAAAGTGATTGAAGTTGAAAAAATTGTCTTACCAGGTAAACATAATTTAGAAAATATATTAGCAGCAGTAGCAATTTCTAAACTTCTAGATGTTGAAAACGATGCAATTGAAAAGGTGTTAACAACTTTCACTGGTGTAGAGCACCGACTTCAGTTTGTAACAGAAATAAATAAGAGAAAGTTTTATAATGATTCAAAAGCTACTAATATTTTAGCAACACAAAAAGCAATTTCTTCTTTTCAAAAACCAGTCATTTTAATAGCTGGTGGATTAGATCGTGGAAATGGTTTTGACGATTTAATTCCTTATTTTAAAAATGTTAAAAAAATGGTCACTTATGGTCAAACAGCAGAAAAATTAATTGAATCAGCAGAAAAAGCAGGAATGAAAGCAGTAAAATCGGTAGATAATGTTGAAGATGCTGTAAATGAAGCGTTCGCTCATTCAGAAGTTGGAGATATTATTTTATTGTCACCTGCTTGCGCAAGCTGGGATCAATTTAAGACTTTTGAAGAACGTGGTAATAAATTTATACAAGCAGTGCATAAGTTAATGTAAGGCTTGTTTAATTCAAAAGTTGAGGTGTATTTAAGTGCCAACAAAGAAAAATAGTCCTGACATGATTCTTGTTCTCGTTACGCTATCATTATTAACAGTAGGTATGATTATGGTTTACAGTGCTAGTGCAATATGGGCATCTTATAAGTTTCATGATTCGTTCTTTTTTGCTAAACGGCAATTATTATTTGCTGGAGTTGGAGTAGTTGGAATGTTTGTTGTTTCAAATATCGACTACTGGCTTTTCAAAACACATGCAAAAAAAATATTAATCGCTTGTTTTATCTTGTTGGTACTTGTACTAGTACCAGGTGTTGGTCTAGTACGAGGTGGTGCACGAAGTTGGATTGGAATCGGTGCATTCTCGATCCAGCCCTCTGAGTTTATGAAACTTGGAATGATGGTCTTTCTATCAAAATACTTAGCAGATAATCAGAAAAATATTACGTCTTTTAAAAAAGGTCTTGTACCAACATTAGGTCTTGTGTTTTTGGCATTTGGTTTAATTATGCTACAACCAGATTTAGGAACAGGTACAGTAATGGTAGGTACTTGTGTAATCATCATATTCGTAGCTGGAGCGAGAATTTCTCATTTTATGGGATTGGGTATTGTTGGGGTTGCAGGATTTGTTGCCCTAATAGCTTCTGCTCCATATCGAATAAAAAGGATTACATCATTTCTAGATCCATGGTCTGATCCATTAGGAACTGGATTCCAAATTATTCAATCACTATATGCAATTGGTCCTGGTGGATTATTTGGGTTAGGATTAGGACAAAGTAGACAAAAGTTTATGTATTTACCTGAACCACAAACTGATTTCATCTTTGCGATTCTATCAGAAGAGTTAGGATTTATTGGCGGAACTTTTGTCATCTTATTATTCTCTTTATTACTTTGGAGAGGGATCCGAATTGCTTTAAGTGCTCCTGATTTATTCGGTACTTTTTTAGCAGTAGGAATTGTCTCAATGATTGCAATACAAGTAATGATTAATATAGGCGTTGTAATAGGCTTAATGCCAGTTACAGGGATTACCTTACCATTTTTAAGCTATGGTGGTTCATCTCTAACATTAATGCTACTAGCCGTAGGTGTATTATTAAATATTAGTAGACATGCGCGTACATAAAAGGACCGACTCAAATTGAAACAAGTACATATTGTACTTGAATTTTTCAAAGATGAGTCGTTCTTTTTTATGTAGTAAAGTAATATGTTCTTGCCTATTTACTTTCCAATTGGTACGTTTTCTTTATTTTTATAGAAAAAACAATTAGAATGATAGTGATAAAATTGGTATAATAACTACTTAAACTGCTTCAAGTTATTTATGTATTGTAATTTAGGAGGATCTTTATGAAAATTTTAGTTAGTGGTGGGGGTACTGGTGGTCATATTTATCCAGCACTTGCGCTAATTAAAGAGTTAAAAAAACAAGATTCCAATGTAGAATGTTTATATGTTGGTACAGAAAATGGATTAGAAAAAGGGATTGTATCTAAAGCACACATACCTTTTAAATCTATTGTTATTACAGGGTTCAAGAGAAGCATATCATTCGAGAATTTTAAAACAGTCTATCGATTCTTAAAGGGTGTATCAGATAGTAAGAAAATAATTCGTGAATTTAAGCCAGATGTAGTCGTTGGAACAGGTGGATATGTTTGTGGTCCTGTAGTTTACGCTGCAGCAAAACTAGGGATTCCGACAGTTATACATGAACAAAATAGTATACCGGGACTAACAAATAAGTTCTTAAATCGTTATGTAACAAAAGTTGCAATTTGTTTTGAAGAGGTTGCTGACTATTTTAATAAAGAGAAAGTAGTGTTTACTGGAAACCCGAGGGCTTCTGAAGTACTTGGAGAATCAAATCCAGCCGTATTAGAAACATTAGGATTAAAATCAGGTAAACGCACAGTACTAATTGTTGGTGGTTCGAGGGGAGCAAGACCGATTCATCAAGCCTTTTTAAAAAGTGTCAATCAATTAGGTGAAAAAGATTACCAAATGATTTATGTAACAGGCGAAGTGCATTACGATTCTGTCATTGAGGAAATAAATAAAGTAGGTAACCCTGAAAATGTAGTGGTTAAACCATTTTTACATAATATGCCTGAAATATTAAGAGAAGTGGATTTAGTCGTATCAAGAGCAGGAGCAACTACATTAGCAGAATTAACTGCATTAGGAAAACCTAGTATTCTAATACCAAGCCCATATGTAACGAATAATCATCAAGAAGTTAATGCTAGATCACTCGAGAAAAATGGTGCGGCAATTGTTATATTGGAAAAAAACTTTAATAGTGAATATTTAGTAACTGAAATTGAAAAAGTATTACTAAATCCTATTAAACTTGAAGAGATGAAAAATGCATCATTAAAAATGGGTGTACCAGATGCTGCAAAAAAACTAGTAAATGTTTTAGAGAAAATAAGTAAATGAACTTGCACGAACAAGTTTGAAATAAAATAAAAATATAATAGAGGATACTATAAGCTAAAGGGGGAAAATGACGAATGTTTGAATCAAAATTAAAGGAAATATTAAATGACTCGAGTCTTCTAATAAATGAGCCTTTAGCAAATCATACGACAATGAAAATTGGAGGACCAGCTGAGTATTTGGTCATTCCTAAAACTGTGAATGAAATTAAAGAGATTATTAACCTTGCAAATGAACATGAAGTAAATGTGACTGTAATTGGTAGAGGATCAAATTTACTTGTATCGGATCAAGGTATTGAAGGTGTCGTAATAAAAATTAGTGATTGCTTAGACCATATTGAAGTAGAAGGTACAAAAGTAGTTGTAGGTGCAGGATATTCAGTTATTCGTTTAGCTACTCAACTAAGTAGAAAAGGATTATCTGGTCTAGAGTTTGCAAGTGGAATTCCTGGTAGTGTTGGTGGCGGTGTATATATGAATGCAGGTGCGCATCAATCCGATTTTTCAACTATTACTTCTAGGGCACATATTCTATTTCCCGATGGAACAATGGAATGGCTATCAAATGAAGAATTAGACTTTTCTTATCGAACTTCAGTTTTACAACATAAACGTAAAGGATTTGTATTAGAAGCAGAACTTCAGCTTCAAGAGGGATCAAAAGAAGCTTCTACTGCTTTAATGCAAAAAAACAAAGATTATCGAAGAGAAACACAACCATGGAATTATCCATGTGCTGGAAGTATTTTCCGTAATCCATTACCACTGTATGCTGGTAATTTAATTGAACGTGCTGATTTAAAAGGATATCAAATTGGTGGTGCGAAGGTTTCTGAAATGCATGGTAACTTTATTGTAAATGCTGGAAATGCCACTTCAAAAGATGTATTAGATTTAATAGCATATATTAAGAAAACTATATTAGAAAAATTTAATGTGCAACTTGAAACAGAAGTAGAAATTGTTGGGAAAAAAATGTAAGTTTCTTCTAAACTAACCATATTATATGCTATAATTTACATAGCATATGATGACCAAGATAGAATGGCATTCATTTGCTATTCTATTTTTTATTATTCTTAAATTACTTCTTAAGCAAAAGTAAATTAAAAAGGTATTTTTAGTTGAACATTGATAATGGAGGCATATTTATGCAGGAAAATAAGATTATTAGTTTAGAAGACCGTGTACCTGTTTTACGTAATAAAAAACGTAAAAAAGCAAATATGCGATTACTGGTCACAATTCTTGTGTTTTTTTCTTTGCTCTTATGTGTATTGTATTTCCAAACATCAATTGGTTCAAAAATTCACTTAGTAATTAATGGAAACCAACTGTACTCTGATAAAGAAATTCAAAAATTAGCCGATGTTAGCGTTGATGATAGCTTTTTGACAATTAGGTCAAAAAGGGTAGTAGATCAGCTTGAAAGTCTAAACACAATTCAATCTGCAATCGTACATAAAAGATTTCCTAATAAAGTAGAAATCGATGTAAAAGAATTTCAGCCTGTTGGACAAGGTTTATTCAGCGGGAAAAAGTATCTATTGTTAGAAAGCGGAGTCCTTATTAAAGAGAAAAATTCACTAGGAAATACTACAGCACCTGATTTAATTGGTTGGAAACAAGGAGACGAGTTGCAGGAAATGGCTGCGGAATTGAAAAAAATGCCACAAAGTATATTTCATTCAATTTCTGAAATAGATTATACTCCAAGTAAGGATGATCCTTTGTTAATAACGGTGTTTACAAATGAAGGGTATGAAGTAAGGACAACGATTCGAAAATTCTCAAATAAAATGTCAAATTACCCATTAATTTTAAAGTCAATACCTAAAGATCAAAAAGGGGTTATCCATTTAGAAGTTGGTGCGTATTTTTCTCCTTATAGTACTGATTCTCCTTATAGTACTGATAACAAATAGTTGAATTAACATTAGTTAACAGTACTTTCAAGTCTTTTTTAACTTTATTTGTTAGTGTAGACTAGTAGTTAAATAGAAATAATGAAAAAAATTAAAAAGATTATGAAAAATCAAACTTAAAAAAAGAGGAAAAACCCCGTAAATGTTGAATAGATGTCATATATGATATTTAAGAATGAATTGATGCTCGATTATAATAGATAGAGAGAAAAAGGAGGTGCCATCATGAACAGCAATGAGATCTATGTGAGTCTTGACGTTGGAACTTCAACAATTAAAGTAATCATAGGAGAACTAGTTAACGACACACTTAACATTATCGGTGTTGGTAATGTTAAATCTTCAGGCTTAAAACGTGGGTCAATAGTTGATATAGATGAAACAGTCAAATCAATCAAAAAAGCAATTGATCAAGCAGAAAGAATGGTTGGCATTCATATTGACAAAGTAATTGTAGGGGTTAGTGCGAATCAAGTGCAATTGATTAGTACTAACGGCGTAGTAGCAGTTTCTAAAGAAAATAAAGAAATTGACAATGAAGATGTTTTAAGAGTAATGGATCAGGCTCAAGTAATTTCTATACCACCGGAAAGAGAAATTATCGATGTTGTTCCACATGAATACATTGTTGATGGCCTTTCTGAGGTAAAAGACCCAAGAGGAATGATTGGTGTACGATTGGAAATGGAAGGTACATTAATCACTGGTTCAAGAACTCTAGTACATAATATACTTCGTTGTGTTGAAAAAGCGGGGTTAGAAGTAACGGATATATGTCTACAACCTATGGCTGCAAGTACGATAGGACTAAAGCAGGATGAGAAAAACTTAGGTGTAGCACTTGTTGATATCGGTGGAGGCTCAACTACAATTTCTCTTTTTAGAGAAGGAGTATTAATGGCAACTTCAGTCCTACCTGTTGGAGGAGACCATATTACAAAAGATATATCAATTGGACTGAAAACTTCAACTGAAGATGCAGAAAAAATTAAAGTGAAATTTGGACATGCCTTTTATGATACTGCATTACCTGAAGAAGTATTAAGTGTACCAATAATGGGTAGTGAACAACATCAACAATACAGTCAGCAAGAAATTTCTGATATTATTGAAGCTAGATTAGAAGAAATCTTCATTATGGTTCAAAATGAGCTTGTAAGAATGAGGGGAAGCAATTTACCAGGTGGATTTGTTCTAACTGGTGGTACAGTTACAATGACTGGTGTAATCGATTTAGCTCAAAAGGTATTTAAAAATAATGTAAGGGTTGCAACACCAGATTATATTGGAGTAAGAGAACCTCAATACATTACTGGCGTAGGTCTAATCAAGTATGCTTTTTATAAATCAAAAATGCGTGGAAAAAAACTTAGCTCTAATATTGCATTCGAATCAAATGAACGAAAACCTGTAGCTGTTTCAAATTCAAATACAAAACCAAAACAGCAGGATGAAGAGCGCGTCATGAGTAAAGTTAAAAGCATTTTTAAATATTTATGGGATTAAATTTGTGATGAATTTGAAAAGTAGGGGGATCAATCATGTTAGATTTTGATACAAATGTAGATGCTTTAGCGAAGATAAAAGTAATAGGTGTAGGTGGTGGAGGAAACAACGCCGTAAACCGAATGATTGAACATGGAGTACAAGGTGTAGATTTTATTGCTGTGAATACTGATGCACAAGCTCTTAATCTATCAAAAGCTGAAGTGAAAATGCAAATCGGTGGCAAACTTACTCGTGGTTTAGGGGCGGGAGCTAATCCAGAGGTAGGTAAAAAAGCAGCAGAAGAAAGTAGAGAACAATTACAAGAAGCTCTTAAAGGAGCTGACATGGTATTCGTAACTGCTGGAATGGGTGGAGGTACAGGAACAGGTGCAGCTCCAGTAATTGCACAAGTAGCAAAAGAATTAGGTGCATTAACTGTAGGTGTAGTTACTCGTCCATTTACATTTGAAGGTAGAAAACGTTCAACTCAAGCGGCAACTGGAATCGCTGCAATGAAGGAAAGCGTTGATACTTTAATTGTTATTCCTAATGACCGATTATTAGAAATCGTTGATCGTAATACCCCAATGCTAGAAGCATTCCGCGAAGCAGATAATGTACTTCGTCAAGGGGTTCAAGGTATTTCTGACTTAATCGCTGTTCCGGGATTAATTAACCTTGACTTTGCAGATGTTAAGACAATTATGTCTAATAAAGGTTCTGCATTAATGGGTATCGGTGTTGCTGGTGGAGAAAACCGTGCGGCAGAAGCAGCTAAAAAGGCTATTTCTAGTCCATTATTAGAAACTTCAATTAATGGTGCACAAGGTGTACTTATGAATATCACTGGTGGTACTAACTTAAGTTTATATGAAGTGCAAGAAGCAGCAGATATCGTATCGACTGCATGTGATGCAGAAGTAAATATGATTTTCGGTTCTGTAATCAATGAAAACTTAAAGGATGAAATTATTGTAACGGTTATTGCGACTGGATTTGAAGGTGTTGTTACAGCACCGCCTACTCCAAAACCAATGGCGAGACAAACAATTTCAACACCTACCCAAGCTCCACAACCAACTATTAAACGCGAACCAATCCGCGAAGAAGCTCCGGTTGTAGAAACGACTAAAAATGTAACGAGTCTTGATGACTTAGATATTCCAGCGTTTTTACGTAATCGTAAAAGACGCTAATAAATGTAAAAAAACCAAGATAAGATAAATTCTCTTATCTTGGTTTTTTATTCTTTGGAGTAGTGATTTTGTAAATTAGTTAGCTCACTAAAGACACTCTTGAACTTTTTGTTACAGCCTTTAGGGAATAAAACACCTAAACCATATGAGTGTGTAAATTCAAAAGATGGGAGTTTTTGTTTAATGCCTTCCCAAAATTTATAAACCCCAAAATCTTGAATTCGTACTTCAGTATCATGAATTAAAACAATTCCTTCTTGAGATACTTTTGGTAGCCAAGTAGTGTAATCATGGAGCACAGCTTCAAAAGTATGAAACCCGTCAATATGAAGTATGTCGATGGTATTATCTTCAAAATTCTGAATTGCTTCGTCGAAAGATTTACGGAACATTTTAGCTTCTTTCTGATAATGCTTTTGAACAACTTCAAGTACCGTATCAAAAACTTCATTACTATACAATCCACTATGCAGATCACCTTGCCAAGTATCAACTGCAAAACATTCACATGACAGATTATGATCTTTCACACTTTGACAAAAACAGAAAAAAGAAAAGCCAAAGTGGGTACCTAATTCTACAATTTTTTTTGGTTTCACGAATTGAACTAAATCGTAAGCAAATTTAGCGTGACCTTTCCAGGCAGAGTGTTGTCTTATTGATGGATTAGTTTTGTCAAACTCAAAAATGGGTGAATGAAATATCCAGCTATCCAAATCCTCACTCCTTATTGGGCAGATTTAATAGAATAAAGTGAAAGATTACTATTAAATATAGACCTGTCCAATCCATATTTCGAAAATGTATTGTCGAAAAACTCTTCAATAAAGCTTCCTTTTTTTGACAGACTTCTTACTGTGCTCATCCTATACTTACATATAAATGAATAGTCTAATATTCTATAGAGGATGGCGAACAAAATTGGTGATATATGGCGATCTTGTTTGGTTATTAAACTTGTTAATGGATTTCTTGATCATTCAGTTGACAGGCTTAATTCTAAAAAGAAATGTATCTATTTTGCGGTCATTGTTAGGAGCACTATTAGGTTCAATCGTTGTTCTAATGACGTTTACTCCTTATGCATATGTTTTTGGCTCACCTTTTATGAAAATATTATTATCGTTTTTTATCGTATTTTTTGCATTTGGAAGGCAACGGATTATCACTTTTTTACAGCTATTAAGTATCTTCTATTTTTCAACATTCATTTTAGGTGGCGCATTATTAGGCTTACATTATTTATTTGCTACTAATGAATCAAATTTAACCAAATCATCCTTTTATGGTGATCCTGTTAGCTGGTATTTTGTAATTGGAATGCTCCCAATTGTCATATTTTACGCTAGAAAATCGATTAATCAAATCTCGTTTACAAAATGGAAATTGAATGAAATGTATGAAATGGAAATTGTGTGGCGGAACACTTCGATTAAAATTAGAGGGTTAATGGATAGTGGTAACTCTCTACATGAACCGCTTTCTAGGAAACCAGTTATTATTTTAGATTGTTCCACTAGTGATTATGGATTACCTATCGAACTAGTAAAGTTAGTTAGAGACTCTGAAAATACATTACATAATACAGAAGCACTCGATGTCTTAAGTTTTTTTCAAGGAACTTATATACCTTATAAAAGTATTGGCCAAAGTAATCAATTCCTCGTCGCAATAAAACCTACTGTTGTTAAATTGAAAATTAATGGGAAATGGTATTCATCGAGTTCGGTTTTAGTTGGATTGAGTCATGTTACTTTGTCTTCAGACAATTTATATGAATGTATCCTTCATCCAAAAATGATGCAGGGAACAATTAATGAAATTGCATAGGAGGTAGAAAATGAATCGATTGTTCTTAAAACTAAAGTTAGGTTTGTATAAGCTATTAGTAAAGCTTGGTTTGAAAGCCGACGAAGTATACTACATTGGGGGAAGTGAAGCATTACCACCTCCTTTGACTAGGGAAGAAGAAGAAAAGCTTTTACAGAAACTACCGAATGGAGATTTAGGTGCTAGATCACTATTAATTGAAAGAAATCTACGATTAGTAGTGTATATTGCTAGAAAGTTTGAAAATACGGGCATTAATATTGAGGATCTAATTAGCATTGGTACAATCGGATTGATAAAAGCCGTTAATACCTTTAATCCTGAAAAGAAAATTAAATTGGCAACTTATGCTTCAAGATGTATCGAAAATGAAATTCTGATGCATTTACGTAGAAATAATAAAAACCGTTCTGAAGTCTCATTTGATGAACCATTAAATATTGATTGGGATGGAAATGAATTATTACTTTCTGATGTATTAGGTACAGAAGACGATATCATAACGAAGGACTTAGAAGCCAATGTCGATAAATCATTATTAACAAAGGCATTAGATCAACTGAATGATCGTGAAAAACAAATAATGGAACTACGATTTGGACTAGATGGAACTGAAGAAAAAACCCAAAAAGATGTAGCTGATATGCTTGGAATATCTCAATCATATATTTCACGATTAGAAAAACGTATTATTAAAAGGCTTCGAAAAGAGTTTAATAAAATGGTTTAAAAATTTAAGAACCGATTAGATTTGATTTTTCAAATACTAATCGGTTTTTTTCTATGTATGAAGGGTAATCAAAAAAATTTAAAAAAATATTTTCATTCGTCATACCTGCTAAATTTCATTAATTAAGCTTAGAAAATCCTAGTTTTATCTCAAATTGCTATGCTATTTTAGTCCTGAATTTATTATTTTTGTATACTTTATTTTGTGCATAAATTTTCCACCGAAGGAGATACTTACCTATAGTACAGCAACTCCAAGTAGGAGGGAACATCATGACACGAAACAAAGTAGAAATATGCGGTGTAGATACATCAAAGCTTCCAGTTTTAAAGAATGATGAGATGCGTAAGTTATTTCATGCAATGCAAAGCGGTGATCGAAGCGCAAGAGAAACAATCGTAAACGGTAATTTGCGACTTGTCCTAAGTGTTATTCAGCGTTTCAATAATCGCGGAGAATTTGTGGATGACTTATTTCAAGTAGGCTGCATAGGTCTTATGAAGTCTATTGATAATTTTGATTTAAGCCAAAATGTAAAATTTTCGACGTATGCTGTACCTATGATTATTGGTGAAATAAGAAGATATTTAAGGGATAATAACCCAATAAGAGTGTCTAGATCATTAAGAGACATTGCTTATAAAGCATTACAAGTTAGAGAGCGATTATTAGCAGAGAATTCAAAAGAACCAACTCCTGTCCAAATCGCAGAAGTACTAGGCGTAACACATGAAGAAATCGTCTTTGCATTAGATGCAATTCAAGACCCAGTCTCGTTATTTGAACCGATATATAATGATGGCGGAGATCCAATCTTTGTAATGGATCAGCTAAGTGATGATAAAAATAAGGACGAGCAATGGGTTGAAGAACTGGCACTACGTGAAGGAATGAAACGACTAAACGATCGAGAAAAAATGATCATAAGCAAAAGATTCTTCCAAGGAAAAACACAAATGGAAGTTGCCGAAGAAATCGGAATTTCCCAAGCACAAGTATCCAGACTAGAAAAATCAGCAATAAAACAAATGAACAAAAATATACAGGGATAACGAAAAGCGGAGGCGACTGTTCAGCCCCGACAAGCATAAGACGAAGACGGAGGAAAGTTGCTTTTTACTTTCATCGGGCTTCGACTTATGACCTCGAGGGGCTAGGAGCCGGAGCTAGACATAACGAAAAGCGGAGGCGACTGTTCAGCTCCGACAAGCATAAGGCGAAGACGGAGGAAAGTTGCTTTTTACTTTCATCGGGCTTCGACTTATGACCTCGAGGAGCTAGGAGCCGGAGCTAGACATCATACTGTTTCTTTCCCTGAATAAAGAGTAATTACTCAAAAGCAAAGTAACTTTTAACCTTTAGCGGAAATTGGCTTATGACCTCGAGGAGCTAGAAATCGTATAAGGAGCCCGACTTCAATCAAGCTTCATTTCCTGTATAATGAATTACATATTACAATGAATGAAATTTAAAAAACAAAAAAATAGATAAACTAAATAATCCAATAACTACTAAATAGTTAGTTAAACTGGAAGAATGAAAATACGATATTAATGTGTTAGACAATGGATCAGCATCGAACAACCTTGTCTAACACATTTTTATTTGAATTTTATCATGATGTTTGGCCCTTACTTCATATATTTTATAAAAAAGGATGGTGAAGTAAAATGGCCAGAATTTCAGATTTTCAAGTTAAAGACGTTGTAAATGTTGCTGATGGAAAGAAATTAGGCAATATTGTTGATTTAGATATTGATCAATCTAATGGAAAAATCACATCTATTATTTTAACAAAGCCAGGGAAGGGCTTAAATTTTTTTAGTAAAGAAGAGGAAATGACAATTTATTGGAATGATATTGTGAAAATAGGTGAAGATGTTATTTTGGTAAAATATCGTTCATCTGTGGATTTGGATGAAAACCAAGCAAGTCCAGTTAAATACAGATAAAAAAGCTCGTTGACTGACGAGTTTTTAGGCGATGAATGGGGTGTAGTTGCACTTTTACTTTATTCTTATAATTGGTTACCACGCGATTACGATTCCTTGCAGCTAATTTAATTTTTCAATGTGAAAAAAATAAGTGTGTTTTGTCAAAAATAATCAAAAATGTGAAATCTATGGTAAAATATAGGAAACCATCAACTGGTTTACATATATATTTACTAAATTAGTTTCTGTGAGGTCTTATAAATATGAAAGAGAGCTTCATTCAATCGACTGAAAGTACTTTTATGATTCAACCTTGGGAAGACTCATACAAACATTTAGTTGCTGGATTTACAACAAAAAATGATGGAGTTAGCCAAGGTTGTTTCACTTCTTTTAATCTTGGATTACATGTAAATGACTCGAAGGATATTGTCGTTGAGAATAGAGAAGTCCTTGCGAGTAAATTAGATTTTTCAAAGACGAAATGGGTTTGTTCAGAACAAGTTCATGGGAATAATGTCGTGAAGGTAACAAAAAAAGATTGTGGCAAAGGTGTTACTGATTACGAAACTAGCATCAAGACAACAGATGGTTTTTATACGAATGAGGAAAATATATTATTAACTTCTTGTTATGCAGATTGTGTTCCATTGTATTTTCTTGAACCAACGAGTAAATTTATTGGTTTAGCTCATGCAGGTTGGAAAGGTACTGTTCAAAACATTGGCGGACGTTTAATCGAAAAATTGATTAAAGAAGAAAACTTACAACTAAATAATATCCAAGTTGCAATCGGACCATCAATTGGTGATTGCTGTTATGAAGTGGATGATTTTGTGATGAATAAGCTAAATGATGCTTTTGAACACAAGATTCCTACTAATATTTTAACCACTTTACAAAACGGGAAATTCAAATTTAATTTAAAAGAAGCAAACAAACAATTACTCATTAGATCGGGCATTAGTGAAGAGAATATAATAATGACAAATTATTGTACAAGTTGTAACCCGAGCATATTTTTTTCTCACCGTAGAGATGGTGGAAAAACAGGAAGAATGATGAGTTATATTGGTTGGAGGAATTAGCATCATGACAGTCAAACAAAATTATGAACGTATTAGAGAACTAATGAATGCAGCCAAAGTAAGAGCAAATCGAAATGATGAAGTCACTTTAATAGCTGTTACTAAACAAGTATCTACTGAAGTGGCTAAAGAAGTTTTAGCTGAAGGTATACTTCAATTAGGCGAAAACCGTTTTGAAGGTTTAAAAGAAAAACAAGAACACATTAAAAGTGATGTTGTTTGGCATTTTATTGGTTCACTTCAAACTAGAAAAGTAAAAGACGTAATACATAGAATAGATTACTTACATTCTTTAGATCGACTGTCCTTAGCAGAAGAGATACAAAAAAGAGCAGCAGAGCCATTAAAATGTTTCCTACAGGTCAATGTATCTGGAGAGGACTCAAAGCATGGTATACATCCAAATGATGTAATTGAATTTGCTAGACAGCTTTCAGAATTTGATAAAATACAAGTTGTTGGGTTAATGACAATGGCACCATTTACAGAGGATGTAACAATCATTCGAAATAGTTTCAAAGGATTAAAGGAACTACAAGAAAACGTAAAAAATCTACAGATTGCAAATATTCCATGTTCTGAATTATCAATGGGGATGTCTAATGATTTTGAGATAGCAATAGAAGAAGGTGCTACATTCATAAGAATAGGTACTGATTTAGTAGGAAAGGGAAGGTAGAGAAGATGAGTATTATTGGGAAAGTAAGAAACTTTTTTGCAATGGAAGATGAGTATGAAGATGATTATGAATACGAAGAGCAACAACATCAGCAACAGAAACAATATCAACAACAGCATCAACAACAACAATTTTCTAAACATGTAAATGAAGAAATTAACCATGAGCGAAATGCATCAAAGCAAAAATTAGTAAGTATACCAGGAGGAGCTTCATTGTCGTCAAAAGTTGTATTAGCGCAGCCGCGTGAATATGCAGAAGCACAAGATGTTGCAGACCATTTAAAATCAAAAAAAGCAGTTGTGATCAATTTACAACAAATGCAAATCGATCAAGCTAAACGCTTTGTTGATTTCTTAAGTGGTACAGTTTATGCAATAAGTGGAGATATAAAAAAAATTGGTACAAATACGTTTATTTGTACACCTGATAATATCGATATTTCTGGAACAATTACAGATATGTTATTTGAGGAAGACAATTCCGTTAAAAGGTGGTAATTAAATGGATCTACTTTTTGTTATTTTATACAAATTAATCCAATACTATAGATACGTCATTGTAATTCATATCATTTTATCTTGGTTCCCTCAAATAAGACAATCAGGCTTCGGTCGCTTAATTGGTAGGTTATCAGAACCATATTTAGAGCCGTTCCGCCGTATTGTACCGTCAATCGGTATGTTTGATTTTTCACCAATTATTGCATTATTTGCTTTAGAATTTGCTGGATATGGAATAGCAAGTATTTCTCATTACTTTTAAAAAGAGAATCTAACAGGTTCTCTTTTTTAATTAATATTGAGTTTAATGAAAAAGAGGATTGCATTAATGAGTATATATGATCATTTTCGAAAAGAAGAGCATGTTTTCGTAGACAAGGTTCTCAATTGGAAGGTAGAAGCAGTTGAACGCTATTCTATTAAGTTGACAGATTTTCTTGATTTAAGAGAACAAATGATTATGCAATCAATTATCGGTCATCAAGGAGATTGTTTTGTCGCTTTTTTTGGTGGTCGTGAGGATTGTGAACGAAAGCGTGCAATTATTTATCCGAGTTTTTATACACCAGTTGAAGAGGATTATTCTTTGGTTGCATTTGACTTAGTTTATGCAACTAAATTTCACACTTTATCACATCGGCAAGTATTGGGAACATTAATGTCTTTAGGAATCACAAGAGGGAAATTTGGTGATATTCTAATTAAAAATGATACGATCCAAGTTATTGTTGCTGATGAAATAGCAAGTTTTGTAGAAAGTAACTTAAATTCTGTAGGAAAATCGCCAATTAAATTAAAGAGAATTTCATTTAAGGAATTGATTGAATCAGATGATATTTGGCAATCTAATAATGGCACTGTATCATCACTAAGATTAGATGTCTTATTGAGTGAATTCTATAATATTTCGAGACAAAAAGCTCAAAGCTTAATTAAAGCCGAACACGTTAAAGTAAATCAGCGAGTTATTGATTCTACTTCGTTTTTATGTGAAGAAGGAGATTTATTCTCTGTCAAAGGTTTTGGTAGAGGAATGTTAATGTCAATTGATGGCTTATCAAAAAAAGATAAATGGCGGATTAACTACGGTGTTAAAAAATAGTCAGAAATTGTAGAAGGAAAAACGTAGAAACTGTCGAAAATTTATTATAACCTATAAATAAAGAAAAAACATACATGGAGGTGGCTTAATTGCCTTTAACACCACTTGATATTCATAATAAAGAATTTGGTAAAAGTTTTCGTGGCTATGACGAAGATGAAGTTAATGAGTTTTTAGATCAAGTCATTAAAGATTATGAATTAGTTATTCGTGAGAAGAAACAATTAGAAGAACAAATTCTTGATATGAAAGAAAGATTAAAGCATTTTTCTACTATAGAAGAAACTTTAAATAAGTCAATTTTGATTGCGCAAGAAGCTGCTGAAGATGTAAAAGGTAGTGCCCAAAAAGAAGCTAAATTGATCATTAAAGAAGCGGAGAAAAATGCTGATCGTATTATCAATGAAGCTTTAATTAAATCTAGAAAAGTTACAATGGAATTTGAAGAGCTTAAGAAGCAATCGAAAGTTTTCCGCACTCGTTTAAGAATGGCTATTGAAACACAATTAGAAATGTTGGGTCATGAAGATTGGGATCATATTTTAGAAGATAAAGAAACAGAAGAAATCGCAAACTAGTCGTATAAGCCTTGACGATTTGTAAAGTTTTACATATAATTTATTAGATATTAATAGTAAATCGGTGACAGGGAAGAGTACTTCTATAAAACTAAGTAGCGAGTCAAGGATAGTGTAAGCTTGATATAGAAAATAGAAGGAAAATCACCCTAGAGTGCTTTTCTGAAAAAGAGTAAGAAAAGACGTTCCATTCACGTTACGAATGCTAAGTGGACAATGATTTAATGAAATTTATTGTCAATTAGGGTGGTACCACGGGAAACCTTTCTCGTCCCTTTTTTGGGGATGAGGAAGGTTTTTTGCGTCTTATACGATTTATTATACATAATAGACAACTCCACTAATAAAAGGCTTGTAAGATGGATACAATGCGTTAATGTGGAATTTAAAAATGTAAAGTAAGCTTGCATGGACTTGCCTAAAACGGCTAGCTTTAGATCAATCAAGTTAAAAAATGGAGGAAAGCAAATGGAGTACAAAGATACGTTACTTATGCCAAAAACTGAATTTCCTATGAGAGGAAATTTACCTCAACGTGAGCCACAAATTCAAGAAGAGTGGAACAAAAAAGATATTTATGCAACTGTTCAAAAACATAACGAAGGAAAACCGTCATTTATCTTACATGATGGACCACCTTATGCAAATGGTGACCTTCATATGGGACATGCACTTAATAAAGTATTAAAGGATTTCATTGTACGTTTTTATAATATGAATGGATACCGTTCTCCTTACGTTCCAGGTTGGGATACTCACGGTTTACCTATTGAACAAGCATTAGCAAATAAAAAAGTAAATCGTAAAGAAATGTCAGTTGCAGAATTCCGTAAACTATGTGAAGAATATGCTTACGAGCAAGTAGAGCGTCAAAAAGAACAATTTAAACGTTTAGGAATTTTAGGTGATTGGGACCGACCATATATCACACTTGAAAAAGAATATGAAGCTGAACAAATTAAAGTGTTCGGTAAAATGGCTACTAATGGTTTAATCTATAAAGGTCTTAAACCAGTATATTGGTCTCCATCAAGTGAATCTGCACTTGCAGAAGCGGAAATCGAATACCAAGATAAGCGTTCAGCATCAATCTATGTTGCATTTGCAGTTGAAAATGGGAAAAATGTTCTAAACGGTGGAGAGAAATTCATTATTTGGACAACAACTCCATGGACAATCCCAGCTAACTTAGCTGTATGTTTACATCCTGATTTAAGCTATGATTTAGTATCTGTAAATGGTGACAAGTTCGTAGTTGCTAGTGAGTTAAGAGAATCTGTAGCAAAAGAACTAGGTTGGGAAGATGCAGTAGTTGAAAAGACTTTTAATGGTTCTGAACTTGAAGGAATCATTTGTAAGCATCCATTGTATGATCGCAACTCAGTCGTTATTTTAGGTGATCATGTAACAACTGACGCTGGAACAGGTTGTGTTCATACTGCCCCAGGTCATGGTGAAGATGATTTCCGTGTAGGTCAACAATATGGATTAGACGTGCTTTGTCCAGTAGATGAAAAAGGTGTTCTAACAAAAGAAGCACCTGGATTTGAAGGTTTATTCTATGATGAAGCTAATAAAGAAATTACTAAAGCATTAGAAGAAAAAGGTGCTTTATTAAAATTACAATTTATCACACACTCTTATCCACATGATTGGAGAACGAAAAAGCCAATTATCTTCCGTGCAACTGCACAATGGTTTGCATCGATTGAAGCAATTCGAGATCAATTAATGCAAGCTGTTCAAGATACTAAGTGGTTCCCAGCTTGGGGAGAAACTCGTCTATTTAACATGGTTCGTGATCGTGGAGATTGGTGTATTTCACGTCAACGTGTATGGGGAGTTCCAATCCCAGTATTTTATGCTGAAGACGGAGAAGCAATTATCACTGAGGAAACGATTGAACATGTTTCGAACTTATTTAAAGAGCATGGTTCAAATATTTGGTTTGAAAAAGAAGCGAAAGAATTATTACCAGAAGGATTTACACATCCTGGTTCACCAAATGGTAACTTTACTAAAGAGAAAGATATCATGGATGTTTGGTTTGATAGTGGATCATCACATCAAGCTGTATTAAACACTCGTGAGGAATTATCTTTCCCTGCTGATATTTACTTAGAAGGTTCTGACCAATACCGTGGTTGGTTTAACTCTTCATTAAGTACGAGCGTTGCAGTAACAGGTCAAGCTCCTTATAAAGCTGTAGTGAGCCATGGTTTCGTTTTAGATGGTGAAGGTCGCAAGATGAGTAAATCAATCGGAAACATCGTCCTACCATCAAAAATTATGAATCAATACGGTTCAGATATTTTACGTCTATGGGTAGCTTCTGTAGATTATCAATCAGATGTTCGTATTTCTGACGCATTAATGAAACAAGTTGCTGAAGTATACCGTAAAATCCGTAATACGTTCCGTTTCTTACTAGGAAACTTAGATGGATTTAATGCAGAACAAGATGCTTTAAAATATGAAGAGCTACGCGAATTAGATCAATATATGCTAGTTAAGTTAAATAATGTGGTTAAAACGGTTCGTGAATCATATGAGAAATATGAATTTGCTAATGTTTACCACACAATTCAAAACTTCTGTACAACTGAATTAAGTTCTTTCTATTTTGATTTATCAAAAGATGTTTTATATATCGAGCCAAAAACGAATAAAGATCGTTTAGCAATTCAAACTGTATTACATGAGTCATTACAAGCACTAACTCGTTTAGTAGCTCCAATTTTACCTCATACAGCTGAAGAAGTTTGGTCACATATGGCAGGAACTACTGTTGATAGTATTTTCTTAACTGAAATGCCAGATGTTAAAGATTTCGGCGATACTCAAAGCTTAGAAGCTAAGTGGGAAAAATTCATGGATTTACGTGATGGCGTATTAAAAGCTCTTGAAGTTGCACGTAATGAAAAAGTAATCGGCAAATCTCTAACTGCAGCAGTGAAAATCTATCCTAATGCAGAAGTAGCAGAGCTATTAAATTCGATTAATGAAGACTTCAAACAATTATTAATTGTTTCTCAAGTAGAAATTGCTAGTAGCGATGAGCAAGCTCCTGAAACAGCGCAAAAATTTGACACATTAAGTATTGTAGTAACTCCGGCGACTGGCGAAACATGTGAACGTTGTTGGGTAGTTACTGAAGAAGTTGGTAAAGATGTAGCACACCCTACACTTTGCTTACGTTGTGCAAGTGTTGTAAAAGATATGTAATAGAATGTGAAGCATTAAAATTTGAGAGCCGAAAGATTAAACTTTCGGCTCTTTTTAATACAAAATTGTAAATAAGGATGTATTGGTGTATGGTATGTATAAGCAGTACTAAAATAAAAAATAAGAGGGAGATAAACCATGAATTATGAAAATAATCCAAATTGGGCTAAATTAACTGATTTAATGAAGAAACGAGTGGATTTAAGAGAAAAGGGATACAGTTACCAAGAAATAGCTGACTTAGAGCAAAAAAGCCGTTCAAGTATACAACAAAGTATTAAGCGTTCATATTACCTGTTAGGAATAAAAGAACCAGATATTAAAGGGATCCTTAAAAAAGAAATTGATCAATCCGTTAAGATAGAAGGAATAAGAAATGAGATGCTTGAGGAGATAAGAAAACAAGGAATTAGAGAATTTGTGAAAGAGTTTATAAAAAGAGATGATGTAAGAGACATTCTAAAAGAAGAGTTTAGAAAAGAGTTCGAAGATGAAAAAGGATGATCGTTAGTAAAATCTTCCTTTTTTTATTTTAGGGTTGTATGTATGTATGTGTTGGTGTAAGATTGTTCTTGTAAGCGATAACAAAAACTAAAAACACACATTGGGGGAATACAATTTGAATAAAAACATCAAAAAAGTAACTCAAACAGTTTTAGGAATTGCAATTGCAGCGCCAATGGTTTTAGGATTTGGATCAACATATGCTGGAGCAACTTCAGGTGCAGTAACTGCAACTAAAGTAGCTGTAAAAGAAAAAGCGAGCAATAGAGCTAAAACTGTTGGATATCTAGCTAAAAATCAAAAAATAAACTACTCGGGTTACAATAGTTCATTTGTAAAAGTCAGCTATAAAGGTAAAACAAGATATATTCTTAAAAAATACGTAAAATATGTTCCGCCAACATCAACAACACCATCTAATTCAACAACTACAACATCAAACCCATCTAAACCAGCTAGCTCAAATGCCTCGATTCAACAACAAATTTTAGATTTAGTAAATATCGAACGTGGTAAGGGTGGGTTAAAGCCATTAACACTATCTAGCTATTTAAATGGAACAGCTCAAGCATGGTCACAAACAATGAGTAATGCGAACAATATGTATCATTCAACATTAAGTTTTAA
This sequence comes from Gottfriedia acidiceleris, assembly GCF_023115465.1. Taxonomy (NCBI): domain Bacteria; kingdom Bacillati; phylum Bacillota; class Bacilli; order Caryophanales; family Bacillaceae; genus Gottfriedia; species Gottfriedia acidiceleris. Next base: position 3,170,957 of record NZ_CP096034.1, on the reverse strand, counting down.
AGGTGGTTACAAAGGAGAAAACATCGCACATGGTCAAACAACTGCGAAGGAAGTAATGACTGATTGGATGAATTCACCAGGCCACAGAGCGAACATTATGAACGCTAACTTTAAACAACTTGGAGTAGGTAAAGTAGGAACTTATTGGACGCAACAATTTACAGACTAATAAACACATGATTGTAGTAAAATCTTCCTTTAATAAATTTTGCATTGTATGTATGTATGTATTAATGTAAGATTGTATTTGTAAGCGATAACAACAACTAAAAACACACATTGGGGGAATACAATTTGAATAAAAACATCAAAAAAGTAACTCAAACAGTTTTAGGAATTGCGATCGCAGCTCCAATGGTACTAGGATTCGGATCAACATATGCTGGAGCAACTTCAGGTGCAGTAACTGCAACTAAAGTAGCTGTAAAAGATAAAGCTAGCAATAATGCTAGAACTATTGGATATCTAACTAAAAATCAAAAAATTAACTACTCAGGTTACAATAGTACTTTTGTAAAAATTAGGTATAATGGTAAAACAAGATACATTCTAAAAAAGAACGTAAAATATGTACCACCAACGACTTCTACACCAACAAATCCAGCAACACCAACTATACCAGCTTCAAATCCAGCAACACCAGCTATACCAGCTTCAAATCCAGCAACACCACCTAGCTCAAATGACTCAATACAACAACAAATTTTAGACTTAGTAAATATCGAGCGTGGGAAAGGCGGATTAAAGCCATTAACACTATCTAGCTATCTTAACGGAACGGCACAAGCATGGTCACAAACAATGAGTAATGCGAACAATATGTATCATTCAACATTAAACTTTAATGGTGGATATAAAGGAGAAAACATCGCACATGGTCAAACAACTGCGAAGGAAGTAATGACTGATTGGATGAATTCACCAGGCCACAGAGCGAACATTATGAGCGCTAACTTTAAACAACTTGGAGTAGGTAAAGTAGGAACTTATTGGACGCAACAATTTACAGACTAATAATACGATTCAATCTTTAATTAAAATTTTGAAAGTTATTCAAAAAACCCGCAAAAGGACATAAGCCTAAGCGGGTTTTCTTTTTCTGTTTAAAAAAATAATCTTTCTTAGCGCTATTATTACTTTATATCAGAATTATGAATGGAAATATCTTTAGCCATTTCCTATAAAGGAAAAAGTTTCACCTATTATGGACTTCATTTTGAGGGAAAAGTATTTTTACATAAAAAAATTGGGAGTGAAGAAGATGAGGAGCAATGAAATTTTCCATATTAAACAAGAGCTCGAACTAATTAAAAATGAATTGCTACATCGTTTATTTTCTGAACCAATAAGTTCTACTGATATTGAGCAGCAACATTCAATTTTCGAGGAGACAAATAAACATCATATCCTAGTTGAAGACATGCAAAATGATTTATATGATATTGAGATTGCCTTGCAAAAAATTGACCATGGATTATTTGGTTATTGTGAAGTAACTGGGCAAGCGATCCCTATTGAAAAATTAAAAGTGCTTCCAACAGGTCGAACGTTAGAGGATTTTAGTTTTGTAAGAAATCATTACTAATACTATTCATTGTATAAACGTTTCCCCTATGCTAAAATTTGATGAGATATCTAATAAGGTAGGGGATAAATATGGCATATATTATTGCGGTAATTGTCATTTTAATTGATCAACTGACAAAACTTGCAGTTTTAAAGAAGATGTATTTAGGAGAAAATATTGAAATTATTAAAAATATTTTTTACATAACATCACATCGCAATCAAGGAGCGGCTTGGGGGATGCTCCAAGGAAAAATGGGCTTCTTTTATTTAATTACTTTAGTCTTTGTCGTAGCAGTGATTTACTTTATCCAAAAGCACGCAAAAGGAGATCGATTCCTTGGTCTATCTTTAGGATTAGTTTTAGGTGGTGCGATCGGTAATTTTATTGATCGATTCTTCCGTAAAGAAGTAGTTGATTTTATTCATGTTTATATTTTTAATTATAATTTCCCTGTATTTAATATCGCAGACTCAGCACTTTGTGTGGGCGTTATTTTATTATTTATTATTACTTTATTGGAAGATAAAAGAGGAGTTAAGAAATGACAGTTTTTGCTTTTACAGTTCAAGAGGATCAACATTTAGAAAGAATCGATACGTTTATTGCAACTCAAAATGATGAGTGGTCAAGGTCTCAAGTACAAACATGGTTAAAAGAAGATTTTGTATTAGTGAACGGCGAAAAAATTAAACGTAATTATAAAGTAAAACAGGGCGATGAAATATTAGTTTCAGTACCTGATCCAAAGCCGTTAGAAGTAATAGCTGAGAATATTCCACTTGATGTTTATTATGAGGATGCGGATGTTATTGTTGTAAATAAACCACGTGGAATGGTAGTTCACCCTGCATTAGGTCATGAAACGGGTACTTTAGTGAACGCTTTAATGTATCATTGTAAAGATTTATCTGGCATTAATGGTGTTTTAAGACCAGGTATAGTACATCGAATCGATAAGGATACATCAGGTTTATTAATGGTTGCAAAAAATGATGTGGCTCATGAGAAACTTGCAGAGCAATTACGTCAAAAAACCTCTGTACGTAAGTATATTGCGATTGTACATGGTGTAATTCCGCATGAGGAAGGCACAATCGATGCGCCAATAGGGCGAGATAAAAGTGATCGTCAAAGTATGACGGTTACCGAAGATAATAGTAAAGAAGCAGTGACTCATTTTAGAGTATTAGAGAGATTTGAAGAGTTTACTTTAGTTGAATGTCAGCTTGAAACAGGCCGTACTCACCAAATTCGTGTTCATATGAAATACATAGGTTACCCGTTAGCTGGTGATCCAAAGTATGGACCACGTAAAACATTAGATATAGATGGTCAGGCACTACATGCAGCTGTTTTAGGATTTAATCATCCAAGAACAAATGAATATTTAGAGTTTTCAGCTCCTATTCCAGAAGTACTTGAAAATATTATTGAACAATTACGCAGATAACTGTTGACAATGATTGTAACATAGGTCATAATGAGGACAGTTGAATGAACCTTTAACACAACCCCGTGAGGTTGAGAAGGAAGCGGAAAAATGAAAAGGGATAATTGTATCCTTTTACGCTACCCTCTTGTCCATTGGGCAAGAGGGTTTTTTGCTTCTACACTATAAAAGTAGGAGGTAAGGTAAATGACTGAAAAAGCAATCATCTTAGACGAATTAGCGATTAGACGTGGTTTAACAAGAATAGCACATGAAATGCTAGAAAATAACAAAGGTATTGAAAATATTGTTTTAGTTGGGATTAAAACAAGAGGTGTTTATCTAGCAAAACGTATTGCAGAAAGAATTAAACAGATTGAAGGTAAAGAAGTAATCATGGGCGATTTAGATATTACTCTTTATCGAGATGATTTATCAACAAAGACAGAAAATAAAGAACCATTAGTAAAGGGTTCAAATGTTCCTGTTGACCTAACAAACAAAAAAGTAATTTTAGTTGATGATGTGCTTTACACAGGTAGAACAGTTCGTGCCGCAATGGACGCTGTGATGGACCTAGGTAGACCGGCACAAATACAATTAGCAGTTTTAGTAGATCGAGGACATCGTGAGCTTCCAGTAAGAGCAGACTATGTTGGTAAAAATATTCCAACTTCGAGTAATGAAAAAGTAGTCGTAGCATTAAAGGAAACAGATGACCACGATAAAGTAAGTATATTTGAAAAATAGAAGTCCCTTTTAAATTTGGTCCAGAGAGGCTAACAAAGGGTCTAGTTAGTTGCTGCCTTATTTGAAGCAACGCACTTGGACTCTTTGTGTACAATCACAAAGAGTTTTTTTATTGGGAAAATTGGAGGAAACAACATGATAAAACAAAAACCTATCCTAGAGATAAATGAAAAGCCGAATATAGGTCAATGGATTTTCCTAAGTTTACAACACTTATTCGCAATGTTTGGATCGACAGTATTAGCTCCAATCTTAATCGGAATAAATCCTTCAATCGCACTAATATCAAGTGGGATTGGAACAATCGTGTTCATACTAATTACAAGAGGCAAAGTACCATCATACCTTGGATCATCATTCGCCTTTATCGCACCGATGATCTACGCGAAAACAAATTTAGAACCTGGTGCAGCGTTCGTAGGAGTTTTCATCACAGGTATCATCTATGCAGTAATCGCACTAATCATTAACAAAGTAGGCGTGAAATGGTTATTCAGAGTATTACCACCAATCGTAGTTGGGCCGGTAATTATCGTAATCGGATTAAGCTTATCAACAGTAGCAGTTGGAATGGCAATGAATGGAGCAGACGGCAAATATAGTTCAACATCAATCGCAATCGCACTAATAACGTTAGCAATCACAATCATAACAGCATTATTTACAAGAGGTTTCTTATCAGTCATACCAATCTTAGTAGGAATTATCGGTGGATACATTACTTCAATCTTCTTTGGAGTAGTAAATTTTACGGAAATTAAAAAAGCAGATTGGATAGCAGTTCCTGATTTCTCAGTCCCATTTGTTCATTACACACCACATGTCACTTTCCAACTACTAATCATCTTTGTACCAGTTGCAATCGTGACAATCTCTGAACATATTGGACACCAAGTTGTACTAGGAAGTGTCGTAGAGAAAGATTTAATAAAAGATCCTGGATTAGATAAGTCATTATTCGGGGATGCAGTTTCAACAATGATAGCAGGTTTAATTGGAGGACCTACAACAACAACATACGGTGAAAACATAGGTGTTCTAGCGATCACAAGAGCATACAGCGTATACGTATTCATAGGTGCTGCAATCTTGGCCATGTCATTTGGATTCATCGGAAAAATTTCAGCGGTGATTAGCTCAATCCCGACACCTGTAATGGGTGGTATCTCAATCTTACTATTCGGAATCATCGCTTCAAGCGGATTACGAGTATTAGTAGAAAACAAAACAGATTTTGCTAAACAACGTAACTTAGTTATCGCTTCAGTCATTCTAGTACTAGGAATTGGTGGAGCAGCAATACACATTGGTAAACAATTCGCATTAGAAGGAATGGCTTTATCAGCTCTAATCGGAGTTGTACTAAATTTAGTCTTACCAGAAAGCATTGGTGGCGATCGTACAACTGAAAACAAGGATGAGAGCTTAGCTTCATAATTGACCTTAAAATGGGGCATTCTTACATTGATAAGACTCCAAAAATAAAACAGATGAAATTCATTTAGGGGGATGACGGATGAATCATTTATTAACCATGTCTGATTTAACAATCGAAGAAATTCAAGATTTGCTTAACGAAGCACAAAGCTTTGCAAATGGAGAAATAAGTAGCCTAAAACGTCAGACATTTGTTGCAAATTTGTTTTTTGAGAATAGTACGAGAACTCGCTTTAGCTTTGAGGTTGCTCAAAAGAAACTTGGACTTGAAGTGATCAACCTAGCTGTTGAAAGCTCAAGCATTCAAAAAGGTGAAACTTTATATGATACAGTAAAAACCCTTCAAGCAATTGGTGTTGAAGCAGTCGTAATTCGTCATACACAAGACGAGTATTTTCAAGAAATAAAGGATGCAGGAATGCCAATCCTGAATGCCGGCGATGGATGTGGAAATCACCCAACACAATGCCTACTTGACTTACTAACGATTAAACAAGAATTTGGAAGTTTTAAAGGATTAAAAGTAGCAATTGTTGGAGATTTAAGACACTCAAGAGTTGCACGCTCTAATGCTGAAGCACTAACTAGATTAGGTGCAGAGGTATACTTCGCAAGTCCTGATGAATGGAAAGATGATAAAAATACTTATGGAACATATAAAAATTTAGATGAATTAGTCCAAGAAGTTGATGTCATGATGCTATTAAGAGTTCAGCATGAAAGACACGACGAAGAGACAAATCACATAATGGAAAATTACCTACAAAAGCATGGCCTAACAGTTGAAAGAGCAGCAAAAATGAAATCTACAAGCATTATCATGCATCCTGCACCATTTAATCGAGATGTTGAAATTGCAAGTGAATTAGTTGAATGCAAGCAATCAAGAATCTTCAAGCAGATGGAAAACGGAGTATTTGTACGAATGGCTGTGTTAAAAAGAGCCTTACCAACAGTATGGGGAGAGATGAAAAATGAAGTACTTGTTTAAAAACGGTGTCATCTTACAAGAAAATGGTGAACTTCTAAATCGAGACGTATTAGTAGTTAATGGAAAAATCTCAGTAATCGCTGAAACAATCGTTGATGAAGATGCAAAGCAAATTGAATTAGATGGCAAATTGCTTTCACCAGGTTTAATCGATGTTCATGTGCATCTTCGTGAGCCGGGTGGTGAACATAAAGAGACAATCGAAACAGGTACGAAGGCAGCTGCAAGAGGAGGATTTACAACTATTGCTGCAATGCCAAATACTCGACCAGTACCAGATACAATCGAGCACCTAAGCGCATTAAACAAAAAAATAGAAGATACAGCAGTCGTAAATGTATTACCATATGCATCAATTACGATCCGACAAGCTGGTGAAGAGCAAACAGACTTTGAAGGCTTAAAAGAAAATGGAGCTTTTGCATTCACAGATGATGGTGTAGGAGTTCAATCTGCAGAAATGATGTACAAAGCAATGCAAAAAGCAGCTGAACTAAATGTATCAATCGTTGCACACTGTGAAGAAAATACACTGATTCAAAAAGGATGTGTGCACGAAGGTAAGTTTTCAAAAGAAAATGGTTTAAATGGAATCCCTTCAATTTGTGAAAGTGTTCAAATTGCTCGAGATGTACTATTAGCTGAAGCTACGGGTTGTCACTATCATGTTTGCCATATCAGTACAAAAGAATCAGTAAGAGTGGTACGTGATGCAAAACGTGCTGGAATAAATGTAACAGCTGAGGTTTCTCCACACCATTTAATTCTTTGTGAAGATGATATCCCAGACTTAGACACAAATTTCAAAATGAATCCTCCATTAAGAAGTGCAGTCGATCGAGAAGCATTAATCGAAGGTTTACTTGATGGAACAATCGACATGATTGCAACAGATCATGCACCTCATACAGAAGAGGAAAAAGCTCAGGGAATGCAATTAGCACCGTTTGGAATTGTAGGCTTAGAAACTGCTTTTCCATTATTAAACACTCATTTTGTTGAAACAGGCAAAATGACTTTACAACAAGTAATAAACTTTTTAACAACTAAACCTGCTGAAGTTTTTAACTTAAACAGAGGAAAAATTGAAGTTGGAGCGGTAGCAGACCTAACTGTAATCGACTTAGATTTAGAAGAGGAAATCGATTCAACAACATTCCTTTCAAAAGGTAAAAACACTCCATTTAATGGTTGGAACTGTAAAGGTTGGCCAGTAATGACAATGGTAAATGGCAAATTAGTATATGAAAGAGAGGAACTAACAGTATGATGCGTCAATTAATATTAGAAGACGGAACAGTTTTTGTAGGAGAAGGATTTGGTAGCGAAGTTGAAACAACAGGAGAAATCGTATTTACAACAGGTATGACAGGATATCAAGAGGTATTAACTGACCCATCTTACTGTGGACAAATCGTAACATTCACTTTCCCTTTAGTAGGGAACTATGGTATCAACTTAGAGGATTTTGAAAGCATCGTACCAGCAGTACACGGCTTAATTGTAAAAGAATATGCTGAGCATCCATCAAATTTCCGAAACAAAATGAGCTTGGATCAATATTGCAAAGATAAAGGTATTCCAGGTTTAGCAGGAATCGATACACGTATGTTAACGAAAAAGCTTCGTGAAGTTGGAACAATGAAAGGGAAATTCTGCAGCATGGAAGCAAATGTTGATGAAGTAGTTGCAGAACTAACAAATACACCACTATTCACAAACCATGTTGAACGTGTTTCAACACAAAAACCTTATAGAAGTCCAGGTAGAGGACACCGAGTAGTATTAGTAGATTTTGGTATGAAGCATGGTATTTTAAGAGAATTAACAAACCGTAAATGTGACGTTACAGTCGTACCATATAATATTTCAGCAAAAGAAATTTTCTTACTTGCTCCAGATGGAATTATGTTAAGTAATGGACCTGGAGATCCAAAGGATGTTCAAGTAGCAATCGAAATGATTAAAGAAGTAGTAGGCAAAGTACCATTATTCGGAATTTGTTTAGGACACCAATTATTTGCTCTAGCAAATGGTGGAAATACTTCAAAACTAAAATTCGGTCACCGTGGTGCGAACCATCCAGTTAAACATTTAGAAACAGGAAAAGTAGCTATCACTTCACAAAACCACGGTTATGCTGTAGAAATGGATTCAATTGAAGGAACTGATTTAGAAGTAACACATGTTGCACTAAATGATGGAACTGTAGAAGGACTTAAACATAAGATTTACCCTGCATTCACAGTACAATACCACCCAGAAGCATCACCTGGACCAGAAGATGCAAACTATTTATTTGATGAATTTATGAGCATGATGGAAGCACAGAAAAGAGAGGGGAACTTACAATGCCAAAACGCGTAGACATCGAGACAATCTTAGTAATCGGATCAGGACCAATCATAATCGGTCAAGCAGCAGAATTTGACTATGCTGGAACACAGGCTTGTCAGGCATTGAAAGAAGAAGGATACAAAGTAATTCTTGTAAATTCAAACCCTGCAACAATTATGACGGATGTACAAACAGCTGATAAAGTATACATCGAACCACTAACAGTGGATTTCGTTAGTCGAATCATTCGTAAAGAACGTCCGGATGCACTTTTACCAACATTAGGAGGTCAAACAGGACTTAACCTAGCGGTAGAATTAGATAAATCTGGCGTGTTAAAAGAGTGTGGAGTAAAAATTTTAGGTACAACTCTAGAAGCGATTAACCGTGCAGAAGACCGTGACTTATTCAGAACATTAATGAACGACTTAAGCGAGCCAGTACCAGAAAGTACAATCATTCATACTTTAGAAGAAGCATATGACTTCGTAGAAGAAATTGGCTACCCAGTTATCGTAAGACCTGCCTTTACTCTTGGAGGAACAGGCGGAGGAATTTGTAATAATGAAGAAGATTTAAAAGAAATCGTAGCAAGCGGATTAAAAAATAGCCCAGTAACACAATGTTTATTAGAAAAAAGTATCGCTGGTTTTAAAGAAATCGAGTATGAAGTAATGCGTGATGCAAATGACCATGCGATTGTAGTATGTAACATGGAAAACATCGATCCAGTTGGTGTTCATACAGGAGATTCAATCGTAATCGCTCCTTCTCAAACGTTAAGCGATCGCGAATATCAAATGCTACGAAATGTATCATTAAAAATCATCCGTGCTTTAGGAATCGAAGGTGGATGTAACGTACAGCTTGCACTAGACGCGGATAGCTTCCATTACTATGTAATCGAAGTAAACCCACGTGTATCACGATCAAGTGCGTTAGCTTCAAAAGCAACAGGTTACCCGATTGCAAAATTAGCAGCGAAAATCGCAGTAGGCTTAACACTAGATGAAATGATTAACCCAGTTACTAAGAAAACTTATGCCTGCTTCGAGCCAGCATTAGACTATATCGTATCAAAAATTCCACGTTGGCCATTTGATAAGTTTGAAACTGCAAACCGTCAGTTAGGAACTCAAATGAAAGCAACTGGAGAAGTAATGGCGATTGGTAGAACACTTGAAGAGTCATTATTAAAAGCGGTACGCTCTCTAGAATTAGGAATAAATCACATCGAGCTTAACGCAGTAAAAGAACTGACTAAAGACGAAATGATTACTCGCATGGCAAAAGCTGACGATGAAAGACTTTACATTGTTGCTGAAGCAATGAGAACAGGTATGACATTAGAAGAAATACACGATATTACAAAAATTGATTTCTTCTTCCTACACAAAATTGAAAACATCATTAAAATGGAAAAACAAATTAAAGATAACCATTTTGAACTAGATGTACTTTTAAAAGCTAAGAAAATGGGCTTCAGTGATGATTACATCGCATCACAATGGAATGCTACAAATAAAGAAATATTCGAATTTAGAAAACAAAATCAAATCATACCAGTATATAAAATGGTTGATACATGTGCAGCAGAGTTTGAATCAACAACACCATACTTCTACGGAACATACGAAATCGAAAATGAATCAATTGTAACGGATAAAAAGAGCGTAGTTGTTCTTGGCTCTGGTCCAATTCGAATCGGTCAAGGGATCGAGTTTGACTATGCAACAGTACACTGTGTAAGAGCAATAAAAGAGGCTGGATACGAAGCAATCATTATAAACAACAACCCAGAAACAGTGTCAACTGATTTCAGTATCTCAGACAAACTGTATTTCGAACCATTAACAATTGAAGACGTTATGCACATTATCGATTTAGAAAAACCGATGGGAGTAGTTGTTCAATTCGGTGGCCAAACAGCGATTAACCTTGCAGGCAAATTAGTTGAACGTGGTGTGAAAATTCTTGGAACTTCACTTGAAGATTTAGATCGCGCTGAAGACCGTGACAAGTTTGAAGAAGCACTTCAACAATTAGGAGTACCACAACCTCTAGGTAAAACAGCAATGACACCTGAAGAAGCAGCGGATATCGCTGATGAAATTGGTTATCCAGTATTAGTAAGACCATCATATGTACTTGGTGGACGTGCAATGGAGATTGTATACCACCGTGAAGAAATTCTTCACTACATGCAAAATGCAGTTAAAATCAATCCAGAACATCCAGTATTAGTCGACCGCTACTTAACTGGTAAAGAAATTGAGGTAGATGCAATCTCCGACGGAATCGATGTATACATCCCTGGTATTATGGAGCATATCGAACGTGCTGGAGTTCACTCAGGAGATTCAATCGCAGTATACCCTACACAAAATGTATCACAAGCTGCGAAGGAAAAATTAATCGACTATACAATTAAACTTGCAAAGGGCTTAAATATCAAAGGATTACTTAACATCCAGTTTGTTGTAACAGATAAAGATGAAGTATTTGTACTAGAGGTAAACCCAAGATCAAGCCGTACTGTGCCATTCTTAAGTAAAATTACAGATGTACCAATGGCGAATATCGCAACAAAAGTTATCTTAGGTCAAACATTAGCTTCATTCGGATATGCAACAGGCTACCACCCAGAAGGAAATGAAGTATATGTAAAAGCACCAGTGTTCTCATTCGCTAAGCTACGCTCAGTTGATATAACTTTAGGCCCTGAAATGAAATCAACTGGAGAAGTAATGGGTAAAGATGTAAGTCTTCAAAAAGCATTATACAAAGCACTAATTGCTGCGGGAATGCAAATACCAACACACGGTTCAGTGATCATTACAGTAGCTGATAAAGATAAAGAAGAAGTAGTAAATATCGCAAAACGTTTCCATGAAATTGGATTTACAGTATTCGGAACAGAAGGAACTAAAAATTATTTAGAAAACCACGGTATACCAGTAAAAGCGGTAAACAAAATTAACGAGCATGAAGACAATATGCTAGATATGATCAAGCGTGGAGATGCACAGTTTGTTATCAATACATTAACAAAAGGTAAAAAACCAGCTCGTGATGGATTCAGAATTCGTCGTGAATCAGTTGAAAACGGAGTAGTTTGCTTAACTTCACTAGATACAGCAACTGCAATATTATCAGTAATTGAAAGCTTAACATTCTCAACTTCTGCACTACCAAACAAAGAAATGAAGGCTGGCGTATTAGTATGATAAAAAAAGAACTCATGACAATTGTCTCAAACAGAGAAATTGCCCATCAAATTGTCGAAATGACATTAAAAGGTGAACTAGTTCAGGAGATGCACTCTCCTGGGCAGTTCGTCCATATAAAAGTGACTGGTGGACTAACACCACTATTAAGAAGACCAATCAGTATATGTTCGATCGACAAAGAGAAAAGTGAGTTCACGATGATATTCCGCGCAGAAGGTGAAGGAACGAAGCTTTTAAAAGAAGCAAGCGTTGGACAACAAGTTGATGTATTAGGTCCTCTAGGTCAAGGTTATGATGTTGAAACTCTTTCAGAAGGAGATACAGCACTACTAGTTGGTGGTGGAATTGGCGTACCTCCAATGTATGAACTTTCGAAGCAATTTAAAGCTCGTGGTGTAAATGTAATTCATGTGTTAGGTTTTGCATCAAGTAATGTAGCTTTTTATGAAAAAGAATTTTCTGAATTAGGACCAACCTATATGGCAACGGTAGATGGAACGCTAGGTACGAAAGGTTTCGTAACAGATGTAATACGTGAAAAAGGACTTCAATTTGATCAATACTTTGCATGTGGTCCAACTGTAATGTTAAAAGCTTTACAACAGCAATATAAAGGTATGAAGGAAGGCTATATATCACTTGAAGAACGAATGGGCTGTGGAATCGGAGCTTGTTTCGCATGTGTATGCCATACTGAAGACGGGTCATATCGTAAAATTTGTAGTGATGGACCAGTATTCCAAGCTGAGGAGGTAGTACTATGATTTCTTTACAAACAAAACTTCCTGGCTTAGATTTAAAAAATCCTATTATGCCAGCTTCTGGTTGCTTCGGATTTGGTAGAGAGTTTGCAAATCTTTACGATCTAAGTATTCTTGGGGCTATTATGATAAAAGCAACAACAGTTGAAACAAGATACGGTAATGAAACACCTCGTGTAGCTGAAACTCAAGCGGGGATGTTAAATGCGATTGGACTTCAAAATCCTGGTCTAGAAAAAGTAATTGACGGTGAATTAAAATGGTTATCAAATTATGATGTACCAATAATTGCAAATATTGCTGGATCAACTATTGAAGACTATGTAACTGTCGCAAAAGAAATTTCAAAAGTTAGTAATGTAAAAGCACTAGAATTAAACATTTCTTGTCCAAATGTAAAATGTGGTGGGATTGCATTTGGAACGGATGCTGCAACAGCGGCTGAAGTAACTAAGAAAGTAAAAGAAGTAAGCGAAGTTCCGCTTTACGTAAAATTATCACCGAATGTAACGAATATTGTTGAAATCGCAAAAGCAATTGAAAATGCAGGAGCAGATGGTTTAACAATGATTAATACATTACTAGGGATGAGATTAGATTTAAGAACTGGTAAACCAATTCTAGCTAATAAAACTGGTGGATTATCAGGTCCTGCAATAAAACCAGTAGCAATTCGAATGATTCATGATGTGAGCCAAGTAGTAAACATCCCAATCATCGGAATGGGCGGGGTCATGAATGCAGAAGATGCACTAGAGTTTTTCTTAGCAGGAGCAAGTGCAATCGGTGTAGGTACGGCAAACTTCGTTGATCCATTTGTTTGTCCAACAATCATAGATGAACTACCTGAAGTGCTACAAAAATATGGATACCAGTCAATTGAAGAATGTATTGGAAGGAGCTGGAAACAACATGTCATCACAAGTGGTCATCGCGCTTGATTTTTCATCAAAAGATGAAGTAATGAATTTTGTAAAAAAATTTCAAAAGTCTCTATATGTAAAAGTTGGGATGGAGCTATTTTACAAAGAGGGTCCAGCGATCATAAAGGAATTAAAAGAATTAGGACATCAAATCTTCCTAGATTTGAAACTTCATGATATTCCAAATACAGTAAAACATGCAATGAAAAATATCGCATCTCTAGAAGTAGACATGGTTAATGTTCATGCAGCTGGTGGAACGAAAATGATGAAAGCAGCATTAGAAGGTCTACAAGAAGGCACTCCAGCTGGTAAAAAAAGACCATTACTAATAGCTGTGACACAACTTACAAGCACTTCAGAAGAACAAGTAATCCATGAACAAGGAATTTCTTCTTTACAAGATTCGATAAAACTATATGCTGCTATAACAGAAGAAAGCGGTCTTGACGGTGTAGTTTGCTCTCCACTTGATGTAGAGTTAGTACAAGCAGCAGTTGAAGGTGATAACTTCCTTACTGTAACACCTGGTATTCGCCTAGCAGATAATAGTGTAGATGATCAAGTACGTGTAACAACTCCAGCGAAAGCTAGACAATTTGGAAGTAGCTATATTGTTGTAGGACGCAGTATTACAAAAAGCGAAAATCCAGTAGAAGCATATGAAGAAGTAATTGCACAATGGGAGGGCGTAACAATATGAAAAAGAATATCGCAGCAAACTTATTAAGAATTGGGGCAGTAAGCCTTCAACCTGAAACTCCATTTACTTGGGCATCAGGCATCAAATCTCCAATTTATTGTGATAATCGCCTAACTCTTGGCTATCCAGAAATTCGTAAAAACATTGCAAAAGGCTTAGTAGAACTAATCCAAACTAAATTTGGTAACGTAGATGTAATCGCTGGAACAGCAACTGCTGGTATTCCACACGCAGCATGGACAAGTGATTTAATGGAATTACCAATGGTTTATGTTCGTAGCTCTGCAAAAGGCCACGGCAAAGGAAACCAAATTGAAGGCCCTATTAAACCTGGACAAAAAGTAGTAGTAGTAGAAGATTTAATCTCAACTGGCGGCAGCGTAATAACATGCGTTGAAGCTTTACGCGAAGCGGGCTGCGAAGTACTAGGAGTAGTCTCAATCTTCACATACAATCTTCCAGCAGCAGTAGAGAAATTTGAGGCAAACGACGTATCATACTATTCACTAACTGACTATGACACACTAGTTGAAGTAGCAAAAGAACAAGGCTCAATCGAAGCAGAACATGTAGCAAAACTAACTGCATGGAGAAAAAATCCACAAGATGCTAGTTGGATGACTGTTGAAGTTTAATACTTAGAATAGGAAAGATGACTTTTTGGAGTCATCTTTTTTTTTGTGTAGTGAAATTATAAAATTAAATTCAACGTGACTGCTCTACGATAGAAAAGTCATTTAAAATAAGCTTCCAAACTTTAAATCACCTAAAATGTTTAGGATTCTGATGAAAAATTATACAAAATGAAAAACCTTCACCTGAAAATCTAACTATATTACTTTTCTTTTACACACTATTCCGAAACTAATTATTTGAATAATAATTAATAAGTTTTTAAACTATTCATACAATTGATTGAAAGAAACTTTAAAATTGGAGGGTCAAGTATGTCAATCGCAAAACAATTTCTGTCGAATAGTTTAAAGGAATTCAAAGGGATAAAAAATCTTGGTGAACGTTCGATGGATCAGCTAAATTATGAGGAGTTACACTTACAACCATCAAGTGAATCGAATAGTATTTCTATAATTGTAAAGCATTTAAGTGGTAATATGATTTCTAGATGGACGGATTTTCTCACGACGGATGGTGAAAAACCATGGCGAAATCGTGATGTTGAGTTTGAAGGGATTTATCATTCAAAGGATGAGTTATTAGCTGATTGGAATAAAGGATGGAATGTTGTTTTTAACACGCTAAAAAGTCTACAAGAAGAAGATGTATTAAAAACGATTAAAATTCGTGGTGAAGATCATACTGTTTTACAAGCAATTCAAAGACAAATTAGTCATTACGGAAATCATATTGGTCAAATTGTTTATATAGCTAAATTAATAAAAAATGATGAATTTAAGAGTTTGAGTATTCCAAAAGGAAAATCTCAAGAATTCTTAGTAAACAAATTAAATGAAACAAATAAAAAATCTTAAAATCTACGACCTAGGTTGTAGATTTTTTTTACGTATTAAGAAAGTATAAATTGGCAGCAGTGAAGTAAGTTCGTCGTAGTAGTCAATTTTAGTAAAAATAAAATTGCAACTACGCTCTCTGTCTTCGCCTAAAAGCTCTCAAATTTATCTTAAAAATTTCAAGCTTTCTCTTTCACTTTACCCTGCACTATTACGGATTGAATTTTGTTTATCCACATTTCAAGAACTTAAAAAGTGTCACAAAAGCGACTAAAATTTAGTAAATGTTAGTAAAGTTTTCCTTATATAATATTCTTGTATAGAATTGTGATGAATGATTCGACAGTAAAAATTAATAAACAACACATATCACTCTCTATTTCAAATATAGAAAATTATTTGTAAAAGGAGATGTTTAAAATGAAAAAATTATTCGGAGTAAGTGTCTTATCAGCTAGTTTAGTCTTATCTGCAACACCTATTAGCTATGCTAATAAAAGAGGAGACCATTCAAAAGAAGGACTTTTTAGACGATAAACAAGCCGTCTTATATTATTCTTCTACAGCAGACCAGGATAAGGATAATCGAGGGATCAGTATCGTAATCTTTGTTGATGATGACGGTGTAGCTAGAGGGTATAAAATGAAAGGATTGGAACTTGGTAGCGTTGGGTTAGGAGAAGCTGGCCTATTATTAGAGGATAAAGAAACACCACGTTTAATTGGTCATAAATATAAAGAAGTTAAAATGAAGTATCAACATACAGGAGATCTAACAGGATATTTAAAAAGTTCAAATCTTTACTTTACTATTTTTTAATTCAGGTTTTGTAAAAAATGGTTATTCTTCAAATGTAATATATGGAAATGACAAAGGATTTGAAAAAGGAAATATCCCCCATTCTATTTCTACATCGGGTGTTGATAAAAATGAAATACTTATTTTAACAAAAGATAATGAGACTTGTCATTTACGTAAAGTTGGTTTCGATGACAACAAACTAAAAATAAAAGATTTAACTCAGTTTAAAAAACGAAATGGTTATGACAGCTACGGTCCTAGGTCACAGATTATTAATGATGAAAATTATTATTACATGGTACTTGAAGAAAGAAAACAAGGGAATTTGAAGGATGAGAATGAAGTACTAGTGCGAATAAATAAGAAAATATTAAAGCAAGATATGATCACACTTGTTTCATATAAAAATAAAACCATCAATCAATTGACCGCAACAATTCCTTACAGCCTTAATCATTCAATCTATATTTATGGTAAGGAGCTTTTCTTTGTAAATGGATTAGGTGAAGTTTACACAATGGACACTACTAGTAATCTAGTGAAAAAGAAATTTACAATTGAAAATCCACTAAAAGGTCCGTATCGGTATGGAGAGCAAACATATTTCAAAAAGGCTTCAATGTTTGTAGTAAGGTATGATTCCAAAAAGAAAGTAAAATATTATTTTGAACAATATTCTCTAGAAACTGGCAAAAAAACAAATGTAGTTCAAATGAAGGGATTAGATGAAATTTTGTCGTCAGTAAAAGGGAAAACAGTTCATTCATACGATTTTAAAATTTTGAAATAAAAAAATTGACAATAAATAATCTTAAAATCTACGACACAAGTTGTAGATTTTTTTTATGCCCCATAAGACTAATAGTGTACGAATGTTCAATCAATTTAATGAAGAAATAGAATAATTGAAGGATTAAAATGTATTTGAAACCAGATCAATGAATAACGAAGAACTGAGAATGGAAAGTAGTTTTGGGAGAAACACAACATAAACATACAAAAATATCGCACCAAATCCATTTTTAAATACATTACTTTAATACTGGTAAAAATTTTAATAGTGAAAATAGTTAGAAAATATTGTAAAATGTTACAGGTTAGGGGGATGGCAATAGATGAAAATTTTAATTGAAACAGTTAATCATTTTAAACCGTATTGGAAAGTATTTCTCATTGCTTTTGCATGTTCATTAATTGCTGGCGCATTTTCGATCATTCCGCCGATTTTGACTGGTAAATTGGTCGATGAGATTGTTGGGGGGCCAGATTCGAAAATTATCTTTTATTTAATTTTAGGGATTATGCTTTCATTCTTATTTAAGGTCGGTTTTGAATCATTACAAGAATTTATTCAAGTAAAAATTGGTCTAGATGTAATTACAGATATGCAATTACGTGCATTTACAAAGCTTCAAAAAGCACCGATGACGTTTTTTTCGACAACACCACGAGGGGATATGTTATTTAGGTTAACGCATGATGTAGAGTCTGTTCTAAACTTGAATAATACAGTTATACCACGTTTTATTCAACAAGTAATTGCGGCAATTGCAGCATTTATAGCGGTGTTTCCTTTATATTGGCCAGCGGCTGTGGTCATGCTTATTGTATTTGCAATTTATTTAGTTCCTTCATTTTTAATTGGTAAAAAAGTAAGAAAAATGGGGGCTATAGCTCGTGATATGAGTGCTGATTTATATAATCACACTCAAGAAAGTATTGAATCTGTTCGTCTAGTGCGAACATTTCAAACACAGGATAAAGAAAATAAAAAATTAGAAGATAAGCTGTCTGTTTGGAAAAGATTTGCTATTCGTTTGGCTTTAATTGGGAAGGTTAATTGGCGTTTAGGAAATGTGTTTAATAATGGTGCACCAGGTGTCATTATGTTAATTGGTGGATACTCGATCTGGCAGCATGAAATTACAGTTGGTACATTAATTGCTGTTCTAGGATTTATCCCAACAATGTTTATGCCTGTCCGCTCGTTGGCTGAAAATGCATTAACAATTCAACAAGCAGTTCCAGCACTTCAAAGAATATATGAATACTTTGACCTACCTGCCGAACAACCTGATGATCTACCGAAATTTGGAGAAGTAAAAGGTGATATAGAAGTTAATAATATTCGATTTACTTATCCAAATTCAACTGAAGAAGTCCTAAAAGATGTTTCATTCTCGATTAGAGCAGGTCAACATATTGGGATTGTTGGTTCAAGCGGTGGAGGAAAAAGTACTTTAATTCAGTTATTACTCGGATTATACGAGCCTTCTTCAGGATCGATTTCGGTTGATCGTAAAGATTTATCTTCTCATGATTATCAATCTTTACGCCAAAATATTGGTGTCGTTTCTCAAGAAACATTTCTTTTAAATAGTACATTAAAGCAAAATTTACTATATGCCAAACCTAATGCAACTGATGAAGAACTTCGGCTTGCTGTTGAGGCAGCGGACCTATCTGATTTAGTTGAGTCACTACAAGAAGGTTTTGAAACGATTGTTGGTGAAAGAGGCCTAAAATTATCTGGTGGTCAAAGACAACGAGTAGCTCTTGCAAGGGCAATATTACGTCATCCTCCAGTATTAATTTTCGATGAGGCTACTTCATCATTAGATGGAGAAACAGAGGAAAAGGTACAATCATCACTTGAAAAGTTAATTCCAGGTCGTACAACAATTACAATTGCACATCGACTTGTAACAGTAAAGGATGCGGACTGTATTTTATTATTAGATAAAGGGCGTATTGCTGAACAAGGAACACATGAAGAATTATTATCTTTTAAAGGTCAGTATTATCAATTATATATGGCACAATACAGTGAACTAGCTTAATTTCTTATATCCTGTATAAAAGGATGGTGTTATCATTGTAATTGAGGTGAATATACAATGAATTATCTTCAAGAACAAAAGCATCATTATGGGGTGTATTTAAGGATTTCAAAAGAGAAGGATAAACAGGATACCTTCGAGAATCATATGACAATTGTTAAGCAGTATATGGAACAAGGTAATCATACTTATGAAACTTTTAATGATATTATAAGTGGTAAAACAATAGAAAGACCAGAATTAAACAACCTACTAAATAGACTAGATGAGTTTACAGCAATATTTGTAATCCATTTAGATAGAATTAGTCGTAATGGTGAATTAGGATTCAAAGTAAAGCAATTACTCAAAGGATACCAATTACCATTACATACACCTTACCAGAAATTAGACTTATCTATTCCAATGGATAGTAAGATGTATGATGATTCAATATCATCAGCAGAATATGAACGTAATACAATGTCACTTAGAAGAAGATACAATATGAAAACTCGTATACAAAGAGGCGAATGGATTGGAAGTAAAGTTCCTTATGGATACATTAGAAATGCAAGTACAAGACGATTAGAGGTTGATAAGACTAAAGCAGAAACAATAAGACTTATCTATAAGCTGTATTTAGAAGGTAATGGAACTCAAGCAATCCGAACCTATCTCAATCTAAACAAAATTCCTACGGTAACAGGAACAGGACAATGGATTATCATTACAGTACGCAAGATATTATCAAATCCTGCTTATAGAGGCGATACAGTATTCAAAGAATGGCATGAAGTGATAGAGAAATCTAAAGGCTTCATGGAACCAAAGAACCGTGTTAAAGAAGAATTTTATATTCCTAATACGCATGAGGCAATTATCAATCCATCAGAATGGGATAGAGTTCAATCAATGATGGAATCTAAGACTAAGCAATTAAATATTAGGGAACGTAAAGCAAGAGATATATTACCATTGAAGGACTTATTAGTATGTGCCATAGATGGCTGTAAAATGGTTTATACTAAGATTTCTAAAGACAGTGATAAATATGTCTATAAAAAATGTAGAGGTGAAACGTCAACTAATGGTAAGTGTCAAAATGCAGGTATTGATGAAATGATAGTTAGAACGGCAGTATTGGATGAATTAAAAAAGCATAAAGATAACTACAAGCAGTTATTACAGCAGATGCTTAATAATGATTTCAGTAGCATTATAAATGATAAGCAACAAACACTATCACAGTATGAAAAACATTTACATCATGAACAAGTACAAAAGGAAAGACTTTTAGATTTAGCTTTACAAGGCTTATTCACATCACAGGAGATTGCTAATAAGAAGGCAGAGATTGAGAGTAATATAAATATACTAGAAGGCAAAATAAAAAGCCTACAGAAAGATTTAGAAGCTACGGATGTAACTAATATTCAATCACAATATGAAAGATATGTAGATGTATTGGATAATATCGAGAAAAAACCTACAGCGGAAATTAATAAGAAACTTAAGACCATTATCAAGTGCATTAGATATAGCAGGATAATGCCCGAAGATATTGCAAAGCTAGGTGTAAAAGTGGCAAAGCGTAAGTATTATCCATTTAAAATTAAAATTGAATTTATTGACTAGGAGAGAACTTTTCTCTCTTTTTTTGTGGTTAATATTGTTAAAATCTATGTTAAATTTGATACACACTTTAAAGTAGAAACCACCAAATTCTAATTAATAGCTGACTGTTAGTTGTTAGGGGATTTATAGGTCTTTAAGTGCGTGTGATTTATTAACTCCACCTCTGGTCCATAAGAAATACGGTAAGTCATTCTATCCTTACCAACCAAAACGTGGTGTCCACCATCGTCAGGTTCAATTTCAAATGTAATTTCCAATATAAAGCTACGGAAGTGAAGTAATCTTTTTGTTTCAATCACTTCAATGTTCTGTGGACTTACTTGAGGAGAAAAGTCCTTTAAAATCTTTGGATGATAGTATTTATCCAAATCTTTTCTGATATAAGGCGTTAGCATATTCATAAGCATATCTTGTAATCGAAGTTCTTCGGAATCTTGATTTGGTTTATCTGCTGAAGCGGTTGATGTGTGAAAAAATATAATCAGAAGAGTGGATAGTATAAAAGCAGTCTTTTTCATCTTTTTTTGTACACCTCTTTACGAATATTTAATTGTATTATTACCTATTCTGAATAATGTATTTACTTATGTAACTAAATCATTAGATAGTTGAACAACGATGGGCTGCTTTAATTTAATTTTCTAACTAGCAGGATAGTTCAATAAGAATGCAAGTTCTTCATTTGGAGAAAATACCTACCAATATAGTAGAAAGTAGGTATTAAATTTGAGGGAAATCGCTTTGATTAGCTGTCTGATTACTTTTATAACATTATCACCTGTTAAAGCTGAAACGGATAATTCACGTTATGAAATGATGCTTGAAGATATAATTTATACATTTTTATCCCCATTAGAATCAAAAGCAATTAATGATTATTTTGGAGATATGTACCTATCTCATTTTTGTAAAGTTGTAGAAGTTAAGACGAAGCCAGAACAAGCATACAGATATGAAATAATTTATCAATTTGTCACATATGAAAGGGCAATAATGCCTCCATACCACCTGTTTACTTTGACGGTTGAAAACAAATCTCGAACAGATTGGATTATTAAAAATATAAATGTAAGAAAAATAGCCGAGAATGAAGATTACACAAAGATATGTAGAAAACCTATGATTATACAGTAATCAAACAAGATATATATATAAGGAAATTCAAGTGTAAGGTGTTACTATTGGTTAGTAGTATATTTTTATTTATAAGATAACCGTGCATCGGATCGATGCACGGTTAGTTATTTATTCTTTGTTAAAATTGTAATCGGACAGTTTAGCAGAAATCTTTTTAATTATTCGGCTGTATTGATAAGGTTCAATTTCGACAGCTTCACATACTTCATTTTTCTTTAAATTAGGATACATATGCATTACTTTTAGTAATTGGCGTTCCTGTTCCGTTAGCATCTCATTATTTAACATATCTTCTTTAACCATCACCTGTAGTTCTACATTCATGGATGTATCTATAATCGTATCCTTTTTCTTCTTTTCTTGAATAGCTTCTAAACTTTTCATGCTTCTTTCAAATTGTTTTTGATTAGATGTGTAACGTCTTGTAACGTCAATACTTCTATACTTCAATAATGGTTTAAATGATTCGTAAAAGTAATATGAAGGATGTGGTGGAACGGTTTGAACGTGTCTAAATAATTCTTCAAGATATTCATTGAGAAATTCACCTTCAGGGATTCCATACTGTTTGAATTTCTTAGCATACCATTTAGCACTACGGTTTAAATCACCTATTAGCACGTCATATAAAGGTTGTAGGTTCAGTTCCTTACGTGATTCCCAATATGCCATTTCTACTTTTAATATAAAATTAGCTTTCTTTTCACCGTGATAATTATTTAAGCGTTCCAAGTGGGATTCAGCTACTAATCTACTTCTAGCTTCTTTTCCCTTAGTAGTAAATAATGTTTTCATCATTGTACTTCATTCCTTTCCTAGTCCAGCGATTGCTTCATATACTGAACAGGTAAAAAATGAGTTAACAGACAAATATTTTTTATTTATTGCTAGGAATTTAATTACACATACGGATACAATACTGTAAAACATTAACGGGAATACTTATAGTATTACTGTATAATGTACAGCCACCAGCAGGAACTACTTAATTAAACTATCTAAATATCTATAAATCAGTATTAAAAAATGGGTGAATTTAAGTTGCAGTGAAAACAAGTAATTAACTGTGCGATTATGATCGCACGGATAATTAAAAGTATCTACACAGCAAAACAGCACCAAACACAGGGAACGCATGAGTGACAGAAACAGCATGACATTATCCAGCAGTACAAAAAAAGAACCTGATATAATCAGATTCCCTACAGTACGAACGTATCTAACACATTATCCTTTTCATCTTTATTTATACCTATATAACGTAATGTAATAGCTGGTGTAGAATGATTCAATATATCCTGAAGAATAGCTACGTCTTTAGTTTTCTTGTATAAGTGATAGCCAAAAGTTTTACGCATCGTATGAGTACCAATAGCCTCTAATCCAGCGAATTCACCAGCCTTTACAAGCTGTCTGTATGCTTGAATTTCAGATATGGACTTATCACCTTTACGACTAGGAAACAGCCATTCTGAAGCATTCTGAACAGCATAGGCATACAATTCTTCATATATACTCATTAGATTTACTACACGCTTCTTCTTAGTTTTACCTTCCTGTATAGTTAGTTCCTTACGCTTTTTTCCTTTTAACTTCACTATATCAGCAGTTTTCAACTTCAGAATATCACTAACACGTAATCCTGTATTGATTCCCAATAGGAACAGCATATAATCACGTTCTGAAGCGTGGCGTTTTAATGCCCACTTCATACTGTCTATATCCTCTATAGTTCTTATTGGCTGTACATCTATTATATGTTCCTTAGTCATTATGTATCGTTCCCTTCAGTATTATCAATGTTTTGAATGTATACTTTTATTAAGATGTTTTTATATTATCTTAAATACAAAAGGAAATCAATAAATACAATGAATTGAATGTAAACTTTTATGTAAATGTATACATTCGGATGTGTAGCTGTATTTGATTATTAATATTCAACATTACATCAGGACACCTACCCACTGGGTACGCGGTGCATCCATATCTGAATCAAGCCATTTAAAAAAATTTGAAATACATTTTTATTATGCGATTTTAAAAAAATGATAGCTGAAGTTATAACAAGTAATTACCTGTGCGATTATGATCGCACGGATAATTACAATTAATAAAATAATTTTTACTGGCTTATCTTTATCATATTTTATGAGTAATAGGTGTAAGGGAAGTTTATTAATTTTCTTTCCTTACTTAGTCCAATTTCACCTCTTGGACAAGGCATCTTTACTTTAGTTTTTTCACTTACCTATTCCACAGAACATCAGCGTTCGGTTTGCTGGTGTTCTTTTTTATTGGAATTTTACTCATAAATTATGACAAAGGAATTGATATAAATTGAACGGTCAAATGTTAAAAAAGGTTAGATTGTTTTTACAAGTTAGTCAGCAAGATATGGCTGAACTATTCGGAATAGACCAATCTACTTTAAGTAAAATTGAAAATGGATTACTTCCAATAACACCTGTTAGACAAAACAGGATTTTCAAAACACTACAGCAAAAGTACGGAATCACTACAGTTCAATTATTAGAATTAGAACAGGCAATAAAGAAGGTGAACCAACGGAATGAAAGAGGAATTAGATTCTAGAGATAGTTTTCTAGTAAATGAGTTTTTCCAATCGAAGTTAAAAGGTGAAGGCATCCGTGATATGTGTAAAAGGCTGAAAATAAGTCCGAACACGTACTATAGTAAGATGAAAGAACCTAATTTCCTAGTTGAATATAAAAGGTTGCAAAAAGAAGAATTTGGATTTGATGTAGAAGATAACTTAGATGTTATTAGACAAAATGTAATAGCTAATGCAACTAAGCAAGGTGCATCAGAAAAGGCAATTGAACAGTTCATGAAGCTGATGGGTATAGATTCATTACTTCAGGAACGTAAGGATAGTAAAGATGAATGGTTAAAAGAAGCATTCAGAATGAATCCACTATTTGAAGTATCTATGTTACTTGCTGATACGGACTACAGACAAGTAATTACTGAAGGTGATACGACACGTACAGCAGATTTAATTAATTCATTAGTTAATTTAGGACTAGAATTTTATTGTGCTATTAAAAAGATAGATTCAAGTGAATTCTACACAACTAAGAACGTTATAGAAGAATATGCACGTGCTGTAATTAAAGATGATTCATGTTCAGTTATAGAAGGTGAAGAACTTGAAGAACTTATTGAAGAAATTGAAAAGAAACTGGGGAAAAGGTGATTCTATGAAGCCTATAGAGGAAGTAAAGAAGATACTAGATGATAGTAATAGATACAAAGAACAGTTAAAGCATGATGTAGTTCAGTTAAATGAAGAATATTCAACTATCAATATAAGGCTTTACGATGCGAAAGATAAGCTATCTAAAGAGATAAAGCTAAAGGAAGCATTCCAGCCTAACGAAGTTAAACGATATATGAAATTGGTGAAATCTTTACAGGAAGAAGTATCTGATAAAGGAAAAGAAGTTCAAGAAGCGATGGAAGAACTAAGATTCATAGATGAAAATACTGTTAATCAGGTCAAAGAAGTATTACCAGCGTTCTTATCTGAATTTGAATCAGTAGAGAAGGACACTAAGAAAAAGCTAGAGGAACTACAAGAACAGTATGTAAGAGGATTAGTAGAGTGTACTACTAACTACACGAATCATTTAAGAACTTACCAGGATTATTTATTGCTGATTCAAGCTAGTAAATCAGCTTTTAAAGGTGAAATGAAATCACAAGCTGATTTAAGATTTACACCCGTTCCTGAAAGATTGCAGATTGATGCACTCTACAACTATCACAAACAATAAATGAATGGAGAATTAAAGATGAAAGACGAACCTGTGTTTATGACTTTATCAAGAGGATATGACCAACAGAAAGAACGACACGCTGAAATAAATCTAGGCAACGGATTAGCAGTTACTGATGAAGAAGCGTTAAATGGAACTAGCAGACAAAAGTTAGCTGGTGCTTATGATGTGATTACTAAAGCTGAAGATTTTAAACGTGAGTATGACCATATGTATGAACAAGAAAAAGCAAAGTACATCGAACAACGTAACCAATTAGAAGAAGCAAAACGAGTCAAAACAATCAAAGAAATGATAAAAGCAGATTTAGATAGAGAATTTGAAAACAAATAATTGTATGAATGAATCAACTTTTAATCACGATCCGATTCGAAGAATCGGATATGATTACTTGTTTGATTCTTTTTTATTGAAAGGCGGTGAATTAAAGATGCAAGAAACACGTGAATTAATGTATGAAAAATTTATTAAAGATGAACTTGAAGCGTTAGCTACAACTACAGGTATTGATGCAATAACTCTTAAGAAATTCTTCTTAGGAATGGCAGATTTACAACCTGTATATTTAGAAGCAGTAATTACAGAGTTAAATAAGTAATAGCTGATATTGTGCCAATCAGCTATACTTCACCTCAAAATACAAAACTAATAATGCCTATAAAAGCCTGTTACAGCGATTTAAAAAGTAGTTCACGGATAACCGTACTACTCGATTGCTGTAACAGGCTTCTTTTTTTAAAAAAATATAAAGTTCTTTTTCAGTTATAGTGTACCTCGTTCAATTAATGGAAGTTTAGTTCAATAAGAAAAGGATTTTTTTGATGTTTTATTGAATTAAATAATTAAATAATTAATTAATTACATTTGTTGAGTAAGTTTTCAAAGGAGTTAAAATTCATTGGAAAAGAATATTAAGAAAGAAAATCAATCTAACAAAGCACCACTGTTGTGTCTTCTATTTATCTTTCTCATAAACGTACATACGTTTGAAGCCTTTCAGGATGGTGGATTAGAAAAATTATGGTTCACGGTTCTTACATTACTTTGGATATATATAGGTTTTATCATTCAAAAATCAAAATGGTTAATATTTTTATTCATTATTACTTTATTAGGCATATTTATATGGGGGATTTTATTGTTTAGTTAAAAAAATTTTGAACAAAAGAGTTAATTAGTTTTTAACGAATTATCCTATTATCAAGAAAAACTATTAGGAGGAAAAATATGTATTTATTATCAGGAGATGTTACGGGCAAGATTACAGAAACAACTGAAATCTACGACCCTGTGATTGCTTTTGCCCCAATTGTTTTTTGGATAATAGTTATTGGCATTATAACTATACTAGGATTCCTTTTAAAAAGAAGAATTAGAAATCAAGCTAAAAACAGACAATTACTACAAAATATAGAATATAAATTAGATAAATTACTTGATGTTCTTGAAAAAAAATCTACATAAGCTTGTGTAACTAACGCATGCTTTAGTTGAACAATGAATGACTGCTTCGGCAGTTTTTTTTATTCAACATAATGGCAGGATAGTTAAAAGATTGAATGCTTTGAAAAGTATAAAGTCTAGAAATCAGTTGAATATTAAATAAAAAATGGAGATTTTTAAATGAAAAAAAAAATAGCGTTTACTACTTTCTGTTTAATGTTTTTATTTTATTCAACTGCTTCAGCACATGGAGAAATTGCAAATCATTTATTTAGTAGCAAGACGGTTAGTTTTAAAGGAGTCGACAATAATTGGGAAGTTATACACGAAATGACTTTGGCGGGAACTGATATCTTATATCAAACAACTATAAAATATAAAGGAAAATATGATAAAGATTTAGTTAAATCAAACTCGCACTATTTGATTAAATATAATCATGGAACAATCGGAGGTGAAACTTTTTTATTAAATCAATCTGGTGAATTTCATGGTAAAAAAAGAGAGTGTGGTGGATGTGAGTTCCTTGATAAGGAAAAAGAAGTATATTATGAAATTTACTGGAAAGATAAAATAGATAGCATTGTATTAAGAAGGTTAGATATACAAAATTAAATAATTTTCTTACACAACTAAAACATGCGTTAGTTATATAAGAATCGTCTTTTGACGGTTCTTTTTTTGTAGATACTTTTAATAAACCGTGCGATCATAATCGCACGGTTTATTATCTGTTTATAATAGAAGCAATGGTAATGACAAATAGATACATTATCCAGTTATTTAATTAGTCGATGCGTTACAGTTGCGACTATATTACGGTTTTCAGTACTGGTAATTTTTTAAACGTAGTTATGTCTGAATTTCGTTCTTGACCTGTTTAATACATGAAGCTATTAAACAGATAGGAGATTAGTGGATAATGACAGCTATGAAGGAAACACTAAAAAAAGAAAAGATAATAGAAGTAAGAACGGAAGTAAGAACAATTAATGGTTATACTTGTACTATTACTACTGTTGGAGAACCTAATTTTAAATATTTCATTCAATCACTTTTAAATAGAGAATCAGAATAAGAGAAGTTGCCAATGTGGTAGCTTCTTTTTTTTGTATTAAAACAATTAATTCTGTATATTGGGAATATAGCCAAAATAAAAATATCGATAATAATAAAATGATGACCGAAACTATACAGTATATAAAAAGTTATGAACTAGAAAAGGAGAGTGCTGTATGATGCAGAAAAAGACTAAAAAAATAGGCGATGGAAAAAGAGTCATAAACTTTCTCAAGCCTCATAAAAAATGGGTATTTGCAGATTCCTTTGTAATTGCTTTAAGCCAAGTTTGTGCAGCTCTAATACCAACTTTAGGAACTGGCTGGTTAATTGATCATATTATTCCTAATCATGACAATACACTACTATGGGGATTAATGTGGTTGCTTGTTATTGCAGCAATTCTTGATTTAATTTTAATGGTTATTGATGAATATTTTTGTCATCATGTTGCTAAGTCGGTTACAAACTGGCAAAAACTACGCTTATTTAAGCATTTGCAAATTCTACCTTATTCATATTTTCATCAATCTAAATCTGGTGAATTATTAGCACGGGTTTCTGATGACCCAGATACACTGCATAACTTTTTAGCATGGGAAGGCTCTACTTTTATGGCTTCTGTGCAAGGAGTATTTATATATAGTATTGTCTTACTTTGGATTAATCCTTATTTAATGATTACGAGTGTTGTTTTAGGTGTTTTATTTTACTGGACTTCTAATAAAGTCGGGGCTCGTACTAGAATTGCTTCGGCTAAAGCTAGAACTGAAGCGTCTCGTTATTTAGAAAGATTACGAGAATCAGTTACAGGGATCCAACTTTCGAGAATTCTTGGTGCAACGGATTATGAAATTCAAAGTGTTGCAGATATCCGTAAGTCATTTATGAAGGAATCAATTATCGAATTAAAAGCAAGAATGCAATCAATTGTCGTAATCGGTAGCTATAATGGATTTGCTTTAGCTGCTGTCTATTTTATAAGTGTTTTACTCATTTCAAATGATCAAATCACAACGGGACAAATGTATACGGCAGGGGGACTTGTGACCATTGCGGCTAATGAAATTCAAAGAATGCTAAGAAACTGGCTATCAGTACGGAGAACTGGTCCAGCATTAGATCGTTCTGAAAAATTATTAGCTGAAGAAGTTTCGGAATTCGAAGTGCAAGAAGGTGAAAAATTAAATTCTGTTAATGGGTTAATTGAATTTAAAGATGTTAAATTCGCCTACCCAACGAAGGAAGAATTTGTGTTAAATGGATTGTCATTTCATGTCAAACCAGGAGAAGCAGTGGCCGTAGTAGGACCAAGTGGCGCTGGGAAATCAACAATTGTAGATTTATTATTAGGTTTCTATCCGTTAAATAATGGAACAATAGAAGTAGATGGTTTACCAATTGAAAAAGCAAATGCAAAGTGGATCAGAGATGCAATCTCATTTGTTTCGCAAGATGTACAGCTAAGAAATGGTAGTTTAGCTGATAATATTCGTATAGGAAATGAATTAGTGTCAGATGAAGAAATGATTCAGGCTCTAAAAGATAGTGGATTATCAGACTATCTAAATTCATTACCAGAAGGATTAGAATCATCAATAGGTGAACGAGGGGCATTATTATCAGGTGGTCAAAAACAAAGATTATCATTAGCAAGAGCTTTAGTTAAAAACTCCCCTATTCTTATTTTAGATGAAGCAAGCTCGGCTTTAGATCCGATTACAGAGTTGCAAATAAATGAAGCGATTCAACAGCGAAAATCAAAACAATCTGTCATCGTCATTTCACATCGATTATCTACCGTATTAACAGCGGACAGAATCGTTGTACTCGAAAATGGGAAAGTAGTCGAAGAAGGTACGCATCATTCTTTATTAGAAAAAGATGGCGTTTATTCAAGATTATTTAAAAGAGAAGCAGAAACCGGTGAAAATGTAATTAGTGTATCGTAAAAAGATTAAAAAGGAGTGTAAGAATGACTAATATTTCAATAAAACTTTACGAAACAAAAGAAGAGTTAAGAAAAGGCTTTGAAGTATTAAAACAACTTCGTACCCACTTAAATGAAGAGTCATTTTTTAATCTGTACGAAGAAATGCAAAAACAAGGATATCAATTATTTGGGTTAGAAGATCAAGGAGTGCCGGTTGCAGTCGCTGGAATTAGTATATTAACCAATTTCTATAATGGTAGACATATATTTGTTTACGATTTAGTGACGGATGAAAGTAAACGCTCAAATGGATACGGTAAGAAATTACTAGATTTTATTTCTGATTTTGGAAAAAGAAATGGATGTCAATTAGTAACACTACAATCCGGTGTCCAAAGATTGAATGCGCATCGTTTTTATGAACAGAAAATGGAGTATAAAAAGTTATCTTATTCATTTAGTAAAAATATTGAATAAGTATAAAAAGCCCTAATTTTATTTAGGGTTTTTTTTATAATTTAGTTTTGATATTTTATATGAAAAGGAAGAGGGGGGCTCGCTATTTTGAAACTTTGATGTCGGTTCTGTATTCCGCCCTACCTTATTACAATAAGAAATGATGCCTCAAAACAAATGATGGACATTGTATTGAGACACATTTTTTATTCTAAAGTTTTAAAATTTTAATACCAAAGCTGTTAAGTGTAAACTCAGTATTATATGATTCTTTTTTATTTGTTAGAACATTTATTATAGTTTTACCAACCAATAAATCAGGTGTTTTAACGGTAATTTTTTTAGGATTATTACTTAAGATAAAAATAAATGTATCATTATTAAATATTTTTGAATAGACAATGACGTTTTTATCGTTATTTACTTCGATAAAGTTAAATGAACCGACACTACCGATTGCATTATATTTTTTTCGAAGTTTTATTAATGTTCGGATATAGTTAAATAGTTTACGATCTTGACGTTCTTCATCCCAAATCATACATTTACGACAGTCTGGGTCTTGTTTACCCGTCATGCCGATTTCATCTCCATAATAAATACATGGAGCTCCTGGAAATGATAGCTGAAATGTGTATAAAAGCTTTAATTTATCAATATTTTCGTTACAAACTGTTAAAACACGAGAAGTATCGTGACTTCCAAGTAAGTTAAAAGCTACTTCATTAATATTTTGAGGATACGAATGAAGTACTTCACTAATAATATTCGTAAATTTTTCAGCATTAATTTTATCCTTTGCAAAGAAATCTAATGCTCCATTTGTAAAAGGATAATTCATTACCGCATCAAACTGATCTCCAAGAAGCCAAGACATTGAATCATGCCAAATTTCTCCTAAAATATAAAGTTCAGGATTGATTGCTTTAATTTCTTTTCTAAATTCTCTCCAAAATGCGTGATCTACTTCATTTGCAACATCTAATCGCCAGCCATCAATCTTAAATTCTTTGGCCCAGTATTTACCAACCTTTAATAAATAGGATTTAACTTCAGGATGCTCAGTATTTAATTTTGGCATTGAAGGTACAAAAGCAAATGCATCATAGTTAGGCAGCGGATCAGTTACAATGGGGAATTCTTTTAAATGGAACCAGTCCTTGTATTTTGATTTATCTTGGTTTTTTAAAACGTCCTGGAAGGGTTCAAAGAAATAACCACTATGATTAAACACAGCATCTAACATAACTTTTATATTTCTTTTATGACACTCATCTACTAATCTCTTAAACGTTTCTTTCGTACCAAATTGTGAATCAATTTCCATATAATCAATTGTGTCATATTTATGATTTGAGAATGCTTTAAAGATTGGGGTAAAGTAAATTCCATTAATTCCTAATTCTACAAGGTGATCTAAATGATGAATAACTCCTTCAAAATCGCCCCCAAAGAAATTGTTTGTAGAAGGCTCTTCACTTTCCCATGCTAATACACCATCAGGATTGATTGATGGGTCTCCGTTCGCAAAGCGCTCTGGGAAAATTTGATACCATACTGTTTCCTTTGCCCAACTTGGTGCTTTAAATACATCTATTTCGTTTAAGAATGGAAAGCAGAAGTAATAAGCTGTATCGTCTGTTGGAATTTCTTCATAAAATCCTCTTTCAGTATATGTAATCGTTTCATCTAAACTACTAATCTCAAAACCGTATCGTAGTCTACGAAAAGGAGGTTTAATTTCTATAAACCAATAATCGAATAATTCTGTACTACCACTCTTTTTCATTTCTGTCTTATTAATTACCCAAGCCCCATCTTTCCAATCATATGGATCACCATGTATTAAATTAACAGAAGTTATGTCATTTTTTTTTGTACGTAAACGTATATGAAGCGTTTCGTTATTGTAAGCGTATGCATAGTTGTTTTTAGGGCGGTGATAAATGGATTCCTTTAACATAATGCTACCTCCATTTCGTAATTTAGACAATCGTTTGCCTAAAAAAAGAGTATAATTAAACGTTTTCAATGTCAATTGTTTTCAAGACTTATTTATTTAAATATTCAGTTTAATAAATGTAGAATGTGTGTTAGAGTCTAAAAGAAAAGTTAATTTATAGGAGATGAAAAATTGATTAGACGCTTTTTTAATAACCGCTTTAGTTTAAAAGGTATATATGGAACAAAAGATAATAAACTAATTTTTGTTTTCATTCAATGTATATTAGTAGGGTCACTAATTGCATTTCCACTAGTTTTCCAAATTGTACAAACAGATTCGGAGAGACTAAGTGAAAGAGTATTCGCACCATTTTATGAAAATAAAGAATGGCAAAACGAAGTTCCTAATTGTAGTTTTAATAAAAAGTTGACTTGTTCTATTGAAAAAACGAGAATCATAGATAATAAAAACGAACGACTTGTAATAGATCCTAATGATCGATTTGTATTAAATGATAAAGAGAAAATAACAATAATCTTAGGAAAAACACAAATCCATGTAAATGTTTTAGGATTTGATTTATATGGAGTATATAATAGTCAACTAGTCGATGCATTTAATCTACAAAATTATAATCAATTATTTATCGGAGTTGTATCAAGTGTAAAAATGCAAGCAGTTGCAATAGCAATGCAACTTTTATATCCAATTACGATTATAACAAATATTATATTTATTGCTATTGTAGCTTTGATGTCTTTGTTATTTAATATTGGAAATTCAATTAAATTGACTTATAAAAAATTTTTTTCGTTTCTAGCTTATTCAGCTACCGTACCAGCAATATTTGCATTGATCGTTGGAACAATGATTTCAATGGCTTTTGTATATATCATATTTAACTTCGGTTTTATTTTATTTAGTTATTACATTTACAGAAAGTATAATAGAGTAGCGTAAATGCTTTAAGTAGGAAGGGAGACTAGAACAGGTCTCTCTTTTTTGTTTGAAAAAGTAGACTTCATAAAAAAGCTAGATTTGAGCACTTGGATTTAAACTTTTTAAAAAAGTTTAAATATACAAAATAGTTTGACAATAATTTATTAGTAGATTATTATAAAGTTGTGAAAACGCTTGCTATATTTTATGAAAAAAATAATCTTGTTAGGGGGAAACCAAAATGAAGCTAAAATCGATGTTTGCTGTATTTGCCACGGTAAGTTTAAGTTTAGGTGCATTAACTGGTTGTGGTACTTCAAAGGAAACTGCAAATACTGCAAAAGAAAAGAAAGACGATCTTCCATGGGACGAACAAGCAAAAGGTTACAAGATGGAAAAGGATGTACTTAATGGTAAAGAACCATTAAAAGTGTGGCTAGATAACGATGATTATGCAAACGGTATCATTCAAGCATTTAATGCTAAGTATCCAAAAGTAAAAATTGAGTATGAAAAAGTTGGTGCTGTAGATACTCGTGCAAAAATGGAACTTGATGGTGAAGCTGGATTAGGTGCAGATGTTTTTGTTCAACCTCATGATGGGATCGGTGCATCTTTAGAATCAGCAATTATTGGGCCAATGGGACGATACACTGATCAAATTAAAGATCGTTTCTTAGATGCTTCCGTTGGAACAGTGATGAAGGACGATCAAGCATACGGCGTACCAATTTCAACGGAATCGGTTGCACTTTTCTATAACAAAACATTATTAAAACAATTAACAGGTTCAGACACTGCTCCTACAGACTGGGATCAAATTACTAAATTAGCTAATACATATAATAACAAAAAGAAAAATCAATGGACAATTCGTTGGGAAGCAGGAAATTCTTACACGAGCTATTTCTTCTTATCTTCTTATGGTTATGACTTATTTGGTAAAGACGGTAAAGATGCATCTCAAATTGGCTTTGATACACCAGAAGCAAAAGCAGCTCTTGAGGCTTTAAAAGCTGCACGTCAAATCTGGGATGTAAACTCAGCGGATGCTACGAATGATACAACAACTCTTGAATTTGCTAAAGGAAAAACACCATTCTTAATTACTGGTCCTTGGGCAATTGCTGATGTGCAAAAAGGTGCTGACAAAAATAAATTTGAATTTGGAATTGCTAAACTACCAAAAATTAATGGTCACCAACCAATAACGTTCTCAGGTAACCAAATTGCAAACGTATCTTCTTATTCTAAACATCCAGCGGCTGCGCGTATATTTGCAATGTTCTTAGGATCTAAAGAAGGCGCTGAAGTTCTTTATAAAACAACTGGAAAATTACCAGCTCTTAAGGAACAATATGCAAGTGAAGTTACTGGATTAGGCGAAGATGAATTGCTTAAAGGAGTTGCAGCTCAAGCTAAATTCTCAAAACCAATGCCTTCAATTCCTGAAATGGCTAACTGGTGGGATCCTGCTAAAAACATGATTGTTAACGTATGGGATGGCTTAATGTCTCCGGAAGAAGCTCAAAAGAAAGCTGTTGAAGATTACGAAGCTTTACAAGCAGGAAAAAAATAATGCATTAACATGCAGCCTCTCAAACAAAATGAGAGGCTGTATTATCAACTAATTATGCAAGCGATTTCGAAAATTTGCATAATTTGAGATAATGAAACATTATAACGAAGATTTTAGTGCCGAATTTTGGTGTGAGAAGGGGAGATATAAGTATGGAAGCGGCTAGAGTTATTGAACATCAGCCTAATTTACCTAATAAAAAGTCGAATAAGATGAACCCATCACTACCTGCCTTTCTCTCTGTTTTGATTTGGGGATTAGGACAAGTAGTCAATAAACAATATTTAAAAGGTTTGTTCTTTTTTACAATTCAACTCTTAGTTGTAGCCATTGAAGTGTTAACAGGTCATTACAGTAATCTTTCACAGGGGTATTATTTAAGAGAAAATGGTGGTTTTTTTATTAAAGGCTTTTGGGGATTAGTGACGTTAGGTACACAGCCCCGTACGATGGGAATTACAGGATTAACGGAAGGCGATCACTCAATTGTTCTATTAATAAATGGAATAATTGCAGTCATTTTTATTTCTATTCTTCTAGGAATCTATTATTGGAATATTAAAGATGCTTATAAAGTAAGAAAGATATTTAATGAAGCAACTATACTGCAAACTTCAAAAGAATATCTTAGGGATTTATGGGATGGAATGTTTGAATTTATTGTATTAATACCATCGATTATTATGCTAATATTTATATCTTTAATGCCAATTATCTTTGGAATATTAATTGCTTTTACAGATTATAATAAATTCCACTTGCCGCCTACTAAATTAGTAAACTGGGTTGGATTAGAGAACTTTATTAACTTATTTAGCCTACCAATTTGGACTCATACATTTACAGGGGTATTTTCTTGGACGTTTGTTTGGGCAATCCTTTCTACTGCTACATGTTTCTTTGGTGGTTTATTCATGGCAGTAGTCATAAATAGTAGTCTAGTAAAAGGTAAGAAATTCTGGCGTACAATCTTTATTTTACCTTGGGCGATTCCAAGCATGATTTCTCTTCTTGTATTCAAAACTTTGTTTAATGGTCAATTCGGACCAATCTCACAATTTTTAGTAAATATCGGTTTGTCAGATGAACGAATTAATTGGTTTACAGATTCTAGCCATCCTAATGTAGCTAGAATAACAATTATTGTTATTAACTTATGGCTAGGATTTCCATACTTTATGGCTTTAATGACAGGGGTAATGACTAGCTTAGATAAAGAAATATATGAAGCTGCTAAAATAGATGGGGCATCAAAATCTCAGGAATTCTGGAAAATTACTTTCCCCTTAATAATAGCAGCAACAGCTCCATTGTTAATTATGACATTTGCAATGAATTTTAATAACTTCAATGTCATCTATTTCTTAACTGAAGGTGGACCAACCAATCCGAATTATCAATTTGCAGGATCTACTGATATTCTTATAACATGGATTTACAAATTGACCCTTGATAATCGTATGTATAATATGGCTTCTGTCATGTCCATTCTAATATTTTTAGTTATTGGATCAATTTCTGCGTGGAACTTTACTCGTACAAAGCAATTTAAAGAGGAGGAGTAAAATGTCTACTAATACACAATTAAATAGAAAAAGATTAAACTTTGGAAGAGCATTATTAACGACTTTAATTTATTTATTATTAACTTTAATTGCTCTAATTGTTTTATTTCCAATTATTTGGATATTGGGATCATCGTTTGGTGAATCAACTGGGCTCGCCAATGCAACACCTATTCCAAAAAATCCAACAATAATCCATTACCAAGAATTATTTGAGAAGACAAAATTTTCTCTATGGTATTGGAATACATTAAAAATTGCTTTATTAAATATGGTTCTTTCAATCTTCTTATCTACATCAGCTGCATATGTTTTTTCTCGTTTTAAATTTAAAGGAAAAAAATTTGGTATGATTGCAATGCTAGTTCTTCAAATGTTCCCTTCGTTTATGGGGATGATTGCTATTTATATCTTATTCTTAAACTTTGGACTATTAGATAATCATTTAGGACTTGTATTAGTCTATGCAGCTGGACAAATTCCTTTTAATACGTGGTTAATAAAGGGATATCTAGGAGCTGTTCCGAAGTCACTTGATGAATCAGCGATGATTGATGGGGCAACGAAAACACAAGTGTTCTTTAAAATAATTCTACCATTATCAAAACCAATTTTAACTTTTGTTGCGTTAACCCAATTTATGGTCCCTTGGATGGATTTTATTCTGCCACGTTTATTAATTAGCTCAAATGAAAAGAAAACACTTGCTATTGGCCTGTTTGATTTAATTAAAGGACAGACGAACCAGAATTTTACAATGTTCGCAGCTGGTGCAGTGTTAGTAGCAGTACCAATCACAATTCTATATGTAGTACTTCAAAAATATGTCATCCAAGGTGTCACTGCTGGAGCGAATAAAGGTTAATCAATTTTTTACTTAATAATAATTCAAAAAGAGTGGGGTCCCTGTATCTCACTCTTTTTTTTCAAAAGAGGTTTGAAGATGATAAAAACAATAAATATACTTGTTGCTATATGTTGCATTTCTTTTCTTGTCGGTTGTACAAATCAAACGGCATCAAAACCTATTGTCCCAATTGAAGAGAAGAAAATTAAGAATTTTAAAATCAGTCATACATTTACTGAAAATATTCGTACTTGTTATTCACTTTTTCCTATTTCATTTTCAGATTCTAATCATGATGGATATGGGGACCTAAAAGGGATCGAACAAAAATTAGATTATTTAAAGGATCTGGGAGTTCAATGTATTTATCTTAATCCGATTCACCCTTCTCCTTCATATCATAAATACGATGTATTAGATTATTACGCAATTGATCCGAAATTTGGTACAATGCAGGATTTTGATGAATTACTAAAATCAGCTAAAGATAAAAATATAAAAATCATGATGGATATGGTTTTTAATCATACATCCATTCAGCATCCATGGTTTAAAAAGGCTATAAAAGGTGAAGAGAAATATAAAGATTACTATATTTTTAATGATGGAAAAGATAAAGCATTTCCTTTAAAAGGACCATGGTATCGTGCTGGAAAAAAATATTATCATGCTTCTTTCTGGGAAGGAATGCCTGACTTAAATTTAGATAATGAGAATGTAAGAAATGAAATATATAAAATTGCAAATTACTGGCTAGATAAAGGTGTTGATGGCTTTCGTTTAGATGCTGCAGCAATGGGATTTGAAACAAGTGAATACAAACGTGGTACAAATGTATTAGGTAAAAATATTAATTTTTGGAAGGAATTTACCTCTAATGTAAAAAAGAGAAATCCAGATGCATTTGTAATCGCAGAAATGTGGAAGCCAGTATATGATCAAAAAAGATATTATGAATCTTTTGATTCGATGTTTAATTTTGAAGGAGCTGATCAAATAATTCATGCTGTAAAGACTGGAACCGCGTTTGACTTTTATTCGTTCTTTTCAAAAGAAATTGAAGGGAAAAAATTAAAGGATGGACAGCGTTTCATCGACTCAATTTTTATTAGTAATCATGATCAAAATCGTGTTGCTAGTCAATTCAATGGTAATATTGATCAAGCAAAGTTGGCAGCCAGTATTTTTCTTACAATGCCAGGAATAGCATATATTTACTATGGTGAAGAATTAGGGATGTTAGGTCAAAAGCCAGATGAACAAATTCGTGAACCATTTAAGTGGAATCATAATTTAACAGATGGTACAACAAAGTGGGAACCAATTAGTTTAAATAAAGATTTAAAGTCAGAAGAAGAGCAAAGTAAAGATCCAAATTCAATGTTTAATCATTACAAAAAACTAATTTCAATTAGAAATAAGAATGAAGCATTTGGTATTTTTAGTGATTTTAAAGATGGACCATATAATATAGATTCTAGCCTTTCGTATATAAGAGAAAGTGCAAATCAAAAGATTTTAGTTATTCACAATATCGATTCTGAACCATTTAAGCTCGACCTAAAAGAGACGGTAAAGAGTAAGTTATTCATGAATAACGCTTTCATTCATCATTCAAGAGTGATCATAAATGGGTTTGGAACAATTATTCTTGAAATTCAAAAATAAAGTTGTTAGACTTTTTTGACTCTGTAAATGTTATCATTAGTGTATCCTTACTTAATGTTATTTTAATGAAAGATCGAGCTAGAAATGAGGTTATTAGGATGGGGATTACAATAAATGAGGTAGCAAAAGCTGCTGGTGTTGCACCTTCTACTGTTTCACGAGTAATTTCAGATAGTCCACTTATTAGTGAGCGTACAAAAAGAAAAGTAAAAAGAATTATGGAAGAGTTAGGTTATCACCCAAATATAAACGCAAGAAATTTAGCAAATAAATCATCACAAACATTAGGTATTGTCATGCCTAGTTCAGCAAGTAAGGCATTTCAAAATCCTTTTTTCCCTGAAGTAATTAGGGGGATTAGTTCTACTGCTCATATTAAAGATTATTCACTTCTAATTTCAACTGGTGAAACGGAAGAACAAATTCTTGAAGCAGTTGAAAAAATGGTAATGGGTAAACGTGTGGATGGTATTATTTTACTATATTCACGTGAAAATGATCCAATTATTCAGTATTTATTAAACCAGGAATTTCCGTTTGTACTTGTAGGAAAACCGTATCAAAATGTTGAAAGAATTACTTATATTAATAATGACAACTATGGTGCCGCTAGAGAAGTAACTAATATGTTTATTCGAAAAGGTCATACGAAAATTGCTTTTGTTGGTGGGAGTAGAAATTTTCTTGTCACTCAAGATCGATTAAACGGGTATTGTGACGCAATGAAATTAGCGGATTTACCGCTTTCCACTGAATACATTTTCCATGATGATTTCTTATTCGAAAGCGGAAAAGTATCGATTGATCATTTAATGTCTCTAAAAAACCCACCAACAGCAATTGTAGCAGCAGACGATATTATTGCATTAGGAATATTAAGTTCACTTGCAGAACAAGGTATACAAGTACCTGAACAGATTTCAATTATAAGCTTTAATAACTTAGTATTAACGAAACTAGCGACTCCAAGTCTTTCGTCAGTAGACGTTAACATTTTTCAATTAGGCAATGAAGCGACTAAATTAGTCATTGATAAAATCCAATCAAATGATTCACTTTCAAAAAGTGTCGTCGTGCCATATCGAATTATCGAAAGACAATCTAGTATGAGTTAAAAAAATTCATTTCAAGACGAAACTTAAAACTAGATACTGTACAATGAATGAAAAAGGACTACTGTTTTCCGCAAAAGGCAACAATCAAATGAATGAGAGTACTTTTTCGATTTTATCGATAAAGTTTCAAGGGTATGAAAAGGACTGTCTGATAGTCCTTTTTTTACATTCAATATTGATTACCAATGATTTGTGTTCGTTTAATAGAATGTACAGATTAAATCTGTGTTCATTCACTATGTATGTGATTTTTTATTAATTCAACAACATCTATAAGGTAATTACTTTCATGAGAAACAAACTGATTTTTATCTACTGATTTTTGAATTGGAATTTTTTCCTCTGTTTCAGTAATTTGAAAACCATCAACTTCAACTGTATCTCTTAATCCATGTGCGAATTGATAAAATTGATTAAAATTAGCTTTCACTATGCCTGAAACTTCTTCTTTTTGTAGATTGAAATCAGTAAAAGGTTGATCGCTTTTTAGTAAAAAAACATGACTCAATTCTTGATCATTAATCGTTTCTAAAATGATCGAATTTTTAATAATGCCAAGAGGGATGACATCTTCCATTCTTACTTCTATTCCAAGTTCTTCTTTTACTTCTCTTAATCCATCTTCAACTGTTTCAGTAGATAATAAATGACCAGCAGCAGTAATATCAAATAAATTTGGATAATCTTTTTTTTGATGACTACGGATTTGAAAATAGATAGAAGCTTGGTTTTTTACTATACTAATTAACCAGCAATGAAAAGTTTCGTGCCATAATCCCTTTTCATGTACTTCACTTCGAGAGGCTTCTCCTATATGATTACCAGATTCATCGAAAACCTTAAGTAATTCTTCTTTCATTTAACTAACCACCTTGTATTTGATCTATGAACCATGTACTTCATTATAAAATAAATTTTGTCTGATTAAAGCATAATTGTGATTGTTGAAAATAAATGGTATAAATTCATATTATTAAAATATATAAAAACCGCGGTATTCTTTAAGGCTGCCGTAATTTCTAGGGAATAGCGTGAAATATGGGTTTAGCAAGCTTGACAAGAAATGCGAATAATCACTTTACGAGTTAACTATTTTCTGAAAAGTTTACATTCATCCATAATTAGGTTAATTTAGTATTATATATTTGTAAAAGTTTGTCCTTATTGAGTAATGGTATAATTTGTAGACACTTTCACAAATGACTTCATTAAATTAAAATTATTAGGTGAATTGAAATGAGAATAGCTTTTTTTGACTCAGGAATTGGTGGGTTAACTGTCTTAAATGAGGCACTGGAAAAATTACCAAATGAAGATTTTTTATATTTTGCTGATACTCTTCATGTTCCTTATGGTACAAAGTCGAAGGAAGAAGTAAGTGCATTTGTAAAAAAGTCTGTTGAAATGATTATTAAAGAAGATGTAAAAGCACTTGTAATTGCATGTAATACGGCGACTAGTATTGCAGTAAATGAATTGAGAGAAATGTATGATTTCCCAATTATCGGTATGGAACCAGCTGTAAAACCAGCTGTTGAAATGAACAGAACAACTGGTAAGAGAGTATTAGTTTTTGCGACGCCACTTACGTTAAAGCAGACAAAGTATAATGAGCTTATATCTAGGGTGGACGATCTAAGTATTGTAGACTCATTGCCTTTACCCGAGCTTGTTCATTATTGTGAGGAATTAAATTTTGATGAAAATTTTATGATTGATTATTTTAAAAGTAAACTTTCATTATTTAATATTGACCAATATGGAACAATTGTTTTAGGTTGTACTCATTATCCATTTTATAAAAACATTTTACAAAAGATTTTACCTGAAGATGTTCAAATTGTTGATGGAAGTAATGGTACGGTAAAAAGATTAATCCAACTACTTGGAGAAAATGGCCAATTAAATGAAACTGGTCAAACAAATGTCAAATTTATGTGTTCGAATAATGACATAGAATATATTGAGAAGACAAAACAGGCGTTAAGCTACTTACAAAATGAAAGATAAGAGGTAAGCTAAATTTTAGCTTATCTTTTTTATTAATAGGGGGAGGTTGTATTTAATTGGTAAAAATTATTTTTACGAAAATTTAATAATTAATTGACAAGGTATTTTTTCAACAGCATGAAAAATGGTGCCCTTTATAGGCACCATTTTTTATTTCTTCAATTTTAAAACAAGTTCTTCATCAGGTGTTACATAAACTGTATTGTTTTGTTCATATATGACAAAACCTGGTTTGGAACCATTTGGTTTTTTAACATGGCGAATTTCTGTGTAATCAACAGGGACTGAGCTTGATTGACGTGCTTTACTAAAATATGCAGCAATAATAGCTGCTTCTTTTATTGCAGTTTCACTAGGATCCTTAGCACGAATGACAACATGGGAACCCGGGATATCTTTTGTATGAAACCAAAGCTCGTCTCTACTCGCAAGTTTATTTGTTAAATAATCATTTTGTTTATTATTTTTACCGACTAATAATGGTTCACCCGTAGTAGAGATATATTCATCTAATGTTACTTTTTGTTTGTTAGACTTTTGGGCTTTTTTCGATTTTTTCTTTTTTATATAACCCGTTTCCACTAGTTCTTCTCTAATTTCTTCTAAATCGCGTGGTGAAGCAGACTCGATTTGCTGAATAACTGTCTCTAAATAATCATTTTCTTCTTTTGTTAATTTAATTTGTTCTTCAATATGTGCAACTGAATTTTTAAGCTTAGTATATTTGGTGAAATAAGCTTGTGCATTTTCAGAAGGAGTTTTTAATGGCGATAAAGGAATGACCACTGTAGCACCATTTTCGTCATAGTAATTAATTACTTCAATTTCTTTCATACCTTTTTGTACTGCAAACATATTTGCAGTAAGCAATTCGCCTTGTAACTGAATTTTATCTGCTTTATCAGTATCTTCAAGACTTTTGTGTAACTTTTTAATTTTTTTCTTGTTTTTTGTCAGTTCATTTTGTAACAGTTTTTCTAAATCTCCGCTTTGTTGTTTTACACGGTCTCGTTCAGCTTTACCAAAGTAATAAACATCTAATAGCTCACTTAAGCTGTCGAAAATAGTTTGTTCACCTTGTAAGTGAGATAAATTTATGAAATAAAACAGTTCTCTCGATTCTAAGCGGAAAAGTGAAGGAGTAAACTTTTTTAATTGTATTTCATTCATGATTGTTTTAAACGAATTATACACATCTTCTTTTCCATTATAGACAATTTCATTTGCGAGTAATGGAGAGATTCCGGAGAAATGTTGAACAATTGCTTCGGATGGTGATTGATCACTTTGAGTAATCATTTGATTAAACTCCTCTTTGGAAGTGACATGAAATGGATCATGTTTTTCTTGATTAGGAGGAGAAATATAAGTAGCACCGGGTTGTACGATTCGATGACGATTAACAGCCATCGGAACATGCTTTATACTGTCTAATATTATTTGTTTTTCTTCATCAATTAAAAGGATATTACTATGTCTACCCATTAGTTCAATGATCAATGTTCGGTATTGTTCATCGCCAATTTCATTTCTACTACGAACTTTAATGGTAACGATTCGTTCATGTTCTAACTGCGTAATGCTTTCAATGATCCCACCATTTAAATGTTTTCTTAAAAGCATTGTAAACATTGATGGTTCTGATGGAGTATCATAGTTTTGATTTGTAAAATGGAATCTTGCGTAACTAGGGTGAGCGCTTAATATTAGTTTATAATTGGCACCATTTGCTCTCACAGTAAGTAGTACTTCATAGTTACTTGGTTGTACAATTTTTGATATTCTTCCAGTTGTTAGTTTAGAAGCTACTTCGTTTGTCATAGCTCCTGTAAAAAGTCCGTCAAAAGACATATGTATCACGTCCTACTCTTTAAAACACTATTTTTAAAATTAATATTAAGATAAATGTGAATTAATATCTTATAAAGAGAACGTTGATTTTCACTGTAGGATGCCTGTTTTCCATGGGGCGTGAGTTGAGACTGCTCGTCGCGTTTGCTCCTGTGGGGTGGTCTCAACCTTCCCGCAT
The DNA here is from genome assembly GCF_023115465.1 of Gottfriedia acidiceleris. NCBI lineage: Bacteria > Bacillati > Bacillota > Bacilli > Caryophanales > Bacillaceae > Gottfriedia > Gottfriedia acidiceleris. The sequence goes on along the minus strand of NZ_CP096034.1, from coordinate 3,126,570 downwards.
ATCCCCTAGGTGTCGAGCACCCTTTTAGTTCCAATCAACTTCTCTAAATACTATTCAAAATATTAAATGAAACTATGTTTATTTAAGTTTTCCCCCTAATTATGAACCTAAAGTTCCAATTAACTTCTAATTACATTCAATATATTTCTTAAATCAACATAATTCTTAAATTAGCTCATATCCATTAAATAAACAATCAAGAAATTTCTCATGGAATTCAATCATACAATATCTTGATTAGTCTTGTCACAGTTCTATTAGTTAAAAGCTAGATTTATTTTCATCATTATATCATTTATTTGGACGAGTCTGAATATGCTTTTATGAGAGGTAAGGGGGACAACTTACCTAATGTTTAATTAGGGGTGAACGCGGGTATGAATTTTTATCGGATGAGAGCGGAAGAAGTCATGCAAGTAACGAATACAAATGTTTCCTCCGGTTTAACTGATGAGGAGGTAAAGAAAAGGCGAGCAACTTTTGGGGCAAATGAGTTAAAGGAATCAGAGAAAACTTCCAAACTCGTTTTATTTTTAAATCAGTTTAATGATTTTATGGTATTTGTACTCTTAGGCGCAACGATTATATCAATCTTTTTAAAGGAAGTAGTAGATGCAGTTGCGATTATGGCGATTGTATTAATTAACGGGATTTTAGGATATTTTCAAGAAGCTAAGGCAGAGAGATCATTAGAAGCTTTGAAAGAATTGGCCGCTCCACAAGTAAATGTTATGCGTGATGGGCAATTTGTTAAGCTACCTTCAAAAGATTTAGTTGTTGGAGATATTATTAAGTTTTCAAGTGGCGATCGGATTGGTGCTGATATTCGCATAATCGAAGCATCAAGTTTATACATAGAAGAATCAGCGCTAACAGGTGAATCTGTTCCGGTTCAAAAAAGATTTGAATCAATTCAGGCCGATGATATTGGTATTGGTGATCAAGATAATATGGGCTTTATGGGAACACTCGTTACGCGTGGAAATGGTAAAGGTGTCGTTGTATCTACAGGAATGAAAACAGCAATGGGGCAAATTGCGAATTTACTTCAAAATACAGAAACCATTGTTACACCTTTACAAAGACGATTAGAACAATTAGGTAAAATATTGATTGTACTAGCATTATTTTTAACTGCTTTAGTTGTATTTATCGGTGTTTATCAAGGAAATGAATTATATCATATGTTTTTAGCGGGTGTGTCACTTGCAGTTGCCGCGATTCCAGAAGGCTTGCCAGCAATTGTAACGGTTGCTTTATCACTTGGTGTGCAACGGATGATTAAAAAGAAAGCAATTGTTCGAAAGCTTCAAGCGGTTGAAACATTAGGTTGTGCTTCAGTCATTTGTTCAGATAAAACAGGGACTATGACAGAGAACAAAATGACTGTTACAAATATTTGGTCGGGCGGATCTAGTTATGAAGTATCTGGAAACGGATATGCAATCAACGGAGAATTTACGAACAAAGAGAGAACGATTAATCCAACTTTAAATAAACAATTATTTCAAACTCTTGTATTCGGATCTATTTGTAGTGATGCACAATTAATTCAAAAGAAAAAAGAAATCGTACTAGATGGTGACCCTACTGAAGGTGCAATTGTTGTTGCAGGTTATAAAGCTGGGATCGATCGTGAATACGTAAATTCACATTTTACTAGAATACATGAGCTTCCTTTTGATAGTACACGGAAAATGATGTCTGTCGTTGTAAAAAATCGATCAGGTGAACAATTTGTAATTACTAAGGGTGCACCAGACGTCTTACTTTCAAAATGTAATACAATTTTATGGCATGAAAGAGAAGAACAATTAAATACGTTTAGACAAAATTCAGTTGAAAGTATCATCGAAACATATGCAAATAATGCACTTCGTACGATTGCGATTGCGTTTAAACCATTGAATCCAAATTCGATCATTGATGAAAGGAATCTCGAAAGTAATTTAACTTTTATTGGTTTACAAGGGATGATTGACCCACCTAGAGCAGAAGTTGCACAAGCTGTTCAAGAATGTAAAGAAGCTGGTATTCGAACGGTTATGATTACTGGGGATCATAAGTTAACAGCTTCTAGTATTGCTAGAAAACTAGGAATCTTAAGAGATAACGGTAGAGTAGTAGAAGGAAAAGAATTAGATGCACTTTCTGTAGAGCAGATTCAGGAATTTGTTGAAGATGCTGCTGTATTTGCCCGAGTTTCACCTGAACATAAATTGAAAATTGTTAAAGCACTTCAAGCGAATGGACATATTGTAGCAATGACAGGTGATGGCGTTAATGATGCACCAGCCATTAAAGCAGCGGATATTGGAATTTCAATGGGGATTACTGGTACAGATGTAGCAAAAGAAGCTTCATCGTTAGTATTACTTGATGATAATTTTGCAACAATCAAATCAGCAATTAAAGAAGGTCGCAATATTTATAGTAATATTCGTAAATTTATTCGTTATTTATTAGCTTCAAATGTTGGTGAAATTTTAGTTATGTTGTTTGCAATGTTATTAGCCTTACCGCTACCTCTTGTTCCAGTACAAATTCTATGGGTAAATCTAGTGACTGATGGTTTACCTGCAATGGCATTAGGTGTTGATTCAGCTGAGGATGATGTAATGAAAAGAAGTCCTCGTTCATTAACAGAAGGTATTTTTGCAAGAGGATTAGGATGGAAAATTATTTCAAGAGGTTTTTTAATTGGATTTGTTACACTATTAGCCTTCATTATTTCGTATAATCAACATCCGAATCAACTAGAATACGCACAAACGGTAGCATTCTCTACATTAGTTTTAGCACAATTAATTCATGTATTTGATTGTAGAAGTGAACGTTCAATTTTCCATCGAAATGTATTTGGAAATTTATATTTGATAGGTGCTGTGATCGTTTCAATGCTATTAATGTTAATTGTTATTTACTACCCACCATTACAACCTATTTTTAAAACGATTCCGATTGTGCCTAGAGATTGGTTCTTAATAGGAGGTCTATCATCAATTCCAACTTTTATGCTTGCAGGAGCATTATTTACTAAGAAAAAATAATTTACGAACAAAATGGATAACCAATTTAAAATATGTTATAATTCCTTAAGGTAGTAGAGGTATGCTCTATTACCTTTTCTCTTTTACATATTGAATGAAATTTGGGAAATAAATTAGAGAGAACATTAGTGTATTGGAAGTGGAACAATGGTCGTAAGTATGACAGGATATGGTAAAGCCATTTTGTCAAATGAACAGTACAAAATACATATTGAAATGAAAGCAGTGAATCATCGATACTTAGAGACAATCGTTCGAATGCCGAGGCAATTATTAGCATATGAAGATGCAATTAAGAAAATTGTAGCTGAGTATACTAGTCGAGGTCGAGTTGAAGTTTTTGTTACAATTGAGGGCTTATTACAACGTACATTACAAATAGATGAAGGCTTAATTCAACAATATAAAAAAGCGATTGAACATCTTTCACGTGAAGAGCAAAATAAATCTTTTTATAATCCGATTGATTTATTAAAGCTACCTGAAGTTACTACAGTAAGTGAAGTAGAACAAATCAATGATAATTTTGAAGAATTATTATTAAAGACTACTGAAAATGCATGTCAGCAATTTTTTGATGTTAAGTGCAAAGAAGGTGGACAGCTTAAAAAAGATTTAATAGAAAGATTAACAGCAATTGAAGAATGTAAAAAACAGATTACTGTTCATTCTCCTCTTGTTTTGAAATCATATCGTGAAAAACTTCAATCTAAATTAGCGGAAGTTGAATTAACAGCGGTTGATGAGCAAAGATTATTAACAGAAATTATGCTCTTTGCGGATCGATGTGACATATCAGAAGAATTAGTTCGACTAACTAGTCATTTAGAATTGTTTAATGAAACTTTACAAATAAAAGAATCAATTGGGCGGAAATTAGATTTCATCGTACAAGAAATGAATCGAGAAGTGAATACGATTGGTTCTAAAGCAAACTCATTAGATATTTCTAAACAAGTTGTTGAAATTAAAAATAATCTTGAAAAAATTAGAGAGCAAGTTCAAAATATTGAATAATGTAAAAGATTTGTTTATAGTTGCAAAGGTCCGGTAACAATGTGAAGTAGAAGACTAATTAATTTTTATTAATTGACTCTGACACACAAGAAGTAACAATAGATTGACCTTTAATAAATTAAACTGTCTAGAATTAGAAGGGTAGGGTCATAAATGAGGCATGAAAGAGGCTTATTAATCGTACTTTCTGGTCCATCAGGAGTAGGTAAGGGTACGGTGCGGAAAGCTATTTTTGATAATAAGGATTTAGATCTTCAATATAGTATTTCGATGACGACAAGAAATCCTCGTGAAGGTGAAGTACATGGAGTAGATTATTTCTTTACATCAAAAGAAGATTTCAAACAGAAAATAAGTGAAAATAAGTTTCTTGAGTGGGCAGAGTTTGTAGGTAATTACTATGGAACACCAATTGATTATGTTGAAAAAACAGTAAGCGAAGGAAAAGACATTTTCCTAGAAATTGAAGTTCAAGGTGCCCTGCAAGTAAAAAAAGCCTTTCCAGAAGGGATTTTTATTTTCTTAGCCCCTCCAAGTATGAGAGAATTACAAAATAGAATTGTAACAAGAGGTACAGAAACTGAAGATGTCATTATGAATCGTATGAATGCAGCAAAAGAAGAAATTGAAATGATGGATGCTTACGATTATGTAGTTGAAAATGATCAAGTTGATTTAGCTTGTGACCGTATTAAAGCAATTATTTTAAGTGAACATTTAAAACGTGAACGAGTTGCAAATTATTATAAAAGAATGATGGAGGCCGAATAAACTATGTTATATCCTTCGATTGACCGTTTATTAACAAAATTAGACTCAAAATATACGCTAGTAACAGTTGCTTCAAAGCGAGCTCGCGAAATGCAAGTAAATAAAGATACTCGTGTTGAAAAACCAGTATCTGATAAATTTGTAGGAAAAGCATTAGAAGAAATTAATGCTGGATTATTATCTTATAGAAAACTTGAAGACGTTAAAGAAGATTAATATTTAACTGTGTGATGAGGCTGTCCCAAAGCATTTACTAATTATCCATATGACTAAAAAGGACAACGTGGTGTTTAACACCTCTCCTAAAAGTTTCGTGGTGATTAGAAATGGGGGCAGTCTTATTTTTGTGATAAAATGACCGAGTAGTTTAATCGACGAAAAGCATTACTTTCGAAAAAAGGATCAGTACAACTAAGCTTATGACTTTGAAGATAAGTTCATTGGAGAGTTTTTTTAGAAAAGCCTATAACATTTAATTCAATCATATTTGTGGTATCTTAGACATAGAACGTCCAAAAGACCTATTTTTTGACATGTTACATAGAAAGAATAAAATTTGAAAGGGTGAAGGTGAGTGGAACAAAAAAGGATTCTCCTATGTGTTACAGGTGGAATTGCAGTCTATAAAGCAGCAGCACTTACAAGTAAACTAGTACAAGCAGGATATGACGTTAAAGTAATGATGAGCCCTTCCTCAACTAAATTTGTGACACCTTTAACGTTTCAAGCTTTATCAAGAAATGATGTTTATATAGATACTTTTGATGAAAAAGATAGTTCAAAAATTGCACATATCGATTTAGGTGATTGGCCTGATTTAATCATTGTTGCTCCAGCAACTGCTAATACAATTGGAAAATTTGCAAATGGTCTTGGAGATGAAATGATTCAGGCAACATTACTGGCTGCAACAAAACCAGTTTGGATCGCACCAGCTATGAATGTTAATATGTATAACCATCCGATTGTTCAAAGGAATATGAACATATTGAAAGAGATTGGTCATCGATTTATTGAGCCAAATGAAGGTTATTTAGCATGTGGCTATGTTGGAAAAGGTAGATTAGCAGAGCCGGAAGAAATCGTTCAATTCGTGAATGAACATTTCCAAAGTGAGGTTGGTCTATTAAAAGGTAAAAAAATTATTATTTCTGCTGGCCCAACAGTTGAAAAAATTGATCCGGTTCGCTTTGTTTCAAATCATTCAACGGGTAAGATGGGGTATAGTATTGCAGAAGTTGCAGTTTCTTTAGGAGCAGAAGTAATTCTTGTCTCTGGACCAACTAATTTAACACCACCTAAAGGGTGTAAATTTATCCAAACCGAGTCAGCCGAGGAAATGTTTGAAGCGATTTGGTCTAATTATAATGAAGCGGATGTTGTCATAAAAACAGCAGCAGTTGCTGATTACACCCCTTCAATTACTTATGATCAAAAAGTGAAAAAAGCTAATGGTGATCTTTCAATTGCTTTTAAACGTACGAAAGATATTCTTTTAACTTTAGGTCAACATAAAACACATCAAATTTTAGTAGGGTTTGCTGCAGAAACTGATCAAGTAGATGAGTATGCAAAAAGTAAACTTTTAAAGAAAAATGCTGATATGATTGTTGCTAATGATGTAACAAAAGCAGGGGCTGGTTTTGGATCTGATACGAATATTGTAACCATTTTTAAGCGTAATGGTGAAGTTAAGTCACTGCCTAAAATGAGTAAAAAAGAAGTAGCAGAAGAAATACTACTTGAAGTTCATCACTTATTAAATGAGGTAGAAAGATGACATACGCATCAGTTTTAGTTGATGTATCAGTCAGACAAACAGACCGTCCTTTTGATTATAAAGTACCAACTAGATGGCAGGATGCAATACAACCTGGAATGCGAGTAATTGTTCCATTTGGGCCAAGGAAAGTGCAAGGATTCGTATTGTCTATAAAAGAAACAACTAATTTAGAGAAGGTTAAAGAAATCGAAGAAGTTCTTGATGTCATGCCAGTTTTAACAGAAGAACTTCTTCTTTTAGGTTCTTATCTTTCTCAAAAAACACTTTGTTTTTTCATTTCTGCATATCAAGCAATGCTTCCGACTGCTATTAAAGCTGTATATAAAAAACATGTTCAAGTAACATCTGAAGAAGCTTTAGATCAATTAGTTCCTGAATTAGCAAATCTATTTTCGATCGTAAAAAGAAGAGAATGGACTGAAATGGAAAGTCTAGTTAGTAAAATTTCATTAGTTCAACGTGCAATTAAAGAAGGATTGCTTGAAATTGAGTATGAAGTGAAAAATAAAGCAAATAAAAAAACAGAACGTGTAGTTTCTCTATTAAAGGTATTAGACGAAGAATTGCCTATAATCAAATCTCCACAACAAAAAGACATTATTGAATACTTACGTATGAATGGTCAAACAAGTGTGAAGGAGTTAAAAGAATGTCTTGGTATCACTGATTCACCTATAAAGACATTGGAGAAAAACGAGGTAATTTCGATTAAAACAGTTGAAGTTTATCGTGATCCTTATGAAGGTAAGGATATTGAACTTTCTAAACCTTTACCACTAATAGAAGAACAACAGATTGCATTTGAGCAAATCGTTTCTTCATTTCATGAAAGAAAGAATAAGATCCATCTTTTACATGGAGTAACAGGAAGTGGAAAGACAGAAGTTTATTTACAAGCCATTCAAGAGGTCCTATCTGAAGGGAAAGAAGCAATCGTATTAGTACCAGAAATTTCACTTACCCCACAGATTGTAGGTCGTTTTAAAAGTAGATTTGGAAATGATGTTGCAGTTCTACATAGCGGTTTATCTATTGGTGAGAAATATGATGAATGGAGAAAGATTCAGAGAAAAGAAGTTAAGGTAGTAGTGGGTGCCCGCTCAGCAATCTTTGCACCATTTGAAAACATTGGCATGATCATCATTGATGAAGAACATGAGACTACTTATAAACAAGATGAACATCCAAGATATCATGCAAGAGATATTGCAATTTGGAGAGGAGAATATCATCATTGTCCGATTGTTTTAGGAAGTGCGACTCCTACACTAGAATCATTTGCTAGAGCTGGTAAAGGTGTTTATGAGCTAAATACAATGTCTAAAAGGGTTAATCAAGGCCCATTACCTGAAGTGGAAATAGTCGATATGAGAGAGCAGTTAAGAATCGGTAATCGTACGATGTTTTCTACTGCTTTACATGAAAAAATAATGGATCGATTAGAGAAGAAGGAACAAATCATCTTATTTTTAAATCGTCGAGGCTATTCTTCGTTTGTAATGTGTAGAGATTGTGGTTACACAATTCAGTGCCCCCATTGCGAGGTTTCCTTAACTTATCATAAACATAACCATCATCTAAAATGTCATTATTGCGGATATGAAACCTATATGCCAAAACAATGCCCATCTTGCCAAAGTGAACATATTCGATTTTTTGGAACTGGAACGCAAAAGGTAGAGGAAGCTATTACAAAAACATACCCAGAAGCACGAGTCATTAGAATGGATAATGATACGACTAGTCGTAAAGGTGCCCACGAAAAAATGCTTAAGCAATTTGGTAACGGTGAGGCTGATATATTACTAGGTACACAGATGATTGCAAAAGGACTTGATTTTCCAAATGTTACATTGGTTGGTGTTTTAGCAGCAGATAGTTCACTTCATTTACCTGATTTCAGAGCAAGTGAGCGAACATTTAGCTTATTGACACAAGTAAGTGGAAGAGCTGGTCGTCATGAAAAACCTGGTGAAGTAGTTATACAAACATATTCACCAGAGCATTATAGTATTGAATTAGCTAAAACACAGGACTATGTTGCGTTTTATGAAGAAGAAATGAAATTAAGACGCTCTTTTCGATATCCTCCTTTTTATTATTTAGTTTTAATTTCAATCGCACATAATGATTTGATAAAAACAGTAAAAGTAAGCGAACAAATTGCAGGCTATTTAAGAGAATACTTATCAGAAGGATCAATTGTACTCGGACCAGTAGCATCACCAATCGCAAAAATAAAAGACCATTTTCGTTATCAATGTGTTATAAAATACAAATCTGAACCTGCACTCTATGACGTACTAAACCGAATTCAACAATACTACCAAGACGAAACGGACAAAGGCAAACTACAATTAACAATCGACTTTCAACCTACTATGTTTATGTGACGAAAAGTGGAGGGGACTGGTCAGACCCGACACCTCGAGGGGCTAACGCCTGGAGCTAGACAGAAACGAAAAGTGGAGGGGACTGGTCACCCCCTAAGCATAAGACGTAGGTCGTTATTAAAAATTAAACTTAACGTACAATCAAGATAGGAGTTGTGAAATTGGCTTTATTAAAAATAGTAGAATATCCTAATGAAATTCTTGAAACACCTTGTGAAAAAGTGACGACATTTGATAAAAATTTAGTAAAACTTTTAAATAATATGTATGAGACAATGCTCTCAGCAGATGGTGTTGGCTTAGCAGCTCCACAAGTTGGAATTCTGCAACAAGTAGCTGTTGTTGATGTTGAAGATGAGAATGGAAGAATTGATTTAATTAATCCAATCGTAATGGAAACAAAAGGCGAGCAAACTGATGTTGAAGGTTGTTTAAGTTTCCCAAACTTATATGGTGATGTAACAAGACCTAGTTATGCAAAAATCAAAGCACAAAATAAACGTGGAAAATATTTTATTATAGAAGCACGTGGATTTTTAGCTCGTGCACTTTTACATGAAATTGATCATTTAAATGGAGTTTTATTCACTTCCAAAGTCTCGAAATACTATGAAGAAAGTGAATTAGAAGGGTAGGCAAAAAAATGACAAAGATTGTTTTTATGGGGACACCAGATTTTTCTGTTCCTGTTTTAAGAAGATTAATTGAGGGAGGATATGATGTAGTAGGTGTAGTAACTCAGCCAGATCGCCCTGTTGGTCGAAAAAGAGTGCTAACTCCACCTCCTGTTAAAGTAGAAGCTTTAAAACATAATATCCCAGTTTTACAACCTGAAAAAATTAGACTTCCAGAAGAAACAGAAAAAGTATTGGCATTGAAGCCAGATTTAATCGTAACTGCAGCTTTTGGACAAATCCTTCCTACAGATATTCTTGAAGCTCCTAAATTTGGTTGTATAAATGTACATGCTTCATTGTTACCAGAATTACGAGGTGGGGCTCCAATTCACTATTCGATCATTCAAGGAAAGAGTGAAACTGGTGTAACAATTATGTATATGGTTGAAAAGTTAGATGCTGGTGATATGTTAGCCAAAGTCGTTGTTCCGATTGAAGAAAAGGATCACGTTGGAACGCTTCACGATAAATTAAGTATTGCTGGTGCGAATTTACTTTTAGAAACAATTCCACCATTATTAAAAGGTGAAATTACTGCAGTTAAGCAAGATGAAAGTAAAGTTAGCTTTGCAAAAAATATTAAGCGTGAGGAAGAACAAATAAATTGGTCAAAAACTGGTGAAGAGATTTATAATCACGTAAGAGGTTTACACCCTTGGCCAGTAGCTTATACTACATTAAACGGAGAAGTTTTAAAAGTTTGGTGGAGTGAAAAAGTAAATACGAATCAAGATTCTACACCGGGTGAAATAATTGATGTTTTAAACGATGGCATATTAGTAGCAACAGGTAATCATACTGCTATCAAAATTACTGATTTACAGCCCGCTGGTAAAAAGCGTATGGAAGCAAAGCAATATATTAATGGTGCAGGTTCTTTTATTGAACGTGGAATGAAGTTAGGAGAATAACATGAGTAAAAATGTACGAGAGATTGCCTTAGATGCTCTTCTTTCAGTTTATAAAAATCAATCGTATAGTAATTTGTTAGTAAATAACTATATTCAAAAGAATGATTTATCTTCGGCTGATTCGGGACTATTAACAGAAATAATCTATGGAACAATCCAAAGAGATCAATTATTAGATTTTTATTTAGAACCATTCATTAAAAATCAGAAGAAATTAGAAGAATGGGTTTATATATTAATAAAACTTTCATTATATCAATTGCATTTTTTAGATCGTATACCTCCTCACGCAGTTTTAAATGAGGCTGTTAATATTGCTAAAAAGCGCGGACATAAAGGAATTGCTTCTTTAGTAAATGGGGTTTTAAGAAATATTCAAAGAAATGGTTTACGATCAATCGATGAAATACAGGATCCGATTGAAAGGCTTTCAATTGAAACGAATCATCCAAAATGGTTAATTGAACAATGGGTAAAAGAATTCGGAGAAGAAGAAACGAGAAAAATTTGTGAAGAGAACATACTTCCACCGTTTCAAACCGCAAGGGTCAATACAATGAAATCTTCAAGAGAAGACGTGATTAAAATGCTTGAAGATGAAGGAGTACAGGTTAAGGTAGGAAAACTATCTCCATTTGCAATAGAAATCCAAAAAGGAAATGTTGCTCATACGAATGCATTTAAAGAAGGATTCCTTTCGATTCAAGATGAAAGCTCGATGTTAGTTGCACAAGCACTTGGAGTTGAAAAAGGTGATGATATATTAGACACATGTGCAGCACCTGGAGGGAAATCAACACATATTGCTGAGTTGTTAGGCGGTACTGGATTAGTCACTTCATTAGATTTACACAATCATAAAGTAAAGTTAATAAAAGAACAAGCTAATCGTTTAGGGTTAGATAATATTGAAACGAAAGCTCTAGATGCAAGAAAAGCACCTGAAGAGTTTGAAGGAAGATTATTTGACAAAGTATTAGTAGATGCTCCATGTTCTGGTTTAGGAGTTATTCGTCGTAAACCAGATATTTTATTAAAAAAGAATGCTACTGATGTAACAAATTTACAAAGAGTTCAGAAGTCAATTTTAGACGAAGCTTCAAAGTTAGTTAAGCCAGGTGGCACTTTAGTATATAGCACTTGTACAGTTGGACATGAAGAAAATATTGATGTGGTCCAAGCTTTTTTAGATGAGCATCATGATTATGAATTAGATCATTCATTAATTGATCATGTTCCGGAAAAATTAAATGAAAATAAATCGGTTCAAAAAGGGTATGTACAGCTACTACCACATTATTTTGGAACGGATGGATTTTTTATTGCAAGATTAAGGAAGAAGGTGTAACGTTGAAATTAGAAAATACTACAAATTCAGTCAAAATAGAAAAAACTCATAAACCCTCAATTTACTCGTTAAAAGTGAGTGATATAGAGGATTGGTTAAAGGCGCAAAAGCAGCAGGCTTTCCGTGCAAAGCAAATTTATAATTGGCTATACGTTCAACGAGTTGAAAGCTTTGAAGAAATGCAAAATATTCCAAAAGAGCTACGTATGTTACTTGAAGAGAATTTTACAATAACGACATTAAAAACATTAGTTAAACAAACCTCTTCAGATGGTACGATGAAATTTTTATTTGAATTACATGATGGATATTCGATTGAAACTGTTTTAATGAGACATAATTATGGCAATTCTGTATGTGTAACGACACAAGTAGGTTGTCGAATTGGATGTACTTTTTGTGCATCGACTCTTGGCGGTTTAAAAAGAAATCTTGAAGCAGGTGAAATCGTTGCACAAGTATTAGAAGTACAACGTGCTATTGATGAAGTTGAAGAAAGAGTTAGCTCAATCGTAGTTATGGGTATAGGCGAACCATTTGATAACTATAATGGTTTAATGGATTTCTTAAGAATTGTTAATTCTGATAAAGGTCTTAACATTGGTGCAAGACATATTACAGTATCAACAAGTGGAATCATTCCAAAAATCTATAACTTTGCAGATGAAGGACTTCAAATTAATTTCGCGATTTCATTACACGCTCCTAACAGTGAGTTGCGTTCTAAATTAATGCCAATTAATCGTGCATACAAATTACCGGATTTAATGGACGCTGTTCGTTACTATGTTGAAAAAACAGGTAGACGTGTAACGTTTGAATATGGTTTATTCGGTGGTGAAAATGACCAAGTTGAGCATGCTGAAGAACTTTCTAAGTTACTTAAAGGGGTTAAATGTCATGTTAATTTAATTCCAGTTAACTATGTACCTGAAAGAGATTACGTAAGAACACCTAAGGAACAAATTTTTGCATTTGAAAAAGTACTTAAAAATAATGGAGTTAATGTTACTATTCGTCGTGAACAAGGTCATGATATAGATGCAGCTTGTGGACAGTTGCGTGCAAAGGAGCGTAAAGAGGAGACGAGGTGAAACAATGCAAACTTTTTTTCAAACTGATACGGGGAAAGTTCGAGAGCATAATGAAGATAGCGTAGGTATATTTACGAACGATTCAGGAATCGTATTAGCTGTAGTTGCTGACGGTATGGGTGGCCATTTAGCGGGTGAGGTTGCAAGTATGATGGCGATCAATTTCCTTGAAGCAGAGTGGAAAAATACTAGTAATTTTGAAACACCAGTAGAAGCTGAATCATGGCTAAAAAATATTGTAGCACAATTAAATACAAATTTATTAGTGCATTCAGAGCAAAATGAAGAGTGCAAGGGTATGGGGACAACCCTTGAAGCGATTATTTGTACTCCTTTATTTTTTACGATTGCACATATAGGTGACAGTAGAAGTTATTTGAGAAATGATGAAGGGTTTAAGCAAATAACAGAAGATCATACTTTTGTCGCCGAACTCGTTAAATTTGGGCAAATTTCTATGGAGGATGCAGAAATTCATCCTCGTAAAAATGTTATTACGCGAGCACTTGGTACTGAGGAAACGGTTGATGTTGATATTAAAACTTTAACTTGGGAAGAAGATGATTTAATCATTTTATGTTCAGATGGTTTATCGAATAAAATATCAAATGAACTTTTTAATGAAAAATTAAATGAAAATCTACCAATCGAAATTCTCGGTAACCAGTTGATTTCAATCGCAAATGATCTTGGTGGAGAAGATAACATCACGCTTGCCATTATTAAGTTTGAGCCTAGAAATATAGAGAAAGGGTGATGATGAGCGTGATGATTGGTAGACGCCTAAACGACCGATATAAGATCTTAAAATTAATTGGTGTTGGCGGTATGGCAAACGTTTATTTAGCCCGTGATATGATATTAGATCGAGATGTGGCTGTAAAAATGTTAAAAGCTGATTTTTCAAACGACCCAGACTTCTTAAGAAGATTTCAACGTGAAGCATATTCAGTTACTTCGCTATCTCATCCAAATATCGTAAGCTCATATGACGTTGGGGAAGAAGATGGATTACAGTATATCGTCATGGAATACGTTGAAGGTGAGACTTTAAAGGAGTATATTCAGCATCATACACCTATAAAGCCAAAAGAAGTATTGAGGATTATGGAACAATTAGCATCAGCATTAGCTCATGCGCATCATTTTCAAATCGTTCATAGAGATGTAAAACCGCAAAATATTTTAATCAATAAAGAAGGAAATGTAAAAATAACTGATTTTGGCATTGCAACAGCTTCGACAGCTGCAACAATTACACAAACAAATTCAGTACTTGGTTCTGTTCACTACCTTTCACCTGAACAAGCTAGAGGTGGAGTAGCGAATAAAAAGTCAGATATTTATTCTTTAGGAATTGTAATGTTTGAGCTATTAACTGGAAAACTACCATTTTCGGGTGAGAGTGCAGTTGCGATCGCATTAAAACATTTACAAAGCGAAGTTCCACCACCAACAAAATTTAATCCTGAAATACCACAAAGTGTGGAAAATATCGTTTTAAAAGCTACTGCCAAAGATATCTTTTATCGATACGATACTGCAGATGAGATGAAGTTAGATTTACAAACTGCTCTTGATAGTGATCGTTTGAATGAAAAACCTTTTGTGATTCCTACAAATGATGATGAAACGAAGGTAATTCCGATCATAAAGGATATTCCTATATCAACTAATGATGATACTGTTGTTGTTCCATCAAAGAACAAATCAAATAAAGAAAAAGAATCTATCAAAAAAGAACCTGTTAAAAAAGATTCTGTCAAAAAAGAACCTGATAAATTAAAACGAAAGAAGAAAAATTCTTTTGCAAAGTTTATTATAGGTACATTTATTGCACTTTTAATCGGTGGTTTATTAGCGATAACATTGATTCCTGCATTATTTTTACCTGAAGACGTAGAAATTCCAGATGTTAAGGATATGACATACGAAAGTGCGGTTACGTTGCTTGCATCAAAAGGGTTAAAGATAAGCGATCCTAAAGAGATTTTTGATGATGAAGTTGATGAAGGGAAAGTAGTTAAAACTTCTCCTAATATTGGGGAAACTGTTAAAGAAAATTCATCGATAACGATTTATAAATCAAAAGGTAAAAAAAGTAACGAGATGGAAGACCTAAAAGGGTTCCAATACAACACGATAAAATCTCGATTACAAGACGATTATCGCTCTGTTACAACGCATTTTATCGAAAGTGATGAATCAGAAGGTGAAATAATCGACCAATCTCCAAATGTTGGGGCTGAAGTCGTACCATCGGAAACGGATTTAAATGTATGGATTAGTAAAGGGACATCTACGATTACTCTTCGTGACCTAAAAGGATGGTCTAGAAAAGATGTTGAAACCTATGCAGGTGACAATAATCTAAAGCTTAACGTAACGAAGGAAGAATCTGGAACAGTTGCTGAAAATCATGTGATTTCACAATCTCCATCTGCTAACGTTGCAGTAAAAGAAGGGGATACATTAAATGTCGTTATTTCTTCTGGAAAACAAAAAGAAAAGACGAAAAAAGTAACAATCAATGTACAAGTACCATATACCCCGACCAATCCTAGTTCGCCTCAACTAATTGAGGTATATATTAGGGATAAAAATAATAATGGTGAAAAACCTGCAATTTCAAAATCGATCACCGAAACAACTACTATACCAGTAGAAGTGACAATTGATCCTGGACAAACTGCTTCCTATAAAATTGTTAAAGATGGTCAAGTTATTGCAGAAAGAGATGTACCTTATCCATCGAATTAAAGAGCTGTAGGAGTGAGTATATGCCAGAAGGCAAAATTATAAAAGCGTTGAGTGGATTCTATTATGTCGAAACAGATGAGAAAGTTGTTGCTTGTCGTGGTAGAGGGAATTTTCGTAATAAGAAAATAACACCTTTAGTTGGAGATGAGGTAGAATATCATATCGAAAAAAGTGGAGAAGGTTATCTACTTGAAATTAAAGAGCGAAAAAATGAACTTGTTCGACCTCCAATTGCAAATGTTGATCAAGCAATTTTAGTTTTTTCAGCAGTAGAGCCCGATTTTTCTCCAATATTATTAGATCGATTCCTTGTACTAATAGAGTTCAATGAAATTAAACCTTTAATTGTCATTACAAAGATTGATTTGTGTTCAGAAGCACAATTAAAATTAGTGTATGAATACGTTTCTTATTATCGCCAAATTGGATATGAAGTATGTTTAACTTCTTCAAAAACTGAGGAAGGATTAGAAAAAGTACTTCCTCATATGTCTAATAAAATATCTGTATTTGCAGGACAATCTGGCGTTGGTAAATCAACTTTACTAAATGCGATTAATCCAAAGCTAGATTTAAAAACGGGAATTATTTCCACTCATTTAGGACGAGGAAAACATACAACTAGACATGTTGAATTAATAAAAATTGGACAGGGGCTAGTTGCAGATACTCCTGGTTTTAGTTCATTGGAATTTATGGGAATCGAATCCGAAGATTTATCGTATTGTTTTGTGGAAATGCGAGAAAAAAGTCAAGAATGTAAATTTAGAGGTTGTACCCACTTAAAGGAACCAAAATGTGCTGTAAAAGCTGCGGTTGAAAGTGGGGAAATTTCTCCTAAACGATATGATCATTATGTATCATTCATAGAAGAAATAAGAGATAGAAAGCCGAGGTACTAATCATGGTTAAAATTGCACCATCAATCCTTTCAGCGAATTTTGCTAAACTTGGAGAAGAAATTATAGATGTAGAACTTGGAGGGGCAGATTATATTCACGTCGATGTAATGGATGGTCACTTTGTACCAAATATTACAATTGGACCACTAATTGTAGAAGCAATTAGACCTGTGACGAAGCTTCCACTCGATGTACATTTAATGATTGAAAAACCAGATCAATACATAGAGCAATTTGTAAAAGCTGGAGCGGACATTATTACGGTTCATGTTGAAGCTTGTACACATTTGCACCGTACAATCCAAACAATTAAATCCTTTGGAATTAAAGCAGGTGTAGTTCTTAATCCAGCGACTCCAGTTTCAACAATTGAACAGATAATAGATGATGTCGACATGGTCCTTTTAATGACAGTAAATCCAGGCTTTGGAGGACAGAAATTCATTCAATCAGTTGTTCCTAAAATTAAACAAGTTGCTAATTTGATTAAAGAACGCAATTTATCAGTTGAAATCGAAATAGACGGTGGCGTTGACGAGCATACGGCTAAAATTTGCATAGAAGCAGGTGCTACCGTATTAGTAGCCGGTTCAGCAATTTATAATAAGGAAGACAGAAAAGAAGCTATAGCGAAAATTAGAGGATAATGTAATCATCTAAAATTGCATGGTAAATTTAATTATGAAATAAAAAATGCAATCGACATTCGATTGCATTTTTTTTAAAGGTGGAAAAAAAGTTGATTATACATGTCGTAGGTGCAGGACCGAAATCGAAAACAATTACTGAAATTACTCAGAAAGACGAAAACCAGTTACTGATTGGCGTAGATAATGGAGCTCAATATTTAATTGAAGAAGGATTAATTCCAGAGGCAATATTCGGTGATTTTGATTCTTTAAGCGATGAGAATTTAGAAAAGATACAAAGGCTTGTCCCTAATGTTTTTATTTACCCTCCTGAAAAAGATGAAACAGATTTAGAACTTGCTATTCAATGGGCAATTAAACAAAAACCAGAAAAGATTTTTATCCATTGTGTAACTGGAAAACGGTTAGATCATGAGTTTGGCAGTATTACATTATTAATAAAATTTATGAATTCCGGTATTCCAATAAAAATCGTTGATGAATATAACGAACTATATATCATTCAGCAAGGTACCCATTTCATTAGTAAACTGCAGCATTTTAAATACGTATCCTTTTTTTCAATAGGAGCTAAAGTAGTAAATTTAACTTTAAAGGGCTTTAAATACCCACTAACTAATCATTTATTGGAGATTGGATCATCACTGTGTGTGAGCAATGAACTGCTTGAGAGTGAAGGGTCTATTTCATTTAGCGAAGGCATAGCATTAGTAGTAAGGAGCAAAGATTAACAATTTCATGTCATAGTTTTCGCTCAACGCAAGTAGAATGTAATAGGATTAATCTTTTCCTTAAAAATGCTAGAAAGCTTGTAGGAGGGAAAGCATGAGATTTTATACGATTAAATTACCTAAATTTCTTGGCGGACTTGTTCGCGCCATGCTGAGTACATTTAAAAAAGACGCTTAGCTTAGTTGGAGTAGAGTTTTTTGGTTAGAGGAAACAGGGATCATAAAAAAAGTAAAAAAGCATAGCGGACCGCTATGCTTTTTAGTACGTTATTAAATTAAACGCGCTCAATTTTACCTGATTTTAATGCTCTCGCTGAAACGTAAACACGCTTTGGTTTACCGTTTACTAAAATACGAACTTTTTGAAGGTTAGCACCCCAAGTACGTTTTGAAGCATTCATAGCGTGAGAGCGACTGTTACCAGAACGAGACTTTCTTCCTGTGATTACACAAACACGAGCCATCTATTTCCCTCCTAACAAAAACGGAATAACATTTCAATGATTATTTTCATTCAAACACTACTATAATTTATCATACCGTTTCGCTTAATGCAACAGTTATTGGTAAGTTGTTCAAGAAAAAAACCTTGACATCGAAATGTATGATATACTAAATATTAAAGAGGGACCTTAGACTTATTGAAAAGAAATTCCTTAAAAATTGTATTTTCTATAATTAACCATGAATATTATTGAAATGCTAATAATAGTAGTGAGTCAATAGAATTATTTTGGAAAAAGGTATACAATAATAAGTAAGTAGTATAACTAACTATACTTGGATTATCCAATAAGGGGGACCAAATTATGTCATTAGAAATGAAAACGCAATATGGAACAATCGAGATTGGTACAGATGTGATCGCTACAATTGCTGGTGGAGCTGCCATTGATTGTTACGGTATTGTTGGAATGGCTTCTAAGAAACAAATTAAGGATGGTCTTACAGAAATCCTAAAAAAAGATAACTTTACAAAAGGTGTTATTGTTCGCCAAGTAGGTGAGGACGTTAATATCGATATGTACATAATTGTAAGCTATGGTACGAAGATTTCTGAAGTTGCTAATAACGTACAAAATAAAGTGAAGTATACTCTTGATCAAACATTAGGCTTGTCAGTTGACTCTGTTAATATTTTTGTTCAAGGTGTGAAAGTAGCTAACCTGTAAAGACGCATTAAGGAGGAGAATTTGTGTCGATAAAACGTATTGACGGTAAATTATTTGCAGAAATGGTGATTCAAGGTGCAAATAACTTAACGAAAAATGTAAAATTTGTAGATTCATTAAATGTATTTCCAGTACCAGATGGTGATACTGGAACAAATATGAATCTTTCTATTACTTCTGGGTCAAAGGAAGTAAAAGAAAAACCAAATAGTCATGTAGGGAAAGTTGGTCAAAGCTTTGCAAAGGGCTTATTGATGGGAGCGCGTGGAAATTCTGGTGTTATCCTTTCTCAATTATTTAGAGGTTTTTCTAAATCAATTGAATCCAAGGATACAATTTCAACAACAGATTTTGCTTTAGCATTAGAAGCAGGGGTAGAAACTGCTTATAAAGCTGTTATGAAGCCTATTGAAGGAACAATCTTAACAGTTGCTAGAGAAACAGCAAAAAAAGCAGTTGTCATAGCAAAAACACATGAAGAATTTATTCCTTTTCTTGAGGAAACAATTATTGAAGCAAATGCATCTTTAAACCGTACCCCAGACTTACTGCCAGTGTTAAAACAAGTAGGTGTAGTCGATAGCGGAGGTCAAGGTTTAGTACTTGTATATGAAGGATTCTTAGCATCATTAAAAGGTGAAGAAATTTCTCTAGAAGGTGCTGAGGCGACTCTTTCTCTTGAAGAACTTGTCGAAGCAGAACATCGAAATGTACAAAGTATGTTAAATACTGAAGACATTGTTTACGGATACTGTACTGAATTTATGGTGCGATTTGAAAAAGATAAATTAAATAAACATCCTTTTGACATAGACACTTTCCGTAAAGAGCTAAGTGCATGGGGTGATTCTTTATTAGTAGTTGCTGATGATGAAATTGTAAAAGTTCATATTCACGCTGAGTACCCTGGAGAAGTATTTAATTTAGGTCAACGATTTGGAAGCTTTTTAAAACTAAAAGCCGAAAATATGCGCGAACAACATACTAACTTACTACATGAAGAGGTTTCAAATGAATCTCCTTCTAAAAATGTCTCTACACAATCTACTGAAAAACAAGAATTTGGGATCGTTACAGTAGCTATGGGATCAGGGATTAAAGCATTATTTGAAAGTATTGGGGCAACTGTAGTAATTGAAGGTGGCCAAACAATGAATCCTAGTACAGAAGACATTGTAAAAGCGATTGAACAATGCAACGCAGAAAATGTTATTGTTCTTCCTAACAACGGAAATATCGTGATGGCTGCCGAGCAAGCTGCATCTGTTGCAGAATGTAATGTAGCAGTTGTAACGTCTAAAACAGTACCTCAAGGTATGGCAGCTTTATTATCTTTTAATCCTACTGCAACGTTAGATGAAAATAAATCAGGAATGCAAGATGCATTAAAGACTGTAAAAACAGGTCAAATAACTTATGCGGTTCGAGATACTGAAATTGATGGTGTAGAAATAACAAAAGATCATTTCATGGGCATCCTTGAAAGTAAAATTGTTACTACCGATGCAAATCAATTAGAGGCTGCAAAAAAATTATTACAAGATATGATTGATGAAGATTCTGAAATATTAACAATCTTATATGGCCAAGATGTTTCAAATGAAGAAATTTCAAAATTAGTTGAATTTGCCGAAGAGAGCTTTGATCACTTAGAAGTTGAAGTTCATAACGGAAATCAGCCTTTGTATTCATATATTTTTTCGATCGAATAAGATAAAATATAGCAAGATAAAAGAGGAAGTGTGATCCACTTCTTCTTTTTTTTTGTAATTTATTTTAAGAGTAATGTAAAATAACGTAGAACTCTGTAGAATTTCGTATTACACTATAAGGTGGACATTGTTTTGTCCATAATACCAACTTTTTATATAAATGATTTGTTCGAACAAAACAAAAACTAAATAAAATACGCTTTTACAATAACGTATTGGGGGAAACGTGATGAAATATAAAAGTGTTTTTGACATAATTGGACCAATTATGATTGGTCCATCTAGTTCACATACAGCGGGAGCTGCTAAAATTGGTCGTGTAGCAAGAAATCTTTATGGAAAAGAACCAAAAAAGATTTTGATTTCATTATATGGTTCATTTGCTAAAACATATCGTGGACATGGGACAGATGTTGCGCTTATTGGTGGATTATTGGATTTTGATACATTTGATGAGCGTATTCCAGAATCATTAAATATTGCACAAGAAAAAGGGATGTCAATTGATTTCGTTGAAGAAGATGCAGTAACGGAGCATCCAAATACAGTGAAAATTTCTATTCTCGATAATGAGCAACCATTTGAATTAGTGGGAATTTCAATCGGTGGTGGAAAAATTGAAATTATTGAATTGAATGGTTTTGAACTTAAACTTTCGGGTAATTACCCTGCAATACTTGTTGTTCATAATGACCGTTTTGGTTCAATTGCTGGTGTAACAAATGTTCTAATGAAATATGCTGTAAATATTGGCCATATGGAAGTTTCACGTAAAGAAGTCGGACAAATTGCATTGATGGCAATTGAGGTCGACCAAGATCTAGATGATAAAATTATTAAAGAAATTGAATCTTTACCACATATCATTCGCGTTACGAAAATGGTTGATTAAGGAGAGGGGGAACTCAAATGTTTAAAAATGTTGCTGAATTAGTTGAATTAGCTGAATCAAAAAATGTTAAAATTTCAGAAATAATGATTCAACAAGAGATGTTGTTTACAGGAAGAAGCCGTGAAGAGATTATCGGTAAAATGGAGCAAAATCTTGTTGTTATGGAAAAAGCAGTTGAAAGAGGTCTTGCAGGTGTTCACTCGCCAACTGGTTTAACTGGAGGAGACGCTGTATTACTTCAAAATTATATTGCAAAAGGTAATTCGCTTTCTGGCCATTTACTTTTAGATGCTGTTAGTAAAGCAGTTGCGACAAATGAAGTAAATGCTGCAATGGGTACGATTTGTGCAACTCCTACAGCTGGTTCTGCTGGGGTAGTTCCTGGAACCCTTTTTGCTGTAAAAGAAAAATTAAATCCTACTCGAATGCAAATGATTGAATTCTTATTTGCATCAGGTGCTTTCGGTTTTGTTGTAGCTAATAATGCGTCAATTTCAGGTGCTGCAGGTGGCTGTCAAGCAGAAGTAGGCTCTGCAAGTGGTATGGCAGCAGCTGCGATCGTTGAAATGGCTGGTGGTACTCCAAGTCAAAGTGCTGAAGCATTTGCTATTACATTAAAAAATATGCTTGGTTTAGTATGTGACCCGGTTGCAGGTTTAGTAGAAGTACCATGTGTTAAGCGAAATGCAATGGGTGCTGCTAACGCAATGGTAGCTGCAGATATGGCATTAGCAGGTATTACAAGTCGAATTCCATGTGACGAAGTAATTGATGCTATGTATCGAATTGGACAAACAATGCCATCTGCGCTAAGAGAAACTGCAGAAGGAGGACTAGCGGCAACGCCAACAGGACGTGAATTGGAAGCAAAAATATTTGGTGTTTCGCTAAAAAAATAGTGAGTATTGAACTTGAACAAAAAGTATCTGTATTAAGTGGTGTCGGCGAGGAAACTGAAGCACAATTAAATGATATGGGTATTTTTACTATAAATGACTTAATCGAATATTTACCGTATCGGTATGAGGATTTTCGAAATAAGGATTTATCAGAAGTGAAGCATGAAGAGCGCGTGACTGTCGAGGGGATTGTTCATAGCGCTCCTCTTCTTCAATATTTTGGCAAAAGTAAATCACGACTAACATTTCGACTTTTAGTTGATCGATACTTAATTACTGTTATTTGTTTTAATCGACCATATTTTAAAACAAAGATAAACTTAAATGAACATGTAACTGTTTCTGGCAAGTGGGATCAACATAAACAAACCATTACATTATCAGACCTTGTATTTGGTTCTCGTACGAATAGTCATGAAATAGAGCCTGTCTATTCTATTAAGGGAAAAATGTCTGTAAAAACAATGCGTAAATTTGTTGAGCAGTCGTTTAAAAAATATGGACATTTAATAAATGACTTAGTACCAAACGAACTAATTCAAAAATATAAACTTTTAAATCGTTTAGAAACATTGAGATTACTTCACCACCCAATTGATGCGAATAGTTTAAAACAAGCTAGAAGAAGCTTTGTTTATGAAGAGTTTTTTCTTTTTCAACTAAAAATGCAAGCACTTCGAAAAATTCAGCGTAATCATTCTAAAGGTATCCCTAAAACATTAAACATTGAAAAAATTCAACAATTAATCCAATCCTTACCATTTCCTCTGACATCAGCTCAAAATAGAGTTGTACAAGAAATATTTACAGATTTAGAAAGTCCTTATCGAATGAATCGCCTATTACAAGGTGATGTTGGATCGGGAAAAACTGTTGTCGCTACGATTGCTTTATATGCATGTACACTTAATGGTTATCAAGGTGCATTAATGGTGCCTACAGAAATTTTAGCTGAGCAACATTTTGAATCTTTAGCAAAAATGCTACAACATACAGAAGTAAATGTTGAGCTTCTTACAAGTTCTGTAAAAGGTAAAAAGCGTCGTGAAATCCTAGAACGACTAAAAAACGGTGAGGTACATATTTTAGTTGGTACCCATGCTTTAATTCAAGATGAGGTTCAATTTAATAAATTAGGCATTGTCATAACAGATGAACAACATCGATTTGGTGTTGGTCAACGAAGAGTTTTAAGAGAAAAAGGCTATTTCCCTGATGTCTTATTTATGACAGCAACTCCAATACCAAGAACTTTAGCAATAACAGCTTTTGGTGAAATGGATGTATCGATCATTGATGAATATCCGGCTGGTCGTAAAAAAATAGAAACGTATTGGGTCAAGCAAGAAATGTTTGATCGCGTTTTAGATTTTATCAGTAAAGAAATCAAGAATGGACGACAAGCATATCTAATCTGTCCACTTATTGAGGAGTCAGAAAAATTAGACCTTCAGAATGCATTAGATTTACATAGTGTTCTAACTTTTCATTATCAAAATATGGCGAAGGTTGGATTAATGCATGGAAAGCTTTCATCAACAGAGAAGGATGACGTGATGAAGGCATTTGCTGCTAATGACGTTCAAATATTAGTATCAACGACAGTTGTAGAAGTAGGTGTAAATGTACCGAATGCAACTGTGATGGTTATTTATGATGCAGATCGCTTTGGGCTTTCACAATTACATCAGCTAAGAGGACGAGTTGGACGAGGTTCTGAACAATCGTATTGTATTTTAGTTGGTGACCCAAAAAGTGAAGTAGGAAAAGAAAGATTAACAATCATGACAGAAACAAACGATGGTTTTGAGTTAAGTGAAAAAGATTTAGAACTTAGAGGACCAGGAGATTTCTTTGGAAAACAACAAAGTGGTGTGCCTGAATTTAAAATGGCTGATATGGTACATGATTATCGTGCATTAGAAGTTGCGCGAAATGATGCAACATTACTTGTTAATTCAGATGTATTTTGGAAAGCTAATGAATATCAAGGATTAAGAATGTACTTAGACAGAACGGGAATATTTAATTCTGAAAAATTAGATTAGTACTAGGTATTAAAAGTTTGTCAAAAAACTATTGTAATACGTGGATTTTTAATATAAACTGTATTTAATACCTGGTCACAAATTAGTAGTTGAGGTATGGAATATGAGAAGAAATAAAAAAGATCGTCATGAATTGTTAAAAAAAATTATAAAAGAAAATCCGTTTATTACAGATGAAGATTTAGCTAATCAATTATCTGTGAGCATACAAACTATTCGTCTTGATCGTCTTGAATTATCAATTCCTGAGTTAAGGGAGCGCATCAAAAATGTTGCCACTCAGCAATTAGAAGATGTAAAATCACTACCAGTAGATGAAATAATCGGTGAAGTTATTGATATTCATTTAAACGAAAGTGCCATTTCTATATTTGATGTTAAACAAGAGCATACTTTTAGTAGAAATGGAATTGCCCGAGGTCATCACTTATTTGCTCAAGCAAATTCATTAGCAGTTGCAGTTATTCATGATGATTTAGCTCTTACAGCTAAATCCAATTTTGTTTTTATTAAACCAGTAAAAACAAATGATCGAGTAATTGCCAAGGCAAAGGTTTTACCGCAAAAAGGAGATCCGAGGCGTACTACAGTTGATATCAATGGCTATGTTGAAAAAGAACATGTATTCCATGGCTTATTCGAAATGTACCACCGAAGTATTGAAGAATAGGAAGTGAACAAGATGAAATTAGCTATCGATGCAATGGGTGGAGATCATGCTCCAAAAGCCATCGTTGAAGGTGCGATGCTTGCAGTTGAAAAATTGAATGATATACATATTACTTTAATTGGTGATGAATCAAAAATTAAACCATTCTTAACGAATGATAAAAATATAACGATAATCCATACAGATGAAGTAATTGAAGGAACTGAAGAGCCAGTTAGAGCGGTTAGAAGAAAGAAGAATGCTTCTATGGTTTTAATGGCATATCAAGTAAAAGAAGGTAATGCTGATGCATGTATTTCTGCTGGAAATACTGGCGCATTAATGACAGCGGGACTATTAGTTGTTGGCCGAATGGAAGGTGTAGAACGACCTGCACTTTCACCTACTATGCCTACATTAGATGGAAAAGGCTTTGTTTTCCTTGATGTAGGTGCTAATGTTGATGCAAAAGCAAGTCATTTACTTCAATATGCGATAATGGGCTCTGTTTATGCACAACAAGTAAGAGGCATACATAATCCGACCGTAGGATTACTAAATGTCGGTACGGAA
Source organism: Gottfriedia acidiceleris (assembly GCF_023115465.1). NCBI lineage: Bacteria > Bacillati > Bacillota > Bacilli > Caryophanales > Bacillaceae > Gottfriedia > Gottfriedia acidiceleris. The sequence continues at coordinate 3,100,538 of NZ_CP096034.1, read as the reverse complement.
GATAAAAAAGGTAATGAACTTGCGAAACAAACTTTCCAACTACTAAGAGAAAGTAATTTGAATTTTATAGGAAATGTAGAAGCTAGAGACTTAATGAATTCAGTAGCAGATGTAGTAGTTACAGACGGGTATACTGGAAATGTAGCTTTAAAAGCGATTGAAGGTACTGCACTTGCAATGTTTTCATTAATAAAAGATGCGATGCTTACTAATTTCACATCCAAGCTTGCAGCAGCTGTTTTAAAACCAAACTTAAAAGGTGTTAAAAAGAAAATGGATTACTCTGAGTATGGTGGAGCAGCTTTATTTGGCTTAAAATCACCTGTCATTAAGGCTCATGGAAGTTCTGATGCTATGGGGATTTTTAGTGCAATTAAGCAAACACAAACGATGGTTGAACATAATGTTGTAAAACTAGTAAGTGATCACATGGAGAAAATCGAATCAAATGCATAAGGGGGTCACTCCAATGGGTAAAGTGGCGTTTATTTTTCCTGGACAAGGATCACAAAAAGTTGGAATGGGTAAAGATGTAGCTGAGAGCTATAATGAATGTGGATCAATTTTTGAAACTGCTAACGAAAAAATTGGTTTTAGTCTTTCAGAGATTATTTTCAATGGAACTGATGAAGAGTTAACTGCTACATATCATGCACAGCCAGCAATCTTAACAACTTCAATTGCTATGCTTGAGAAGATTAAATCAGCTGGAATTAAACCAGACTTTGTTGCTGGTCATAGTTTAGGTGAGTTTACAGCACTTGTAGCAGCAAATAGTATTTCATTTGAAGACGGTGTTAAATTAGTACATAAACGTGGGCAATTAATGGAACAAGCAGTACCAGTAGGACAAGGTGCTATGGCAGCTGTATTATTTTTAGCTCCAGAAAAAATTGAAGAAGTTATTTCTGAAGTGAATAAAAATGGTCATTCTGTAGGTATTGCAAATTATAATTCTCCTACACAAGTAGTTATTACTGGAGATGCAGAAGGTGTACAAATTGCTTCTGGTTTACTAAAAGAAGCTGGAGCAAAACGTGTATTACCTTTAAAAGTAAGTGGTCCATTCCACTCATCTTTAATGAAACCTGCAAGCGAAGAATTCCAAAACGAGCTTGGTAAAATAAATGTAAATGATTGCGTAACGCCATTAATTTCAAATGTTACTGCTAAAGTTGTGACAGATGCAAATGAAATTAAGGAATTATTAGTTAATCAATTATATTCTCCGGTAAAATGGAACCAATCGATTCAAGAATTAGTTGACCTTGGTGTTGATACATTCGTTGAAATTGGTCCTGGAAAAGTTTTAACTGGATTAGTAAAAGCAATCTCTCCTTCATCTAAATTAGTAAATGTTTATGATGTTGAAACGTTAAACCAATTTTTAAATGAATGGGAGGAAATAAAATCATGCTAAATGGAAAAGTTGCATTAGTTACAGGTGGATCTCGTGGTATCGGACGAGCAATCGCATTATCTTTAGCAAAAAATGGTGCGAATGTAGTTGTTAATTATTCTGGAAATGAAGCGGCTGCGCTTAAAGTTGTAGAAGAAATTACAGCACTTGGAGTTAAAGCTATAGCATATAAAGCAAATGTATCAAATGGTGAAGAAGTTGCTGCTTTAGTAAAAAATACTGTTGATGAATTTGGAAGTATTGATATACTAGTAAACAACGCAGGTATTACAAGAGACGGCCTTTTATTACGTATGAAAGATGCTGATTGGGATGATGTAATTGATACAAACTTAAAAGGTGTTTTCAATTGTATCAAAGCAGCAGCGAAGTTTATGACTCGTCAACGTAATGGCCGCATCATTAATATTAGTTCAGTTGTTGGACAAATTGGTAATCCAGGCCAAATGAACTATGTAGCAGCAAAAGCTGGCGTATTAGGTTTAACAAAAACAGCAGCAAAAGAATTGGCTTCTAGAAATATTACAGTTAATGCAATTGCACCTGGTTTTATTGAAACTGATATGACAAATGAATTAAATGAGCAAATCAGAACACAAATGTTATCAAGTATTCCATTGCAATCTTTTGGTCAACCAGAAGATATTGCTAATGCAGTAGTATTCTTAGCAATGGATGCAAGTAGATACATTACTGGACAAACAATCAATGTTGATGGTGGACTTGTAATGAATTAATTTGGCGTTTGCCACATTTTTATGTATAATGCATAAGTAGATAACTTTGGGGGGAGGTGAATAATAATGCAAGATGTATTAGAGCGCGTATCAAAGATTATTGTTGACCGTTTAGGTGTAGAAGAATCTGAGATCCAAATTACAAGCCGTTTCAAAGAAGATTTAGACGCAGACTCATTAGACGTAGTTGAATTAGTAATGCAATTAGAAGATGAGTTTGAATTAGAAATTTCTGACGAAGATGCTGAAAAAATCGTCACAGTTGGTGATGTTGTGAACTACATAGAGAGCAACATGTAATGAGAAAAGTCCCGTATTTTATACGGGACTTCTCATCATTTTCTTGACTAGTAGGTTTAGCAGCATATCAAACTGCTTTTAGTTGGAGGTAAATATGCCGCATTCAAGAAGAGTAAGAGAATATAAACTTTCTGATGTTGAAAAAGAAAACTTTGTTAAATTTCAAAAACAAATAAATATTATGTTTAATAATGAAAGCTTGCTAATTCAAGCGTTTACACATTCATCCTATGTGAATGAGCATCGTAAAAAACCATATGAAGATAATGAGAGATTAGAATATTTAGGGGATGCTGTTTTAGAGCTTACCGTTTCACAATATTTATTTCAAAAATATATTACTATGAGTGAAGGCGAGTTAACAAAATTACGTGCCGCAATCGTTTGTGAACCATCACTTGTGAAATTTGCGAATGAATTAGATTTTGGTCGATATATATTACTTGGTCGCGGAGAAGAAATGACTGGTGGTCGAACACGTCCAGCATTACTTGCGGATGTTTTTGAAGCATTCATTGGATCATTATATTTGGACCAAGGATTACAAACAGTTATTAACTTCTTATCTCTTCATATATTCCCAAAAATAAACGATGGTGCTTTTTCGCATGTGATGGATTTTAAAAGTCAATTACAAGAGTTTGTACAAAGGGATTCCACAGGTTCAATTGAATATAAAATACTTCAAGAAAAAGGACCAGCTCATAACCGAGAATTTGTTTCAAAAGTATTATTAAATGGTGAAACATTAGGAATCGGTAGTGGTAGGTCTAAAAAAGAAGCAGAGCAACAAGCAGCTAAAGAAGCATTAATAAAATTAAAAGAGTCAAGTAAATAGATTTAACTAAAAAATCTAGTAGAAAACTTGTCAACTAAACGATCAAACTTAAATTTTAGACTGATTGCAAGCGCTTGATTCCCAAGGGTTGAAGCCTGTTGAGGAGCTTAAGTTACCATAGGCGGTAAAGAGCATCGTTAGACAGGTGAAGCAACGAAGAAAGCGAGCGTTTGGCGGGCAGTCTGCTCCCCCTTTTATGGGGGAGTTTTTGTGTATATAATTAAATCAAAAAGGGGGAATTCAGTTGTTCCTCAAACGACTAGATATAATTGGATTTAAATCATTCGCTCAGCGAGTTACGATAGATTTTGTAAAAGGTGTTACAGCAGTTGTAGGACCAAATGGAAGTGGTAAAAGTAATATTACAGATGCCATTAGATGGGTACTAGGTGAACAGTCAGTCAAATCATTACGAGGAGCGAAGATGGAGGATATCATTTTTGCTGGTAGTGATGGAAGAAAACCTTTAAATTATGCAGAAGTTACACTGACTTTAGATAATGAAGATCAACAATTACCACTTGAGTATAGTGAAGTAAGTGTTACAAGACGTGTTTACCGTTCTGGAGATAGTGATTTTTATATTAATAAACAATCTTGTCGATTAAAAGATATTGTTGATTTATTTATGGATTCTGGACTTGGAAGAGAAGCATTCTCTATAATTTCTCAAGGGAAGGTTGAAGAAATATTAAGCAGTAAGCCAGAAGAACGAAGAGGAATTTTTGAAGAAGCAGCTGGAGTATTAAAGTATAAAAACAGAAAGAAAAAGGCTGAAGCAAAATTATTCGAAACGCAAGAAAACTTAAATCGAGTTGATGATATTTTATTTGAATTAAGTTCCCAAATTGAACCATTAAGAATGCAAGCTTCAATTGCAAAGGAATACATAGAACATAGAGATGAGCTAGAAAAGGTTGAGGCAGCTCTCTTAGTATACGAAATTGAATCGCTTCATCAGAAATGGGAAGAGCTTAAACTAGAAATTGCCCAGAACTCTGATTTAGAAATTGCGTTATCGACAGAGATTTCGACTGAAGAATCAAAACAACACGAATTACAGGAGAAATTAAATGCATTAGATGAATCAATCGATCAATTACAGCAAGTTTTATTAACTGTTACGAAGAACTTGGAAAAATATGAAGGTCAGAAAGAGTTAATGAAGGAGCGAAAAAGAAATACTTCAACTCAATCTGAACAATTAAGAAAACAAGTTGATGAAGTTACTGTACAAATAAACGAGACGATTAAATTAATCGAAGCAGAAAAAGAACAAGAAAAACTTTCTCGTCAAAATGTAAACAAAACGAAAACAAATATTGTTGAGATCCAAAATGAGATTACATCTTATGAGGGTGATATTGAAGAACAGATTGAATTAATAAAATCTGACTATATTGAGCTTTTAAATAATCAAGCATCGATTAAAAATGAAAAAACGATGCTTGAAAAGCAAAGTCAACAATACTCAGTAAAATCGAGTCGATTAGATTTAGAAAATGAAAAATACATTCGTCAAAGAGAACAATTACAGAATAGAAAAACCGAATTGCTTAATGAGAAAGAACAAACTGATTTAACATTTAAAGAGTTAAATGAAAAATTTGAAACCTTAAATAAGCAGCATGATGAAACTGCAATCGTTTTAAAGGAAAAAGAAGAATTACTAAATAAAGCTTATCAGTTTATTCAACAAACAAAATCAAGAAAAGAAACCCTTGAAGAACTTCAAGAAGATTTTGCTGGTTTTAATCAAGGTGTTAAAGAAATATTGAAAGCAAGAGGCACAAGATTAGAAGGTATTAAAGGAGCAATCGCTGAACTAATTACAACAAACAAACAATACGAAATTGCGATTGAAATTGCACTAGGTGCAGCTACACAACAAATTGTTGTTGAAAATGACGAACATGCTAGAAGAGCAATTCAATTTTTAAAGCAACAACGTTTAGGCCGAGCGACATTTTTACCAATGAATATTGTTAAAGCTCGTTTTGTACCAGCTAATGTTATTGAAGGATTAAAAAGAAATCCTTCCTTTATTGGAGTTGCATCATCACTTGTTAGTAATTCAGGTGAGTATGAGCAAGTGATCCAAAACTTACTTGGAACTGTTTTAATCGCACAAGATTTAAAAGGTGCTAATGAACTGGCTAAACTCGTTGGACATCGCTATCGCTTTGTCACGCTTGAAGGTGATGTTGTTAATCCTGGTGGAGCGATGACTGGTGGGGCCGTTCGAACTACGAATTCTTCACTTATAGGAAGACAGCGAGAGTTAGAAGAAATCACTGTAAAACTAAAGGATATGCAAGAAAAGACGAACTCGCTTGAGAGTGAGGTTCAAATCCTTAAAGCGACAATCCTAGACAGTTCTTCTAAAGCTCAAACATTAAATGATGAAATTCAAAACGTTAAACAAATAATTGTTTCAATTATGGAGCAACTAAAAAGTATCGAATTTGAAGAAAAAAATATAAACGATGCTTTAGCAATCTATGATTTAGAAATGGGAAGTTCAGCAAGTGATTTATTAAAGGTTAAAGACCGTCTAGAGGAATTATCATCCTTAGATGCTAATGTGAAAAATGAGATTATCGCAAGTGAACAGAAGATCAATGAATTAACTGAACGAAAACTAAATCAAAAGGAAATTAAAGATGAATTACAATCGAAGTTAACTAGTCTTAAAATTTATCTAGCACAAGAAGAGCAAAAGTTAAATTATAGTAACGAAAAAATTCGTCAGTTTGAAGATAATTCTATTAAGCAAAAGCAAATTCTTGAACAAACGAAAGAAAAAATAATTTTCTTATCTAGTGAACTTATGACAAATGAAAATGGTAAGGAAGAGCTCGAGAAAATAATTTCGGATACGCGTATTGAATTTTCAAAAACGACAGAAATTATTTCGAAACGTCGAGAGCAACGAATTGCTTATCAAACAGAGCTAGAAGATTATGTTCAATCATTACGTGAAAAGCAACGTCAATATAAGTCACTTTCTGATTTACTAAAACAGCAAGAAGTAAATAGTAATCGACTTGATGTAGAGCTTGAAAATCGTCTTGAACAACTAAATGTAAAGTATATGACTACTTACGAAGCGGCAAAAATGAAATATACACTAGAAATGACAGTTGATGATGCAAGGAAACGAGTTAAACTATTAAAGCGTTCAATAGAGGAATTAGGAACTGTTAATATTGGTGCAATTGATGAGTATGAACGTGTATCTGAACGACATGATTTTCTTCAAGAACAAAGAACTGATTTAAATGAAGCAAAAATCACACTTTACAATGTAATTAGTGAGATGGATGAAGAAATGACAAAGCGTTTCGAAACAAGTTTTAATGCAATTCGTGAAAAATTCCAAGTTGTCTTTACTCAGTTGTTTGGTGGAGGCAGAGCTGATTTAGTTCTAACGGATGCAGAAAATTTATTGTTAACAGGTGTTGATATTGTTGCTCAGCCACCAGGTAAAAAGCTTCAAAATTTAGGTTTATTATCAGGAGGCGAACGAGCACTTACGGCAATCGCTCTACTTTTTGCAATTTTACAAGTACGTCCAGTACCTTTCTGTGTACTTGATGAGGTTGAAGCTGCACTAGATGAGGCGAATGTAGCTCGATTTGCAAAATTCTTAAAATATTTTAGTGAACAAACTCAATTTATTGTTATTACCCACCGTAAAGGTACAATGGAAGAATGTGATGTATTATACGGTGTTACAATGCAAGAATATGGAGTTTCTACGCTAGTATCAGTTCGTTTGGATGAAGGCGAAGTATTATTATCAAATGGTAATTAGAAAGGATTGAAACGATGAGCTTTTTTAAGAAATTAAAAGAAACAATCTCAAAACAAACGGAGTCAGTGACTCAAAAATTTAAATCTGGTTTAGAGAAATCTAGAAATAACCTGACAGAGGGGTTAAACGATTTATTTGCTAGATACCGTAAAGTAGATGAAGATTTTTTTGAAGAACTTGAGGAAATCCTAATAATGGCTGATGTTGGTGTAAACACAGTAATGGAATTAGTAGAGGACTTGAAATTTGAAGTGAAACGAAAAAATATTCAAGATCCAAAAGGTGTACAAGAGGTAATATCTGAAAAATTAGTTGAATTGTATAAAGGTGATGATTTAACAGATGATTCATTTGAGATAAATTTAAATCCTGATGGTTTAACAGTTGTTTTATTCGTTGGAGTAAACGGTGTAGGAAAAACAACTTCAATTGGTAAAATAGCTCATAAACTAAAAACTGAAGGGAAAAAAGTACTACTTGCTGCTGGTGACACATTTAGAGCCGGAGCTATTGAGCAATTAGAAGTTTGGGGAGATCGTGTAGGTGTTGAAACAATTAAACAAGGTGAAGGATCTGACCCAGCTGCAGTAATGTATGATGCGGTTCAAGCTGCAAAAGCTCGTAAAGTTGATGTTTTACTTTGTGACACAGCAGGCCGCCTACAAAATAAAGTAAACTTAATGAAAGAACTTGAAAAAGTTCGTAATGTCATTGCTAGAGAAGTACCTGGTGCACCACACGAAGTATTACTAGTAATTGATGCTACAACTGGCCAAAATGGTCTGGTTCAAGCAAAAACATTCTCTGAAGCTACAAATGTTACAGGTATTGTCTTAACGAAACTAGATGGAACTGCTAAAGGTGGGATTGTTTTAGCAATCCGAAACGAACTAAAAGTACCAGTTAAATTCGTTGGCCTTGGAGAACAAATGGACGACCTACAACCATTCCAAGCAGAACAATTTGTATATGGACTATTTGGAGATTTAATGAATAAAGAAGCATAATTTAAAATTAAAGAAATGACGTGGATATGTTTTTTATTGAAAGACATATCCACTTTTTTAAAATTGTGCAATAGCAAGATGAGTATGACCATAATGGAATGAACGCAAGAGGACTCGAAAGTTGCACAAATTAGTCAAATTGATTTCTGATGGATCATGTCTGCATTTGTATCTAAATTAGAATACAAACCCACATGGTATAGTAAAACAATCATGAAAGTAAGTAAATGGTTTCCAACCAGTCAAATATGTTCTGATTGTGGGCACCAAGAATGCAAGAAATCTCTTGCAATCAGGGGATGGACCTGTCCAATTTGCCATCAACATCACGATTGAAACAGTAAAAATATTCTAGCTGAAGGTGTACGAACAATTACTTTGGCCTAACTAATCATAGAACTAGGAATCTATGGAGATAGCTTGGCAAATACGAGAAACCGCTGCTGGCAAAGAAATAACACTAGCAAATATGCTCAGTTCCCAAGAATCTCTCACTTCAAACAACCTGTAAAGGTGTTAAGTGGTGAGTAGTTCAATAATCGTCAAGTAAAAAACTTGACAGATATTTGTGTATTAGGTAAACTAGCATATGTAAAGGCAATTCACTTAACAAAGGAGTGATAGTTATGGCAGATCATACAATGTTAGATAAGACGATGAGAATCAATTATCTATATGATTTTTATCATTCTCTTTTAACTCCTAAACAACAAAGCTATATGTCATTATATTACTTGGATGACTATTCTTTAGGTGAGATTGCGGAAGAGTTTAACATTAGTAGACAGGCGGTTTATGATAATATAAAACGTACTGAAGCTATGTTAGAAGAATATGAAGAGAAATTATTACTTCTAAAAAAATTTCAACAACGAAATGAACTTTTAAATCATTTGAAAACTTATGCTAAAAAAGGTAAAGTTGTAGATGACGAGTTTCTTCGAGTAATCGATGCGTTAGAGAAATTAGAATAATAAGGAGGACGGTTTTATGGCATTTGAAGGATTAGCCGACCGACTTCAAAAGACATTACAAAAGGTTCGTGGCAAAGGTAAAGTATCTGAATCTGATGTCAAGGAAATGATGAGAGAAGTTCGTCTTGCTTTACTAGAGGCGGATGTTAACTTTAAAGTTGTTAAAGATTTTGTGAAACGTGTTTCAGAACGAGCTGTAGGACAAGAAGTATTACAAAGCTTAACGCCTGGTCAACATGTTGTAAAGGTAGTTCAAGAAGAACTAACAGCATTAATGGGTGGAGAACAAAGCAAAATTGCTGTTTCAAATCGCCCGCCAACTGTTATTATGATGGTTGGTTTACAAGGTGCTGGTAAAACAACAACGACTGGTAAATTAGCAAATTTACTTCGAAAAAAGTACAATCGTAAGCCGCTTTTAGTTGCAGCAGATATTTACCGTCCTGCCGCGATTAAACAGCTTCAAACATTAGGTAAACAATTAGATTTGCCAGTATTTACATTAGGAGATCAAGTAAGTCCGGTTGAAATTGCGAAACAAGCGATTCAACACGCTAAGGATGAACATCATGACTATGTTCTAATTGATACTGCAGGTCGTTTACATATTGACGAAGGTTTAATGGAAGAACTTGCACAAATTAAAGAACTTTCAAAACCTGAAGAAATCTTCCTAGTTGTTGATGCAATGACAGGGCAAGACGCAGTCAATGTGGCACAAAGCTTTAATGATCAATTAGGTTTAACTGGAGTCGTTTTGACGAAGCTTGATGGCGATACTCGTGGTGGTGCAGCATTATCAATTCGTGCAGTTACAAATACTCCAATTAAATTTGTTGGACTTGGTGAAAAACTAGATGCAATTGAGCCGTTCCATCCAGAACGAATGGCATCACGTATTCTAGGAATGGGTGATGTGCTTACTTTAATCGAAAAAGCACAAGAAAACGTAGACCAAGAAAAAGCAAAAGAAATGGAACAAAAATTAAGAAATGCATCCTTTACTTTAGATGATTTCTTAGACCAACTTTCTCAAGTTAAAAAAATGGGACCACTTGGTGATATTTTAAAAATGATGCCAGGTGCAAACAAAATTAAAGGATTGAATGACCTGCAAATTGACGATAAACAAATCGCTCATGTAGAGGCAATTATTCAATCGATGACAAAGCAGGAAAAGCTTACACCAGATATTATTAACTCAAGTCGCAGAAAGCGAATAGCTAGAGGTTCTGGTCGTCCTGTACAAGAAATAAACCGTTTATTAAAACAGTTTGAAGAAATGAAAAAAATGATGAAAATGATGGGTGGTATGCAAAAAGGGAAGAAGAAAGGTTTTAAATTTCCGGGCTTATTCTAACCTATTTGTATAAATTTCCAACATTTAAACATCATTTAATAAAAAATTATGCTGTTAAGAAATTTTACTTTACAAACAGTATTGGTTTTTGATAATATATAAATCGTTGTAAATATTTTCGGAGGTGCTTTAAAAATGGCAGTTAAAATTCGTTTAAAACGTATGGGAGCTAAAAAATCTCCTTTTTACCGTGTAGTAGTAGCAGACGCTCGTTCTCCTCGTGATGGACGTTTCATCGAGGAAATTGGAACTTACAATCCAGTTGCTCAACCAGCTGAAATCAAAATTAACGAAGAAGCAGCATTAAAATGGTTAGGAACAGGTGCTAAACCATCAGATACAGTTCGTAACTTATTCTCTAAAGCTGGTATCTTAGAGAAATTCCACAACGCTCGCAACGGCAAGTAATTATGGAAAAAAAGATGAATACACTCATAAATGCAATTGTTTCAAGTCTTGTAGATCATCCAGAGGATATTTCACTTCAAGTTAAAGAAGATGAGAACAATCTATTCTTTCATTTACAGGTAAACCCTGAAGATGCTGGTAGAGTGATTGGCAAACATGGTAAAATTGCTAAAGCGATTCGTACGGTTGTATATGCAGCAAGTAATGAAAACGCAAAACGTATTCACTTAGATATTCAGTAATGTAAAACGGTCCTTGGCTATAGCTAAGGGCCGTTTTCAACATTACAGAGATTTACGGGAAAGCCCGATATAATGTGGTAGCCCTTATTTATGAATAGATGTAAGTCGTTTGGGCAAGAGGTAGCTTTTGATGCTTAAATGACTTTGAGGTATGCTATAATTGGAATAAGGCTAACTGTTTTAACCGCCTAAGGTCTCAAGTAGACATATATACAATCTAAATGGTCAAACTACTAATGAACAGAGAAATTTTAATATAGAGGTAAAAGAATGAAAAAATATTTAAATGTCGGAAAAATTGTAAATACACATGGTGTTCGAGGAGAGGTTCGAGTTATTTCTAGAACTGATTTTCCAGAAAAACGTTACGTAAAAGGTAATACACTATATTTCTTTAAAGAAAACGAATCGACACCAATTGAATTAATCGTAACAAGTCACCGTGTACATAAAAATTTTGATTTACTAACATTTGATGGGTATGAGTCTCTAGACTCTGTAGAACCACTTAAAAATGGGATTTTAAAGATTACTGAAGATCAATTACACGAGCTAGATAAAAATGAGTACTATTACCATGAAATTATTGGCTGTGTTGTTGAGACAATTGATGGAGAGCAAATTGGTAAAATAAAAGAAATATTATCTCCAGGTGCAAATGATGTTTGGGTGATTCAAAGAAAAGGTCAAAAAGATGCCCTTATTCCATATATCGAGCAAATTGTGAAAGAAATAGATGTAGCGAATAAAAAAGTTAAAATCGAATTAATGGAAGGTCTATTATGATGAAATTAGACTTTTTAACCCTTTTTCCAGAAATGTTTGAAGGAGTTTTAAATTCTTCCATTTTAAAAAAAGCACAAGAAAAAGAGGCTGTTAAGTTTCGTTGTGTAAATTTTAGAGATTTCTCTACGAATAAACATTCAAATGTTGATGACTATCCATATGGTGGTGGCGCTGGTATGGTACTAGCTCCACAGCCGATTTTTGATGCTGTTGATGAATTAGTATCAAAAAGTGAAAATAAGCCGAGAGTAGTCCTTCTATGCCCTCAAGGAGAGAGATTTAATCAACGTAAAGCTGAAGAGCTTGCAAAAGAGGAACACTTAATCTTTATTTGTGGACATTATGAAGGCTATGATGAACGAATTCGTGAACATGTCGTGACGGATGAAATCTCAATTGGTGATTATGTATTAACAGGTGGAGAACTTGGTGCTATGGTCATTGCTGATAGCGTTGTTCGTTTATTACCTGGGGTACTTGGTAATACTACTTCGAAAATTGAAGATTCATTTAGTACAGGATTATTAGAGCACCCTCATTACACGAGACCTGCCGAATTTAGAGGACATAAAGTACCAGATGTTTTATTATCAGGAAATCATGCGAAAATAGAAGAATGGCGTACAAAACAATCTTTTAAACGTACGATAACGCGCCGTCCAGATTTACTCGAAAACTACTCTCTATCTAACAAAGAAGTTAAATGGATGGAGCAAGTAAAAGAAGAATTAAAACAAGAAAACTAGTTGCGTGTACTAATAGAATATGTTAATATAACTTGTGGCTTGAGTAATACTTGAGCCTTTATTCTCGGTGTTCCGCTGCGAGTCACTAAATCTTGTAAGAGCATCGGTTGGAAAAGGAGAGCATACACTATGCAAAATTTAATCAACGAAATTACAAAAGAACAACTAAGAACTGACTTACCAGCATTCCGTCCAGGTGATACTGTACGAGTTCACGTTAAAGTTGTTGAGGGTACTCGTGAGCGTATCCAATTATTCGAAGGTGTAGTTATTAAACGTCGTGGTGGCGGAATTAGCGAAACTTTCACAGTTCGTAAAATTTCTTACGGAGTTGGTGTTGAACGTACGTTCCCAATTCACACTCCAAAAATTGCTAAATTAGACGTTGTTCGTCGCGGTAAAGTACGTCGTGCTAAACTTTACTACCTACGTGCACTTACTGGTAAAAAAGCAAGAATTAAAGAACTTCGATAGTCTTTTGAAAGGAGCTTGTATTAAACAAGCTCCTTTTTTTCCAATATTTGTAGATTATGGATATAATAAAAAGTAAAATAGAATACATAAATTAAGTTATTAACTTAACTGGTTAAAACTGCAAAACGTATGGTTATAAAATGGAGGGATTAGGTTGAAAGAAAGCAATAGTGGTGGAATTTGGGAATTAGTTAAAACAATTTTTATTGCGCTTGTACTTGCACTTGGTATTCGAACATTCCTTTTTACACCGGTTTTAGTTGACGGGATCTCAATGATGCCAACACTACAGGATCAAAGTAGAATGATTGTAAATAAGATCGTATACAAACTACATGAACCTAGACGTTTTGATATTGTAGTCTTCCATGCTACAAAGGAAAAAGATTATATTAAACGAGTTATTGGCTTACCAGGTGACACAGTAGAATATAGAAATGATGTCCTATATGTAAACGGTAAACCGTATAAAGAACCATATTTGAACGAATATAAAAAAGAAACGACGGATGGTCCTCTAACTGAAGACTTTAAGTTAGAAGAGATTACAGGTAGAAAAACAGTACCTAAGGGACAAGTATTCGTTTTAGGTGATAATCGTCGTTTAAGTAAAGATAGTCGTATTATCGGAACAGTTAGTCAAAAAGAAATTTTAGGCCGCGCAAGTTTTGTTTTTTGGCCGTTATCAGAGGTTGAAATGGCTAAATAAAAGCCAAACTAATCTTGATTATTCAATGTATAAGAAGGTGGCAACATGACGATTCAATGGTTTCCTGGCCATATGGCAAAAGCTAGAAGACAAGTTACTGAAAAACTATCATTAATTGATGTTGTAATTGAATTAGCGGATGCAAGGGTACCTGCTGCTTCTAGAAATCCAATGATCGATGAAATAATTTCAAATAAACCAAGATTGCTTTTATTAAATAAAGCAGATTTAGCAGATCCAAGAATTACTCAGCAATGGTTAGCGCATTATGAAAAACAAGGCGTTATGGCAATTGCTATTGATGCAGCATCTGGACAAGGGTTAAAAGCGATTATTTCTTCCTGTGAAATACTTGTAAAAGAGAAATTTGATAAAATGAGATCAAAAGGGATTAAACCTCGCGCAATTCGAGCGTTAATTGTTGGAATCCCGAATGTTGGAAAATCGACTTTAATCAATAAGCTCGCACGAAAAAATATTGCTAAAACTGGTGACCGTCCAGGTGTAACGCAAGCACAGCAGTGGATAAAAGTAGGGAAAGAAATTGAACTGCTTGATACACCGGGTATATTGTGGCCTAAATTTGAAGATCAACTTGTAGGTCTTCGTTTAGCAACTACAGGAGCAATAAAAGATAGTATCATTAACCTACAAGAAGTAATGATTTATGCGATTAAATATTTAAGAGAGTTTTATCCAAATGTGTTAAAAGAAAGATATGACATGAATGATGAAGTTCTATTTGCTGAAGAAGTCGTTGATATTTTTGATCATATTGGAAAGAAACGTGGATTACTTATGTCAGGCGGAATGATAGATTATGATAAAACATCTGATTTATTTTTACGTGAGCTAAGAGCTGGGAAATTAGGAAGATTAACTTTCGAAAATCCATCAATGCTTGAAGTAACTGATGAAATAGTAGAAGAAAGTGCGCAAGAATAAGCGTACTTTCTTCTTTTTTAATGAAATTTTATGGTCTAAACAGAACATGTTATAAAAGGAGTTCTAATTTATGTCTCTGAAAATAGATGAAATAAAAAATATACTAAGTGAATTAACTGACCCAACGAATGAACTCTTAAAAGAATTTGAAAGTGATCAAAGAATTGGTGTGCAAAAGCTAGTAGCTAAATGGTATAAAGAACAAGAAAAAAGAGATTTAGCTAGGGAGAAATTCCTTAAAATGATGGAATATGAACAGAATCTTTATCGCCAAAATATAAAGTTAATTGCAGGAGTAGATGAAGTTGGTAGAGGTCCATTAGCTGGTCCTGTTGTAGCAGCCGCAGTAATTTTAGCGGAAAATACTGAGCTAATTGGATTAGATGATTCAAAAAAATTATCTAAAGAGAAACGACAGTATTTCGTTAAACGGATTAAGGAAGAAGCAATTTCTTATGGGGTTGGTATGGCCAGTTCAACTGAAATAGATGAAATCAATATTTATGAAGCGACTAAACTAGCGATGAGACGTGCGATTGAACAACTAACTCATTCGCCTGAACATTTATTAATTGATGCAATGAAACTACCGCTGAATATTTCTCAAACATCAATCATAAAGGGCGATGCAACGAGCATCAGTATAGCAGCTGCATCCGTACTAGCAAAAGAAACAAGAGATTCTTTAATGTGCGAACTTAGTTTAAAGCACCCGAACTATGGATTTGAAAAGCATATGGGATATGGAACTAAGGAACATTTAAAAGCAATCGATGAGCATGGAATTATTAATGAACATAGAAGATCTTTTGCACCAATCAAAGAAAAAGTTTGATTGTAAAAAATAAATGGTAGTTAGACTACATCAATTTATTGAAGTAGTCTAAAATAGAATAGATTAACGACGGTTTAAAATTACATAACATTTTATGTTTGCATAACGTAGATAGTTAAATCGAAATGATGTAAACCTAAAATCAAAAATGATGCTAACTGACGTTAATCTATTTTTTAAAGGATAAAGATAAATTATTGGAAAAATAATATTGTAATATGATAAACTACATTAACTATTGTATATGAAAGGGTTTTCTATATAAAAACATAGAATATTTAATTCTTTTCTACTAAAGTATTTACAGTATATTCTGTAAGAGATACAATAGGGATGTGTTTTAATTTGTCTTGTTCTAAAAGGGGAGGATGGATCATGAATATCCATGAGTATCAAGGGAAAGAAATCCTACGAAGCTATGGCGTCAAAGTACCAAACGGTAAAGTTGCATTCACTGTTGAAGAAGCAGTAGAAGCAGCTAAAGAATTAGGTACAGCTGTATGCGTAGTAAAAGCTCAAATTCACGCTGGTGGCCGCGGTAAAGCGGGTGGCGTAAAAGTAGCGAAAAATTTAGATGAAGTAAATACATATGCTAGTGAAATTCTAGGTAAAGTATTAGTTACTCATCAAACTGGACCAGAAGGTAAGGAAGTTAAGCGCTTACTTATCGAAGAAGGCTGCGATATTAAAAAAGAATATTATGTTGGTTTAGTTTTAGACCGCGCTACTTCACAAGTTGTATTAATGGCTTCTGAAGAAGGTGGAACTGAAATTGAAGAAGTAGCAGAAAAAACACCTGAAAAAATCTTTAAAGAGTATATTGATCCAGCAGTAGGTCTACAAGGCTTCCAGGCTCGTCGTATTGCGTTCAATATCAACATTCCAAGCAACTTAGTAAACAAAGCTGTAAAGTTCATGATGGGCTTATATGCTGCGTTTATCGAAAAAGATTGCTCAATCGCTGAAATTAACCCATTAGTAGTTACAGGTGATGGAGAAGTAATGGCATTAGATGCAAAGTTAAACTTTGACTCAAATGCTTTATATCGTCATGCAGATATTCTAGCTTACCGTGACTTAGAAGAAGAAGATCCAAAAGAAATCGAAGCTTCTAAGTATGACTTAAACTATATTTCTTTATACGGAAATATCGGATGTATGGTTAATGGTGCTGGTCTAGCAATGGCTACAATGGATATCATCAAACACTACGGTGGAGATCCGGCTAACTTCCTTGATGTGGGGGGCGGTGCTACAGCTGAGAAAGTTACAGAAGCGTTTAAAATCATCCTTTCTGACCAAAATGTTAAAGGGATTTTCGTTAATATCTTCGGTGGCATCATGAAGTGTGATGTTATTGCTGAAGGTGTAATCGAAGCAACTAAACAAGTTGGTTTACACTTACCATTAGTAGTTCGTTTAGAAGGAACGAATGTTGAATTAGGTAAGAAGATTCTTAATGAGTCAGGCTTAAACATTGTTGCAGCAGATTCAATGGCTGATGGCGCTGAAAAAATCGTTGCACTTGTAGGCTAAGAAAGGGAGGATAAAAATGAGCGTATTCATTAATAAAGATACAAAAGTCATTGTACAAGGTATTACTGGTTCACAAGGCTTATTCCATACAACTCAAATGTTAGAGTATGGTACTAAAATCGTTGGTGGTGTAACTCCTGGTAAAGGTGGAACTGACATTGCTGGCGTACCTGTATTCAATACAGTTAAAGATGCAGTTGAAGCTACTGGTGCTAATGCATCTGTAATCTACGTACCACCAGCATTTGCTGCTGATGCGATCATGGAAGCAGTTGATGCAGAATTAGATATCGCAATTTGTATTACAGAAGGTATTCCAGTACTTGATATGGTAAAAGTTAAAAAGTACATGGAAGGCAAAAAGACAAGATTAGTTGGTCCTAACTGCCCTGGTGTTATCACTCCAGATGAGTGTAAAATTGGTATCATGCCTGGTTACATTCATAAAAAAGGTCATGTAGGAATCGTATCACGTTCTGGTACATTAACATATGAGGCTGTACATCAATTAACACAAGCTGGTATTGGTCAATCTACAGCTGTAGGTATTGGTGGAGACCCTGTAAATGGAACAAACTTCATCGATGTATTAAAAGCATTCAATGAAGATCCAGAAACTTATGCAGTTATTATGATTGGTGAAATCGGTGGAACTGCAGAAGAAGAAGCTGCTGAGTGGGTACAAGCTAATATGGCGAAACCAGTAGTAGGATTCATTGGCGGTCAAACAGCTCCAGAAGGTAAACGTATGGGACATGCTGGTGCAATCATCGCAGGCGGTAAAGGTACTGCTAAAGAGAAAATGGCTACAATGGAAAGCTGTGGCATTAAAGTTGCACTTACTCCTGCAGTAATGGGCGAAACTTTAATTGGTGCATTAAAAGAGCGTGGCTTATATGAACAATGTAAGACACATGAAGCTTTAGTATAATAATGATTAAATAAGTAGCCTCCGATAGGAGGCTACTTTCTTATAAGAAAGGAGAATACATGAAAAAGAAAATTCGACTTATTCATTTGCATCATTTTTTATTTGAAAACTATCAAGCAATCAAGAAGATTCTTCTCTTTGATCCACATTTAGAAAACCTCTATCGATATTCACCTTCTACATTTAAAACTACATTTCAAATGACTACCAAAGCCGCTGAAACATTATATAATCAACTTCATTCAACTTCCATTTTTGATATTTTAAAAGAAAGCTATAAAAAAAATATTAAAATTATTACAATTTATGATGATTTATATCCGGATTTGTTAAGGGAAATATGTGATCCTCCGTTCGTTTTATATTTAAAAGGTAATCAAAAAATTCTTAATGAACAATTCATGTTGAGTATAATTGGAGCTAGAAAACCAACTTTATTTGCGAAAATTATTTGTGATTCAATAATATTAGGGCTGATAAGAGAAAATTGTGTTATTGTAAGTGGAATGGCATCTGGATGTGATTCAATTGCACATAATTCAGCTATTTTCCACAATGGATCAACGATTGCAGTTGTCGGATGTGGGTTAGACTATATTTATCCGAAAGAAAACCGTAACTTATTTAATGAAATATCATTAAATCATTTAGTTATTAGCGAATATCCATCTTATATTAGACCAGAAAAAAGATATTTTCCTAGAAGAAATAGAATTATTGCTGGGTTATCAAAAGGTTTAATCGTTTTAGAGGCTAAGGAGAAGAGCGGGACGATGATTACTGCAAATTTTGCAATTCAATATAATAGAGAGGTATTTGCAGTGCCAGGTCCGATTATAATGGAAGAATATAAAGGAAATCATCGATTAATTCAGGATGGAGCGAAGTTAATTACATGTACAAATGATATTTTAGAGGAATTTTAGGAATAGACTAAAAAATAAAAAAATATGTTTAGATTACAAAATATTGACAATACTAATGCGACTTGTGTTATTTTATATCTAAATAAAATTTGACTAATGTATAGAATTAACTATACAATTTGAAATTGTATGAAGGAAAATCAAAAATATAAATTGAACTCTTCTTATTATGAATCTATTTGAGAATACATAAGAATAAAAGAAAGAAATAAGGAATACAGAGAGTAATGAATAGGAAACTCTCGGGAGGCTTAAAAGATGGCAGAAAATTTAGTTATAGTGGAGTCCCCTTCAAAGGCTAAAACAATAGAAAAGTATTTAGGTAAAAAATTCAAAGTAATCGCATCAATGGGACATGTTCGAGATCTACCTAAAAGCCAGATGGGGATTGAAATAGAAAACGATTACAACCCAAAATACATAACAATCCGTGGAAAAGGTCCAGTTTTAAAGGATTTAAGATCTGCTGCGAAAAAAGCAAAAAAAATCTATCTAGCAGCCGATCCAGATCGCGAAGGTGAAGCAATAGCATGGCATATTGCGAATACACTCAATATCGATACATCATCGGATTGTCGTGTAGTGTTTAATGAAATTACAAAAGATGCTATAAAAGAGTCTTTTAAAAAACCTAGACCAATTAATATGAATTTAGTTGACGCACAGCAAGCAAGACGGGTATTAGATCGTTTAGTAGGGTATAACATAAGCCCATTACTATGGAAGAAAGTGAAAAAGGGCTTAAGTGCTGGTCGAGTTCAATCTGTCGCTCTAAGACTGATCATCGAGCGAGAAAAAGAGATTGAAAGCTTCCAACCTGAAGAATATTGGACAATTAAAAGTAAAGCTTTAACAAAGAAAGAAACATTTGATACTTCTTTTTACGGAGTTAATGGTAAAAAATTGGAATTGAATTCTGAAACAGACGTGAAAAATGTTTTATCACAAATAAAAGGTGATCACTTTGAAGTTCAGAGTGTTACAAGAAAAGAACGTAAACGTAATCCAGCAACTGCTTTTACTACTTCCTTATTACAACAGGAAGCAGCTAGGAAATTAAATATGCGTGCAAAGAAAACGATGATGATTGCACAGCAATTATATGAAGGGATTTCCCTAGGTAGTGGAGGACAGGTCGGATTAATCACATATATGAGAACTGATTCAACTAGAATATCCGATGTTGCCGCTGAGGAAGCAAAATCTTATATAATTGATACTTATGGTGCAGATTTTGTTGCTACAAATAAAAAAAGCGAAAAAAAATCAGATAAAGTACAAGATGCACACGAAGCAATTAGACCAACGTCAACTTTACGTTCGCCTGATACAATCAAAGCACATGTTAGTCGTGATCAATATCGTCTTTATAAATTAATATGGGAACGTTTTGTTGCTAGTCAGATGGCATCAGCCGTACTAGATACGGTTAAAGTTGATTTAATTAATAATGATGTAATATTTAGAGCTAATGGGTCAGTAGTTAAATTCCCTGGCTTTATGAAGGTATATATAGAAAGTAATGATGATGGCACAGAAGAAAAAGATCGAATCCTTCCACCATTAGCTGAAGGTGAAAAAGTTAAATTAGAAGATATATTACCTGAACAACATTTTACTCAACCACCTCCACGTTACACGGAAGCTAGATTAGTAAAAACGCTTGAAGAGTTAGGAATAGGTCGACCATCAACATATGTACCAACTCTAGAAACGATTCAGAAACGTGGATATGTTTCCTTAGATAATAAACGATTTGTACCTACTGAACTAGGGCAAATAGTATTTGATTTAGTCGTTGAGTTTTTCCCAGAAGTAATTAATATTGAGTTTACGGTTCAAATGGAAGGTGACCTTGATAAAATTGAAGACGGCAATGTGAACTGGATTCAAATCATCGATCAATTTTATAGAGGTTTTGAGAAACACTTAGAAATAGCTGAAAAAGAAATGCAAAAAGTTGAAATTAGAGATGAACCTGCTGGAGAAGACTGTGAACTATGTGGAAGCCCGATGGTATTTAAAATGGGCAGATACGGTAAGTTCATGGCGTGCTCGAACTTTCCAGATTGCAGAAATACAAAAGCAATTGTAAAAGATATTGGTGTCAAATGTCCTACATGTAAAGATGGGAATATAATTGAACGAAAATCGAAAAAGAATCGAATATTCTATGGATGCACGAATTATCCAGAATGTGAATTCTTATCTTGGGATAAGCCAATTGCAAGACCTTGTCCGAAATGTGAAAACTTATTAGTTGAAAAGAAAATGAAAAAAGGTATTCAAGTTCAATGTGTATCTTGTGACTACAAAGAAGATCAACAAGTGTGAGTAATTAATATACTTACCTTTAGAATGCCAGCAATAATCAGTCTGAAATTCATATTCCCTAAAGACTTGTCCAAATAAAAGTGTGAGCAATTAATTTGCTCACTTTTACTTTTCATATCAACTTTTTATTAAGAAATCTTTAAGAAAAAAATTATAAAATATTATTACGTAATTTTGATTGAATCAGCGTAGAAGGAGTTAACAATGAAAGAACAATTTATTAATGTAATTGGAGCAGGTTTAGCAGGAAGCGAGGCTGCGTATCAAATCGCCAAAAGAGGAATTAAAGTACATTTATACGAGATGAGACCAGTTAGACAAACACCTGCTCATCATACAGATAAGTTTGCTGAATTAGTTTGTAGTAATTCACTAAGAGCGAATACATTAACGAACGCTGTAGGTGTATTAAAAGAGGAAATGAGAAGATTAGATTCTGTGATTATTCGATCTGCTGATGAGTGTGCTGTACCAGCAGGTGGTGCGTTAGCTGTAGACCGACATGAGTTTGCAAGCCGTGTAACTGAGTATGTAAAAAATCATCCAAATGTAACTGTGCATAACGAAGAAATGACTAAAATTCCTGAAGGACCTACAGTTATCGCAACAGGACCTTTAACATCACCTGAATTATCACAGCAATTAAAAGAATTAACAGGTGAAGATTATTTTTATTTTTATGATGCAGCGGCTCCAATAGTAGAAAAAGAAAGTATTGATTTGAATAAAGTATATTTAAAATCAAGATATGATAAAGGTGAAGCAGCTTACTTAAACTGCCCAATGACAGAAGAGGAATTTGATCGTTTTTATGAAGCATTAACTACAGCAGAAACAGTTCCTTTAAAAGAATTTGAAAAAGAGATTTTCTTTGAAGGCTGTATGCCAGTTGAAGTAATGGCTAAACGCGGTAAGCAAACATTACTATTTGGACCAATGAAACCAGTAGGCTTAGAGGATCCAAAGACTGGTAAAACTCCGTATGCAGTTGTCCAACTACGTCAGGATGACAGTGCTGGAACTTTATATAATATAGTAGGATTCCAAACGCATTTAAAATGGGGACCTCAAAAAGAAGTTTTGCAATTAATACCTGGCCTAGAGAATGCTGAAATTGTACGATATGGTGTAATGCATCGAAATACCTTTATAAATTCACCGAATCTATTAGAGGCAACATATCGTTTTAAAGGTCGTGAAGATTTATTCTTTGCAGGTCAAATGACTGGAGTGGAAGGTTATGTAGAATCTGCAGCATCTGGTTTAGTAGCAGGAATAAATGCAGCTAGATACGTAATGGAGAAAGAGTTAGTCGTATTCCCAGCTGAAACTGCAATTGGAAGTATGGCTAATTATATAACGACAACAAGTGCAAAACACTTCCAACCTATGAATGCTAATTTCGGTCTGTTCCCTCGACTTGATGTCAAAATTAAAAGAAAACAAGAACGATATGAAGCATATGCAAACCGTGCATTAGAATCAATTATGAATTTTGTAGAATGTTAAGAAAATAAATTGCAAATAGCTACTTAATATGTTAGTATGTAGTGGCTTGTGAGGAGAAATTACCTTGAATATTAAAATATTGTGTCAATTATTCATTCAGTATTTACAATTAGAGAAAAACTCTTCACAATACACATTAAATAGTTATAAAAAAATTGTTGAACAATTTCTAGTTTTTATGGAGCAACAATCCATTATTTCATTTTCTTCAGTTACTTATTCTGATGTTCGTCTCTATTTAACAACTTTGCATGACAAACAGCTATCAAGACGTACAGTCTCAAAGCATATTTCTTGTTTAAGAAGTTTCTATCGTTTTCTTATGAGAGAAAATGAAGCAAAAGAGAATCCTTTTGTACTAGCATCACTTCCTAAAAAAGAAACTATGATACCAAGATTTTTATACAAGGAAGAACTTGAAAAACTATTTAAGATTAGCGATCTAGATACGGAACTTGGACAAAGAAATCAAGCTCTTTTAGAATTGCTATATGCTACCGGAATCCGAGTAAGCGAATGCTGTAATTTGAAATTAAAAGACATAGATTTTCAAATTGGGACTATTTTAGTAACGGGCAAAGGGAATAAACAGCGGTATATTCCCTTTGGCAGTTATGCAGAAAAAGCTCTTCATACATATATAGAAGATGGCCGAAATAGACTGATAGTAGCTAACAAGCAAATGAATGACGATCTTTTTTTGAATCACCGTGGTACAAAACTAACGGCAAGAGGTGTCCGTGGTATATTAGAAAAAATGATCAAAGATACTTCGTTGACTAATAAAATCTAT
The DNA here is from genome assembly GCF_023115465.1 of Gottfriedia acidiceleris. Lineage (NCBI taxonomy): Bacteria > Bacillati > Bacillota > Bacilli > Caryophanales > Bacillaceae > Gottfriedia > Gottfriedia acidiceleris. Next base: position 3,076,911 of record NZ_CP096034.1, on the reverse strand, counting down.
CCACATATGTTAAGGCATACCTTTGCTACACATATGCTTGATAACGGTGCTGATATTCGTAGTGTTCAAGAATTACTTGGGCATGAGAATTTATCATCTACTCAAATCTATACACATGTAACGAAGGAAAGATTACAAAAGGTATACAATTTACATCATCCTAGAGCATAAATTCGCTCAATTTTAGAAATTAACGACATTTCTAAGGAGGATTCACATGTCCAATTTTCATGCTACAACGATTTTCGCAATCAGACACGATGGTAAAAGTGCCATGGCTGGTGATGGTCAAGTAACTTTTGGAAATGCAGTAGTAATGAAGCATACTGCAAGAAAAGTAAGAAAGCTTTTTAATGGAAAGGTTTTAGCTGGTTTTGCAGGATCTGTTGCAGATGCATTTACTTTATTCGAACTTTTTGAGGGCAAGTTAGTTGAATATAATGGAAATATTCAACGAGCTGCTGTTGAATTAGCAAAAAAATGGAGAACAGATCGAGTATTACATAAACTTGAAGCATTGCTAATCGTAATGGATCATAATTCATTATTATTAATTTCTGGTACTGGTGAAGTAATTGAGCCTGACGATGGAATTCTTGCAATCGGTTCTGGAGGGAATTATGCCCTTGCAGCAGGCCGTGCGCTAAAGGAAAACGCAGGGGAAAATCTTTCAGCAAAACAAATTGCATATGCTAGTTTAAAAACTGCAAGTGATATTTGTGTGTATACGAACGGAAATATAATATTAGAAGAATTAGAATAGGAGAGTGTATTATGAGTACTTCTTTCACGCCTCGTCAAATTGTTGAAAAACTTGATCAATATATTGTTGGACAACACCAAGCGAAAAAAGCAGTAGCAATTGCACTCAGAAATCGATATCGTAGAAGTTTACTTGAAGAGTCATTCCGTGATGAAATTTCACCAAAAAATATTTTAATGATTGGTCCAACAGGTGTTGGTAAAACTGAAATTGCTAGAAGGATGGCAAAACTAGTTGGCGCGCCATTCATTAAAGTCGAAGCTACAAAATTTACAGAAGTTGGTTACGTTGGTAGAGATGTAGAATCAATGATTCGCGATTTAGTCCAAACTTCTATTCGAATTGTAAAAGAAGAGCGTATGAATAAGGTGAAAGATCAAGCTGAAAAAAATGCGAATCAAAGATTAGTAAAACTTCTAGCACCAAGTACAAAAAAACAAGCTTCATTCAAAAACCCACTTGAGATGCTTTTTAATCAAGATTCACAAAACTCGAATGCTGAGCAAGAAGAGAATGACACAGAATTAACATCTAAAAGAAGAAATATAGAATTTCAATTATTATCTGGAAAACTAGAAGAAGATCTTGTGTCTATTGAAGTAGAGCAACAACAAGCTCCGATGCTAGATTTTATGCAAGGAACTGGAATGGAACAAATGGGAATGAACTTCCAGGAGTCAATAGGTAGTCTATTTCCAAAGAAAACTAAAAAAAGAAAGCTTACTGTTAAAGAAGCTCGTAAGATTTTAACGAATGAAGAAGCTCAGAAATTAATCGATATGGATGAAGTAGCCCAAGAAGCAGTTTATAGGACTGAGCAATTAGGTATTATTTTCATTGATGAAATTGATAAGATTGCAAGTAAACAAAACTCTACTCAAGATGTTTCGAGAGAGGGCGTACAAAGAGACATATTACCAATCGTTGAAGGAAGTACAGTTGTGACAAAATATGGACCAGTTAAAACGGATCATATTCTATTTATTGCAGCTGGTGCATTTCATATTTCAAAACCATCAGATTTAATACCTGAATTACAAGGTCGCTTCCCAATTCGTGTAGAATTAGGGAAATTATCTGTTGAAGATTTTGTTCGTATATTAGTTGAGCCTGATTTTTCAATTATTAAACAATATAAAGCTTTATTGTCTACAGAAGGTATACAAATCGAATTTTCTGACGATGCTATACGTAGAATAGCACAAATAGCATTTGAAGTTAATCAGACTACGGATAACATAGGCGCAAGAAGATTGCATACTATTATGGAAAAGCTCCTTGAAGACCTATCGTTTGAAGCTTCTGAAATTCAAATGGGAACAATTATGATTACACCACAATATGTAAATGAAAAGCTCGCAAATATTGCAAAAGATAAAGATATAAGTCAATTCATTTTATGATTTTGTTAAAGAACATTTTTGAATTCAGCCATGAGATTGCTAAGAAGTTCAAAGGAAATGTACAATTAAATAGGAGGCATTTAGAAAGATGCAATTATTAGAAAAAACAAGAAAGATTAATAAGTTATTACAACAATCTGCAGGGAAGCCAGTAAACTTTAAAGAAATGGCAGATACATTAGAAGAAGTTATTGAATCAAATGTATTTATTTTAAGTCGTAAAGGGAAATTATTAGGGTACGGTCTTCACCAAAAAATCGAAAATGAGCGTATGCAAAAAATGTTCAGCGATCGCCAATTCCCTGAAGAATATACACAAAACCTATTTAATATTAATGAAACATCATCAAATATAGACATCAATAGTGAGTACACTGCATTCCCAGTTGAAAATAAAGATTTATTTTCTGGTGGTTTAACAACTATCGTACCAATTATTGGTGGTGGTGAGCGATTAGGTACTCTTGTTCTAGCTCGAATTAATCAAGATTTTGAAAATGATGATTTAATCTTAGCTGAATATGGCGCTACAGTAGTAGGTATGGAAATTCTACGTGAAAAAGCAGAAGAAATTGAAGAAGAAGCTAGAAGTAAAGCAGTTGTACAAATGGCTATTTCATCTCTTTCTTATAGCGAATTAGAAGCAATCGAACATATTTTTGAAGAATTAAACGGCTATGAAGGTTTATTAGTAGCAAGTAAAATTGCTGACCGAGTAGGAATTACAAGATCTGTTATCGTAAACGCACTACGTAAATTAGAAAGTGCTGGTGTTATCGAGTCAAGATCACTAGGAATGAAAGGTACTTATATTAAAGTACTAAATGACAAATTCTTATTAGAGTTAGAGAAATTAAAATCTAACTAATGAATAAAGTAACTTCTTAAAGAAGGTAAAAGTTAATATTAAGTTTAAACCTTTTCTCAATTAATATTTGGGAAAAGGTTTTTTTGTCTTTATTAAATTTAAAAATGATTGAGTTAATTTTAAAAATTTATATTTTAGAATAAAAAGATTTGTTAAATAGAGACTATTTTCCTTTTTTGTATAAATGAAATATATTGACGAATTGGAAATTATGGTATGATTAAAAAATATTTACTTGATTATAGTGATAAAATATAAAAATTATTTTTGTGAGGGAATTAGATAATAGAATTGTAATGGTGTTTTTTCTTTTGGTTGCTTTCAAATTCATTGTTGTTTTTTAGTATATGTCAGTTATTTCCACTCTAGATACATACTCTCCTTAAGACGAAGATAAAGAAGTGCAATATTAAACAAGTAGGAAAAGTTTTAGATCTAGCTTACTTTTATTAGTCTTAACCCTATTTGAAGACTACCTCATTAGCTTTAATAAATTTTTGTCATAAACAGTTAATTACTAAACAACAATTATTCAAAAAAGGCTACTTTTTTGAATAGTTCTTCTTAAGTATAACTAAAATTAGGTTATTCTAAAGATTAATCTATTCTATTAAAAATAGAATTCTGGAATATATGTACAATTATTTTAAAAAAATGAAAATAATTAATCTGTGTTATTGTGCTAAATAAAATTTCACATTATTTTAAAGAATGAGTGAACACATTAAAGAATTTTAATAATATAATTTATATAAGGATAGAAAAATGAACACTTTTTTATCAAAACTTACATTGAAAAAGCATTTTGAGCCTTAGTATAAAATTATACAATACGTGGTGCTTATCTATGCGAAATGAATTGATTCGTACCGAATATTGAATAAAATTAATAGATTCATATTTATTACTATTTAGCCGTTTAATAATAGGGAATTGAAAGGCTAAATAGTAATAAAAAAAGAATTTTATGAACCGATTCTAGATATATTGTAATCTCCTTTTGATGAATTCACTCGACTACTTGGGAAATCGACATGATCTTACATATTTAATTCAATAGCACAAATAAAACTTGAGTAAAGTTTAATTCCTTTTATTAAATGTTGCCCTAAAATTTTATTTTCACCAAAAATCACTATTTATAACAAATTGTCAATCAAGTATTAAACATATTATGGTAATTCGCTGAGGTGAAAGACGTGTTGCAAGTTCAAAAAAATGTTTCACAAGGTTATTGGAAAATGTGGATTGAAGATCGTGATTTAGATGCCGGAGATGCGTTAATGCGGATTTATATGCCACTAGTTCACTTTCAAGTAAATCGTATAGCTCAAAGATTACCTTCAAGTGTCAGCAGAGATGATTTACACAGTTTAGCGATGATGGGCTTATATGACGCACTAGAGAAATTTGACCCAAAAAGAGATTTAAAATTTCAAACATATGCTTCAATTAGAATAAGTGGTAATATATTGGATGGTCTTCGTAAGGAGGACTGGTTACCTAGATCAATTAGAGATAAAGCAAAAAAAATAGAATGTGCAATTGAAAAGTTAGAACCGGCTCTTGAACGAAAAGCTACACCTGAAGAAATAGCACTGTATACTGGCTTTTCTTCGATGGAAGTTGTTAATGTCATAAATGATGTGTTTTTCTCTAATATGTTGTCTATAGATGAACAAATTAAAGATGCTGGAGAGGGACAAGTTAATTTCATTCATACAATAAAAGATCATGAAACAGCAACACCAGAAGAAATGCTACTGAAAGATGAACAAATAAGACTTCTTGCCAAGACGATTGTAACGGAATTAAATGAAAAAGAACAGCTAGTAATAAGTTTGTATTATCATGAAGAATTAACATTTACTGAAATTGGAACAATTATTAATTTATCAACTTCTAGGGTTTCCCAGATTCATGCTAAATCCATTTTTAAATTAAGGGATCTTTTAAGTAAAAATAAAATATAGTGGCGGCTCGTAAACTCTACATTGATTTCATTTAGAGAGTTAATGGCAGTCCAGTTAAGATTATTTCTATTTGTGTAGTGGGAATCAGCCTCACATTACTTACTTTATTGACAATTTCTTTTTTAACAATTTAAAGAAATGTGAAGAAGAATACGGTTAAGTTGAATAAATTAACAAAAATTCCCAATACTGATAAAGATTCAGTTGTTGTGACAGGTAAATACTCAATTCTAAATCACTTTAATTTATTGCATTCATGTGTTGGTCATTTAGTATGGAAAAATAGACCAAATTTCGTTCGATGATCCAAAAATTGACTTACTATGGATGAAAATGGAAGAAGGATTTATACAGAGAAAAGGAAAATCAATCATTGTATAAACTTCGACAATAATTTCTCGTTTTCTCTTGATAATTAATGTTGTATATGCTATAGTAGTCCATGGTGTTAATACACACGCTTGCCGATTTTCTTATTGGTGCTACCCAGCTTGGGAGTGATAGGAGAAGAAGACGTGAGCGGAGGAAAAAGAACCATTAGGAGGAAATAAAATGTCAGTAATTTCTATGAAGCAATTATTAGAAGCTGGTGTTCACTTCGGTCACCAAACACGCCGTTGGAACCCAAAAATGAAACGTTACATCTTCACTGAGCGTAACGGTATCTACATTATCGACCTACAAAAAACAGTTAAAAAGGTTGAAGAATGTTACAACGTAATGAAAGGTATCGCTGCTGAAGGTGGAAACATCCTTTTCGTTGGTACTAAAAAACAAGCTCAAGAAGCTATTAAAGATGAAGCAATCCGTTCTGGTATGTACTTCATTAACCAACGTTGGTTAGGTGGAACGTTAACAAACTTCCAAACAATCCAAAAACGTGTTAAACGTTTAAAAGATATCGAAAGAATGCAAGAAGATGGCACTTTTGAAGTGTTACCTAAGAAAGAAGTTATTCAACTTAAAAAAGAATTAGAACGTCTTGAAAAATTCTTAGGCGGAATCAAAGACATGAAGCAACTTCCTGATGCATTATTCGTAGTTGATCCTCGTAAAGAGCGTATCGCTGTTGCTGAAGCTCGTAAGTTAAACATTCCTATCATCGGTATTGTTGACACTAACTGTGATCCAGATGAAATCGATCACGTTATCCCAGCAAACGACGATGCTATTAGAGCTGTAAAACTTCTTACATCAAAAATGGCAGATGCGATTCTTGAAGCGAAACAAGGCGAAGAAACAACTGCTTAATGAGAAATTGAAAGGTGATAAGAGGTTTTAGCCTTTTATCACCTTTTTTTAAGGTTAAAATAATCGGAAATTGTTTACCTTATAAAACGATTGAATAAAATAAGCTTACATATAGGAGATGAAATATTATGGCAATTACTGCACAAATGGTAAAAGAATTACGTGAAAAAACTGGCGCTGGTATGATGGATTGCAAAAAAGCATTAACTGAAACTGAAGGTAACATGGACAAAGCAATTGACTACCTTCGTGAAAAAGGGATCGCTAAAGCTGCTAAAAAAGGTGACCGTATCGCTGCTGAAGGTTTAACTTTCGTTGAAGTTGCTGGAAACGATGCAGTATTAATCGAAGTAAACTCTGAAACAGATTTCGTTGCTAAAAACGAAGGTTTCAAAGAATTAGGTTCTGTTCTTGCTAAACATATCGTTGCTAACAAACCTGCAACTGTTGAAGAAGCTTTAGCACAAACAATGGAAAATGGTGAAACTGTTGAAACATACATCAACCATGCAATTGCTAAAATCGGAGAAAAAATCTCTTTACGTCGTTTTGAATTAGTTTCTAAAACAGATGCTGATGCATTTGGTGCTTACTTACACAGTGGCGGTCGTATCGGAGTTCTTTCAGTAGTAGAAGGAACAACTAAAGAAGATGTTGCTAAAGACGTATCTATGCACATCGCTGCAATCAACCCTAAATATATTTCTCGTGATGCTGTTTCTCAAGAAGAAGTTGAGCATGAGCGTGGAATTTTAACTCAACAAGCATTAAACGAAGGTAAACCTGAAAACATCGTTGCTAAAATGGTAGAAGGACGTATTGGTAAATACTTCGAAGAAATCTGCTTATTAGATCAATCTTTCGTTAAAAACCCAGACGTTAAAGTAGGTCAATTCGTAAAAGCTGCTAACGGAACTGTTAAATCTTTCGTTCGTTATGAAGTTGGAGAAGGCTTAGAAAAACGTGAAGATAACTTTGCTGAAGAAGTAATGAATCAAGTAAAAGGTAACTAATTCTGTTACTTTGAATGAAAATAGGGGACACTATGTGTTCCCTATTTTTTAAAGAAACGTAAATTACATAGATGTACGTAAATGGAGGGTATTATGAGTAAAGCAAAGTATAATCGCGTAGTATTAAAACTTAGTGGTGAGGCACTAGCTGGCGGGCAAGGATTTGGAATTAATCCATCAGTTATTAAATCAATTGCTGAACAAGTTAAAGAAATTGCAGAACTAGATGTTGAAGTTGCAGTAGTAGTGGGTGCTGGTAACATTTGGCGTGGTAAAACAGGTAGCGAAATGGGCATGGACCGAGCTACAGCAGACTACATGGGCATGTTAGGTACTGTAATGAACTCATTAGCACTTCAAGATAGTCTTGAAACACTTGGTGTACAATCTCGTGTACAATCATCAATTGAAATGCGTCAAGTTGCAGAACCATATATCCGTCGTAAAGCAATTCGTCATTTAGAGAAAAAACGTGTTGTAATTTTTGCTGCTGGTACAGGAAATCCTTATTTCTCAACTGATACTACTGCTGCATTACGTGCTGCTGAAATTGAAGCAGATGTTATTTTAATGGCAAAAAATAATGTAGACGGAGTATATTCAGCTGACCCATCAATTGATAAAACTGCTGTAAAATACGAAACTCTTACATATTTAGACGTATTAAAAGAAGGTTTAGGTGTAATGGATTCAACTGCATCTTCTTTATGTATGGACAATGATATTCCATTAATTGTATTCTCAATTATGGAAGAAGGTAATATTAAACGTGCCGTACTAGGCGAAAATATTGGAACAATAGTAAAGGGGAAATAAAAAGATGTCTAATCAAATCATTTCTTTAGCAAAAGAAAAAATGACAAAAGCTGTTTCTGCTTTCTCTAGAGAATTAGCAACAGTACGTGCTGGTCGTGCAAACCCAGCTATTTTAGATAAAGTTTTAGTTGAATATTATGGTGCTCCAACGCCAATCAACCAAATGGCAAATATTTCAGTACCAGAAGCAAGATTATTATTAATTACTCCTTACGATAAAACAGTCATTAATGATATGGATAAAGCGATTCAAAAAGCTGACTTAGGCTTAAACCCTTCAAATGATGGGACTGTAATCAGAATTAGTTTCCCACCATTAACAGAAGAGCGTCGTCGCGATTTAGTAAAAGTAGTTAAAAAATCTGCTGAAGATGCTAAAGTTGCAGTACGTAACATCCGCCGTGATGCAAATGATGATCTTAAAAAAGCAGAAAAAAATGGTGAAATTACTGAAGATGAATTACGTGGTCTTGTAGAAGACATTCAAAAACAAACAGATTCACATATTGAAAAAATCGATGGAATTACAAAAGAAAAAGAAAAAGAGATAATGGAAGTTTAATACTGCATTGCAAGGTATATCTTACTAGCGCTTAGAAAAATAATGAATTTTTCACATTATGCTATTACATAATTTCATTATTGCATTATAATTAAATAAACTAAGCGCTTTGAGTAAAAAGACCCTCTGTTTAAGGGGGTTTTTTTACTCAATGCTTTAATTAGATATACTTAAACGGAGGATTAAAGATGTTTAAATTAATTTCTTTTTTTAAAAGAAATAAAGAAGAGAAAAATGTACCTCCAAGTTCGCAATTAAATGGGGTCGACGGAGTAATTCCTGAGCATGTTGCAATAATAATGGATGGTAATGGTAGATGGGCACAAAAGAGGAATCTACCAAGGGTTAAGGGACACTATGAGGGAATGAAAGTAGTTCGAAAAATTGCAAGAACTGCTAGTAAATTAGGTGTAAAGACGTTAACTTTATATGCTTTTTCAACTGAGAATTGGAAAAGACCTAAAACTGAAGTAGAATTCTTAATGAAGTTACCACAAGAATTTCTAGGGACATTTTTACCTGAATTAATCGAAGAAAATGTGCAGGTAAGATTAACTGGAAATAAAGAGCAATTACCAAGCTATACTACAGAAGCAGTATTAAGAGCAGTAGAAGAAACTAAAAATAATACGGGTATGGTATTAAATTTTGCCCTAAATTATGGATCTAGAGACGAAATTATTTCTGCAGTTAAAAAGATTTCTTCAGATGTATTGGATAATAAAATAAATAAAGAAGAAATTAATGAAGACATATTTAATCGATATTTAATGACTAGTGATTTTAAAGATCCAGATTTGTTAATTAGAACAAGTGGTGAATTAAGGATCAGTAATTTTATGCTTTGGCAAATTGCTTATTCTGAACTATATTTTACAGATGTTTTATGGCCCGATTTTACTGAAGAGTGTTTAATTGATGCGGTAAAAGAATATCAAAATCGAGCAAGAAGATATGGTGGTATTTAAGAAAGCGGTGAACGAACTTGAAACAGCGTATTATAACAGGAGTTATAGCTGGAGCTTTATTTCTAGGGTTGGTAATATTTGGTAAATGGCCGTTTGGATTACTTGTATTTGCACTTGGCACAATCGGTTATTTTGAATTGATAAGAATGAAAAAGTTTAATTTATTTAGTGCACAAACAGTACTTGGATTAATCTTAACATGGGTTGCAATTACACCAAATAGTTTATCGGATAAGATTTTTCCTGTAGAAATCGGTAAAACAGAAATTTCAATTGTACTAATCCTATTACTTTTATCATATACGGTAATTACAAAGAATACATTTACTTTTGAAGATGCTTCTTTTGTAGTACTAAGCAGTTTATATGTAGGATTCGGATTTCATTATATGTACGAGATGAGAAATATGGGTATTTCATACTTCTTCTTCCCATTATTCGTAATTTGGGCAACTGATTCAGGTGCATATTTTATTGGGAAAGCCACAGGTAAAACTAAACTTTGGCCAGATATTAGTCCTAATAAAACGATTGAAGGTTCGATAGGTGGAATTATTTGTGCTGTTGTAGTTGCAGTAATTTTATCGATTATGTTAACTTTAAATCATTCAATACTATATTTAGTATTAGTTGCTGTACTTGTTTCGATTTTTGGTCAATTAGGTGATCTCGTACAATCTGCATATAAAAGATACTACGGTGTTAAAGACTCAGGGAATTTATTACCTGGTCATGGTGGGATTTTAGACAGATTTGATAGTATCATTTTCACATTGCCAATCGTCTATTTACTATTTACGTTATAGTATTAGTTTTTGTATTTAAGGAGACATATGAAAATGAAGAAAATCAGCTTACTTGGAGCAACTGGTTCAATCGGTATACAAACACTCGATATTATTAGAAATCAATCAAATGATTTTGAATTAGTCGCGTGTTCAGCTGGGAGAAATATTGATGAATTATATAAGATCATTTTAGAATTTAAACCAAAACTAGTTTCAGTTGCAGGTAAAGAAGAGGCTGAAAAACTGACGAGCTTCGGTATCCCCTCGAAAACTAAAGTTTTATATGGTGAAGAAGGCCTTATTGAAGTTGCTGTCCATGAAGACAGTACAATACTTGTTAACGCTGTTGTTGGAAGTGTAGGTTTAGTTCCAACTATGAAAGCAATCCAATATGGTAAAACAATCGCACTTGCGAATAAAGAGACATTAGTAACAGCAGGTCATATTGTAATGGCTGAAGCAGAAAAATATGGTGTCTTAATTTTACCTGTAGATAGTGAGCATTCAGCAATCTATCAATGTTTAAATGGTGAAAACCCTAATGAAATACATAAATTAATCATCACGGCTTCAGGTGGTAGCTTTAGAGATAAAACAAGAGATCAATTAAAGGATGTTACAATTGAAGATGCACTAAATCATCCAAATTGGTCAATGGGCGCAAAGATTACAATTGATTCAGCTACAATGATGAATAAAGGATTAGAAGTGATTGAAGCGCATTGGCTATTTAATATGCCATATGAAAAAATTGATGTAGTACTTCATAGAGAAAGTGTTATTCACTCTATGATTGAATTCGATGACGGAAGTGTAATGGCACAATTAGGAACACCTGATATGAGAGTACCGATCGCCTATGCATTAAACTATCCTTCAAGGAAACCAATTAATAATCATACACCATTAGATTTAATTAAATTTGGGACACTTCATTTCCAAGAAATGGATTTTAACAGGTTTAAATGTCTGGATTATGCTTATCAAGCAGGAAAAGTCGGCGGTAGTTTACCAACTGTATTAAATGCAGCAAATGAGGAAGCGGTAGCTGCTTTTCTCCAGAATAAAATATCATTCTTACAAATTGAGAATTTAATAGAAAACGCTCTTGAAAAACACAATGTAATAAGTAAACCTTCATTAGAAGCAATTCGTAACATTGATGAACAAACAAGACAATTCGTTTCATCACTAATAAAGTAAGGGTGGTAATTAGATGAATACAGTTATAGCGTTTGTTGTAATTTTTGGCGCACTTGTATTTTTTCATGAACTAGGACATCTATATTTTGCAAAACGTGCTGGTATATTATGTAGAGAATTTGCGATTGGATTTGGTCCAAAGGTTTTCTCATTTTATCGAAATGAAACTACATATACAATAAGATTGTTGCCGCTTGGTGGTTATGTTCGTTACGCTGGAGAAGATCCAGAAATGGTACAAGTAAAGCCTGGATCACATATCGGTTTACAATTTAACTCAATCGGGGAAGTTACTAAGATTGTAGTTGATCAGTTTGATCGTTTCCAAGATCTTCGTTTTGTTGAAGTTGATTCAATAGATTTAGAACATAAGTTAGAAATCATTGGTATTGAGGAAGGAACTGAAGGTGTATCAAAATTCAATGTAAATGAAAAAGCGTTCATTTATAGTGAAGGACAAGGGCACCAGATTGCTCCATATAACCGACAATTTAATAGTAAATCAGTAGGAAAAAGAGCGATTGCCATTTTTGCAGGTCCAATGATGAATTTTGTTCTAGCTTTAGTCATTTTTATCCTTTTGGGATTACTTCAAGGTACTCCAGTAAATGATGCTAAAATTGGTGAATTACTTCCGAAAGGTCCAGCACAAGCTGCTGGTCTAAAAGAAGGCGACATTGTTTTATCAATTGATCATAAAGAAGTTTCAAAATGGGCAGAAGTAGTTAAAATTGTAAGAGAAAGCCCAAGTAAAGAATTATTATTTAAAGTGAAAAGAAATGACAAAGTTATTTCGATTCCAATCACTCCTAAATCAGAAGAAATCGATCATAAAGTTAATGGATTAATCGGTGTATATGCACCTGTAGAAAAGAATGTTTTTTCTTCGGTTAAATATGGTATAACTGAAACAATTGGATGGACAAAAGAAATTGTTTTAGCAGTTGGTCATTTAGTATCTGGTCAATTCTCAATTAATAATCTTTCGGGTCCAGTTGGTATTTATCAGGTAACAGATCAAGCTGCACAATCAGGTATTTTCTACTTAATGAAGTGGGCAGCGTTTTTAAGTATCAATCTTGGTATTATGAATTTATTACCATTACCAGCTCTTGATGGAGGAAGACTAACATTTTTTGCAATAGAAGCATTAAGAGGTCGTCCAATAGATCGCCAAAAAGAAGGTGTCGTTCACTTTATTGGATTTGCGCTATTAATGTTATTAATGATCATCGTAACTTGGAATGATATTAAAAGATTTTTCTTATAAAAAGCTCTGTTTAATTTAATCGTGTAATTTCATGTATTTTGAGTTAAAGAATCCGCGACTTACTTGCTTATAAAACGGGCTTAGTGACATATTGTTTGTCAATTAGCCCGTTTTAAGTGGGAGCGGATTCTTATCTTGCTAAGTGCTTTTTTTGAAATTGTTGTTTGTATTGCTACATCTAGCTTTTAAAACAATTCCTAAATCTATTTTTTTAAAAATTTATTAAAAAGAATAAAAGAAAAATATGAGGTGAATCCTTTTGAAACAAAGTATCGTATATAGTCCAACTCTTCGTGAAGTACCTTCAGATGCAGATATAAAAAGCCATCAATTATTATTAAGAGCAGGTTTTATTAGACAAAATGCATCTGGTATATATAGTTTTTTACCTTTAGGCAATAAAGTGCTTCAAAAAGTCGCAAATATCGTTCGAGAAGAAATGAATAATGCTGGTGCGATGGAAATGTTAATGCCATCAATGCAAGCCCAAGAATTATGGGAAGAATCAGGTCGTTGGGATAATTTTGGTCCAGAACTAATGCGTTTAAGGGATCGTCACGGTAGAGGATTTGCATTAGGAGCAACACATGAAGAAGTTGTTACTTCCATTATTCGTGATGAATTAAAATCATATAAAAAATTACCGATTACACTTTACCAAGTACAATCAAAATTCCGTGATGAAAAACGTCCTCGTTTTGGACTACTTCGCGGGCGTGAATTTTTAATGAAAGATGCTTATTCTTTCCATGCATCACAAGAAAGCTTGGATGAAGTATATGATCGTTTATTTACGGCTTATAGCAACGTATTTACTCGTTGTGGATTAAATTTCAGAGCGGTTGTTGCTGATTCAGGAGCGATGGGTGGAAAAGATACGCATGAATTCATGGTGTTATCTGACATTGGTGAAGATACAATTGCATTTTCAAATGAATCTAGCTATGCAGCAAATATTGAAATGGCACCAGTTGTGGCAAAATACGAACCATCTGATGAGAAATTAGAAGAAGTTCAAAAAGTAGAAACGCCAAATCAAAAAACAATCGATGAAGTAATTGAATTCTTAAACTTACCGATTGAAAAAAGCATTAAATCAATTATTTTCAAAGCAGATGAAAATTTTGTATTAGTGCTTGCTCGTGGTGACCACGAAATCAACGATATTAAATTAAAGAACTATTTAGGTGCACATTCAGTAGAGCTTGCTTCTAAAGAAGAAGTAAAAGAACTAATGAACTGTGAAATCGGATCATTAGGTCCAATTGGCGTAAAATCTGATTTATTAGTATTAGCAGATAATGCAATTAAAGGTATTGTAAATGGTTGCTGTGGAGCAAATGAGGAAGGCTATCACTACATTAACGTAACTGTAAATAGAGACTATGATGTAAAAGACTTCGTAGACTTAAGATTTATTCAAGAAGGTGACTTATCACCAGACGGTAAAGGAACTATTTCATTCGCAAAAGGTATTGAAGTAGGTCATGTATTTAAATTAGGTACAAAATATTCTGAGTCTATGAATGCAACATTCCTTGATGAGAATGGGAAATCGAATCCAATCATTATGGGATGCTATGGAATTGGGGTATCTCGTACATTAGCTGCAATTGTAGAGCAATACAATGACGAGAAAGGTATTGTTTGGCCTAAAAACCTAGCTCCTTTTGATGTACATGTTATTACTGTAAATACAAAGAATGAAGAGCAAGTAAATTTAGCAGACGATATTTATAAAACACTAAAAGAGATTGGACAAGATGTATTATTAGATGACCGAAATGAACGGGTAGGTGTAAAATTTGCAGACGCTGATCTTTTCGGAATTCCTGTAAGAGTAGTTGTTGGTAAAAAGGCTGCAGAAGGAATTGTAGAACTTAAAACAAGAGATGGACAAGTTAGTAAAGAAGTAGAAATTTCTAACCTTGTGAATGAAATAAATATGTTAAAATAAAATAAATGTGGAAGCGACACCTAACGGGAATCGCACACAAATAAAAAGTACCTCTGACATTTAGAGGTACTTTCGATTTTTTTACACATATAATGCAATTTAGATAATAAGGTTGGTGAGAAAATGGGACAAACACGTCAGGAGCGGTTTCAGCTATTATTAGAGCAGCTTCAATTTCCGGAAGATATGCGAGATCTGTACTTTAAAAATGGGGAAATCGTAAATCTTGAAGTAAATAAAAGCGAAAAAAAATGGCAGTTTACGTTTAAAATAGATAATGTATTACCTTTTGCAACATTTCAAGTATTTGTAACAAGTTTATTAAGAACTTTTAAACATATAGCAGATGTATCCGTCGTTATTAATACAGAAAATCCAAAAATAGAAGAACAAAAAGTAATTGATTATTGGTCATTTATGATTCAATCTGTTGAATCGAAATCCCCTATATTACAGCATATTGAATCTGCTCTACCTTCAGTTGAAAATAATAAAGTAATGGTCCATTTAAATAGTCTAATTGAAGAAAATGCTTTTACAAATCGATATGTTCCTCAGCTGCAAGATTTATATCAAAAAGTAGGTTTTCCAAAGTTGTTTTTTGAGAATACGATCAAAGACAATGTTGAAGAAAAAACTGAGTTTCTTGAAAAAAAAGCTGAAGAAGATCGCAAGCGAGCGATGGAAGTACTTGTTGAATTAGAAAAGAAAGAGGCTGCTGAAGAAGCTGAAGGAGATGAGCCTCAAGGTCCTCTTGTTGTTGGATATTATATTAAAGAAACTGAAATTAATACAATCTCGTCAATCATTGAAGAAGAAAAACGAGTAGTTCTTCAAGGATATGTATTCGATTCTGAAATTCGTGAACTTAAGAGTGGCCGTGTCTTAATCACCTTTAAAATAACTGATTACACTAGCTCAATTCTAGTTAAAATGTTCTCTAGAGATAAAGAAGATATCCCAATGTTAAATAAAATTAAAAAGGGTATGTGGGTAAAAGTTAGAGGATCCGTACAAAACGATACATTTGTACGTGATTTAGTCATGATTGCAAATGATATAAATGAAATTACGCCAGATGAACGCAAGGATGAAGCTCCAGAAGGAGAACGTAGAATTGAGTTACATGCTCATACACATATGAGCCAAATGGATTCAGTCGTTTCAGCAGGTGATTTAGTCAAACAAGCAGGTAAGTTTGGACATGAAGCCATTGCAATAACAGATCATGCGGTAGTTCAAGCCTTCCCTGATGCATTTGGAGCAGGTAAAAAACATGGTGTAAAAATACTGTATGGCGTTGAAATAAATCTAGTAAATGATGGTGTACCAACAGCATATAATCCATCTCATATTTCATTAGAGGAAGCAACCTATGTTGTATTTGACGTAGAGACAACAGGTCTTTCTGCTGTTTATGATACGATCATCGAATTAGCTGCTGTAAAGATTCATAAAGGTGAAATCATTGACCGATTTGAACGATTTGCAAATCCTCATCATCCACTATCTGCAACTACGATTGAATTGACGGGAATTACTGACGAAATGGTAAGAGATGCCCCTAATGTTGATGTGGTACTTCGTGAGTTTAAAGAGTGGATGGGTGACGATATATTAGTAGCTCATAATGCTTCATTTGATATGGGCTTTATTCAAATGGGCTTTAAAAAATATGAAATTGGTATTTCAAATAACGGTGTAATTGATACGCTTGAGCTAGCTAGAACTTTGTATCCAGATTTTAAAAACTTTCGATTAAATACACTTTGTAAAAAATTCGATATTAACTTAACACAGCATCATAGAGCGATTTACGATGCTGAGGCCACTGGCTACTTACTCCTAAAGATGCTAAAAGATGCAGCAGAGCAGGATATGTATTATCATGACGAGCTAAATAATAACATGGGGAAAGGCGATGCATATAAACGAGCAAGACCATCACATGCAACTCTATTAGCTACGAATGAAACTGGACTAAAAAACTTGTTTAAAATTGTTTCATATTCTCATATCCATTATCACCATCGAGTTGCAAGAGTTCCTAGATCATTATTAGTGAAACATCGCGAAGGAATTTTAGTTGGCTCCGCATGTGATAAAGGTGAAGTTTTTGAGGCAAGTGTTCAAAAATCTCCTGAAGAAGCAGAAAAGCTAATGGAGTTTTATGATTATATCGAAGTAATGCCACCAGAGACACTTTTACATTTAGTAGAATTAGAAATTGTTCGTAATGAACAACATTTAAGAGAAGTTATTTCAAAGCTTGTAAAAATGGCTGAAAAGGTAGAAAAAATTGTTGTTGGTACTGGTAACGTTCATCACCTACAAAAAGAAGATCAAATTTATCGGAAAATTTTAGTTGGTTCACAAGGTGGAGCAAATCCATTAAATCGACATCGATTACCAGATGTTCATTTTAGAACAACTAATGAGATGCTATCTGCATTTTCATTTTTAGGAGAAGAAAAAGCAAAAGAAATAGTCGTTACAAATACTCAAAAAATTGCTAGTTTAATTGAAGATATTAAGCCAATTAAGGATGACTTATATACTCCAAAAATTGAAGGTGCTGAAGATGAAGTTCGTGATATGAGCTATCAAATGGCAAGATCTATTTACGGAGAGCAATTACCAGAAATCGTAGAAGCCCGTCTTGAAAAAGAATTAAAAAGTATTATTGGACATGGTTTTGCCGTAATTTACTTGATTTCGCATAAACTTGTAAAAAAATCATTAGATGATGGGTATCTAGTAGGTTCAAGGGGATCTGTAGGTTCATCATTAGTAGCGACTATGACAGAAATAACGGAAGTAAATCCACTTCCACCACATTATGTCTGTCCAAATTGTAAGCACTCAGAGTTTTTCAATGATGGATCAGTAGGTTCTGGATTCGATTTACCGAACAAAGATTGTCCAGAATGTGGTACTGCATATAAAAAAGATGGGCATGATATTCCTTTCGAAACCTTCCTTGGATTTAAAGGAGATAAGGTTCCCGACATCGACTTGAATTTCAGCGGCGAATATCAACCAACAGCTCACAATTATACAAAAGTACTTTTTGGTGAGGACTATGTCTATCGTGCAGGTACAATCGGTACTGTAGCTGACAAGACAGCGTATGGTTATGTAAGAGGGTATGCAAATGATCATAATCTAAATTTACGTGGTGCTGAATATGATCGATTAGCTATGGGATGTACAGGTGTAAAAAGAACAACTGGACAACATCCAGGGGGAATTATAGTAGTTCCAGATTATATGGACATTTATGATTTTTCACCGATTCAATTCCCAGCTGATGATGTAAAGTCTGAATGGAAAACGACACATTTTGATTTCCATTCAATCCATGATAATTTGTTAAAACTAGATATTCTTGGACACGATGATCCAACTGTTATCCGTATGCTTCAAGACTTAAGTGGAATCGATCCAAAAACGATTCCAACTGATGACCCTGAAGTTATGAAAATATTTGCTGGACCAGAGCCTTTAGGTGTTACAGAGGAACAAATAGGCTGTAAGACAGGTACTTATGGTATTCCTGAATTCGGAACAAAATTCGTCCGTCAAATGTTAGAAGATACAAAGCCATCTACTTTCTCAGAACTAGTTCAAATATCTGGTTTATCACATGGTACAGATGTATGGTTAGGAAATGCATCTGAATTAATTAATAGTGGAACTTGTACACTTTCTGAAGTAATTGGTTGTCGTGACGACATCATGGTTTATTTAATATATCAAGGATTAGAGCCTTCTTTAGCATTTAAAATAATGGAATCTGTTCGTAAAGGTAAGGGCGTACCAGCAGAGTGGGAAGAAGAAATGAGAAATAAAAAAGTACCTGCTTGGTATATTGATTCATGTAAAAAAATTAAGTACATGTTCCCGAAGGCCCACGCTGCAGCATATGTTTTAATGGCAGTACGAATTGCGTATTTCAAAGTTCACCATCCAATTCTTTATTATGCTGCATATTTTACAGTACGAGCTGAAGATTTTGATATTGAAGCGATGATTGCTGGTCCAAGTGCGATTAAAGCTAAAATTGAAGAAATTGCGATAAAAGGATTAGATGCATCAGTAAAAGAGCGAAGTTTAATGACTGTACTAGAGTTAGCATTGGAAATGTGTGAAAGAGGTTATTCATTTGAAAAAATGGATTTATATCGATCAAGTGCAGATGAATTTTTAGTAAATGGAAACAAATTAATTCCACCGTTTAATTCGATTCCTGGATTAGGCACGAATGCAGCTAAAAATATTGTTACGGCTAGAGAAGACGGAGAATTCCTTTCGAAAGAAGACTTACAACAAAGAAGTAAAATTTCAAAAACAGTATTAGAGTATTTAGATAAACAAGGCTGTTTACAAAACTTACCTGATCAAAACCAATTATCACTTTTCGATGGCTTTTAACAGTTTGCAAAACTTGGGAATTATGGTATAGTAGATACAGATGTAATTAGCACGGGATTTTTCTTGAAGAGCAGGGGCAACCTGCTCTTTCTTATTACCCTTATGACCCAATTCATCTCTTACGTAGTGTGAAACTTGAATTTTAAGTTACAATAATTGCGTAAATTGGAAATACTAAAGATAATTTCCCTGCTAAATAGCAGGGAATTTTCATCTTGTAATGTTTGGAAGGAGGATACTTCTTGAGTAAGAAGGTCACAGAGGTTGTATCAGAATTAGCACAACCAATAATTGAACAACTAGGATTAGAGTTAGTTGATGTAGAATACGTAAAAGAAGGAAAAGACTGGTTCCTTCGAGTATTTATAGATAGTGAGTCTGGAATTGATTTGGAGCAATGTGCTGCAGTAAGTGAAAGACTAAGCGAAGTCTTAGATGAAAAAGATCCAATTGAAAACCTATATTTTTTAGATGTTTCATCACCAGGTGCTGAGCGTCCTTTAAAGAAAGAACAAGATTTTATAAAAGCAATTGGAAAACAAGTTTTCATTAAAACTTATGAACCAATCCTTGACGAAAAGAAATTTGAAGGGAAATTAATTTCCTATACGTCAGAGGAAGTTCAGTTAGAATTAACAATTAAAACAAGAAAAAAAATGATTACAATTCCAACACCAAAAATCGCAAGCGCAAGACTTGCCGTTACGTTTTTCTAAGTAGGGGGTACTATTTAATGAGTTCGGAGTTATTAACAGCATTAGAAATAATTGAAAGAGAAAAAGGAATTAGTAAAGATGTAGTAATTGAAGCGATTGAAGCAGCTTTAATTTCAGCATATAAACGTAATTTTAATCAAGCACAAAATGTTCGAGTTGATTTTAACCTACATAATGGTTCAATTCGTGTTTTTGCAAGAAAAGAAGTAGTAAGCAATGTGTTTGATACACGTTTAGAAATTACAGTTGAAGAAGCGCAACAACATAATCCAAACTTTATGGTAGGAGATATCATTGAATTAGAAGTAACCCCTAAAGACTTTGGACGAGTTGCTGCAACTACTGCTAAACAAGTAGTAACACAAAGAGTTCGTGAAGCAGAACGCGGTGTAATTTATTCAGAGTATATTGACCGCCAAGAAGATATGATGACAGGTACAGTTCAACGTATCGATTCACGCGCAATTTATGTTAACTTAGGTAAAATTGAAGCAGTACTTCCTGTAACAGAACAAATTCCAACTGAGAAATACAGAATCCATGATCGCATTAAAGTATTTGTTACAAAAGTTGAAAAAACATCAAAAGGTCCACAGATTTTTGTATCACGTACTCACCCTGGATTATTAAAGCGTTTATTCGAAACGGAAGTACCTGAAATTTATGATGGTGTTGTAGAAATTCGTTCAGTTGCCCGTGAAGCAGGTGACCGTTCTAAGATTTCAGTTTATACAAGTAACCCTGATTTAGATCCAGTAGGTGCTTGTGTAGGTCAAAAAGGTCAACGTGTACAATCAATTGTTAATGAATTAAAAGGTGAAAAAATTGATATTGTACGTTGGTCTTCAGATCCAGTTGAGTTTGTTGCAAATGCATTAAGTCCATCTCAAGTTATTAGAGTTTTAGTAAATGAAGAAGAAAAAGCAACTACAGTAGTAGTACCAGATCACCAATTATCTCTTGCAATTGGAAAAAGAGGTCAAAATGCTAGATTAGCTGCGCGTTTAACTGGTTGGAAAATTGATATTAAATCACAGTCTGATGCAGATAAAATTGGTATTGACTATACATCACCAGCGCAAGAAGTAACAGTATCTAATGATGATTTCGATGCTTACGCTGACGACTTTAATGAGGAGTGAGTAAACTCATGAATCGAAAAATTCCTTTACGTAAGTGTGTTGTCACACAAGAAATGAAACCAAAAAAAGAATTAATTAGAATTGTTCGTTCTAAAGAAGGAGAAGTATCCATCGATCCAAGTGGAAAAAAATCAGGTCGTGGAGCTTACTTAACAAAATCTGTTGATGTAGTAAAACAAGCGCAGCAAAAAAATACTTTAGAGCAGCAATTAAACGCTAAAATTGATGCTAGTTTATATGAAGAACTTTTAGCGTTTATTGAAAAGGAAAAAGCATGACAAATAAGGGATTGTCTTTATTAGGACTTGCAGCTAGAGCTCGTAAAGTGGTTTCAGGCGAAGAGTTAGTTGTAAAAGAAGTCCAGCAAAAAAGAGCAAAACTAGTTATTTTGTCAAAGGATGCTTCCGATTTAACCGCGAAGAAAATAAAAGACAAGACAACTTATTACAATACTCCACTTTGTTATGTTGAAAATCGCTTTGAATTAGGGCACGCTATTGGGAAAGACGCTCGAGTGGTCGTTGCAATTACTGATCAAGGATTTGCAACAAAACTTCAGACATTATTAAATTAATGGACTAATCTGGGGGTGAACGTATGACGAAAATTAGAATTTATGAGTATGCTAAAAAGCAAAATGTTTCAAGTAAGGAAATTATTGAAAGACTCAAGGATTTAAAAATCGAAGTAAAGAATCATATGGCCACAATTGCAGAGGATATTGTTGAAAAGTTAAATAAGAGTTTTCAACCAAAGTCTGTAGAGATAAAACAACCCCAAAAAGCTGTGTCCAAATCTTCTTTTAAGGTAATTCCTGCATTTAATGTAGAAGCTAGTGAAGAGCTTGATTATGTAGACTATCAATTAGAAGATACGAAAGAAAAATCAAAAAAGAACAGTAATAAAAAGAAAAAGACTGATAGCCAAAAGCAAAGCAGTCAAAATGAAGATCGACAAACGACAGGGATAAAGAAAGGCAATCAAAATATGAATCATAAAAATAACTCAACCGAGAACACCTCAAATAAAATAATATTCTCAGGTTCATTAAAAGTATCTGAGCTTGCAAAAAAATTAGGTAAAGAACCATCAGAATTAATTAAAAAATTATTTATGTTAGGCATTATGGCAACAATTAACCAAGACCTTGATAAAGACACGATCGAATTATTAGCAAGTGACTACGGAGTTGAAGTTGAAGAGGAAGTTATTGTTGATGAAACAGATTTCGAAAGCTTTATTGATGAAGCTGATGATGAAGATAGTCTACAAGAACGTCCACCAGTTGTAACGATTATGGGTCACGTTGACCATGGTAAAACTACTTTACTTGACTATATTCGTAAATCAAAGGTTACTGCTGGAGAAGCAGGTGGAATTACACAACATATCGGTGCTTACCAAGTAGAAATCGAAGGAAAGAAAATTACGTTCTTAGATACACCTGGTCACGCAGCATTTACTACAATGCGTGCACGTGGAGCGCAAGTTACTGATATTACAATTATCGTTGTAGCAGCTGATGACGGTGTTATGCCTCAAACAGTTGAAGCAATCAATCACGCAAAAGCAGCAGAAGTACCTATTATTATTGCTGTGAATAAAATGGATAAAGAATCTGCAAACCCAGATCGTGTAATGCAGGAATTAACTGAACACGGTATTGTATCAGAAGCATGGGGTGGAGACACAATCTTTGTTCCTATTTCAGCATTAAACGGTAACGGTGTTGATCAGTTACTTGAAATGATTCTTTTAGTTAGTGAAGTAGAAGAATATAAAGCTAACCCTTCACGTAAAGCACTAGGTACAGTAATTGAAGCTGAATTAGATAAAGGTAAAGGTGCAGTTGCAACTTTATTAGTTCAAAATGGTACATTAAAAATTGGAGATCCAATTGTTGTTGGTACTTCATTTGGTCGTGTACGTGCAATGGTAAATGACTTAGGTCGTCGAATTAAAGAGGTTGGCCCATCTACACCAGTTGAAATTACTGGTTTAAACGAAGTGCCTCAAGCTGGTGACCGTTTTATGGTATTTGCTGATGAGAAAACCGCACGTCAAGTTGGTGAAGCACGTGCTTCAAAAGCAGTTCTTCAACAACGTAACGAAAGCTCAAAATTATCTCTTGAAGATTTATTTGCTCAAATTCAAGAAGGTAAAGTAAAAGAAATTAACATCATTGTAAAAGCAGACGTTCAAGGTTCTGTTGAAGCGATGGCTGCTTCATTGCAAAAAATTGAAGTTGAAGGTGTAAAAGTTAAAATCATCCACACAGGCGCTGGTGCAATTACTGAGTCTGATGTAATTTTAGCTTCTGCATCTAATGCGATTATTATTGGTTTCAACGTACGTCCTGATGTAAATGCAAAACGTACTGCAGATTTAGAAAATGTTGATATCCGATTACATCGAATTATTTACAAAGCAATTGAAGAAATTGAATCTGCGATGAAAGGTATGTTAGACCCTGAGTTTGAAGAAAAAGTAATTGGGCAAGCAGAAGTTCGTCAAGTATTCAAAGTATCAAAAGTTGGTACAATTGCTGGTTGTTATGTAACTGATGGTAAAATCACTCGTGACAGCGGTGTTCGTTTAATTCGTGACGGTATTGTTGTCTTTGAAGGTCAATTAGACACATTAAAACGTTTCAAAGATGACGTTAAAGAAGTAGCAACAAACTACGAATGTGGTATCACGATCGAGAAATACAATGATATTAAAGAAGGCGACGTAATCGAAGCTTACGTAATGGAAGAAATTAAACGTAAGTAACCAACAAAAAGTGGTAGGCGTTTGCTCGTAGCCCCGACAAGGACCAGATAAGGTTGGTTTTTAACCTTAACTGGTCATAGTCTTATGACCTCGAGGGGGCGACTTCTCTAGTACTAAACATCATATTATCTTCTTTTAGATGATGATTTAGAACTGGAAATAAATAATGGACTTATCACAAATGAATAAGTTCAGCATAATAAATAATTATTTATACAATTAGTTAAACTAATTGTATAAAGCATAAATTGTTTTGCTTTGTATGATTGAGGTGAAAGTATGAAAGTAAGAGCACATCGTGTTGGCGAACAAATGAAGAAAGAACTTGGTGAGATTATTGGTAGAAAAATTAAAGATCCAAGAATCGGCTTCGTAACAGTTACTGATGTTCAAGTAACTGGTGACCTTCAACAAGCTAAAGTCTATATTTCAGTATTAGGTGACGATGAACAACGTCAAAATACATTAATTGGATTAGCGAAAGCAAAAGGATTTATTCGTTCTGAAATTGGTCAACGTATTCGTTTACGTAAGACACCAGAATTAATTTTTGAATTTGATGAATCAGTCGATTATGGTAATCGAATTGAAACATTGCTAACTCAAATTAATAAAGAGAATAACTGATAATGAATGGATAGGCGAGAGATTCGTCTATCCATTTTTCATCATGCTAAAAAATAAACGATAGGTGATAAGATGAATGGTGTAATTGCACTAAATAAACCAGCGGGTCTTACCTCTCATGATTGCGTTTTTAAAATAAGAAAGATTTTAAAGACAAAAAAAGTCGGTCATACAGGAACCCTTGATCCAGAAGTAACGGGCGTCTTACCGATATGTGTGGGTGAAGCTACAAAGTTAATACCATATTTAACCGATGATCGGAAAAAATATATTGGTGAAATTACTTTAGGATTTTCTACAACAACTGAGGATGCTCATGGAGAAATTATTGAGCAAAAGAAGGTTGATCGAGTTATTACACGTGAAGAGATATTAACTATACTAAATCAATTAACAGGAGAAATTAGTCAAACGCCTCCTATGTACTCTGCTGTTAAAGTAAATGGTAAAAAGCTTTATGAATATGCTAGGGCTGGAATCGAAGTAGAACGTCCAACTAGAACGGTTACAATATTTGAAATCATTTTACTTGATGATCGAGACGTATTCGAAGGAGATACTATTTCTTTTAAATTTGAAGTTTTTTGTAGTAAAGGTACATATATTAGAACTTTAGCTGTTCAAATCGGTGAGCTTTTGGGGTTCCCTGCTCATATGTCTTACTTAACTAGAACAAAAGCAGGCGCATTTACGATTGATGATTGTGTTACATTTGCTGAATTAGAAGAAAATGCTAATGATTTTACTTTAGATCGTGTCATGTTATCGATGGAGCAAGCACTTAATGAGTACCCACGTCTAGATGTGAATGAAATAGAAGAGGTTAGAGTATTTAATGGTGGTTTTTTTCCGAACACGATGAATTGTAAAGAAGGAGAATATATTGCAGTCTACAACGAAAATAATCGAATTATTGCAATGTACACCCCAAATCCTAAAAATAATAAAGTAATTAAACCGACAAGAGTATTTCATAACCAATAGAAAAAACTATATAAATTTTATTCATTGTTCTATAATGGGAAAAGAGACTTGATTATAGAAAAGGTGATAAATATGACAAAAATAATAAAAATCACCCATCCTCATTCAATAAAAAAAGAAGATTGTAAAGAAACGGTCTTAGCACTTGGCTTTTTTGATGGAGTACATAAAGGTCATCAACAAGTCATAAAAGCTGCTAAAGAAATTGCGGATGAAAAAGGATTATTATTATCAGTGATGACATTTGATCCACATCCATCAGCAATTCTCGGAAATCGTGATGATGCGATTTCTTATTTGACACCTTTGGAGCTAAAAGTGAAGTGGATGGAGAAACTTTGTGTAGACCAATTATTTGTTGTTGAATTCTCAGAGGAATTTGCGACACTACTACCACAAGAATTTGTCGATCAATACATTATTGCTTTAAATGCAAAACACGTTGTTGCTGGATTTGATTTTTCATTTGGAAAATATGGTAAAGGGAATATGGAATCATTACCATTTCACTCTAGAGGTGAGTTTACTCAATCAACAGTTTCAAAATTCGTTTTAGACGATGAAAAAGTAAGTTCAACACGAATTAGAGAAGCGATAAAAGCTGGTGAAATGGAAGAAGCTACCCACTTACTTGGCAGACAGTATCAAATTAAAGGGATCGTTGTAGATGGTGACAAACGTGGCCGAACAATTGGATTTCCAACAGCTAATATTTCTGTTTCTATTCCGTATGCATTACCATCAGTAGGTGTTTATGCTGTAAAATGTATTGTTAACGGTGAAATATATGAAGGTATGTGTAATATTGGATACAAACCAACTTTCTATCATGAGTTCCAAAAACAAACAATTGAAGTAAATATTTTTGAATTTAATGAAGATATATACGGAAAAGAAGTTGAAATTTTTTGGTATGCTAGAATACGTGATGAAAAGAAGTTTAATGGTATAACTGAGTTAATCGATCAATTACAAAAAGATCGTGAAACAGTAAAAAGTTATTTTCGAGAATAACTAATGTAGAATACTTGCTTTTATAATTAAAACAATGTAATATTATTAAAGTACTTGAAAAACCGTTGCTTGGCAAATCGATTCACCGACGACTGCTAGGTGATAGGTGTTCAACAATATTATTATGAGGTGAAAAAACATGGCATTAACTCAAGAACGTAAAAACGAAATTATCAGCACTTACAAAACTCATGCGAACGATACTGGTTCTCCAGAAGTTCAAATTGCAGTTTTAACTGAAAACATTAACTCTTTAAATGAGCACTTACGTACTCACAAAAAAGATCACCACTCTCGTCGTGGTTTATTAAAAATGGTTGGTAAGCGTCGTAACTTACTTAACTACTTACGTAACAAAGACATTACTCGTTACCGTGAATTAATTAACAAATTAGGTTTACGTCGTTAATTCGAGTATTAATTTGATACTTTAAGAAAAAGCGGGATTCTTCCCGCTTTTTCTTATACATATCGTTTTAAAATTACTGATTAATTGAATTTAAAATTTATAAATATTTATTCTCTTTTTCTCGTTAGTTGATTTCTTTACTAAACATAGGAGATAATAGAGAATATATGATTTTTTTACATAATTAGTTTAGACTTTGAATTGTAAATTAGAGAGGGGTATTTATACCATATGGAACAACAAAAGCACGTTTTTTCCACGGAGCTTGCTGGTAAAACTCTTACTGTTGAAGTAGGACAATTAGCAAAGCAAGCAAATGGAGCAGTTTTAGTAAGATACGAGGATACTGTCGTATTAGCAACAGCAACTGCATCAAAAGAGCCTAAGAAAGTTAGCTTTTTCCCATTAACAGTAAACTACGAAGAGCGTTTATATGCAGTAGGAAAAATTCCTGGTGGATTTATTAAACGTGAAGGTAGACCAAGTGAAAAAGCAATATTAGCGAGTCGACTAATTGACCGCCCAATTCGACCATTATTTGCAGATGGATTCCGTAATGAAGTACAAGTAATTAGCATGGTAATGAGTGTTGATCAAGATTGTTCATCAGAAATGGCTGCCATGTTTGGTAGTTCACTAGCGCTATGCGTATCTGACATCCCTTTTAACGGACCGATTGCTGGAGTTGTAGTTGGTCGCATTAATGGCGAATTTATGATTAATCCAACTGTTGAGCAAGCTGAAAACAGTGACATACATTTAACAGTTGCTGGAACTAAGGATGCAATAAACATGGTTGAAGCTGGAGCTAATGAAGTGCCAGAAGAAGTAATGCTTGAAGCAATTATGTTTGGTCATCAAGAAATTAAAAAATTAATTGCATTCCAAGAAGAAATAGTAGCTCAAATTGGAAAAGAAAAAATGGAAATTCAGCTTCATGAACTTGATGCTGAATTAGAAAAACAAATTCGTGAAATTTGTGAAACAGAATTAAATGCAGCAATTCAAGTTCATGAAAAACATGCTCGTGAAGCTGCAATTAATGAAGTAAAAGAACGTGTTGTTCTTCAGTTTGAAGAAAATGAAGCAGACGAAGAGACTATTGGACAAGTTAAAGAAATCTTTTCAATGCTAGTAAAAGAAGAAGTGCGTCGTTTAATCACGGTTGAGAAAGTTCGTCCTGATGGAAGAAAATTAGATGAAATCCGTCCATTATCATCACAAGTTGGTTTACTACCTCGTACACATGGTTCTGGTTTATTCACTCGTGGACAAACTCAAGCGTTAAGCATTTGTACACTAGGAGCTCTAGGTGATGTGCAAATTCTCGACGGATTAGGCATTGAAGAATCAAAACGTTTTATGCATCATTATAATTTCCCACAATTTAGTGTTGGTGAAACAGGACCAATTCGTGGACCAGGTCGCCGTGAAATTGGACATGGAGCATTAGGTGAAAGAGCACTTGAGCCAAGTATTCCAGATCAAAAGGATTTTCCATATACAATCCGACTTGTATCAGAAGTACTTGAATCAAATGGTTCAACTTCACAAGCAAGTATTTGTGCAAGTACTCTAGCAATGATGGATGCTGGTGTACCAATCAAAGCACCAGTTGCTGGTATTGCAATGGGATTAATTAAATCTGGTGAACATTATTCAGTTCTTACAGACATTCAAGGTATGGAAGATCATTTAGGAGATATGGACTTTAAAGTAGCAGGAACAGCTAAAGGTGTAACTGCACTTCAAATGGACATTAAAATCGAAGGATTATCAGAACAAATTTTAAAAGAAGCATTAGATCAAGCAAAAATTGGTCGTATGCAAATTCTTGATTCTATGCTTGCTACAATAAGCGAACCAAGAACGGCATTATCTGAGTTTGCTCCAAAAATCTTAATGATGACAATTAACCCAGATAAAATTAAAGATGTTATTGGACCTGGTGGAAAACAAATCAATAAAATTATTGAAGAAACTGGCGTGAAAATTGACATCGAACAAGATGGAACAGTATTTATTTCATCTGTAGACCAACCTATGAATGAACGTGCAAAACAAATTATCGAAGACCTTGTTCGTGAAGTAGAAGTAGGTCAATTATACATGGGTAAAGTAAAACGAATTGAAAAATTCGGCGCATTCGTTGAAATCTTTGCAGGTAAAGATGGATTAGTCCATATTTCTGAACTTGCAGAAGAACGCATTGCAAAAGTTGAGGACGTAGTTTCACTTGGAGACGAAATCCTAGTAAAAGTAACTGAAATCGACAAACAAGGACGAGTAAATTTATCTCGCAAAGCTGTATTAAAAGAACAAAAAGAAAAAGCTGAGCAAAACTAGAAAAGCGGAAGACGTTCGCCTTCCCTGAACAAAAAAAAACAGGCACATATAAAAATGGGCCTGTTTTTTTATTTATTTTAATTCAACCCCCTTGCTTAAATCCTCTCTTTTAATTTTCCGTAATTTCATGTGTGCCTAAAATTTTTTTGGTTACAATAAGAAAAGTAGAACTAGAAATTACCAGATAAATTAGTTATTACTAATTCAGACGTACATAAGTTGTAGAAAGCTTGTTCTATTTTATTAAAAAATATCATATTCCTTCTAGTAGGAGGGCGTTTAGGAAATGAGTAGAAGTCGGTTAAAAGTCTTAGCATTCGTTATGGCATTATTTCTGGCAATTTTAGTAGTTAGAAATCAATATACTAATCAATACGTGAAGGATATAACTTCAAAATCGTCATTTGTAACAGCAAAAACAAATGGGTTATTGGATGAAATCAAAACAAAAGCGCCAACTTTCGAAATACCTCCAAAAGATGCCTATGTGGACTCGGTTTGGAAAGCAATACCAGGCTATAATGGTTTAACAATCGATGTTAATGCGTCATATAAGAAAATGAAGGCAAAAGGTAAGTTTGATAAGAATAAACTTGTATTTAAAGAAGTTTCTCCAAAAGTTCATTTAAAGGATTTACCACCATCACCAGTGTATAAAGGGAATCCTGAAAAACCAATGGTAGCATTTACAATCAATGTTGCATGGGGAAATGAATATATTCCGAAAATGCTAGAAGTATTAAAGAAGCACAATGCAAACGCAACTTTCTTTCTTGAGGGTAGATGGGTAAAAAATAATCCAACTGTCGCTCAACTAATCACTGCTGCAGATCAAGAAGTTGGGAACCATTCTTATACACATCCCGATATGGCAAGATTAGGTAGTCAGCAAATAAGAAATGAAATAACCCAAACAAATTCAGTCATACTAGCTACAACTGATCAAAAAGTTGTATGGTTTGCTCCTCCAAGTGGTAGTTATCGTGATGAGGTTGTTAAAATTGCTTCAAGTTTAGGCTTAAAAACCATTATGTGGACAGCAGATACGATTGATTGGCAGAAACCGCCAAGAGAAGTCATTATTAGTCGTGTTATGAAAAAAGTAGGCAATGGTACAATCGTTCTTATGCATCCAACGAAACCGACAGCTGAGGCACTTGATGAGCTAATCACACAAATAGAGGCATCAGGTCGAAAAGTTGTAAATATTTCAACTTTATTAGATGAAAAACGGTACGATACAATTAAAAAAGTTGAAAACAAATGACAATTACTTTCAGCTTTGTTAAGATGATTGTAAAATATAGTTAAATTTTTCAATCTTATTACAAAAGTGTAAATAGATGGTGTATACATAGGAGGCATTAAATGATTGTACGACATACTTGCAAAAATGGAGTTAGAGTAGTAATTGAAAATATTTCAACTGTCCGTTCAGTTGCACTTGGAGTCTGGATTAAAACAGGTTCAAACAATGAAACGTCAGAAATAAATGGTGTTTCACATTTTCTTGAGCATATGTTCTTTAAAGGTACTAAAACTCGCAATGCAAAAGAAATCGCTGAAAGTTTCGATTCAATTGGTGGACAAGTAAATGCATTTACTTCAAAAGAATATACTTGTTATTACGCAAAAGTGTTAGATACTCATGCGGATTACGCGTTAGAAGTGTTAGGAGATATGTTTTTTAATTCTACTTTTGATGAAGGTGAATTAGAAAAAGAAAAAAATGTAGTACTTGAAGAAATCAAAATGTATGATGATACACCAGATGATTTAGTTCATGACTTATTAAGTAAAGTTATGTATGAGACTCATCCATTAGGTTATCCAATTTTAGGTACAGAAGAAACTTTAAAAAGTTTTAATGGTGATACTTTACGTCAGTACATGAAGGATTTTTACACACCGGATCAAGTAGTTATTTCAATTGCGGGTAATATTGATGAATCCTTTATTAAACGTGTTGAAGAATTATTTGGAAATTATGAGGGGAAAAAGAAAGATATAAACTTTGGAATCCCTACAATCCATTTTGGGCAAATTGCTCGCAAAAAAGAAACAGAGCAAGCACATCTTTGTGTTGGCTATAGAGGTCTTGAACTTGGGCATAGCGATTTATATCCATTAATTGCGTTAAATAATATACTTGGTGGTAGTATGAGTAGTCGTTTATTCCAAGATGTTCGTGAGCAAAAAGGACTTGCATATTCAGTATTCTCTTATCACTCTGCATACCAAGATAGTGGTACAGTTGCAATTTATGCAGGTACTGGAAAAAGCCAATTAAATCAATTATTTGAAACAATCCAAGAAACTTTAAAAGTATTAAATGCAGATGGAATAACAGAAAAAGAATTAAATAATTGTAAAGAGCAATTAAAAGGTAATTTAATGTTAGGATTAGAAAGTACAAATAGCAGAATGAGCCGAAATGGTAAAAATGAATTAATGCTAGGCAATCACCGTACTTTAGATGAAGTAATTCAACTAATAGATGATGTAACAATTGATAAAGTAAATGATATTGCGAAGTTTGTTTTTACTGACGACTATGCAGTTTCATTAGTAAGTCCAGATGGAGTAATTCCACCAAATTTAACAATAAGTTGATCAATTAGTGGGCCCCTTATAGGGCCTTCTTTTTTATTTTTCAAATGAGCGAGAATAGAAATGCTCAGATTTAAACAGTTTTTCATTACTGCTCCTTAATTTTAGAAAGAATCTTCACCAATGCAATGGAATGTTCATAAGATATTTAGGAGAAAGATGTTAGGCGGTAGTCCTGCTTACAGAGATTAATTTCCATTTACCATAGTGAAGTAAAGAAGGTGAATGCTGCATGTTAACTGGCTTGCATATTGCTGTTATTGGTGGGGACGCCAGACAGCTCGAAGTTATTCGGAAGTTAACAGAGTTAGACGCAAAGGTAACATTAATAGGCTTTGAACAATTAGATAGTGGCTTTACCAGTGCATCAAAAGAATTAATGGCAGATGCAAATTTTGAAGATCTAGACGCAATCCTTTTACCAGTACCAGGTACGAATATTGAAGGTGTTGTCGATACAATTTTTTCAAATGAGAAAGTCGTGCTGACAAAAGAAATTTTAGACAGTACTCCTTCGCATTGTACGATTTACTCTGGAATTAGTAACTCTTACTTAGATAGTATAGTTACAGCTTCAAATCGAAAGTTAGTAAAATTATTTGAACGAGACGATGTAGCTATTTATAATAGTATTCCAACTGTTGAAGGTACAATTATGATGGTTATTCAACATACGGAATATACAATTCATAATTCAAAAGTAGCCGTATTAGGTTTAGGTCGTACAGGTATGAGTGTCGCAAGGACTTTTCATAGTTTGGGTGCAAAAGTAAAAGTAGGCGCTCGTAAATCAGAACATATTGCTAGAATTGTTGAAATGGGCTTAGAAGCTTTTGAATTTAAGAATATTGAAGAGGCCATAAAGGATGTAGATGTTGTAATTAATACTGTTCCAGTTCAAATCGTGACAGCTAGTGTCATTTCAAAATTACAACCTCATTCACTAATTATAGATTTAGCTTCTAAACCTGGAGGAACAGATTTTCGTTATGCTGAAAAAAGAGGTATTAAGGCCTTATTAGCACCAGGTTTACCAGGAATCGTTGCTCCTAAAACTGCAGGTCAAATAATTGGAAACGTACTAACACAACTATTAAAGGTAGATTTAGATAAAAGAAAGGAGCAACAAAAATGACATTGAAAGGTAAGAAAATTGGATTTGGTATTACAGGATCACATTGTACTTATGAAGAGGTAGTACCACAAATTCAAAAGTTAGTGGATGATGGAGCTGACGTATACCCTGTTGTTACATTTACTGTAAAAAGCACAACAACTCGATTTGGTGTAGGGCAAGATTGGATCGAAAAAATAGAAGAAATTACAGGGCGTAAAACAGTTGATTCAATTGTAGGAGCAGAACCATTTGGTCCAAAAGTACAATTAGATTGTATGGTAATTGCACCATTAACAGGAAATTCAATGAGTAAGTTTGCTAATGCTCAAACTGATAGCCCTGTATTAATGGCAGCTAAGGCTACATTAAGAAATGGAAAACCTGTTGTTTTAGGTATTTCTACAAACGATGCTTTAGGTTTAAATGGAACTAATTTAATGTGACTTAGATGGTAATACCAAATCAGTTTACAAGATCACCTGGGCAGCTTTGGGTAAAGTATAAGTGTAAAATCATCTAGTTTTTGATGTGTCTCTTTTTGATACTCTACTTTAAATAATACTGATTTAAGGAGACGATTTTTAAGTTCTATATCAGTTGTTTTGTAATATAAATCTAACACTTTTTCAAAGTTTGGAATAAATTGATCGTTTGGCAACACTCTATTGTGATATTTAGCTAGTTCATCCAAAATTAACGATTTACTATTTGATAGTTCTTTTATTCGGTTAGAGAGGATTTCAGAACGTTCATTGTAAATCGATTCATCATAAACACCGCGTTCTAGTAAATTAAATAAATTATTTTTTTGTTTTACTACCTCATTTAAATCATTTTCGATTTGTTTAAGTGCCTGTTTTTTTAAATTAATTACCTCAAATTTTTCTTTTTCGGGTTGATTCGTAAAACTTATTTTGTATTCTTTTAACCAAATTTCTAATCCTTGTAAGAGTTTCTCTTCAATTAAATGAGTATAAGAAGAGCGAGTGCTACAGCGGTTATTTGTACACACAATTTGTCTAGGCTTGCCTTTTGGATAACGCTGCTGTAATTTTGATCCACATTTACTGCAAAAAATTATACCAGCTAGCTGATTACTTAATTTACTATTATAAGGGGCATGGTATCGACTAGTTAAAATATCTTGTGCTGAGTTATATATATCAGGATCGATGATTGCTTCATGTTTTCCATCAACAATCAACCAGTCAGATTTTGGTTTTCTTATCCCTTTACTTGATTTTTTATTCCAAGTCACCTTCCCGATATAAATAGGATTTTTTATCATCTCTAAAATGGAATGGTAACTCCACTTTTTTCCAGAATAGGAAGGGATATTCATTTGATTTAAACGGTTAGCAATTTCATTTGCACCGATCAAATCCTTCGTATACCATTCAAAAATACTTTTTACTACCTTTTCTTGATTGTTATTAATGCGTAAAGAGCGGAATTCCTTCGTTTCATAAATCTCATATCCATAAGGTGCAAAGGTTCCTAAATAATTTCCTCTTTGGACTGATAAAACTCGACCTCGTTGAAGCCTACGAGTAATTATTTTTAATTCTTTTCGCGCCATAAATGCCTCAAATTCACTGTATTCCTCATCAAACTCATCATGAAGGTCATAGGTCTTTCTCGGTGTAATAATTTTTGTTCTAGATGATTTAAACGTTTCTAAAATAATTCCCTGCTCCTTCATATTACCGCGTCCAAGACGGTCCATATCCATTACTAACACGCCATCATATTTAAATTCTTCAACTTCTTGTAAAAGCTTTAACATTTCTGGCCGGTAAATAAGCGATTCACCAGATGCAATTTCCTGTCGAATACAAATTATATTTAAATTATGTTCCTTAGCGAATTTTAAAAGCTGCTCCTTATGCTTAGATAAGGTCTCACCTTCACCTCTAGCTTCTGCATCTAAATCTGCTCGACTTTTACGCAAGTACAATGCAACTCGTTCCATTTAATCACCTCATAGACTATATATATGTCTAATTAAAGAATTAATTAATTTTGAATCACCAGCAACAAAATGTTGGTTAGTCCGCCATAAAACAAAACATACAATGAATTATGGGGGTGGTGATACTGAGTAAACAAACAGAATTTACTGCTACCTATCAATTTGGAAAAACAAAAGTGAATATAATTGCGCCAAATGATGTTACAGAAGAAAATAGAAAGAAAATTATTGAAGAAATTTATACGATTGGCTGGAAGATTGTTAAAGAAGAATTGTATAAGAAAGATGATCAGTAGAATGAATTTAGTAAGCACCTAAAAAAGGGTGCTTTTTTTGATAATATCCATTGATCAGCTATTATTCCAAAAACTAAATTCCATAGGGAAACATTATTTTTGTACTTTTACAACGGTAAAAAACTAAATATGCAATCAATTTAACTGCAGATATAATAGTGACCATGATTAAGATGATTCATGAATTTCAGAAAAATTCTGAGACAGATTACTCAAAAATCTGTCATTTTTTTTACATAACGATCGTAATTATAGTGATAGTGATTCTAAATATTCATCATAGAGAGGAATGTTGGTTATTATCGAATATCATTTAAAAAAACAATTTATTTCAAAGGAAAAGTTGATCGAACGTAAGCTTGCTGAACATTTAATATTAAATGTAAGAATAAAAGATGTCATAGAACTAGCTTATAATAACTGGACTTTAGATTATGCTAAAGGTGTAGTTGCTTTGGATCTTACAAATGGTGAATTAATAGGTTATTCAATTAAGGGGGCAAATTATAGAACTAGAAACGGCCAAGAGGTTATTATTTTTGAACTAGATGCAAATGTTGACGTAGAAGATGTTACTGTTTTAATGGGGAATATTGGTGTTCGAGCTGTACGAACATTTTTTGACATCGACGATGAAACTTTTTCAAAGAATATGGTATTTTGGACTGAAACCTATTTACGGTTTCATAATTTGACGATTAAATCAATTAGAGATCGGTTTTTAAAGGTACTATATACTGATTATAAACAATCCTTTTATAATACTTGCATTAAAAAACAACTTGATTATGTATACGCTAAATATATCGTTCACTACAATCAGTAGGGTGAGATTTTAAAAATTATTTACTAAGCTTAATTTTTTGTTTCAATCCCCTTTTAAATCCTTTAACCTGCTCCTTTTAAAGTCAATTTTTTACTGTCCCAAACCAATGATATTCCGTTTAGATCGGTATTATCCTCTAAGTCATAATTTAATGCGTTTAATGAGTACAAAAAATATCTATTTTATTCCCTTTGGTCAAGATGATCCAATAAAAAAACCGAATTCATTAGTGGCAAGAATGGAATCATTGCTTGATACAGTAAAATCTTCTAT
This sequence comes from Gottfriedia acidiceleris, assembly GCF_023115465.1. Classification (NCBI taxonomy): domain Bacteria; kingdom Bacillati; phylum Bacillota; class Bacilli; order Caryophanales; family Bacillaceae; genus Gottfriedia; species Gottfriedia acidiceleris. The sequence goes on along the minus strand of NZ_CP096034.1, from coordinate 3,040,535 downwards.
TGAAGGAAAACAACTTCAACCTGTTTTAGTTGAAAAATATCGCGATCTCCAATAAATATTTTAGAAAAAATAGGACTGAATTATTTTTTCTATGTTAGAATGAAGAAAATTGAGTATGTGTCATTAGGATACATACTCGTTACTATGAAATCAATTATTCAAGCGAAAACCTTTGAATATAAACTTCATTTGACGTAAACTATTTAATAAAAGTGAAAACAGGGATGGTGCAAAAAAAGTGGGGAATAAACAAAGTTATGTAGTAGCTGTGGTAGGTGCAACTGGAGCAGTTGGACAACAAATGATTGCAACATTGGAGAAAAGAAATTTTCCGGTAAAAGAAATTAAATATTTATCTTCAAAGCGTTCTGCAGGAACAAAATTAACATATAAAGGTGAAGAAGTAATCGTACAAGAAGCTACTCCTGAAGCTTTTGAAGGTGTTGATATTGCTTTATTTAGTGCTGGTGGTTCAGTATCAAAAGACCTAGCTCCTGAAGCAGTTAAAAGAGGGGCAGTAGTAGTAGATAACACTAGTGCATTTAGAATGGCTGAAGATGTACCTTTAGTTGTACCTGAAGTAAATGACAAAGATTTATTTAATCATAAAGGTATAATTGCAAATCCTAACTGTTCAACAATCCAAATGGTTGTTGCCTTAGAACCAATTCGTCAATCAATTGGTTTAAATAAAGTAGTAGTTTCAACTTACCAAGCCGTTTCTGGTGCTGGAGTTACAGCAATTGAAGCATTAAAGGAACAAGCGCAAGCATTCTTAAATGGTGAAGAAGCAACTCCATCAGTATTACCGGTAAAAAGTGGCGAGAAACATTATCAAATTGCTTTTAACGCAATTCCACAAATCGATGTATTTACTGAGAATGGATATACTTATGAAGAAATGAAAATGATTAATGAAACGAAAAAAATCATGCATTTACCTGAATTACAAATTAGCGCAACTTGTGTAAGACTTCCTGTAATTTCTGGTCACTCAGAGTCAGTTTACATTGAAGTTGATAAGGAAGTATCGGTAGCGGAACTTAAATCTCTTTTAAGTGATGCACCTGGAATCGTTTTACAAGATGATCCAGAACAACAACTATATCCAATGCCATTTTACAGTATTGGAAGTAATGAAGTATTTGTAGGACGTATCCGTAAAGACCTAGATAATCCATTTGGATTCCATTTATGGATCGTTTCAGATAATCTATTAAAAGGTGCTGCTTGGAATTCAGTGCAAATTGCTGAAAGATTAATTGAGTTAAGCATCATTTAGTGAAAACTGCTAGAGAGGTGCAAGAATGAAAATATTAGTCCAAAAATTTGGAGGGACTTCAGTACGTGACGAAAATGGAAGAAAGCACGCACTTAAGCATATAAAAGAAGCATTAGAAAAAGGATATAAATTAGTAGTAGTTGTTTCTGCTATGGGACGAAAAGGTGAACCATATGCAACAGATACACTATTAAATTTAGTTGGCGCAAAAAAAAGTAAGGTTACACAAAGAGAACTTGATTTATTAATGTCTTGTGGTGAAACCATTTCATCAATTGTTTTTTCTAATTTATTGAATGAAAACGGTATTCATGCCATGGCTATGACAGGTGCATCTGCAGGTTTCCGAACAAATGATGAATTTGGAAATGCAAAAATTCTTGATATGAAATGCGGACGTCTTATTAAAGAGCTAGAAAACTTTGATGTTGTAGTAGTCGCAGGATTCCAAGGATCAACATCTAATGGTGATATCACAACATTAGGTAGAGGTGGAAGTGATACTTCTGCTTCTGCACTTGGGGTTGCTGTTGGCGCAGAAACAATTGAAATCTTTACTGACGTTGAAGGCGTAATGACAGCAGATCCAAGGATTGTAAAAGAAGCAAGACCTTTATCTGTTGTTACTTATGCAGAAATTTGTAATATGGCATATCAAGGGGCGAAAGTAATTCATCCTAGAGCTGTAGAAATTGCAATGCAAGGGAAGGTACCTATTCGAATTCGATCAACTTATTCAAATAGTTTAGGTACACTAGTAACATCGAATCCTACACAACGAATTATTGGTGAAAATATTCAAGATCGTTTAATTACAGGAATCGCACATGTACCGAATGTTACGCAAATTAGAGTAACTTCAAAGGAACATACTTTTGATTTACATTCTCAAGTATTTAAAGCAATGGCAAATAAAGGAATAAGTGTAGACTTTATTAATATCTCACCTAATGGTGTAGTATACACTGTAAGTGATGAAGTTGCTTCAAAAGCGATTGATGTATTAAAAGGTATTGGCTATGAGCCTTCATACACTACAGGATGTGCAAAAGTATCAATAGTTGGTGCAGCAATTGCAGGAGTACCTGGCGTAACTTCTAAAATTGTAACTGCATTAGCTGAAAAAGGGATTCAAATTTTACAATCAGCTGACAGTCATACTACTATTTGGGTACTTGTCAAAAATGAAGATATGGTCGAAGCAGTTACTGCACTTCATGATGCATTTGAACTTAGTTCAGTTAAAGTGGATTAATATTTGATCGGAGTGGAACAATGAGTAGATTTGGTAAAATTTCAACAGCGATGGTAACACCTTTTGATTCAAAAGGAAATATTGATTTCGCAAAAACAACAAAACTTGTGAACTACTTAATTGAGAATGGTACGGATTCAATCGTAGTTTGTGGAACAACTGGAGAATCCCCAACGTTAACTTCTGAAGAAAAGTTAGCATTAATTAGCCATGTTGTTTCAACTGCAGCAGGAAGAGTACCTGTAATCGCGGGTACAGGAAGTAATAATACTCGTGAAACAGTTGAATTAACGAAAAAGGTTTCTGCTTTAGGTGTAGATGCAATAATGGTAGTTGTACCTTATTATAATAAACCAAACCAAGAAGGGCTTTATCAACACTTTAAAGCGGCAGCAAAAAGTACTGAACTGCCTGTAATGTTATATAATGTACCAGGTAGAACAGTTGCTAGCCTTTCTGTAGATACAGTTGTAAGATTAGCAGAAATTCCGAATGTAGTTGCAATTAAAGATGCGACTGGTAACTTAAGCATAATGACGGAAATTATTGACCGTACTCCTGAAGACTTTGAATTATACTGTGGTGACGACGGCCTAACACTTCCTGCATTTGCAATTGGTTCAAAGGGAACTGTTTCAGTTGCATCACACGTGTTAGGAAATGAAATGCAACAATTAGCTGAAAGCTTCTTCACTGGAGATATGGCTAAAGCACAATTCTTACACCGTAAACTATTACCATTATTTGAAGGATTCTTCATGGCTCCAAGTCCAGGTCCAATCAAAACGGCTTTACAAATGAAAGGTTTAGATGTTGGTGGAGTTCGTTTACCGCTTGTACCACTTTCAGAAGCTGAACGCACAACGATCGGTATATTAATAAATAAATTAGACGAAGCATTACAAAGTAATTAATAAGAAAACCACTTACAAATAATCCGTTAATTGGATGGCGTAAGTGGTTTTTATTAATGTAATGGACTCATCCTCAAAAAAACAGAATTCTCCTATTGAATCACAATAAATGGTCTCATCATTTCATAGTCCTCGTGTTCCAACATATGACAGTGCCAAACATATAATCCTGTGAATGGCCCAAACCTCATGATTATTCTAGTTACTTGATTTGGATTAGCTTGAACAGTGTCCTTCCATCCACATTCTTGTGGATTTGGTGGAGTCGGTGGATCTGTGTAATGAAGGATCCTTTCCTTTTTATACTTTTCTACATCAAAGTTTCTACGATCTAAGATTTTGAAATTGATTAAGTGAAGATGAATAGGATGAGCATCTGGCGTTAAGTTAATTAAATACCATATTTCGGTCGTTCCCAATTTCGGATTTTCTGAGATGGGGGTATCCCAATGTTTATTATCCAATAACATTATTTCTCGTCCATACTGATCCATCCTGTGATCTAATGTTAAGTATCGCTTCATTGAAGCAGACTGTTCATTAATTTTTGGAATAGTAACCATATTAGCTGGTATCATACTCGTATCCACGTTTGATAATGGCAAACTAACTTTAAATTGCATTACAGTTCCCGTATTTTCATCAACAGGTTTTCCAGATGGAAATGGGGTAGGAGCATCATTCTGCATGATAATCTTCTTACCTTCAAGATTCGTAAAATCGATAATTACTTCCGCTCGTTCAGCTGGGGATAACATTAGCTCATTTATACCGATCGGATGCTGCATGAATCCACCTTCAGTTGCGATTTGATACATAAGTTGACCAGTATCAAGCTTAAATCGAAAAAAGCGTGAGTTAGAACCGTTTAATAACCTAAATCGATATTTTCTTGGTTCAACTTTTAAATAAGGATGAACTTTACCATTGACGATTACTGTATCACCAATAAATTCAGGGATAATTGACGTTTGTAGTTCTTTGATTGGTTGATCTGGTTGTTCTGGATAATAAAGTGAACCATCGTGATTAAAACTTTTATCTTGTATCAATAGCGGGACATCATATTTCCCATTCGGTAAATTTAATAAACTTTCCTTCTGATCACTAATTAGATAGAATCCTGCTAAACCAGCATAAATATTAAGCCTTGTAATACCAAGTGCATGATCATGGTACCAAAGCGTAGATGCACTATCACAATTATCATATCGATATACTTGCTTTGTAAAATAACGACCAACTTGTTTATAATCTTTTGTAAACCAAGCTTCAGGATAGCCATCGCTTTCTGGTTCAACACAAGCACCATGTACATGTACAACTGTCCTTACTTGAGGAACATCTTTATGAGCACCATGAACAGTATAATCTATCGGAAACAGGTGTTTGTCTGGGAGTTCATTAATCCATTTAATAAACACGATTTCACCTTGCTCTACTTTAATTGTAGGTCCAGGATAGCTTCCTTCATACCCCCAAACAGTTGAGTCATTTAACTCACTATGGAGCGATTGCTTAAACTCAGTCATCGTTACTTCATAATAAGTATAAAAATGTTCTTTCCAGCGAGGTTTTAAAATTGGTGGAATGGGTAGTTCATCTACGAATTTAGAAAGATTCATTTTTGGGGGCTCTCTGTCATTAAAATTCATATCGATCCTCCTTTTCTAACATATTCATATTCCAACATTGAGTAATAATTGACCATTCAAATACAACAAAATATAGAAATTCAATATAGACAATTTTTGAAAACACCCCTGGAGTTGATTTTGTCAATTTTCTCGTCATAGTAAGATTTATTATGGTTTATTTGTATCCCATATTTTTACTGCTTAATTCAAGTGATCTTTACTCCTATCGTTAAGAAGGAAAGATGAAGTGGAAACAACAATTTTTCTTTTTACTGTTCGCTAAAACAACCTGAGCGTTAAAAAGTGATTAAAAATACATACCCTAAGTAATCCGATTTTCCTATTTAAGGAAGAATGTATCTTGTTTTACCTGTTCGGACTAGGATATAATGTTTGTAAGATTTTGAACGGTCTGTAAATTTAATGAACTAACTAGGAGGAACAGGTTGTGGTGAAGGAAATGAAGGAACAAGTAAAAGTTTTTGCCCTTGGTGGGGTGGGAGAAATCGGAAAAAACATGTATGTAGTCGAAGTTGGAGATTTGATTTACGTGTTAGATGCAGGTTTGAAATTTCCTGACCAAGAAATGTACGGAATAGATCATGTCATACCAGATGTAAGTTATTTAGAGAAAAACGCACATAAAGTAGTAGGTGTTTTTATAACACATGGACATGAAGATCATATTGGTGCGATTCCATATATTATGAATAAACTTCCACAAGTAAAGTTTTATACGAATAAATTAGCTTATTTATTTATAAGAGAAAAATTAAGTGAAAAGGGTATTAAAAACCTTGAGCAATTTGAACTATATGACGAAACTACTTTATTAACATTTGAAAATAGTTCTATTAGTTTTTTTAGGACTACTCACAGTATTCCTGATTCATTTGGATTTTGTGTGAATACACCACAAGGTGCTGTCGTTTTTACTGGAGACTTCAAATTTGATCAATCGAAAAGTCCTTTTCCAGGTGCTGATTTAGGCAAACTAGCATTAATAGGTGATAAAGGTGTCTTATGTTTGCTATCTGATAGCACAAATGCAGAAAGACAAGGGTTTTCGGGCTCTGAAAAGAAAGTATCGGAAGAAATAAAAAAAGAAATAATGAATGCAAAAGGAAGAGTTTTAGTAGCTTGCTTTTCTTCAAATATATATCGAATCCAACAGGTTATTGATGCAAGTGTAGCTTCTGAAAGAAAACTAGCTGTAGTCGGAAGTAGTATGATGAAATCGATTGAAATAGCAAAGGAATTAGATTATTTATCGATTCCTGATGATTTAATGATTTCAGTTGTTGATACAGATAATTATAAAGAAAGAGATATTGTCATCCTTACAACAGGTACTCAAGGAGAACCGATGGCAGCCCTTTCAAAAATTGCTAAAGGTACGCATAAACAAGTTTCAATCCGAAAAGGTGATACTGTACTAATGGCGGCAACACCTATACCAGGAAATGAAATGTTAGTTTCAACTTCTGTTAATCTATTATTTAGAGCTGGTGCAAATGTTATTTATGGTTATAAGAAGGTACATGTATCTGGCCATGGCTATGAAGAAGAATTAAAGTTAATGCTTGAATTGATGAAGCCAAAATATTTCATACCAGTTCATGGTGAATATCGAATGCAAAAAGCACATTCACATATTGCTGAAGAAGTAGGGATGGCAAAAGAAGATATTTTTATTATTGAAAAAGGTGATATCGTTTCGTTTAAAAATGGTCAAGCTTCTCGAACTGAAAAAATCGAAGTTGGCAACGTTTTAATTGACGGAATTGGTGTCGGTGATGTTGGTAATATCGTATTACGTGATCGTAAGCTACTTTCTCAAGATGGAATACTAATCGTTGTGGTAACATTTAACAAGCAAAAGAAAGTAATCATATCTGGTCCAGAAATTATAACTCGTGGCTTTGTATATGTTCGTGAGTCCGAAAAATTAATAACTAGATCAACTGAAATTGTAAAAGATATTACAGAAAAAATGTTACAGAACGATCAAATTGAATGGACATTATTAAAAAATTCAATAAGAGATGGATTAAGCGCTTACTTATATGAAGAAACAAAAAGAAGACCAATGATTCTTCCAATTTTAATGGAAGTATAATTTAAAATAGCGAAGTACTTCTTAATCAAAGATGGGTATGATTTCCTTATTATTTTCACATACTAACATGTATGAAAAATGATAGGGGGAACCGTTTTGACAAATTCAAATAATGAAACACCTATTCCAAACGAAGATGCACCTCCAAAACCAAATGATCAAAAGGAAATGAGCATTGTTGAAAAAATTCAGCAATTAGGACAAACAAATGTTCCAGCAAGCAATGATTCAAAAATCCATTGTTTAACGATAATTGGACAAATTGAAGGGCATGTGGCATTACCACCTCAAAACAAGACAACTAAATATGAACATTTAATCCCGCAATTAGTGGCAATTGAACAAAATCCTAAGATTGAAGGATTATTAATTGTTCTAAATACTGTTGGTGGAGATGTGGAAGCAGGCCTTGCAATATCAGAAATGATTGCGACATTAACGAAACCTACTGTATCAATCGTTTTAGGTGGTGGACATAGTATCGGAGTACCAATTGCAGTAAGTACTGACTTTTCATATATCGCTGAAACGGCAACAATGACAATTCATCCAATTCGTCTAACTGGTTTAGTAATTGGTGTACCTCAAACATTTGAATATCTTGATAAAATGCAAGAAAGAGTAACTCGTTTTGTTACGAAGCATTCAAATATTACGGAAGAACGTTTCAAGGAATTAATGTTTACAAAAGGTAATTTAACAAGAGATATCGGCTCTAATGTAGTCGGTGGAGATGCAGTAAAATATGGACTAATTGATGATGTAGGTGGAATTGGGCAAGCACTGAAGAAGTTGCAGGAATTAATTGACGAACGAAAAGAAAAGTCTAATAAAGAGGAGAATGAATTTTGATTCTTTATACAATTATGCCAATTGAATCGATTTTTCCTATTGATCAACAAGAATATACATCGCAGCAGTTTTTGGAGTACAATGGTGTTCCAATGTTGGTTGATAGTGTTGGGGGTACAGCTTTTGAAATTAAAAGAATTGTAAGTACCGATCCCGAGCATTATATGCAATATACACCTGGTCAAAGAATTTTAGTTCTTCCAACTTGAGGTAATTATTAACAATACATGGTAAACATATGTTCTGATATGTTATAATAAATTCAATTTAAGAAAGCAGCCAAAAGGCTGCTTTCTTTGGCGAATCTGCAAATTTTGATGGGGGTGAATTACATGGCAAAGCAGAAGCAGCAAAAGTCAAAAGCTCGAAAATCAGTAAGTGGCAATGGTTCAATATGGTATGAAATTAGTGGATTAATATTTTTAGCACTTTCAATCGTAACAATATTAAAGCTTGGTATTGTAGGTAAAGCCTTTGTATTATTCTTAAGATTTTTCTTTGGGGAATGGTACATGCTTAGTTTTCTTTTTATCATCGGTTTATCTGCATATAGCATAATTTATCGAAAAAGACCTCCATTTGTTTCGAGTATTACGATTGGTGGATTGTTAATCTTCTTTAGTATATTGATGTTTAGTCATGTTACTCTATTTGATTTATTAGCAAAAAATAATCAATTTCATGATCAATCTGTCATAAAAAGTACGCTAGATTTATTTTTAATTGAAGCCAAAGGCAAAATTAGTACGGTGGATCTTGGTGGAGGTATGATTGGAGCGATACTTTTTGCAGTTTTATATTTCTTATTTGATCGAACAGGTGCGATTTTATTCGGAATCATTGCAATAGTTGCGGGAGTTTTATTTATAACTGGTAAGCCACTTGGTGGTTATATATATCAATATATAATGCCAAAAGTAAGAAATTTAATTTCAGACAGCTGGGAGGATTTTACAAATTTCTGGAAACGTGGTCGTGAACAAAAAACTACTAGTAGACGAGCTGAGGCTAAACAAAAGAGAAAAGCAAGGAAAGATTCATATGAAGACAATGATAATGAAGAAGAAGTGTCTACTGGTAATAGTTTAAATTACCAAGTTAAAAATTCATATGAAGATGAGATCATTGAGCCGAAAAAAGAAATTCAAATCGAATATTCTCCTACATATCAGCCACCTAAGGAACCAGAATTGATCATCGCAAATAATTCAAATCAAATCCAGGCTCATTTTGCAGAGGATGACGATCAGTCAATCGAATTGCCAGTTGCAGAAGTAGGAATGGATGATAAGGTAGACTACGTATTGCCATCCATGGATTTATTAGCCTATCCAAAGGTTGCTAAAAAACGTGAAAATGAATCCAAACTAAAGGAAAATGCGGACAAGCTTGAAAGAACATTTCAAAGTTTTGGTGTCAAGGCTACAGTAACAAAAGTACACCATGGACCTGCGGTAACGAAATATGAAGTCTACCCTGAAGCAGGGGTGAAAGTTAGTCGTATTGTAAACCTTAGTGATGATTTAGCACTTGCACTTGCAGCAAAAGACATTCGTATTGAAGCTCCAATTCCGGGTAAATCTGCTGTAGGAATTGAAGTGCCTAATACGAATATAACAACTGTATTACTTAGAGAAGTTCTCGAAGCAAAAAATCCGAAATTACAAAATCCATTAGCTGTATCGTTAGGAAAAGATATTGCCGGTGATGCTGTATTTGCAGAGCTTAATAAAATGCCGCATTTACTAGTAGCTGGGGCGACAGGTAGTGGGAAAAGTGTATGTATAAATGGAATTATTGTTAGTATCCTAATGAATGCAAAACCATCTGAAGTAAAGCTAATGCTAATCGATCCGAAGATGGTTGAATTGAATGTTTATAATGGTATTCCTCATTTGCTAACTCCGGTGGTAACAAACCCTAAAAAGGCTTCACAAGCGTTACGTAAAGTTGTTAGTGAAATGGAAAGAAGATATGAGCTTTTTTCTCATTCAGGTACTAGAAACATTGAAGCTTATAACGAATTAACTAAACAAAATAATACGATGACGAATTCAAAACAACCTTTATTACCATTTATCGTCGTGATTGTTGATGAGTTAGCTGATTTAATGATGGTTGCTTCGAGTGACGTGGAAGATTCAATCACTAGATTAGCTCAAATGGCTCGTGCAGCGGGTATCCACTTAATTATTGCTACACAACGACCTTCCGTTGACGTTATCACGGGTGTCATTAAAGCAAATATACCTTCTCGAATTGCTTTTAGTGTATCTTCTCAAACAGATTCTCGTACAATTCTTGATACTGGTGGAGCAGAAAAACTATTAGGAAGAGGAGATATGTTATATCAACCAATCGGTGCATCTAAACCAATCCGAGTGCAAGGAGCATTTTTATCTGATGATGAAGTTGAAAGAGTAGTCGAGTTTTCAATCTCTCAACAAAAGGCTCAATACCAAGAAGAAATGATGGTAAAAGAGGAAAAAGATGGGAAATCTGAAGTGAATGATGATCTTTATAATGAAGCTGTTGAGCTAGTAACAAATATGCAATCAGCCTCGGTATCACTGCTACAAAGAAGATTTAGAATTGGTTATACAAGAGCTGCCAGATTAATTGATGCGATGGAAGATAATGGAATAGTCGGTCCGTATGAAGGTAGTAAACCTAGGGAAGTATTAATTAGTAAACCTGTGGAAGATGAGCAAGCCTTGTCTTAAACAAAAAGAAAAAATTGTCGAAACATTATTGACATTTTTAGACATAGAATGATATTATTTCTTCAGATAAATTGATAGTCCTCATATAATATCGACATAATGGGTCGGAAGTTTCTACATTGCAACCAATATTTGCAATACTATGGGGAAAAAGCATTATTATGGAGAAATGATTTATATTTACGAAAATCAAAAACTCTTATAATCTAGCTTTTTCACTAAGTGGAACGGTAGATTATAAGAGTTTTTTTGTTAAATAGGAACAAATGATTCATTAACGAAATAAAAAATAAAGCGTTTACAAAAAAGTGTTGAAATGAGTAAAAAATAACAGTATAGTAAAGAAGGATTATACGACAGATGTCTAACAACTGATGTCTGAAATCCGAAGTTTGGGGGATGGGAAATGAAGATTAAAACAGACACCAGATTACTTTATCTCCAAGTGATGGATCGAATAAAACAAGATATTGAGAATGGTATTTACTTGCCACATCATAAGTTACCATCAGAGTATGAGTTATCTAAAATATTTGGAGTATCAAGAGCAACATTAAGAGAAGCATTAAGGGTTTTAGAAGAAGAAAATATCTTAGTTAGAAGACACGGAGTCGGTACATTTGTGAAACCGAAACCAATTTTTAGGACAGGCATCGAACAATTAAGCAGTGTATCAGAAATGATTGTTGATGCAGGTAAAGAGCCTGGTACAATCTTTCTATCTTCTAAACTATTAGTTCCTACGAAAGATGATTTAAAAAGCTTCACAATCACTGAAGATGATCGTATGCACGTAGTAGAAAGAATTCGAACAGCAAATGGCGAACCTGTAGTTTATTGCATTGATAAATTACCAACTAATTATTTTAAACAGGTTCCATCATATGAAGATCATTCGTTTTTTTCATTCATCAAAAAAGAAACTGGTCGAAATATTGAATATTCAAGTGCAAGAATTGAGCCTATAGGTTACCACGATAAAGTTTCTCCTTTATTACAGTGTGAACCAGATGTTTCATTATTATTAATCGAACAGTTACATTTTGACGATTTAAACCGCGCAGTTCTACATTCTTATAATTACTTCAGAGCTGATCAGTTTAGCTTTAATGTTTTAAGAAAAAGAAATTAAATTGTATAGCCAAAATAATAGTTACGAAAAATAAGTTTTGGCTGGTTTTCAAATATTGTTTACAGAAATTTCATTAAATTATTAGGGAGGTGGATCGTTAAGATAACGATTATAAACCAAGCTAGTGCAAATGTAAATAAAGATTTAAGGGGGCAAATTTTTATGAAGATGAAAAAAGCTGGTCTTGTTCTTTCAATGGCCTTAGCAGCAGGTACAATTTTAGGTGCTTGTGGTAAAGGTGGAGATACAAAAGACGCAAAAGGCGCATTTAAAGTAGGGATGGTAACTGACTCTGGTACTATTGATGATAAGTCATTTAACCAAGGTACTTGGGAAGGGATCGAAGCTGGAGCTAAAGATTTAGGATTCAATCTTAAGCAAGATACAAAATACTTAAAACCTGCTGGTGAAACTGAAGCTGATTACTTAAAAGAAATCGGAAACTTAAATGATGCAGGGTTTCAATTTATCATAACTCCTGGTTATAAATTTGAAACAGCAATTAACAAAGCACAAGATAAATATAAAGATGACAAATTTGTTATTATCGATGGTACTCCACACACAGCTAAAGATTTTACTCCAAATGTAAAAAAGAACACAGTTTCCATTTTCTTCGCAGAACATGAAGCTGGTTACCTAGCTGGTATTGCTACAGCAGTTCAATTAAAAACTGGTGATGTTGGATTTATCGGTGGTATGGAAATTCCAGCAGTTCAAAAATATAACTGGGGATTCCAACAAGGTATTAAATATGCGAACGAAAACCTTGGAACTAGCATAACGTTAAAAGCTAATAACGTAGTTTATTCTGGAAGCTTTACAGACAAAGCAGCAGGTCAACAAATTGCAGCTCAAATGTATGACCGCGGCGTTAAAGCGATTTTCACTGCAGCAGGTGGAGTTGGACAAGGTGCTATTACTGAAGCTAAAAACAGAGTAGCTAGTGGTAAAGAAGTTTGGGTTGTTGGTGTTGACGTAGATCAGTACGCTGATGGTGTTTATAAAGATAACAAATCAGTAATTTTAACTTCAGCTATGAAAGGTGTTGCAAAAGCAGCTTCTGATATGGTAAAAGCTGAAAAAGATAAAAAATTCCCTGGTGGACAAACTTTAACTTACGATGCAAAAAATGATGGAATTGGTTTACCAAAAGAAAATCCAAACTTAAGTTCTGAAACTGTAACAAAAGTTGAAGATGTATTTAACAAAATTAAGTCGGGTGAGATTGTAGTAGCAAGTGAAAGAGGAAATTTAATTAAGTAATTATCTTTCTAATTAATAAATGATAGAAGAAGCATAGGAAAGGATACCCTTTTATATGCTTCTTCTACCCTAAAAATGATTTTGGCTTTCATGCTTTAATCAATTGCAAGCACTTATATTGGTTAAGCTTCCAATTGATTAGGGCATGACCATCGGGAGAGAGAGTTAAGCCCACTTTAAATAAAAAATATAGAAAAATATTTCGAAATCAAGTAAAACTTTAAAATAAAAAATGACTTCGTAATATCAAGGAGGAAAATTATGGAATATGTAGTGGAGATGCTAAATATAACAAAAGAGTTTCCTGGCATTATAGCGAATGATAATATTACACTACGATTAAAAAAAGGGGAAGTTCATGCTTTATTAGGTGAAAACGGAGCAGGGAAATCAACTTTAATGTCCGTCCTTTTTGGAATGTACACACCTGAAAAAGGGATTATAAAAATAAAAGGTAAAGAAGTTAAAATTTCAAATCCAAATGTTGCAAATGAACTAGGGATCGGAATGGTTCACCAACACTTTAAATTAGTTTCAAATTTTACAGTAACAGAAAATATTATTCTAGGTCTTGAACCTAAAAAGGGGCTAGTAGTAGATATCAAGACTGCAGCAAAACGTATTGAAGAACTTTCTAAAACTTACGGTTTAAATGTAGATCCATATGCAAAGATTGAAGATATAACAGTAGGGATGCAACAAAGAGTCGAAATTTTAAAAACTTTATACCGTAATGCTGAAGTATTAATCCTAGATGAGCCAACAGCAGTACTTACTCCACAAGAAATACAAGATTTAATGAAGATTATTAAAAACTTGATTAATGAAGGTAAGTCAATCATTATCATTACTCATAAATTAAAAGAAATTAAAGCTGTTGCAGATCAATGTACAGTAATTCGTCATGGGAAGTACATTGGTACAGTTGATGTAAAACAAACATCTGAATCTGAAATGGCATCTATGATGGTCGGACGTCAGGTGTCTTTCAAGGTAGATAAAGTAGAATCAAAACCTGGTGAAGTTGTACTAGATGTAAATAATTTAAGTGTCAAAAATAATAAAAAAGTTTTAGGTTTAAAAAATGCTACACTTCAAGTTCGAGCAGGTGAAATCGTTGGGATTGCTGGAGTGGAAGGAAATGGACAATCTGAACTTGTTGAAGCAATTACAGGGTTAAGACCAATTGAAGAGGGTTCTATCTTATTAAAAAATCAAGATATTACAAAACACAGTATTCGTGAGCGAATTAGAAGCGGTATTGCACATATTCCAGAGGATCGTCAAAAAAGAGGACTTGTTCTTGAATATACAATTGAAGAAAACGTTGTTCTAGAGATTTATAATCAAGAACCATTCTCTAAATATGGAGTTTTAGATAAAACTGCGATTGCCAAACATGCAAAGAAAATCATTGAAGAATTCGATGTACGCTCTGGTGAAGGGGCTAAAACAGTGGTTGAATCAATGTCTGGAGGAAACCAACAAAAAGCAATCATTGGTCGTGAAATCGAACTAAAGCCTGAGTTATTAATTGCATGTCAGCCAACACGTGGATTAGACGTTGGTTCGATTGAGTATATTCATAAGAGATTAATAGAGCAAAGAGATAGTGGAAAAGCGGTTCTACTAATCTCGTTAGAGCTAGATGAAGTCCTTAATTTATCTGACCGCATTGCAATCGTAAATGCTGGTGAAATTGTTGATATCGTTAATGCCAAAGACACAAATGAAGATGAATTAGGATTAATGATGGCTGGTATAAGGAGAGGTGAAGGGGCATGAAAAAGGGAGGAATCATTTCTTTAATTGCCGTATTATTAGGTTTACTAGCTGGAGCATTATTAATTTTAGTAACAGGTAATGATCCAGTAGAAGGGTTTACTTATTTATTCCAAGGTGGATTAAAAGATCCGGAGCGTATTGGTAATACATTTGCTACTGCTACTCCGTTAATTTTAACAGGACTTTCTGTTGCATTTGCATTCAGAACAGGTTTATTTAACATTGGTGCAGCTGGCCAAATGCTTTTTGCAGGATTTTGTGCTTCTGCAATTGGTTTAACTGTCGATTTACCTACTCTAATCTTAGTTCCGATTATGGTAATTGTAGCCTTTGTTGCAGGTGCAGCTTGGGCATTTATTCCAGGAATACTAAAAGCTAAGTTTAATGTTCACGAAGTAGTTTCTACGATTATGATGAACTGGATTGCATACTGGACTGTTTATTATTTAGTACCACAATATTTTAAAGGTAGTACTGAAACAGAGTCAAAAATGCTTGCAGATGCTGCAACATTAAAAATGCCATTTTTATCAAATTTATTTGGTGGTTCATATATTAACTTCGGTTTATTTATCGCCGTTATTATGGTAATCGTTATTTCATTTATTATTAATCGTACAGTATTAGGATATGAATTAAAAGCTGTAGGTTACAACCGTAGTGCTGCTGAATATGCAGGTATTTCAGTAAATAGAAATGTTATTTTATCAATGATGATTTCAGGTGGACTTGCTGGGTTAGCAGGTGTTGTTCAATACGCTGGTAATGCATCACTAATTCAAATAGGTGTTTTACCTACCGAAGGATTCGACGGAATTGCCGTGGCACTTCTAGGAATGAATACACCAATTGGCGTATTTTTCTCAGCTATTTTCTTTGGACTATTATATTCTGGAAAAGGTTTTATGAGTGCAATGACTTCAATTCCACCAGATATTGCTGACGTTATCATTGCAATCATTATTTATTTCTCAGCAACTAGTATTTTAATTAAGAAAGTTATCGATCGAGTATCCAAATCACGCAAATACAAAAACAGCAATGTAGGAGAGAAGGTGAAATAAGGCATGGATTTAATTATACAAATTTTCCCATATGCAATTGCCTATACGATTCCATTATTAATCGTAGCATTAGGTGGTTTATTTTCTGAGCGAAGCGGTGTCGTAAATATTGGTTTAGAAGGTTTAATGGTTGTTGGTGGTTTCGCTAGTGCCTTAACAATTTCAAAACTTCAAGAAACTCATCAAGGAGAAGTTTGGGTAATCTGGGTAGGAATTCTTGTTGCAGTTCTTACAGGTGCTTTATTTTCTTTACTACATGCATTTGCAAGTATAAATTTACACGCAGATCAAGTAATTAGTGGTATCGCAATTAATATGATCGCAGGAGCTTTAACTATCTTCTTAGCAAGAAATATTACCGGATCAGGAAACATTAGTATTAACGGTATTACTCGTACTGATATCCCAGTCTTAAAGGACATTCCAATTATCGGAGATTTATTATTTAAAAACACGTATTCTACGACATGGTTAGTAATTGGTATACTAATCATTAGTACATTTATACTTTATAAAACTCGTTTAGGCTTACGTCTACGTGCATGTGGTGAATACCCTCAAGCAGCTGATGCAGCAGGTATTAACGTATACCGTATCCGTTATCTTGGCGTTATTATTTCTGGTGCATTTTCTGGATTAGGTGGAGCAATTATTTTAGTAACATACTCTGGGGAATTTACAGGTAGTGTTGCAGGTCTTGGTTTCTTAGCAATTGCTGCATTAATTTTTGGACAATGGAAACCACTTGGAATTTTAGCGGCGACATTATTCTTTGGTGTAGCTACAACAATTGCCAATGTATCGCAAGTTATTCCAAGTTTAGCTCAAATCCCACCATTAGCACTAAAGTTATTCCCATACGTAGTAACTTTAATCGCATTAGTAATTTTCTCAAAATCATCTCAAGCACCAAAATCAGTTGGTGTTGCGTATGAAAAAGGTAAACGATGAATAAATGTTTTGAAGCTTCCTAATTAATTAGGAAGCTTTTTTATTGTTTAAAGGGTGTTGTCAATCAATTAGGAATTTATCGATGTTATGAAAGTTTGGTGGGAGTGATCTTCTCTTCCCACAGAAAGGGAGCATCATTGTGTGGAAGTTGCGTAGTACTTATTTTCAAAGAACAGATTTTTATTTGAATTAATTATTTTGGGTAAACTAAGCAGTAGGTTTTATTTTTGGGAAAATTAGAGATACAATGAAGATATTGGAAATAAATATGAGTAAATAGTATTTGACTAAGGAGGGTTCAATTTGAATTTGTTACAGTACAAAAATAGTGATATTAACGGTATTAAACTACATGTGGTAACAACTGAAAAGTTTAAAACAAATTCGATTACATTAAAAGTACGTGGAAAACTTGAAGAAGATACAGTATCTTTTCGCGGAATTTTACCTTATGTATTGCAAAGTGGAACAAAAGATCTTCCTACCAATGGTGAAATTAGAAGAAAATTAGAAGAATTATATGGGGCGACCTTCTTTGTAGACGTATCAAAAAAAGGTGATTACCATGTTATGTCATTTACAATTGACATTGCAAATGAAAAATACCTTTCAAATCAAGGTTCATTATTAAATGAAGCACTAATGCTTATTGCTTCAATTTGGCAAAATCCATTTTTAGAAAATGGAGTATTTTCAGCTAAACATGTTGAAACTCAAAAAAGAACACAAGTACAACGAATTCAGTCTATTAATGATGATAAATTGAAATATGCAAATCAAAGGCTAGTGGAAGAAATGTTTAAGGATGAACCTTATTCGTTACTTGCAAATGGAAAAACAGAAGATGTCAATTCAATTACAGCTGAATCACTTTATAACTACTATGAAAAAGCTTTGCAACAAGATTTAATTGACCTTTATATCGTTGGAGATGTTGCATTTGACCAATGTAAACAACTAGTTGAAGAGAACTTTAGAAACACAACTAGTGGAAGATTAACAGTTAATACAACAAAAGCAATACCAGCCGATTCTCCTAATGAAGTAATTGAAGAACAAAAACTCAATCAAGCAAAACTACACATCGGTTATACTACTGGGATCTCGATTAAAGATCCAGATTACTTTGCACTTCAAGTATTTAATGGTCTTTTTGGAGGATTTTCTCATTCAAAATTATTTATCAATGTTCGAGAAAAAAATAGCTTAGCTTACTATGCTGCTTCTCGTTTTGAAAGTCATAAATCCATTTTAATGGTCATGTCTGGTATAGCAAGTGAAAATTATGAAAAAGCAACAACAATTATTGCTGAACAACTTGAAGAAATGAAAAAGGGAAATTTCACTGAAGAGGAAATTGATCAAACAAAATTAGTAATTAAAAACAGTCTATTAGAAAGTATGGACACTGCTTATGGAATCATTGAAACATTATTCAATGACCAAGTTGCAGGAAATGAACGTCCGATCGAGGACTGGTTCCCTGAAATTGAAAAAGTTACGAAAGATGAAATTGTAGCTGTAGCTAATAAAATTAAACTTCACACAACTTATTTCTTAAAAGGTCAGGAGGGAGCATAATGGAAAAAAAGTATTTTGAACAATTGAATGAAACGCTTTATTTCGAGGAGCTTGAAAACGGATTAAAAGTATATATTCTTCCTAAACAAGGCTACAACAAAACATATGCGACCTTTACAACTAAATACGGTTCAATTGATTCTGAATTTATTCCTTTAGGAAAAGATGAAAAATTAGTTGTACCAGATGGGATTGCTCATTTTTTAGAGCACAAATTGTTTGAAAAGAAAGATGGGGACGTATTCCAGGTTTTTAGTAAACAAGGAGCCTCTTCTAATGCGTTTACAAGTTTTACACGAACTGCTTATTTATTTTCAGCAACGAATAATGTAGAACAAAATTTAATGACTCTAATTGATTTTGTGCAAGATCCATATTTTTCTGATCAAAGTGTTGAAAAAGAAAAAGGGATCATCGGTCAAGAAATTAAAATGTACGAAGATAACCCAGATTGGAGACAATATTTTGGGATGATTGCTAATTTATATGGTAAACATCCTGTTAGAACAGATATTGCTGGTACAGTTGAATCAATTTCAAAAATTACGAAAGAATTACTTTATACTTGTTACGAAACTTTTTATCACCCAAGTAATATGTTGTTTTTTGTTGTAGGTCCAGTAGACCCAGATAAAACAATGAATTTAATTAAAGAAAACCAAAGCAAAAAAACGTTTAAAGAAGCAACTGAAATTAAGAGATTTTTCCCTGAAGAAACTCCTGAATCTGCAGAAAAGAAAAAAGTGTTACATATGAATGTCCAATCATCGAAAGTACTCGTTGGCGTAAAAGACTTTTCTGCACCTAAAGGTGGAAGCGAATTATTAAAGCATGAATTATCTATATCTGTATTACTTGATTATTTATTTGGTAAAGGCTCAAATACGTATCAACAAATGTATGAAGACGGCTTAATCGATGATACGTTCTCATATGATTATTCAGCAGAAAATGGTTTTGCTTTTGCAATCATCGGAGGAGATTCTACTTCACCTGAAAAACTTTCTGAGAAAATAAAAGAAGTGTTAGTAGACTCAAAAAATCATCAATGGGAAAAAGAAATTGTGGATCGCGTAGTTAAAAAGAAAATTGGTGGATTCCTACGCTCATTAAATTCTCCAGAATATATCGCTAACCAATTTACGCGATATGCGTTCTTAGATATGCATTTATTTGACATTGTATCTGTGTTACAATCTATTTCTGTAGAGGATTTAAAAGAAAGTGCTAGTCATCTAATAAATGAAGACTATATGAGTGAATTCTTTGTTCTTCCTCATTGAATGAATTAAAAGCATCCTTTTTAGGATGCTTTTTGAAATTTAAAAAATTTAAGGGTTTATCAAGAATTTATGTGTACTATTATTAATAAAAATTTTTAAGAGAGCTTCCGCGCTTACCTTTATATTTCTTAATACTCTTTAAACTTGAATTAAAACCTCGAATAAATGGAGATTATAATAAATGAGAAAAAGAATTCTAGTAATTGGAGCTAGTGGTGACATCGGCCTAGCAATTTCAAAAAAATTAATCAATGAAAAATATGATTTAATTGTTCATTATAATAGTAAGAAAGAGCCACTTAATGAACTGATCGAATTGGCTAATGAGATTGAAGTAAGTTGCCAATTCGTTCAAGCGAACTTGTCAGTTGAAAATGGGGTTGAAATTTTAACATCACAAATAAATGATACAATCGATTCAATTGTGTATGCATCGGGTTTTTCAATCTTTGGTTTGATTAATGATGTAAGAGATGAAGAGATTGATCGAATGACTCAATTACATATCAAAAGTTTGATTAAGGTAGTCAATCATTTTCTTCCTAATATGGTGGCTAAAAAATCTGGTAGTATCGTCGTTATTTCGTCTATATGGGGACAAATTGGTGCTTCATGTGAAGTTTTATATTCAACTACTAAAGGTGCTCAAAACGCCTATGTAATGGCATTAGCTAAAGAACTAGGGCCAAGTGGAATAAAAGTAAATGCTGTTGCTCCAGGTGCTGTAAAAACGAAAATGTTAAAAACCTTTAGTGAAGAAGATTTAAAGGATATTGCCAATGAAATTCCAATGAATCGTTTAGCTCTTCCAAGTGAAATTGCGAATACTGTAAATTACCTAATTTCCGAACAATCTTCTTATATAACTGGTCAAATTCTAGGAGTAAACGGCGGTTGGCATACTTCATAGCAAAATTTCCGGTCGAAAGTTATTTATTTCACATATTTTACCTTTTATATTATGGCGAAATCGTTTATTATTAAATGGAGAGTTAAGTAGTTAACAAATAGGGGGTATAGGTATGGAGTTAATCGAATGGTATTTTGAGTATGAAATACATAAGAATCGCCCTGGACTACTTGGAGATATTGCATCGCTAATCGGTATGCTAGGGATTAATATTTTAACAATCAATGGTGTCGACACAATGAAACGCGGCATGTTACTTGGTTGCGATAACGATGATCAAATTACTAGATTTGAATCAATTTTAAATACTATGGACAATATAACAATAATTAAACTTAGAAAGCCCACCCTAAGAGATCGTTTAGCTGTAAGACATGGTACTTATATTCAACGTGACGTAGATGATAAAAAGACTTTTCGTTTTGTTCGCGATGATTTAGGTATGCTTGTTGATTTTATGGCAGAGTTATTTAAAATGCCAGGTCATAAGCTAATTGGAATTAGAGGGATGCCTCGTGTTGGTAAAACTGAATCAGTTGTAGCAGCAAGTGTATGTGCAAATAAACGCTGGTTATTTGTTTCATCTACATTAATTAAACAAACATTAAGAAGTCAATTAATAGAAGACGAATATAATTCAGATAATGTATTTATTATTGATGGCATTCTTTCTCATAGAAGAGCAAATGAGCAACATTGGCAATTGGTTCGCGAAATTATGGCAATGTCTTCTGTGAAAGTAGTGGAGCATCCTGATGTATTTGTACAGCAAACTGAATACTCTTTAGAAGATTTTGATTACATAATTGAATTAAGAAATGATGAAAATGAAGAAATTAAATATGAACTTGTAGACCAAATGGATAAAAATGGACACAACTCGTTCTCGATGTTTGATTTTTAAAGTTAGTTGGGGTGTAACTTGTGACAGAATTAGGAAAATATTTACGAGAAGCAAGAGAAGCGAAAGGTTTATCAATTGACGATGTACAAGAGTTAACGAAGATTCAGAAACGTTATCTTGAAGCAATCGAAGAAGGTAATTATGAAATATTGCCAGGGCAATTTTATGTTCGTGCATTTATCAGACAATATGCAGAAACAATTGGTGTTGACGTTTCTGGATTTCTAACTGAAAAGCCAGAAGTAGAAGAATCAACTGTGGCAAGTACAGTAGAAGAAGTAAAGCATGAAGAAATTCCTAGTAGATCATCGAAGCTGAAAGAACCATTAAGCAATGTAAAGTCATCACGAATAATGGATTATTTACCAAGGATACTAGTAGCAATTCTTATCATTGGAATCTGCATCGCTATTTATATGATGTTCCCATCAAAAAATGATGGAAAATCTGCGGATACTAATCAATCTCAATCTAACTCTAATTCTGAAATTGAAAAGCCAAAAAATAATGCGCTAGATCAGGCAAAAGTTAATAATAAGAAAAAAACAGAGAAACCGAAAAATGATGTGACTGAGCAAACGCCAGCGCAAAAAATTACTGTTGACTCTGCAGCGGGTAAACGAACTACTATTTCTTTATCTGGTACGGATGTATTTAAAATAGAAATAGTTGCAAATGGTGAAAGTTATGTAGATTTAAAAAATGCTGATGGAAAAATGTTCTATTCCGGAATTTTAAAAAAAGGACAAACTCAAAACTACGACTTAACAGATGAAACTGAAGTAACTGTAAATATTGGTGCTTCTAACAATGTTGAGCTACGAATTAACGATGAGGTATTTAAATACCCAGTTAGTCCAACAAATGCTGTTCACCAAAAGATTACGATTAAAAATTTAAAAATGAATCAATAGTCATCTTTAAGATGGCTTTTATTCATTTATTATAAATGCTTCATTTTTAGAAAGTTTTGGAGGGTTTTACCATGAATTTACCAAATAAGATCACAGTGTCAAGGGTTTGTCTAATTCCATTATTTATGATTGCCGTTTTAATTGATTTTGGATGGGGAAAAGTTACATTAATGGGTGATTCAATACCAATAAATCATTTAGTAGGGGCTGCAATTTTTATTATTGCCTCAGTTACTGATTTTATAGATGGTTATTACGCAAGAAAATTAAATCTAGTTACTAATTTTGGTAAGTTTTTAGATCCACTTGCTGATAAATTACTTGTTTCTTCAGCATTAATTATCTTAACTGATTTTCATTATGTTCCTGCGTGGATTACGATTGTCATAATAAGTAGAGAGTTTGCTGTAACCGGTTTACGAATGATTTTAGCTGGTTCTGGAGAAGTTCATGCTGCTGCAATGCTAGGTAAAATTAAGACTTGGGCACAAATAGTTGCCATTTCAGCGTATTTCTTACATGACTTCCCATTGAATTTCTTACCATTTTCGATTGCGGATGTATCACTTTGGGTCGCATTATTCTTTACAGTATATTCTGGTTGGGATTATTTTTATAAAAATAGAGATGTTCTTCTTAAATCAATGTAATGAATAGAGGGGGAAATGATATGAAACGTGCTGAAATCATCGCAGTAGGTACAGAGCTACTTTTAGGTCAAATTGCAAATACAAATGCTCAATTTTTAGCTAAACATTTATCTGCATTAGGATATCACCATCATTTCCAAACAGTTGTAGGAGACAATTCCGAACGACTTAAAAGTGCATTAGAAATTGCTTCATCAAGAAGTGATTTAATCATCTTAACTGGTGGACTTGGACCAACCAAGGATGATTTAACGAAAGAAGTTGTTGCAGAATTTGTTCAAGAATCACTTGTTTACCACGATGAATCACTAGATTATATTGAACAATATTTTATTAAAGTAAATCGACCAATGACTGAAAATAATAAAAAACAAGCATTAGTCATTAATAACGCATATGTTTTATTGAATAATAATGGTATGGCACCTGGAATGGTTCTTGAAGCGAAAAATAAACAATTTGTATTATTACCAGGACCACCTAAAGAAATGATCCCGATGGTTGAGAAAGAACTAATTCCTTATTTTTTAAAAGGAAAGGAAGCAAGTACGATTATTTCCAAAGAGCTTAAGTTTTTTGGCATCGGGGAATCGATTTTAGAAACTGAAATTCTTGATTTACTTGAAAATCAATCAAATCCAACAATTGCTCCTTTAGCGAGTGAGGGAGAAGTAATGCTTCGAGTTACTGCAAGTGCTAGTAATGAACAAGAGGCAGAAAAACTAATTGGACAAGCTGAAGAAAAAATACGCGACCGTGTTGGGCAGTTTATATATGGTACAAATAATGAAAACTTGTTTACAGTTTTATCAAGAAAGTTAAAAGATTTTAAACTGACTATTTCTGCTGCTGAAAGTTTAACTGGAGGTCTGTTCAGTAAAAGACTGACAGATATTCCTGGGAATTCGTCCATTTTTAAGGGGAGTGTTGTTTGTTATTCTAATGAAATGAAACAAAACCTTTTACATGTACCATCAGACATTCTTAATAAAAGTGGTGCAGTAAGTGCAGAGTGTGCAAAATCACTAGTTGAAAATATTCAAAGATTAACAGGAAGTAATATTTCAATTAGTTTTACTGGTGAAGCAGGACCGTCTACATTAGAAGATGTGCCGGTAGGGAAAGTATTTATCGGTATAAAAATTGGTGATTCTGATTCAATTGTAAAAGAGTTTCAATTCAGTGGTACTAGAGAACAAATAAGATTATCAAGTGTCAAAAATGGCGCGAACTTATTGATTAAATTAATTAATTCAAGTTTTGAAAGTCAAGACTTATAAAATGAAATAGAATATTTTATAATAAAAAAGCTCGGTTAATTTAGCCGAGTTTTTTAATTTTATAGTTTCGATATTAATAAAAATCTAGTTTTATAGACCGAAAAATACGAAACAAGCGTTTCTATTCTTTAAAAAACAAGTTTAAATACGAAAAATATCGAATAAACGTTCTATTTTTTTGTTGGCAAACGAACAAAAAACAGTTATTATATAGTTAAGAGATAAATGAATCCTGAAGGAGGAATCTAAATGAGTGATCGTCAAGCTGCATTAGATATGGCTTTAAAACAAATCGAAAAACAATTCGGTAAAGGTTCAATTATGAAACTTGGAGAACAAACTGACCGCCAAATTTCAACTATTTCTAGTGGATCGTTAGCACTAGATGTTGCATTAGGTGTGGGTGGATATCCAAGAGGTCGAATTATCGAAGTATATGGTCCTGAAAGTTCAGGTAAAACAACTGTAGCATTACATGCAATCGCTGAAGTTCAGGCAAATGGAGGACAAGCGGCGTTTATAGATGCTGAGCATGCATTAGATCCGGTTTATGCTCAAAAATTAGGTGTAAACATTGATGAGTTATTATTATCTCAACCAGATACAGGTGAACAAGCACTTGAAATTGCTGAAGCATTAGTACGCAGTGGTGCAATTGATATTATCGTAATTGACTCAGTAGCTGCATTAGTTCCAAAAGCAGAAATTGAAGGTGAGATGGGTGATGCTCACGTAGGTCTACAAGCACGATTAATGTCTCAAGCATTACGTAAACTTTCTGGTGCAATTAACAAGTCAAAAACAATCGCAATCTTCATTAACCAAATTCGTGAAAAAGTTGGGGTTATGTTTGGTAATCCTGAAACGACTCCTGGTGGACGTGCGTTAAAATTCTATTCTACAATTCGTTTAGAAGTACGTCGTGCTGAACAATTAAAACAAGGTAATGATATTGTAGGTAACAAAACAAAGATTAAAGTAGTAAAAAATAAAGTAGCACCACCATTTAGACAAGCAGATGTAGACATTATGTATGGAGAAGGTATTTCTAAAGAAGGAGAAATCCTTGATATTGGATCGGATTTAGATATCGTTCTTAAGAGTGGAGCATGGTATTCTTACAATGAAGAGCGTCTTGGACAAGGTCGTGAGAATGCTAAGCAATTCTTAAAAGAAAATAAAGAAATTCGTGATACGATTAAACAATCTATCCGTCTTCACCATGGTTTAGATAACCCTGTTGCTATAACTGAAACAGATGACGAAGAACAATTCTCTTTATTAAAAGAGTAATCAAAAGTTAGTTTAAAATTACAAAAAATGCGGGCGCTTATTAAAAGTGCCTGCATTTTTTATATTTATAATTTCAAATTTCTTGTAATTAGGGAATGGACCTGTCCAATTTGCCATCAATATCACGATTAAGACATAAATGACAGTAAAAATATTCTAGCTGAAGGCAGGTTTACGTACATTGGCTTTGGCCTAAATAATGATAGAACCGTAGGAATCTACGGAAATAGCTTGGTAAATAAGAGTAACCTCTGTTGGCAAAGAAATAACACTAGCAAGTATGCTCAGTTCCCAAGAATCTCCCACTTCAAACAACCTGTAAGGGTGTTAAGTGGTGAGTAGTTTAAGAATGAAAAATTCGATCAATTAACTTACTAATCAAATCTTAAAAAAAATTTAATGAATAAAATTTAGATTCTCATGTATGAAATCTAGTAAAAATGTAATAAATATTGATAAATCAAGTAAGTAAGCGATTTACAAGGCTTGACATCATTTGGTAAGAGATTTAATATTTAAGTGTATATTCTAAAAAAATATTACTATTTTGTGAAAAATTGAATTGAAGTGTGCTGTATGTTGATGCAATTATTTATACAATATAACAGCCGACAAAAATGAAACTAACTAAATAGCAAGAGGAGGTGAAATCATGGGTGCAAATACTATAATTTTGATCATCTTCGCATTGCTTGCCACATTCGGAGTCGGTTATGCTGTCGGATTTTTTGTCCGTAAGTCCATTGCAGAAGCTAAAATAAATGGCGCAACTAATCATGCAAATCAAATTATTGAAGATGCAAAACGTGATTCAGAAACAATTAAAAAAGAAGCTTTATTGGAAGCAAAGGACGAAATTTTCAAAATTCGTACAGATGCAGAGAACGAAATTCGAGACCGTCGTAGTGAACTACAAAAGTCAGAAAATCGTTTAATGCAAAAAGAAGAGAACTTAGATCGTAAAGATGATGGACTTTCAAAACGTGAGTCTGTTCTTGAAAGAAAAGAGGAATCTCTTGTTTTAAAACAACAGCAGATAGAAGAAATGGAAAGCAAGATAGAAACATTAATTGCTGCTCAACAAGAAGAGTTAGAGAGAATTTCTAGCTTAAATCGTGAAGAAGCAAGACAATTAATACTTTCTAAAGTCGAAAATGAATTATCCCATGAAACAGCAATACTAGTAAAAGAAACAGAAGCTCGAGCAAAAGAAGAAGCAGATAAGAAAGCAAAAGATATTTTATCATTAGCAATCCAGCGATGTGCTGCAGATCATGTTGCTGAAACAACTGTTTCAGTTGTAAATCTTCCAAATGATGAAATGAAAGGTCGTATTATTGGCCGTGAAGGACGAAATATACGTACTCTAGAAACGTTAACTGGTATAGATTTAATTATTGATGATACGCCTGAAGCTGTAATATTATCAGGTTTTGATCCAATTCGTCGTGAAACTGCACGAATTGCACTAGATAAATTAGTACAAGATGGTCGTATCCATCCTGCACGAATTGAAGAAATGGTTGAAAAATCAAGACGAGAAGTAGATGAGTACATACGTGAAGTCGGTGAACAAACTACTTTTGAAGTTGGTGTTCATGGAATTCACCCTGACTTAATTAAAATATTAGGTCGTCTGAAATTTAGAACTAGTTATGGTCAAAATGTGTTAAAGCATTCGATGGAAGTAGCGAACCTAGCTGGACTTATGGCTGCTGAACTTGGTGAAGATATAAAACTTGCAAAACGTGCAGGTTTACTTCACGATATTGGTAAAGCAATTGACCATGAGGTAGAAGGAAGTCACGTTGAAATCGGTGTTGAATTAGCAACGAAATATAAAGAACATCCAGTAGTTATCAATAGTATTGCATCCCATCATGGGGATGCTGCGCCAACTTCAATTATTGCGGTTCTTGTAGCTGCTGCAGATGCTCTATCTGCTGCTAGACCAGGAGCACGTAGCGAAACATTAGAAAACTATATCCGTCGTTTAGAAAAGCTTGAAGAGATTTCTGAATCATACGAAGGTGTAGAAAAATCATTCGCTATTCAAGCAGGTCGTGAAGTACGCATCATGGTAAAACCAGATACAATTGATGATTTACAAGCTCATAGATTAGCGAGAGATATTAGAAAACGTATTGAAGATGAACTGGATTATCCAGGTCATATAAAAGTTACGGTTATTCGTGAAACTCGAGCAGTCGAGTATGCAAAATAAAGTGGTATTTGCCACTTTATTTTCTTTTTTGTAACAAAATAAATTTTTTAAAATAGCTCCAACTAATACATATCTGAAATGAATCTTAGTTGAATGGCATAGATGAAGATTCAGATTGTGCTAGTAAAGGGGCTTTTTCGTATTTTTGGGTAATCTAAAAGTAAAATCAGTGCTGTGAATTAGCAGTGGCAAGTTGGAAGGATGTAACGAAATGAGAATAATGTTTATAGGCGATGTAGTTGGTTCAAATGGTAGGTCAATGGTAAAGGCTAATATTCAAGCTTTAAAAAGGAAATATAATCCTTCGGTAACGATTATAAATGGTGAAAATGCAGCACATGGTAAAGGAATAACAGAAAAAATTTACCGCGAATTTTTAGAATTAGGTGCTCAAGCAGTAACACTTGGTAACCATGCATGGGATAAAAAGGATATTTTTGAATTTATTGATCAAGCAAAATACTTAGTTAGACCAGCTAATTTCCCTGAAGGTACACCAGGTAATGGATTAGTCTTTTTAAATTTTAATGATGTTGAAATAGCCGTTATAAATTTACAAGGTAGAACATTTTTACCACCACTTGATTGTCCTTTTAAAAAAGCAGATGAGCTAATAAAAATCGCCAAAAAACGAACAAACATCATTTTTGTTGATTTTCATGCTGAAGCAACAAGTGAAAAAATTGCTATGGGCTGGTATTTGGATGGAAGAGTAACAGCGGTTGTCGGTACACATACACATGTTCAAACGGCTGATGAGCGAGTTTTACCTGCTGGTACAGCGTTTATTACGGATGTTGGAATGACGGGTCCATATGATGGCATTCTAGGCGTTACGAAAGAAGCTGTTATTAAAAAATTCCTAACGAACTTACCAGTGAGATTCGAAGTAGATGAAGGCAGAGGTCAGTTAAGTGGTGTCATCATCGAATTAGACAAACAAACTGGGCTAGCAAAATCAATAAAAAGAATACAAATAAATGATGATCATCAAGAGCTATAATATCAATTAAAAGAATTGTGAAAATTTTTAAAAAACTTTTAAATATTTGCAGGAATAACTTCTTGTCATCGAGAATAGTTTTTATTGTACACAATAATAGCTTTGTAAGTACAAGGAGGATCAGGAATGGAAATATTAAAAGTTTCAGCAAAGTCAAACCCTAATTCTGTAGCAGGAGCACTTGCAGGTGTATTGAGAGAGCGTGGTTCAGCAGAAATTCAAGCAATTGGTGCTGGCGCGTTAAACCAAGCTGTAAAAGCAGTTGCAATTGCAAGAGGATTTGTTGCACCAAGTGGTGTAGACCTTATTTGTATCCCTGCATTTACAGATATTCAAATCGATGGGGAAGAGCGTACAGCGATAAAATTAATCGTAGAGCCTCGTTAATAATAACAACCTGTTAGCCTAAAGCGACAGGTTGTTTTATTTTTAGTTAAAGAAAGATTAAGTGTAGCGGGTCATGATTAAAAAGTGGAGCTAAGACTTAGCGCCGGCTTGAAGCTCGTCAGTCGACGAGTTTTTTTGCGTATAATTATTACTTTTATTATTGGATTTATTAATATGTTACACTAGTTTCAATAGTCAAAAAAAAATGGGAGGGTGTTAATTTATGAAAGTTTTTGATGCTCATTGTGATGTATTGATGAAATTACTTGAAAATCCTTTGATCAATTTTGAAAATGATGAGTCACTACAAGTTTCAGTTAAACGATTAAAACAAGGGAATAGTAAAATACAATGCTATGCGATTTATATTCCCGAAAATGTACATAAACTAATCAAATTTGATGCAGCTCTTCAATGTGTCACCCTTTTTTATGAAAAAGTAGCAACTGAAAATAATAATATAAAAGTTATTCGAACAAAAGAAGATGAAGTTGGATTAAAAAGTCACGAAATGGGTGCTATTTTGACGCTAGAGGGCTGTGATGCACTTTTAGGTGATATTAATCGCTTAAAGATATTACATCGTCTAGGCGTACGTAGTGTCGGTCTAGTATGGAATTATGCAAATGAAGCTGCAGATGGAATTCTTGAAGAAAGAAATGGGGGCTTAACTAATTTTGGAAGAAGTGTAGTTCATTACTTAAATGAGCATAATATGTGGTGTGATCTTTCTCATTGTACTGAAGCTGCGTTTTGGGATGCATTTGAACAAGCAAAATATCCAACAGCTACCCATTCAAATGCTAAAGCGATTTGTAAACATCCAAGAAATTTAAATGATGAACAGCTAAAGGCTATGTTTAATAGAGGAGCCATAGTAGGGATTAATTTCTATCCCACTTTTTTAGTCGATGAAGGTGTTGCAACTATTTCAGATATTCTTAAACATATCGATCATATGTGCTCTCTAGGTGGAGAAAAATTTATTGCGATGGGATCAGATTTTGATGGAATCGATACTCATCCAACAAATTTACATCATATAGGACTTTATCAAAATTTAACAAATGAATTGCTTAAACACTATACAGAACAACAGGTTAAAGGCTTTATGTATGAGAATTATTCATCATATATACATTACAAATAATATGTTACTTGTTCAGAATAATAAAAATATAAAAATTAAAGGAATAATTTCTTTCAAAATCATTGATTTTTTTGGTTAATAGGTCTAGAATTGAAAGCGAATTAACTCATATCAAAAGATATGTCTTAAATCGCTTTCATTCTTTTATATAAAATGAATGATATGCAAAAAAATTATCCATTTATAATTTAATTTATTACGAATGAGGGCATTCAAAGGGGTGTAGGAAATGATTGAACAACTTTCGTGGAAAGTTGGAGGACAACAGGGTGAAGGTATCGAAAGTACAGGTGAGATTTTTGCAATTGCGTTAAACCGTTTAGGTTACTACTTATACGGATATCGTCATTTCTCTTCTCGTATTAAAGGTGGTCACACTAATAACAAAATTCGTGTAAGTACAACTGAAGTTCGTGCAATTTCAGATGACTTAGATATTTTAGTAGCATTTGACCAAGAAACAATCGATGTAAACTTTTATGAATTACGCAAAGGCGGTATCGTAATCGCTGATGCTAAATTTAATCCGACAATTCCAGATTCAACTGACGTAACACTTTATTCAATTCCATTTACAGAATTAGCTACTGAATTAGGTACTTCATTAATGAAAAACATGGTTGCAGTTGGAGCTTCAAGTGCAATTTTAGGTCTATCAATTGAAGTTTTCAGAGAAGTTGTAGATGAAATTTTTGGTAAAAAAGGTCAACAAATTGTTGAGAAAAACATAGAAGCAATCGCACGTGGAGCAGAAGAAATGAGAGAAATGCTTGGCGTGAATGTAAATAAAATGCAATTATCAGAAGCTGATGGTAAAAAACGTATGTTCCTAATCGGTAACGATGCAATCGCAATGGGTGCATTAGCTGGTGGTTCTCGTTTTATGGCAGCGTATCCAATTACGCCAGCATCTGAAATCATGGAATACTTAATCAAAAAATTACCTCAGTATGGTGGAGCAGTTATTCAAACTGAAGACGAAATTGCTGCATGTACAATGGCAATCGGTGCTAACTATGCTGGTGTTCGTACATTAACATCATCTGCAGGTCCTGGTCTTTCATTAATGATGGAAGCAATCGGTCTTTCTGGTATGACTGAAGTTCCTTTAGTAATCGTTGATACTCAACGTGGTGGTCCAAGTACTGGTCTCCCAACTAAACAAGAGCAGTCAGACTTAATGGCTATGATCTACGGAACTCACGGTGAAATTCCGAAAGTAGTAATCGCTCCAAGTACAGTAGAAGAAGGATTCTACGATATGGTGGAAGCGTTTAACGTAGCTGAAGAATTCCAAGTACCTGTTATCGTAATTACTGACTTACAACTATCTTTAGGTAAACAAACTGTTGAGCCACTTCAATTTGATAAAGTACAAATTCGCCGTGGTAAGTTTGATTACAAACAAGAATTACCTGTATCTGAAAACAAAGAGTACTTCAAACGTTATGAAGTGAC
The DNA here is from genome assembly GCF_023115465.1 of Gottfriedia acidiceleris. Classification (NCBI taxonomy): domain Bacteria; kingdom Bacillati; phylum Bacillota; class Bacilli; order Caryophanales; family Bacillaceae; genus Gottfriedia; species Gottfriedia acidiceleris. The sequence goes on along the minus strand of NZ_CP096034.1, from coordinate 3,008,518 downwards.
TGAAGATGGCGTTTCTCCTCGTGTAGTACCGGGTATGAAAGGTGGAATTCACCACGTAACTGGTGTTGAGCATGATGAAATGGGTAAACCATCAGAATCACCAATTAACCGTAATCAACAAATGGATAAACGTATGCGCAAGTTAAATAACTTAAAATTCCCTAACCCAGTGTTAGTGAACTCTAAACACGACGATGCTGATGTATTACTAGTTGGTTTCAACTCAACTCGTGGTGCAATTGAAGAAGCAATGGTTCGTTTAGAGCAAGATGGAATCAAAGTTAACCATGCTCATATTCGTCTAATTCACCCATTCCCAACAAACGAATTAATGCCTGAGCTTAAAAAAGCTAAACGTGTAATCGTTGTTGAAAATAATGCTACTGGTCAATTAGCAAGCATTATCAAAATGAATTGTGGTCATGCAGAAAAGATTTCAAGCTTACTAAAATATGATGGAAATCCTTTCTTACCAAAAGAAATTTACAATACTTGCAAGGAAGGAGTTGTTCTAAATGGCAACATTTAAAGAATTTCGTAATAATATTAAACCAAACTGGTGCCCAGGATGTGGAGACTTCTCTGTACAAGCATCTATCCAACGTGCAGCAGCAAATGTTGGTTTAGAACCTGATAACCTTGCAGTAATTTCTGGTATTGGATGTTCTGGTCGTATTTCTGGATATATTAACTCTTACGGTTTACATGGTATCCATGGTCGTTCACTTCCAATTGCACAAGGTGTTAAAATGGCTAACCGTGATCTAACTGTTATCGCTTCTGGTGGTGACGGTGATGGATTCGCTATCGGTTTAGGTCATACGATCCATGCAATTCGTCGTAACATCGACATTACGTATATCGTAATGGACAACCAAATCTATGGTCTTACAAAAGGTCAAACATCACCTCGTAGTGATGTAGGATTCAAAACTAAGAGTACGCCACAAGGTTCTGTTGAATCTGCACTTTCAGTAATGGAAATGGCATTAACAGCTGGTGGAACATTCGTAGCTCAAAGTTTCTCAAGTGATTTAAAAGAATTAACTTCATTAATTGAGCAAGGTATTAACCACAAAGGTTTCTCTTTAATTAACGTATTCAGCCCATGTGTAACTTACAATAAAGTAAACACATATGACTGGTTTAAAGAAAATCTTGTTAAACTTTCTGATGTTGAAGGATATGATCCATCAAACAAAGAAATGGCTATGCAAACATTAATGCAAAATAAAGGTTTAGTAACTGGTCTTATCTACCAAAACAAAGAGCAAAAATCATACCAACAATTAATTTCTGGATACAGTGAACAACCATTAGTTGAATCAGAACTTCAATTAGAAAAAGCACAATTCGAAAAATTAGTTGCTGAATTCATGTAATAATAAGAAAAACTCCTCAATTTTGAGGAGTTTTTTTATTTTATATTTAAATCTAGACAATCAACAATTTATTATGAAGGATACTGCCATTTGATGTTGAAGTAATTTGTAGTTAGGAGTGTTTTTGATGATGAATATTAAAATAAGAAGACCAAGAATAGAGGACATGAAAGAGTTAAATCAATTTTTTAAAATAGTGATTACCGATACTTTTGCAAAAGAAGGTATTAGTAATCAGGTGGAAAGTATGTATGAAGAAATCAAAACAAAAAGAATATTTTTAGAAAATGATTTTGAAAGTAATGGTGAAGAACGATTTTTTTTGATTGCTCTTGAAAACGAAAAAATTATTGGTTCGATTGAATATGGTCCAGCTAGTGATCTTATTTTAAATTGTACAAACCATGTATTAAAAGGGCTACCTGAGGTTGGTACAGTATTTGTACATCCGGAGTATCAAAAAAATGGAATAGGAAATTTATTATTAAAGAGTATGTACGTTACTTTGCAGAATAGAGGGATCGAAGAATTTTGTTTAGATAGTGGCTATTGTAATGCCCAAAAAATCTGGAAAAAGAAATTTGGGGAACCTGATTATTTATTAAAGGACTATTGGGAAAAAGGATATGATCATATGATTTGGAAAATTAAAGTCAGCGATATATTAATATAGCAATTTTAAATGGGATATTAAGAGTTTTTCACATTTTTTTACGCTCTGTACTATGGAGGTATACGAAGTGGGAGGTATTTCAACTTCGGTTTTCATTTAATAGTTGATATAATTGGGCTTTTTAAAAAAATTAGCTGATTGTTATTCGAATTAGTAAGTTTAAGAACTTAATTGTTTGTTTTTAAGTTAAAAGCTTTTACTATGTACAATAATTAGGCCGTAATACCTTATTGGGTATAGATACTTTTTAAGTTTATTTGCAGTTCTACTAGATTAAATTGCAGATTTGTAAATTTTATTTGGATTCCGTATTTTTAATTGCCGATTTGCCGAATTTATTTGCGATTTTCAGGTTTTATTTAGCTAAAAAGTTTTCCTTTTATTTTCAAGTTTTCTACTTTAAAAGAACAAGAAAAAGATTATTTCTAATGGTCCATATACATTTTCATTATGGAATTAAATATGGTTGGTCAGAAAATGTCATTGTCATGAATTTTACGATTGTTTCCTGGGGATGTTGTTTCATGAGCTACTTATATTTTTACATTTTTATGTAACTTATGAACTTCAGTTATCATACTCAGAATTATTAATCTTCAATGGGCTCGGGTCACAGTTTTAATCACTAGGATCATTTATTTGAAATCAACATTCTTCTATTAATAATTAAAGCGCTTTATTATTTAAAGAATTGTTTTTATAAAAATGAATAAAATTATTCAAATATACTACTATTATCGGCTTTCTTTTTTGCGTAACGTACATTGTATATTGTAGAATAACGTTATATACTTAAGTAATGTGTGGACGCTCGAGAAGAAAGGAGATTGTTTCATGAATGAACAACAACGCCTTCAAGGCACTAATATAAATAATTCAAAAGATAGAAACGATAAAGATTATAGTAAATATTTTGAAAAAGTTTACCAAGCTCCATCTTTAGCTGATGCAAAGCGTCGTGGTAAAGAAGAAGTTACTTATGATCGTGGTTTCGAAATTCCTGAAGAAATGAGAAATTCAGGTGTCGGTAAGAAATTCTTAATCCGTACTTATGGTTGCCAAATGAATGAACATGACACAGAAGTTATGGCAGGTATTTTAACAACGATGGGTTATGAAGTAGCTACATCAGTTGAAGATGCAGATATTATTCTATTAAACACATGTGCAATTCGAGAAAATGCTGAAAATAAAGTGTTTGGTGAAATTGGTCACTTAAAACCATTAAAACTTCAAAGACCAGATTTATTAATTGGTATTTGTGGTTGTATGTCTCAAGAAGAAGCAGTTGTTAATCGAATCTTACAAAAACATTCATTTATAGATATGGTATTTGGTACACATAATATTCATAGATTACCATTTATTATTCAAGAAGCGATGTTTAGTAAAGAAATGGTTATTGAAGTATGGTCAAAAGAAGGGGATGTAATCGAGAACCTTCCAAAAGTACGTCGTGGAGAAATTAAAGCTTGGGTTAATATTATGTATGGATGTGATAAATTCTGTACGTACTGTATTGTTCCTTATACACGTGGTAAAGAACGTAGTCGTCAACCAGAGGATATCATCAATGAAGTACGTGAATTAGCTAGACTGGGCTATAAAGAAGTTACTTTATTAGGTCAAAATGTTAATGCTTATGGTAAAGACTTAGATGATGGTAAATATGGATTAGGTCATTTAATGGATGAAATCCGTAAAATTGGCATCCCACGTGTTCGTTTTACAACAAGTCATCCACGTGATTTTGATGATCATTTAATAGAAGTATTAGCAAAAGGTGGCAACTTAATGCCACATATTCATTTACCAGTTCAATCTGGTAGCTCTGAAGTTCTAAAACTAATGTCACGTAAATACGATCGTGAACAATACTTAGAACTTGTAAGAAAATTAAAAACTGCAATGCCACAAATTTCATTTACAACAGATATCATTGTTGGATTCCCAAATGAAACGGATGAGCAATTCGAAGAAACGATGACATTATATGAAGAAGTTGGTTTTGATTTAGCATTTACATTCATTTATTCACCACGTGAAGGTACACCGGCCGCAAAAATGGTAGATAATGTACCAGAGAGTGTGAAAAAGGAAAGATTACAACGACTTAACAATCTTGTAAATGAAAAATCTGCTGAATTTAATAAACGTTTTGAAGGTCAAATACTTGATGTATTAGTAGAAGGAGAAAGCAAGAAAAATCCTGATGTCCTTGCTGGGTATACTCCTTACAATAAACTTGTAAACTTTAGAGGTCCTAAATCAATTGTTGGTCAAATTGTAAAAGTAAAAGTTACAAAAGCTAAAACATGGTCATTAGATGGAGAATTAGTAGAAGAAACAGTAGAGGTGCTATAATGGGAAAATATACAAAAACTGATATCGTTGAACGTGCAAAAGAATTAGCAGTAATGATTTCTGAAACTGAAGAAGTAGACTTTTTTAAACGTGCTGAAGCGCAAATTAACGAGAGTGAAACTGTTAGAGCTTATATTGAAGAAATTAAGTCATTACAAAAACAAGCAGTTAATTTAGAGCACTGGGGTAAAAAAGAAGCACTTAAAAAAGTTGAACAAGAGCTTGATGAATTAAACGAAAAACTTGAAACAATTCCAGTTGTACAAGAATTCCAATCTTCTCAAGTAGAGGTTAATGATTTACTTCAATTAATCGCTCACACGATCTCAAATGGTGTGACAGACGAAATCATTAAGTCAACAGGTGGGAACTTATTAAGTGGTGAGACAGGTTCAAAAGTAGCACATGGACCGGATTCATGCAAAACAGATAGCTGCAGCCATTAATAAAAAAAGACTCAAGAAAGCAATTAATTTTGCTGCTTGAGTCTTTTTTTTATATAAAGTTAATAAAGTAATTACTAAGTAGCCTTAATATCATAATTTTTATGTTTATTTTTTAAATTCTTCAATTTAGAGTCAACTTTATTAGGCTGTCGTCATACAATTTATCATCACATGTTTTTTTAACTTGTATAAAAGAATTTTCATGTCATTAACACATTCCGCATATGTCACGCATAGAATGAAATGAAAATGGAACGAGGAGGGTCACACCTATGTCTGAACGCGAACATAGAGAGATTATAACGAAGGCAGTCGTAGGAAGAGGCAAGAAATATAACAAAGTCACACATACAATCACACCAAATCATACTCCATCAAGTATTTTAGGCTGCTGGGTTATAAACCATGTATATGATGCAAAAAAATGTAAGGATGGAGTAGAAGTATCTGGTAAATATGATATTAATATTTGGTACTCCTATGGTGATAATACGAAAACAGAAGTAGTTCCTGAATCTGTTAAGTATACTGAAGTAGTAAAGTTAAGACACAGAGATGAAAACTTTACTGGCGAGGATTGTGAAGTGATTGCTAGATCATTAAAACATCCAAATTGTTTAGATGCAATCATTTCTCCAAATGGAAATCGATTTATTGTAACTGTAGAGAAAGAAGTATTAGTTGAAGTTGTAGGTGAAACGAAAATTGTCGTACTTGTTGCACCACATGGTGTAGACGACGATGACGAGTTCTTTGATGTAGATGATGAGTTTGAAGATTTAGATCCAGATTTTGTTTTAGAGGGCGAAGAAGAGTAAGTTAGGCTAGGGAGGTGATACTTCCTAGCTTTTTTATTTTGCGATTCATAAATCAATCGAAAGTTTTCTTTGTCTTAACTTTCGAACTTTCTAAGCCTTTTCGCAAAATGTGATATAATATGCGAAGAATGTTTTTTGATGGAGAGGATACAAATGGCAACTTATACGCCAATGATTGAGCAATATTTAAATATAAAAAAGAATTACCAAGATGCATTTTTGTTTTTTAGACTTGGTGATTTTTATGAAATGTTTTTTGAGGATGCAATTAAGGCATCTCAAGTTTTAGAAATTACTTTAACCGGCCGAGCAGGAGGAACCGATGAAAGAATTCCGATGTGTGGGGTACCATTCCATTCTGCTCCTGGATATATAGAACAATTAGTTGAAAAAGGATATAAAGTAGCTATTTGTGAACAAGTCGAAGATCCAACCGTCGCAAAAGGAGTAGTTCGAAGAGAGGTTGTTCAGCTGATCACTCCTGGGACGCAAATGGAGGGTAGATCGATTGATGAAAAGCAAAATCATTATATCTCAACATTATCTGAAGTAACACCGAGTTCATATGCTTTGGCTTGGATTGATTTGACGACTGGTGAGGGCAATGCTTTATTACTTAGTGGGTCAATTGAAGAAGCGGTTTTAAAAATTGCAGCAACTGGTACAAAAGAAGTAGTTGTAAAAGAAGATTTTTCATCTAAAGCGATTCAAACACTAGAAAAAAGCTTTTCTATTACCGTTTCATTTGAGGAGAATGATCGTTTATCTGAGGAGTTTACAAATGTTGTAAAATCAATTGATCAAACTAGTTTAAAAACTACTACCGCAAGATTATTAAATTATTTATCGAGAACACAAAAACGAACACTTTCTCATCTTCAAGAAATAGTCGTTATTCATCAACATGATTTTTTAAATATGGACATGTATTCGATGAGAAATCTTGAATTAGTTGAAACACAACGTTCAAAAAACAAGCAAGGTTCTTTAAATTGGTTATTAGATGAAACAAAAACAGCGATGGGTGGACGATTACTAAAAAAATGGATTCAACGTCCCCTAGTCAGTACGGAACAAATCGAGCATCGTTTAACGATTGTGGAATTGTTAATGGAAAACTATTTTATACGTGAAGATCTAAAGGAATTATTAAAGGATGTTTATGATTTAGAGCGTTTAGCTGGAAAAGTCTCATTTGGTAATGTAAATGCAAGAGATTTATTGCAATTAAAACGATCACTTCAAACAGTACCTTTAATTATTCATGCTTTAAAATCCATTAGTCATGAAACGATAGATGAACTAATTAATCAAATCGATCCATGTGAAGAGCTTCAAATGCTTTTAGAGAATGCAATTATTGAAGATGCGCCTTTATCAATTAAAGAAGGAAACATTATTAAAGATGGCTTTCATAAAACATTAGATGAATATCGTTTCGTAAGTAAGAACGGTAAAAATTGGCTAATGGAATTAGAACAAAGAGAAAGAGAAATTACGGGGATTAAGTCTTTAAAAATTGGATACAATCGAATTTTCGGCTACTTTATCGAGGTAACTAGATCAAATATCAGTCAAATACCAGAAGGTCGTTACGAACGTAAACAAACGTTAGCGAATGCAGAACGTTTTATTACTGAAGAGCTAAAAGAAAAAGAAACAATGATTCTTGAAGCTGAAGAAAAAATGATTGGATTGGAATATGAGTTATTTATTTCAATTCGAGAACAAGTAAAACAATATTTATCTAGACTTCAAACATTAGGACAAATAATTAGTCAAATTGACGTTTTACAAAGTTTTTCTGTAGTTAGTGAAAAAAATGGATATGTAAGACCAGCATTCACTGAGGAAAGTGAATATATTGTGAAGAATGGCAGACATCCAGTAGTTGAAAAAGTACTTCTAGGTTCAGAGTATATTCCTAATGATACGAATTTCGATGTTAATACTCATCAATTTTTAATTACAGGACCTAATATGGCTGGTAAAAGTACGTATATGAAACAAGTTGCATTAATAAGTATATTGGCTCAAATTGGTTGCTATGTACCTGCTGAATATGCGAAATTACCTATTTTTGATCAAATATTTACGAGAATTGGTGCTGCTGATGATTTAATTTCTGGGCAGAGTACATTTATGGTCGAAATGTTAGAAGCTAATTATGCAATCACGAATGCAACAGAAAAAAGTTTAATCTTATTTGATGAAATTGGTAGAGGTACATCAACATATGATGGAATGGCTTTAGCACAAGCGATGATTGAATATATACATGATCATATCGGAGCAAAAACGCTTTTTTCTACTCACTATCATGAATTGACGGTATTAGCGAATCAACTTAAGTTCTTAAAAAATATTCACGTAGCAGCAAAAGAGCAAGATGGAAAAGTATTATTCCTTCATAAAATCTTTGAAGGTGCAGCGGATCAAAGCTACGGTATCCACGTTGCTGAATTAGCAAATCTTCCAAAAGATGTAATCAGTAGAGCAAAAGAATTATTAAATGATTTAGAATCAAATAATCATTCCTATGTTAAAGAGGAAAATCTAAATACAGAAAAAGAGATTGTAAATATTCAAGTACCGAAAAAAGAAATTGTTCAAACAACTGACAAAGAGGATGCTGAATCTCAGTTAAGCTTATTTGACGATCATCAACCGGTGGTTAAAGAAGTTGTTAAAAACCATCCTGTTATTGATCAATTAAAAGGAATAAATATACTAGAATTAAATCCTATGGAAGCATTTAATTTATTATATGAACTTCAAAAGCAAGTTAAAAAATAAAAAAAAGGCCAATTGGCCTTTCTTTTTATTAACAGTTAAAATTGTGATAATAGTTTATGTACTATACCTTTTTTTATTGATTAGTGCATTTATATAGAGAGGAGGTTCACTAATGTCAAAAATACAGAAGTTAGATGAGATTTTAGCCAATCAAATAGCGGCAGGTGAAGTTGTAGAACGTCCTGCATCAGTTGTAAAGGAATTACTTGAGAATGCAATTGATGCAATTAGTACACGTATTACAGTCGAAATTAACGACGGTGGACTCTCACGAATTTTTGTAAGTGATAATGGTGAAGGGATGACAAAAGAAGATAGTATCCTAGCATTTGAGCGCCATGCAACTAGTAAAATAAAAGATGAAAATGACTTGTTTCGAATACGTACATTAGGCTTCCGGGGTGAAGCATTACCGAGTATTGCATCTGTTAGTTATGTTACAGTAAAAACATCAACCGAAGACGGACCTGGAATTGAAACAATTTTAAAAGGTGGCGTATTGCAATCTCAAAAAGAAATTGCTAAATCAAAAGGGACAAGCATTGAAGTTTCAAATTTATTTTTTAATACACCAGCTAGATTAAAATATATGAGAACGGTTCAAACAGAATTAAGTAATGTGACAGACGTTGTGTATCGATTGGCATTAGCAAATCCACAAATCGCTTTTGATTTGAAACATAATGATAAATTAATGTTCCGTAGTAATGGAAATGGCGACGCAAGACAAATTCTTGCATCATTATACGGACTACAAATTGCAAAAAACATGGTTCATTTTAAAGGCGAGTCATTAGACTTTCAAATTGAAGGCTATTTATCCATGCCAGAATATACACGAGCAACTAGAAACTATCTATCACTTTATGTAAATGGAAGATATGTAAAACACTATGGTGTAAACAAATCAATTAGCGAAGGCTATCATACTTTGCTCCCAATTGGCCGTTTTCCAATCGTTTCGTTATTTATTAAAATGGACCCTCAATTAGTCGATGTAAATGTTCATCCAACAAAACAAGAAGTTCGTTTTAGTAAAGAGGATCAATTATTTACATTAATTACTGAAAGTATAAAAAAAGTTTTTAGAGGTCGTTCCCTAATTCCAGAAATAAAGTCATCAGTTCCAAAGGAAAAACTATTTAGTGAACAATCTACATTTTCGTTTGAACATTCTTCGATAAAAGAAGACGTAGAAAAGAAATTACCATTCTCTCTTCAAGATCGTTTTACTACTAATTCGAATTATTTCAATGAGACTAATGAAACAATAAAGGATGAACATTCAACTGAATACGATTCCTTTACTCAAATTGATTCATCAACTCCAACCGATTATGAAAGTCTTTATTTTGAAAAACAAGAATCCAAAAAAGACGTAGGATTTTCAACTTTTGTAAATGATGACGACCAATCAAATATAGAAGAAACAGTCATTGTGAACGAAGAAGTATATGATGAGCAAAATATAGACCAACTACCTCCTTTATATCCAATCGGGCAAATGCACGGAACATATATTATTGCTCAAAATGAAAAAGGATTATATTTAATTGATCAACATGCCGCACAGGAACGTATTTACTATGAATATTTTAAGGAAAAAATAGGGGAAGTTGCATCAGAACTACAAACTTTATTAATTCCAATCACATTTGATGTTTCACCAGAACAAGCTATTTTATTAGACCAATACCATGATGAACTACAAGAAGTCGGGCTATTTATCGAGAAGTTCGGTTCGAATAGTTATGTCATTCGTGAACATCCAAATTGGTTTCCAGAAGGGCAAGAGGATACATTAATTGATGAAATGATTCAAGAACTATTAAAACGCGGAACAATTAATATAAAAAAACTGCGTGAAGAAAAAGCGATCATGATGAGCTGTAAAGCGTCAATAAAAGCAAATCAATATATAACAAACGATGAAATTTTTAATCTATTAGAATCGTTGAGAAAATCAAGCAATCCATTCACATGTCCTCACGGTCGACCAATCGTTATCCATTTTAGTTCATATGAGCTAGAGAAAATGTTTAAGCGTGTTATGTAATTTTTAAAGTGCTGTAGTTCCATCAATCAGGTTAACTGAATATGGGACTACAGCACTTTTTTACTATACTAATTTTAATAAGGTAGTGGGAGGTATTTCTGAAGCTCTCCGCATATGAAGTCCATTCTTTTTATAAATTTTAGCAGAGTTTTATATGTTTTTTAGTTCAATTTAGTCGTAATACTTAAACTGGTATAGGTAATTTTTTAATTTATTTGCGATTTTCAGATTTTATTTGTAGTTCGTTGTTTTTAAGCATTTTGATACAAAAGTTAAAAAATGGGCATTCTTAATAGTATTGCCTACCTCAAATATTCTGCTTAGGGGCAGAATAAATTTATTCTTTTTTGTAAATTTTCTAAGACTTCTTCTGGAATTTTCCTTATCTTGATATCTTCACCTAAATATAGAAGCCAATTTGTAAACTCGGTTAATTCTCCAATATTTTTAACATTTAAATAAGTTCTTAGAATAGCTGTGGATTGGTAAGGATTTGTATAGGAAATTGAGACTTTTAAAGGATGGTACTTTTTGAACTGAGCAATCGCGACCGGACCAAGTTCAACTTTAAGATTAATTTCTTCTTCTTGCTTGCTTAATTTTTCTAGAATTCTTTTTTTACTTAATCTTTTTTTTGAATGGTGTGGTTTGACATCAATAAGATTATCAACAGGGAAAATCTTTTTCTTTTCATCCAACAAGTCAAAACCTTCAATTAGCCAAAAGCCTTTGTCATGATATAGGTGCAAAAGATAAATCGGGTAAGAAATGGGTTCAAACTCTTCTTTGATCGTAATCAATAAACAAGTATCCATTAAAAGGACTTGGATTAGTTTTTCTAACATTGGATGAGGTAAGTCTGATAAATCAAGTAAGTCGGGATTTTTTGGATTAGTCCCTTCAAAAAGCAATATCTGATTTAAATGAACAAGTTCATCTTGTTGATTTTCAGTGATAAGACCAAGTAATTTTTCTGTTAAAGATTGACGACTTTTTAGATAAGGAAGTTGTTTATTTCTTGTGGCCATAAATGCAATAAATAGCGCTTTTATTTCATTATCTGTAAAGCGAACTGTTGGGAGGACAGAGTTGTTCAAAACAAAATAACCCCCATCTCTTCCAACTTCAGCGACAAGAGGCATCCCCATCGCTTCAATTTCTTTAATATCTCTTAAAGCAGTTGAACGGGAGATGTTAAATTCTTGCATGACTTCAGAAATTGTAAACTTGGCACGATTGTTAATATATCGCATGATGATATTAATACGTTCAACTTTTTTCATCGGTATCTCCTAAACAGTATCATTTTTTGACATGATTTAAGTTTATTATAAACATATCAGCTGATGAAATAAATCGCTTGATAATTTTAAAAAAGGAAGGTTTTTAATATGACAAATTATAAATTAGAAGAAAAAGACAGTTTTAGAGTTTTAGGTATTGGAATTGAACTTAAAAGCGATTATACAGATTATGTAGGGATCAACAAAGAAAAGGAAAACTTTTGGGTGGCTATTAAAGAAGATGGTAGATTGAACGCTTTAAAAGCCATAGCTACAAATGACTATATTTTTTCTGTGAATGAAGCTGTGAACAATAAGATGATGCATTATGCTGGAGTCATGACAGAGGCAACAGTACCTGAAGAGTCTAGAGATATCCAATTCCCTAAAGGAGAATATCTAGTTGTAGAAGGAGAAGGGAATACAGCTGATGAGTTGTGTAATACCCTAACTGGCATCGCCTTTGGTCAAGTGTTACCAGAAGTAAAGGATTTTGCCTATGTTGGTGGGCCAAACGCAGCGGTTATTATGGGAAATCGAAACGGCTTAGTCTTTGGAGAAATGTGGATTCCTGTTGTGAAGAAATAAACTTGAGGTTGTGGTCAGTTATCCAGTTGACGATTCAAAGATGCGAGCAGTGGGGGGAAACTTTCTGAAGGGATGAAAGTACTAAAGGAATTAATAGATAGGTTTAAATTTGCAAAGCAAAAGTCTAAACTTACTGGAACAATTGGGGGCTAATTTTTTATAATTAAAGAAGAATATTAAATTAGTTAACTCTCCTGTACAGTATACAACCGTAAGCTGCAATTATTACGATTAAATAGTAAAGAAGTATGGACGGTTACTGATTGTTCATACTTCTTTTTTGCTTATTTAGCACTCAATTCAATTAAATTTAGTACTGAGCAGGACTCGAAATATCTTTCCTAGAGCTAAATAAACCCACATCAAAAAAGTTAATTTTGGATATTACTTAACAACACCAATCACAAAACCATCATATCCTTTTAATCCAACAGTCTGAATAGCGGTAGTGTCAATTCGAGAGTCTGTAGTGATTAGCTCCATAAGCTCATGAACACCTTTTACACTTTCATCTTGACTCGTTTCATAAATTACCTCTCCGTTTCGAACAACATTATCTACAATAATTAATGCGCCAGGACTTGCTAATTTTAATGCCCATTTTAAATAGTGAGGATTATTTGGTTTATCGGCATCGATAAATATAAAATCGAATAAAGGCTTTGATTCTTTTAGAGTTGGTAAAGTATCTAACGCTTTTCCAATAATAATATCAACTTTTTCTTGCAATTTTGCTTCTATGATATTTTGTTTGGCAACTTTTGCATGCTCATGGCTAATTTCTAAGGTTGTTAATTTGCCATCTTCAGGAAGTGCACGTGCTAACCAAATACTACTATATCCACCTAAAGTACCAATTTCTAAAATGTTTTTAGCGCATTTAATTTTTGCTAATAGATAAAGTAATTTACCTTGAGTAGGAGACACATCTATACCAGGTAGGCCCGCTTGATTATTTGCAAGTAATACATTTTCTAAGATCGGATCATTGGGAATTAGTTTTTCTATAAAATATTCATCAACATCGTTCCAAATTACGTTATTAGGCAAGATTATTCCCCCTTATTTTGTACTGTTTCAAAAAAGTATATGGTATTGTTTGATAAAAATGCTTTCTACAGGAAAAAAGTCATACACATGAAGTGAAAATTCATACTTAAACGGTTTGTTTTACAAATTTTTGTTTGCTAAAATAGATTGGTAGTAAAATTAACCAGTAGAGGAGATTTTTATATGATTAATAAAATCGGTAAAGTTACTGTTTATGTGGAAGATCAAGAGCAAGCAAAAGATTTTTGGATAAATAAAATGGGGTTTGTTCTAAAATTAGAAATGCCAATGGGGCCAGATGCTAAATGGATTGAAGTAGGTCCAAGCGAAAATGAATTTACTACTTTAGTTCTTTACTCAAAAACTTCGATGCAACAATTTAAACCAGAAAAAATAGCTCATCCATCTGTACTTTTTAGTACAACGGATATTGAAGCTGCTTATGAAAAAATGAAACAAAATGGCGTAAAAGTTGATGACCTGATGAAAATGCCATTCGGTTCAATGTTTAATTTCTACGATCAAGATGGTAATGATTATTTATTAAGAGAAGACAAATAATACATAAAAAAAGAGTTGTTTCCTTTTAGAGAAACAACTCTTTTTTACTTAAATAAGATGTTCGAATTTTACTCGTTTATTCAAATAGAACATAATCGGTATACCAACAACCATCACTACAAATTCACCAATGGCTGTAGTTAAATAAGTCATTGGGAAAGGTAAATGAAATGCTAATTTTAATTCGATTGCGATTAAAAACATAGTAATCGTAAAGACAACCGTGTTAACAATCATTCTCGGTATAATACCTTTTATAAATTTTGACGTTGCGATTGTAATTAATAAAGAAATAATTGATTGGCCAACACCAAAGACTAAATCATATGCCATTATTGGAGAAAAGAAAAAATTAGCTAAAAAAACTCCTAAGACTACTCCATATATATACTTTTTATTAAATACAACTAAGTGGTTAAATATTTCGGATACACGAAATTGTACATTCGTAAACCCGAACGGTTGAATAAAGTAAGTAACGGCAATATAAAGTGCAGCAAATACTCCATTAACAGTAATGGTCTTTAACTTCATTTTGTTTCTCCTTAGTTTTTTTTCGTGGGAGGTTCTCGAACCACGTAAAAATATATTTTTTAAACGTAAGAATAAATATTATACTTAAAAATAATTTTAGTCAATAATAATAATGTAATTAATTATGAAAATAAGTTCAAAAAAATACTTTATAAAAAATATATTATACTGGTATAATTAGTGAATCGAAACAATTTATTTTCTTTCAGTTTAAAGTGAAAGGACTGACAAAATGACAATTCCTTCTAACCCATATATTTTGGTATTTGGTGTTTCTATATGTGATATTATCGGATTTACGAAAAAAAATTATCGTCCATATGATTCAAATCCAGGCAGTGTAAAAGTATCGTTTGGTGGTGTTTGCCGTAATATCGCAGAAAATATGGCAAAGATCAACGTAAATACAAAGTTTATTTCAGTCATTGGTGATGATATCAATGGCATCAACATGTTAAATCACGCAAAAAATTTGAACATAGATATGGAAGACACGTTAATTATTAAAGGTGAATCTACCCCAACATATTTAGCCATTTTAAATGAAAGCGGAGAAATGGTCTCTGCAGTAGTAGATTTAGATATCACAAACAATTTTACAAAAGAGTTTATAGACTCCAAAGCAGAAGTTATTCGAAATGCTGAATATATGGTGGTTGACGCGGATAATCCAGGGATTTTAGCTTATTTATTATCCAATTTCCATAATGAAACAAAATTTATTTTAGATCCAGTTTCTGCTTCAAAAGCTTCAAAAATAAGAGACTATATTGAATATTTTCATACGATTAAACCAAATCGACATGAAGCTGAAGTACTATGTGGATTTGAAATTACTTCTGTAGAAGATGTTCGAAAAGCAGGTAGATATTTTAGAGAATTAGGCGTGACAAATGTTTTCATTAGTTTAGATGCAGAAGGAATCTATTATAATGACGGAATAGAAGAAGGTATTATCCAAGCCGATGGTGTTTCAGTCGTTAATGTAACAGGAGCAGGAGATGCATTAGTTGCTGGGATTGGATATGGCTATATGAATAATATGAGCATAGTTGATACAGTTAAATATTCGGTTTCAATGTCTTCTATTACAATTTCACATGTCGATACGATTAACCCGAATATGTGTTGTAACGTTGTAGATCACCATATTAATGAACTTAATTGGGTAGAAATGCAATTTTAGTTGAGAACCTTTTATTTGGTTCTCTTTTTTTTGTTTTGATTAGAAAAATTGCCAGTAAATTCAGGTAAGTAGCAGCTAGATTTGGAATTGCAAATACTATTAGTAAAGCTTAGTGCAAAGTAAATTAGAGAGTGCAAATAAGGTCAATGAAGTTGCCAATAAAATCAAGGATAGGTGCAAATAAAATTTACAAAACTACAAATAAAACGAATATATCCTCAAATTAGCCAACAATAAACCTCTGAAAAATAAAAACAGCAGAAATGAATCAAAAAACTCATTAGATCGAACCAAAAGGTATTCGTTAAGAACAATAATGTTAAACTTTCACACACATACTAAAAAAAAGAACCTCGCTTAATGCAAGGTTCTTTCCATCATTAAAGAGAACGAACTAAAATATCTCTCGCACTTTCTTTATCCAAAATTTTGTAACCACCAACTACTGATTTTACAAAGGATTTTTCTACTAATTCATCTAAACGTGAGTCGTCAATTTGATAATCTGCTAAACGGTTTGGTGCACCGATTGAGTTCCAAAAACTTCTTAGTGCTTGGATCCCTTCTTCTGCAACTTGCTTTGTTGTTTTTCCTTCTTCGGAAATTCCAAAAACATTTGTTGCTAGCATTTTAATTCTGCTTGGATCATAGTCTAAGCAGTGACTTAACCAGTTAGGGAATATGATCGCTAATCCACCGCCGTGTGGAATATCGTAAATAGCAGATACTGCATGTTCAATTTGATGTGATGCCCAGTCGCCGCCATCTGTACCATTTAATAACGTATCATTAAATGCTGTTGTTCCAGCGTACATAATTGTTTCACGTAATTCATAGTTTTCTAAATCCTTAACTAGCTTTTCTCCAGCTTCGATTACAGTAATTAATAAACTTTCGATAAAGCGATCAATCATAGGTGTATTGCTAACACGGTGGAAGTATTGCTCTAATGCATGTGACATAATGTCAACAATTCCATAGATTGTTTGATCGATTGGTACCGAGAATGTATAAGAAGGGTCTAAAATTGAAAATTTAGGAAAAACCAATGGATGACTCCATCCTCTTTTTTCATTTACTTCCATATTAGATATGACTGATGTACAGTTCATTTCTGATCCGGTTGCAGCTAAAGTTAAAACAGTACCAAAAGGAGTTGCAGCAGTTGGTTGGGATTTTCTAGTAATAAGATCCCACACATCTCCTTCGAATGGAACGCCAATTGCGATTGCTTTAACACAATCGATTACACTGCCACCGCCTACAGCTAAAATAAAATCAATTTTATTATCTCTACAAATTTGAATTCCTTTTTGTACCGTCGTTAGTCTCGGATTTGGTTCAACCCCAGAAAGTTCAAAAATCGTTTTACCACTTAACTGACTCATTACGTCATCATATACGCCATTTTGTTTAATACTGCCGCCACCATATACGACAAGTATACGATGATATTCTTGTACTTCATTTGCTAATTGTTCAATTTGATTTTTCCCAAACCATAATTTAGTTGGGTTATGTTGTAAAAATGGAATCAAGGTACTGCTCCTTCTAGTTGTACTTACTTATTTTTTAGTGTTGTGTTTAGCGATTCAGCTTGTTGAATGGCTAATTGATCTTCCAATATTGCTCCAGGTGAATTTCCGGTTCCAATAATATATCCTTCAAGTGTTGCTCCAACAAATTCGAAAATATGTTTAAATTGCAAAATTAATGGTAGAGCTTTAATTTTTGGCTGATCGCCACCAACAATTACGACATACATTTTTTTGTTTTTCATTTTTTCAGCGAATTGTAGATCTTTATTACGAAGACTTTGAGACCAACGATCAATAAAGTTTTTCATGTATCCACTCATACCATACCAATATAAAGGTGTTGAAAAAATAATCGTATCATGCTCGAGCATTTCTTTAACAATTTCCTCGTAATCATCATCAATTGGTTGGAAGCCATTTGGCTCGTGTCTTTGATCATTAATCGCCTTAATATTTTTATGACGCAATTGCACTTCCGTCTTGGCAACATCTTTTGTAATGAGGTTTGTTAGCTGCTCTGTATTTCCGTTTTCCCTAGAACTACCGTGAATGATAAACATATTGTTTCCACTCCTTTTAAATAAATTATGATTGTAATTATGAATGATAACGATCTTAAAATAAAGTACGTACTAAAAAGTGCCTATAAAACTTTTTTGGTAATCTAAGTCTATAGAACTAAGTTTGTTCTTTTTTATCGAATAAATAATTGAACTATTAATTATTTGTATGCTATATTTTATGAACCTTTACTGTTGACTGCAAATTCATTGATAGGAAAATAGTGATAATATCCACAATATATATAGATTTTGAAGTTTTCGTTTGTACTAAAAAAGTTGAGTAAAATAACTTTATTTTTAATTAATTAGCAATTAGCAATGATGGAGGATTTATGAAAGAATATAATATGCCGATTGAAGCAGCGATTGAGGTAATAGGTGGTAAGTGGAAATGTATTATACTTTGCCATTTAGAAAATGGTAAAAAAAGAACAAATGAGCTTAGAAAACTGATGCCTAAAATAACTCAAAAAATGTTAACACAGCAATTAAGAGAATTAGAAGCGGATGGACTAATTAATCGTATTGCTTATGATCAAATTCCACCAAAAGTGGAATATGAATTAAATGATTACGGTAAATCTATGAAACCAATATTGGATCTCTTATGTACTTGGGGCGGAAATCATATAAAGAAAAGCAAAACGAACTAATACTATCGTTAAAAAATTAGGAAACGACAAAAAATTTATTTAATTGAAAATTTTTTGAAGGAATTTAAAAAGAAATGTAGAAATATTTATATTAGAGACTACTATATAAATGTAAAATCGATTCATAAAACGATCATTACATTAATATAGTAGTAAAGGTTGTGTGTTCGTTAGGGAATTTCCCATATATTTCTAAATGGTATTCTTGGCGAATAGTCATCCTTGATAAGAATTTTTTTTATGCGGTTTATTTGTTTTGTAAGCGTTTACTTAGCGCTCAACATAGTTTTTTCTTTTCTTTACAAAAATCGTAATTTATAGGGGGAAATTGAAATGAAACAAGATGAATTAAAACAAACAAATACTAGCTATGATGTTTTTCCAGTATCAGATGTGCATCATTTAGAACTATATGTAGGGAACGCGAAACAAACAGCTTATTTCTTCGCAAACACTTTTGGATTTACACCAGTAGCATACTCTGGTTTAGAAACAAAAGTACGTGATAAAGTTTCTTACGTATTAAAAAATGGTACAATCCGTCTAGTTATTACTGGAACTTTAAAAGAAGATTCTAAAATTGCTGACTTCATTAAAAAACATGGCGATGGTGTTAAAGATATCGCTTTATTAGTAGATGATATCGAAGCAGCGTATCAAGGTGCAGTAAGCCGTGGAGCGATTAAAATATTACCTCCAACTGAAGTTAGCGATGAGTACGGAACAGTTAAAAAAGCTGTAATCGGAACTTATGGTGATACAATTCACACATTAATCGAAAAGGGCGATTACAATGGTCCTTTCTTACCAGGATATAAAGATCGTGCTTTCACAATTCCTGTAAATGAAACAGGACTAATCGCATTAGACCATGTAGTTGGTAACGTTGAAAGAATGGAAGAATGGGTTTCTTATTATGAAAATGTAATGGGATTCCAATCAATGATCCATTTTGATGATGACGATATTAGTACGGAGTATTCTGCATTAATGTCAAAAGTTATGACAAATGGAAGCAGAATTAAATTCCCAATTAATGAACCAGCTGAAGGTAAAAAGAAATCACAAATCCAAGAGTACTTAGACTATAACAATGGACCAGGCGTACAACATATTGCTTTATTAACTGAAGATATTGTTGATACAGTTACTAAGCTAAGAGCTTTAGGTGTAGAATTCTTAAAAACACCAGATACGTACTATGATATGTTAACAGAGCGCGTTGGAAAAATTGATGAAGATATTGAGAAATTAAGAGAATTAAAGATTTTAGTTGACCGTGATGATGAGGGGTATTTATTACAAATTTTCACTCGTCCAATCGTTGACCGTCCAACTTTATTTATTGAAATTATTCAACGTAAAGGTGCTAGAGGATTCGGTGATGGTAACTTTAAAGCATTATTCGAATCAATCGAGCGTGAGCAAGAACTTCGAGGAAATCTATAAGGAGTTGTAACAATGGAAATTAGACCGGATACTTTACCATGGCAAGATGCTTATAAGTTGTTAATTGGTTCAGTGTTGCCTCGTCCGATTGCTTTTGTTTCAACTGTAAACTTAGAAGGTGTAGCGAATGTTGCACCTTTTAGTTTCTTTACAGCAATTTGTGCTGACCCGATGTTAGTGTGCTTTGCACCAATGATTAGAGGTACAGACGGCGAGAAAAAAGACACATTAAAAAATATTGAACAAACGAAACGATTTATTATTAATATAGTAAGTGAAGAAATTTGCGAACAAGTTAATAATGCTGCTGCAGATTTTCCATATGGTGTAGATGAATTTGAACAAGTTGGCCTAACAAAAGTGGATGGGACAACTGTGCAAGTTCCTCGAGTAAAAGAAAGTTTAGTAGGACTAGAATGTGAGCTTCATGAGCTACTACATTTTGGTGAGAACAAAGGTGCTGGTAGTTTAGTAATTGGTAAAGTCGTTAATGTTCATATAAATGATGAATTATATGCTGATGGCAAAATCAATACTGAAAAGCTAAATCCTGTTGGCCGTCTTGCTGGTCATTCTTACACTCGTGCTATTTCTGATACTTTTGCAATTGAAAGAAAAAGGTGAAGGTATGAAATTTATAACTTTTCAATATGATGGTAATGAGCGTGCAGGATTATTAGTCGAAGATCAAATAATCGATCTTAACAAAGCTAGTAATGGCCAAATTCCAGCGGATTTACTAACGATTCTAGAAAACTATGATTTATATAAAAATGAAATAGCAGAAATAACAGGAGAAGGTATTCCACTTTCTTCCGTTCAATTGCGAGCACCATTACCAAAACCACAAAGTATTCGTGACTTTTATGCCTTTGAGGAGCATGTGAAAACTGCTCGCGGCAGAAGAGGTCTAGAGATGATACCTGAGTGGTATGACGTACCGGTTTTCTATTTTACGAATCATCGAGCGGTTATTGGACCTGAAGATCATGTCAGCATTCCAACTAATTGCAAAAAGATGGATTTTGAATTAGAAATCGCTTGTATTATTGGTAAAGAAGGTAAAGATATTCCAGTAGAAGAAGCCGATAATTATATTCTTGGCTATACAATTTTGAATGACTGGAGTGCTAGAGATATTCAAGCACATGAAGTAAAGGTTGGCTTAGGTCCATCAAAAGGTAAGGATTTTGCTACTTCTTTAGGACCTTGTATTGTAACGAAAGATGAAATTGAAAAATTTAGAACAGGTAAAAGTTATGATTTGAAGATGACAGCTGCAGTTAATGGAAAAGTCATTTCTAGTGGCAACTTTTCTTCAATTTATTATTCCGTTCCAGAATTAATTTCTCATGCTTCAAAAAATGTAACACTTTATCCAGGTGATGTAATTGGTTCCGGAACTGTTGGAACAGGTTGTATTTTAGAGCTTGGTGAAGAAAAACATCGTTGGTTAGAAGATGGAGACGTCGTTGAGTTAAGCATTACAGGTTTAGGTACATTACGAAATACTGTAAGAAAGTGAGGGGAAGCGTGTGTATTATCGTAGTCTAGGTAAGATTCCTAAGAAAAGACATATTCAATTTCGTAAAGAAGATGGATCATTATACAGAGAGCAAGTAATGGGTACAAAAGGATTTTCAGGTACTCAATCTATTTTATATCATAACCATATGCCTACATCAGTTAGTGAAACATCATTTTATAAATCACTTCAAATCGAATTTGAAGAACAGACATCACTGCAACACCGCCATATTCGTACAAACAATTTAGAGCGTACAGGTGATGCTTTAGAAGGAAGAGTATACGTTTTAGGTAATTCTGATCTGTTAATTGCAGTTGCAAACGTAACGGAAGAAAGCAAGCATTTTTATCGAAATG
Source organism: Gottfriedia acidiceleris (assembly GCF_023115465.1). Taxonomy (NCBI): domain Bacteria; kingdom Bacillati; phylum Bacillota; class Bacilli; order Caryophanales; family Bacillaceae; genus Gottfriedia; species Gottfriedia acidiceleris. The sequence goes on along the minus strand of NZ_CP096034.1, from coordinate 2,986,694 downwards.
GTGAAGGAGATGAAATGTTCTTCGTCCATTACGGTTCAGGTGAAATCCAAACAATGTTTGGAACAATTACTTACCGTAAAGGGGATTATATCATGATCCCTATTGGAACAATTTACAAAGTAGTTCCAAATGATGATACGAAGTTTTTAATTGTTGAGTCAAATAGCCAATTAACAACGCCAAGACGTTATCGCAATGAGTATGGCCAAATGCTTGAGCATAGCCCATTTTGCGAACGTGATTTTAGAGGACCAGAAACCTTAGAGACATATGATGAAAAAGGTGAATTTACTGTTTTAACTCGAGCAAGAGGAAACCTTTATAAACATGTCTTAACACATCATCCATTTGATGTAGTAGGTTGGGATGGGTATTTATATCCATGGGCATTTAATATTGAAGATTTCGAACCGATTACAGGCAGAATTCATCAGCCACCACCAGTACATCAAACATTCGAAGGACATAATTTTGTAGTGTGCTCATTTGTACCAAGGATGTATGATTACCATCCTGAAGCAATTCCGGCACCTTATGTACACAGTAATGTAAACAGTGATGAAGTCCTTTACTATGTAGAAGGAAACTTTATGAGTAGAAAAGGAATTGAACAAGAGTCAATTACATTACATCCATCAGGTATTCCACATGGACCACATCCAGGTAAAACTGAAGGTAGTATTGGAAAGAAAGAAACATTAGAACTAGCAGTTATGATTGATACATTTAGACCACTTTACGTATTAAAAGAAGCACATCAATATGAAGATCCGGCTTATATGGGTAGTTGGATTGAAAAGTAGAGTCTTTTGATTCTACTTTTTATTTGAATTTGAAACAAGCTATGTCAAAGATAACACAGGCATAATGGAACTAGATAATTTGAAATATTCTTGAAAATAGTACTAGATTAACAGCTTAATAATATGATAAACTGACAACATTATACAAAACTTTGAATAAAAGGAGAAATAAGCATGTACGTGAAACCACAAATTTTGACTCTTCAAGCATACACACCAGGAAAACCAAGTGAAGTAGTCATGCGTGAATATGGTCTAGACAAAGTAGTAAAACTTGCATCAAATGAAAATCCATTCGGATGTTCTCCTAAAGTTTTTGAAGAACTACGTAATGTAGTAAGTAAGTTTGCGATTTATCCAGATGGAGCGACAGAAGAAATTAGTAAGAAACTAGCAAATTTCCTAAATATACAACCAAATCAATTAATATTCGGAAGTGGTGCTGACGAAGTTATTCAGATGATTAGTCGAGCGTTGCTAACGAAAGAACATAATATTGTACAAGCATCTCAAACTTTTTCACAATATGCTCATCACGCAGTTATTGAAGGTGCTGAAGTTAGGCCTGTTCCTTTAGTTAAAGGTGTACACGATTTAGATTCTATGCTTGCACAAGTAGATGAGAATACTAAAATTGTTTGGATTTGTAATCCAAATAACCCAACAGGTACATATATTGGAAGCCGCAAATTAGTTGAGTTTTTAGAAAAAGTACCAAGCACTACTTTTGTAGTTGTTGACGAAGCTTACGTTGAATATGTATCAGCTTCAGACTTCCCTGATACAATCTCATTACTAAATAAATTTGAAAATCTAATCGTTTTAAGAACTTTTTCAAAAGCATACGGCCTAGCATCATTCCGAATCGGTTACGGAATCGCAAATAGTAAATTAATTCAAGAATTAAATATCGCTAGATTACCATTCAACACTTCAATGCTATCTCAAGTAGCAGCTATAGCAGCACTTGAAGACCAAGTCTTTATTAAAAACTGTGTTGAACAAAATAAAAAAGGCATGGAACAATACGAAGAGTTTTTCAACAGCTATGGAATTGAATACTACCCATCTCAAGCAAACTTTATATTTGTTCCACTTGAAAACAGCCAAGAAATCTTTAAAGATCTAGAATCAAAAGGATACATTATCCGTGCATTCCCTAATGGAATTCGAATTACAATCGGAACTACTGCTGAAAATGAAGGACTAATCCTACATTTAAAGCCAGCATTAACGAAAAATACTTCTACAATCTAATAAATTGGAAAATCGTCATTTGTAAAAATGACGATTTTTTTATTATCTATCTATAACCTATATGGGGTGAAGACAAGCTTTATTGAAAGTCGCTAAACAGGAATGTAATATGAGCTTGTTTAACTAAATGGCAGTTTAGTTCAATAAGAAATGTTAAAATAAGAACATAAAATAATTAGTAATAGGAGTGAATAATGAAAAAGTACACTTGTCCCTGTTGTGGTTATAAAACGATGGATAGTGACGGTAACTACGATATATGTCCTATTTGTTACTGGGAAGATGACCCATTTCAAAAAGAAAATGAATATGATTTAGGAGCGAACAAAATTCCTCTAATAGAAGCACAAAAAAATTATATTAAATATGGTGCTTGTGAAAAGATTTATCTTAAAAATATTAGAAAACCTAATTTACAAGATAAGAGAGACCCTAATTGGAGAGCAATTGAAGATCATTTGTATGAATTGAAATTAGCATGCAGAAAGTTTATGGAGGGAAATTATGATATTGCAGTCCTAGAACATAACTTATCTTGGATTGATCTCCCTAAAGAAATAACAGAAATTGTTAAACAAACAGAGAATGATTTAGAAATGATTAGGTTTTGCACTACCGACTATAAACAAAGAGAAGAAGCGATAGAAGTAGTAAATAAATTGTTAGAACGGTTAAATATCAGAGTAGAAGATCAAGATTAGTTATGCAACTAAAGCATGCAATAGTTGAACAACCTTTAAGCTGCTTCGGTAGCTTTTTCTTATTCAAGTAAATGGCAGTTTACTTCCATAAGCAGGAAGTATTTTAATCTTTGTTGTATATTCTATTTGTACTAATAAACGAATATTTTTAGGTGGTAAATAATAGTGAAACGATATATACGTACCTCTTTTTTTCTCTTTTTGGGTTTATTCATTAGCAATTTAAATGTTAGCCATTTTCTAAAACACGATTTAAACATTTTGACTGCATTTTCCACAACTTTCGGAGTCTCAATTGGGTTTGTTTTTGTCGAGTCTCGTATAACAAAAAAGCTGAAGAATAAGTAATTATTATTAAGCTAACGAGTGCGTTAGTTGAACAACAAATAAAATTTTGTTAAGTAAAAGAAGATATTTGTGATGCAAAAAAGGATGGAAATTACAGAAGAATGAATTTATTCTGTTTCCATTCTTTTTTTTGCTTTTTACCTAGGTTCATAGGAAGATGTTTCAAAAAAATGTTCAACATCTTAAGGAGCGAAAATATCTCTATGCCGGTAACCTTACGTGCTCGTGGGGCACAATCCTCATTTCACCCCCCATTTTGGCTATCATCCAGCTCTCATGTTCAAATACGGGAATAGATTCAGGACTTCCAAGTTTATATCAAGGTGTATTTGCCAATTTCAGTCTGCGAAACTTGACGTAATTTAATAAAAAGTAAATATTGTCAATTTGAGGTATAAATTATAAAATAATTCTGAACATTAAAAATTTTTAAAAGAATGGGAGGAAAAACAATGAAGAAACGCAGGAATATTATCGTAGCCACATCTATTTTATTAACGATGACGGTTCCAACCGTCATGGCAGAAAGGGGCGATCACTCACAAGCAGCAGTAATCGAAACGTCCGATGCCAGAACAGTTGCGAATCAGTATCTAAAGGAACACGCTTCCAAGTATAACCTAAAAGAAGACCTCTCCGATTTGACTGTTGAAACCGTAATTAATTCAGAAAACGGTTCCTATGTCCGCTATCAGCAAACAATAGAGGGAGCACCAGTATTTTCTAATCAACTTACGGTTACTTTGAATCAATCAGGAAAAATTCTGCTTGTTGTTTCCGATTATGCACCGTACAAATCAGTTGAAAAAATAAAAAATAAAATGTCTAAAGAGGATGCAGAATCAAAAGCGCTTAAAAACATCGGTGAAAAAGACAAGGGCAATTGGGCAAAAAATTCTAAAGAATTTGGTTATATAGTTCAAGATGGTGTAGCTATTCCGATCTATCGCGTTGTTGTACATACAAACGAGCCGTTTGGTGCTTGGGAAACGTACATTCATGCTGAAAATGGAAAACTATTAAAGAAAAGAAACCTAAACCAGCGTGCGACTGGAACAGGACAAGTATTCATGCCCAATCCAGTGGCATCTCAAGGCTCTATTACAGGTCTCACTGATAAAAGAGATGCAGACTCCACTGCTCTGAACAATCAATTAAAAGCAGTCAGTCTATTAGGACTTGATGGATCTGGCTACTTAAAAGGTAGCTATGTAAACATATACTCGAAAGCAAAAACCTTCTCATCATCGAATACCTTCAATTATACCCGATCAAATGATAGCTTCGAGGATGTGAACACATATTATCATATTGACACGTTACAACGTTATATCCAGTCAATCGGTTTTCAGAATATTAATAATCGTTCGATTAAAGCCAATGTAAATACCTATACTCAGGATAACTCTTTCTACTCTCCATCCACGAAAGAGTTGACGTTTGGATCTGGCGGAGTGGATGATGCTGAGGATGCAGGAATTGTTGCACATGAATATGGACACTCGATCCAAGATAACCAAGTGCCTGGCTTTGGCAATTCTGCTGAGGCAGGTGCAATGGGAGAAGGATTCGGGGATTTCCTAGGTGCTACTTATGAAGATTCTCTGTCAACAAATGGATATGGTAAAGGATGCATCGGTGAATGGGATGCTACTTCTTATTCTTCAAGCAATCCTCCTTGCCTACGTCGACTAGACAATAATAAAGTGTATCCTCGTGATTGGGCAGGGGAAGTGCATGCGGATGGTGAAATCTGGTCTCAAGGGGAGTATGACATGGCGCAAGCGTTTGGACGGGATATTGCAACCAAGATTATCTTGCAATCTCACTTCTCTTTGACTCCAAATGCAACATTCAGAGATGGAGCTAGAGCTATTAAACAAGCTGATGTACTGCTCTACGGTGGGTCGCACGGAGCTCAAATTGATTCAATCTGGGCAGCTCGTGGAATTTCAACCAATTAAAAATTTCAAAGCTCTTCCTACACAAAATAGGGAAGAGTTTTTTATTTTTAATATTGGTGTATAAAGCTAGTTACATAAAAGTATCTTTAATCTAACGAACGGTTCACCACTGTGAATGGAATATAATTCTTCTATTGTAGATATGAATGTATATAGTAATTTTTAAGCTAGAATAATGGATAATATAAAATGGACCTGCTCAAGCTTAACTAAAACACCATAAAGTATTATGATTTCGAATCTTTAGGTGGTGAATTTGATGAGTGTATTCGATAACTTTTATCGTTCTCCAGGTCCAAGCTGCGGATGTGGTGGGTCAGGTATAGGCACATGGCAGAGCAGTGGATATGTTCAAGGATATCCAATATATAGCCAAAGTGGTTATTTACATGGAGGTTATTATAATCCCTATGGGAGAAGGTGGCAATTTATTCCAGGGATAGGTTGGGTTGTAATCTAACAAAAAATATAACTGATTTGGAGAGCTTATCTCCTGATCAGTTATATTTTTTCAAACGTCTTGAAGCATTCAATGATGAAGAGGTTTTTCGCCAATTAATTGACATACTTTTTCAGGGGTTGCAGGAATTTCCATCGTTAAGATTGTGTTCGCCATTTTATATCGCTCCTATTATATAATGATTATTTAATGTTTATTTGTAGAGGTGTATTTTCTGAAAACTAGTTTTTGTTCTCTCATTTCATGCCAGATACAGCTGGAATTACTTCATTTAATGTAGCTTGGACTTCAGAAATTCGCTCTGGTATACATGCACCTGGAATTACTGTTGCAACTGCTGGATTTGATATTGAAAATTGAAGGGCTGAGTGTATTTTCATTACTATCCGGTTGTAATACGGATAAAAAGAGTTTAAGTGTATCAAAGAAATTTAAATGAAATTAATTAAATTGAAGTTACTAACGGTCAGAATGGGGTGAAAAAAGTAATAACAGATCAGAAGGAAATTAAAAACTTATTAGTGATATTAAAGATATTAAAGTTGCCCAAAATAAAAACACTGATATAAAGGGATGGTTATACAGTGTTACATTGTATAATCAAGCCAAAAAGTTAAGGAGTTTCACATCTAGTGAAATAGAAGGAAAGATAAAAAAGATGATGCAAAATTAGTTAATGCAATTGAAACATTATTGAATCATAAGTAAAATTTAATAGTTCATAAACGTAACTAAAATGTTCATAAAACTCATCTTAGTTACGTTTAATTTTTTATATGACAGTCACGTTTCGTTTTTTATAATGTGCAGTTATTTTTTTCAAAGCATATTCGACTTCTTCATCAGTTGGCGTATCGATCCCTTCTAAGGGGTACTCAAGACCAAGTGCCTTCCATTTATAAACGCCTAGCTTATGATACGGAAGGATTTCAACTCGATCCACGTTTATAAGTGTGCCAATAAATTCGCCTAGCTTTGTTAAATCTTCATCATCATCTGTTACCGTAGGAATCAAAACATGTCGTATCCATACAGGTTTTTGTCGTTCAGATAACAACTGCGCAAAATCGATTATGTGATCGTTTGGCATCCCTGTTAATTTAATATGTTTTTTGCGATTAATGTGCTTTAAGTCCAATAAGATAAGATCTGTATATCCTAATAGTTCATCTAGATTATTCATATACGTTTCTGACTCTGCATTAAAAGAACCGCCCGAAGAGTCGATTGTCGTATGAATCCCTTTCTTTTTACACTCTTTAAATAATTCAATCAAAAACGGCATTTGTAGCAGAGGCTCTCCTCCACTTACTGTTATGCCACCACCAGACGGTTGAATAAAAGGTAAATAGCTTTCCAATTCTTTCATGATTTCAGAAACGGATACTTTCTTCCCTGTACCAATTTCCCATGTATCTGCGTTATGGCAAAATTGACAGCGTAGAAGGCAACCTTGTGTAAATACAACATACCGTATTCCTGGGCCATCGACAGTGCCCAAGCTTTCAATTGAGTGAATGTTTCCTTCCACTAGTCCCCCTCCTTTTATAATGATTCGTGGAATGTTCGGTTAATAACATCGAGCTGTTGCTCTTTCGTTAACTTAATAAAGTTTACGGCATAACCAGATACACGAATGGTTAATTGAGGATACTCTTCAGGATGTTCCATCGCCTTCATTAATGTTTCTCGATTTAATACGTTTACATTTAAATGGTGCCCAGACTTGATTGCATATCCATCTAAAATGGACACGAGGTTGCCGATTTGGTCATCTTTTTCTTTCCCTAGTGCTTTTGGAACAATTGAGAACGTATTTGAGATTCCATCCATTGCGTCAGCGTATGGAAGTTTCGCAACCGATGCAAGTGAAGCGAGTGTACCTTTTACATCTCGACCATGCATTGGGTTAGCCCCAGGTGCGAATGGTTCTCCTGCTCGACGAGTATCTGGTGTATTACCTGTTTTCTTCCCATATACAACATTTGATGTAATCGTTAGAACGGATAAGGTATGAAGTGAATTGCGATACGTAGGATGTTTACGCAACTTCTGCATGAACGTTTCCACTAGACTTACTGCGATACTGTCTACTCGATCATCGTTGTTACCGTACTTCGGATAGTCACCAGTTGTTTCAAAATCAACTGCTAGACCATTCTCGTCACGGATTACTTTTACTTGACCGTATTTAATTGCGCTTAATGAATCAGCCACTACGCTTAGTCCTGCGATACCAGTCGCCATTGTGCGTAAGATTTTGGTATCATGTAATGCCATTTCGATTCGCTCATAACTATATTTATCATGCATGTAATGAATAACATTTAATGTGTTTATATAAAGACCTGCAAGCCATTCCATTACATTATCAAATTTTTGTATAACCTCATCGTAGTTTAAAATGTCTGAGGTAATTGGTTTAAATTGTGGTCCAGCTTGTATCTTTAGTTTTTCATCAATGCATCCGTTGATTGCATATAATAATGCTTTAGCAAGATTTGCACGCGCACCAAAGAACTGCATTTGTTTCCCGATTTCCATTGCGGAAACGCAACAAGCAATCCCATAATCATCGCCATATTCAGGGCGCATGATGTCGTCATTTTCATACTGAATTGAGCTCGTATCAATTGATGTTTTTGCACAAAATCTTCGAAAGCTCTCAGGCATTTGTGGTGACCATAAAACCGTTAAGTTTGGTTCTGGAGCTGGACCTAAATTGTTCAGAGTGTGCAAGAAACGGAAAGATGATTTAGTCACAAGTGATCTTCCGTCATTTGACATACCTCCAATTGATTCAGTTACCCATGTTGGATCACCGCTAAATAATTCGTTATAATCAGGTGTTCTAGCAAACTTTACAATACGGAGTTTCATGACAAAATGGTCAACGATTTCTTGAACCTGTTCCTCTGAAATCGCACCATTCTGTAAATCACGCTCAATGTAAATATCTAAGAAGGTAGAGATTCGTCCTATGCTCATAGCCGCTCCATTTTGCTCTTTAATCGCTGCAAGATAAGCTAAGTACAACCATTGAAATGCTTCTTGTGTATTCGCCGCTGGACGTGATAAATCAAAACCATAAATGCCACCAAGTTCTTTTAATTCTTTTAATGCTCGGTATTGTTCAGACATTTCTTCACGTAACCGAATCGTATCTTCAGACATAACGGTACTAGTATTGTGAAACTCTTTTAGCTTTTCTGCCATCAAGAAATCTACACCGTACAACGCAACACGTCGATAGTCTCCGATAATGCGTCCACGACCATAAGCATCTGGTAGTCCAGTAATGATACCTGTTTTTCGAGCAAGTACCATCTCTTTTGTGTACGCATCAAACACGCCTTGGTTATGTGTTTTTCGGTAGTCCGTAAAGATTCTCTCAGTTTCAGGGTCTAATTTGTAACCGTATGCTTCACATGCAGCTTTTGCCATTCGTATCCCACCAAATGGTTGCATCGAACGTTTAAATGGTTCATCTGTCTGAACACCCACTACTTTTTCAAGTTCCTTATTTAAATAACCAGCTCCATGAGATGTGATGGTGGATACCGTTTTCGTATCCATATCGTACATTCCACCTTTTTCTCTTTCTTGTTTTGTTAGCTCCATCACTTGTGCCCAAAGTGTATTCGTCGCTTCTGTAGGAGGCGATAAAAATTCGTCATTTCCTTTATATTCAGCGTAATTTAAATTAATAAATTCGCGTACATTTACTTTTCTTGTCCATGAACCTTCTTTAAAACCTTTCCATTGCTCCATTAAGTTCACCTCTTATGTATTGAAATCAAACTACCTTAGATAGCTTGCTCATTTTTCTGCAAAGATGTATTAACAATATTTCTCAATCATCAAACCTTTTTATTTTCGCATAATAAAAGTGCCCGTGCTGAAAAGGGTTTAAATTAAGTTTGATTGTTAGGGGGTACTATATGGCAGTGAACAAGAAGGAAGTAACAGAGGATTTATCTGGTGTAACGCAAACAATCAATGAAATGGTTGAAAAAGGCCGAAAAGCTTTAAGTCAGTTTGAAAGTTACACGCAAGAACAAGTTGATAAAATTTGTCATGCAATGGTGCTGGCAGGTTTAGATCACCATATGCGACTGGCAAAAATGGCCGTTGAAGAAACTGGCCGAGGTGTATATGAAGATAAAATCATTAAAAACATATTTGCAACTGAATATATATGGAATTCCATCAAGGATAACAAAACCGTGGGTGTAGTTAGAGAAGATAAGCAATCAGGAATTATTGAAATCGCAGAACCAGTTGGGGTAATAGCAGGTGTGACACCTACAACCAATCCAACTTCAACGACAATGTTTAAATCCATTATTTCTATTAAAACAAGAAATCCAATTATTTTTGCGTTCCATCCATCTGCACAAAACTGTAGTTTGGAAGCCGCTCGCATTCTTTTAGAAGCTGCTGTATCAGCAGGTGCACCAGAAGATTGTATTCAGTGGATTAAAGTACCTTCGATTGAAGCGACTAAACAATTAATGAACCATGAAGGTGTCTCACTAGTCTTAGCTACTGGTGGTTCAGGAATGGTAAAATCAGCATACAGTACAGGAAAACCGGCTCTAGGTGTTGGTCCAGGTAATGTTCCTTGTTATATTGAAAAAACAGCAAATATTAAACAAGCATGTAATGATTTAATGCTTTCAAAAACGTTTGATAATGGGATGATTTGTGCTTCAGAACAATCCATTGTAGTCGACGAAGCTATTTACGACGAAGTAAAACAAGAGTTACTTGATAATAAGTGTTATTTCGCAAGCCCAGAAGAGAAGAAGAAATTAGAAAGTCTTGTGATTAACGAAAATACCTGTGCGGTTAATGCCGATATTGTTGGTAAATCACCTTATGAAATCGCAACTAAAGCTGGTGTCGATGTTCCGCAAGATACAAAAATATTGATTGTGGAATGTGAACGAGTTGGTGAACCGTTAACACGTGAAAAATTAAGTCCAGTGCTTGCAGCTATTAAAGTAAAAGGCAAAGACGAAGGCATTAAAACGTGTGACGAGATTTTACATTTCGGCGGCCTAGGTCATTCTGCTGTTATCCATACAGGTGACGAAGAAATTCAAAAAGAATTCGGGCTACGGATGAGAGCGTATCGTATTATTTTTAATTCTCCTTCTACTCACGGTGGAATCGGAGACATTTACAATGCCTTTATTCCATCTCTTACTTTAGGCTGTGGCTCATATGGTAAGAACTCAGTTTCCGCAAACGTGACTTCAACTCACCTATTGAATTTCAAAAAATTAGGAAGAAGAAATACGAATATGCAATGGTTCAAAATACCGCCTAAAATTTATTTTGAAAAGTATTCAACTCAATACTTAGAAGTGATGCAAGGTATTAAGAAAGCCTTTATTGTGACTGACGCAGCAATGGTAAAACTTGGTTATGTTGACGTCATCAAATACCATTTAGAAAAACAAGGGGAAAATATTCAGATTGAGATCTTCTCCGATGTTGAGCCTGATCCATCAGACTTAACGGTATATAAAGGTGCAGAACGTATGCGTTCATTTGAACCAGATACGATTATTGCCTTTGGTGGTGGTTCCGCAATGGACGCTGCAAAAGGTATGTGGCTATTCTATGAGTATCCAGAAACTGATTTAGAAGGACCAAAATTGAAGTTCTTAGATATTCGTAAGCGTGCTTACAAGTATCCTCACCTGGGTCGCAAAGCGAAATTCGTTGCTATACCAACGACTTCAGGAACTGGTTCAGAAGTAACACCATTTACGGTTATTACTGATAAAGCGAAAAACGTAAAATACCCATTAGCTGATTATGAATTAACACCAGACGTTGCGATAATTGATCCGCAATTCGTCGCAACTGTACCAAAATCGATTACGGCTGATACAGGTATGGACGTATTAACTCATGCGATTGAAGCGTATGTAAGTGTATTAGCGAACGATTATACGGATGGTCTTGCAATGCAAGCAATCAAAATGGTATTCACTTACTTACCAAGAGCATACCATGATGGTAGCGATCTCGAGGCTCGTGAAAAAATGCATAATGCTTCAGCTATTGCGGGTATGGCATTTGCCAATGCATTCCTCGGAATCAATCATAGTTTGGCTCACAAAATTGGAGCAGAGTTCCATATTCCACATGGACGTGCGAATACCATTTTAATGCCACACGTGATCCGTTATAATTCTCAAAAACCAACCAAATTTGTGTCGTTCCCTAAATATAAGTTTTTCATCGCTGACCAGCGCTATGCTGAAATTGCTCGCATGCTAGGGCTACCAGCATCAACGACAGAAGAAGGTGTAGATAACTTAATTAAGGCGATCGTAAAATTAGGAAAAGAGTTAGGTATTGAAATGAGTATTCGAGCTCAAGGCGTGAAGGAAGAGGAGTTCTTAGAGAAAGTTTCGTATTTAGCGGATAAAGCCTTTGAGGACCAATGTACAACTGCAAACCCACGCCTACCGCTTGTAAAGGAACTTGAAGAAGTCTATTTAAATGCATATAGAGGATTTTAAATGAAAAAGCAGATGGCATAATAAAATGTACCCTTTGTAAAGGACATTGAAAAAAAGTCTATGCAACTTTAAGGAGATGATTTCTGTATTGAACAGGGGTCATCTTCTTTAAATTCCACTGATATCTATAATGATTGTAATAGTTCATATAATGTTTTATTTCTTTATTAAGCTCTTCTAAATTTTGACATGACTTAATAGAGGCTTCATCTTTAAAATGGCCAAAAAATGATTCTTGTGCAGCGTTATCCCAACAGTTTCCACGTCTAGACATTGATTGAATTAAACCTAATTTTTTTACTAGTTTTTGAAAGTCTGGGTGTGTATAATGTGTTCCTTGATCTGAATGAATGAGTGAACCTTCTACTTTCTTAAAGTTACGATTCCTTTTTAACTTCCGAAGAGTATCTGTAGCTAACTCCATTGTTATTCGGTCTGAAACATGGTATGCCATTATTTCATTTGTTGAACTATCTAAAATTGTTGATAAATATGCTTTCTGACCACTTCTTGATACGCCAGCTATCTTACAAAGGTAAGTTACCATATGTTTTATTTCAAACTTTTCAATTATGGAACGTATTAGAGTATATTTTTGGCTAGGAGAAATAACGACTACTTCATCCTCCCTTCTAAGAAACGAATCTTTTTTAGTAGTTCATTTTCAGCTTTAAGTAGATTAATTTCTGCTTCTAAACGAGCTTTCTTTTCCTCTAAGTTAGTTCTCTATTTAAAGGTCTTCCTGAGCTATCGGATCTCGTGTCACGAAGACCAAGTTCACCATTCTCTCTATACGCAGAACGCCATCTACTACCAGCAGATCGAACTCTTTTCATTCCAATCACTTCTATATCAAATCCGCACTCTTCAAATATTTGTCTCGGTAATTTTCCTTTCTTATTTTCCGAAATAAAAATACGCTTGAACTCATCGGTGTAAGTGATCCCTTTCGAACTAACTGACTTTACGTGTTGGTTTTTGGAAAGTAGATTAATTTCTTTATCTGTAAATATTTTATCGCTCATCTAATATTTCCCCGATCCCGTTTTTTCTAATTATAAACAAAAGTACCCTATAGAGGTCACTTTTTTAAAGTGTCTACTCTATAGGGTACATTTTATAATCACCATCTGCTTTTTTTATTCACAACCTGGATTTCTTGGGATTTTTTTGAACTCAACGTCTTCCACATGTCTAACTCTCTTAGTGACAATCACGACATGATTAGCTGTCCATATAAACTGAGGGAAATTATTTTCATCTACCATCATAGCCTGAAAAGTTTCACCCATCATTTCTTCAAATTCCTTTTCAGTCAGCGGATCATTTTCATACATAAATTCAATCCATTCACACTTGATCATTTTTTACACTCCTTCTAGGATATTTTTCGTTAGTTCAGTCATATTGATTTTATTAAAATATTGATAATAAATAAGGAAGGGGAGTTGAGATGGATGAACGTATTAGAGGGCCGGATGCACCCCTATCGTTTCCATTCTTTTTTTAACGAATTCGTTCTTCTATTCATCCATTTCATTTTGATCACCAAAGTAGTTCTTTACTGAAAAACTACTAACAATCATACAAACGCTTAAATGAATTCTAATTGCAAGGAGTAGTGTTGTTCAGTTGCTTTTTTTATTATTTTATGACAAGTTTTTTCTATCATCTATACAGTGTAGTTCAAAAAGAAAAGCAGAGGAATTACTCCTGTTGAACTTGTCTTTTTTGTTTGGCCTTTACACATATTTTTGTTGTTAATTTTAACTGTGCCATTACTAGCTTATAAACCTGATGAAGAATGTGTATGTAATTACTTATTTCCACGCCATAAAATACTAAACCTTCTATGAAGGATATTTATATTATGTCCTTAGCGAAATGGATTATTTAACCTAACAAAGAAAAAGACACTGATACGAGTCCTATCAAATACTTAATTAGAGTAGCGCTAGCCTCTATATTATTTGGGCTTTCACAATTCTCCATTCACATCTATCGCCTATCCATTTGTTTTCGCTACTGCACTAATCTTGATTTATATATGGAGGCGCTGAGCTATTTATAAGTACTAGGGAATATTGTAGGTGGATAAAAGGAATCTAAAGCGAATTTCCCAACGGTTCACTAATTGTATTATATTTTCCAAATGCTAAAAAGGATTAATAACAACTTAAGAGAATTGAAAAAGAAATAAAAAGTTAAACAGTAAGTTATATTAGACCGTTTTATACTTATTTCTACAGCTTTATAAAAAGTTTCTATCCACAATAGTGACAAGATATTATAGTATTTTTGCAAACAAAAAAGACACACCGTCATCGTGTGCCCTTTTTGTCTGTTACTGTGTTTCACAGTTGAAAGAAAAACGTTCACAATTTTTCTATTCATGCCTGTACCATTATGGGTACAAATATATTTTATCCATCAAAAATACATTTATACCTGTGATAGAAATGTGTGAACAAACGATAAATGTTTAACTAGATGAATTATAAGTGTTGTTTTATCAATTAGCTCCTAAGTTTGTTGATCAATTAACCATGCTTTAGTTGAAGTACGATCGACAGCTTTGGCGATCTTTTTTTTTTTTAACATACTGGCAGTTTACTTGAAAAAGGAAAGGTCAATTTTCAGTGTTTAACATCTTTATTATGCTTATAAATTCGAAGGTGAAAATAGAAATTTTATTACTACAGTTTAGAGCAGCGACTGGCTGCTTTTTATTTAAGTATTTGACTGAATAGTCTTTTTTAACATTGTACACAATTTGTACATTTTTTCACAATCCAAAATCCGATTGGGGTGTTATTATTCAAGTATAGTAATTCGCTTAAAAAGAGGAGGGGAATTAAAAGAAGAACTCTTAAAGAAAATGATAATTAATCGCTCTAAAGATATCATTCTAATGTTGTTAAAGGGATGAAAAGTATTTGAAAATCTTCAATTTTAGGAGGCAAATAGATGATTAACATTATGTTAGTTTGTTCAGCAGGTATGTCAACGAGTTTACTGGTCAACAAAATGAAAGATTATGCAACTAAGGAAGGTATCGAAGTAAATATCTGGGCAAATGCAGAAGCAGAAGTTAAATCCGTTTGGGAGAAAGCAGATATTATTCTTCTTGGACCACAAGTGAAATACCTTGAAGGAAAAATCAACGAAATGGTTCAACACAAAATCCCCGTATCTGTGATTGATATGATGTCTTATGGCACCATGAATGGAAAAAAAGTGTTGGACGATGCACTTGCTCGATTAAGATAATGGTTTCACGATAAAAAGAACAACAATTCAGGGAGGATTCACTATATGAATCGTTTCATAAAATGGATGGAAGAACACTTTGTACCAATTGCAGCTAAAATTGGTGGCCAGCGTCACTTAGTCGCAATCCGCGATGGATTCGTCGCGTTAATGCCATTAGTCATGGCCGGATCATTAGCCGTCTTATTAAATAACGTTTTCTTTACACCAGCTTCACTAATCGCAGACTGGTTTAACTTAAAACCAGAAACAAGTGGGTATCTGCAATTTACAACAAAATACCTCCAACCTTTAATGGGGAATATTTGGTGGGGAACCTTTGCGGTGCTATCACTTGTTTTGGTCTTTACAGTCGCATACAGTTTAGCAAAATCATACGATGTGAACCCTTTATCAGCTGCCGTCGTTGCTGTAGCAGGTTTTCTTGCATTAACACCTCAAGGTGTAACGATTACTTTAGCAGATGGAAAAACGACACAAGGAACATGGGGGAACTTTGGTTGGCAATACTTTAACTTCGGAGCGTTATTAACAGCGATCATTGTCACATTGGTCATCACTCAAATATTCGTCTTTTTAATGAAGAAAAATCTTACAATAAAATTACCAGATAATGTACCACCAGCAGTTGGACGTGCATTCTCGGCGATCATACCTGGTTTAGTAGCGATTATCGTTGGCGCGTTTGTGCCAGTATTATTCACAATGTTAAATGAAGCAAAAATCTTAGTCGAAACGAATCTCTTCGACTTAATTACAAAATTTATTACTGATCCATTCATGCATTTATCACAAAATCCATTCTCAGCTATTATCTATGTTTTAATGATTCAAGTTCTTTGGTTCTTCGGTTTACATGGCGGCAACATGATGGGTGCCATTACAAACGCGATTTATCTGCCACAAGTTGCAGCCAATGCAAGCGGTGGGCACAACGTCTTCACATCTGTTTTCTTTGATTCATTCGTTCACCTTGGCGGTGCCGGTGCGACATTAGCACTTGTTATCGCGATCTTTATTGCTTCTAAGCGTCGAGATTATCGCGAAATTTCAAAAATTGGCGGAGCGGCCTCACTTTTCCAAATAAACGAACCAATCATGTTTGGATTACCAGTCGTGTTAAGTCCAATATTAATCATTCCGTTCATGATCGTGCCAGTTGTCTTAACCCTTACAGCTTATGTAGCGACGGTAACAGGTTTCATTGGGTATACAAACGTAGTTGTACCTTGGGTAACACCGGTTGGTCTAAGTGCATTCTTGTCGACATCTGGAGACATCAAAGCCGCTTTAGTGGCGATTATCAACTTAGCAATTGCGGTTGTCATTTATTACCCATTCATTAAATTAGCGAACCGTCACGAATCAGAAAAAGTTTCATAAAAACTAAAATAGAGAAAAGAAGAAAGACTTCTTTTTCTCTATTTTAAAAAACAAGTAGGAGGAATGGAAATTGGAACATAACGAATTAATCTGTTTTCAAATCATTTCAGCAGTTGGTTCTGCAAAGTCCATGTATTTAGAAGCGATGACTGAAGCGAAAAATGGGGATTTCGAAAAAGCTGCTTTCTTAATAGAAGAAGGACTTGATGTTTATGCAAAAGGACATCAATATCACGCAAAATTAATCCAACAAGAAGCACGTGGTGAAAAAACGGAAATTAACTTACTATTGGTACACGCTGAAGATCAAATGATGAGCGCAGAGACGATCAAAATAATGGCAGAAGAGTTTATTATGTTATACAAGAAACTAACTGCTTTTGAGTGTGCGAAATAATGGAATTAAACGTACTGTTGCAAGTTCGCGCAGAAGAGATATACGAGCAATTGCTTCATTCTATTCTACATGATATTAAACAGAGTACAGGTCAGACAATTTCGAAAGAACAATTAGTGAAAGAATTTTCCTATCAAAAAAACATTAAAAACCGCATGGGTTATGATACACCAGTGAAAGTTCATATCGATGAGTTAATTCCATCGAAAGAATATCGTGCAACGATTGAGCATTCAAAAGGAATCAATACAATGGAATACACCCTAACCGATACCGAAAAAGGGGTCAAGATTCACTATAAAGAGAGTTACCAAGCTTCATCAACACTGCAAAATTGGAATTACAGCATAGCCTCCATTTTTTTCGCTCGAAAAAGCAAAAAGAATATGCGAAAGCAATTCGCTTATCTCGAAGAAGCTATCAACGAAAACCGATCCTGTCAAAAAGAGGTGATATGATGCCAAGATTAGGTGTCTCAATATATCCAGAACACTCTTCAAAGGAAAAAGATCTGGCGTATTTATCATTGGCTGCAAAATATGGGTTTAAACGAGTGTTTACTTGTTTATTAAGTGTTGAAGGGAAAAATGTAGACGAAATCAAAGACGAATTCAAAGAAATCATTGGTCATGCGAATTCATTAGGCATGGAAGTGATTTTGGATGTTGCACCCACTATTTTTTCGAAACTGGGGATCACTTATGAGGACTTGAGCCTTTTTGCTGAATTAGGTGCAGCAGGTATTCGATTGGATGAAGGTTTTGACGGTGCAAAAGAAGCATTCATGACGTTTAACCAATATAATCTAAAAATTGAAGTGAATGCCAGTATTGGTACGAAATATCTAGATAATATTTTAAGTTATAAAGCAAATAAAGAAAATCTTATTACCTGCCATAATTTTTACCCACAAATGTACTCAGGATTAAGCTTCAAACATTTTGAAAAATGCAGTAAGGATGTAAAAGACCTAGGTTTAAGGGTTGCTGCATTTGTTTCTAGTCAGAATAACTCAACGTTTGGACCTTGGCCAGTGAATGAGGGACTTTGTACGTTAGAGGAGCATCGTTTTCTTCCAATTGATGTAGCTGCCCGTCACTTATTCGCAACTGGTTTAGTAGATGATGTGATCGTAGCCAATGCCTATGCAAGCGAAGAAGAACTAAAGGCACTTAGTAAGGTCAATCCATCAAAGTTATCTTTCAAGATCGATTTAACTGACAAAGTGAGCGATGTGGAAAAAGAAATTATTTTTAATTTCCCTCATTTTGTTCGTGGAGACATGAGTGAATACATGGCAAGATCAACAATGTCACGTATTGCGTATAAAGATGCAAGCATTGAGCCGCATCATACCGATGAATTAAAACGTGGCGACATCATAATTATCAATAATGAATATGGTCGTTATAAAGGTGAACTTCATATTATTTTAAAGGACATGCCAAATGATGGTCGTAAAAATATAGTTGGCAGGATACCGGAAAATGAATTGAAACTCTTAGATTACATTGAACCTTGGAGAGTATTTGAAATTATCCAATAAGGAATGACACGAATTCAAAGGTAACTCATAATGGGTGGAAAATATTCTACATGTTCGCTAGTAAGTAGAAAGGTTTTCCCCCTTTTTACAGTTTTCAGACCATGAATTATACTATAGCCTATCCCAATTCTTACAAAAAATCTTGTTACTTTTTGAATGAACTAGATGTAAAAATCCAGTTGTAGCTTTAATTGAATTAAACCTTACTATTGTAAACGACCGGAGGCAAAAATGCTCCTTAAACATATTTTTATTAATCTATGCACCATTATCACTTTCTTTTATTTTGCATCACCCTATTTATGGGGTGGTCAAAAATTACGGAAAAAAAATCTAACCTTTCGAAACATTTTAATCGGAATACTATTAAGTGGGTTAACTCTTTTATTGTTAAAATTCCCTTTCATCACAAATGATAACATTTCTATTCAAATTAAATCGGTCAGCCTTCTGATTGCGACTGTTTTTTTTAGTAGTACAACGTTGATCACAATCTGCTCGTTAAATATATTCATGCTTTTATTTATAAATGGTTACAATGATATTTTTATCGCCGATTTGATTTTGCAAATATCAATTTTATGTTTCGGTCTATTTATGATTCTCCAAAACTGGAATGAAAAAAAACGCATCATCGCCCTAATCCCGTTCGCTATTTTCATCAAATTATCTGCTTTTTATGTAATTGACTTGTGGACATACTATCCAATTGGGGAAGTTGATGAAGGACGATTAATTAGAACAGTTTGCTATTGGTTAATCTTGTTTATCCCTGCTCTTTTCGTCAGTTTACACATTGCTTATCTTACGCGAAATACAGAATCAGAATTAATGAAATTAGTTGGAGAACAAGACCTAAAAAGCTAGTAAATATGTAATATGAACTAAATGAAAAAGGCATTGGATATATTATTACCATTGTCTTTTTTTATTTGTTTAACATAATATAACTTTCATAAATATAATAATTGTGTTTTATGACTACTCGCAACAATTTACTTTAACAAAACTAATCGCTATAAGAATAAAAAAGGCATTTTAGCTAAACAGATTCAATAAATTAAAAAATCTTAATGTAAACCCTTTCAAATTTTTTATTTTTCAAAAGGGATTGACAACTTATATTAAATTCATTAAGATGAATAAAAATAAAATGAAAAAGGAGACATGAACATGTTTTTCGCACGCACGAATAATGGGCTACAACATCATCATCCACCCAGGGTTTGAATCTATGGACAAAAATTGACCGTAGATGCAAGCCCTCTTCGTGTTACGAAAAAGGTGCTTGTGTCGTGCCAGAAGGCCATACAGGCATTTAACCTGTATGGCCTTTTTGTTTTTTTTAGAAGGGGGAATGTTCAATTGGATGGGAAATTAAAGCAGTCATTAGTCAATTATCGATATAAAAGAAAAATGGAAGATTATGCACTAGAGCGAGGATATATTCCGTTTCATCCTCAGTTATTTGAAGAGTATGATTCATTTTCGAGTCGAAACCCAAGATTAGCTAGAGAAGACTTAGTTGTTGTTTTAACACGTTTACAGCAAATTTTATTGTTAAGACCTGATTTAACAAGTGCATTGATGAAAGAAATTTATCCAATCGCGCTGAAGGAAGAGAAATGTAAAGTATTTTATCAATCAACAATCTATCGAAATAATGGGGTAGAGCTTGAGGAAATTAATCAATTTGGAATTGAAAATTTAGGGAAAATTACTGAAGCATCTGAAATAGAAGTAGTTATTATGGCAATTGATTTATTAAGCAATGTGCCTTTTATTTTAGAAATCGGGCATATAGGATTTATCGAAGGATTATTTAAAGAATGTAATTTAACCAAGTCGCAAAAAAACAAATTGAAAAAGCTAATTTATTTAAAAAACATAGATGAATTAGAACGGTTTATTCAGTCAATTAATTTACCGTTTCAAGCTAGACATGTTTTTGAACAGTTATTTAGTTTACAAGGTAAAGGAGAAAAACTTCATTCATTACTTAGAAGTTTAGTACTAAATAATGAAATGGAAAATGCAGTTGAAAAGGTCATCAAATTTCAAGAAATTAGCCCAAATATTCTTCTTGATTTATCAATTGTAAATGAATTTGATTATTATGACGGAATCGTTTTTAAAGGGTATTATGATCAGTTAAATAAAGAGGTTTTAAGTGGAGGACGCTATCTTCTGGTGTCTGAAGATTCGGAAAACAGTATTGATGCAATTGGATTTTCGATTGAAACAAATGCTTGGATAACATGTCAAATGAGGGATGTAAAGTGAGTTGGCTAACAGTTGCAGTTGCAAAAGGAAGACTTGAAGATGAGGTTATTAAAATATTAAGTCAGTCTGGTTATCAAAGAGTAATTGATTCTAAAACTAGAAAACTAATTTTTGAAGATGAGTTACATAAAATTAAATATTTAGTAGTGAAACCAGTGGATGTCGCTACATATGTTGAACGAGGTGTTTGCGATCTTGGTTTTGTAGGAAAAGACATTCTGCTAGAACAAGAGAAAGATGTATATGAGTTGATGGATTTAGAACTTGGAAAATGCATTTTTGCAGCAGCGGGTTTTCCAGGAACGTTAATTGATCGGGGTGATGAAACGTTAAGAGTTGCAACAAAATATCCAAATATTACTTCGAAGTATTTTCAGTTTAGGCAAAATATTGAACTTATATATTTAAACGGTTCTGTTGAATTAGCTCCAATTGTAGGAATGTCAGATATTATTGTTGACTTAGTAGAAACAGGAAGTACTTTAAAAGCAAATGGGTTAGTCATCTTAGAAGAAATGATTCCGATCAGTGCTAGAGTTATTTCAAATCGTGTAAGTTATCGATTTAACTATTTCCGTATTACTGAATTTATAGAAAAAATTAAGAAGGGTAGGAACATATATGCTGGAAATTCTATCGATTAATCAAAAAAGCGAAAAACTTGAAAGTATTATAAGCCGAACGAATTTACCTACTGTTGAGATCACAAAAAGCGTAGAAAAGATTTTATTAAATGTGAAAGAAAATGGTGATGAAGCGGTACGTCAGTATTCTTTAATTTATGATGAGGTGAAACTAAAAAGCTTTGAAGTAAGTGAAGATGAGTTTAATGAAGCCCTAGAACAAACTGATGAAAACTTAATAAATGCATTGATTGAAGCTAAGAAAAATATAGAGACATATCATGAAAAACAACTGCAAGATGGTTATAAAATAAATGAAAAAAATTCATATGTTCAACAATTAATTAATCCAATTGAAAGAGTTGGTGTGTATATCCCAGGTGGAAAAGCGGCATATCCATCAACAGTTTTAATGAATGTGATTCCTGCAAAAATAGCAGGAGTGAATGAAATTGTCATTGTAACACCACCAAATAAAGAAGGAAAAATTAAGCCTTCCATTCTTGTAGCTGCCAAATTAGCTGGTGCTACAAAAGTGTTAAAAATTGGTGGAGCACAAGCAATCGGGGCACTGGCGTTTGGAACTGAAACAATAGAAAAAGTAGATAAAATAGTTGGTCCAGGCAATATTTATGTGGCGCTCGCTAAGAAAAGTGTTTCAGGCATTGTAGGAATTGATATGGTTGCAGGTCCAACTGAGGTTGTCATATTAGCAGATGAAACAGCCAATCCGAGATTTATTGCTGCTGACTTAATGGCACAGGCAGAGCATGATGAAATGGCATCTAGTATTGTTATTACGAATTCAGAAGAGTTTGCGCAAAAAATACAGCAAGAAATACCAAACTTATTAGAAGAACAACCGAGAAAAGAAATTATTCAAAGTTCATTCGAAAATTATGGTGCCATTATCGTCGTTAAAACAATCAAGGAAGGAATTGAGCTTGTGAATAAGCTAGCGCCTGAACATCTTGAGCTAATGATAAAAAAACCAGAGTCGTTCGTTCATAAAATTAAAAATGCTGGTGCTATTTTTTTAGGAGACTATACTCCAGAGCCTGTTGGCGATTACTTTGCGGGAACGAATCATACATTACCAACTAGCGGAACTGCAAGATTTACCTCGCCATTAAATGTAAATGATTTTCAAAAGAAAACATCCGTTGTTTATTACAATAAGGCTGCCTTAAGAGAAGCAAGAAAACATATAGAATTAATCGCAGAAGAAGAAGGACTATTTGGTCACGGTAAAGCAATTAGTATTCGATTTGAGGAGGATTCAAAGTGAGAACTGCAATGATAACAAGACAAACAAATGAAACAAATATTCGTTTGAAATTAAATTTAGATGGTGGTGGAGAAAGTACTATTCAAACTGGTATTGGCTTTTTAGATCATATGTTAACGTTATTTTCATTCCATAGTGGAATAGACTTAGAAGTATTTTGTGAGGGTGATCTAGAAGTTGATGATCATCACACAACAGAAGATGTTGGAATTGCGCTAGGTAAAGCCTTATTAATTGCGTTAGGCGAAAAAATTGGCATTAATCGTTACGGTTCATGCTACATTCCAATGGATGAAACGTTAGCAAGAGTTGTCGTCGATTTTAGTGGAAGACCGTATCTAGTATATAATGACCGAACAGTAAGAGAACGAATAGGAATGATTGATACACAGAATTTTAAAGAATTTTTTAAATCATTAAGCTCTGAAGCTAGAATGAATTGTCATATGGAAGTTTTATATGGAGAAAATGATCACCACAAAATTGAAGCTTTATTTAAAGCATTTGGCAGAGCGGTAAAACAAGCAGTTGAAGTAACTTCAACTAAATTACCTTCCACGAAAGGAATGTTATAAGTGAATATTATTATTGATTATGGTGTAGGTAATTTAGATTCATTAAAAAGAGCATGTGAAGAGATTGATTTTCCTGTAGTTATTACAAATGAAATAGATGTAATTGAGCAAGCTTCTTCTATTATTCTCCCAGGAGTTGGGGCATATGAAGCAGCGATGAACGAATTAAATCGACTTGGTTTAGTAAATTGTATAAAGTCTAAGGCAAAAAGCGGTACTCCGATTTTAGGAATTTGTCTAGGAATGCAATTACTATATGAATTTAGTGAAGAAAATATTGGAGTAAGGGGGCTTGGCTTAATTAAAGGTCAAGTAAAACGTATACCTGACTTTGTAAAAGTTCCACATATGGGCTGGAACAAGTTAAATTTTACTAAAGTGGAATCATTATTAAAATATATAAATCAAGGCGATTATGTGTATTTTGTACACTCATTTTATATTAGTTCAACAAATGATGAGCTTTTAGCTTATTCCGAATACGGGGTAAAGATTCCAGCGATTATTAAATCCGATAATATTTACGGAATGCAATTTCATCCTGAAAAAAGTGCAGAAACAGGTCTGAAATTATTAAAAGCATTTAAGGAGATGTGTATATATGATTCTATATCCAGCAATTGATGTAAAGGACGGTAATTGCGTTCGCCTTGAGCAAGGAGATTTTAATAAGAAAGTAATTTATAAGAGTTCACCACTTGAAGTTGCGCTAGATTTTGAAAAAGCAGGTGCAAAAGTATTACATATCGTTGATTTAGATGGAGCAAGAACTGGAGAAAGGAAGAATGCTTCTGTTATAAAAGAAATCGTTCAAAATACGAATTTAAACATTCAGTTAGGTGGAGGAATAAGGTCACTAGATTCGATTTCGTTTTGGTTAGAATTAGGTGTTGATAAAGTAATTTTAGGGACAGCTGCAATTAATAATAGACAACTTTTAGAACAAGCTGTTCTAAAATACGGTGATCGAATCATTGTAGGCGTAGATGCAAAAAACAGTTTTGTAGCCATAAATGGATGGGAAGAATCGACAAATCAAGATAGCTTTGAATTTTGTAAACAGCTAGAGTTGCTTGGTGTGAAAACAGTTGTTTACACTGATATATCAAAGGACGGCATGTTAAGTGGACCTAATTTAGAAGCATATAAAAGATTAGCTGAAGAAACAAACCTAAATATTATTGCTTCAGGTGGAGTGAGCTCGATCAATGATCTGAAGTCACTTCGCAGGTTAAATATTTATGGTGCGATATCTGGTAAAGCATTATATGAAGGAAAATTTACAGTTGAGGAGGCACTTAAATGCTTGCAAGAAGAATTATACCGTGCTTAGACGTTCGTAATGGACGCGTCGTGAAAGGAAAACAGTTTACAAGTATTCAAGATGTTGACTCACCTACGAAACTTGGAAAATATTATAGTGATAATGGTGCTGACGAGTTAGTATTTTACGATATTACGGCCTCAAATGAGGAAAGAGATATTTCATTGAAATTTGTTTTAGAAGTAGCGAAGGAATTGCGTATTCCTTTCAGTGTTGGAGGGGGAGTACGTTCGATTGATGATTTTACGAAACTATTAAGAAATGGAGCCGATAAAGTATCAATCAATTCTGCCGCAATTTTAAATCCGAATTTAATTAAGGAAGCATCTGATCGTTTTGGATCGCAATGTGTGGTGCTTTCAATTGATGCAAAGTTAAATAAAGATGGCAATTATAAAGTTTTTA
Source organism: Gottfriedia acidiceleris (assembly GCF_023115465.1). Classification (NCBI taxonomy): domain Bacteria; kingdom Bacillati; phylum Bacillota; class Bacilli; order Caryophanales; family Bacillaceae; genus Gottfriedia; species Gottfriedia acidiceleris. The sequence continues at coordinate 2,961,525 of NZ_CP096034.1, read as the reverse complement.
TAAATGGTGGTCGGAAAGAGACTGAATGGGATGCGAGTGATTGGGCAAAGAAAGGTGTGGAGCTTGGAGCGGGTGAAATTGTCTTAAATAGCATCGATGAAGATGGTATGAAAAGAGGGTTTGATATCCGATTGCTGCAAAAAATTACTAATGCAGTTAACGTTCCGGTTATCGCATCTGGTGGCGCTGGAAAAGTAGAACACTTTTATGATGCGATTGAATATGCCAATGTCGATGGAGTTTTAGCAGCATCCGTATTCCATTTTGGAGAAATCAAAATTAGTGAATTAAAAGACTATTTAAATGAAAAAAATATTCCAGTTCGAATATAGGAGGAGAAAACATGTTTTTTGATATCGAAAAAATTCGCTTTAATGAACAAGGGTTAGTACCAGCAATTGTGCAAGATATTAGCACGAAAGAAGTATTAATGTTGGCATATATGAATAATGAATCAATTAAACTCACAATCGATACTGGATTTGCTACATTTTATAGTAGAAGTCGTAGGTCAATTTGGAAAAAAGGAGAAACATCGGGGAATCTTCAATATGTCAAATCGATTTCTTATGATTGTGACCAAGATTCAATTTTACTACAGGTTGAACAAGTAGGAGTAGCTTGCCACACAGGAAGCTACAGTTGTTTTTCCGAAAAATTAACTTTAATGCAAGAAAAAAATATAGTTCAAAATGAATCATTAAGTTATTTGCCAAATCTCTATGAAACGATACAAGACCGAAAAAAGAATCCGATTGAAGGATCCTATACAACATATTTATTTAATGAGGGCATTGATAAGATATTGAAAAAAGTAGGCGAAGAGACAAGCGAAGTAATTATTGGAGCAAAAAATGAAGGAACTGAAGAATTAATTTATGAAATTAGTGATCTTGTCTATCACACAATTGTTTTAATGGTTGAAAAAGGAATAAAACTTGAAGAGATAAACAATTGCTTAATAAATAGGAAGGAGAAAGTAAAATCTTGAAAATTGATGGTCACACGCATACACAATATTGTCCGCACGGAAGTGGTGATGACGTACAATTAATGATCGAAAGAGCGATTGAACTTGGGTTCGATGAATACCATATCACTGAACATACACCAGTACCATCATCATTTAAAAACTGCTTAAAGCCAAATGATGCAGTTGCTTCGCTTGCGATGTCTGAAAATGAAGTAGACGAATATATTAACGAAATGGATAAAGTAAGAGACAAGTATAAGGATCGAATTCGTATAAAAGTTGGATTTGAATACGATTATTTACCGGGTGAATCAGTATGGTTTAAAAACTTTTTAAAAGAATACGGTAAATATTGTGACACAGGACTTTTATCAGTCCATTACTTAGAAGGAATAAATGGATGGCATTGTATAGATTATAAAGCTGAAGATACTCTTACTGGCTTAGTAAATTACTATGGGAGTGCAGAAGCGTTTCAACTTGCTTATTACGATCTAGTAAAACAGTCAATCATTGAAGATTTTGGTCCATTTAAACCAAAAAGAATAGGACATATGACTTTATGTAATAAATTTAAGCAATTTTTGAAATGTGATGATACAGAAAAGATCCTAAATAAACAAGTTGAACTATTAAAGCTAGTAAAAGAAAAAAATTATATTTTAGACTATAATACAGCAGGATTATTTAAAGAGTATTGTGGTGAAACATATCCACCAAACCATGTCGTTGAAATTGCAAATTCCTTAAATATAGAGTTAATGTATGGTTCTGATTCCCATAGTGTAAAAGATGTTGGAAGAGGATATGAGGTTTATTTTTCGAAAAGTAAAAGGTGAAACTGAACTGTTAGACCATTTATGAGTAAATAATTTTCATGTTTTTACTAATTAGCCTACTCATGAATCCCTTATGAGAACCAATTTTTATGTTTTGGCTTTTTTACATACTCATGAAGCACTCATGAGTAAGGAGACATGAACTTTTATGATTTTGCTTTTATTTCAACACACACTGACGATAAATTGATAATTTATCGTTTTTTTTTTTTGCGATAATTTTCTTAAAATAGTGAAATTCCTCCAAATTACAAATATCAAACATTAATGTATAATTAAGAAAAATTAGAAATTTTTTACTAATTATCGTTTACATAAAGGGAGAATTTGAATGTCAAATATTTTTTGGATCATATTAGGGGCTTTATTAATGAGTACTATTGATTATTTGATGTTTTATTTTGGACTTGTTAATACCGAGAATCAAAGATGGAACTGGTTTGAAAAACGAACAAAGTTTCAAAAAATTAGTATACTTTCTGGTGTGTTTTTAGTTATGTTTGTACTTAACATTCTAAGTTAATTGTTAATGCTACTAAAAGAGTCATCTTTGTGACATTTTTCCTTTTTATAGATGTATTTTTGGCTAATTTCTAGAAGGTTGATCACAAAGATCCAAATGTTATAAGAAAGTTAAAAAATAAAAGGTAAAAATAGCCATTTGTTGAATAAATAAACAGTGGTGACCTCAATATCAATCAATCCTTATCATTTAGTTCAAATTTAGTCCTACTTTATTAATGACAGTTTAATGGTTATGAGGAGACTCAGAAGTTATTTCTAAAAATTATTAGAGTTTAAAAAAGGAGCGAATTTTTTTGAATCGAAAAGAAATGTTTTTAAACGTATTAGACAAAACATTTAATAAGGAAAGTTGGTTTGCTCCTCTAAAAGATTCAATTGAAGGAATTTCAGCTGAACAAGCTAGTTGGAGACCATCAGGGGAAGCAACTAAGTCAATTTGGGAAAACGTTAATCATCTCCTTTATTACAAAGAGAAGATTGTAGCAATTTTAGAAGGTAGCGAGTGGACACAAAACTTAGACGGTGACCAAACATTCTTTTTTACTGAACCAACGAATGATGTAAATGAATGGAAGAAGGTAGTTGAACGTTTGGAGAATACTAGTTGTAGTTTAAGACAGCTATTGAGTAATATGACAGATGATGAATTAATGAGAAATTCTTTTGAAGTAAAATTAATGGATTTATTATTACATGACGCTTACCATACTGGACAAATTATTCAAATAAGAAAAATCCAAGGATCGTGGCCATCACATCGTTGACTTAATCAATAAAGGCTAGGAAAGGGGTTTGAAGGTACAGGCATAATGACAAAAGCTTGTCATGCATTTGTTAATTATGCATAAACAGATCTATTGCTAAATCGGGTCGAGATTCGTGCTGCAGTTGAAAATACAAAAAGCCGTGCTATACCTGAGAGGTTAGGATTTTTTCAAGAAGGTCGGATCAGGAGGGCCGAATGGTTGTATGATCATTATGTAGATCACATCGTTTATGGGATGTTAGCGGAAGATTGGGTTTCATTAAGGAAATAATGTTAATTTCATATCAAACTTTTTTTCTTGCATGAAAAGTATTAATACTTCAAATACTTCATTTGAAAGGACTTACTAATTATTTTTGTATAGTGATTAATTACTCATAATGCTTGTCTAGCGTGATGATCTTAACTGCATGTAAGAAAAGGAGAATATCAATGCATTGGTATGAAAAACTAAATCAGTATTTTCCAGTTGAAGAAATGAAATCAAGGGAACATATGGAAACTTTATTGAAAGAGCGGTCAGAAATTTACCATAAAGATGAAGGTCCACATCATGTTTTAATGTACGCGGAACTAGATGATTTTGTATTTATCGATTACTTGTTCGTTTCGAAAGATGCTCGTGGACAGGGTCTTGGGTATAAATTGCTTGAAAAGCTAAAGAAGAAGGGTAAACCGATTATTTTAGAGGTTGAACCAGTTAATTATGAAGATACAGATACAGAAAAAAGGCTTCGCTTTTATAAAAGAGAAGGATTTGAGCATGCTCAGTCGATTGGATATAACAGACGCTCACTAGCTACTCAAGAAATAAACCCTATGGAGATTTTGTACTGGTCTCCAAATAATGAGGGTGAAGAAATGATTTTTAAAGCGATGAAAAAAACATATAATATGATTCATTCATATAGGGATACCCATTTTTACGGTGAATCTTATCAGCCAGTAGAGGAAGTTTTAACCTTTGGAGAAAATAATAGCAGTCAAAATCTCTTAGAAGACATATAACAAAGCGAAATCAAAAACGACTGAATACCTCAGTCGTTTTTTCTAATTACACACCCATACGTTTGCGTTGATTGTTTGGTTTTTTAGAAATTTGATTCTTTTTCGTCAGATCTTTAACAGCATTTACTCCAGTATTTTGATTTGAATTTTGCTGTTTTTTGCTAGCTAACTTTTGCTTCATTAATTCCTGAAGACTAACTTTTTTTGGTTCATTTGTATTTTCGCTCATAAATTTAGTTTCCTCCAATTTAATCATACTTTTATAATGACTTGTTGAAGGAAAATTAGCAAGTACATTTAAAAGAATTAAAAGTTCTATTAGCTTTCTTTTTCTGTATTTTTCTTATGAAATTCTTCCATTTTTTCACTCTTTGAATAAGCAGATTCCTCAGAATGTCCAAATTGATTGACAGAACTTTTCTGTGGACCTTTGTTTGTATGTCCTTTAGCCATGTTTAACCCTCCTTTTTTATTATTATGTGCTTAAATTCCTTGAATAATCTTTTATTTAAAATGGGAATCTATTTATGATAATTGGATTAGGAGGAAGCAAAATGACAAGCAAAAATGGCAGTAAAGGAAGTAAAAATCAAAACGCACCAGAACTTCATGGACAAGCACCTACTAGTGGTGACAACACAAAAGGAAATGACTATCGCTCTAAAAAGGGTAGTAAATCACAAACTGAATTACACTAAAATTTTCATTTAAAAAAGAGCTTGGATTTCCCCAAGCTCTATATTTGTTCTAACTAAGTTCAGTCTTGAACATTAAATCCTTCTTCATCTAAATATTCACAAGCTTCACCATAGCTATTGAATGTACCATCAAGATTTTCTCCTGCGTAAACATTCCACATGTCCATTTCTGAAACAAGTTTAAGTACTTGTCCATTCGCATTAACCCATATTTCTTCTACTTCTTCATCCTCTTCAAAAATTGGTTCGAATGATAGGCTTTCAATTGATTTAGTAAGTACTGTACGAAGTTCCTCTTCAGTAAATTCTCTTATATTTACCATACCTTTTTCGTTTGTGTTGTACCCTTTTATACCTTCAGCATAGACAAAGCCATTACCATTAGGATGTAAATGAAATACCACATTCTTTTTTTCTTTTAAGCTTTCTTCATATTGAAAATTTGTACGTCCAAGTGAAACTGGCTTTTTAGTTAATTCTGGAAATGATTCAATAATTGTTAATTTTTCTTCGTAAGTTAGCATAATGCCTCCAAATAAATATTCTTTTACCTATGTTTTGTATGTAACGTAACAAATATAACAAAAATCTTTTGAAAATGACATAGAATTGTCACAATTTCAGCTACTCTAATTTGGTAGAATAATAATGCTGTATAAATTTAACATATTCCTTTTGGCTTATTTTTGGACTTTATTTGATTTTATTATACATAGTAGGTGATAACATGACAGTGGAAGTTAAAGTGAAATTGAAAGAACAATTTATTAAAAAACAATTTTATAAATCGTATTTAAATGAAAATGAAAACAATATCCATCCTATTGCAGTTTTAGCTGACCTTTACAATGAACAAAATGATGATATGGATCTTTCATCTATCCGATTTGCACAAGGTGAAGTTTATTTTGAAAATAAAGATTTTGAATCTGCAGTTTTCAAGTGGGAAAAAGTCGGAAACCAGTTAAGCGATTGGGCAAAGAAAAATATTGCTGATTCATATTATGAAATTGGTGCATTTGAAACAGCTGAAAAGCTATATAAAGAAGTTAAAACAGATAGTAGTACGTTGACTTCTGAAATATTCTTAAATTTATTCTCACTTTATATCGATGTTTCGAAATACGAGGAAGCAGATCGTATTATTAAAGAAGCAGTAAAATATAATCCTGATTATCCAAACGTAACGAGAATTGCACGTAATTTTTATGAAAAACATCACGATTGGAATAGTGCTGTAGCGCTAGCTTCAGATGAATCAATTCGTACAGAAGATTTGAAATGGTTTATTGTATTAAGAGAATACATTATAAATGGTGTAACAAAAGAAATGGCACCAAGTTACTTTGTGCAACCGTTACTATCATTGGCTAAAGTCGATCTTGAACACTTTGAATTAATGGTAGAAGCACTTTGGAATAGTTACAGAGAACAATCAGTTTATGTAAATTGGTTACAAACATTTAATGATATGTTATTCCAAATCAACGTTGAGACAGGTGTGAAGTGGAATCGTTTGCCATCAATCTATTCAATGACATACGAAGAATTAGTTGAAGGTGATTATTTTGTAGCTCAGCTTGAGGAAATGATGCCAAGCTTCTTAACAAATTGGTTACGTATTACCGATTTAAAAGGTGCGGTTTTAGCAACGACTGCAACACTTGCATGGGATCGATTATTCCCAGGCCGTATTGATTATCAAATTGTTGCTGACGCAGAAATGGCATTTGAACAGTTATTAAAAACGCCTGATTGCTTTGAAATTGGAAAAGAATTATTTGAAAACATCCTACAATGGTCTGCTTTAAATGAAATAGAAGTTGGAGACCGTTTTGAGTGGTGGACAAGTAAATTAACACAATTTGAAAATACAACAATGCTTGTTGCAGGTACATCAGGTAACGGTAAATCTTCATTTGTTAACTCACTTTTAGGTGAGAAAATGATGGGTTCTTCTACGACAATGCCTGTATTATTTGAACAAGCTAGTGATTCAAATATTATCGTATTTTCGAAAGAAGGAAATACACAGCTTGCTGAATTTGCAGATTTTTACGATTTAACAACAGTTGAAAATAATCTGTTAAAAGGTGATGAATTAGTATACTATAAATTACCAAATTCATTTTTAGAAAAGCATCGTCTATCAATCATTGACACACCTGGAATTGATGGAAACCAGGTAAATACAAAAGCATTATTAAAATCTGTAAAACTTGCAGATCGTCTTGTTTATGTTTTAAATGCTACAGCACCTTACACTGAAAACGAACGATCTTTACTAGTTAAAATTCATACAGAATTACCAACTCTACCGATTCACTTTATTTTAAATAAGATGGATTCTATTTATAGTAAAGAAGAGATTGATCGAGTTCGCGGTGAAATTCAAGCGAAAGTTAGTCTAGATTTCCCTAACGCTAAAGTATTACCTTATTCTTCAATTTATAGTAATCAAGATCAATTTAAAGATTTAGAATTATTTATTGAGGATAACGTTCTTTCAACTGAAGCAAATTCTAAACAAACAGAGAAATTATTATTAGCTATTCGTAAATTAATTAATTTCTTATTAGAAAAACGAGTTGAGAAAGAAGACGAATTACGTGCTAATGTTGAATGGAATGAAGTTCTTGATGACAAATTAAATGGTCTATTGCATTCTTTAAAAGATAAAGAAATGGAACATTTAAATACAATTAAAAGCTCATATCGTGAATTAAAAGACGAATTAAAATATGACCTAAAGCTAAGTATTCCTGGTCTACTAAAAGAATGTAAAGACTTAATCAAAGAAGATAGTGATTTTGGTACAATTCTTGAAACGCTAAACGAAGAGATGAATCTTCGAATTGGTGAGTATGTAAGAGAGAATACTTTACCAAAATTAAATGAAGCTCTTCAAAATTGGATTAAAGAATCAGGCGTTTTATTAGAAGGTACTCAAGGTTACTTAACTGAAATGAGTAATTCTTTAAATGAGTACATTGGAAATGAATTTTTAAATCTTGAGTGTGATTTTAAAGTATTAGATGACTGGCGCCGTGATGCTGATCGAATGACTAGTATGACGCAGTTAGATGATATGAATATTTTATTAAATTCATCACCATCTCAATTTATCTTAAAGAGCTCAGGTATCTTATTAGGTTTACTGCCTCAAAATAAATCAAAGCTTGTTGCTCAATATCAAAAGTATGTTGATAATGTAAACTATGATGATGTAACATCAGAATTATCAACGAAGTTTTTCCTACAATTTGAAATGTTTGAAAAAACTTTACCAAGAGATTTATCAATGTTCCTACATGCACCATTTGAGCAAATTCATGAACTAGTTGATGAAACAAGAGTTGCAATTTCTAACTATAATCAAACTTTAGAAGATATGAAATCTAATCCAAGTATTTACTTCGATCCGATTACATTCTTCACAGTAAGATTAAGACAATTAGAGTTTTTAACATTACGTAAATAATAAGGAAAGAGTGTGCTAAAGGGCACACTCTTTTTTCATTGAACTATGCAGCTATTTTACATGCCAGTATTGCATTGCTCTATTCTTCTGGATCTTCTTCAAATGGAATATGTACAACGATTGTTTGGTAACCTTCTTTAATTTTTACATAACCACCCCAAGGGATTTGAAGTATTAAAAAGGCTCCTTTTGTATCAATTGAAAAATGTGCAACTTTTTCATGTTCTTCATCGAGTAAAAGCACTTCCCGCTCATTCCCAACTGTTCTAATACCAGGATGACAATGTATTTGTATTTTCCAGTTGCCAAGTCTACTTAATAAGAAATGACTCATAAAATAGATCACCTTCTATCAGTATAGTTTCTTCAAAACGAAATAATGTAATTGGGAAAACAGTTAGCAAAATGACCCGAAAAAACAGGTGAGGGCATCTTTAAATTAATTCTATTCTAGAGGATGGTAACTTAAAACTATTTCTCATAAAGGATTCATGAGTAAGAAATAAAGTGAAAAAATTTGAGATAGAAGGGTTCATTAGTAAGTAAAAATGCAAAAGTATGAGAATTATTAACTCATAGGTGGTTCGCAGACTAGTTCATAATCAACAATACGCTTTTTTATGAAAGTATGTCGGAGAATTTAGGATACAGGCTAAGAGTTAAAAAACATATTGATAAAAAAGTTTAAAGGAGTTGTAAAAATAACGCTTTTTTTTGTTCTTCATCTATCTGGGAGTCTAGCTGTTTTAAAATTCCTTAAGATTCTTTAGAATTCAATTAAAAAAAATGTATTTTGCAGGAGATTCTAATTTTTACGTCAAACTCAAACAAATGGAAAAGTATATTCTTGAAAGGATGTGATACAAAACTCGAAGCCGATAACCAAAAGGGATGACTGGAAAATTTAAATTTCATGGTAGTCGGGCAGCCCCAAATCGTCTTTTGATTTCTAGATTTTTGGTAAGAACAACCTTATTTAGGAACTAAGGAGAGGTGTAAGGATGAAAAAAAGAAACCGAAAATTATTAGTACCGACTGTTGCTTCTTTGTTAACATTATCGATGTATTTCCCAGGAGGCTCAACTTTTGCGGCAGCTTCCAAACATGTACAACTTATTCAGGCAGCTCCAATCGCTGCAAATCACGGCACTGCCATTGGTCACACAAACCGCAACTCAAAAGCTTCTATTACTATTGCCCTTCAGCTAAGAAACAGCGATAAACTGGATCATTATATTGCCAGCTTAAAGAACCCTGATTCCATCAACTACAAGAAATACTTAACTCCCGACGAATTTAAAAATCAATATGGACCAACTGATACAACTGTTGCTAATGTTAAAAGCTATTTGACAGGTCAAGGCTTTAAAGTAGAAAATGTTTCTTCCAATAACGCCTTTATTACCGTCAGTGGCACCATTGGTCAAATGGAGGATACTTTTGGTGTAACCATAAATAACTATAAAGATTCAAATGGCGAAACCTATTATGCCAATGAGCAAGCTCCTTCCATTCCCGCTGAATTTTCTGGGGTGATTACAAATGTTGAAGGTCTCAATAATGAACCACATTATACACATTCGAAAATTAGTAGCTCATCAATGCAAGTCTCACAACTGAATAAAGGAGTGACACCGAAAGTGGGCAGTGGTCCAGCTGGCGGTTATACACCGGCTGAATTAAAAGGTGCTTACGATATTAACCCACTGTCAACTGCCGGATATACTGGATCTGGCCAAACTGTAGCAGTCATGGAGTTGGATGGATATAAAGCAACTAACATTAGTACTTATAACAACTACTATGGCCTAGGAAGCCCTGCACCAACAAATGTATATATTGATGGTTATAGTGGTGCTGCCGGTCAAGGTGCAATTGAGGTTGAACTTGATATTGAAGTAATCAATGCAATTGCGCCAAAAGCACAAGTGGTTGTATACGAAGGGCCAAATAGCGCCCAAGGCTTAATTGATACTTATCAAAAAATTGCCTCTGATAATACGGCAAAATCAATTTCTGTCAGCTGGGGGATCGGCGAGCAGCATGAAGCAACTGCAACGATGAATAGCTTACATACCATATTCCAACAATTTGCTGCTCAAGGACAAAGTATTTTTGCTGCGTCTGGAGACAATGGTGCCTACGATTCTGGAGGTAGAACTTTAGAGGTTGATAGTCCCGCAAATGACCCTTATGTGACTGGAGTTGGTGGAACTCACCTGAATATAAGCGGTACTTCATATAGTTCAGAATCCGTATGGAGTAATAAAACAACCAAATCAGGTGACGGTGGAGGATTATCTAAAGTTTATGCTATGCCGTCATTCCAGTCAGGTCCTGGTGTCCAAAACAGTTATTCGAATGGTAAAAGGGAGGTTCCAGATGTATCGGCAGCTGCCGACCCGAACACGGGATATTCAATCTATACTGGAGGTGCTTGGCATGTAGTCGGGGGAACATCAGCTGCCGCACCATTATGGGCAGGAATCGCTGCACTCAATAATCAATTTGCACAAGCAAATGGCAAGGGCAACCTTGGTCAAGCAAATCCAACTCTTTATCAAGTCTTTAATACAACTCAGAAGTATGCAGCTTATCATGATATTACGTCTGGAACAAACTTGTATTATCCGGCTACATCTGGCTATGATATGGCTTCAGGTATTGGGACACCAGATGCATATAATTTAATTCGCGATATAAATGGGTTTTAAAGTAGTATATCGGCAGTCTCCAAATATTGGAGGCTGTCATTTTTGTTTTTAGATAGAAAATAAGAGTCAATCTTAAATTCACGTCTAATCCTTTAGAGGGTGAAATAATCATATAAAAAAGTTTTTCAATAATACCTCAATCCATGTGGAAATATGTGGGAATAATGGTAACTAGATCATTTTATAAAAAAGAACATAATGATTTTATTCTTCATGTTCTTTTTTTATTTCTAAAAGGCACTACAAAGGTATTTCTAATGCCCTAATCTATTGATGTTATAGGATTCCTAAACGGTGGATAGTCACAAATAATTACTAGGGAATTCTTAACTGGCGAGTGCGTCGTATTAAATAAACTTGTAGTAATAAATTGTTCATGATATTCAAAATCTACTACATAGTGGAGCAAGTTGAATAAAAGCGCTTGCATTTATTTAATTTTGTTTTATAATACTTGTATACAAGTATACTCGTATGGGAATGAAGGTGAACTTATGACAGAATTAAAGAAGAATCTTTATCCGGAAAAATGGCTATCAAAAGTTTCAGCTGGTGATCGTGTAACATATGAATTAAGGATGCAGATAATTTCTGGTCTAATTGAAAGCGGTACCAAGTTGTCAGAAAATAAATTGGCTACCGATTTTAATGTAAGTCGTTCTCCAATTAGAGAGGCATTAAAAACTTTAGCATCTGAAAATTTAATTCGTTTAGAAAGAATGGGTGCAGTTGTTATTGGATTAACTGAAAAAGAGATAGAAGAAATATATGATGTGCGATTACTAATCGAAACTTTTGTATTTGAACGGTTGGTAAAATTAGACACAAAAGAATTGGTTATGGAACTGAGTAAAATTCTTGAAATGATGAAAATTGCCATTAAATATCAAGATGCCGATGAGTTTTCATTTCAAGATGTATTATTCCATGAAACGATTATTCGAGCGATTGATCATTCTTATATTTTGATGATCTGGAATAATGCAAAACCAGTTATGGAAGCGTTTATACTTTTATCAATGCGAGTACGGTTTAAAGAAAATTACGAAGACTTTCAACGAATAGTCGAAAATCATCAATTATATATTGATGCAATTGGTACGAAGAATAGAGACCTTATGATTCAATCCTTACATCAAAACTTTGATGATGTTCAAGGAAAAGTAGAAGATCTATGGAGATCTCAACAAATGTTTTCAAAAGGAGTAGAACAGGAATAATGACAAACTATATGTTAGGGTTAGACATCGGGACCACAAGCACAAAAGCTGTTTTATTTACTGAAACAGGTGAAGTCATCCAGCAAGAGAATATCGGATACCCACTCTATACACCTGATATTTCAACAGCTGAACAAGACCCAGAAGAGATCTTTACAGCTTTAGTACAAGCAATTTCTAAAATTATGAAACAACATTCTCAAAAAGAGATAGTATTTATTTCTTTTAGTAGTGCAATGCATAGTCTAATTGCTATGGATGAAAATGATCAACCTTTAACGCCTTGTATTACATGGGCAGATAATCGAAGTGAGACTTGGACTCATAAAATTAAAGATGAATTAAATGGTCACGAAATATACAAACGAACAGGAACTCCTATTCATCCAATGTCACCTTTAAGCAAGATTACATGGATTGTAAATGAACGACCAGAAATCGCAAAAAAAGCGAATAAATATATTGGGATAAAAGAATATGTATTTAAAAAATTCTTTGACCAATATGTTGTAGATCATTCGATTGCTTCAGCCATGGGTATGATGAATCTTAAAACATTAGATTGGGATGAGGAAGCTTTACAAATTGCAGGGATTTCAGCAGAACAACTATCTAGACTAGTACCTACTACTGAGATTTTTACAAATTGTAACCCTGATTTAGCTAGACAAATGGGAATTGATCCTCAAACTCCATTTGTAATTGGTGCAAGTGATGGCGTACTTTCCAATCTAGGTGTGAATGCGATTCGAAAAGGAGAAATTGCAGTCACAATAGGGACAAGTGGGGCAATTCGAACGATTATTGACAAACCACAAACTGACGAAAAAGGACGAATCTTTTGCTACGCATTAACGGAAAAACATTGGGTCATTGGTGGGCCAGTGAACAATGGCGGTATGATTTTTCGCTGGATACGTGATGAATTTGCGGCTTCAGAAGTCGAAACTGCAAAAAGATTAGGGATTGATCCATATGAAGTATTAACAAAAATTGCTGAAGGAGTAAAACCTGGGGCAGATGGCTTGTTATTCCATCCTTATTTAGCGGGTGAACGTGCACCATTATGGAACCCTGATGTTCGAGGATCATTTTTCGGCTTAACGATGGCACATAAGAAGGAGCATATGATTCGCTCTGCACTTGAAGGTGTTATATACAATCTTTACACAGTATTTTTAGCTTTAATTGAATGTATGGATGGACCAGTATCTAAAATCCAAGCAACTGGTGGGTTTGCAAGATCGAATGTATGGCGTCAGATGATGTCTGATATTTTTGATTTAGATGTAGTCGTACCAGAAAGCTATGAAAGTTCATGTCTTGGTGCTTGTATTTTAGGTCTTTATGCAACAGGAAAAATAGAATCCTTTGAAGTAGTATCTGAAATGGTCGGTAATACTCACAAACATACTCCTAATGAAGAGGCTGTAAGAGAATATCGAGAATTATTGCCAATCTTTATTAGCTTATCGAGAGTGTTAGAAAAAGATTATAAACGGATTGCTAATTATCAAAGAGGATTAATTAATAAAAATAAATAGAGATTTTTTGGGGGGGATTTCCATGCCACTAGTTATAGTTGCAATCGGAATAATCGCATTACTTGTTTTAATTATGAAGTTAAAATTAAATACTTTCCTTTCACTAATTATTGTTTCATTTGGAGTTGCTTTAGCTCTTGGAATGAAACCAGACAATATTGGTACAACCATTGAAGCTGGCTTAGGCGGAACACTTGGTCATTTAGCATTAATCTTCGGACTTGGTGCAATGCTTGGTAAGTTAATCGCAGATTCTGGTGGTGCACAACGTATTGCGATGACGCTTGTTAACAAATTCGGTGAAAAGAACATTCAATGGGCAGTTGTTGCTGCTTCATTCATTATCGGTGTTGCTCTATTCTTCGAAGTAGGATTAGTATTATTGATTCCGATAGTATTTGCCATATCAAAACAATTAAAAGTTTCTATTTTATATTTAGGTATTCCAATGGCGGCTGCTTTATCTGTTACACATGGTTTCTTACCGCCACATCCAGGTCCAACTGTAATCGCTGGTGAATATCATGCAAATATTGGTGAAGTATTACTTTACGGTTTTATTATTGCTTTACCAACTGTTTTTATCGCAGGTCCTTTATTTACAAAGCTTGCTAAAAAGCTAGTACCAGCATCCTTCACTAAAACGGGTAATATTGCATCTTTAGGTGAACAAAAAACATTTAAACTTGAAGAAACTCCTGGTTTTGGAATCAGTGTTTTTACAGCTTTACTTCCTGTGATTTTAATGTCATTTGCAACAATTGTTAATTTACTGCAAAAAACAATTGGTTTTGATGATAATAGTTTACTAGTAGGGATTCGCTTTATCGGTAATGCTGGTACTGCAATGGTTATTTCATTATTAGTGGCAATTTATACAATGGGATTAGCTAGAAAAATACCAATTAAAGAAGTTATGAACTCTTGTACAACTGCAATTACACATATTGGGATGATGCTATTAATCATCGGAGGTGGCGGCGCCTTCAAACAAGTGTTAATCGATGGAGGTGTTGGTGATTACGTAGCCGAATTATTCAAAGGAACTTCAATGTCACCGATTTTACTTGCTTGGATTATTGCAGCAATCCTACGAATTTCCTTAGGTTCTGCTACTGTTGCAGCTTTGACCACTTCTGGTTTAGTTATTCCAATGTTAGGTCATTCTGATGCTAACTTAGCTTTAGTCGTTCTAGCAACTGGAGCAGGGAGTTTAATCGCTTCACACGTTAATGACGCAGGCTTCTGGATGTTTAAAGAATATTTTGGGTTAAGTATGAAAGAAACTTTCTTAACTTGGACATTACTAGAAACAATTATTTCTGTTTGCGGATTGATCTTTATTCTTTTACTAAGTTTATTCGTATAATGGAAATAACCAGCAGAATGTTTTACTTTTCTCCTACTTTAGGTTAATTAATTATTAGGGCAGTATCCGCATTATAATACTTAGAAACTTTTACGTATTATAGTAGTGGCATACTGCTCTTTTATTTTTTTATCGTTTTAGTCTTTGAGAACCAATTTACATTCAAGAAAGGACGTGACAATTTCAACGTGGTAATCGATTGGGTAATGATACCCTTTACTAATTGAGAAATATAGTTCTACTAGATGGTAGGTTTGCAACTTAGTTCATAATATTGCTTTGGTTAAACAGACCTATATTTAAAGAGATAAATAGTAGTTGTTCTTTCTTTTGTTAATGATTTTAGACTTGTAAAAATACAGGACAAATGACATAATAAATCTTTTTTTGGGTTAAAAAACGATTCAATTTGAAGTTTCACAAATCCCTAAAAGTTAAAAATCTAATTGTTAGAATTCGATCTTTTTAATTGACATAGAACTCCTACCAAGTTATATTGGTTTCAGACAGTTAGAATTCTAATTATTCGGAGGTGAACGATTTGATTGATACACCTTATACGAGACTTCTTAGTACCATTATGCATAAGGTACGGGATCAATTGTCAAATCATACGAAAGAACTTGATGTAAATCCACAACAAGGTAGGATGATCAGTTATATTGCTGAGCATCAGGATCGAGGTTTAATTCAAAAGGATTTAGCAGATGCATTTAATCGAAGAGGTGCAAGTATAACCAGCATGCTTCAAGGACTTGAAAAGAATGGATATATCGGTAGAAAAATTCAAGCTGATAACGAACGGCAGAAGCAAATTTTTGTTTTAGATAAAGGGAAAGAAATCGTTAATCAGATTGATGAAATGTTTTTGGCAATGGAATCACGATTAACAGAGTCATTGACTGAAGAAGAAAAAAATGAATTTTTACGCCTATTGAAAAAAATTGATTCAAACCTTTGAGTGACTACGGCCATTACGGTCGTATCGATAAATGATTAGAATCCTAAATGTTAGAACTCTAACTATTTAATCTTAAACCAAAATAAAATAAAAAAGATAAGTTTCGGGAGGATGGAATATAATGGAAGAATTTGAAGTAGATCAATCTAATATTTATTATTTAAAAGATGCACCGATACGTAAATCGTTAGCTCGTTTATGTATTCCAATGATGATCGGGATTTCTGCTGGTACAATTTATAACTTAATAAACGTATTTTTTATCGGTTTAGTTCATGATACAGCGATGTTAAGCGCCATTACATTAGGCTTACCGATCTTTACAGTACTAATGGCGATTGGGAATGTATTTGGGGTTGGTGCAGGAACTTTTGTTACTCGTCTCTTAGGTGAAGGGAATCTTCAGAAAGGGAAGTCAGTAGCTGGATATGCTTTTTATATGAGCCTTATATGTGGATTAATTATTGCAGTAATTGCCTTACTATTTGTTAATCCAATTGTACATTTGTTGGGAGCGGACGCTACAACATTGCTTTATACAAAACAATATACAACCACGCTTTTTATTGGTGGCTTTGCCTTTATTTTGAATTTTGCATTAGAACAAATTGTGCGTTCTGAAGGTGCAGCAAAAGAATCAATGTATGGCATGTTCATTAGTGTTATTTTTAGTATCATTTTTGATGTGTTATTCATTTTAGTTTTAAACCTTCATGTAATGGGTGCTGCCCTTTCAATGGTTTTAGCAAATATTGCGGCAAGCATATATTACATTTGGTTTTTAGAAAGAAAAAGTGAAACATTAAGAGGTTTCTTAAAGCATTGGAAAGTATCAATGACCGATCAATTAGAAATCTATAAAGTCGGTGTTCCAGAGTTATTTAAAATGTCATTTATGATTGTTACAACTTTACTATTAAACAACTATGCCATTGAATACGGCGAGCATGTTGTAGCAAGCTTTGGAATTGCAGTAAGGATTGCACAACTCCCAGAGTTTATTACGATGGGTTTATTTATAGGGGCTATTTCTTTAATTGCTTATAACTATGGTGGAAAAAATAAACTGCGTCTATATGAAACATTAAAAGAGTTAACATTATGGATTGGTGGGATCTCAATTGTATTTGGTGGTATCGTATATCTTTTTAAAATTCAAGTACTCGGTTTCTTTACAAACGATTCAGCTGTGCTAAGTATTGGAGCATTAATCTTAATAGCGCAACTTATATCATCTGTTTTTAATGGATTCACAGGTTTATTCACTAGTATCTTCCAAGCGTCTGGGGAAGGTCTTGCGACAGGAATAATGTCAATTACACAAGGTATTCTTTTCATTCCAGTTGTTATCATCTTGCATCATTTTTATGGATTAAATGGCATAATTTGGTCTTTAACACTTACTGAGGGGATCACGTTCTTTATGGGGGCTATTCTAATGATACCTTACTTAAGAAAACTTAAGAAAATGCCAGATATAACAATTGATCATAAAAAATAGGGAAATAGGACTAGAATCTAAAAGCACACAAGTTTATCAACTGGGGTGCTTTTTTGACTAATATTTAATTAAACAAGCAACAAATCTAAAGAGAATCGATGAATGGTTTTTATAGATTTGAAAAATTTGTGACAAAATATAATAATGTGAAGAAACAATATCTTATTATAATTTTATTTTATTGAATTTGATGAAAATGTGAGGTAAGATTGTTTGGTCTGAAAATTAGTCCAATTGGGAACTTTATACAAATTATTAATCGGAGTTGTTGTTTATGTCACCAAGAGTACCTAATACTTTTATAATCATTCTAGGTTTTATGTTATTTGCACTGTTTTTTGGAGCTGGAAATCTAATTTTTCCACCCATACTCGGACAGTTAGCCGGAAAAAACATATGGATAGCCAATGCTGGCTTTTTAGTTACTGGAGTTGGATTACCATTATTAGGTGTTACAGCTTTTGTTTTTTCAGGTGAAAAAAATTTGCAATCTTTAGCTAGACGTGTACATCCGTTGTTTGGTATTGTATTTACTACGGTTCTTTATCTAGCAATTGGTCCTTTTTTTGCTATCCCTAGATCAGGGAATGTATCGTTTGAAATTGGCGTTAAACCTTTTTTATCAAATGATGCAAGTCCTGGTGCACTAATCATATTTACAATCTTATTTTTCACAGTTACCTGCTTGTTATCACTTAATCCTACAAAGATTATTGATGTCGTAGGAAAATTTCTTACTCCTATTAAATTAACATTTATCGGATTGCTTGTTGTAATCGCTATTGTTCATCCAATTGGGAAATTTCAAGAGCCATTTAAAGGATACACAACAAATGTGTTTTTTAAAGGTTTCCAAGAAGGCTATTTAACAATGGATGCTCTTGTAGCTTTTGTTTTTGGAATTATTATTGTAAACGCAATTAAGGGAAAAGGAGTTACTTCTAAAAAACAGCTAATGATCGTTTGTGGAAAGTCAACAGCAATAGCTGCTTCACTTTTAGCAATAATCTATTCTGCTCTTTCTTATATGGGCGCTTCAAGTGTTGAGAAACTTGGTCGATTAGATAATGGAGCTGAAGTTTTAGCGAAAGTTTCAGACTATTATTTTGGTTCTTATGGGGCAATATTATTAGGTTTAATGATTACAGTGGCATGTTTGACTACGAGTGTAGGTCTAATCACTGCTTGTTCTACTTTTTTTCACGAATTGTTTCCAGCCCTTTCTTACAAAAAAATTGCGATCATTATGACTGTATTTAGTACACTTATAGCAAATATAGGTTTAACACAGCTAATTAAAGTTTCAATTCCTGTATTAATGACACTATATCCTATCGCTATATCCTTAATTTTCTTAACATTCTTACACTATACCTTTAAAGGTAGGTCAGAAGTGTATCAAGGCAGTTTGATCTTAACTTTTATTGTGAGTCTATTTGATGGATTAAACTCAGCTGGAATACAAATTGAAGTAATTCATCATTTCTTCACTAAGTACCTACCGTTGTATAGTTTAGGTTTAGGTTGGATATTTCCAGCTATTATTGGTGGTTTTATTGGTTATTTTATTAGTATTTTACGTAAGAAAAATAAGAAAGATATTCCTAGTTCAATTCGAAAGATAAGTTAATTTTAGGAAATTAAAAAAGCTTTTAACTGTAAATTTTCTTAATAAGTTAGTACTGGTTTTAGGGGAGAAGTTTTTAAGATTGATTCAAAAAGTGACACTTGTTTCATCAGAAAGGGGAGGAAATAGTATGGCACATAAGGAATTGAAAAAAGGATTGAAAGCGCGCCATATTCAGATGATTGCATTAGGCGGTACAATCGGTGTAGGTTTATTTATGGGTTCGACGAGTACAATTCATTGGACAGGCCCATCAGTAATGCTTGCTTATGCAATTTCGGGGATTTTTATCTTCTTCATTATGCGTGCAATGGGGGAAATGTTATACGTTGAGCCAAGTACAGGTTCATTTGCGACATTTGGCCATAAATATATACACCCTTTAGCAGGGTATATGACAGCTTGGAGTAACTGGTTCCAGTGGGTAATTGTTGGAATGTCAGAAATTATAGCAGTTGGGGCATATATGAAGTACTGGTTTCCAGATCTACCTGCTTGGATACCAGGAATTATTGCAATTGTGATTCTTGGTGCAGCAAATTTAATTTCTGTTAAATCATTTGGTGAATTTGAATTTTGGTTCGCAATGATTAAAGTTGTTACGATTTTATTGATGATTGTTGCTGGGTTTGGTCTTATTTTCTTCGGTCTTGGAAACGGAGGACATGCGATTGGACTATCTAATCTTTGGAAAAATGGTGGTTTCTTTACAGGAGGTTGGTCAGGCTTCTTCTTTGCTCTTTCACTAGTAGTTGGAGCTTATCAAGGCGTTGAATTAATTGGTATTACAGCTGGAGAAGCAGAAAATCCGAAAAAAACATTAAAAGATGCGATTCAAAGTCTTATTTGGCGTATTTTAATTTTCTATATTGGTGCTATTTTTGTAATTGTAACAGTTTTCCCTTGGGATCAACTAAATTCAATTGGTAGCCCGTTTGTTGTAACTTTTGCAAAATTTGGTATTACAGCTGCAGCTGGAATTATTAACTTTGTAGTAATTACTGCTGCAATGTCTGGTTGTAACAGTGGTATTTATAGTGCTGGACGCATGCTTTATACATTAGGTATAAATGGACAAGCACCAAAATATTTTACAAAAGTCTCAAATAACGGAGTGCCTTTATTCGGTACAATCGGTGTATTAATAGGCTTAATAATTGGTGTTATTTTAAATTTTATTGCACCAAAAAACTTATTCGTGTATGTATACAGTGCAAGCGTACTTCCTGGGATGATCCCGTGGTTTGTCATTTTAATTAGTCATATTCGTTTCAGAAAAGTAAAGGGAGATGAAATTAAAAATCATCCTTTTAAAATGCCTTTTGCACCATTTACTAACTACTTAACATTAGCCTATTTAGTATTGGTATTAATTGGTATGTGGTTTAATGATGACACACGTATCTCACTTATTGTAGGGATAATTTTCTTGGCAATACTTGTCATTTGTTTCTATGCTTTCGGGATCGGAAAACGTGTACCAATAGATACAAAAGCAGATGAAGAAATAGCTAACTAATGCATCACTTAGTTTGATGGTAAGATGTTCCTATGAATATAGCTATTCAATAAAAATATAAATTTTATAAACAATCAATGCGTTCGTATAATTAGATCAAACAGTAATGAAACTGGATGAGATTATTATACGAACGCATTTTTTAAATTACCTGAATAACTAAATCGACATTATTTATTTAACCCAAAATAAAATTTTTTTTAAAATAGTACGGAAAATAAAAAATAAATATTTTGACTATTTTTGTATTTTATGACAAAATGATGAAAACTAAATAGTAGGGAATAGGTGTAAATGAAGTTCGAAGTTTGAAATCATTTACTTAAAAGGGAAGTTTGGTTTAATTCCAACACGGTCCCGCCACTGTAATAGAGGAGTAAATAAGAAGATGCCACTTATTTAAATAGGGAAGGCTTTTATTTACAAAGATTCTTAAGTCAGGAGACCTGCCTATTCTAACGACGCTGTTTGACCTACGAGAGATAGGGAGGTGCCTTATGGAAAGAAAGCTTAAGTTAACGTATTCTAATGATTTATGTTTTCCAACTTAAAGGCATTTTTGTCTCTTATGAGATAAAAATGCTTTTTTATTTTAGTTAAAAGGAGAGGGACAAATTGGTACACATAAGTAATCTAGGATATCCGAGAATTGGTGAAAATCGTGAATGGAAAAAAACGTTAGAAAGCTTTTGGCAAAATAAAATTAATCAAGAAGAATTTGAAAAAGAAATGAAATCACTGAGATTATGCTCAATAAAGAAACAGCACGATTTAGGTGTAGAGCTAGTCCCCGTAAATGATTTTACGTTTTATGATCATGTGTTAGATTTTGCTACTATGTTTGGCTGGATTCCTAGTCGATTTGGTGTAATAAATCAAAGACCAAGTCTAGATACTTATTTTGCATTAGCAAGAGGAAGTAAGAACATTGTAGCTTGTGAAATGACGAAATGGTTTAATACAAACTATCACTATATCGTCCCTGAATATCAAAAAGAAATGCAATCTAGATTATTATTTAATAAGCCACTAGAAGCATACAAAGAGGCATTAATTGAGCTTGGTATAAAAACGAAACCTGTCATTCTAGGAATCTATTCATTTGTACAGTTAGCAAAAGGTTACCAGGAAGAAGAAAAACGAAACATAATAAATAATCTAGTAAACCTTTATATACAAATGCTTAAAGAGCTAGAGAATGAAGGTGTTGAGTGGGTACAAATTGATGAACCATGTTTTGTGTTAGAAGAATCAAGCGAAGATATTCGATTTTTGAAAAAAGTTTATGATCAAATCGCAAAAGCTGTACCTACATTATCAATTATGCTTCAAACCTACTTTGAAGCAGTTGAACAATATAAAGAACTAATTTCGTTCCCAGTAGAAGGCATTGGTCTTGATTTTGTTCACGGTAAAGATGGGAATTTACAGTCGATCCTTGAGTACGGATTTCCAGATGACAAAGTACTAGGCGTAGGAATACTTAATGGACGTAATATTTGGAGAAATGATTTAAATGATTCGATTGAATTTTTAAATTCTCTTAAACAAGAAATAAGTCCAAAGGATTGGTGGATTCAACCGTCTTGTAGTTTGCTTCACGTACCAGTTACAAAAGTTGAAGAGAATTTATTAAATGAAACATTGTTCGAGGCATTATCGTTTGCCGATGAAAAATTAGAAGAGTTAGTGATACTAAAAAGTTTAGTAATAAACAAAGCGAGCATGTTTGATAATGAAGTTAAATATGCAAGTAATTGTTTAGTAAATTTAAAACAACTTAGCAGAAAAAATCATTCAACTCAGAATGAATTGGAATCCATTAATGAAGATGATTTTAGAAGACCAGTACCATTCCATTTAAGATATCCATTACAAAATAAAGTAATGAATTTACCGATTTTACCAACGACTACAATTGGAAGCTTCCCTCAAACGAAGGAAATTAAACAATTAAGACAGCAATGGCGCAAAAGTACAATAGATGATTCAGAATATATGAATCAAATTAAATTGAAAATTAAAGAATGGATTGAAATTCAAGAAAATATTGATATGGATGTATTAGTACATGGTGAGTATGAGCGTACGGATATGGTTGAATATTTTGGTGAGAAACTAGAGGGTTTTGCATTTACGAAAAAAGCATGGGTTCAATCTTATGGATCGCGCTGTGTTAAACCGCCAATTATTTTTAGTAAAGTGGAATTTACAAAGCCAATTACTGTAAATGAAACTGAGTATGCACAAAGCTTAACAGCTAAACCAGTCAAAGGGATGTTAACAGGTCCAGTTACAATATTAAATTGGTCATTTGTTCGTGAGGATCGTACAAGAGAAGAAATAGCAAATGAAATTGCATTAGCTTTACGTAAAGAAGTAAAAGCACTCGAAGCTGCTGGCATTTCAATTATTCAAGTTGATGAACCTGCAATTCGAGAAGGTTTACCTTTGAAGCAAAAAGATTGGGATCAATATTTACATTGGGTAACGAGAGCATTTCGTTTAGCTACCTCAAGCGTCCGAAATGAAACGCAAATACATACTCATATGTGTTATAGCAATTTTAGCGATATTATGGACACAATTATTGATTTAGATGCTGATGTTATTTCAATTGAACATGCAAGAAGTCATCAAGAATTTTCTACTTATTTAGCTGAGTCCCCTTATCCATTTGGTATTGGATTAGGCGTGTATGATATTCATAGCCCAAGGGTACCGTCGGTTGAGGAAATGGAAGAAAATATTATTAGTTCTTTAAAAGTTTGTGATGCAAATAGATTTTGGGTTAATCCAGACTGTGGATTAAAGACGCGTAATGAATCTGAGGTAATAGATGCTTTATCAAATATGGTAAAATCTGCGAAAAAAGTCCGAGAAAAATATTATTCAATTATTTAATGATAGGGTGAAATCGATGAATGGTAGATATGTAAAAGAATCCAGAGTATTTGATAGTAGTAGAATATTTCCAACTGATTTAAATAACCATGGTACATTATTCGGAGGAAGAATGCTTGCCGCAATGGACTTAATTGCCTCCATTTCAGCTACAAAGCATTCAAGAATGGAATGTGTAACCGCATCGATGGATTCAGTAGAATTTTTATGTCCAGTTCGTGAAAGTGACTGCATATATTATGAATCGTTCGTGATCTTAACAGGCTCAAGCTCAATGGAAGTATTTGTTCGAGCTACTGCCGAAGACCTACTTTCAGGTGAAAAAAGAGTTGCTGCAACATGTTTTGTAACATTTGTTGCACTTAAAGATGGAAAACCACATAAAGTAGTAGAGGTAATACCAGAAACAGAGGAAGAAATTAAATTACAGCAATTAGCATTTAAACGATTAGAAAGTCGCCAATTAAGAAAGAAACTGAGTAAGGAATTCGCATTAATTTGGAAAGAATAAAAAGAAAGCATTGAAATCATACTAAAAGTAAGCTAAGATTAAATTAATATTTTTAAGGAGGCATCAAATTTAGACACTATGTACAATATCCGATAACTTTTTAAGCTAACGAATTTTATAGCAAAAAAGTACTCTGCCTGAAATCAGAGAAATTGGATAACTATGTCTATTTATGAGCCTATACTAATATTAAATTAATCCATTGTCTTAAATGCATGGTTTATTTACTAATATATTTCATTTGAAATATATTCTAACGTTATATATTTTTATATATACACGGCTTATTAAATCACATCCAATTTACACACAGGCAGATACTGCTTGTGTGTTTTTTATGTTCTCTCATTAAAAAATACTTTCGAAAACAGATTGTATTTTTAATCAGAGTAATTTTAAATCGGATGGAGTGAAGTATATGTTTATTATAAAAGCATCGAATATAGAGATCGAATTAAACGGAAAAACAATTTTTAAAAATGGAAACTTAGATATAAAAGAAGGTGAAAGGGTTGCTTTAATTGGTGAAAATGGAGTTGGAAAGTCAACATTTATTAATGCCCTTATAGGTAATATTTCATTGAAAAAAGGAATGTTACAAATTCACTATTCAAAAGATGAAATTGGATGGCTTTTAACAGATGAAGAGAATCAGGAGAACCTGTCAACAAGGGAAGTGATCGAATCGTTTGATCAAAAGCGATATTTCATCAAAAAGAATTTAGAAATGTATTTACTTGATTTGTCTAATGAAGAAAATCTTGCTAAATATAACGAGAGTTTAAGTAACTATTTAGAATTAGATGGCTATGATTGGGAAACGAAAATAGATCAAGTTTTAAAGAAATTTCAATTACCGCAGGAGTTATGGAATATTCCATTCAGTCAATTAAGTGGTGGACAAAAAACAAAAGTCAAATTAGCAAAAATTATGATGAAGGAACCAAAACTGTTAATTTTGGATGAACCAACAAATCATTTAGACACTGAGTCAATCCAATGGTTAACGGAATGGTTACAAAACTTTAAAGGTAGTGTACTTTTTATTTCTCATGAACGACAATTCATTGATGATGTTGCGACTGTTACAGTTGAATTAACCGAAAGTGGTACATTTAAGTATAGTGGTGGCTATTCAACATACAAAATACAAAAAGAACATGAGCGAAAAACTCAACAAGCACAATATGAAAAACAAGAAGCAGAAAAGAAAAAACTTATTGAAACAATTAATCAATATAAACAATGGTTTACAAGCTCGCATAATGCAGCCAGTGAACGTGATCCTTTTGCGAAGAAACAAGCGGCAAAAAACGCATTAAGGTTTAAATCAAAAGAAAAGGATTTAGAACGTTTAGAGAAAAGAAAAGTAGAAAAACCAAAAGAAGCTAAAACAATTTCAGCAAGCTTTGAAAATGATTCATTTTCAGCTAAACAAATGATTACATTTGAAAAAGTTGATTTTTCATATGATGAAAAATCATTATTTAACCAAGTTGATTTTATTCTAAATCGAGAAGATCGATTAGCTGTAATCGGAAAAAATGGCTCTGGTAAATCTACATTTTTAAAATTATTAACAGGGTTAATGACTCCTAATAATGGATCTGTACGACATAACCCTCAATTAAAAATAGGTTACTTTATGCAGGAGCTTGAAGCGTTAAATGAGGATTCAACAATTTTAAATGAAATTTTATCACTTCCAAATATGACTGAAACAGAAGCCAGAACAATTTTAGCCTGTTTCCTTTTTAGAAGAGAGGATGTTTACAAGAATATTGCTCAATTAAGCATGGGTGAGAAATGTCGAGTTGCTTTCGTAAAGTTATACTTTTCTGATGCTAATCTACTAGTGCTTGATGAGCCAACAAACTATTTAGATATTCACACGAGAGAAAGAATTGAAGAAGCATTAGCAGCCTATCCTGGAGCAGTAGTTGTAGTGTCACATGATCCATATTTACTAAAAAAGGTCTCAAATCGAGTAATTCATATTGAAAATGGAAATCTTTATGAATTCAAAGGATCTTTTGCAGATTGGAACGGAAGACAGAAAATCTCAAACGATCAGCAAACTTTATTAAATGAACGAATTAAATTACAACTAGAAATAGCTGCAATGAATGCAGAAGAAAAAGATACGGATGAAGAAAAGAAAGCTCAAATCTTAAAAATCGTTACATTACAAAAGGAACTAGATGGAATAAATGAAAGGTTAAGTGTAGATATAAAAGGAAAAACAATATAAGTTATTGCATTGTGTGTAATCTTTAAAATTAAAACGCCTTAGTAGTTGTCGAAAATGATGTGTCACCATAAAAGCGAAAGCAATAAAAAATAAAAAAACAAATCGCTTAAGTTTGATTACTAAACGCGATTTGTTTTTTGCTTTACCTAAAGCTTTTAGCCTGCTTTCAACACATCATTTACATCATGTATAACGACAAATGCTTTTGGATCAATTGTGTGAATTATTTTTTTTAGTTCAAATAGTTCTTTATTATTAAGAATAATGTATAAGGACTCTTTTCTTAGGCCAGAGAAATGGCCCTTTGCTGGATAAATTGTTACGCCTCGATTCATTTCATTTGATACGATTTGTGCAATTTCATTTGCTTGATCGGAAATAATCGTAATCGCTTTTTTAGGATTTAAACCTTCCATAATAAAATCCATAACTTTAATACCGATATAAATAGAAATTACTGTATATAATGTTTTCTCAAAGCCGATTACAAAATAGCCACCTAAAACGACAATTAAATCAAATAAAAGTAAGGATTTACTAATACTCCACCCAAAGGACTGATGTACCATTTGTGCAAGAACTGTCGAACCGCCTGTTGTACCACCTGCACGAAAGACAATTCCTAAGCCCAGACCAATTAAAACACCCGCAAAAATAGTCCCTAGTAATGTTTCGCTTGTTGGTACGCCATAACCGTCCGTAATACGTAAGAAAAATGAAATCGCTACGATGGAAATAACTGTATAAATTATTAGTTGTTTCTTTAAATAGTTATATCCAATTATTAACAAGGAAGCATTTAAAACAAAATATACGACATCAGGTGACCAGTTAAATAGATAATAAGTAATCATCGTAATGCCGGTAAAGCCACCCTCAGCTAATTTATTCGGTATTGCAAAGAAGTTAACACCGACTGCAAAGATAGCTGATCCAACAAGGAGATATAAAATATCTACGAAGTTTTTACGCACAGTTATCCCTCATTTTCTAACAGATTTTTTTCACTTCTATCATTCTACCTAATAATGAGTGTTGAATCAAAAAATTCCTATTAAACAAATAATCTATTAGTAGTCATAGTTAGATACACGCTTTCATAGGTTTATAAAGAGACAAGCTATTAAGGGGGAATTAGTATGGTATTTGCTACACCTGGAAAATCTGGTTCATTAATTACGTTTAAAAATCGTTATGACAATTTTATTGGTGGGGAATGGGTAAGACCAGTAAGAGAACAGTATTTTGGAAATGTATCGCCTGTAACTGGACAAGTCTTTTGTGAAGTGGCTAGATCGACTTCAGAAGATATCGAAAAAGCACTTGATGCAGCACACGGTGCAAAAGGTAAATGGGGGAGAACGTCAGTAACTGAGAGGGCTAATATTTTACATAAGATTGCAGATCGTATGGAAGCGAATAAAGAATATCTTGCTGTTGCTGAAACTTGGGAAAATGGCAAACCTGTTCGTGAAACTTTAGCTGCAGATATTCCTTTAGCAATAGACCATTTCCGTTATTTTGCCGGATGTATCAGGTCGCAAGAAGGATCACTCGGTGAACTTGATGGTGATACAGTTGCATATCACTATAAAGAGCCATTAGGAGTTGTCGGACAGATAATTCCATGGAACTTTCCAATATTAATGGCTGTTTGGAAGCTTGCTCCAGCCCTTGCTGCAGGGAATTGTGTTGTTCTAAAACCTGCTGAACAAACGCCAACTTCTGTGTTAGTTTTAATGGAACTAATTCAAGATTTATTACCACCTGGAGTTGTTAATGTAGTAAACGGATTTGGACTTGAAGCTGGTAAACCATTAGCTTCAAGTGATCGAATTGCAAAAATTGCATTTACTGGTGAAACTTCAACTGGGCGACTAATTATGGAATATGCATCTAAGAATTTAATTCCTGTTACATTAGAATTAGGTGGTAAATCTCCTAATATATTCTTTGAAGATGTAGTAGATAATGAAGAGTTTTTCGATAAAGCACTTGAAGGCTTTACGATGTTTGCTTTAAATCAGGGAGAAGTATGTACCTGTCCTTCAAGAGCGCTTATTCATGAATCAATTTATGAGGAATTTATGGATAGAGCAGTAAATCGTGTTAAAGCGATTAAACAAGGAAATCCATTGGATCCTCAAACAATGATCGGTTCTCAAGCTTCGCACGAGCAATTGAATAAGATTTTATCTTATTTTGAAATTGGAAAGAATGAAGGTGCAGAAGTTTTAGTTGGTGGTAGTCGCAACGTTCTTGATGGAGAATTAAAAGATGGTTTCTATGTAAACCCTACCATTTTTAAAGGGAATAATAAAATGAGAGTATTCCAAGAAGAAATTTTTGGTCCTGTTGTTTCGGTTACTACATTTAAAACAAAAGAAGAGGCTTTGGAAATCGCTAATGATACATTATACGGATTAGGAGCGGGTGTATGGACTCGTGATATGGATACTGCTTATCGATTCGGACGCAACATCGAAGCAGGTCGAGTTTGGGTAAACTGTTATCACGCATATCCTGCACATGCAGCCTTTGGTGGGTATAAAAATTCAGGAGTAGGTCGTGAAACGCATAAAATGATGTTGGATCACTATCAAAATACAAAGAATTTGCTAGTTAGTTATTCACCGAGTAAACTTGGATTCTTTTAATAACTTTTAAACTCCAGTATTCATTGACTGGAGTGTTTTTATTTAAATGGAAAGAATACTTTAAAATTATTTTTTTTCTAAAATCCATACATAAAAACTAGTAGCTATTTATATGTTAAATAAAAAGTATGATTTGGAGGGACTAACTATGTTAAATCTAGCAATCTATGTAATTATCATTATAGTACTGTCTAGTTTCATTCAATTAAATTTAAACCGAAAGTGGAAATTAATCTATACTACGTATGGATATCAAAACTATTTTACAATGATTGGAAAATTGAAGAAGAATGGAATTGAGTATAAGACGAAATTACCGATGAGTTTTAATGGTAGGAGATTTAATGAGAATACTCAATATGATATTTATGTAAAAAAAGATTTAGAACATTTGGCATTACAATCTTTTTATGAAAATTAATTCGAAGTCAACTGTAAGATGTTCGCGTTCTGAGACTTTGGCCATTGTCAGGTTGGGTGAAATGTGGCTTAAGTCTTACCGCTTCTCGACTAGGAGCCGGGCATCCTTGATTTAGTTGCTAGAAAAGAAGAATACTAGTTATTTTACTTAGTTATAATATTACTCCTGCAAAGCTCCCACTTAATACTTGTTTATTATTCTGATTAGTACAGAAGAAGGATGACATGATCGATATTCTATTCTCCTTTTTTTCAAATTTCTCGATTGTAACTTCACAGGTTATTGTATCTCCTGAGTAAACAGGTCTTAAAAATTCGAAATTTATCGTTCGTGCTAGTGCGTTGTGATCTCCACCTATTTTACTTGGTAAAGTTGCAGTCAACAAACCTTGAATAACAAGTCTTCCTTGTTCATCAGGCGTAACATGGTGAGCACTGCGCATCACCTCGTAAACAATTCAACGTCTTTTACAGCAAAAGTTCGTTCAAATGTAATAATATCGCCTACTTGCAATGTCAATTTTTTCCCTCCTTAAAAATTAAAAGCATTAACCTCTTAATTAAATAGTTCAATTTCTTATTGTACTATCCTTCAAAATCGTTTGAAAAAATTCACTAAATAGTCTATTTGCTGCTTGATATCATTAAGTAAGGGGGATTAATTACGAGGTGCCCATAAAATGATAGACACACCGATTAAACAGATTGCTGCACCGATCCAATCGTATAAATCAGGTGTTTTTTTATCAACTCCCCAGCCCTATAAGATTGAGAGAACAATAAATACACCTCATGCAGCATAAACTCTACCAAATGATGGGGAAATTTGGAACGTTGCAATGACACCATAAACTGCCAAAATAATGCCTCCGATTAATCCTAAATAGGCAGATTGACCTTCTCTTAGCCATAACCATATAAGGTATCCACCACCAATTTCTGTTAAACCGGCTAATAAAAGAATAAATATTGCAGTTATCAAAGTAACTTCTTCCTTTCTATATAAAAAGACAAATTGATGAAAACATATGTACAGGTATATACCCTTATTTTAACAATTAAGACTAAAAGAAACTATCAATCTATTAGAAATGAATATCGGTACTAATAGAACTATTCCCATCATAATTTTATAGAAGAAAATACTATGAAGGAGGTGTATTGTTAGTTGTTAAAAGTTAAGTTACGTCCCGTTGTTAGTAAGATTAATTTACCAACCGTTATGAAAACAGCTATTCTTCCAGGTGATTCAGTTGAAAGATTATTTATTGCAACACAAGTAGGAGAGATTTTTTACATAGGAAATGGAGAAATCAGGACTTTTTTAGATATTCGCCCTCGAGTAATAAAATTAGGTGAGTCTGGAGGCTATGATGAACGAGGCTTGCTTGGGTTAGCATTTCATCCTAATTTTTATCATAACGGGTTGTTTTATCTCCATTATTCAGTAGCTGGTTCTCAGGGGCCAAGTGCTCTTTCAACCCCTTTTAAACCAAATCCATGTGATCCCAAAACATTAAATTTGAAATGGCTAAATAGGGAAACTCAATATAACCATATTGATACAGTTGAAGAATGGGTTCTACAATCAAATGGTCAGCCTCAAAAACGACGGACGTTATTGAATATCAGAAGACCGTTCTTGAATCATAATGGTCTAAACACCTTAAATTTTTCACCCGAAACAAGTAAACTTGTTTTAACAACAGGAGATGGTGGATCAGGCTATGACCCGTTTAACTTAAGCCAAGATAATTTGGAAATTGCGGGTAAAATAATTGAAATTGATGTAGATAGAAACATAAACGGCAATAATCCACCTATTGTCACTCGTTTTAATGAACTTCCAACAAGTATTCAAGAAACTCTCACAGTAATAGCTAAAGGGGTTCGTAATATAACAGGTATTTCATATCAAAGATATTATCATCAATATATTAAATATGTTGGAAATGTCGGTCAGGATTTGGTCGAGTCGCTTTTTTCATTTGTTCATTATAAACCAATGCCTGTCACTCAATTAATCCATATGAATTCTGAATTTGAAATGGAAGGATTTATTAACTTCGGCTGGAGAGGTTGGGAAGGTGCTTTTCCTACTTCGACAATAAAAGGCTGCACTGAAAATCCAGATGTGGATGAAAAAACAATAGCTTATTACAATCAATCAGTAACACTTTCAGCGAGCCGTCTTCAACCTTTAACTAGCTATTTTCATAAAGATCCAAGACCAGATAAATTTGAAGGAACTGCACTTACTGGAGTCCAGCCATACACAGGAAATGAAATTCCTAGTTTAACTGGTAGCGTTGTGTTTACCGATTTGGTACAAAAAGGATCTCAAGCACAGGTTAAAGGGGTTTTAGCTTATACGAAATTAAGACCGGATGGTAAACAAAGTGATTTCAGTGTAATACAAACAGATTATGACTTTGGATCTAAACCGGCCTATTATGTAGGTTTGGGAACAAATTTAAATCAAACAAAAATCTATTTAGCGGTTTATGGTTCTATGAAAGTAACTGATTTAAACATGGGTACGATTTATGAAATTGTACCGTAGCTTATAATTAATTTGTGTTTTATGCATTTAACAACCACGGAGGTAATAATATACACTTCAGTGGTTGTTTTATTTAGCTGATAATTGATGTTTTTCAAATAAATAATGCCTTGCTTAAACATAAAAGATTGTTTGCCATTGCAAAGAGTTTTATTTATTGAGAAATGATTCAACCTCATTCAATTTTCTCCTTTTAACAAAGATAGTCTGATCTTAATATACTCTAGTTGTTTAAAGTTAAAACAACTAGAGTATATATATGTAATTAAATTGATAAAATATTCCTTTTATTAATTCTACTTTTTGGGTTAGAGGTTAAAAGGAAAATAAGTATATTTTAAGACTTGTACTAGTTTTTGAAGTAAATGTCAGATTGGTGGAAAAAAATGGAATTATTTGATAAAGTAGAATTAAAAATAATCAGCGTATATTAAGGAGAAAATCAATGGGATATATTATGGATTTAAGAAAAGTTGTAGGTAGCCGACCTATCTTAATGGCAGGTGCAAATGTTATCCTATTAGATTCACAGAAGAGAGTGTTATTACAATTAAGAAAAGATAATAAGACTTGGGGATTACCTGGTGGATCATTAGAGTTGGGAGAAAATTTAGAAGAAGTGGCTAAAAGAGAATTGAAAGAAGAAACAGGTCTAACAGCATTAAACCTTGAGTTTTTTAACATTTTTTCTGGAAAAGAATTTTATTATAAATATCCTCATGGTGATGAGGTATATAATGTCATTGCGACTTATGTTTGTACTGAATATACAGGGGAAATTGAGCCAGAAGAAAGTGAAGTGCTCGAGTTAAGCTTTTTTAGTTTTGATGAACTTCCATCAGAAATTAATCCGTGCGAACTTCCTATTTTAAATTTGTTTAAGGATACTAACTTTTGAACTTAGAATGTGGAAGTTAGACAATATAAAGATAAAAAAGGATCTTTTGTGATCCTTTTTTTTCATTTTCAATAATATATTAATTGATATTTTGTTAAACCCTTAAAAATTAAATTTTTTAATAAAGTCTAAATTACACTATTAGCTTTTTTGTTCTATGTTATTTTACAGTTGAAGTTGCTGCTTCGTTTTTGCAGTTTTCGCAAGTTGAATAGATTTTCACAACTTTTTTATACTCCGCGTACTCAATAGTTTCTTCGCATTCTTTACAGATTAAAATTTGCATTAGAAACACCTCCTAAAGCCACTATAACACGTTCGAATCACAATTTCTCCAGGGACTTTACCCACCCTGTGGACGTGAATAGTCCCGGTTGAAAAAACGTTGAAATAGCAAGGTTTTCAAGCAGAAATGGACTAAAAAAAATTTTTTTCGGTTTAAAAAGAACAAAAATTTGAACCGAGTGATTATGTTTCTCGTATCAATTTCGTCCATGAGAAACTAATAAAAATTTTTATATTATTTCATTAAATCAAGCGATTATATGTAATCTTAATGAAAGTTCATCTTAATTGAAAATGGCCCCTCGACTAGCGTCAAGAGGTCATCTTCATTCGAACAATTTTAGTGAATAGGTAAATCCCAGGATTCTTGCAATTTTTTAAGACCAGATGGATTTGTTACTGTAAGAGTGATTTGTTTGTTTGTAATTTTTTTCTCCATCAAACTATAAGAATCCCCATCTCTCAAGCCTGGCCAATAAACACTTCCGGCACCGATCGTATTAATTTTCTTACTCATTGCACGAACATAGTTAATATCATTTTTACTCTTTTTTACCGAATAATCCAAGCCACTTTTCATTGGTGCTCCCCACTCGGTAATGATGGCACGATTGGAGTATTTTCCAATTTCGATTGTTAAAATATTTGACCATCCAGTTTCTGTGAGAGAATTAATATGTACATATCCTGCATAAAACGCATAGCAGTGAACGGCAAGCATTGTTCCGTCAAGGCGTTTGTCATCACCTAGAGGATTAATATAAAGAGCGGCCAAACCAATTCCATCAAGAATTACATTTTTCTTCGGAACTTTGAAACTTGTTAGCCAATCATTATAGAGATTGCGTAAATCTTTTGTATTATAGCCATAGGGCTCATTAATAGGTTCAAAATAACAGTTGGGGTTGTTTCCGTATTTTTTGATAACAGAACTCCACATGCTAAAATATTTTTTGAGATCTTCAGGTTTGCCATTTTTCGGGGGCCAATAGCAAAAAATCACTTTGCCTCTCTCTAACGCAGCATCAATGGCCCCTGTATAAGTACTCCAATAATTTGTGACTGTAGCTTCGTTAATGGGTAGTCTGACTGTGTTAGCACCTGTTTCGTCGAACATCTGACCGATAATTTGCCGGCCTACCACCTTGGCAGAGTCATTTGTATCATTTTTGGTTAATCCACTTACATAAATGACGCCATCAACAAAATTGTCTCGCTCATCCGCCCAATTCACACCCCTTATTCCAGCTGACAGTGGTGAAGTAGGTTTATGAATGTTGATTTTAACAAGATTTAAAAAAGCAAAAGAAGAGGCAATCAGTAAAATAATGGAACCTAAAAAGCATAGAACAATAAAGGTTGCTCTTTTTACTATTTTCAAAATTTCCCCCCTCATCTAATTAATCTCTGTAAAATTTATTTTTAGAACGTTAATATTATTCTATGATTTACTGAAAAAGAAATAATAAAGTAATAGATTTACAAAGGTATACGAAACTGAAAGAAAGTTTGCAATAAAGAATGTTATTTTTTGTACAGATAAAATTATTGGAGATTTTCCAAAATACCTATTAACAAATACGTGCAATTTATACTAGGTAAATATGCTGGAAAAATACTAGCTATGATTTAGATCGTTTTTTTTATATCACAGGGAAAATTATACGGGATTTAGAAGATTTGGTGACTATGACTTTGTTCACAGTCTCATCATTAAGATCAATCGGTATGTTAATGTTTATTGTCGTGATTTATGGTTTAATCAAAGGGATTGGAACATTTGCCAGTACAACAGAATTTCTATTCTTAATTATAATTATGTTTATTTGTCTAATTTTTGGCTTTGAGTTTATTTTAAATGTGTATCAAATCGATAACTACCGATTTTAGAAAATGGTTGGGAACGAGTTTTAAAGGCTATATTTCCATTGGGAATTATGTTCTCATTTGGAGAAATTATAACATTCATACTTTTACCATATCCTTATCCCTTTGCTCTTAATAAGTTGGATTCAAAAGAAAATTAAAGAAAAAAATGGAAACAGCGCAGCGCTTCATAACGGAAAGGTGCTGTTTCCATTTTTTTAGCTACAACAAATTGTCAGTTAAGCATATGGACTATTTAACTTTCAATGAAAAAAAGGCAAATTACCCCAAGTTACAGAATATGACTAGATAGGTATAATTATTTTAATATCTAAAAGTGATTTCATAGCTAGTTACTTTTTAGGGGGAGTCAAAATTGGAATTTAAATATGCAGGATTTTGGATAAGATTATGTGCCCATATCATTGATTATTGTATCATTATTTTATTAGGTTTCATTCTAAGTCCCTTGCTTCTTAGATTCTTTACTAATACAAATATTACATACAATCTTCTCATTGATCTTATCGGTATTATTTACTTAATGCTTTTGCCAGCTACAAAATTGCAAGGGACAATTGGAAAGGTCACCGTTGGCATTAAAGTAATCAATAAAGATGGAAGTAAGTTATCCATATTTGAGGCAATTAGTCGTTGGTTAGCTCAAGTTGTTTCCAGTTTCATTTTATTTATAGGTTATATAATGATTGCTTTTTCTAATAAGAAAACAGCCTTACATGATAAATTAGCCAATACGTATGTAGTCTATAAATAATAATATTAATTGATTTACTTATGACATTTAATTGGAGCTTTTTAAAGCTCCAATTTTCTTTTAGAAGTTTTTAGAAGAAAAGTGCATTCATTTATAGAACGATCAAGTATAATTAGCGATGTAACACAACTAATTTGCCTAATATAAAAAATAAGAAGGTGATTGTTTATGACAAATAAAGCAAAGATAAAAGATATTATTGAGGAATTGGAAATGCAAATGGATGGTTATCGA
The DNA here is from genome assembly GCF_023115465.1 of Gottfriedia acidiceleris. Classification (NCBI taxonomy): domain Bacteria; kingdom Bacillati; phylum Bacillota; class Bacilli; order Caryophanales; family Bacillaceae; genus Gottfriedia; species Gottfriedia acidiceleris. The sequence continues at coordinate 2,925,416 of NZ_CP096034.1, read as the reverse complement.
TCATTTATTAAGATAGGAACTGGTGAAATTTTTTCGGTTGCTGAAGATGATCTAATTGATGCTGAAGATGAAAAAGTTTTCGATGATTTACAAGATTGGCAGATAGAAAATATAGAAATCGCAAATGAAATTGTGGAAAATTTTGAGGACTATAAAGAATTACCTTCAAAATATGAAATTAATGAATATAAAATGATTGAAGACTTTTGTTTAACAATTAAAGATGAGAAAATACAAAACATATTACTCATAGCAATCGAGGGAAAAGGCGCATTTAGAAGATTTAAAGATGCAGTTATAAAGTTAAATGTTGATATGGATTGGTATAGTTATCGTGACAGACGATATAAAGACTTAGTGATCGCATGGTGTCAAAATAATGATATTGAGTACATAGATTAGAAAAAAATAAGGGTTGAGCGATTCGTGGTGTTTGACTAAAAGGAGCTTAATCCGAACCGAAATGAATCCCTTCAGATTTCGCTGAAGGGATATTTAACGTTTATATGTAATTAGTTAGTTTAGCTGAGCTAACCTTCTAAAAATAATTAAAGTAATTTCAACCCAGAACCAGCAATAAAGGAAAGAAAATAATAAAATAATTAGAACAGTATTGATTGAAAATGAATCAGAAAATCCAGGCCCTAAGACTGGAAAGTGGAAAAAAAATAGTAGACTCATAATACCTAACATTAAAAGAGTCGCTCCAATCGCAATGATTGATAATCTGTTTTTAAAAAAGTGAAAAGTCAAGCCTAAACCAAGTCCCATTAATCCTGTTGTAAAAGGAAAGACAATCAGTTCAGTTGGCTGTATGATGAATAACAACATAATTGTTAGAAAATAGGACTTTATGCCATCTGTAATGGAAAACACAGAGCATAATAAAATTGGTGTAGTGGCGAGTGGACTTAAAAATAATCCTATACCTGGTAATAGGCCACCTGCTGCTTGAAAAAGTGCAGCAATACATGCAAATATAGAAGCCAAAATAAATTTCTTGGTTTTATTTTGTTTAGTAAATTTTAGTTGAAACAATAGGATTTCTTCAGTGATCGGTTTGAATAAATACACATTTTCACCTCATTTAAACTACGATATACATCATTTATATGAAAATAATCCAATAGCAATACGCCAAACATGTTAAGGCAGTATTTTGAATTATTGATAACAAACACAAATAAATGTATGATAAATACGTTGAGAATTGCATGAAAATTTCAAAATTGAAGGGGAAAAGCTATGAATATTAAAATTGACAAAGAATATGTCCTACAAACAGCTAAACAATTACTAGAGTTTAATAGCCCAAGTGGTTTTTGTTTTGAAATTATGGAGTTAATTCAGTCTTGGACAAATAGTTTAGGATATGATTTTGAAACGACTAATAAAGGTTGTGGCGTGATCACAATTCCTGGTAAAAGCAATGAGCAAGTGATCGGATTATCAGCACATGTTGATACATTAGGGGCAATGGTTCGATCAATTACAAGTAAAGGTACTTTAAAATTTACAATTATTGGTGGACCAATCGTACCAACTCTTGATAGTGAATATTGTCAAATTAGAACGCGCGAAGGAAAATTATATACAGGTACATTTTTATCTACAAGTCCATCAATTCACGTTTTCGAAGATAGTAAAACAAAAAAACGCGATCCAGAAAACATGGAAGTACGTATTGATGAATGCGTTAAGTCAAAAGAAGATGTACTAAATCTTGGAATTAGCCCTGGAGACTTTATTTTCTTCGATCCAAAAACGACAATTACTGAAAGCGGATTTATAAAATCAAGATTTATTGATGATAAAGCAAGTGTTGCATGTTTAATCGGCTTACTTGAATTATTTAAAAGAGAAAAAATTGTACCTACATATACAACAAAATTATTTATTTCAACGTATGAAGAAGTTGGACATGGATCATCTTATATCCCATCTGATATTACTGAATTAATTTCAGTTGATATGGGTTGTATTGGAGATGATTTAAGCTGTACTGAATACGATGTCTCGATTTGTGCAAAAGACTCTGGTGGTCCATATGATTACAATATGACGACGGATTTAGTCAACTTAGCAAAAGAAAATGAACTTAGCTATGCAGTAGATATTTATCCAATGTACGGTTCTGATACAGTTGCTGCTTTACGCGGAGGCCAAGATATTCGTGGTGCGTTAATTGGACCAGGTGTTCACGCTTCTCATGGTATGGAAAGAACGCATTATAGTGCGATGGAAAATACGATGAAATTATTGTATTTATATTTAACAAAGTAATAATGTAAAAGGGGCAGTCCACGGGATGCCCCTTTTTTTGTAATGTAACTCGAGTATGTTGTATTTTAAAGGTATTTTCTATTTTGAGTAGATAAGGTTGCTCTTTATGATAGAAAATTAGCAAATTTTTATTCTATAGAGCATATTTGCTAGTTTTCCTTTAGAAAGGATCTGCTATTATACAGGTTTCTGGGTCATAATACCTTAACTGGTATAGGTAATTATATGATTTCATTGCGATTCTTAGGGAGTTAATTGCATTTTTGCTAAATTTAATTGCGATTCTCAAAATTTAATTGCATTTTTGTCAATTTTAATTGAGCTAATCAGATTTTATTTGCAGTCCTTCTTATTTTATTAATAAAGGGTTCCAATAAAAACTAGACTTTTGGATACCAACTAATAGTTTAATAATTTAATTTTTGAACCCCATTTAATCGACTGTCAAATCGGTCCTCGCCATTCGTTTTTACATTTTTCTTTAATGTAAATGTATAAAAATAAGCTGACACTAATTCACGGTTTTTTTCTTGAAGTTTGTCTAACAATAATTTTTTTGTACCAGCACCAACAACTCCATCATTAGTTAACCCATTATCTAGTTGAAATGCTCTTACTGCTTGATCTGTGCCTTCAGCAAAATAGCCATCGACCCCGTTTGTAGAGTAACCTAATTTTGTTAATGTATCCTGCAGCCATTCAACCTCCGAACCGACACTTCCTAGTTGTAAACTAGTAGGAATATCTGTTGGTTTTGTTACAACAACAGTGCCTGAGTCATCATCAAATAAATGATTCGTAACTGCGATATCTTGAAATGACATGTTTGATGAAGTGATTAAAACTGTCGTATTTTTTTGTACACGATCAAATAACCATTCTACTTCTTCATCATACATTCGTACACATCCGTGACTAGCATAAGTTCCTATAGAACTTGGATTATTATTTCCGTGGATTGCATAGGTTGTACCCCATGTCCCTCTAGCATTTAAACCTAACCACCTATTACCAAGCGGATTCCTCGGATCACCACCAGGAATATTCTCTTTATAATAAGGACGATTAACAATTTTAACGACGATTTTGAACTTGCCTTCAGGAGTTAGATCCTGACTCTTACCGGTTGCAACTTTAAAAACTTTGAGCAATTTACCATTCTCATAGAAAGCTAATCTATTAATTGACTTATTAATAATGATAAATTGCGAAACAGGTTTTGTTTCTGCGTAAGACTGAACAAAAGAAGTGCTCAAAAATAAAAGAAGAACTAAGAAAAAAAGAAACCAGCGCCTAAACAAAATTTTCCCCCTAACAAAATTTAGAAAATAGATAGCTTTATATATTATGAAAGGATTGCTTGTCCTATCTAATAAAAATTTCAAATGAGGAAAAAAATAGATTAATTGGAAAGCTGGAAAAGGGTTAAAAATGGAACAGTAATTTTTTCGGATTTTTAATTAAGTCAAAGTCTGATATTGGATAAACGGTAGAAAACGTATTAAACATTATTAATTAAAAATTATGTTCAAAAATGTAAATGTTTGCATTAATGACTATTCTTGTTAAAATAGAAAATGTAAGCGGTTAAACAGGGTATATGAATAAATAATTTTAAAAACTAGGGAACTTTTACTACTAAAATATGCACACGATTGCACATTTTTAGTGAAAAGAGTTTGGATGATTTGAAATTTCACGTACCAAATTAAATGTATTTAGAAGAAATCACAATTAAATTATTTTAGTTTTTAAGAAGTATACATAATCTAGGAGGCAATTTAAATGGAGAAAAAATGGTGGCATAATAGTGTAGTTTATCAAATATATCCTAGAAGTTTTATGGATAGTAACGCTGATGGAATCGGTGATTTAAAAGGAATAATTGAAAAGCTTGATTATTTAAAGCTTTTAGGAATAGATGTTATTTGGTTAAGTCCTGTTTATAAATCTCCTAATGATGATAATGGTTACGATATTAGTGATTATTGTGACATTATGGAAGAGTTCGGCACGATGAATGATATGGATGAATTAATTTTAGAAGCGAATCATAGAGGGATTAAAATTGTAATGGATTTAGTCGTGAACCATACATCTGATGAGCATCCGTGGTTCATTGAATCTCGCAAGAGCAAAGATAATGCATATAGAGACTATTATGTTTGGAGAGATCCTGTAAATGGAAGTGAACCAAATGACCTTCCTTCTGTTTTCAGCGGCAGTGCTTGGGAATATGATGAACAAACTGGACAATATTTCTTGCATTTATTTAGTAAAAGGCAGCCAGATTTAAACTGGGAGAATCCAAAAGTCCACGAAGAAGTATATAATATGATGAACTTTTGGCTTGATAAAGGAATTGGTGGGTTCCGAATGGATGTAATTGATTTAATTGGGAAGATTCCTGATCAAGAGATTACGGCAAATGGTCCTAAGCTACATGAATATTTACAAGAGATGAATAAAAAGACTTTTGGAAATCACGATGTACTAACTGTTGGTGAAACTTGGGGAGCAACTCCAGAAATTGCAAAGCTTTATTCGGATCCTGCTCGAAATGAATTAAGTATGATCTTTCAATTTGAGCATATCGGTCTTGATCAACAAGAAGGTAAAGAAAAATGGGATTTAAAGCCATTAAATTTGTTAGAGCTAAAGGAAGTTTTTAATAAGTGGCAAACTCAGCTTGATGGAAAGGCCTGGAATAGCTTGTTTTGGAACAATCATGATTTACCACGAATTGTTTCTAGATGGGGTAATGATAAAGAATACCGTATTGAAAGTGCGAAAATGCTTGCTACTATACTTCATTTAATGCAAGGTACACCATATATTTATCAAGGTGAAGAAATTGGGATGACAAATATTCGATTTGAAAGCATTGATGATTATGACGATATTGAAACGAAAAATATGTATAATGAGCGTATTTCAAAAGGTTACAAGCACGAAGACATAATGGAATCGATTTATACAAAAGGTAGAGACAATGCACGTACTCCAATGCAATGGAATGTAGAAAAGCATGGAGGTTTTACAAAAGGAAACCCTTGGTTAACAGTAAATCCTAATTTTACTAAAATAAATGTTGAACAATCGATAAACGATCCAGATTCAATTTTCCATCATTATCGTCAGTTAATCCAATTAAGAAAAGAAAATCCTGCAATTGTTTATGGTTCTTTTGAAATGCTTGCTGAAAAGGATGAAAAAGTATTTGCATACGAAAGACAGTATAATGATGAAAAATTCTTAGTTGTAGCTAACTTTACAAATGAGGAATCAAAATTTAGTCATAGTAATATATATAATGAAGTAAGTATAATTTTAAGTAATTATAAAGATTCAAGTTTAGTGGGTGTGAATAATAGCTTAAGACCGTATGAAGCAATTGTTTATAAAATTAAATAAATAAAATTATTAAAAATAGTTTGACATTTTAAAGTCCACTCGTATATGATAAGAATATCAAATAAGAAGGAGGTAGGTTAACATGATGATTGTAAGAAAAATTAACTGTGAATCATCACAAAATTTCATAATGATTATGAACCCTATCTCTACGCAGGACGGACCACGTTGAAATTTAGATTTCAATTGACGATCTAGCCATGGGTTTATATTACCTATGGCTTTTTTGTGCCAAAAATAAATGATTCATTTATTTGTTTTTGGGCGAAACGTTTCTTTATGGCCATGGGGGATGGTAAATATTCCCATGGCCTTTTTATTGTCAAAAAAAGTGGAGGGCTGTGTAGAGTTAGGTTAATTGATACAAGGGAGGTATAAATTTGTCTCGAATTTTAAAATATGTCTTTAGGCATAAGCTTTCATTTATTATTGGTTCAATCTCAATGGTTTTAGTAATAGGTGTGGATCACTTAATTCCTTATTTACAAATGATTTTAATCGATGATGGTATTACGAAAGGAAAAGCATCTGTCGTCCTACCAGTTATTGGAGGTATTATAGGTGTCACAATTATCAAATCAATATTTGGTTATGTAAAAGAATATCTATATGACTTAGTAAGCTCTGAGGTACATGAAGATATAAAAAATGATATGTTCAAGCATATACAGAGTTTTGAATTTAAGTATTTTGACTCAATGAATACGGGTGAATTACTTTCGAGAATTAATGAAGATGTGGAAAATATTTGGCAAACAATTGCGTTTGGACTAAGATTGTTTGTTGAAAATATTATTTATTTTACTGTTAGTACAGTGATCTTATTTGTAATTAATTGGAAGTTAGCATTAATCTGTTTAGCAATTATGATCCCAATTGGTTATATGGGGACGCGTTTAAATCGCTTACTTAATAAAGGTTACGGTAAAATAAGTGACCATACAGCTGAAATCAATACAACAGCTCAGCAAAATATTGCAGGTGTAAGATTGGTTAAAGCATTTGCTAGAGAAAAGCATGAGACTTTGAAATTTTTGAAAATGAATCGTGGTTATTATGATTTAAATATGTCTCAAGCAAAAATAATGCGTAAATATTTTCCTAATATTGAATTTTTAACAAATATTGCGCTTGTCGCAATGATTATTATTGGTGGATATTTCGTTTTACAAAATAGTATGACACTAGGTGAACTAGTTGCATTTAGTGGATATATTTGGAACTTAATTTGGCCGATGAGAATGTTAGGCTGGTTAACAGACGTACTTTCTAAAAACCAAGCTTCTGCGAAGAAGATTTTTGAAATTTTAGATCGTAAAACAGAAATTGAAAACAAAGAAGGTGCATATACACCTAATCTAGTTGACGGTTCAGTGGAATATAAAAATGTAAGCTTTAAATACAATGATGAAATTGTCTTAAAAGATATTAATCTATATATTCCAAGTGGTAGTAAAGTAGCGATTATGGGAACGACAGGTGCTGGGAAATCTTCAATTCTTCATCTGATTGGTCGCTCATACGATGTTGCTGAAGGAGAGGTACTAGTAGATGGCGTTAATGTGAAAGATTTTAATCTAACATCTCTACGTCAAAATATGTCACTAGTTTCTCAAGATACATTCCTTTTTTCAGATACGATTGAAAACAATATTAAACTAGGAAACCCAGAAGCTACAATGGATGAAATCCGTGAGGCTTGCCGTATTGCTTGTTGTTTAGACTTTATTGAAGATCTAGAAGAAGGTTTCAACACGGAAATTGGTGAACGAGGAATTGGTTTATCTGGTGGGCAAAAACAACGTATATCAATTGCTCGCGCATTATTAAGAAAAGCTCCAATCCTAATTTTAGATGATGCAACTTCTGCATTAGATATGGAAACGGAGTATGAATTATTACACAATTTAAATAAACGTTTCTCACATAGTACAACATTTATCATTGCACACCGAATTTCAGCAGTAAAAAATGCCGATGTAATTTTATTTGTTGAAAATGGAGAAATAGTTGAAAAAGGAAATCATAAACAATTACTTGATAAAAAAGGAAGATACTTTGAAGTCTACGAAGAACAATTCAAAGATTTTGAAACAGTAGAAAGCGGGGTGGTCTAATGGCACAAAATACGATCAATCGTGATGAAGACCAACTAAATCGGAGTAAAACCGAGCTTATTCTTAGGCTCGGGACATATTTAAAACCATATAAATTAAAAACATTTACTGTTATTTGTTTAATGTTATTTGTAATGGTAATTGGGATATTAAACCCATATTTACTAAAGGTAGCAATTGATACAAATATTAAAAATCACGATGTAAAAGGGCTCATAATGATTGGAGCTGTACTATTAGCACTAAATTTCTTAGCGATGATTGCCTCAAAAATACGTTGGACGATGATTAGCTCCGTTACGAATAATATTTTAGTAAATATTCGTCATGAGCTTTACACACATATTCAAAAACTATCATTTACGTTTTTTGATAATCGACCAGTAGGAAAAATTTTGGCTCGTGTAATGGGGGATATTAGTGCTCTCCAAAATTTATTCAACCAAAGTATTCAGACATTAATTCCGGAATTACTAAGCTTAGTTTGTGTTACTGTCGTAATGTTTATTTTAAATGTAAAACTTGCAATCGCATCAGTATCAATTCTTCCATTTTTAGCAGTTGCGATGTTTTATATTGAAACACGTGCACGTAAAAGATGGGATGATTATAGAAAGAAACGTTCAAATCTAATTGCGTTTATACATGAAGATTTTTCAGGAATAAAAGTGGTTCAATCCTTTGCGAAAGAAAAAGATAAAGAAAAAGACTTCAAAGAAAAGGTTTCTGAATTAATGGGCTCATTTATGAGAGCAGTAAAAATGAATGACTTCTTCTGGCCATTAGTTGAGCTTTCATGGGGTGTTGGAACTGTAATTGTATTTTATGTTGGATATAAGCTTGTAACTAGTCAAGATATTGAAGTCGGAACATTAATCGCATTTTCAATGTATATTGGTATGTTCTGGCGTCCAATTATGAACTTATCTAACTTTTATAATACATTAATATCAAACTTCTCCGCAGCGGATCGGATTTTTGACATAATGGATATTGATCCAGAAATTATTAGTGAAGAAAATGCACCGCCAATTGGACGAATTAATGGTGAAGTTCAGTTTAGAAACGTGACTTTTGGTTATGATGAAAACTCTACCGTATTAAAAAATGTGAATTTCACAATAAATCCCGGTGAAAAAATTGCATTGGTAGGTGCAACAGGAGCAGGGAAAACGACGATTGTTTCACTGTTAAGCCGATTCTATGATCCTTTAAAAGGTGAAATCCTAGTAGATGGAAACGATATTAAAAAAGTAGATTTAGAATCTTTTAGAAGTCAAATGGGAATTATGCTACAAGATACATTCCTATTCTCAACATCGATTATGGAAAATATTCGATACGGTAAATTAAATGCTACAGATGATGAAGTAATTGCTGCAGCTAAAGCAGTCCATGCTCATGACTTTATTATTAAAATGGAGAATGGGTATGATACGGATGTAAACGAGAGGGGCTCAAGACTTTCATTAGGTCAGAGACAATTAATCTCTTTTGCTCGTGCTCTACTAGCTGATCCTAGAATTTTGATATTAGATGAAGCTACTTCAAATATCGATACACATACAGAGAAGCTTGTCCAAAATGGAATTGAAAAGCTATTAGAAGGTCGTACTTCGTTTGTCATTGCCCACCGATTATCAACAATTCGTGACTGCGACAAGATTATGGTAATCGGAAATGGAAATGTCGAGGAAAGCGGTACACATGAAGAGTTATTAGCATTAAAAGGACATTATTATAAGTTGTACATGGCGCAATATAGTTTCATTAATGATGGAGCATAATTGATCTGTTTTGATTAGATTGGGGCTGTCTCAAAAGTCAGGTTAACTGACATATGAGCGGCTCTTTTTTTATTGGAAGATATACTAGTGCTTATGGGGTATTCCAACTGCTTTTTAATTTGCAGTCCACTGTTTAATTCCAACATCTCATAACTTAATTGTAGTTTCTCCAATTTTAATTGCGGTTTTTAAAAACCTTATTTGCAGGTAGGACATCCATTTATATGCCAAAAATCTAAAATTAGAACCTTGGAAATGAATTATTACGAATTTTTAATATAAGAATTAATTCTATGAATCTTGAAAAGTCAACTTAACATAAGTAGGTGAAATATCTTTATTTTCTGCTTTTTTTAAATGTTAAAATAATAGTGGTTAAAAGATTTTTGCGAAAATGGAGGTCAAGTATGAAGCTTAATTATGAAATTAATTTGGATGATTATATTGAATTTAATTTACATCACCTAAAACATTCAAAAACTGTTCAAAAGTCATTAATTAATCAACGAATTGCTGTGAGTTTAATTTATTTAGTATTACCATTTTTAATTTCTTTTCTATTCAAACAACCACTTCTCGGTTATTTACTTGCCTTTTCGTTAGCAGCCATTCTTTGGTTCATTTATTTTCCAAAGTATTTCTACCGTTCATCAAAAAACAAAATGATTAAGCATTTAACTGAAAAGAACGATCAATCACTATTCGGAGAACATTCTCTAAAGGTAGATGAGAATGGGATCAAAGAAATTACACAATCAAGTGTTCATGAAATAAAATGGGATGATATAGTTGAAATAAAGGGAACGAAGAATTACTTTTATATTTACTTTTCAAGTATGCAAGCCATTGTAATACCACTAGAAGCAATAAAAGATGATATTGAGAAATTATTACAATTTTACAGGAAATATAATATTCAAGTTTTATATTGCTAGTTGAATAGTGTATTCTGATCTCTAAAAGTTCAAGTTATTTTAACTTGGACTTTTTTATTGTTACTTTTCATTTTTAATCAAGAAAGAGGAATTATGATAAAATGTAAAAAAGGAGGGTACTCACTTGGAGAATTGTATAAAGGTTTCAGTTCGAACGCTAGTTGAGTATGCTCATACAGCGGGAAGTATCAATATAACATATAAAAGTTCGGTTTCATTAATTGAGGGAACAAAGGCACACCAAAAAATCCAAAGAGAATATGGTGAATTGGATGTAAAAGAACGACCTATATCCGGCACCATAACATTGGATCAATTGGTGTTTCAGATAGAAGGCCGTTGTGATGGATTATTACTTAAGGATGATCAATATATAATAGAAGAAATTAAATCAACAATGAAGGATTTAAATGAAATTAATGAGAATTCATATCCTGTTCATTGGGCTCAAGCAAAAGTGTATGGATATTTTATTTGCGAAGAATTAAAGCTTGAAAAGATTATACTTAGACTTACATATATTAACATTTTAACTGAACAAAAAATAAGCTTCGATCTTTTGTTTACAAAGGATGAATTAACAAATTACTTATACAAAATGCTAGAAATTTATTATCCATTTGCAAAATGGAAATATGATCATATTGTGTTAAGGAATGAGACAATAAAAGAATTAAATTTTCCCTTTCCTTCTTTTAGAAAAGGACAAAGAAAATTAGCTGGTGCAGTCTATCAAACGATTCAAGAAGGTAATAATTTATTTGCTGTTGCACCAACTGGAATAGGAAAAACGGTATCAACTATTTTTCCAACTGTTAAAAGTATAGGTGAAAATAGTATAAATCGGATGTTTTACTTAACTTCTAAGACGATTACTAGGACTGTTGCCGAAGAAGCGTTTAAACGCATGACAGATCAAGGACTTTGTATAAAGTGTACGACGATTACAGCAAAAGATAAAATCTGTTTTAAGGAAGAGACGATGTGTCAAAAGGATTATTGTGAATATGCCAATGGTTATTATGACCGGATAAATGATGCTGTCCTTGATATACTTTCATCGGAAAAAGCGCTAACCAGAGAGAAAATAGAAGTATATGCACGAAAACATACAGTTTGTCCTTTTGAATACTCATTAGATTTATTAAATTCTTCAGATGCTATTATTTGTGATGTGAATTATATTTTCGATCCAAGAGTATCGTTGAAACGATTATTTGATGAACATAAACGAAGTTCAGTTTTATTAATTGATGAAGCTCATAATCTTGTTGATCGGGCAAGAGAAATGTATTCTGCAAGTCTATTCAAATCTAAATTTTTAGAGTTGAAAAATAGATATAAAAATGTAAAAGATGAACTTTATGCCATAATAAATGAAATAAATAAGCGATTGATTGAATTAAGAAAGAAATGGAAGGACGTTGTAACCCCAGTTTCAAAAGAAATTGATGAGGATTTATTGGAACTTCTACATACATTTAATGAAATTGTTGAAATAAAATTACAGGAAATGGACGAGGACGAAAATAAAGAACTTTTACTTGATACTTATTTTGAGTCACTTAACTTCGTCAAAATTACAGAATTTTTTGATGAAAATTACGTATGCTACTATGAATTTTATAAAAGTGAAGTTCATTTAAAGTTATTTTGCCTTGATCCATCTAAAGTAGTGAATGACGTAATAAAAAGATTTCGCTCTACAATCTATTTTTCAGCTACTTTAACGCCAATACAATATTTTCAAGATATGCTTGGTGATCAAAGTCGTGATTATACAATTTCAATCGATTCTCCTTTTCATAGGGAGCAACTGGAAGTAACAATTGACCCTCTATCAACACGATATCAAGATCGTGAAAGAAATTTAGAAAGATTAATTGATTCGGTGTATAAAGAAATTACGAAAAGAAAAGGTAATTATTTAGTTTTTTATCCGTCTTATCAATATTTAATTCAAAGTGTTGATTTATTTAAAGAGAAATACCCTAACATAAAAACAATTATTCAAGAAAATGGTATGACTGAAATTGAGCGAGAAGAGTTCCTTGTACAATTTGATAGTCTCAATGAGGAAACGTTAGTTGGCTTTGCTGTATTAGGTGGTATATTCTCTGAAGGGATCGATTTAAAGGGTGATCGATTAAATGGTGTCGTAATAGTTGGTGTAGGATTGCCGCAGATTTGTTTAGAAAGAAATATTTTAAAGGAGCATTTTCAGTCGGTAGGAAAAAATGGGTATTATTATGCATATGTCTTTCCAGGTATGAATAAAGTAATGCAAGCGGGTGGGAGAGTTATTCGATCTGAATCAGATGAAGGGACTTTATTACTAATTGATGATCGATATAAGAGCACACTTTATCAAAGTTTATTACCTGAAGCATGGAAATGAAAAGTTAATAATTAACTGATGAAAAAAAATGATTGATAATTATCAGAGTTTTTAATATACTTATCAATATAATTTAATAATCTTATCAAGAGCGGTGGAGGGACTGGCCCGACGAAACCCGGCAACTCTAGTGAAAACTAGAAAGTGCTAAATCCTGCAGGTGAAAAACCTGGAAGATAAGAGCGATATGTATATTTTGCGGACATAACCACTTCTTATTTTTTAGGAAGTGGTTTTTTATTTGACTAAAATGGGGGATTTATAATGACTAACACAAAAGAGGCTTTAAACACGAATAAAACATCGATTGAAACAGTAGCTGTACATGGAAGTAAAGGCTATGATCCATTAACAGGTGCGATCAGTTATCCAATTTATCAATCTGCTACATTTAAGCATGCAGGACTTCATCAATCGACGGGGTATGATTATGCAAGATTACAAAATCCAACTCGAGAAGAAGTCGAAAATACTGTTGCAAAATTAGAAAGTGCAAATTATGGTGTTGCATTCTCAACAGGAAATGCAGCCGTTACTGCAGTATTAAGCTTATTTAAAAAAGGTGACCACCTAATTGTTTCAGATGATTTATACGGTGGTACATATCGTTTATTCGAAGAAATTTATTCACCATATGGACTTGAGCATAATTTTGTGGATACTACAGAAATTGAAAATATTCTTGATGCACTTAAACCGAACACAAAAGGAATTTTTATTGAAACACCATCAAATCCAATGATGAAAGTAACTGATTTAAAAAGAGTAGTAGAGATTGCAAAAGAACGAGATATTATTGTGATTGTGGATAATACATTTTTAACACCTTATTTCTTTAGACCAATTGAATTAGGGGCAGATGTTGTTGTTCATAGTGGAACAAAGTATTTAGGTGGACATAATGATACACTTGCTGGTTTTGTCGTGACTAATTCAGAATATACGAATGAACGAATTCGTTATTATCAAAAATCAACAGGTGCAACATTAGCTCCTTTTGACTCTTGGTTAATTTTAAGAGGAATTAAAACATTACATTTACGCATGGAATACAGTCAAAAAAATGCAATTGTACTTGCGAAGTTTTTAGAAAATCATCCAAATGTTACTGATGTATATTATGTAGGGTTACCAACACATAAAGGGTATTCAATTATTAAAGAACAAGCAACTGGATTTGGTGCGATGATTTCATTTAAAGTGAAAGATTTAAGTTTGGTTGAACAGGTCTTAGGTAGCGTTAAAGTCATTACATTCGCAGAAAGCTTAGGTGGAGTTGAATCATTAATTACGTATCCTCATACGCAAACTCATTCAGAAATGCCAGAAGAATTTAAAAGAAAGCTTGGTCTAGATGACCATACACTTCGATTATCTGTTGGTATTGAACATATTGATGATTTATTAAATGACTTAGAAAATGCATTGGGGTGATGAGTATGCAATTTGGAACGAAATTAATTCATAATGGCAACGAAATAGATCAGGCAACAGGAGCGTTAAGTATACCTATTTATCAGACTTCAACATTTCATCAATTTGATATAGAGAATTTTAGTAAATACGACTATGCAAGAAGTGGAAATCCAACAAGAGAAGCGCTAGAAAATACAATTGCAAAATTAGAAAATGGTGTGCGCGGCTTTGCGTTTTCATCAGGCATGGCTGCAATCTCATCTGTATTATCTTTGTTCTCAGCTGGAGATCATATAGTCATTTGTGAAGATGTGTATGGAGGAACATTTAGAATAGCGACAAAAGTATTAAATCGTTTCGGAATCGATTTTACATTCGTAGATGCTTCTAAATTACAAGAGATTAAAGCCGGGATAAAGTCTAATACAAAAGGACTTTATTTAGAAACACCGTCTAACCCTCTTTTGAAAATTACTGATTTAAGTAGTGCAATTAAAATAGCAAAAGAAAATGACATACTTGTCATTGTAGATAATAGTTTTTTATCACCTTATTTACAAAGACCATTAGATTTAGGAGCTGATATTGTCGTTCATAGTGCAACAAAATTTATTGCAGGCCATAGCGATGTAATCGGAGGATTAGCAGTCGTAAATTCGGAAGAACTTGCAAATGATTTATACACGATTCAAAATTCATTCGGAGCAATTTTAGGTCCACAAGACTGTTGGTTAACATTAAGAGGATTAAAGACGTTAAAAGTTCGTATGGATGCCTATGAACAAACTGCATCAAAATTAGCAAATTGGCTCCTAGAACAAGAAGAAGTTGAAGATGTATATTACCCAGGACTAAAAGATCATCCTGGTCACGATGTACATTTTGAGCAAGCTACTGGAGGAGGAGCAGTCCTTTCATTCACACTAAAAACAATTGAACAAACGACAAGTTTCCTGCAATCAGTCGAAAACGTTGCAGTTGCAGTTTCACTAGGCGGAGTTGAAACAATTGTATCTTATCCTGTAAAGATGTCACATGCTGCAATACCTCTCGAGGTTCGTGAAAGATTAGGCGTTAAAGATACATTAATAAGAGTGTCCGTTGGTTTAGAAGATATTGAAGACTTGATTGCAAGCTTCCAAAAAGCACTAAATGTAGGAGTAAGAGAAAAACAGGAAGTGCAAGGAATAGGGAAAACGAATAATTAGAATGGAGAATCACTGTATAAACAGAACAAAATATAAACTAATGAAAAATCCCACATTTGAATTGCTGTGGGATTTATTTATTTTATATTTTTTAAATTAGCGTTTTTGATAATGCGTACAAAACTAGTATAAATTCATGTTTATGCAAGGAATATTTCCCCGTCACCAATTTCCTCTTGAATTACCTCAGACGCACCAATAAGCGCCAAAGCGTTCCCTACTAATTGAATTGAATCAGAAAGTACGATTTTTCTTTGTAACTCAAGTAAATCTTTTTTATCTGAAGTGAACAATTGCTTCGAAACGTGAAAAGCTACGGAAAATTGACCTGCTGTACCAATCCACATTCCCGATAAGATATCTCTTTTCCCTTGAAAGATTGGGTCTTTGTCAATCGTGTATAATTTTGATAATGTTATCGTTTCATATAATTGTGCAACTGCTTTAACCCATGTTACAGCAACAATTTTTTTCTCAAGACTCGATTGTAATTCCTCATCTTCTAAATTAGTTTTTTGATAATGATCTTTACCATCCTTTTCCTTTAAATTTTCTTCAAGCATATTTTCCATCTCCAATATAAAAAATCTGTTATTTATATAACTATTCAACTTGGTAGGAATGTGATTCTATCTAATAAGATATTTTCGTATTTCAATCATTAACTTTTAGTTAAATTAGCATGAAATCCACTAATTGTTAAATTATAAATAGTCTGATTGAAAATTAATTAATTTTCAAGTTTGAATTGTCTAATATTGGATAAAAAAGCTAATTGACAGATAGTAATTTCTAATGAAAAGGTTTCACTTTATGTATAAACGAATAATTTTTGAAAAAAACACAAAAAATGTTCGTGTTTTTACTTGAAACGCATTCATATTGATGGTATTCTATTTTAGGTTGATCAAATGAAATAAATTAAACCTTATTTGGAGGTATATATAGATGTATGATGTTATCGTTGTTGGAGCAGGACCTGCTGGAATCTTTACTTGTTATGAATTAACTTTAAAAATGCCGAATGCGAAAGTACTACTTGTTGATAAAGGACATGATATATTCGCAAGACATTGTCCAATTTTACAAAAGAAAATTGAAAAATGTCCGCCTGCTGCAGGTAAAAAAGAATTTTCAGGTTGCTTACCAGCTTGTTCAATAACAAATGGTTTTGGTGGTGCTGGAGCATATTCAGATGGAAAATTTAATATTACAAGTGAATTTGGTGGATGGATGACAGATTACTTATCTGATTCACAAGTAGTTGAATTAATTAAATACGTTGATGGAATTAATCTAGAACATGGTGCCACTGAATCAATTACGGATCCTTTAACAGAAGAAGTTAGAGATATTGAACGCCGTGGTTACGCAGCAGGACTTAAATTATTACGTGCACAAGTTCGTCATTTAGGAACAGAACAAAATTTAGAAATTCTAAAAAGCATTTATGAGTATTTAAAAACGAAAATCGATATGAAGTATAAAACTGAAGTAGAGGACTTAATTACTGAAAAGGTTGAAGGTACTCATATCATAAAGGGAATTAAATTAAAAAAAGGTGAAGAATTACATGCTGAGAAAGTTGTAATTGTACCTGGTCGTGATGGCTCAAAATGGTTAACTGATGTTATGAAAAAACGTCGATTAAAAATGTCAACGAATCAAGTTGATATTGGCGTTCGTGTTGAAACTTCAAACGTAGTAATGGAAGAGATCAACAAGCACTTATACGAAGGAAAATTTGTATTTAATACTAGCGTGGGTACAAAAGTCAGAACATTCTGTAGTAATCCGTCTGGACATGTAGTAGTTGAAAATCATTCAGGAATTATGACTGCTAATGGACATGCTTATAAAGACCCTAAATTAGGAAGTCCAAATACAAACTTTGCCTTATTAGTATCGCATCAATTCGCAGAACCATTTGACAAACCAAATGAATATGCACATGAGGTTTCACGCCTTGCAAACATGCTTTCACATGGTGGAGTAATCGTACAAAAATACGGAGATATTTTAAAAGGTCGCCGTTCGACTGAAAAACGTATTAAAGAAGGCTTTTTAGAACCAACTTTAAAAGAAGCAGTACCAGGTGACTTAGGATTAGTTTTACCATATAACACAATGAAAAGTTTAATTGAAATGGTAGAAGCTTTAAACCATGTGACTCCAGGTATCGCTGCGGAACATACACTTTTCTATGGGGTAGAAGCAAAATTCTATTCAGCTCGACCAAAGCTTAATGAACACTTTGAAAGTGAAATCTCTGGTTTATATCTAGGTGGAGATGGAGCAGGGGTTACTCGTGGTTTAGCTCAAGCAAGCGCATGTGGCGTCTGGATTGCTCGTGATATCGTTAAAAAAATCGGTAATAAAGAAAAAGAATTAGTTACTGTTTAATACTTAATTAATAAACCTCTAGTGCATTGTTATAGCATTAGAGGTTTGATTTGTTAGACAATTCAATAAGCAATTTTTTACCTTTTGGCTTAATAAATAATTAACGAGATTTTTTTGTAATCGTGTCAAAAGTGAAGTGTGATGGAACGGTACACTTTTAGTTATTGGTACTGGCAGCGGTTCGTTGATTATTAAACTCGCAAAGGCTTTTCCTACGTCTGTACAAACTCTTGATTATTGAAGGAAGTATGTATTATAGTTGGTTTTTGTAAAACAGTTGTCAATTTCATTAGAAAAACTTTTGAAAAACATGGAACAGATGGGTACAAAGAATTATGGGGAAATGATGAGTTTCCTATTAATAAATTCCATTTGTTAAAAGAGTATGTAAATCTTAATAAAACAAATAGTTGAATTTGTTTAATTTATATATAATTCAACGTTAAGTGAATTATATACATATCACAATACAAATAGAAATGAGGTAGATAAAATGGATACTTGTGCAGATGTTTTAATTGTGATCGATTTGCAAAATGGTGTATGTTACAGCGGTGAGCATTTATTTGAATTACAAAATTTAATCAGTAAAGTTAATAAAAGAATATCATTATATAGAGAATTAAGTAAGCCAATTATTTTTGTTCAACATTGTGATGAAGAATTAGTACCTGGAGAAGAACTTTGGGCTATTCATGCTAATCTAGATGTTCAAGAACAAGATTATTTTATTAAGAAAATACATGCAAATTCTTTTTTCAAAACAAACTTAAAAAATCTTTTAGATCAATTAGCAGTACATAAAATAGAATTTTGCGGCGCCCAAACTGAATACTGTATGGATGCTACAATTAAATTTGCACATGGATTAGGTTACGAAAACTTCATGGTAAACGGAGCGACGTCTACATTAAATAATCCATTCATGTCTGCAAAAGAGACAATTGATTTTTATGAAAAAATATGGAATCATCGATTTTTAAATGTTATAGAAGATGATTTCAGAATAGAGGTAAAATAACGCGGGAGCTTTAGCAAAAAATTAGCTACTCCAGATTAATGAGTAGGTGAGAAATACTCTCTAGGACTATTTAAAAATCTAGTGAATATAATTTAGTAGATTTGGATAGAAGTGGGGGGATATAAATGAAAAGAGTTGCATTTTGCATCTTCTGTTTCTTTTTGTTATTTTTATCTAATGTCTCAACCTCAAATGCAACATCGCGCTATTTAGATCAAATAGATAAGAATAATCGTAAGGAAGTTAATTATTATCTAAAGAAATCAACAGTGATTGTCGAACAAAAAGAATTTAGTTTAACAAATAAAGAGAATAACACAAACGAAAATGTAGTGGCTATTGCTGCAAAATACGACACTGTAAGAGATCGTTTCTTTAAAACAGCGAATTATGATACGTATTTACTGGATGAAAAAACTGGAGAAATACTAGATCCAGGAAAATTTGTTTCATCAAAAATATATGATGAATTCATAAATCAACATAAAAATGATGGAGAAAATGATTTTAGATGGAAAAACTCATTAATCGTTTTGGCATTAATCTTTATTACAATCATAATCATTCCAATTTTTGCTTCAAAATTAAATGAGTAATACGAAGGCTGTTTCGGCAGTCTTTTTATTATGCTAAATTAGATGAGTAATTAATAAAGGGAATATTATTAGATTGAAATATAAATCAACAAGTAGTACTTTTAATAGAAAACATGTTAGGAGAAAAAGACAATGATCCAGTCAATCGTTCATATTGCATTAGTCGTAAAAGATTATGATGAGGCTATCGAGTTTTATACTAAGAAACTACATTTTAATTTAATTGAAGATACATATCAGCCTGAACAAGATAAGAGATGGGTAGTTGTAAGTCCACCTGGTTCTTCTGGAACGACTATTCTACTTGCTAAGGCATCGAAACAAGAACAAGAGCCATTCATTGGCAATCAAGCTGGTGGAAGAGTTTTTCTATTTTTAGGAACGGATGATTTTTGGAGAGATTATGACGAAATGATTTCAAAAGGAATTGAGTTTGTAAGAGAACCAAAAGTAGAAGATTATGGTACGGTTGCGGTATTTAAGGATTTATACGGAAATTTATGGGACTTAATACAATACATTGACAATCATCCACTTGCAAAAAGAATAAAATAAAAGTTTTTACTTGATTATTAAAATTTTTTTGAGTAATTCCAGTTAACGTTTATTTAGATGAATACTAAAGTAATTAGAGGAACCTCCATTTTGGCGAGGTTCCCAAGCTTTTTTATTCATTACACAAACATTATAAATGGAATAAATGCATAAATAAAAATACAATAGGAGGAATCATTAATGATGGTAGAAGATTTAAAGTATTACATTTCTTAATCCCCAATATACTTAAGCCTGAAGCTATAATTAATATACCTCCGACGATCGTCACTTCATTTAGAAGATCATTGTTTAAGGAATTCTTCATTAGTACTGCAATTAAATAGATGGAACCCTGCCATGTAAATAAAGCGATGCCAGCAAAAACGATTCCGATCCCAAAAGTGGATGCTAAAACAATCGAAGTAATACCATCCAACGTACCATTTGCAAGGAGATACGTATAATCCCCTTTTAACGCTGCTTCTACTGGTCCTAAAATCGATAATGTTCCAATACAAAATAATAAAATAGCAGTTGATAACCCTTCAGCCAAATTACCTTTAGAATATTTATTAACTAAACTATTAAATCTTGATTCCAACTTGAGTTTTTGCCCAATTAATCCACCAATGGCTAAACTTACAATAAAAAGTACTGGATATTTGCTGGAAGGCAAATGTTGTACTAGTGAGTTTATCCCTAATACCAAAGCTACTAATCCCATCGCCTGCATAAGAATTTCATGATATTCTTCTTTTATCCCTTTTTTAAAGATGCTTCCAATCAAACTCCCGACTATAATCATCATTGTGTTAAAAATCGTGCCAAACATCATTCCATTTCTCCTTTTATTAATAGTATATTAATAAAAAATAAACCCTCTAGTAACTAGAGGGTCAAGTGGATTTTTATCATTATGTTTACTTGTAAGGTAATAAAATTTCCGTGACATGCTTTTCTTCATCGTTGGTAAAGCCATAATCAATAAGCGTAATTTCAAACGAATCGTCTAACAGTTCAAAATTATGTTTTTTCATATAGTTCAACAATTTTTTATAATAACCAACTGCATCAATGTGAGTACCTTTAAATCGAACTCTTAAATAATCTCTAGATGGAATAAGAATCGAGTTTGCAGGAATGTGATCACCATCTTCTAGTATCATGAAAATACTAGAATATTTATCAAAAACACTATTATTCAAATTAGAAGCTGAAATTGAGATTCCTATTTTCCCTAAAAAAATTTCTTCATTAATTCCAAAACTGTTCCTTAATTCTGTAATAGGTAATTCAATGTCATCGCCTATAACGTAATCATGACGTAAATATGCTACATGCATTCCAGGAAGTTTTATTTGCGATATTTTATCTAAAGGTGTACTAACAGCATCTTCAATTTGCAATAAGCGGCGTGATATTTTAGTTTCAATAATCTCCAATTCTTTCTTTTTTTGGGCAACTTCATCTTTTTGTTTTTTTAACATTTCAACAAGAGCATCAATCTCCCGATAATTAAAAAAATCTATAATTTCGTTTATTGGTAAATCTAAAGCCCTCAAATATTTTATTGAATTCAACCTTTCAAACTGCTGTGTTGAATAATATCTGTAGTTGGTCTTTTTATCGATAAATTCCGGACGTAAAAGACCAATCTGATCATAATACCTAAGAGTCCCAATTTTGACTTGGAATAATTTTGATACTTCACCAATTGTAAAATACTCTTTCATTACGTAAAAACCCCTCTATTTTGCTATGAAAATGAAATCCCTTATATTCAAAAATTCATTAATTAAATAACCTCTTTTGATAAATATAATTACCTTCGAATGATTGTTGTAATTTAAATAATACATTCAATTCAGAACGTCATCAATTAATAAAGACCAATATGAAAATCAGAGACTTCAATTATCAAAATTAGAATAGTTAATGATAATATAAAAAAATAGAAAGAAAACTTGTATATTCAATCAATTAATGAAAAGTAGGAGCAGATAAAATGGAAAAAGAGATTTATTTAGTTAGACACTGTGAAGCAGAAGGTCAGCCATTTGAAGCAAATCTAACAAAGCGAGGTTTAACACAGGCTAAGCATTTGAGTGAATTTTTCTCAAAAATTAAAATTGACCAAATTATATCAAGCCCTTTTTTACGAGCAATTCAATCAATCGAACCGACAAGTAATGAAAAGAAAATAGACATTGTTCTCGATGAGCGACTGTCTGAACGGAAACTAAGCTCGATTGATTTACCTGACTGGCTTGAAAAATTAGAAGCCACATTTGAAGATCTAGAATTGAAATTTGATGGTGGTGAATCAAGTCAAGAAGCTACTAATCGTGCAATGAGCGTAATAGATGAGATCATCAAAAGTGAAAATCAAATTACAATCGTTGTCACTCATGGGAATTTGATGTCTTTAATTTTAAAACAGTTTAACATAGAATTTGGTTTTGAGAATTGGAAAAGTTTACGTAATCCTGATCTTTATCTTTTGAAGTATAAGAATAACGAGTTTGATTTTGAGCGTTTGTGGCAAGTTGAATAACAAAATCGATAACAAAAGTATAATTCGCCTAAGCAAACAAATTATTGATTCTCTCAATAAAGTAATAAAATACCTAAACAATTAAGGTATTCTACAAAACATTTCCTTATAGAACTAAGGTATGCTTGAAGGGTTTCCAAAAAAAACTAATTGATTTAGCATTCAGAGTTATGCCTCTAAAAGTTAAATGTATTGAAATCTAAATCGATTTAAAAAAGAAAAGAGATAAATGAGTATGCTTACTCATTTACCTCTTTTATTAAAAATTAATGATACATGCAATTATTTTGATTCAATTGAATTAGCTGGTAATTTATCAAGCTCAAGATGGTTTCTCAAACTACTTGATATATTATTTACGCTAGTTTGATTAGGCATATAATAGTAAATCTTGTTGATATAATCGTCTTTTCCGTCCAATTTTAATGTAGTGATGTTTTTAGAATTTGCTCCTTTCATGTCATTAAATAAGTATAAACCTTCAGACAAGCTCATATTGGTTTTGACATTTTTACTGAATACACTTGCATATTTATCTATTTTAAATAATGTTTCGGGAGACTTTAATTTATCGATAATTGCCAGCATAGCTTGTTGTTGACGTTCTTCGCGTCCAAAATCACCACGTGGATCGCGCTTTCTCATTCGAGCATAGGCTAAAGCTTCTGTACCATTTAGATGTTGATTTCCTTTTTTGAAGTAAACCTTATAACGTGGTTTAGTATCAGTATATTGCCAAAAATCAAATGGAACATTAACATCAATTCCACCAATCTCATCTACAATATTTTTAAAACCACCAAAGTCTACAGTAACATAATAGTCGATTGGGACATGTAAAAAGTTTTCTACTGTATTTACAGTTGATTGAAGACCACTATTATATGCACCATTAATTTTAGATTTTCTTTTTTGATCTGGAATTTCCACGTATGTATCACGAGGAATGCTCATTTTTTGTATTGTTTTATCTTTGGGATTAACAGTTGCTAAAATGATGGTATCAGTTCTACCACCTTCACCCTTTGTTGCGTAGTTTTCAATTCCAAGAAATAAAATGGAAAACGGTTGAGTATCTTTTATTTCTTGTTTTCGCATACTTGAGTGAATAGCTTCACCCTGAGTAGCATTCTGTAATTTATAGTATGTTTTTATTCCCTTATATCCTATGAATACTATAAGAATTAGAACAATCACAAGCAATATTTTAAGAGACATTCTTTTTGTTTTTCTGATTTTTTTATGCTTTTCTTTCATTTGCTTAGTAATGGCGGGCTCCTTTTGAGATTTTTGTATTGCCTTTAATTTGAATAAGAATATTTAAGATAAAAATGACTAGTATAATTTAAACATTTATGCCGTTATTCTACAATACAGATTTTGTTAAATTTTTTTAATGAATAAACCAAAAAGAACAATTTCAACTGGAATTTGAGCAATTTTGTTTAAAATCTAAACTTACTTTTTTAAAATCCAGAAAACCTTTGAGGAAATGTATATTAAAACGACTTTACTTCTAATTACACTAACAGGTCAAATTGCTATCTATTGATATTCTTAGTAAATCTATTTGAACTATTAGTATGCCTAAATCTGGAGAAATGATTATGAGTAATTCAGGATATTTAGTATTTCAAGGCAAAATGAATTATTTTTTTTATCCAAATTAATGCGGCAATAGGGGCAATTAAAGAGATTAGCTTATCATAGCTTTGTTATGCACTGACAATGCTACGAATTATAAAAAGTTTGCTTTGGATAAAGGTCTAAAACACGAAACAATTAATGTCAGTAAAGAAGGGGATGTGAAAAAAGGCATAGATCATGTTCAGCATGTCAATAGCTTTCATAAACGTCTTGGAGATTGGATGGATAGATTTCAAGGAGTAGCCACTAAATATGTCGACAACTACCTATACTGGTTCAAATTCTTACAACAAAATAAGAAGTTAGTACTAAGGAGAGAGTAAAGGGTATGATGTTAGGTTCCTGTCAAAATCTTAATGACATTACAGTTAAGTATTTACGAAATAGGATATCATTAGAGAACTGGTCATCCAAAGTTTATCGTGCTTTTTTTTGTTGCTTATTTTTAACAATTACACCATAAGAAGCAAGTATTCCAATTAGTGGACTTGGTGTAAAAGTAGGACTCTCAAATACTACCTGAAACCCAAATAATATTATTGCAATTATAATAAGGAAATCACCTTTTTCTCCTTTTATAAGTTCTTTAAGCGATATATACCTCTTACTAATAATAATTTTTGTTCTATAAATTATAGCTGGTACAGTAAGTAATAAAAAAGCAAATATAGAGATTATGTATATTTTTATATAAAAAACATTTGCGATAAAAATAATTGTTGAAATTATCGCACAAATTTTAGCAATCTTTTTTTCCATCCCTTTGCTCCTTCCTTTTCTTCAAGTTAGTAAAAAAATTGAATTTTTATCGTGTTTAAAAAACATTTGAAATAAATTTTCCCCATTCATATATTGCTTATGCAACTAACACTTAGTCGAACAATCTTTATGATAATCGTTCTA
Source organism: Gottfriedia acidiceleris (assembly GCF_023115465.1). Classification (NCBI taxonomy): domain Bacteria; kingdom Bacillati; phylum Bacillota; class Bacilli; order Caryophanales; family Bacillaceae; genus Gottfriedia; species Gottfriedia acidiceleris. Next base: position 2,900,197 of record NZ_CP096034.1, on the reverse strand, counting down.
CAAAAATTCCTATTAATTTTAAAAGCCACAAACTTTCCGAAAAGAGCCAATTAAAAAGAACACTACCTTAGTTATTGAAAAATGTAGTGTTCTTTTATCTATAATTTTTAAGGCATATTTTATTTTTTGAAGTTAATGTTTATTCTTTGATAACAAGAGTTTCCCATCCATCATAATTACCGACTTTTATCGCTTAACACGAATTTCTAATTCCTCAAGCTTAAGTGACAATTTTTCTTCATTAATACTAATTTTTAAATCCTCAAAAGTATATTGAGCAAAATGAGGTATATCAATTGTAATGGCAGAAAGCTCTTTACTAATAAAAGTAGAGTCCTTACCAGCCTCTAGTTTCTTTTTGTAGCGATTAAATTTAGAATCAAGATTTTCCATATTTTCGTACAATTCTTCAACGGAGTTATAAAGTTGAATTAATGGAATAGCCGATTTTTCTCCTACTCCAGGGCAACCAGGTATATTATCACTAGAATCACCTAATAATGCCTTTACATCAACCCATTGTTTGGGATGGATTCCATAATCATTACTGAAATGCTCAAGGGAGTAAACAATTTCACCAGTTTTTTGAGCAATGATTTGAGATGTATGCTCGTTTATTAATTGTAGTAAGTCTCGATCATTACTATAAATATAGCATTTATTTTTAACAGAATTAGACCAATTATTAGATAGGGTACCTATTAAATCATCTGCTTCATATGGTGCCATTTCTAGTTGAGCAATACCGATCTCTTCTAATGCTGTTTTTAAAGTGAAATATTGTTCGATAAGTGGTGTAGGTAATTCTCCACGAGTTGCTTTATAAAAATCATATTTATTTCGACGATCAGTTTCTTCACGTTTAACATCCCAAGTAATTGCAAGATGAGTAATGTCGTGTTCTTTAATTAAGTTAAAAAGCTTTGGAATAAATACTCTTAATGCATTTATATAAACGCCATCTTTCGTCTTAGAAAGTTGTTCATCACTTCTCCCATAAGAAGTTGCAAAATAGCCTCTACTTAATAAGTTAAAGCCATCAATTAATAATAAAGATTGATTTTCCATTTTATAAATCACCTAATATCTATTTATTTAATATGAAAATGATAGCATATCCGACTAAAAATGATAACTAGTGTATTACTGCCAATTAGAATGAAAGTACGAATATTAAGCCCATTTTATTTCATTTATGTATAATGACATAAAACTTTCATTAGAATATTGAATTTTCTGTTTATTTATTAATTAACTTTTACTATAATGGAATCTATATAAAAAAATGCAAAGGGTAGGTAGTTATATGGAGAAAGTAAAAAGTACTGTTAAGATTGAGGATATTTTAGTTGCCTATAATATGTTAAAAGAAGTTACGAATAAAACACCTTTGCAGATTAGTACAATGCTTAGTGAAAAATATGATTGTAACGTATTTTTAAAGCGAGAGGATTTACAAATAATCCGCTCATTTAAGCTTAGAGGAGCATATTACAAAATTAGCAACTTGTCTTATGAAGAAAGACAAAAAGGGGTTGTATGTGCAAGTGCAGGCAATCATGCCCAAGGTGTAGCATATACATGTAATCATTTGCAGGTGTATGCGAAAATATTTATGCCATCAACAACGCCGAATCAAAAAGTATCTCAAGTGAAATTCTTTGGTGGACCATTTGTTGAAGTTATATTAATCGGTGACACCTTTGATATTGCTCATCAAAATGCCCAAGCTTATTGCAATGAAAATCAAATGACATTTATTCATCCATTTGATGATCAAGATGTAATTGCAGGACAAGGTACAGTTGCAGTTGAAATATTAAATGAAATTGACCGTCCAGTAGATTATCTTTTCGTAGCAATCGGCGGAGGTGGATTAAGCTCTGGAGTTGGAACATACATAAAAGGAATTAGTCCTTCAACTAAGGTAATTGGAGTAGAGCCGATGGGTGCTGCTTCAATGGCCGAATCGATTGCAAATGGAAAAGTTGTAACTTTACCTTTCATTGAAAAGTTTGTGGATGGAGCAGCGGTTGGCCAAGTTGGTTATTTAACATATGAAATCTGTAGAGAAGTACTTGACCAAGTTGTCGCTATTCCAGAAGGTGAGATTTGTACAACGATTTTAGAGCTTTATAATAAAAATGCAATCATTGCAGAGCCCGCTGGAGCTATGTCTGTATCAGCTTTAGAATTATTTAAGGATGAAATAAAAGGAAAGAATGTCGTTTGTATCGTATCTGGTGGAAATAATGATATTGACCGACTTCAAGAAATAAAAGAAAGGTCTTTAATTCATGAAGGACTAAAACATTATTTCATCATCAACTTCCCACAACGATCTGGCGCATTACGTGAATTTCTTGATAAAGTACTTGGACCAAACGATGACATTACGAGGTTTGAATACACAAAGAAAAACAATAAGGACAATGGGCCAGCATTAGTTGGAATAGAATTGGCCAATAAATCCGATTACAAAGCATTGATTGAGCGAATGAATTGTCATGAAATTCAATTCATGGAAATAAACAATAACCCAACATTGTTTAATCTACTCATCTAGTAGAAAGTGAAAAACCCCACAAGGTAATTAATTCCCTTGTGGGGTTTTTGATTTCTCGCAAAATACACTATACAAGTGGAATATATAGTTAATGAATAAAGTACTTATTTCTTAAAATCGTCTTCCTCTAAAAAAATCAACACTCTAAAATTAAGTGAACAAGTCCAACTATTTTATTAGCGAAATTTTTTTTTATTAGATTGAATCTTGACTCTTGACATCATAAATTAGTTGAAATACAATATTTCTATAAATACTGAAATAAGTATTAGGCAATGAGAGGAGGTTAAAGTGGTGAACGATGATATTGCAGTAAAAGTTTATAAAGCATTAGGAGAATCCACTCGTTTACAAATTGTTAAAGTACTGGCTAAGCAATCTGAATTAGCTTGTTCAGAAATGAAAAATCAAATAAAGATCTCGGCCAATTCTACATTGACACATCATTTAAAACCATTACTTGATTGCGGCTTGCTAACAGTTCGCAAAGAAGGAACCTTCAGATACTATAGTTTACAACGAGAAGTTTTGGAAAAATATGCACCCGCTTTACTTTAAAAATAAAGCGGTATAATTTTAGTTTATATTTCAGTATTTGTAGAAATACCGAATAATTTAAGGGGGAATTGAGAATATGAGTTTAGTAAGCAAAGATGAAACTAGTTGGGGAAAATTAGAAAATGGTCTAGCAAGTAAGCTTTTTGAACCAGTAAAAATAGGTGCTTGGAATTTACGTAGTCGTACTGTAATGGCACCATTAACAAGAAGTTTTGCAGATGATCAAACAGGTGTAGTTGGAGAAGATATAGTCGAATATTATCGTAAACGAGCTGCAGATGGTGTAGGTTTGATTATTTCTGAAGGAACAGTAATTAGTCCGCGTGGAAAAGGTTACCCAGGTATTCCGGGTATTTATTCTGAGGATCAAGTTAAAGCTTGGAAAAAGGTAACTGATGCTGTTCATAAAGAGGGTGGCACAATGATTTCTCAAATATGGCACGTAGGCCGATTATCTCATCACGAACTTGCTGGAAATATGCCACCACAAGCACCTTCAGCGATTCCTGCAGAGGGATTAGTTTCTCGTTTTCGTAAACCATATGACATACCAGAAGAAATGACTACCGAGGATATTAAAGAAGTAATCAATCAATATGCTCAAGCAGCTAAAAATGCGATTGAAGCTGGTTTTGATGGAGTCGAAATTCATGCTGCACATGGATACTTAATCGATCAGTTTAATTCAGATGTTACAAATCATCGTACAGATCAATACGGTGGTGAGCTTCCACAAAGATTAACTTTCATGAAAGAAGTAATAAAAGCAGTTATCGAAGCCATAGGAACTGAAAGAACGATGATTCGATTTTCTGCACATAAAGCTGATATTCCGGGCTATATGTGGGAAGATCCAGATTATGCAATTCGTACATTTATTGAAGCATTTAAAGAAGTAGGTGCAACTTTATTACATCCTTCGATTATGCAATTTGATCGCATACTTGCAGATGGTAAAACGATGCATCAACTTGTTAGAAAATACTGGGATGGCATTATTGTGGGAGTAGGTACGTTAAATCCTGAAATGGCAGAAAAAGCTATCAATGAAGGAACAATTGATGTTGCTGCGTTTGGGCGTCCTCTAATTTCGAATCCAGATCTTTTACACCGTTTAAAAAATGGTGAAGCAATTGAAGAATATGATGTTAAAAAGCATCTAAATGTTCTAATCTAAGCTTTGATATGAATAGATAGTAGGAAGGAAGCTAATCAATTGGCTTCCTTCTCTAAAGTTTTATATTTCGGTGTTTATAGAAATATATAATTATGTTGAAAGGAATTATTTTATGACAAATAAAGGGAAAATTTATATTTTAGCAATGATAAGTTTTTTAGTAGGAACTTCACAATATGTTATTTCTGGAATCTTAGATAAAATGGCCGTTGAATTAGGTATTTCGATCGAGGCCGCAGGGCAACTAATTACGGTGTATTCATTGATTTATGCGATCGGTACACCGATATTAATGGCCCTATTAGCCAAAATGGAACGCCGAAAATTACTTTTATTTTCTTTAAGCGTATTTATTTTAGGAAATTTATTAGCAGTAATTGCACCTGGTTACGGTTTGTTTATGGTTGCACGCATTATAATGGCGTTAAGTGCGGGAGTTACTGTTGTAACAGTACTTAGCTTGGCTGCAAAGATTGCTCCAGCAGATAGAAAGGCAAGTTCAATTGCCACTGTTGTCATGGGATTTACTGCTTCACTGATCATAGGTGTCCCAATTGGCAGATTTATAGCAGCTGTTTATGATTGGAGATTCGTCTTTCTTGGAGTTGCCATATTCGTTTTAATCTCTTTAGCAGTTATCGTTAAGACAATACCACAAACAATGGGTGATCAACCGATTCCATTATTGCAACAAATTTCACTGATTAAACAACCAAAAATTGCATTAGCTTTATCGATTACTTTTTTCTTAATGAGTGGATATGGAATCGTGTTTACTTATTTATCACCGTACCTTATTCAAACTACTAAAATGAGCGATCACGTATTAAGTTTTGCTCTTCTAATACTTGGTATAGCAAGTTTATTTGGATCTAAATTCGGGGGATTCAGTGCAGACAAGTGGGGAATTTCGCTTACTTTAAAACGAGGACTAGTACTTAATATTTTATCGATTTTATTATTATCTCTCATCTCTAGTTCAATCAATACAGTGATTATTATCCTTACATTATGGTCTTTTTCTGGTTGGTCATCTGGTGCTACACAACAATTTAACTTAGCAACAATTTCTCCTAAATCATCTGATGTTTTATTAGGTTTAAATCAGTCTATGATGCAATTGGGCTTTGCGTTTGGTGCAGCAATCGGAGGGCTTGCAGTCAGTCAATTGTCAATCCGTTCAATTACATGGATGGGTTCAATTCCTGTTTTTGTTTCTTTAATCATAACATTTGGATTATCACGTTATTTAATGAATGAAAAGAAAGTTAGACAGGGCGTTGGCACACAAATTAGAGCCTAAATGGACTAATTTATAATTGAAACAAATTTTATTACTTAGTTTTGTGAAAAAATAAATTATATTTTATGGGGCTGTCTTATGTGTCGGTTTAATTGACTAATGACCGCCCTATTTTTATTTATAAAATAGAATGAATGAGTGTTTTAGTGGAGCTTTTTTAGAGAGAATAAGAAATTTTTTATAGGTTTTAGTAAGGATGAGAGCAAATTGTGGTTTTGAAAATTTTAATTGAGTTTTTCGAAAATTATTTGCAGTTCATTGTTTATTTGTAGGAATTCATCATTTATTTGTACTTCTCAACTATTTATTTACAGCCCAACTTAAATCGACATGATTCTCCTTCACCCCCTTTTTAACCACTAGATGTTTTACTAAAAAAAACAAATTGAATAATATTGGAATTATATGAATTTTTATAATAATTTAAATTCAACCTTTTTCGAATAAATTTTGAATAAAAGTATTCCTAATGCAATGTAACCGATTTATAATTGAATTCGGAAAGCCTAAACAATACATAAAAAATTTTCTTTTACAAAAATGGAAAATAATAAAACGATAATTTTTTATATTTATTTAATAATAAATAATAGATATAAAATGGGGGCTTACTCCTTTTAGATAAATAAACTTAATTAAGGAGCTGGTATTTATGTCAAGCAAGACATTAGAAGCATTTTTAACTCCACAATTAGCTGAGTTAAAAGAGAAAGGGCTCTATAATGAGATTAACTCTTTAGAAGGTTCTAACGAAGCTACTATTCAAATTAGTGGTAAACAATTTATAAATTTATCTTCAAATAACTATCTTGGTTTTGCGACTCATCCTCGTTTAAAACAAGCTGCTATTGAAGCGACTGAAAAATATGGAGTTGGTGCAGGAGCGGTACGTACGATTAATGGTACGATGGATATCCACGATCAACTTGAAAAAGCGATTGCTGAATTTAAACATACAGAGGCTGCTATTGCATTCCAATCTGGTTTTAACTGTAATATGGGTGCTATTTCAGCGGTCATGACAAAAAAAGATGCAATTCTATCTGATGAATTAAACCATGCTTCAATTATCGATGGTTGCAGACTTTCTGGGGCAAAAATTATTCGTGTAAAGCACCAAGATATGGATGATTTACGTGAAAAAGCAAAAGAAGCTACAACTTGTGGTTTATACGAGAAAGTTATGTATATTGCAGATGGTGTTTTCTCTATGGATGGAGATGTAGCAAATATTCCTGATATCGTAAAAATTGCAGAAGAATTTGGCTTAATTACATATATCGATGATGCTCATGGTTCTGGCGTTATGGGTAAAGGAGCTGGAACTGTTAAGCATTTTGGATTATCAGATAAAATTGATTTCCAAATCGGTACACTTTCTAAAGCAGTTGGCGTTGTAGGTGGATATGTAGCTGGTTCACAACAATTAATCGATTGGTTAAAAGTTCGTGCACGTCCGTTCTTATTTTCTACTTCTTTAACACCAGCAAATGCTGCTGCATGTATTGAAGCAATTCGTATTATGTCTGAAGAACCAGAAAAAATCGAAAAGCTTTGGGAAAATGGTGATTACTTAAAAGCTGGTTTATCAAAACTTGGTTTTAATATTGGTGAGTCTGAAACACCAATTACACCATGTATTATCGGTGACGAAAATCTTACACAAGAATTTTCTAAACGTTTATACGAAGAGGGAGTTTATGCGAAGTCAATCGTATTCCCAACAGTACCACTTGGAACTGGTCGTATTCGTAATATGCCAACAGCTGCGCATACTAAAGAAATGCTAGATGAAGTTTTAGCTATTTATGAAAAAGTTGGTCGCGAATTAAACGTTATTAAATAATTTAATCTATTAATTTCGATATTTTATTACTATAAGGTGGACTAAGGAATGAAGAAAATATTAATAACTGGTTGTTTTGGACAAATCGGTTCAGAATTAACTATGCGTCTTAGAAATGAATACGGTAATGAAAATGTTGTTGCGACAGATATTCGCCGTCTTGAAGGAAGTCCAATTTTAGAAACTGGTCATTTTGAAATTTTAGACGTAATGGATAAAGAAAAAATGCTAGAGATTGCTAAAAAGTATGAAGTTGATACCTTCATTCATTTAGCTGCTCTTTTATCAGCAGTTGCAGAAGCAAAACCTACATTAGCTTGGGACTTAAATATGGGTGGATTAGTGAATGCTCTTGAAGTAGCCAGAGAATTAAGCTTAAAATTCTTTACTCCAAGTTCAATTGGTGCATTTGGACCAGCAACACCAAAGGATAACACACCACAAGATACAATCCAACGCCCTACTACAATGTATGGTGTTACAAAAGTAGCTGGAGAATTATTATGTGATTACTACTATGAAAAATTTGGTGTAGATACTCGCGGTGTACGTTTCCCAGGCTTAATCTCTTATGATACAGTGCCTGGTGGAGGTACTACTGATTATGCTGTTGATATTTATTATGAAGCATTAAAAAATAAGAAATATACTTCATTTATCGGTGAAGGAACTTACATGGATATGATGTATATGCCTGATGCAATTGATGCTATTATTAAGTTAATGGAAGCAGATCCATCAAAACTTAAACATCGTAATGCATTTAATATTTCAGCGATGTCATTTGAACCAACTCAAATTGCGGCATCAATTCGTAAATTCATCCCTGAATTTACATTAGATTTCGACATTGACCCTATTCGTCAAGGAATTGCTAATTCATGGCCAAATTCAATTGACAGCTCTGCTGCAAAAGAAGAGTGGGGCTTCGATCCAAAATTTGATTTAGATCGTATGTCTGAAGATATGTTAAACAAATTAGCTGCAAAGTTAAACGTAACTCAAGCTTAATTTAAAAAGAAGGAGACAATTGTCGCCTTCTTTTTATTTTCTCTTCCTTTACTAATTCCTGTTTTTGGTATTTTGTTTCGTACTTTGACACAAACTTAACATGTATCAAGAAAGAATGATAAATTAAAATGCTGATAAAAAGGAAGCTAGAAGATGAATAATTTAGATCATAAGGGATTACCATTAACGATTAAAGAGATTAAAACGGCATATGAACTTTTAGAAGGTAAAGTTCGAAAAACACCTTTAGTAAAGTCATTTTATTTAACTTCAAAGTCAGAAGGAGAAATTTATTTAAAACTTGAAAATATGCAATTAACAGGCTCATTTAAATTTCGAGGCGCATTTAATAAAATTTCTCATTTAACTGAGGAAGAAAGAAAAAAAGGAATTATCGCATGTTCAGCTGGTAATCATGCACAAGGTGTCGCTTTATCATCAAAGCTACTGCATATTAAGAGTAAAATCATCATGCCTTCAACTGCACCAAAAGCAAAGGTTGAAGCAACAGAAGGCTATGGTTCAAATATCATTTTACACGGTGATACATTTGATGATGCGAAAGACTATTGTGCAAAAGTACGAGAAGAAACTGGCGAAACATTCATTCATCCATACGATGATATTTACATTATGGCTGGCCAAGGGACTATCGGTATTGAAATTTTAGATGATCTCTGGGATGTTGATACAATAATTGTTCCAATTGGTGGTGGTGGACTAATTTCGGGAATTGCAGTCGCTTTGAAATCATTTAACCCTACAATAGACATTATTGGTGTTCAAGCAGAGAATGTACATGGCATGAAAGCATCAATAGACGCCGGAGAAATAGTGAGTAACTATATTGCTCCTACAATAGCCGATGGTTGTTCTGTTAAGGTACCAGGAAAATTAACATATGAAATTGTAAAGGAATTAGTAACCGAAATCATCCTAGTGAGTGAGGATGAAATAGAAGTTGCAATGAAGGATTTACTACAAAGAGGTAAAGCAGTTGTAGAAGGATCAGGTGCCCTAGCAACAGCAGCAATTTTATCAGGTAAGGCTTCAAAATACATAAAAGATAAAAAAGTAGTAGCAATCATATCGGGTGGTAATGTTGACCTAGAGAGAATTTCCAGTGTTTGTGAACATTTCTTTGGAAATGAAGTAAAGTGATTTTTTTAAGAATGGGTGATCCTATTGTCGGAAAATAAACTAAGAAGAGAAATGGGGTTTATTGCAGCTTTAACTACTGTAATTGGTACTGTAATTGGTGGTGGTGTTTTCTTTAAAGCCACTGCTGTATACGGGGCAACTGGATCTGCAAGCTTAGGTTTATTAGCATGGATTATTGGAGGCATCATTACAATTTGTGCTGGCTTATCTGGTGCTGAGCTTGCCGCAGCCATACCAAAAACAGGAGGAATGGTTGCCTATTTAAAGCATACATATGGAGATCTGACAGCTTATTTACTTGGTTGGGCACAAACGATTATCTATTTTCCAGCTAATATTGCTGCGCTTTCGATTATATTTGGTACGCAAGCAGTTTCCATTTTTGGGGTTCCTGCCAGTTCTAATAAGTTCACTGTAACGATTATTGCTGTAGTTACTGCAATTTTTATCACATTAATGAATTTTTTAGGAGCAAAAACTGCTGGTAGTATTCAATCGCTTTTTACATTTTGTAAACTAATACCTTAGGCGATTTTAATAATATTTGGGTTATTACATGAAGGAAATGTGACTTTTCAGCTTTTTCCAATTGAGGTAGGAACTGATCGAAGTTTTTTGCCAGCACTTGGTTCAGCTTTACTTGCTACGATGTTTGCGTATGACGGTTGGATACTTGTTGGAAATATTGCCGGCGAAATGAAAAATCCTAAAAATGATTTGCCAAAAGCAATCGTATTTGGTTTAGCAGCTGTAATGGCGGTATATCTTTTGATTAATATATCATTTTTATTTGTATTAACCGCAGCGCAATTAGCTGGTACATCCACACCTGCTACTGAAGTTTCGAAAGTTCTATTCGGTAATTTTGGAGGGAAACTCGTCTCGATCGGAATTTTGATTTCAGTATTTGGTACAATTAATGGCTATACAATGACAGGTATGAGGGTCCCATATGTAATGGCTAAAGAACAAAAACTTCCTTTTAGTAGTTGGTTTGGTAAATTATCTAAAACTGGAGTGCCATATAATTCTGGTCTATTTATCCTAATAGTTGCCATATTTATGATGTTTATAGGTGGATTTGACTTATTAACTGATATGTTAGTATTTGTCATTTGGATTTTCTATACTTTAACATTTATTGCGGTTTATATTTTAAGAAAACGGGAACCAAATCTGAAAAGGCCATATAGGGTACCTTTTTTACCATTAGTTCTCTCAATCGCAATAATTGGGGGAGTCTTTATCGTCGTTAATACACTTATGACGCAACCTATTTTAGCATTTTGGGGAATTGGTTTAACAATAATTGGACTTCCCGTTTATTTCATGTTACCGAAAAAACATGTTGTAGTAGATGACTAAAAAGGTAGGATGCCTCCTACCTTTTAGTCTGCTTATTGAATTTATATCTGGTTGTTTAGTTTAGGAAAATTGTTTTCGTTCGAATCCTTCTTAGTAAAGTTCAAAAATTTATAAGATGTAATGACTCCAATCAATAAAAACAAACTGGCAATGATTGGTGGTAATAGATGATAAAAATCTGTATAATCAATCATAAAATGGACTGCAAACGCAGTTATAAACGCAGGTAAGCTTCCGAACAATAAAGTCCACCAGATCCATTTTTGATTTTGTCGGAAGCCCCATAATGAAATCATGAGTACTAGTAAACCGACACTTACTAACCCACCTCCAAAACCGGCGCGATCATGTGAGATAACAGGTATTAAGTGTTGATTAAATGCATCCAACTCAGAAGGCGTTAAACATAAATAATTTAAATCTGTTTTAACAAAGGTAGTAGTGACACCCACAAAGGAAATAATACACCCCCCGATTAGAATCGAAAATCCTAGTATAATAAAAAATAATTGACCTATTAAACTAAGTTTCCAAACGCTGTTATTTGTTAAATTTTCAGATTCTGGACTTCTATTTATTCCTCTTGTTTTAAAGAAACCAATTAAGAATGGTATTAATAAAACGACCCAAAATAAAACGTGTAACCAGTCAAAGTAACCATATCCTATAAATAAGAATATTGCTAAAAAACCTATGAACGCACTTGTGTCAATTGCTTTTTTTGCCCAATGAAAATGATGTTTAACTCCATTTCTGGCTAATGACATGAACAATATTCCACCCGACATAATCGTCCCAGAAAGTGTCATCCGATCATGTGACATAAATGGGAGAATTCGATCATTAAATTGTAAAATAAATTGACGATCAATCGTTAAAAAATGCTCATCATATGGAAGGACAATGGAAGTTAAACTAATATATAGAGCAAGTAATCCGCCAATAAACATGAAAAGGCCAAATAAAAAGTACCATCTCCAACCGTCATTTAAACTAGGCTTCGCTTTTTTTCTTCTATACTTTATCGCTTCATTGATGCGTTTCGGTAAACCAGGACCACTGAGTACATATCCATGAGTCAAAAATATTAATGATGCTCCAGTATCGATTAATTCAATAGCATCAATCGGTTCAACCACTCCGCCTTTTGTAAAAATTGGTTTCTCTAGTTGTTTTGATTTTAACTTTTGAATTGTATTTATTAAGTTATTTTTTTGCTCTAAATCAGTTGTATTTGGAAATTCTTCAATCAAAATTGAATGGAATGGGTAATTTTCTTGTTTAAGAAAAACATCTATTTCATTTGGGCAAATTGATAGACAAATAGGTTTAGTAGAAGCCAAATTATTTTCTGCTAAATTCCTGGCCAAATTAAAATCTAATATGAATAGATCAACAAAATTAGAAAGCCTTGATTCAATCAGTTTAAATTCATCAAAACTCCCAACTATTCTAGCAAAAATGGGAATCTTCTTATGTATTTTTGAAAGTTTTTGAATGGTTTGTTCTACCGTTAATACTTTATTTTCCTCTGTTCCGATTAATTGATTATGTTTTAAATCAATGAGCGGACTTTTGCTTATAAAAGTGTCGTTTATCGAAATAGGTCCAATTTCAATTACACCAAATCCTAAATTCATAAAAGCATTTGTGCCAGATAGATAGGGGTCAATTTTAGAGGCCAATCCAATTTGATTTTTTATTGTCAAATGATGAATCTCATTTTCAAGGGAACTATCATTGTTTAAATGACCTAGAAATTCGATTAGATTCGGACCAAATGGTATAGTAGAGATTCTATTCATACTACCATGAATGAATTCTCTTGAAACTCTTGAAGGAAGCCTTGAGAGCAATGGTTTAAAAATTGTATGATAAGACCAATCAGGCATAGCATAACCTCATTTTTTTCAGATTACTTCTAGTTTACTTTGACAAATATAAAATGAAAACACTTTCTTTTAATATTGTGAATCAGTTCACAACGCATTGGAATTTTTGTATAAATATGGTATAAATAAAAAGAGTTATCTACTTTCAAAATTAGTAAGACAAGTAAGGAAAAGGTTGTATAGAAAGGCGTATATGTGATTACAATGGTAAATATGCAAAAAGTGATAGTCATCGTTGGTCCTACAGCAGTAGGGAAAACAAAACTAAGTATTGAACTTGCAAAAGCTGTTGATGGAGAAATCATTAATGGTGATGCAACTCAAGTTTATAAGGAATTAAATATTGGAGCAGCTAAAATTACAGAAGAAGAAATGGAAGGAATTCCGCATCATTTAATTGATTTCCTTGATCCAAAAGATTCGTTTACAGTTGCTGATTTTCAAACTTTAGCTAGAGAGAAGATTAAAGAAATAGCTAATCGAGGGAAAATTCCAATTATTGTTGGTGGTACTGGATTATATATCCAAAGTGTATTAACTAAATATGAATTTGCTGAGCAAGAAGGTGATGAGCTTTTAAGAAACCAATTAGAGGGTTTTGCGATGGCTTCTGGGAATAAAGCATTACATGATCAATTAAAAGAAATTGATCCAGAAAGTGCAAAGCAAATACATATGAATAATGTCAGAAGAGTAATCCGTGCAATTGAAGTTTTCAAACTAACGGGACAAAAATTTTCAGAGACCGCATTTAAAAAAGAGCCAGAGTATTTATATGATGCAGAAATAATCGGATTATCGATGGAAAGAGAGCTACTATACAATCGAATTAATTTACGAGTTGATCTAATGTTGGAAGAAGGACTAGTAGATGAAGCAAAAATGCTCTACGACAAAGGTATTCGAAATTGTCAATCTGTGCAAGCGATTGGCTATAAAGAGCTTTACGATTATTTTGATGGAATCTTAACAAAAGAGGAAGCAATTGATCTAATTAAACAAAGCTCAAGAAGGTATGCAAAAAGGCAAATGACGTGGTTTAGAAATAAAATGAACATCCAGTGGTTTGATATGGATGGACATAATTTTGATATAAAAAAACTGGAAATTTTAGCTATACTTGAAGGAAAGGGCTATTTCATCTCGAATAAATATATGTAGAGGTAGAAGAGGAGGAAAAGGACATGAAAACATCAATCAACATTCAAGATCAGTTCTTAAACCAATTACGTAAAGACAATCTAGCGGTTACAGTATTTTTGCTAAATGGATTTCAAATCAAAGGTAAAGTAAAAAGCTTTGATAACTTTACGGTATTGTTAGATGTTGAAGGTAAACAACAATTAATATATAAACATGCAATTTCAACGTTTGTACCATCTAAAAATGTACAAATTGAAATGTAAAATAAATTGAAAAAAGAGCATTGATCTTATGGTCAATGTTCTTTTTTTATTATGTTATAAATTAAGAAGATAATTATATTATGTAAACTAAAGGGAGGAAATCAAATGTATGTCCCAAAAGAATTTAAAGAAACAGATTTAAATCGATTAATAGACGAAATGAAGAAAAATAACTTCGGAATATTATTATCAAATAATGACGAGGCAAAAATAGAAGCAACTCATTTACCATTTATCATACAAGAAGCCAAAGAGAATATAATGATCATTACACATTTAGCTAAGCCAAATCCTCAATGGAAAACGATCGACGGAAAAGAATGTTTAATCATTTTTCCAGGGCCACATGCATACGTTTCTGCTTCATGGTATGAAGAAAAAAATACAGTTTCAACTTGGAACTACACAGCAATCCATGCTTATGGAAAAGTAACAACAATTGAAAAGAAGGATGAAATGAGACAAATTGTTTTAAAAACGACCGACTATTTTGAAAAAGGACAATCAAAACCATGGAAATACGAAGATCACGCAGATTATGTTGAAAAATTACTTTCAGGAATTGTTTGTTTAAAAATAGATGTAACAGAGTTAATCGGTAAAAAGAAATTAAGTCAAAATCATTCGATTGTAAGAAGAGAAAAAGTGATTGCAGCTTTGCAAAATGAAGAAAAATATTCTTCGCAAGAAATCGCGGAACTTATGAAAGCAAAACTAAATACAAGCTCTTAGAAAGAAGTTACCTACAAAGAATAAGGAGGAAGTTATGATGATAGAAATCATAACTCCTTTTTATTTGGGCGTTCATTTTCTTGAAAATATTGAAAGTATCGTTTTAAAGAAACTGATGTCTTCAATCCAACTAAATGCTGAATATCTTCCACTAATAATCCCTCTTTTATTTTCCGTAGAATAAAAGTGTTTCTTAAATGTTGTGAGCAAAGTCCTTTTCTAAGCCCAGCTCTTTTAACTTCCAACCTAAGCATTTTTTGAAATGCAATTTCAGTTAGTGCTTTCGGTGAATCTGTATCGTACACCCAATGGAATGTCATGCGGTTAAAATCAAATGCAACAAAGAGCGGATGAGTTGAATGATAGTGAGGTCTTACGGGCTCGGGTATCGTCACAAAATAATTATATAATAGTACTCGATCTTCTTTTGTGAGAATAATTGTTCTTTTAGTACCTTCTTTGCTATGGACAACAAGTTCATTTAAAGCGAAGTTAATGTCTCTCATTTGTAAATCAATTAATTCCTTTAAAGTCAGTCCATAAAACAGCATAAAACGAATCATAATTTCGTTACGATCCATTAAAAATGATCTAGCTTTTAACTGTTTTTCAGACAAATCTGTAGTGGACTGAACGATTGATAGTAATTTTTTTTCTTCTTCTTCTGAGATAAAATCGTCCGTTGAAAGGGCGCGAGAAGGTCCTGCTAAATAGTTAGTGAATGGAATGATATTCTCGATTGAAGAATTATTTGAATGTAAAAATTTATAAAATTGATTTAGTACGACATAAATTCGATGCATCGTTTTCTCATTATATCCACGTTCAGCTGTTAAAAAATAGAAATAATTATTAAAATCTTGAACTTGTAATGTACTAAAACTTTCATTAACTTTTTTAAAGTAACGGAAACATTCTTCTAAATCATAGCAATAACGCTTAATAGTAGATTCTTTTCTTCCCTTACTATTTAAATGAGAGGCAAATTGCAAGATGACATCAGGTAAAGTAGCAGTCGTTAAGTTTGGAATCGTCAAATTTATCAACTCTTCTCTTTTTCTCTCATTATATCAAATAAGTTAATAGAATTTAGCAAAATTTAGCAATCTTATCCATTTAACAGTTAGTCTGGAGAATAAAAGTTTTGAAACGAATTGTTCGTACATATAATAGTAAAAAACTTATTTAGTAAAATACTTTCAAAAGCGCATAAAACGTACGAATTTAGATTTCACGCGGAGTGCTTTCTATAAATACAAAAAAAAATGTTCGACAGAATAAGAGAGGTGTCATGTTTGGAGCAGCCAATTCGTTTAAAAGATAACGGCCAAATAAATGTTGTACTTAATACAGTGAAAAGGGGAGAGGTTTCTCCAAATCCAAGTATCGAAACAGCAAAACAGCCTAAACATGAGTTATTAATTGAAATAGAAGATCAATTAAGACATTTAATTGGCATGGAAGAAATAAAAAAAATGATTCATGAAATTTATGCTTGGATATTTATTAATAAAAAAAGAGAAGAATTAAACTTAAAAGCCGAAAAACAAGTATTGCATATGTTATTTAAAGGGAATCCAGGAACTGGAAAAACGACTGTAGCAAGGATTATTGGTCAATTATTTTTGAAAATGGGTGTATTGTCAAAAGGCCACTTAATCGAAGCAGAAAGAGCTGATTTAGTCGGAGAATATATTGGACACACTGCTCAAAAAACTAGAGATTTAGTAAAAAAAGCAAATGGTGGGATTCTTTTTATTGATGAGGCTTACTCACTTGGCCGTGGTGGGGAAAAAGATTTCGGTAAAGAAGCGATTGATACACTTGTTAAACATATGGAAGACAAACATGGCGACTTTGTACTAATTTTAGCAGGTTATTCTACCGAAATGGATTATTTCTTAAGTTTGAATCCTGGACTAAAATCAAGATTTCCATTCATTTTAGAATTCCAGGATTATTCTGTCAAAGAGCTTCTAGATATATCAAAAAAAATGTTTGTTGACCGAGAATATATTTTATCTCGAGAAGCGGAATACCGATTAAGAGACTTTATCCAAAAGGCAAAACTTGAAAATCGTGCTCATTTTAGCAATGGGCGATTTGTCCGTAATATTGTTGAAAAATCGATTAGGACACAAGCAACAAGATTAGTAACAGAGACTCAATTTAATCGAGAAATACTAATGAGGATTGAAGAAAAAGATCTATTTACAACAGATAAAATCGATTCGATTAATTAAACGATTACCTATTTTATCTGGTGCTTTCTACCCCACCAACCTTTAACGTAAAAATAAATTGAAATAATGATCCCAATTGAAATGTTGAGGGCAATACAATATAAATAGCCATATTTCCATTTTAACTCAGGCATATTTGCAAAATTCATGCCATAAAATCCTGCGATAAAAGACATCGGTAAAAAAATGGCACTTATGAGTGTTAAAGTTTTCATAATATCATTTGTCCGGTCAGATTTTAAGGACATTTGCAGTTCGATAATGCCTCCCATACTTTCTTTAAAATTATCAAGGGCATTAATAATACGTTCATAGTTCTCTTTCAACTCATTAAAATAAAAACCTGCATCCTGACTTAAAAAAGGAAAATCAGCTTCTACAATTTGGGTAATGACATTTACTTGGGGTTCTACAAGCTGTCTTAAATCTTGAAGTTGAACTTTCCAATTGAAAATTTTCTGATCTAAATCCTTTCGAAATGGGTCATTAAATAAGTCTCGTTCAATTTCTTCAATTTCATTTGCAAACCGATCAATTGAGATCAGGAACTTCTCAATGACTTCATGGAAAATTTGATATAACACATGACCAGCATGGTCTACTTTTATATAATTTTGACTGAATTCCTGGGTTACATATTTAAATAAATCTATTTCCTGGTCTTCTATATATGAAATAATTAAATTACTACAAACTAGAATATTTATTTTTGTTGGTTTAAATAATTTAGATAACGCATATAGGGAAAGGATTGCCTCGTTTTTAAAGACATTTATTCTTGGCTTATGATCACTATGTAGAAGTTTCTTTTTTGCTAAAGGATGAATATTCAAACTTTCAATAATAGTAGTTAACTCATCAAAGGATTTATTATTAAAGTGATACCAAAGAATTTCATCTTTAGTTGGAAGGAAAAATTCATCAATTGTTTCGACTGACTGTTTTGTAATATTATATCTCTTCAAATGAAATTCCTCCTTTAAATAAATTTCTAAAATAGTGTTGGCAAGAATAGGTAAATTATGTGAAGAAAACACTTTTTTGGGTTTGTTTTTTCGTGATAATAAAAAATGAGACTGAAAAGGTTGTTTGTTGCAAAGAAGCGAAAGAGCCGAGGGGGAATATAACAACTATTTGTCTTATAATAAAAAAAACAAACCATCATTTTAAAAGGTTTGTTTTTATTGGACTTATTAATTTAATTTTTGAGTGCTTGATTCGTTTAAACTAACTGTAGAGTCTTTAAATGATCTTTTAGGTAGACTCCAATTATAATGTACAGATAATAGTCTAAGAAGAACAATAACAATGAATAATAATAAAAGTTCAAAATTTGTATCAACAAATTTATTTCCAATTAAAACGCCTACAAGTATTGCCCAAAAAGCATATACTTCTGAATGTAATACCATAGGTTTTCTTTTTGCAAGTAGATCTCGTACGATACCGCCACCGATTCCAGTTAAGACAGATGCTACAATAACAGCGCTAACAGGTAATTTTAATTCCATGGCATAATTTGCACCGAGAATGGCAAAAGCGGATAAACCGATTGAATCGAATAAAATATCTAATTTTTTAAATGGTTTATTTGATAATTGCGGAAAGAAAAAGATAATTGTCATCGCAACTAACGCAATTGTAAAATTAGTTGTTTGATTCCATAAATAGTTAATTGGATAACCTATTAATAGATTACGTAATGCACCGCCACCAAAGGCTGTAGCAAATCCTAGAATATAGACACCAAATAAATCATAGTCTTCTTCCATCGCAACTACTGCACCACTTAATGCAAAGGAAATAGTACCAATAATGCTAAATAAATCCCATGTTTCCAAGAAGCAATTCCCCTGCCCTCCAATAAAAAGATGAAAAATAGTCCAGATATCATTATAATAAAGAGACAGTTAAGAGTAAAGAATATTTATTGCTTAGAATTGGTTAAAGAAAAGGTGGAATTTTGTGTCGAATGAATTGAGAGAAAAAGCCATTTTAGTTGGATGTCAGCTTCAAAACGTAGATGATGATCGTTTTAATTATTCATTGGAAGAATTAGCTTCACTTACGAAAACGGCAAATGGAGAAGTAGTCCTAATAACTTCACAAAAAAGAACTAAATATCATCCAGCATTATACATAGGGACAGGTAAAGTAGAAGAGTTAGAGGCAGCAATTGCAGAGTTAGAACCTGATGTTGTTATTTTTAATAATGAACTGACTCCATCTCAAATACGTAATTTATCTGCAAGATTAGAAAAAAGAGTAATTGACCGTACACAATTAATTTTAGACATATTTGCACAGCGTGCGAAAACTAAAGAAGGTAAATTACAGGTTGAATTGGCTCAATTACAATATTTAATGCCAAGATTAGTTGGCCAAGGAACAGAGTTATCAAGACTTGGTGGAGGTATTGGTACAAGGGGACCTGGTGAAACAAAACTAGAATCTGACCGTCGTCACATACGAAAACGCATTGATGATATTAAACAGCAATTAAACATAATCGTTGAACATCGTAAACGTTATCGTGAGCGACGTAAGAAAAATGAAATGTTTCATATTTCGTTAGTAGGTTATACAAATGCAGGAAAATCAACATTATTTAACCGACTAACTAAATCTGATGTGTATGAACAAGATTTACTGTTTGCGACATTAGATCCTACAACTAGAAAATTTGTTTTATCAAATGGTATGACAACTTTACTAACAGATACGGTTGGTTTTATTCAGGATTTACCAACTTCACTTATTGCAGCATTCCGTTCAACACTAGAAGAAGCAACGGAAGCGGATTTCATTCTTCATGTTGTCGATGCATCTCATGAAAATTATAAAAGCCATGAAGTAACAGTTTCGAAATTATTGAATGATTTAGATGTTGAAAATATTCCCATTTTAACTGTCTATAATAAAATAGATCAAGTTCATGAGGACTTTGTACCATCACCATCTGATGGTTTTATTGAAATGAGTGCTTTAAATGAAGATGATTTAAGTAAATTGCGTCAAAGAATCGAATTTGAATGTAAACAATACATGGAATATTTTGAAGTATTTGTACCTGCAAACGAAGGGAAATTGATTCATGAAATCAAAAAATTAACGATGATTGAATCAATCAACTTTAATGAAGAAGCAGAAATCTATCAAATTACTGGTTACGTTTTCAAAGAACATTCAATTTATGATACAGTTAAAAGATATAGAATATATAAGGAGCAATAATCAATGCTAGAATTTTTATCAAACGGGGAAAAAATTGCACCATTAGTGGCAGATGTTGAAAAATTGATTTCAGAAGCCCATAAAGAAATTGACGATGTGATTGAGTATAACCAATACAAAGTTTTACAAAGCTTTCGAAAGCATAAAGTAAGTGATAGTCATTTTATCCCAACAACTGGTTATGGTTATGATGATATCGGAAGAGATACATTAGAGGAGATTTTTGCTGATGTTTTAGGAGGAGAAGCTGGTTTAGTAAGACCGCAAATCATTTCTGGAACCCATGCAATTTCAACTGCTTTATTTGGCGTACTAAGACCAGGGGATGAGCTTTTATATATTACCGGGAAGCCATACGATACATTAGAGGAAATCGTAGGGATTCGTGGGGAAAGTGGAAATGGCTCATTAAAAGATTTTGGTATTGGATACGAATCAATCGAATTAGTAAATGATGAACGAATCAATTATGAAAAAGTAGCAAATAAAATGACAAGTAATACGAAAGTAATCGGTATTCAGCGTTCAAAAGGTTATGGAACAAGACCATCATATACAATTGAACAAATTAAAGAGATGATTGATTTTGTAAAAGAAATTGATCCAAATGTCATTGTTTTTGTAGATAATTGCTATGGTGAGTTTGTTGAAAAACTTGAGCCATGCCATGTAGGTGCAGATTTAATGGCAGGTTCATTAATTAAAAATCCTGGTGGTGGACTTGCCAAAACAGGTGGTTATATTGTAGGACGTAAAGATTTAGTCGAAAAATGTGGCTATCGTTTAACATCTCCAGGAATTGGACGTGAAGCTGGTGCTTCACTTTATGCGTTACAAGATATGTATCATGGATTTTTTATGGCGCCACATATTACTGGTCAAGCATTAAAAGGAGCATTATTTACTGCAGCATTCTTAGAAAAGCTTGGAATGAACACAAACCCTTCATGGGATGCAGTAAGAACCGACTTAATTCAATCTGTTCAATTTGATGATAAAGAAAAAATGATCGCATTTTGTCAGGCAATTCAAGCAGCTTCACCAATCAATGCTCATTTTACGCCAACAGCAAACTATATGCCTGGATACGAAGACGATGTAATTATGGCAGCGGGGACATTTATCCAAGGTGCAAGTATTGAATTAACGGCAGATGGTCCAATAAGAGCTCCTTATGTTGCATACGTTCAAGGTGGCTTAACTTATGCTCATGTGAAAATCGCAATTTGTTCAGCAGTTAATTCTTTAATTGAAAAAAATCTAATAGAAATTTAAAACAAAATAGCTCATGACCTCTAGTCATGAGCTATTTTATATATGAAAATAATTGGGGACTTACTTTCATAATGAAGAAGGTTGAAACTATATTTATATTTTACAGGTCAATTCTTAAATTAACCTTAACACTATCATTAAAATTCGATAATTGTTAGCTAATCTTGTATTAAGGTTAGGAGTATGCGACTATATAGAAGTTGAGTAAACAGTATAGATTCAATAATGAGCGGAGGAAAAACAATGGAAAATCTACCTAATTGCCCTAAGTGTAATTCAGCATATACATATGAAGATGGAAATCTTTTAATATGTCCGGAATGTGGATATGAATGGTCAATGGAAGCAGAACATAAGTATGACGAAACAAAAGTAGTAAAAGATGCTAACGGAAATATTTTAAATGACGGTGATTCAGTTACAGTAATAAAAGATTTAAAAGTAAAAGGCACGTCACTTGTCGTGAAAATTGGTACAAAAGTGAAAAGTATTCGCTTAGTTGAAGGTGATCACGATATCGATTGTAAAATTGAAGGTTTTGGTGCCATGAAGTTGAAGTCTGAGTTTGTTAAAAAAGCGTAGTATCGTGATTGATAAATTCTATTAAATGAACAAATGCATCAAGTCAATAGGCTAGATGCATTTGTTTTATCTGTTAAATTTACGAAAGAAACTAAAAATAATAGTTTGATATAAAGTGATATTTGTTAAAATAAAAGAGATGTAAATTAAACGCTTACATTCATTGATATTATTGCAATTATTTTTTAAAAATCACACGACTATAAGAAGGTGTATAAATGAATAATCGAGCACATAATTTTGCAATGGATTATGTAAATTCAGAGGAAAAACAAAAAATGCTATATAAACGGACACTATTGATGGTTAGCATTTCGCAAATTTTTGGTGGAGCAGGATTAGCTGCCGGAGTTACAGTCGGTGCACTACTAGCTCAACAAATGCTTGGGACAGATGCTTTTACTGGTCTTCCAGCATCCCTTTTTACACTAGGTTCAGCAGGAGCGGCATTAATTGTTGGTAGGCTTTCTCAAAGATTTGGTCGACGAATCGGTCTTGCTGCAGGATTTTTTACTGGTGGACTTGGAGCAATCGGTGTAGTAATTGCGGCAATGACAAACAGTATAATCCTTTTATTTGCATCACTCTTGATTTACGGTGCAGGAACAGCAACCAATTTGCAAGCTAGATATGCGGGAACTGATTTAGCAAATAATAAACAACGTGCAAAAGCGATTAGTATTGCCATGGTTTCCACAACATTTGGTGCGGTTGCAGGTCCTAATCTAGTAGGCCCAATGGGTAAATTAGCAGTCTCCATTGGCGTGCCAGCACTTGCAGGTCCATTCATTTTATCCGCAACTGCTTTTATTTTGGCCGGCCTTTTTCTTTTCATGATGCTTAATCCTGACCCGTTGATTTTAGCAAAAATAATCGAGTCAAATAAAACACAAATAGTGGATGTAGTTCATTCCACACAAATTGAAAGTCTGAAAGCAAAGAGGGGTATTACTGTAGGTGCAACGACAATGGTACTGACGCAAATAGTTATGGTAGCTATTATGACAATGACACCTATTCACATGAAACATCACGGTCATGGACTAAACGAAGTAGGTATTGTGATTGCGTTCCATATTGGCTCAATGTATCTGCCTTCACTCATTACAGGTATTCTTGTAGATAAAATAGGGCGAACAGCTATGTCAATTGCATCTGGAGCCACTTTATTACTAGCAGGAGTAATAGCCGCATCAGCACCAAGTGATTCGATGATTCTACTAGTAGTTGCTCTTTCTTTACTAGGATTAGGATGGAATTTTGGACTAATCAGTGGGACTGCTCAAATCGTTGATTCAACAGATTCTACTACACGCGCCAAGACTCAAGGAACTGTGGATGTATTTGTCGCACTAGCAGGGGCTTCAGGTGGCGCATTGTCTGGAATGATTGTTGCGAATTCAAGTTATGCAACATTATCATTAGCTGGAGGAATCTTATCCCTAATCCTTATTCCAGTCGTGATTTGGTCACGTGGAGGAAAGAAAGAACGCGAACAAGGTCTTCATCTGTAAAATAAATAAGATAAAATAGGAGCTGAATAATCAGCTCCTATTTCACAATTTGCGCTTGTAAAGAAGTTTAATTAATTTCCTAGTAAAATCGTAACTTTTTTTGCAAACGAATTGAATTCGTCATCAATTAAAAGAGCAAAGGGGGAAATATGAAAAAAATCTTAGGTTACCTCATACTCATATTATTATTGATCAGTTTAACCTGCTGTTCCTTTAGCAACACACACACAAATAAGGATATTTTTCATTATAAAAATTCTTATGTCGGTAATAACAGTGCTGTAGGAAGCATTATAAAACGATTACCAAATCATAATGAATTCACCAAAATGTCACTTCAAACAAAAAAGAAGCCTTATAGTATAACGATTGAATATAAGAATTTACCGGCTAATACTAAAAATATAATCATAAATAATGCAACCTACTTATTTGCATTGATCCAAAACGTAGAATCGATTGTTTTTGATTTTGCTGATCAAAAATATACTGTGACAAGACAACAACTTGATGAATGGTATGGAAAAGATTTAAGTTCTTATACGAATGAAAAGGAATTAGAGAAACTAATCCATAGTAATTTAAATAATAAAAACAAGATAGGTCAGTTATTTAGGAAATAAAGTCTTTAACTTTTATAAGTCATTATTAAAACGATTGATAAAATTTAATATGATAATAGGTTTAGATAAAGTAGTAAACGGATATAAAGGGGTAAACGAATGTCTATTTTAACAAATCAATCTGAATATAAAGTTCTAATTGAAAAGGAATTAATTCAGAATGTAAATCTCAAGAGTGAACGTCCAAATGATCCAATAGTAGTAAAGAATATACCTGAAGGCTGGAAATGTATTGGATCTGGTAATTATGCTGCTGTTTTTATACACCATTCTGAACCAAATGTGGTTGTTAAAGTGTATGGAAAAGATCTAGATGGTTTAGAAAAAGAAGTTCAAGTCTATAAACAATTAGGAGAGCATCCAGCTTATTCAAAATTAATCCAATTCGGTGAATCATATCTAGTATTAAAAAGATTAGAAGGTATTACGTTATACAACGCCCTTGCAAATGGTGTTCGAATACCTGAGAGTGTGATTAATGATGTAAATATTGCACTTAAGTATGCGATAAGTCGGGGGCTAAATCCATACGACGTTCATGGGAAAAACGTGATGATGAAAGATGGTAGGGGATACGTTGTGGATATATCTGACTTTTACAAAAAAGGAAAAGATGAAAAGTGGGAAGATTTAGTCAAAGCCTACTATAAACTATATAAAAAAACTTTGTATAATGTACCTATAAAAATCCCGCTGAAATTTTTGGATTTTACTAGACACTCATATAGATTTTACAAAAAATTGAAGAGGAAGCTTTAAGATTAACCACTTTGAGTAATGTTACGACAAGTGAAATAGGCTAGATAATTGAACAATTCACCTGATTATAATAGATAGCGGTTTACATTTCAAGAAGACTAGCATACGCGCTAGTCTTCTTAAGTTTACAGTTATTCATGTAGTTTTTTGTTGAGGAAAAATTTGCTCCTCATTTTGTACTCTTTTTTCACTAATATTTATTTAATAAAGAGTCTGTTATCAATTATTCACAGTAAATAGTTAGATAGATATATCTTGGTGATCTTCATAATTTAACAATTGCTTATGATTATAAAACTTCTCAAAAATGATGCCCATTAAATAGTAAAATACTAAGCCAAAACA
This sequence comes from Gottfriedia acidiceleris, assembly GCF_023115465.1. Classification (NCBI taxonomy): domain Bacteria; kingdom Bacillati; phylum Bacillota; class Bacilli; order Caryophanales; family Bacillaceae; genus Gottfriedia; species Gottfriedia acidiceleris. The sequence goes on along the minus strand of NZ_CP096034.1, from coordinate 2,874,605 downwards.
TAAATGAATAAGTGTAAATTTAATACCAAATGAAGCAAGTTCATAGATAACTACAGGTAATTTAGCCGTTGTCCAAACTCCTAAAAAGAAAACAACATAGCGAATACTTGCTCCTTTTTTCAATAAAAGTACGGCAATCGGAAAAGCTAGGTATAGAGGACCAGCTGCAATACCTCCTAGTAAGAGAGCAAACAGAACACCGTAAATACCAGATTTATCTCCCATATATTTAATAAGGGTTTCTTTCTTAACCCATTTATCAAGTAAGCCAACAAAAATTAAAACAGGTGGGAGAAGAAACAGCATATTTAAAATACTACTTCCAGTTAAATGAAATGCTTTCATTCCAAGTGAGTGGTTTATTAAGGTTAGAACGATTAACGCTAGTAATAAAATAAAAAAGAAACGATATTTTTTTAATTGACTCATACCATCACCAACCAAATAATATATGCAAATAAAAGAGACATTAAAAGTCCACTTGCATTACGTGCAAATGCAAAACTTCTTCCAAATAATTTTTGTTCCATCGGTAATGTGATAATTCCTACTGACATTAATGTTGACATTAACACTGCTACTTGTGGTAATCCAGCACCATTTTGGACTAATGTTTCTCCAAGAGGAAAAACGATAAAACTTGGAATTAGTCCAACAGAACCAATTAATGTAGATAGTATAATTCCTTTCACCCCAGAGTGTTCTCCAATAATTGATGAAACCATTGTAGGCGTTAAAAAGGATAAGGATAGTCCTATAAATAACATAATAGTTAAAATTTCAGGTAAAATATTGCAAAACATTCTCCAAGATTTTAATAGAGCTTCCTTCGTTTTATTTCGATCTTTTATAAATGAAATAATAGTAAGAATTATTGCTAAACTGTATAGGATCGAAGCATTAATCATGATTCTTCTCCTTCTTTCCATTCATGGAATTTGTTTATGAAAAATGTTAAATTCTTAAGCTTTTCTTCAATGTTTATTTGAAATTCCTTCAATTTTTCTTTTCCAACTTCAGTAATTTTGTACATCTTAATCGGTTTATCTTGCTCTGATGTACCTAAATAAGATTCAACAGCACCTTCAGTCTCTAATTGCTTTAAAGTTCGATATAAGATCGAACTGTCTATCGGATTTATTGGTAGTTCTTCCTCACACTTCTGCAAAAGCTTCCCGCCATAACTGTCTCCCTCTGTTAAAAACAATAAAAGAAACGCACCAGTATGTCGGCCTGTATGTTTCATTTATTAAACCTCCTATATTCGTATAATTTCCTCACAATTATTTTAAACTGTTATTAATAGTATACTGTTATTAACAGTAATATGTTACTAACAGTATAAAAAATCTGTAAAGTTAATTCAACTCAAACTTAATAAAAACTTTTTCTTTCCGTGTTGGTGAGGGTTTGGATGATTTAGGAGTCGTATCAGAATTTTTTATACGCGACGATTCCTTTTTTACGATTTATAAAATGTAAGGATAATTTCTTAAATTATAATATAATAAAAAACAACAATAATTTATTGTGAAACGATAAATTATATGGTAAATTCAAAGTGGAAATAAATTAGTGAGGTGCTTTTATGAAACGAGGGTCAACTCTCTTTTTAAAACTAGTCGTGATTCTTATTGGACTCCCAGTTCTTGCATTGTGTCTATTTGTGGTTCCGAAGATTGCAGAATTTGCTGCAGAACTGTATCCGAATATTGCTTTAATGAAATATTTTATTTTTATCGATCTATATGCTGCAGCGATTCCTTTCTATTTTGCTCTTTATCAAGCTTTTAAACTTTTAAGCTACATAGATAAAAACAAAGCATTCTCGGAATTATCGGTTAACGCATTAAAGAAAATAAAATTTAGCGCAATCGCAATCAGTGTATTGTATGTACTAGGGTTACCACTTTTTTATTTAATTGCTGATATGGATGACGCTCCAGGATTTATGGTTATTGGCATGGTCTTGATTTTTGCTTCATTGGTAATTGCAGTTTTTGCAGCGGTTCTAGAAAGGCTCTTGAAAGAAGCAATTGATATAAAAGCAGAAAATGATTTAACAGTCTGAGGTGAAGAACATGGCAATTATTATCAATATTGACGTAATGTTGGCAAAAAGGAAAATGAGTGTAACTCAGCTTTCGGAAAAGGTTGGAATTACAATGGCGAATCTTTCGATATTGAAAAACGGTAAGGCAAAAGCGATTCGATTTGCAACTTTAGAAGCGATTTGTAAGGCCTTAGACTGTCAACCTGGAGATATTTTAGAGTATCAAATTGATGAAGAAAACAATAGTTAGTTGAGATTAATATTAATTTATGAAGGAGAGCTAATTGTGAATTTAATACTTCCAAAGGCTGAGTCACATTTTATAAGAGCGTTCAAACAACTTGTTCGATTTGGTTGGGAGCAGGCTTTATCATGTATTTTTCCTGTTGTAATTTTTGCCTCTTTAGCTTTTACTAAAATTGTTCCACTGCCATTACTACCACGATATGATTGGTTACTTTTGATTTGTATTTTGATGCAATGGTTAATGGTGCGTACTAAGCTTGAAACATTGGATGAATTAAAGGTCATCACACTTTTTCACCTAATTGGACTTGCGCTTGAACTTTTTAAGGTACATATGGGCTCTTGGGCTTATCCGGGGGAAGGATACTCCAAATTATTTGGAGTGCCACTATATAGTGGTTTTATGTACGCAAGTGTTGCAAGTTATTTATGTCAAGCATGGAGAAGGTTGAATGTTGAACTAGTTAATTGGCCACCATTTTTTGTAGTTGCTTCACTTGCAACAGCAATTTATTTGAATTTCTTTACTCACCATTTTTTGATTGACGTTCGTTGGTGGTTATCAGGGCTTGTCATAATTGTTTTTTGGAAATCTTGGGTCACTTATGAAGTTAATGGAACCAGGTACCGTATGCCAATTGCACTATCTTTCGTGCTAATTGGATTTTTTATTTGGATAGCCGAAAATATTGCTACCTTTTTTGGTGCTTGGCAATATCCTAATCAGTCAGTTGCATGGAGTTTAGTTCATCTAGGTAAAGTAAGTTCATGGCTCTTATTAGTAATTGTAAGCTTTCTGATCGTAGCTACGTTAAAGAGAATTAAAGGAAAGAACACTAAAAAAGCAAAAATGTAGAAGTATGTATGTTTGGCATCATAAAAAAAATAACCTGTATCTAAGATTAACTAGTAATCAGATACAGGTTTATTTAATAATTTGGATCGTTAGTATATTTCAATAAGATGCCTAAACCTAATATACTTTCTACTTACCGATAAGACTCATAAACCCTTTGTAAATTAGGAAAAGGGAGAAAATTAAAATAGCTAAAATACCAATTAAATCTGTTAATGGCTCTACACTTGATAAGAATGTGCCTGCTAAAGGCATTTTGATTAAAGCGAAACCAGCAATAATACTAGCTAACATTAAAAAAATTCTTTCCATTCATTCATCCCTCCATTCAATATATTTTATGTGCAAGTAAAATGTAAGTGCTTTCAAAGACAACTTTTTATAAAAAATGTGCGTTTGTCACGGTAAATAAGAGATCGTTTTCATATTAATTCACTTTAGGAAATTAAGAGGAGTTCGAATTAATCGATATAATCTATTTGTTAATGCGTGCTTAAATGATCTATGGAATTTCATTGGAAAAGGACAAGGATTTACTGGACATCAAGCATCAAACCTATTAAATTCAAATACTATGTAAAATAGACAATTATTTAGGGGGATTTAATGAAAAGAGTTAGTCTGTTCAAACTATCGTTTATCATATTGCCTTTACTACTTGTCGCTTGTCGTTTCACCCATTCAGAAAGTCAATCAATTATAGATTGGGTAGACTTTGTTAGGTGGAACGGGGTTGAGTACAATGGCATACAATCAGGAATTTTAGCTAATGAAGAATTTATTGATGAAAAAGTAGGGGAAGTAAAATTCAGGGTAGCAGATCATGTTACAAATCCCAGTTATAAAATAAAAGATGGAGATGCTGCATTCCATGAGAAAGGAACAGAAATTTATACAATCAAGGGTAATCCTGAATTAATTGCCTTAAGAGACAAAACTGCAATAAATGGATATAGAATCTATTATGCAAAAGGAACAACTGATTATAAGTGGTATTTTAAAGACGTACCAATCGAAAAAGTAGATCTGATTGAAATCTACCAATCTTATTCACCTAACAGGAAAAAGATATCAGAGATTAAACACAAAGAAAAAATAGTTAACTTTCTGGATATCTTAAAGAATAGTAAGGAAGATTCAAATTTTCAACCAAATAATGATCAGACAGATTCTATTCACTATGAAATTGTATTGTATACAGATGAACCAATCGCTTTTAAGTATACGATTGAATTTGACGGTGCTAACTACTACTGGTATCCGTGGGACACTTCAATTTTGTCAAATGAGATTGGAAAATTTATACCAAAGTAATGTTTTAAATTCTCATATACACCTATATTTATATACAAAAATTAACTCGCTAAATAGTATAGCGAGTTTTTGCTTTACTTAATAAACCCACTATAAAGGAAAAAACTTAAATTAATTATGTGCAACCCAGGAAAATCTAGTCATCAAATACAACTAGTAAAATATGTGAAATAGATGAAACTTGAAATGTTTTTTATATTAAACTACTTCTAAAAATGGTAAAATATGGTTATATCATATTGGAAAGCGGATCTTTTTTACGGAGGGGCCAAATTGAGAAAGCCATATATATTTTTGATATGCGTAGCAATCCTAGCTTTATGCTTAGGTGGATTTTATTTTGAAAAAATGAAGTATACCAAAGGAAAAAATGAAATATGGATTGGATATAACTACACAAATTTTGGGGAAAATGTAATCAAATTTAAACCAGTAAAAGTAGAAAAACAAGCAAAATTAAATCAATTAGAAGAAATATTTTTATTTAGTAAAAAAATAGAAAAACCAATTGTTGATTTAGCTAAATATGATGTTCAGTTATCATTCAGAAGTCCATTAGATAAAACAGTTGAATATAGTTCATTACTTTGGTTCACAAAAAGTGGTGCTATCATAAAAATTAATGGATTTAATGGATATCGAAGCGTTGGGATTGAGAATGCAAAATCAATAAAAACTATAATAAAATACATAGATTTGTAATGATTAAATAATGTTTTAGTAAATGAGTTGTGTTGGCAGCTTATTTTTTTGATGTTATAGGGAAGAATTGGTTGGACAATTAGTAGTAGCAGAAATGATATAATATTGTAGTGGTCTAAAAAGTATAAATGTTAGATTAATATTGTGTACTATTTTAGTATTTCTTAAAAAATTTTTCAAAAAAGGAAACAATGTAGTGGGAATGTGAAGAAAGGGAGTGTAAAACAGTGGAATTGGAAGCTGTTATGCAGGAGCTAGAAGCACTTGGTAAGGAAAGGACAAAAAAGACATACATAAGTAACGGGGCACATGAACCACTATTTGGAGTGGCAACAGGCGCAATGAAGCCGATTGCTAAAAAAATTAATTTTGATCAACAATTAGCGAATCAATTATATGCAACAGGTAATTACGATGCGATGTATTTTGCGGGTATTATTGCAGAGCCTTTGAAAATGACTGAAGAAGACTTTGAAAGTTGGATTGATGGAGCTTATTTCTATATGCTTTCAGACTATGTAGTTGCAGTTACTTTAGCTGAAGCTGATATTGCGCAAGAGGTAGCCGATAAATGGATTGCAAGCGGAGATGAACTTAAAATGTCAGCTGGTTGGAGCTGTTATTGTTGGCTTTTAGGGAATCGCTCGGATACTGAATTTGATGCAATCAAGATTTCAAAACTGCTTGACCAGGTGAGAGATACAATCCATGAATCTCCAGAACGAACAAAATCTGCGATGAATAATTTTGTATATACAGTAGCAATTTCATATGTACCTCAACATGAAAAAGCTGTTGAAACTGCAAAAGCAATTGGACCAGTCGAAATGAAAAAGGACAAGAAAAAAAGCACCATTTTACTTTGTTCTGAAAAAATTCAAAAAGATTTAGAAAAAGGTTTATTAGGATTTAAACGAAAACATGTAAGGTGTTAAAGTATCACATTATTTTTTTGAAATTTTCAAAAAAAAAGCTGAATCATTATCTCGATTCAGCTTTTTCTTTAATTTTGATATGACTTTTTTCCATTTTTGAAAATAAAAAAGTAACTGATGAAGATAATGAGAATTAAACCTAAACTAATAAAGACTCCCATTCTTTGAGTTGCATGAACTAATCCGCCTGAGACTCCAACTAGTATTAATAGAATGCCTAAGTAAGAAGTGAAGGGGTAACCGAACATTTTAAAATGATCATTATTAACTCTTTCTTTTCTTAGTTTAATTTGTGATGATAAGATTGTTGTCCAATTCAAAATCATCATAACGCCTGCTGCGGTAGTTATATATTCATATATTTTTCCCGGTAGAATAAAAGATAATATTAAAGAAATAGCTACTGCAAACCCCGTTAGAAATAATGCTTTTAAAGCAGTTCCTCGCTTGTCCCTGTTTGCTATTCTCCTTGGGGCCTCATCATCTTCCGCTAAAGAAACCATAATGTTAGTAACTGAGAAAAGAGACCCCACCATCGTTGATAAAGCAGCACTAATAATAATTAAGTTGAAAAAGGAATCGATATAAGGAAAATGAAAAATCGATAAAGCTGAAACGAAGGGACTTTTTGATGCGTTAATTTTTGACCAAGGTACCATCATTAGTACAAAGAAAATAGATGAAATATACACAGCAACTAGTGCAATGAGCATTCCGATTCCCGCTTTTGGAATTTCTTCTCTATTTTTCAATTCAGATGAAGCGATTCCAATTATTTCTATGCCTCCAAAAGAAAAAAATACAAATATTAAAGCTGACCACATTCCTTTCATTCCGGTTGCTAAAAATGGGTGAATGCTGTTTAAACCTTTAACTGAAGTAGATTCTGGGGTAATAATTTGGGATATTAATAATATCCCAAATAAAATAAAGATAACTAAAGTAGATAATTTTATTATGGCGAAAATCGATTCTATTTTCCCAAAATTTTTGACTCCTAAAAGATTAATAGCGAATGCAATAATGACAAAGAAAACTGTAAAAATCCAAAGAGGAACATTCGGAAACCAAAATTTAGCAAAGGTTCCAAGTGCTACAGCTTCACTGGAGATTATAAATACACCAGATAACCAATACATCCAACCAGATACAAATCCCATCGAGTTACCAAATGCTTTTTTCGCGTACGTTCTAAAAGAGCCTGGCTCTGGGTCGGCTACTGTCATTTCCGCAAGTGCACTAAATACAAAAAAGGCGGTGATTCCCCCAATTATGTAATTTAGTAATATTGCTGGACCTGCTATTTGGATCGATAAACCAGTACCTAAAAAGAAACCTGCCCCAATGATCGATCCAATTCCGATCAAAGAAAGCTGCCACCAAGAAAGTTTAGATATTTTTCCCTTTTCAAGATTATCCCTTTTTTTGTCAAGTACTGCCTGCTTTATCGAATGTTTATTATCCATTTAAAAGATCTCCTTAATTTTAATCAATACTAGTTATACATTCCCAATTTGTATAAAATTAAAACAGTTATTTTAGAATTATTTCTATAAAACTAGAGCATCAATGCCAGTCTATAATTGGTTATGGATCAGTATCAATTTATTGTTGAATAAAAAAATAAGAGCCGAACACCGGCTCTCATTTTACTCTTAAGAAGACTAGTTAAAAAAAGGATAGAGATGAGAAGGTGTTACTTAACTTTTTATAAAATTGGAAAATCTTATTAACAGCTTGGTGATATGCTTTATTAAAAGACGTGTTATTATTTAACACATTTTCCGCGGCTTCAGGTGTTGAATTGGTGTTAAATTTTGTGTAAGTTTAAAGGAATAATCCCTAAATATCTAGATGGGTTTGTTTACCAATTGATATTACGACTGAGTGTTCACTATTTCCAAATGCTTCAAAACATAACTTATAAAAATCAATTGAGCGGTTAAAAACAGTTCCAAGAGAAATATTTATAGGACTATTTATAGTAGAAAGGTCAAAGGAATCCTGATGTATTGGAGAACCGATAGATGGGCCGACAAATTTATATGTATGATTAAAGACTTCCCCATCAGGTTGAAACTCTCTAGTTGTATATACGATTGTTAATGGGGCAGGATTACAAAAAACTTCATAATATGAATTGATCTCTATACCATATTTTTTCTTAATTTTTAATGACAGATTTTTAAATTCATCATTAATCGGTTTAATGATCTTCAGGAAAATTCTTTGACTGCTTATCCAACATTTTATCTAATGTTTCTTTTGTCTTTGCAAAAGAAGGTACAAAAACTGATTGCGGTAAGATTAAGAATTTGAGCAAGTAAACGTCCACAACTAAACATTGAATCGTGTATGATATTAAACGAAATGCTCTCCTTTAATCTGTTCAAAAACACTAGGTATATCGACTTCTGCTGTATATAATAGACCATTGATTCGTTCTAGTAAGCGAGTTCGACCACCTGAGAGAAAGGCTTTAATAAATTTTTGTTCATCAAATGTCCGCAATGTAGCTCCAGTCTTTTCAATTCGATCTCGAAAAGACTCTATCGAAAAGTAGCTAACCTCTTCACCACGTGACATAAGCTCTTCTACAACTCCTACAGTAGGATTGATATGCCCTTATGAGCCTCCATTAATAAATAAAACACGTGCCATTTCAAACATTCCTTGGTTCAATTTATACCTAAGATGATGAAAAAAGAAATTGTTAATAAATTACTAGATTTTGATAATCGAGAATAAATATAGATTATCTATTAATTTTTGTATATCAAATGCCTTCTATTAAATAGTAAAAAAGGGTGGAGTATATGAAAAAGGAGTCCATGTGACAGTAGCTGTTGACGTCTTTTACTTATATTTACCAACGAGTATTCTCGATTAATATACATTGGCATAAAGATCAAAACAATCCTACTATGAGCATAGAATAATATGTAAACATTTTTTCACTTCCAATAAAATAAAAGTACAATTCCAGGAAATCCAGTCTCAAGAACTAACTCTATTTCATTATATATAACACCTCAAAATACACAAAGTGCAATCTATACGGTATTTATTTCAACTACAATTTAATATTGGTGATTATTAAAGGTCTTCTTTCAGTAGAAGACCTTTTTTTATCCTAATTTGTACTACTTAATACAATAGTAAATTTAGAACCAAAATTTATTCTAATTTTATAAGTTAAAAATAAATAAAGTAAAAAGATTACTAGAATATAAAAAAATAGAGGAAGATCCTCTATAATAGTCGTACTTATAAACCGCCAAGTGCTTTAATCGTGGCAGGTCCTACAATTCCGTCCACTTTTAAATGCCGGTCTTTTTGAAATTTGCGCACGGCTTGGTCTGTATTGTTTCCAAATATGCCATCGACACCTTTTGTATTATAGCCGAGTGCTGTAAGCTTTTGTTGAAGCTTTTTAACTGTAGCTCCACGATTTCCCTTTTTTAAAACAGTTCCAGTTGGGATAACAGCATTTGAACCACCACTACTACTTGTTACTTTGTAACCATTTGCATTTGCTATTGAGTCAAATGATTTACTTGAAGTTGTAATGACAACAGGTGTGCTCAATTTTACTCTATCAAAAAGCCATTCTACTTCATTATCATACATTCTAACACAGCCATGGCTGACGTATTTTCCAATCGAACTTGGGTTATTGTTACCGTGGATAGCATATGTAGTTCCCCATGTACCACGAGCATTTAATCCAAGCCAACGGTTTCCGAGTGGATTCCTTGGATCACCGCCAGGAATATGACCTGTATAGTAAGGTCTATTCACAATCTTATTTACAATTTTAAACTTACCTTCTGGCGTCAGAGTTGGACTTTTACCAGTGGCTACTTTAAAAACTTTGTAGAGTTTACCATTTTCATAGTAAGCTAGTTGATTTGTTGATTTATTAATTATAATGAATTGAGATGTAGCTGCCTGGCTAGGTTTAATACCAATACCCACAAACATAAGACAGGTTAAAATTAAAACAGCAAGCCATTTTCTTAACAATACCATCCCTCCCGAATCATTTTTTCAAAGACTTAATCAATTAATCCTATGTTTGTAGAAGTTGTCCATTTGTCATTTTTTTTAAATATGCTTAAAATAACTAAAGAAAATGACATTTTTAATGAATTTTCATAGTTCTTTAAGTTTGTATTATTAGGGCGAAAAAAACGGAATGTAGTACGAATGACTTAATTAAGGAAAATGGTATAATGAAGTGGAGGTGAAAAGATAAAAATATATAATATATGCTACAACTATCATTACTAATCAACATTATTTTTGGTGGGACTTTTATCATTCATTTAATGAAAACGGGTGAATTCTTAATAGATCAAATTATTGGATTTTCAGTAGGGATCTTAATCCTATCTTTACTTTAATCTGGGGAAAATCTAGCAAACTTTCTTATGTCATAAAATTTAAGAAATCTAATATAACAAATTTCGAGTAATATAGTAGAATGAATATAAGTTTAAGAATTTATTATGTTCTTGAATTGTATAAGAAATTAGACTCTATATTTATGAATAAAAGTTAAATATGATAGTCTTTCAAGTATTTATTTAGGGAGGAACGATTTTGTTTAAACGTATTTCTTTCTTTATTTTTGTTAATATTTTAGTGTTAATTACAATTACTACGATTACAACATTATTAGGTGTACCTCGTTATATTGGTAATGGGGGATACTGGGCACTGCTCGCATTTAGTGTAATTGCAGGATTTAGTGGAGCGATCATTTCATTGTTATTCTCTCGGATAATGGCCAAATGGGTTATGGGTGTAAAAATAATTGATCCTCGTTCTCCACAAGTTGATCGATTTAATTTTGTACTAGAAGAGACTTATCGATTAGCAAAACTTGCTGGTTTGAAGAAAATGCCACAAGTGGGCGTATATGATTCAGTTGAAGTTAATGCTTTTGCTACAGGACCTAGTAAAAGACGATCATTAGTAGCTGTTTCTAGTGGAATGATTGAGACCATGGATCGCCAAGCGATTAGTGGTGTTTTAGCGCACGAAATTGCCCATATAAAAAATGGAGACATGGTAACTACAACTTTATTACAAGGTATAATTAACACTTTTGTCATTTTCTTCTCCCGTTTAGTGGCAAAAATTATTTCTAATTTTGTAAGAGAAGAGTTATCTTATGTAGTTTATTTTCTTTGTTCAGTTGTATTTGAGATCGTATTTAGTATTTTAAGTAGTCCAATAATTTTCTGGCATTCAAGAAAAAGGGAGTTTAAGGCTGACAGGTATGCAGCAGAACTAAGTGGAAAAGATAACATGATTCATGCTTTAGAATCATTAAATCGAAATATTAGATTAGTTGATGATCGTCAAAAATCGATTGCAGCTTTTAAAATAAGCGGAAAAGAGAAATTCGCAAGATTATTCTCAACGCATCCACCATTAGAAAAACGCATTGAACGGTTAAAATCATTATAAAAGCTAAAGGCTTTTTACATTTAACGATGTAAAAAGCCTTTTTTATTGCATAAAATTGAAAGAAGGATTTCATATAGTTTTAGGGAATATAGATACTAAAAAGATGAGGTGTACTTTAATTTGGAGAAAGATAAAATTGAAAAATTGAAGACAGCAGGAGTAATTTTAGGTACCTTTGTTTTAGCCCTCGGAATTATCATATCTATTTCTATTATTAATTTTAATCACGCTAAAGCACATCCCATTATTATCAAAATTCCTGAATCTGAAAGAATAATTACCCTAGTTAATAAAGAAGAATTAATGAACGTAGATTCAAATTTAAAAACTAATGTTTGTGAAGTTCTTGAACTTCCAAAAACAGATAATAAAAGTCAGTATCAAATTGTTTGTGATGATTCTGGGAAATACAGATTTACTGCCAAAGAAATAATAGACAAAAATTCTCACCCTGACTTGAAAGTCGGTGATACGGTTTACTTAACAATTTATAAAGACGGTAAAATAATGGTGAGAATAGATAATGAATAAGGATTTAGAAGTCTAAAAAATGTTTGAATGTTAAATACACATCTATCGGATTTATAATATGAATAAAGGAACTTCACAAATTACATGAAGTTCCTTTATATATTTTATTATAGTTTTTCTCCATTTGAAGCAATTACGTCTTTGTACCAGAAAAATGATTTTTTCTTCTTTCGTTCTAATGTTCCACTACTGTCGTCATGTTTATCGACGTAAATGAAACCATAACGTTTTGAGAACTCACCTGATGATGCACTAACAAGATCGATGCAACCCCAGCTAGTATAACCCATCAAATTAACGCCATCTTGAATTGCTTCTCCCATAGCATTAATATGCTCACGTAAATAATCAATTCGATAATCATCATTAATTGATCCATCATCTTCTACTTTGTCATATGCACCTAGGCCGTTTTCTACAACAAATAACGGTACTTGGTAACGATCATACAATTGATTTAAACTTATTCTTAAGCCTACTGGATCAATTTCCCAGCCCCAATCACTTGCTTTTAGGAATGGATTTTTAACGCCGCCAATCAGATTTCCTTGGGAGCTTTCTAAGTCGGATTTTTCTTTTTTCTCTGTTCTAGACATATAATAACTGAAGCCAATATAGTCAACAGTGCCTTCTTTAATTAATTCTAAATCCCCATCTTGCATTTCAATCTTAATATTGTTTTCTTTAAAGAAGCGTTTGATAAATGACGGATATTCGCCACGAACCTGAACGTCTGCACAGAAGTAATTAAAAAAGCGTTCTTCTTCAAGAGCATACATTACGTTTTTAGGATTCGAATCAAATGAATAAACTGGAGCATATAAAATCATACATCCAATTTGAGAATCTGGAATGATTTCATGACATGCTTTGACAGCAATACTACTTGCAACAAATTGATGATGAAATGCCTGAAATGTTGGTTGGTATTTATCTTTTTCTTCTTTTATTGAAAAACCAAGGCTCATAATTGGCATAATTAATCCACTATTAATTTCATTAAAAGTCATCCAATATTTTACTTTGTTTTTATAACGATTAAAGATTGTGTTCACATATCTTTCAAAGAAGGTTACTACTTCTCGATTTCTCCAACCGCCATATTGTTTTACAAGATTTACTGGCATTTCATAGTGTGAAATTGTAACAACTGGTTCAATGCCATGTTTGTGTAGTTCGTCAAAAACACGGTCATAGAAAGCCAAACCATCTTCATTTGCTTCTAATTCATTTCCATTTGGAAAGATTCTTGTCCAAGCAATTGACATTCGGAAAACTTTAAAACCCATTTCCGCAAATAAAGCAATATCTTCTTTATATCGGTGATAGAAATCGATTCCTTCGTGATTAGGATAATTATACTTTGAACGATCAATCTCAAAATTAAATCCAGGTGACTGTAAAATGTTCAGTCTTTCCTTTCCGCCTGGAAGAACATCGGCTATATTTAAACCTTTATTCCCTTCATAAAATCCGCCTTCCATTTGATTAGCAGCAGTAGCGCCACCCCATAAAAAATCTTTAGGAAACTTAAACTGATTCATTTTTTACCTCCTAATTTCTTTTTAATTTTTTACATAGGTCTATATTTTTAATTATTTAGAATATAAACGAATCATAACGTTAACGGAGATGTTAGTAAATAAGTGAATGGAATCTAGTTTCTATTCACAAAAGTAAATAATTGTTTCATAAATGTAACGCCTTGTTTTTTTATTTTGTATGTTAAGATAATAAATAGATTTACTATATTTATTACCTAATTATTAAAGGAGAACTATATAAAATGTTTTCAAATGATCAAATCGCGTCTTTTAATGAGTTAGAGTCATCTTTATATAATTATATTTCGCAAAATTTGGAAAAAGTTGCTTATATGCGTATACGTGAAATTGCAGATGAAACACATGTTTCAACTTCAACAATTTTACGTTTTTGTAGAAAACTAAATTGCGACGGTTTTTCTGAATTTAAAGTAAAGTTAAAAATGTATTTGGAAGAGGAGAAACGAACCTTTGTAAAAAGCGCTCAACATACGCTAGTGGAATTTTTTGAGAGATCTTTAAAAGGGGATATAGAAGATAAAGTGAAAGAAGCTGCTTTTGAAATAAACAAAGCTGAAAATGTAATTTTTATCGGAATAGGTAGCTCAGGTATACTTGCTGAATATGGTTCGAGGTATTTTTCAAGTTTAGGAAAGTTTTCACTTTATATAAAAGACCCACATTTTCCGATCCATTCAAAATTAACAAAAAATAGTATAGCAATCGCTTTGTCAGTCTCTGGAGAAACTATTTTCACAGTAAATCATCTTAATTTACTTAAACAAGAAGGTTGTAAAATTATTAGTATTACGAACAACAAATTATCAACAATAGCAAAAATTTCTGATCTAAATATTCCATATTATGTAACAGAAGAGTATTTTGAAAAAGCAAATATTACTACTCAAGTTCCTGTGGTCTATATAATTGAATCAATAGCGCGCGAAATTTATCGAATTAATCAATAAGTCAAATACTCTATGAATATTTTTACTCATTATAGGCAGGGATTTCTCCACAGACTAAAGGAGTATTAATTATGAAATTAATCGATCCCACATTACATAAAGATTGGGTAACTACATTCAAAATATGGTAAGAACAAATAAGCAAATTATATGGGGAATACCCATATCCTTGGAATTCAACAATTACAGAGCCGAATGGGAAGTTTAGTTAATTTTTAATAATGAAGTATTTGAAATGATTAAGAACAAAACTGTTCTAGATGTAGGGTGTTGACATGGAGAATTTACTATGAAATACAATGAAAAAGCAAAAGAAATGGTAGGATTGGATCTTAAATCAAAAAAACCAAATGTGTCTTTTATTGTTGGCAGTACATAAAAACGGATTACTTTTTTAATCAATTGATCGTGAGTAACGAATTTTAAAAACGATAAAACAAAGAGTTGAATTAAGAGAGTTTGAAAATGTAGAAATACAAGTTATTTATAGTTTTGAATGTTTACATAAGCTACTTCGAATTACTGATTGTTATTCCACTTTTTTTATTTATAAATCGTATAAAAATTTATAGGTTTTAATAATTAAAGTATCTAAAATAATGCTAAAAAAGAAAAATAAAATTGAGGAAAATACCAAAAATAGGAAACAATAAACATTAAGTACTAAAATACATAAATAAAGATTGAACTAAATACGAAAGGAGAATTTTATGAATATAAAATTCTTGTTTATATTAAATGATTATATACCTACAGAACCGGCTTATGTTGCCAATACTGGAAAATATATAGATGGTTCTTTAAATATCTATTTAAATGAAACTTTATTTTTTCATGATCCGAATTTAAATCTAACTGAGTTTGCGAGTCAATTAAGTGAATGGGTTCAAAAGGTAGAAAATGGATCAAGAGATAACATGAATTATGAATCGATTAATCGAAATGAAGATCTTATGAACTTCCTATATAAAGGAGATGACAAGTGGGGGATTTATTCGGTGTGGCAAATGTTTGAACCGACAGGATATATTAATACAGATGAATTAGTTGAGTCAGTGAATAGGTTTCTTACTGCGTTAAATGATGGACTTATTGAAATCAATTATGATTATACGCTTGATAAATTTAATCAGTAATTTTTATTATAAGAGTTGCAAGAGTAACTCTTTTTTTTAGTACATTTTGATAGGGCAGGGTAAAATTTTACCTTGTGTTTTTTTATAAATTTTAATTAAAAAATCACTTTTACCATGAAGATAAAAGTGATGTGCACCTGTTTGCCAATACCACCAAGAAAACAAGGTTAATACAGGGTATGATACGAAATTGGAAAAGTTCATTTTTCCTGGATGGTAATAATTTACTTATTAGTTAATAATAGGAATTTATGGATTGAAGATGATCATGGGGAGTAATTGAGATTTTTATTTTTATCAAGTAATTATCTAATTTCTTAAGTTATCTGTTAAAATTATTCGTAAGTTTCATCATAAAAGGTGAAATCAACTTATGATGAAAGTCACGGATAGATTTTTAAACAATAAAGCTCTGAATAAGGGCTTTTTATAGTTTAGAAATTAAAATCACTTCATTAAAATGCTACCACACTTATTCAATATGAAACTGGGGGAATATCTAATGTGTCAAAAAAGAATTAGAGATTATGGTGTTAATATTGGGTACCTAGAAACTGGAAAACTAAATTCTATTACAGATGTTGAAGGGGTTATAGTAGGTCATGTAACGATCAGCAATCAAGACATCCATACAGGTGTTACAGCAATTTTACCTCATCAAGAAAATCTATTTAAGGACAAGTTAATCGCGTCTTCGCATGTTATAAATGGGTTTGGTAAGTCGATGGGAACGATTCAGATTAATGAGTTAGGAACGATCGAAACGCCAATTATTTTAACAAATACGCTAAGCATCGGGACAGCTGCAGACGCTTTAATTGAATATATGTTAGAACGTAATCCAGAAATAGGTCGTACGACAGGTACTGTTAACCCAGTAATTTGTGAGTGTAATGATATGCTTTTAAATGATATACGAGCTAGATACATAACGAAAGAACATGTTTTTCAAGCATTAAATAACGCTTCTTCAGATGTGAAAGAAGGAACTGTTGGAGCAGGAACTGGAATGCTTTGTTATTCATTAAAAGGTGGGATTGGTACGTCTTCGCGAGTAATGAAGATGGAACATGGTACATATACAATGGGTGTTTTAGTCTTATCTAACTTTGGGATTTTAAGCGATTTAAAAGTAAATGGAAAACCTATTGGAGCGGAATTGCGAGACCATATTTTAAAAGAACGAGACGAACAAGATAAGGGTTCAATCATTATGATTGTTGCAACTGACCTTCCCGTATCTGAAAGGCAGCTAAATCGTATAATTAAAAGAACCATTACCGGTTTATCAAGAACGGGCTCAATTATTACAACGGGAAGCGGTGAAGTCGTCATTGGCTTTTCAACTGCAACAAAAATACCTCATGAAAAAACAGCGCATTGCATTACGGTTCCGACTATACATGAAGAAGATATTGATCTAGCGTTTAGAGCAGTAGGAGAAGCAACAGAAGAAGCAGTTTTAAACTCATTAGTAACAGCTACACATATTGTTGGAAGAGATGGAAATGAAAGACCAGCTTTTAAAGATTTAGTAGAAAAATACAATATTAACTTAATATAGATTATGGAATTCAAAAATCTTACTAGAAAGGTTTTATAAAGTTCTAATAGCGAAAACACTAACATAAAATACTCTTAAACTTAAAGTTGGACAAGCATTAAGTTAGGAGGCTATAATGAAAAAATTTATATTTTTTGTTTATACAATTGTTATTTGTTTAGGCGTTAATCTTATGGCTTTTTATCAAATTAGTATAAAAAAGACTAACTCAACACTAAAAGAACACGTTCAAATTGAAGCTCAAAATAAAGTAATCGCTGATAAAAATATAAATATATTGAATTTACCTCTGCCTCATACTGATCAAAGAAAATATAGTGTAAAAAAATTACCAATCAATGGCAGTCAAAAAGAAATTAAAAAATTAAATAACATATTTTAATAATGTAATTGTCTAAGTGTAAATTAGTCAAAAAAATGACAGACCACTACACATTAATGGTCTGTCATTTTTTAATTTAACAATTTATTAAAGAAAGTGTTGGTAATTACATTTTAATTGTCTAATTTTTAATTTATCAAGAGATTAGGCTTTTTTATTTCTATTTTTACAGATTTGAGAATAAAGAAACAATTACTTAGTAAATATCTTGGTTGGTTTATAGTTATATCAATGATAAAAATATAAGAAGGTTTATCTGGCAGAAAGAATACATACGTTAAACCAAAAATGATTGGTTGAATAAGAACATCAACAATCTAAAAGCCTATTTTTAAAAAAATGGTAGGACTATAACAAAACAAATAGAATAATTATTTAAGAGGAATATAGATTGTCATGGAGGGTAAATAATGAAAATTGGTTTTCTTATTATTGATATGCAAAAAATATTTTTAGATGGTAAAAAAGAATCATTGAATGTCGAAGGTGCTTGTGAATATATAAATTATGTTGCTGACCGTATCCGTTCTAAAAATCATTTAGTTATACATGTTCAAGATATTGAAGGAGTAGATGATCTAAATTCAGAATTAATTTCTTTCATTCCGGAAATTAATGTAGAAGAACAAGATATTTGTGTTTCAAAAGAACATTCAAATGCATTTTGGAATACTGAATTAGAGCAGATTTTGAAAGGAAATGATGTTGAGTTAGTTATAATAGCTGGATTTGCAGCAGAACATTGTGTTCTATTTACTTATAATGGAGCTAGCGAAAGAGGATTTAAACCAGTCTTATTGCAAAATGGAATATTAAGCACAAAAAGTGATGTAATAACTCAAACGTATCGCGATCGAAACATTATTTCATACAATGTTGTCCCATACATTATTTAGTATAGAAATAGATTGATAACATAATAAGTGCTCTTAAAAGTCATTGTACTTTGAGCACTATTTTGAATTTGAGAATAAACAAAGAAGCCACAAGACAAAATGATTGATCTTGTGGTTCTAATTTTATCTATTGGAAATTTTGACAAGCTTCCTCATATTCTTCTAATGGATACGGATTAGTTCATAAATATCAGAGTCAAATCGAACTCTTGTATGTTTGGATTCAATTCGTTCAATTTCTTCTATTTCTTCTCGTAACTCTCCAAACCACCAAAATTTGATTTCAGTTAATAAATTAGTAAGCATTTTATTCCCCCTAGTTTGAATAATGCCTTAACACTATTAGATTATAAATCCATTGTTTTAAGCTAAGATTAATCTGATGTAAAAGTTTACAAAGTTATTATGTAGGGAAAGAAGATTTAAAATTGCTTAATTAAATAAGTGAATCTATTAATCTCCGACGTATTTTAGCATTTATTTTAAATAAAGTTGAATTTATTTAAAGGAAAATTATGGATGGATGTAGAATACTAATCTATACCTCAAAGATTTATCCTTTATGAATAAATCCCAAAAAGGAGTTGGTAGGTATGTCTAAATTTAGATTAATTCCTTACAAGCTGGAAGAAGTTAAAGGTAGTACAAATGAAGTACCACCTGGAGTTCGTTTAATTGAAGCTAAATCTATTTGGGACAAAGGGTGTCAAGGGGAAGACGTTGTTGTAGCAGTTATTGATACTGGCTGTCAGACTGATCACCCTGAATTACAAGAACGAATTATTGGTGGATATAATTTTACTGAAGATTACGGTGGGGATCCTAACGTATTCTTAGATAATAACGGTCATGGAACACATGTTTGTGGAACGATTGCAGCTTCTGAAAATGGAGAAGGTGTTGTAGGGGTAGCTCCAAAAGCTAAACTTCTCGTTTTAAAAGTACTTTCTGGTGCTGGGGAAGGAACCATTGACTCAATTGTACAAGCGATTGATTATGCGACGAATTGGAAAGGCTCTAATGGAGAAACTGTTCGAGTAATATCAATGTCATTAGGTGGTCCAGAGGATGATTCTTCGTTACATGAAGCAATTCAAAGAGCGGTTGAACAAAATATAGCTGTTGTATGCGCAGCTGGTAACGAAGGTGATGGAGATGGTTCAACTAATGAATATAGCTATCCAGGTGCTTACGATGAAGTTATAGAAGTAGGTTCTGTAAGTCTTCAAAAACGATTATCAAATTTTAGTAATACAAATAACGAAATTGATTTAGTCGCGCCGGGAGAAAAGATTATTTCGACTTATCCGACAAATCAATATGCTGTGCTTTCTGGTACATCAATGGCAACACCACATGTATCAGGGGCAATTGCATTATTAATTCAACAGTTTGAGTTAGAGAATAATGAGAAAATCACTGAACCAGATTTGTTCGAACTGTTAATTAGTCATACAATACCAATCGGATACAGTACGTTTGAGGAAGGCCATGGACTTTTAAATCTAGGCGTAAATATACCCTCAAAATCTCCGAATGTAATAAAATAATAGGTAAAGTCCCGGGTAGTGTTGCTAGACTATTCGGGACTTTTTTTGGTGAGTAGAAAAAAGTTAAAATTAATAGAGGTGAATTAATGTTTAAAAATCAACTAACTCAACTTTTAAATATAAAATATCCAATTATTCAAGCTCCGATGGCTGGGGGAATAACAACTTCAAATTTTGTAGCTGAAGTATCAAATTGTGGAGCTTTAGGTACAATCGGAGCAGGCTATATGACTCCATCACAAATCCGTGAACAAATTAGAGGAATAAAAACGTTAACGAATAAAAGCTTCGGAATTAATTTATTTGTCCCAAATGATTTTATAGTAAACGAAAATGAAATTTCAAAATCCAATGATTTATTACAACCGTTCAATGAAGATTTAAATATAAAACAAAATGAACTCGTACAAATTCAAAATTTTGAACGTGTTAATGATACATTTCATGAACAAATTAAAGTAATCATTGAAGAAGGTGTTCCGATTTGTTCATTTACATTCGGTTTACCTTCCAAAGAAATGATAAAAGAGTTAAAGCTTCATAATATTATTTTGATTGGGACAGCAACTACTGTAAATGAAGCAATTGAAAGTGAGAAATTAGGAATGGATCTAATTGTCGTACAAGGTAGTGAAGCAGGTGGACATCGAGGTAATTTCTTAAACGATCATGAGGAAAGTTTAATTGGATTAATTTCGCTCATTCCACAAGTAGTTGATCAGGTTAGTATTCCAGTAATTGCAGCAGGTGGAATTATGGACGGAAGAGGCTTAATGGCGTCCCTTTGTTTAGGGGCGAAAGCTGTTCAAATGGGTACAGCTTTTCTAACCTGTATTGAAAGTGGGGCACATGAAGTACATAAAAATGCAATACTAAATTCTACAGAAGACCAGTTAGTTTTGACTCGTGCATTTTCAGGAAAATGGGCAAGGGGAATCGAAAATAAATTTATTACGGAAATGAAAAAATACGAAGCTGATTTTCCACAGTTTCCCGTTCAAAATACAATTACCCAAACGATGAGGAAAGCATCCTCCCTACAAAATAATAAAGAGTTTATGTCACTCTGGTCGGGACAAAGTCCTAGATTAGCTAAAAAGGAATCTGTAGAAAACTTAATAAATGAAATAATGGATGAAGCTAAAAAACTAATTCAAGGTATAGAAAAAAATTGAGTTAAATGATATGAAAAATTAGTAGCTTAATATTTCAGATTAGGAGGCTTTATGAATTATTGTGAAAGTATGAGAGAAGAGATTGGAAAATGCCCCTTTATTTTCATTTAAAACAACTATCAGAAGAAATTGATCGATTTATAAGTCAGTTGGAAAAATTAAAATTTTAGAAAAGTAAAAAGGTTCTAAAAAGGTTTTTCAAAAAAACTATATTAAGAACCTTTTTTTGTTTAAATAAATAATTTAAACCAGTTACTTTAAAAGCATACGATCAATATACGATTTAATAGCTTCAATATTACCAGATACTTGTTTTTCTCTTTGTTCATCTTTCTTTATTTTATCTAATGATTTTTCTAAAATCGTTTTTGCTTCCGATTGAGGGATTACAACTACTCCATCTGCATCACCAACAATGATATCACCTGGGTTAACTGATGTACCTCCACATGATATTGGGATATTAATATCACCTACTCCAATTTTTCCACTTGCAGCTACAGTAGTTCCTTTACAGAATACTGGGAAATTTAATTTTTTAATACCGCTTATATCGCGGATTACCCCATCAACAACTATTGCACTTACACCCATTGTTTGTGCCATTCCAACAACAAAGTCTCCTGCAATTGCCCGGTATCGATCCCCTTTTGCATCGATTACGATGACATCGCCTGGATTTGCTTCACGAATTGCCTTCAATACAGCTAAGTTATCACCAACAGGGATTTTAACAGTCAGTGCTCTTCCAGCAAATCTATATTCTTCTTTTAAAGGCTTTATTGACGGATCCATATTATTTAGTCCATCCATTACGTCTGAGATACAAGTTGTTGGTATCTTTTTAAATTGATTAATAATAAAAATCACTCCCTTATAAATCATTTATTTAATGAAATTATATATAGAATTTGTTCTCGTGAGAATTTCGGAAAAATTATTAGGCTTGATAAAAAATAATTATTGAATTAAGAAAGGTTGCAATAGATTAATATCGAATAAAATAAGTTGATAATAAAAAATAGTTTAATCTTTTAACATCTTGAATTTAAACATTATGTAAATAAAGAGCGGATTGAAGTGAAAATCTAGATACTATCGTACAAATTTTATTAAGACAATACAATCCATTAAGTTTCTCTACATTATTACTATTTTACATTGGCCTATTTTTAGACCAGTCCTATTTCAAAGAAGAGAAAATTCCTAAAAATGTAACATGAATGACTTCATTATTTAATAGATAGATTTATCCTTGTATAGTAACATTTATTTAAGGAGTTGAGGTGCTTGAGAAACAAAACTAAATACGTCTATTTAACACACAAGATTCAAATAGAATCCACTGAAAAACTGGAAAAGCTATCCCAACTTACAGGGAAAACTAGTGCAGAATTAATCGAAAAAATGATAGAAGAAATGTATGACCTACATATAAATTCAAAAGAATATGAAGAAAATTTAAATGAAGTTCTTAACGATGAAAATTTATTTGAGGAAATTACAGATCAAGAAATAAGAGATGCAGAGCTAAGATGGCGAAACTCAAAACAAGGTATTAAAGATTTCAGTCAAAGAATGGAAGATTGGAAGAAAGAAGAAAAAAGGAAAAATGCTGAGAAAGCAAAAGAATATAAAAAGAAAATAGTTGATTGGGCTAGAGTCTGGGAAGAGTATTTAAGAAATTACTCTACTTCAATCAAGAAAAATAAAAAACATAATTTCAAGTATTTCAATCCGAATGATAGTGCTGAAGTTTGGAAGAAACAGATGAGAGAATACACAAAGCTTTGGCATCCTGATTATGCACCAGACCATGGAAATCCTCAAAAGTTTGGTGAAATGAAAGCTGAATATGATATTTTAAAAGGTAAAATTCCAACTGAAGAATATAGTTTATAAATTTATTCGTAATACATAAGAATAAATGTACGGTTTCGATTTGTAAAAAATAGTAAATGCGTAGTGGAACTACCATCGTTCCACTACGCATTTACCTACTGCATTTAATCTTCTTTTGCACTATCCTCAGCAATTACTCTTAGTTCTTGATAAAAAAGGTCATGATTACATTCTGGATTTTCAGCTTGTTTATATTTGTCTACAATTTCAAGTAATTCACCAGTATCACCTTTTGCATTGATAATTTCTAAAATTTGATTCATATCATCAGTGTATTCATCTTCTTTTTTCATTACAGATCCCTCCTTCACATTTAGATGTTAATTATTATTTGCTAGCTTTATGAAAAAAATAGATTATTTTTTGAAATATATAGACATCTAATGAAAGATTTGAAACTAGAATAAATTCATAAAAACCTCACCATTTTAATAAAGTGTTGTTCAGGCTAGGTATTTCATACTTTTTTAAATTAATATTAAAATTTGAATTTTCTAGCGTAATAGGATAATTTGGATATAAATTATGTTTACGAAAATACTATTCATTAACTATATACTGGCATAAAAGTAGTCAAATCTTAATTATAAATGATTGAAAAATGGTGGGGGATTAAAAATGAACTTTAACTTTAATGACGAACATAATAGAAAAAATACAAATAGTACAAAATGGGACGCAGTTGATCGTATATTTGGATGTACGGATGTTCTACCTTTATGGGTTGCCGATATGGATTTTGCTTGTGCACCTGGGATTGTAGAGGCTATTACGAAACGAGCTCAACATCCTATTTATGGTTATGGGCATATTCCAGAAGAATTTTTTGAATCAGCAATGAATTGGGCAAGTAAACGTTATAATACATCGATTAAAAGAGAATGGTTAACAAATATACCTGGAGTGGTTCCGGCTTTAAATTTGGCCATTTATGCTTTCACAAAACCAGGTGATGAAATTATCATTCAGCCACCAGTTTACTTCCCATTTTTCAGTACAATTAGAAATAATGGAAGAAATATCGTTGAAAATTCTTTAATAGAAGAAGATGGTTATTATTATATGGATTTAGAAGATCTAGAAAATAAAATTACTTCTAAAACTAAAATGATTATTCTCTGTAGCCCTGCCAATCCTGTTGGAAGAGTTTGGACGAAAGAGGAATTATCAGGTTTATTTGAAATATGTAAAAAAAATAAAATTGTTATAATAGCTGATGAAATTCATGCTGATTTAGTCTACAAGAAAGGTAGTCACACACCTTTTTATTCATTAAGTGAAGATGCAGCCAATATGAGTATTACATTTATGTCGCCAAGCAAAACATTCAATATTGCAGGTTTATTTTCGTCACTTGCTGTTATTCCAAATCAAGATTTATTTACAGAGTTTTCTCATGCAATTGTTCGTTCAAGCTTGGAAAACTTAAATATTTTCGGAATTGAGGCAGTAACAGCAGCTTATAACGAAGGTGAAAAATGGCTTGATGAATTATTGATTTATTTAAAAGGAAACGCGGAGTTCATACATAATTATTTAAAAACAACTATTCCAGTAGTAAAAATGAGGGTTACAGAAGCGACGTACTTAGGGTGGCTTGATTTTAGAGGTTTAGGCCTAAGAGGTGACCAATTAAACGAATTTATGATTAATGATGCTACATTAGGTTTAAATGAAGGTCGCGGTTTTGGAATAAATGGGGATGGTTTTATGAGATTGAATTACGCTTGTACACGTAAAACATTAGAAGAAGCCATGACACGATTAGAGAAAGCTGTAAAAGCTAGAAAGAAATAGAAAAGGAGATGGCATTATGACGTTAAAAATAACACCATGTATTGTTATGAGTGGGAATGCTAAAGAAGCGGTACATTTTTATGAAAAAGAACTTGAAGCAGAGATTCTTAATTTACAAACATACGGTGAAATGCCAATACCTTGTCCAGAAGCATTAAAAAATAGTGTTGCAAATGCAATTTTAAGAATCGGAGAAAGTGACCTTATGTTATTCGATGCCCCTATTCAATCGAATCCGAATGTGGACAAAGATTTTCAACAAAATGCACCTAATTATGAAAATAAAAAAGTAGAAGTTACGATTAATCTTTCAATCGATAGCGTTGAAAAAACAAAGCGCATTTTTAATTCATTACAACAAGATGGACATGTTATTGCACCATTAGAAGCAGTACCATTTAGTCCCGCATTCGGAACAGTTACAGACAAGTTCGGCGTTACATTCATATTGATAACTCAAAAGTAAAATAAAAAATATCTATTAGACTGGGAGATTAAATGGATAAAATAAATGTTGAATTAGTACAAAAATGAATGAATGAATGAACAATTTCCAATTTGGTCTCAATTAGAAATAAAGCCTGTAGAATTAAGTGGCAACGATACGTTCTATTAAATCATTCAAAAAACAATTAATAAACTGTAAAAATACTTAGAGAAGACGAAAAGTTCTTCTCTATTTTTATGGTAAAAAGGTATCGGAAAGAAAAAGCATGCGAGTATGACTATAATGAAAAAACATGAAAGTATTGAATCTTGTTCATACTAATGTTGGGGTGAAATACGACTATGATTCAAAAATTACTAGCAAGTTTTTTATTAATGACGCAATCAGTTGAACTTCCTGACAGCTTAACTATTATTCAACAAGGCCATCCAATTGCAGTAGTTAATCGTGAAGATTTTACAATGTCACTTCCGGGTACACCATTGATAAACGATAAAAAGTTTAATGAATTTATTGAAAAACTTGATCAACAAATTTATCGTAACCCTATAAATGCGACAATCAATGAACAAGGTAGGATTGTACCGGGACAGGTAGGATACAGGCTTTATAAAAAAGAGTTTAAGGATAAATTTACTACCTATTTTTATAGTAAAGGACCATCTAAGATTGAAGTACCGGAGTTAGATATTTATCCTAAAGTCGATAGTGAATTATTAGCTCATATTAGGATTCAACAAATTGGACAATATGTAACCTACTTTAATTCGAATAATAAAAGTCGGGTACATAATATTTCACTAGCAGCAAAAGCAATTGATAATTACGTAGTTTTCCCAAATGAAGTTTTTTCTTTTAATAAGGTAGTTGGAGAGAGAAGTGGAGTAAAGGGTTATAAACGTGCACCAATCATTGTAAGGGGAGAATTGTCTGAAGGAGTAGGAGGAGGAATATGTCAAGTTTCCTCTACTCTCTTTAATGCAGTAGATCGCGCTGGTCTAAAAATTATTGAAAGGTATACCCATAGTAGACGAGTACCATATGTACCGGCAGGACGTGATGCTACTGTTAGTTGGTATGGACCAGACTTCCGTTTTCAAAATAAATATAATCAGCCCATTCTAATTCGAGCAAAACAATATGGTGGAAGTATGATCGTTACACTTCATTCTTCCGATGTAATCAATTATGAAGTAAGAAATGTCCCTATAGCTCCAACTCGTTTACCTGAAGAAATAAATACAGAAGAAGACAAGCATTCTTCAAATCCTTCTAGAAAGGGAAAAATAATTCCACCGCATAAGTCAGTAGGAGATTAGATTAATACATACTAAGTACACCCCACAATGGAAATAAAAGATCCTTGTGGGGTTTTGGTGTTTTTCATGAATACAGATCATAATGATAAAAAATAATGAAAGTCTAATCCTTTCAACACTAGACTTATAGAAACTAAGGATTTAGAATTATAAGAAAGATTTGAAAACAAAGGAGAATTGCATGACAAAAATAAATGTATTATTTGATTCGAAGGATATGGAACGAAATAAATTACCTTATTACTACGATTACGGAAAGATCATTTCAACTATTCAAAGTCAGCTAATTGATACATTTGGAGTAGATTTTCAAATGTATTCAGATGAGGATACTACAAATGAAATCTGGGAAATTCTAGAAGAAGATCTTAAAGAAGAATCGAGTGAAGTTCAATTAATCAGCCATATTTATAATGAGCTTGAAACAAAAACTATTTCTTCGAATCACACTGATAAAAAATTGGAACTGATCATTAAGCCAAGGGTTGAAAATGGATTATATTATTATCCGAATTACGGAGTAGCTTTATCGAAAGCGATGATATTTGAAGCGGATAATCAATATAACAGAGACCTGATTTTTGCTAAAAATGATTCATGTCTTTCATCCTTTTTTCAATACGTATTAAAAAGAAAACGAGATTATATTAAAAATTATGTAACAGTCTATACCGATACAGATGATGGTGTCGAAACATCAATTGAAAATATTACCAAAATGGTTAGTAGGGAAGATGTATTTTTAGAAGAATCATTAAAAAGAGAAATTTATCGATCGATTGACCATTTCTTTAATGAAGGTCGAGATTTCTTTAAAACATATGATATCCCATATAAACGAGGATTTTTATTATATGGAAATCCAGGAAATGGAAAAACAACATTAGTAAAATCAATTGCCAGTAGTATTAACGCACCGGTTGCATATTGGCAAATTACTGAATATACATCAAGTTACACCATTAAAGAGGTCTTTAGTTCAGTGTTAAAATTAACGCCAATGGTACTAGTTATCGAGGATATTGATAGCATGCCTCCTTCAGTTCGCTCAGTATTCTTAAACACGATTGATGGGGCAACTTCTAAAGAAGGATTATTTTTAATTGGAACGACTAATTATCCTGAAAAAATCGATCCAGCTTTAATGAATCGCTCCGGAAGATTT
Source organism: Gottfriedia acidiceleris (assembly GCF_023115465.1). NCBI lineage: Bacteria > Bacillati > Bacillota > Bacilli > Caryophanales > Bacillaceae > Gottfriedia > Gottfriedia acidiceleris. The sequence continues at coordinate 2,846,644 of NZ_CP096034.1, read as the reverse complement.
GATCGAGCATATGAAATTAAACAACCAACAAAAGAAATGCGTTCTGAATACTTACAAAAGAAAAAGCTAAATCGAATTTTAAACAATGAAGAACTACAACTACTAATCGATTCAACGAATGACTTCTCATATGCTCAATTAAATGAGTTATATATCTCAATCATAATTGAGTGGGACTGTGAACAAAAAGTAGATATCATTCGACTATGCGACGAAATGAGATCAACTTTACGTAAACAAAAAAAACAAAATTGGCAAAAGAATCAAACTGTGGGATTTTCTTTTGAATAATTGATTTTATTATTTCGTGTAATAGTTACGAGTGCGTTAACTCAAAAAAGATAGAAGCAATAGTTTCTATCTTTTTTCTTTTTGAATCTGTTAAAAGGATTGTTGATTTCCTTATTTAGCTAAGGCAGGATAGTCATAATGAACGAAACTGCTCCATTTTGCTTATCGTAGGTTGCACTTGGCAAGAATTGCGGTTGTAGCCGTAGCTCGTGAATTAATTGGATTTATCTGGGCATTTGGATGTAGTATTGAGGATCAAAAGTTAAACCAATCTGTTGCTTAATAGCTAAATTTTCACTCGAAACATTAAAGGAAATTTGAAATCTAAAGTCTAACTAAAATTGAAATTTTGGCTCGGTGGCAAACACGGTAAGGAGAACCCTCTAGTTCAACTATGCACTAGGTAAAATACTAAACGTGCGCGGATAGATCGAGGCAGCTCCGTAACGGATAGAATGAAATGTGGTAACCAACCCACGCATATCAGATTGTAAATCACTGTTGATAATTTTTGCCTTCGTGCCAAGGTTTTAAGGAGGTTATTCTTAAGGTTTGAAAATAAAAACATTTATTCTTACCTATAAGAATGGTAATTCACAGACTTAGTAAAAATAAAAAACTAAGTTGGTAGTCTTAGAATAAGTCTGTCTAAAACATAAAATCAAAACCATTTGGGTATGGTGAGTTGACAGTTTCGTTCATATCGTTTGAATAAGAAAATAGAATTTAGAATGTAGTTATCAGTTGACTTAGGAGGAATCATTGATGGAGTGGGCACAATGGTTGAAAGGTGGTCCTTTCCTTGAAGTTAGTTTCTTGTTGGAATTAAAAGAAGAGAAAACGAAAACTATACAGGTTATTATTAATAAGTTATCTGAGATCACTAACAAAATCGAAATCGTCGACAAAAACGTTGATGAAATTATTGATTTTTTTGTAAGAGGTTACCCCTATGATGAAGAAGATCCAAAATCAACTTATATACACTCTTTAAGGTTAAGATTATATGTCGAGTTATTTGGAAAAAGAAAGGCAACATTACAAGTAACGACGCTACTTTAACGGAAAAAACGGCTTAACCCTGTTAATCCTGACTAGTATAAAAGGTAAACATGGGATTTAAAAAAAAGATTTAAGATCTCTTACTTTTGTGTTGCCTTTTTTAAGGTTAATTTTCAAGGTAGCCTAATAAAAAAAGGACTATCAATTGATAGCCCTTTATCTATATCATTATTTTTAATTAAGCTGTTTTTTTCATAAGATAACTATTTTCTTTTAACTCGTTTATTTTTGGAAATTTTTTAGTACCAAATTTTGTAATGAAGTAATCTAAACCAAATTGACCTGCATTTGTTCCAGCAACAATGATGAATGTACTTAATAATACTAATTGTGGGTTGATGCTTGTTGTACCACTAAACATGAATGCAAAGTTCATCATTAAAGCGAAGAATGTTGCAGTTTTAGTAAAGCAACCAAGAATTAATCCAAGACCGATTGCAAATTCACCAATTGGCACTAAGAAGTTAAATAAATCAACATGTGGTATTGCAAAATTTGTTAAAAAGTCTGCCCACCAAGTTTGTACTGCCGGATGTTCACCTGTTGCACTTTTTACTGCAAATCCTAAAAAACCTGAAGCGTCAAATCCACCAGCCGATAACTTACCCCAACCTGCATGTATGAATTCATATCCTACATAAAGACGAAAAATAGTTAATACAGCAGCTGCCACTTTATTAGTTCTTAAGAAATTGATAAACATATATATTACCTCAGCAAGTTTTATTTTAATTAATTTACTTCTGTTTTCTTGTTTCTTGTTACTTTGTTGTTTCTTGATTACATACTTATTGTACACAATATTTGTGACTTTTTTCACATGAAATTTGAACATTTTGTGTTACTAAATGATTCACTTTGTTTAATAAGTTTATTTCATTACTTTCAATGTATCTAAATTGAGTTGCATAAAGATTATGAGAAATTTTAAGTAAAAAATGAAAAAATCCCCAAATTACAAAAGATTAAACAAGAATGTAAAATTTAAGGATTAAGTAGTCAATTATTTTTGGCTAGAATTACATCAAAGATAGAATGATTAAATCGTTTTTAATTAAAACGAAGGGTGATGAAAATGGGAGAAATAAAAGTAATTAAAGGCGATATCACCAAACAAACCGTTGATGCCGTTGTCAATGCAGCAAATTCAAGCCTGCTTGGCGGCGGAGGAGTTGATGGTGCTATTCATCGTGCGGCAGGAAAAGGTTTATACGAAGAATGCGTAGCTATAAGAAACAAACAAGGCGGTTGTCAAACAGGGGCCGCTGTGATTACAACCGGTGGGAACTTGCTGGCAAAGTATGTAATTCATACAGTTGGTCCAGTGTGGAACGCAGGAAATAAAAACGAAGATGTTCTATTACGGAGTTGTTATTTAAATTCGCTTGATTTGGCACGTACAAATGGAATTGAAACCATTGCCTTTCCAAACATCAGCACTGGTATTTATGGATACCCGAAAATACCTGCAGCTCAAATTGCAGTAAAAACGGTAAACGAATACCTTGAAAACAATGAAGGAATTAAAGAAGTTGTTTTTGTATGTTTTGATGAAGAAAATTATCAAATTTGCACTAATATAAATTAATTCCTTATTGTACTAACGCAGTGCGTTAGTTGAAGATCATCAAGAACTGTTTTACAGTCTTTCGTTGTGTTGACAGTTGGTATTGTTGTAAGAAGGTCTATTTGATATTTATATTTAATATTTATTATAAAACTTTTCTTTTTGATAAGAGGTGGAATAATGAGGATAAGAAATGTGACTTTAGTAGATGATGCAAGTGGAACTTCGGAAATACCTGCTCCAATTGTTATCGATGCTCCAGTTGTTATCGATTGGGTAAGTCTCATTTTTTGGGTATTAATGTTTTCTGGATTGATTCTATTTGCATGGGGTCTTTGGAAAAAATCTTGGACATCATTACTAATAAGTGGAATTGTATTATTACTTCCAACTCTGTATTTTTTTATTGCATCAGAGAATTGGTTTAGATTACTTGTGCTAGTACCTCTGATTCCTTTCGTACTTACTTTTTTCACAAAAAAAGAAAAATAAGAGCAAACTCATTGTTGAGTCTACCACAACTATCCTGAAAATAGTAATTTTCAGGATAGTTAAATAACGATCGACTGTCTTCATTAGTCCATTTTTTGTTGTACTAAATGGCAGATTAGTTTAATTATCATATAAACCTTTAGCTACTCACTCAAACTTTCCGATTCCTGAAAATGCAAAATTAACAGGGGGAAAAGGGGAAAATCTTAATATAGAAAAGTACGCTAAGTATAAATGGAAAGAAGCAGATGAAATTAAAAGTATTCCAGCCAACTACTTGAAAGTAATCAAAAGTAAAGGTTGGGTAGAGCATGAGGAAGATCAATTAGGTGCTGCTCGCTTTTTTGAGAAGAATGAAACAGTAATTGCATTAACAACACACGATGTTTTCTTTACCCTGTCAAAAATGAAAAAAAGATACTGAATAACACAGTATTTTAATGCAACTAACGCATTAGTTGAATTAGCAACAAAAAAAGATCTTCTATTGAAGACCCTTTTTGCTATTGAAAGAAGTGTAGCTTGCTTGTCCCCCTCGCCCCCACCAATAGACGAGTTAATATAAAGTATTCGTAAATATAATAATAGTGCGATTTTTTATAGTGGTAATTTTTGACATTTTTAATTACAGTTAAGCTAATTTATTTAAACTAGAAATGTATAGGATATTCTGATATTCGTGAAAATGAAGTAGGTCTTATGCAACTAAATGATGCATTAGTTGAACAACAAGAGGCTGTATAGTCGATTTTTTTTATTCAACAAAATGGCAGATTAGTTCAATAAGGATTATCCGAAAATCATGTGGAAAAGGCTGAAATCCCCCAAGTTACAGTAGTGGATTTACAACGTATAATTACTACAATTAACAAACAAAGGGGTAAAATCAAAATGGAAAAAAATGAAAAAAGAATACCTAAACCATTTATTTATTTATATTAGACATAATTGCTTTGACGATTTTTATGCTAATTGATATTAATAAGCCCTCAAACCATAGCGAGTTTATGAAAAATATATTTGAAATGATTACTTTCATTTTATTAGGAGTAATGAATCTGATATATACCGATAAAAAATTGAAGATTATCGGAGTATTATGCTTTGCAGTTGCAATTTATCCTTTGTATTTACTTTTAGAGTTGTATAGAGAAAAAAGAACCCCTACCAAAAAGGTAGGGTATATTTATTGTAAATAGGTAATTAAAATAAATGTAGAGTGCTTGTACAACTAATGCATGCATTAGTTGTACAACAAGATTGGCTGTATAGTCGATTTTTTTATTCAACAAAATGGCAGATTAGTAGCATAAGGAATAGAACAAAATTGGTAAATTATGTTATATTGGGTGAGTGGTTAATAACTATTAGGAGTCGTAGAAATCAATGAAATTATTTATGAAAATTGTCTTAACCTTAGCATTTTGTCTTTATCTTGTCGTCCTTACAAATCAAATACTATTTAAATATGTTTCTCCATCAGAAATAATCAGTCATTTTAAATTTAACAATATTGATGAACGTTGGCATGAACATAATTTTATTCCTTTAAAAACTATTATTTATTATTTGTTTTTAGCTGACATAAATTTAAATATAAGGATTACAAACTTAGTTGGAAACATTATAGGTTTTGTACCTTTTGGCTTCATCCTTCCAATATTATTGAAAAGGTTCAAAAATTTTAAAGTTATCGTAATTACAACTTTTAGTTTAAGTTTAACTTATGAAGTAATTCAGCTATTATTTGACTTTGGAAGTTTTGACATTGATGATTTAATTTTAAATACTTTTGGAGGGTTATTAGGTTATTTGCCAATTAAACTCATTCAATTAATCACTAATTCAAGGAAAAACCATCTAAAAATAACCACAGATTTATAAAAAACATATTTAAACTAACTCAGTGCGTTAGTTACATAAGATTTGATCATGGATGTTATTATTTGAGTGTTCAAGTGGGGGTAAAAATGGATAAGAATATAGACTTAGAAAAAAGGAAAATAAGCGATTTTTCTTTTTTTGATGTTAAATTAATTACTGATTTTCATTTAAAAATGTTTGAAGAAGCATTTGAAAAGAAAGCAGTTCTTGATATTGAATTTGTAATTGAAAGAACTGGATCTTTGTTTAAAACAATTATTAGGTTTCATGATCCACAAGAAATCAAATTTGAATCTGGTGGAAACTATCACCAAATATCATTAGATATAATAGACATTAGCAAACGGAGATGGGAGAACTTAAGTCTTGAAGTGACGGATTATGAAGAGGATAGATTGCATTTTTATTGTTCAAAAGCTGAAGTTTTAGATATAAGAAAAACTTCATACAGTATTTAACTTATTCAACTAACGCACTGCTTTAGTTGAAGAACAAGATCGGCTGTTTAGTCGATTTTTTTTATTCAACAAAAATTGTAGGATAGTTGAACAAGTAGAAAAAAGCCTAACCGTTTGTGCTAGACTTTTGAAGTTTATATATAATTAGATTTGTAATTTTCATAATACTCTTGATTATTTCTTTCTAAACGAATAGTTATATTTTTAAATCATTCATAGTTACTCTCCTAATATAAATTTTCATCCGATATTATTGGACACGGATGATTTCATAAATATCTTTATCAAAACGCACTCGAGTGTGCTTGGATTCAAGGCGATCAATTTCCTCAAACCTTTCATATGTACATGAAAGGTCAAACCACATTTTTTTGATTTCAGTAAAAATAATAGTAAGCATCATTATTCCTCCTAGTATGAGTAATGCGTTTTTTTACTCTTCACTTGGTGTATATGTGAGCGATTACAAATTGATTATATATCGAAAAGAGTGTATTTTGTGAAATACATCACATGCAAATATGAATTTTTTGTGACTAATTTCGAATGGTTCGAATAATTTTGATAATCATTCGAAATAGAAAGGTTCATCAGTTAAAACTTTTAGTTTAAGAATAAATGTACTGATTTCACGCTGAACTAACGCATGCGTTAGTTGAATAGAGTTTACAAAGAAATGATAGGTACCAAAATTAAAAATACTCCTAAAAAGACTATCAATCCTTTTGCAATGTACCATGGCAATAATAAAAAGAGTTCTACTGAAAAGTATGTACTCCCTCTATTTTTTGCATTCTCATGACGTTCTTTTGTATGGAAGTATGCAATCACTATTATTCCTATTCCAATTACTTGTACAAGCCAAGCACCTGATGAAAAATAACTATCCAAGTTTGTCATGCTTCACGAAGGTGTTCTATTTCTTTTTCAGTTAAGAATTTAGGGATCCGAAGTCCTGACTTTGGTTCTTTTAGTTTTGATGAAGGTTTTCTTTGGATTTTCCCTTCTTCATGCGCCCAACGAAAAAATGATTTAATAAAACGTACACGATGTACAAGACTTGCAGGTTTTAAGGTTGCACCAACCTTTCCTAGGTACTGTTTCAATGCATCAGTTGTAATTTTGTCAATAGTGATATCACCAAAATGTTTGATTAATAGATTCGATTATAACTGATATGCTTGTAATGTGATTAATGAGTATCCTTCGATTAATTTATCATTATAGTAACTTTGCCAAGTAGTGGATAATAACATTAGTAAATTCCCTCCAATAAAACTTTCTTAAAAGTATTATTGACGAAAATCATATTTAAAAGCGGTGTGAACTGCCACATGTTGGTTTTTTTATTTAAGTATTTGTCAGGATAGCTTGTTTTTTAGAGTGATGAATAAATAGGATAATTTGCTTTAGATATTTGAAGGACACTATAATAATATTTGGTACTTTAATTTATTTTTTTTCCTTTTTATTAGTTTTTCCTGTGAGTTTACCTTTGTATATGGTAATAGGAATGGGGTCGGGGGATCCTACCCTTGAAGCCTTGCTTTTTTGACATTGATTAATAACCTTCTTTCCTAGAGAATGTAATTATCATTTCTAAAAGCGAGGTTTTTTAACGTAAAAAGTTGTGAAAAATCATATCTTGAATAAAGGGGGTTTTTCTATGACTCGAATAAAATACATTCAAAGTGATATTGAATTATTGGCAAGATTAATCCGAACCGAAGCGGAAGCGGAAGGACAAAGGGGGATGTTATCTGTTGGTGCTGTCGTGATAAATCGAGCCTTGGTCAAGTGTTCAGATTTCAAAAATGTTGATACAATTCGAGAGGTCATTTATCAATATCATGGGAGCGACGCTTCCTTCGACGCGATTCAATCGCCATCTTTTTATCAAAGAGCGACCGAGCCTTATTTGAAGCTTGCTAGACAATGTTTACAGAATTGGCGACTATATCCTGCTGTGTATTCTTTGTGGTATTTCAATCCATCGGGAGCGGGAGTTCAAAATACCCAGTGTCCGCCTAAATGGTATGGTCAGCCTTATGCGGGAGTTTGGAAGAATCATTGCTTTTATGAGCCGACTGGGGCGGAATGTGCGGAAATTTACAAAATATAAAATAAAAAAAAGAGCCGAAATTGGCTCTTATTTTACTTCCCAAAGTATGTCAGCGAAGACGTTGAATGTTATTTTTGAAACTCCCCAGTGTAGTAAGTCGTCGCTGTAAATGATTTCATTTGTACGCTTTTTCCATCTGTAAGCGCGATATATTATCATTGTAAAAAAGAATGAACCGAACCCCATTCTAATTGCTGGTGAACGTTCATAAAAAATTAAAGATTCATATGAAAATATCATGTTAGTAAGAGTTATGAATGTTTTATTGTGGAGGATAAACTTGAGAAACCAACAGTTGAGTAAAGTAAAGAAAAAGTTAGAGGGCTTTATCTGTGATTCTTTGAAAAATAGAGTACAGTTTACTGTCACGAATTATCGAAAGGCTCATGACCAATTAGGAAGGGCTTTTATTACCGTTGATAAAAAAGAAGTCTTAAATATGTGTACCATCACATCTGATATAGCCATTTATAAAACTAACTGGCGCTTTAGTTGAACAACAAGAGTTGCTTGGTCAGCTCTATTTTTATTCAACAAAATGGCAGATTACTTGCATTAAGATTGTCTGATTTTATAAGAAAAATGTGAAATTCCCCCAAATTACAAATAACGTTTCTATTGATATAGTAAAAAAAGAGAGATTATAACTTGATATTTTTTTTAGAGGTGATAAATCGCAATTTATTGCTTTAAAGGAGATTTGGTAACGATATAAAAGGAGAGAAAAATTGAAAAAATTTTTGATTTTACTATTATTAACAATAGGAATGGCTCTTACTATCTATAATTTCTTAATTCATAAAGAAGTTATATATTTGGTATCACATTTGTGTATAGGATTTGGTATTCTTTTAAATACTATTTCTTTATTTAAACACAAAATGTCCAAGTCAGTATTTTATTTATTAATTGTTTGTTTTTCCATTTTTTTAATGTTTGATGCTTTTAGACTTGGAGAAATAATAATTAAAACCTAACTAACGCAGTGCGATTCTTCAATAACGAAGGATCGTTTTTCTTATGCAGCTAAATGGCAGTATAGTTGTATAAGATTGGGTGGGAAATAGGAAAATTTGCATTAGAAATTCTAAGAAGATTATTGTTAAAATTTAATTAAAATATAGTTAATTATACAAATTTTATTAGATTAGGGGATATGTAATTGAAAGAAAAGAAGAATTATAAAATTGTATTGGGGATAATAGTTTATTTATGTTCCTTTGTAGTCATTTTTCCTCTAAGTACACCATTTTTTTTCATTATTGGTGAACTTCTTTATGCTAACGACATTTCTTCATCAACAAAGGAAATAATATTTTATGGCAATATATTATTTATTAGCATTTTAGGTTCCATATCGTTGAATATGATTTTTAAAGAATTAATTTTTAATAAGAATAATAAATTAACTTGGTCAATATTTGTAGCACATTTATTTTTAATACCATTCAGCACAACTTTTTAATTCAACTTGTTTATTATTATAAACTTCTTGTTCAACTAACGCATGCGATAGTTCAATAGTTTAGCAATGAAGACCCAAATCTTCTTAAAGGCAGAGGAGAACATAATAATGAGAAAGATGACATTGAAACTAACAATTGAAAATAAAGAATATATTATTGAAGAAGATCAAAGGTATATTTTTGAATTTAAGTCAGGCTATGAACTTAATGATTCTAAAAATCCATATTGCAAATGTTTGGTAATAGATCTTTCACTTGCTCTTATAGATGATAATGGAAGTATTCGTTTCTTTGTTTTGGATGAAGAATCAGGTGAAGATTATCTAATTGCACAAGAAGAACTTTTATCGATAACTAATATTTAACTAATTTTACTTATACAACTAAACGTATGCATTAGTTGTTTAAGATCAATTCTACATTTTACAGACAAGGGGATTAAGAATGAGTAAAATGTCTATAAAATTAAAAATTGAATACAAAGAATATATTCTTGAAGAAGATAAAGAGTACATCTTTGAATTTAAACCTGGTTATGAATTAGGAAATTCAAATAATCCATTTTCAAAAGTTAGAATGATGAATATAGCATTTGAAGGAGCAAATGGAGAAACATGTTTTTTTGTTTTTCACGAAGAAACAAATGAAGATTACCTAATTGGTGATGATGAACTTATATCGATCACAAATATGTAAATCCTTATACAACTACCATGGGAGTATGTTATAACTTCCATTCACTGTTGTGAATCTGAGGATTCATGGATGGCTAACGCATGCTTTTGTTGAGTATGAGATAAATGGAGGAAATAGCTTGTCACATCCATATGAAAAATTTGAAAATACACCTTTATGGAATGTAATTAATAAAGGTATTAATGATCTTGTAGAAAATAATGATATTGAAGAAACTACTAAAAGAGAGTATATTGTCGGCTATCTTTGTAAGGTGATTATTGAATCGGATAGTAAAAAAAAATGATATCCTTATTGAACTAACTCATGCATTAGTTGAACAACGATTAATTGCTTCGGTGGTCTTTTTTATTTTGCTAAATGGCAGATAAGTTGAATAGGATAAGAAGTTAACATATGCCTTGCACTAGTTGAAGAATGATTCACTTTATGTGGTTTTTTGTTTATAGACAAAAAAAGCTTACCATGAACCCTAGCAAAAATCGTTAGGCTCTATGGTAAGTTTATTTATTCTTTTTTAACCATTTTACGTACATGTGGCAATACATATCGATCTAAGCCATAGCGTCCAGCATTAGGACCAGCAGCTAAAATGATGAAACCTAATACAATAAACGTTGGGTTAGCTGCAACGACACCTGCAAGTAGGAATGAGAAATTCATTGTAAGTCCGAAGAATGCAGCTAATGTTGTAAAGCAACCAAGAATTAATCCAATGCCAATAAGGAATTCTGCATAAGGAATGATTGTATTGAATAAGTCAGCATTAGGTATTGCAAATCGTTGTAAGAAGGCTACGTACCAAGGATAAACAACTCCATTTTGTCCTGCTACTGGATGTTCTACCGCATTTTTCAGGAATCCTGTTGCATCAAATGCTCCTGATTGAAGCTTTAGTAAACCTGAATGTAACCATAGATATCCAAGGTAGATACGAAGGATTGTTATAACGCAGCTGTAATTTTATTTTCTCTTAAAAATTCTCCAAACATGGAAATCTTCCTCTCTTCTATTATTTCTTTATTATTACAATTACACGAGAAAAATAAGCTGTTGATTTACGTTACCATTTCAGTAATTGACTTATAGCTCAGTTTTTTTAGTTAATATAATGTTTATTAAATAACGTTCACAATAAGTTCAATAAAACTTGTTTTAACGATGCTTCGTCTTTATTTAGGATATCGTTGGATCACAGCAGGTTGGGGGAAATTAACTGGTGGGGGATTTGATGCTCTAGTTTCCTTCAGGGAGAAGCAGCATTAGATTCTTCAGGGGCACATCCAGCTGTACAAGTTTGGTGGGCGGATTTTTTAACAACCTTTGCAATACCAAACGTCGACTTATTTTTGGATACTTTACAAAAACAGCAATGTTCTTCGGTTTAATGATGAATTTTTCATACTGAAGCAATAATCGGAGCAATTTTTGATAATACAATTCAATGGTTAAGAGATTAATTTTATTTATATTTAGTTTATTAATAATAATAATTTCTATTTTTATGTTCATAGAAAACTAATTCTAATACAACTACTATGGAAGTGAGTTTTAAACTTCCATTCACTGTGGTGAATTGTTGATTCATGGTTGGTTAACGCAGTGCTTTAGTTGAACAACAAGATTTGCTTTTTTAACTCAGATGCCAAATAATTTAAAAAGGAAAAGCTACTTTTTCAATATAATTAACAAAGTGAACTTTATGATTATCTTGAAGATAATGTGACAATTACTAAATTTGAAATGGAAGTATAACTCATTTTATAAAAGCTTGAACCAAGATATAATGTAGATAGCTTCAACAGTAAGAATGTTAACAATGTATTAGGGGTTTACATAAGAAAGCCATAACCCAGAGGAGGAGTTATTTATGAAATTTATGATGGTGGTGAAGGCTTCAAAGGATTCTGAAGCAGGGACTATGCCAAGAGAACAGATGGATCTGATGTTTGCTGCGATGAAGAAATATAATGAAGAACTGAAGAAAGCTGGAGTTCTGGTGTCAGTTGGTGGACTCCATCCAAGCTCCAATGGTATTCGTATTACTTACCCTGTTCCTGGAGAACCGCCGACCATTACAGAGGGGCCTTTCGCTGAAGTCAATGAGTTGATTGCAGGATACTGGTTCATAGATGTGAAATCTCGAGAGGAAGCTATAGAATGGGCGATGCGGGCGCCAGACCCACATGGTCTTGGAGAAGGACAGATTGAACTTCGCCAAGTATTCGAATAGACTAGTTGGCTAAACATTGGATTAACAATGATTCAAAAGAAGTAATTCATCATTCCAAAACATTTACTTCATTAATCAACCCTAAAACAACTATACTGCCAAATACTGAATGTTGGTATATTTTGATTAAACTTTAAGCTGCTTCGGTAGCTTTTTTTCTTTGTAATAGGTTTAAAGAGTATTATAATTCGAGCACTTGGAATGGTAGATCAGAGGCTAGGGAAAAGTACATTGAATAGTTTGGGAATTAATAATAAAACAAATTCGTTAATTCAACAGTTTTATCAAATAAGATGTGATGCACAAGAAAATTAGAATTAATTAATAAGTTAATACTTTTAATTCCATTTTTGAATAAAGTTAAACGTAGAATAAAGTTAATTTTCAGAAAAAACGATTGAAAACCGACACTAATGTCGTTATAATTAAATAAAAACGACATTAGTGTCGGTTTGAAGGGGGCTAAACAAGATGAAAGGTCTTAGTAATAATAAGGGTTTCTTAACATTAATGGCTGCTCAAGCGATTTCAAATATTGGTGATTGGTTAAGTATTGTCGCAATCATTACGCTTGTAGGGTTAAAATGGAATGCTTCGCCGATTGAGGTTTCATTTATTATATTATGTCTTGCTGTTCCGATGGCTTTATTAGGACCTGTGGCGGGAACGATAGCTGATCGTTTTAGTAGAAAGCAATTAATGGTTTTATCAGACATTGTACGTGCTGGTTTATTTGTTTTACTTGCATTAGCAAATACGTTGTGGATGGTCTATATTTGTTTGTTTACAATTGGATTGTTTTCTGCAGTTTTTAATCCTGCGAAAAATGGTAAGTTAAAGGAACTAGTTTCGAATGAAGAAATAAAGAGCGCGATGTCAATTACAACTATGATTGACTCAGCTACAAAAATTTTCGGACCGATTTTGAGTGGAATTCTAGTTTCCGCAGCTGGAACAACGCCAGTATTTTATATTAATTCTGTATCATTTATTATCTCTGCGATCTTAATTTTCTGGCTTCCAAAAGTTGCCCAGCAGATTAAAGAAGAAAAAGTGAAAAATAAAGCTAAATCTTCCTATAAAACAGAATTTATGGAAGGTGTATCATTTATTAAATCCAATTCTCAAATTTTAGTCGGTATGTTATTTTTAGGTTTTAGTCTCTTAATCTTGCAGTTATCAGATTCGCAAATTATAGTTTTGATAAGGGAACTTAAACATGCGTCACCAGGTTTATTTGGCTATTTAGTAACTGGTTCTGGTGTAGGAATGTTTTTTTCTAGTTTAATATTAGCGAAAAAAACAAATTATCGTGCGTATAATTTGATGTTAATTGGGGTTTGTGGAATCGGATTTGGTTTTGGTATGATGGCATTATTCACACATTTTAATCTCGATTTTTCAATTGTTTGGGCACCAATATTAGGGTTGTTTGCAGGGTTTGCAGCTGGCTTAGTATTTGTTCCATTCCAGGCATCTGTTCAAGTGGATACACCAGTTGAGTTAACAGGTAGAGTATTTGGCGTAATAGGAAGTGTCACTACAACATCAACAATAATTGGACCTTTATTAGGTGGATGGCTATCAACGGTAATTGGTGTCATTCCAACATTTATTATATCTGCATCACTTTTAGTATTAGTCTCACTAATAGGATTCTTAACGAAAAATAGAATGGAGCGGGGGAAGAAAGATGTCTCCGAAAGTCAGCAAGGAGCACCAACAGCAACGTCGAATTAAAATTTTAGAAGCAGCAAAACAAGTGTTTATAGAAAATGGGTATGAAAGAACGACTATGAAGCATGTGATGGACGCATCAAATGTAAGTAGAGGTGGGTTATATCAATATTTTGCTAATAAAGAAGAATTGTTTGAATCACTTTTATATGAGTCACTATTGAGAGTGTCTGAAGAAACAAGGAAACGATTGAATCAACATGTTGATTCATATTGGGAATTACTTTTATTAAGAATGTTCGGTGAAAGCAGAGTGCCAAATGATCGAATGGATCCTTTGGCACCAATTACTCTAGAGTTTTTCATAACTGGTAGAAATGATGAAAGAAGAAAAAAGTATGGGAAAGAACGATATTTTTATGGTATTAAAATCTTTTCTGATGTCATAAAAGAAGGTCAAAAAAACAAAGAATTTAGTAAAAAGTATGATAGTGAAATTTTAGCAAGAATGATTGTTTCATTTATTGATGGACTTGCACTAGACTATGCAATACTCTCAGCGGAAGAAATAATGATGGAAGAACAATCGATTTTGTTTGTGCAATTTTTAAAATTTGCTCTCGAAGTAGAATGATAATTCGGGATTGTTATTAAATTAACTTCCCGAATAGAATTATTGATTTAACATTTTCCAAGTCTTTTCTCCAACAATCCCATCCGGTGTTAGACCGATCTGTTTTTGAAAAAACTTTACGGCATTTGCAGTCTGAGTACCGAAATGACCGTCTGGCGTAATGCCTAAAAGCTGTTGAATAGTAATGACATAAATATTTGAATCTCCTATTTTTATAACATGACCAGGGTATTTTAATGAGTGATTCAATAAATGCCCTACATTTATTTTGAAATTATTAAAAATCTCACTATATTTTACAAATGGGTATGGACATGGTTTTCTAGTAACATCAAAATGACGTACAATATCTTTTTGAGTTAAATTAAACATTGAACATAAATCATTAACGACCATAACTGTTCGATTGATTGTCGTATTTGAAATACGATTATCCTTTTCAACACACATTTCAACTGATATCGATAATAAATTGGCATTTGGCTTTAATGCTTCTACACCTCGAAAGGGTACACCATTCACATAAGTATATTTTTCATTGGCATGGAATGTGACCTCATTTAAAGGGATAATACAAATTGACTCTTTAGGATCCACAAAAATATGTGCCGAAGCATAAGATGGTTTTCGCCCTTGGCTAATTGCCTCTGCATTTTGTTGGGGTAATACCTCACCAAAATATTTATAATGACCGTTAGCAGTTGCACCAGGATTTGCAGTCCAATGAATAACGATTTTATTAACTCCATTTAATTTTTGACCAGATCTTGTATATTGATTAATTGGGATGAATTTATTTTTCCAACTTGGCATGAAAAACCTCCTTATATAAACTTTAAGAATTTTAGGAAAAATGTTTCCAATAATTATCACTAATATTAGATTATGAACACTAAATTTTTATCATGTTGAAAATGGTAGCATTTCATGAATCTGAACGAAAAATAGTACTATAATCGTTTCCGAGACTGAATAAAGCGAAATAGTCTGTGGGAGTTTGGAAGGAAGAATCTGTACGAGACATAGACAGTTAGTTAATTAAATTCGATATAATACATAAAATTGAAAACTAAGAATATGGCTATACTAATGGTGACCAAAGGAGTGATTTGATGAATTTTCGATCAAAGGAACAAATTTTAACGGAGCAGCCATCAATTGAAAGAAAAATAGAATTTAGAGGTAATAAATACAAATTAGTTGATACAGTTCATGATGTTTCACACGGTGGGATTGATGATGTTACATGCTACACTTACCGAAATGAAACGGAAAACGCGGAAATATTGCTATATGTGCAAAAAGGAAAAATTGTAATTGTTGAACCTTAAGAAAAGGTTTTAAGACTGTCCTGTAGATACAGGCAGTTTTTATTTGTTTCAGGACTAATATGATGACATTTAGAGATATTAAGTGAAACGGTAGGTTTGGAAAAATAGGAGGCATATGGATTGAAAAAAATTATTCTTTTATTCTCAATTCTTTTGTTAACTGCTTGTTCGCATAGTAACGGTGCAGTTGAATCATTAAAAAAAGAATATCCTAAAACGATAAAGCAAGTGGTAGATCAATTACCTAAAAATGTACAAAAAGAACTAGTTGTACCAGAAAAGATACCGTTTAGAGCAAAGGATGTCACAATGGATGTACAAAAAAATCAAAAAAATGGAGCTATTAATGCTACCTCGTTTAATTACTCTAATGAAGAAGTAGAGGTCACGATGTTTGTCATCACTTATCATAATAAAAAACCTTCCTTCCAAGATGAACAACAACCATTAAAAACAACCAAATTAAAAGATGGTACAAAAGTTTTGATTGTTGCTGATGATGATAATACAAAAACAATTCGTTGGAAGAAAGAAGGGCTTTATCATTCAATTTCTCTTCTTTTTTCAGAAGAAACTGGTAAACAATACACTATTCGAGATTTAGTAAAAACTGCGAATTCGATGAGTAAATAATGAAAAGTGACCGCCAAAAAAATGACGGTCTTTTTTTATATTAAGAAAGTATAAATTGGCAAACAGAGAAGAAAAATCGACGTAAATCGGTATAAGTATAAATGGAACTACGACTCTGACATCTCCTAAGTGCTCGCCAATCAGCGAATTTTTTTATGAATTTTTAACTTCATTAAGTGCTTCAGTATTTGATTTACTTGGAGCAAAATAACCTTCTGAATTAACTGCAGCTGGTGTAGGTTGCCCTTTATTTTTGTTTTTCTTTTTTACATGCGGATTTTGATTGTGACCCATGAATATCACCTCCAAACTTAGTATGTGCTATTATTCCAACATACTTTCGGAATTGTTATTGACAATAAGTGGGAAGTTACTAAGCAATTTTCTTCTCTTTTTGGGTACTTTTTCTTGAACGGTTCAGAATTAGTAAAGCTAATATTGAAAAGAAGATTGGACCTGCTATCATCCAGATTGTTGAGTTGTAATCACCTTCGATAGCCGGTTGAATGATCGTAAAAAAGTTTGCAAATCCAACTACCAATATAACGAGAATGCTCGCGAATATAGCGGATGAATTTGATTTTAAAATTTGGAATGGTTTATCGATTCGATTATTCCTTTTAAACATTGGATAGGCAATGCCTAAAAAAATATAAGGTAAAGTCATTGAAACATTTGTCATTAAAGTAATTTTATTAAAAAATGCAGATGCTCCTTGACCGCCGAAGGAAGTAAGGACAATAATGATTGAAACAATTGCAAATTGTACCCACATTGCATTGACAGGCATACCTTTTTCATTTGTTTCTGAAAATTTTTTCGGCCATAAATATTTTGGTGTGCCCTTGATGATTGTTTTTAATGGTGCATAAATTAATGTGAAAAATGCTCCGGTATAAGCAAGAAACATTGATAATCCAGTAATTCTTGCAAACAAAATACCAATTAGATCGGCAGTATCTGATGATAAAGTTAAAGCTTTACCAAGTTCTAATCCTAAATTGTACATTAGAACATACGTTATGTTCCCTAAATTTGTTGTACTAGCGCTTAAATCATTAGACCAGTTAATAAAAATTCCTACCAAAAAAATACCTAACGAATATCCTACTGAAATAATAATGGCTGAAATCGTAATCCCTTTTGGAAAATTACGTTCAGCGTTTTCCGTTTGATCAACTAATCCGCCGATTGCTTCTAAACCGCCATATGCAAAGATTGCAAATACAACAAATGATAAGATTGCGAGGGTAGAAAGATAATTTGGATTAGGTGAGTGAGCAAATGCTGATGAAAAGCTTTTTATTGGTTGAGCTAATTTACCTCCATTGAATAGATAAATAAGGATACTTGTGATTAGCAATACTATATTTAATGAGAAAACTGTAACCCCACCAATCGTTGTAACCTTACTAATACTTTCAATCCCTTTTGAGGCAAAATATGTCACAACTAACATCCAAAATAATGCCAATAAGCCAATTGATTGAGTAGATGAAAGTCCAAATAATGAAAGGGATTGCGTTTTGTCTCTACCAAAAATAAAGGTTGATAGCGGAATCCAAACCTTTGAAGAGACACTAACCATATAAATTACATAGGAAGAGAACCACATAAAGGTTCCAATAAATGCGAATCTAGGCCCAACTGAATCAGCCATCCATGTATAAATTCCACCTTCTGAATGCTTATATGCAGCTCCGAACTCAGCCATCATAAAAGCAAAAGGAATAAAAAACGTAATAGCTGAGAGTAAATACCAGGGAATTGCACTATATCCCATTAAATAAAAAGCTGTAGGTATATTTCCAAAACCATATACAGTTGTAAAAACCATTAAAATTAAGCCAACGAGTGAAAGTTTTTTACTCAAGATCTCACCTCAGGTAATTAGTCGATTATAAATGAATAGTAATATTTTCTTCAATAATCGGTAATTTATGAGGACATAATAACCATTCAGGTTTACTAATCTTTTTAAACATAATAAAGAATAGTTTCGTTCTATTTTTCAAACGCTAAGTTGATTAATAAATACTTAAAATGCTTTTGTGAAAGAGAAAGGATGAAATAAATGAGCTTTAATGAAGTAGTATTTAGAGTTATATGCTCATTTTTTGTTTTATTTATTTTAACAAGATTAATGGGGAAGAAGGAAATTAGTCAATTAGATGTTTTTACATTTGTAACAGCTATTACAATAGGGAATATAGCAGCTTCAATTACGACATCTAAAACATTAGATATTGGGGATGGGATCATTGGATTAGTTGGCTGGGCGGTTTTGACGATTATCATGGGGTATTTAAGTTTAAAGTCTAAAACTGTTCGTCGGGTGATTCTTGGAGAACCAATTATTTTAATTAGACAAGGGAAAATAATGGAAAATGCATTAAAAAAGGCTAGATTAGATACAGAGCAATTTCAAGGAATGCTTCGTAATGAGAATATTTATTCGTTAAAAGATGTAGAGTACGCTATTTTTGAAATCGATGGCAGTTTATCTATTATGAAAACAAAAGATGTTAAAACGAAAAAAAATAAAACATGGAAAAAAACTTTATTATTTCCGACTTCAACAGCAGTGGTATCTGACGGAGAAGTAAATGAAGACGCATTATCAAATTTAAACTTGGATAAAAGATGGTTAATGGCTCAACTCGAAAGGGTAGGCATAAAATCAGTTTCAGATGTGTTTTTTGTTGAAGTACAAACAGATGGGTCGTTATATATCGACTACCGAGAAGATCATTTCAATGAAGAGGAAAATTAATTGACTCACATCCTAAGTGGATATGAGTCAATTTAGTTTTTGTCAAATTATTCGTAAATCGGCACCCAGCCTTCAGTTGTAACAAACAATCGAACAGCAACTACTTTACGATCATCTGCTAATGTGAAGTAGTGACGTACATTTGGTGGTACAGAAATTAAATCGCCAGGATTCAAATTAACATGGAAAAAGCCTTCATTTCCTTCGATGATGAACGTACCATGACCACTAACAATGAACCGAACTTCGTCATCTGTATGATGATGCTCACGGTTGAAGTTTTTAAGTAATTCATCAAGATTTGGAGTTGCTTCTGATAGAGTAATAATATCACTCGCTAAATAGCCACGTCTTGATGAAATACGATCGATTTCAGCTTTAAATGTTTCAAGAATCGCTGCTTTTTCATCATCTGATAAAATAAATTTTTCTTGTAACGAACTATCTAATTGTTCGATATTCCAATTTTCATAAATGACACCTTGTTCTTCTAAATATGCTTTTACTTCAAGATCACTTGTAATATGATAATCTTTTTTTTCTACCCAAATTGTTGCCATTCTTCATTCCTCCTAATTAGTTCTTAATAAATGTATTTTTTTGTATTCCTTGTAATGCATATTGGAATAGAAACTCATATGCTTCTAGGTGTTTTTTTGCTTCAAATGCTGATTCGGCCCATACTGTTATACCATGATTATGAATTAATACAGCACCATGATCATTCTTTATATGTGGAAGAAATTCATTTGCAAGAGTAGGGATATGCGCATGATTTTTTATAATTGGAATTGTAATTTCTGCATCTTCTTCCCAAAGACCCAATGCTTTAATAATTTCAATACCAGAAAAAGATAACTCATCTTGATATGGGAAATCCTTTGTTATAAAGTTATTTGCTAAAGTGTGTACATGAAGAACGCATTTAGCATTTGTGTGTTGATAAATTAGGCGATGTAAAATGGCTTCAGCTGATGGTTTTTTTGATTCATCCCAAACAGATTTGTCAAATTCATTAACGAGTAAAAAATCGTCATAAGTATGTTTAGTTTTATCTTTACCACTAGTTGTAACTAAAAAGTTTAAAGGATTTTCATTTACTTTAATTGATAAATTTCCGCTAGTTCCTAAAAACCAATCTCGATCAGCCAGTACTTTTTTTACTTCACGGATTTCATCAAAATGTTTGAAAAAGTCCTTCATACTAGCACCTCCTTCTCTAATGAAGCTCGAATATCATAGAAATTTTCAAAAGGAATGAAAGGTAAAGCTAGTTCTTCACATTTATCTTTTAAGAAATCTCGAGCAAAAATTAAATTAGCTTCTTTTGCAATTTGTAAGTCAGTAATTGAATCGCCAATGACAATGATAAAATCATTTGCTTCACTAAATTTTCTCTTAACAGATGGTTTGCACATTCCACAATCATTCGTACAGTTTTGATCACAAGAGTGGTCCCAATGAATTTTTACAGTTTGGCCTGTAAAGTCGGTACGATTACATAAAATATCCGAGGGTGAAAGGTAATCCGCTAATATTGGATGAACAAAAAAATCTAGTCCGCCACTTACAACTTTTAACTCGTATTGCTGAACGCTTACAAATTGAATAAAATCCCTAAAACCATCTCGAATGACAGTACGATCGATTACAAAATCAGTCATTTCTTGTTTTTTAGTTGAAGGAATCGTAGCAAACATTTTCTCTACGCCTTCTCGAATCGAGATATTGCCATTTAATACTTCACTTGTTAATTCACTTACTGAAGGTGGAGCAAATTCTTTAATTAAATTAACGATATTGTCTCCCACCGTAATTGTTCCATCAAAATCACAAAAAATCTTTATTGCCATTGTTGTTTACCCCCAAAGTTGTAATGCTTTTTGTAGTGATGTATTTGGAAGTGCATAGTCTTTTAGCTCAACTCCAGATAATGTTGCTGAAATTGCTTCTCTAAATGCATTACCTCCACCGATTGGTCCATCCGGATGACCATGAACACCACCGCCAGCGTTGATAACTTGCTCAATTCCAAAATCTTGAATTAATTGAGGCACTAGTCCTGGGTGAATTCCAGCAGAAGGGACTGGGAATGTCTCTTTTAATCCATTTGATACTGTTAAATTTTCAGCGATTTTTAAAGCTGTCTCTTTTTTTAATGCAACTGATCCATATGGTGAAGGGAAAAGACTAAAATCTGCACCCGCAATTCGTAAAAGTTTACCAAGTAATAATCCTGCGTCAATACCATAAATTGGAGAGGAACTAAACGCACCCGACACAGCAGGATGAGCCATAATTGGTATATTAATTGATGGATCTTCTACCAATCCTTGCAGGACATCAATTCCATACGAGAATACATTTAATAAAAATACATCAGCACCAGCTTCAGCAGCACGTAATGCTTTTTCTTTTAACTCATATGTACGGCCCGTTAAATTTACCGCGTATAATGTTTTGTGTCCTGTTTTTTCATAAACTTGGTTCAAAATATTTTTTCCGTGAGTGACACGATCCGTAATAGATGTAATTGTGTCAAAAAGAATCTCGTCATCTTTAATTAAATCAACGCCACCTAAAGCTTGCTTTTTTAATTCTTCGGAAATGTATTGAATATCTCTGCCGATAATTGATTTGAAAATGCTCATTAATAAAGGTCGATCATATACATCCAATTTCTCTCGAATACCTTTAATACCAAATTTTGGACCCGGAAAAAGAGCTAAAATGTCATCCGTAAAATTTAAATCAATTAGTTTAATTTCACCATCAAGGGATAGCTTACCGAAAACTGTTGTTAAAATTGCTGGTAGATCAGCTGAAAAATTTAAGCTAGGATAATAGATTTCAATAATCCCTTTTGTCGGTTTATAGCCTAAAAAGTTAACGATATTTTCTTCGCATTCTATTTCACGAACTGAAAGAACTTTGCCTTTATGCTTTTGTAATTGAATTTGATCATTTTGAGGTAAATTTGTCCACGAACCAATCGTTAAACCTAACGCGATTGACTCTGCCTTTTTTTCTAACTGATGATTTTTATCATAAACTTGGTAAGTTGCTATTACTCCACTCATTTCAAAACCTCCAAAAATTTTAATCAAACAAAAAACCTCTCCACTAAGGAGAGGTTTACCTACACCTTATCTGCCAGCAAATGCTGCGAGAATTAGCACCGTACTAGTTAACTAGCCGGTTGCCGGGTTTCATCGGGCTCGGTCCCTCCACCTACTCTGAATAAAGTAATATTTAATTTTGAATTTTTAATCTAATCGCATTATTTCATGAACAATCACAATTGTCAAACATTAAATTTTGAAAATATTTCTATCTCTTTTAATCTAGTAACTGCTTCTTTCAATCTGTCAGTATCAGAAAGTAGGCCAACTCTTACATAGCCTTCACCATATTCTCCAAATCCATTTCCAGGAGCGACTGCAATGTGAGCCTTTTCAAGTAATAGATCAGCAAATTCCTGTGAGGTAAAGCCTGATGGGATTTTTAACCATGCAAAAAATGAACCTGCTGGTGCAGTTACTTCCCATCCAATTTCGTGACAACCGCTAATAAATACATTTCTACGCTCTTCATATAGTTCCAATAGTTGTTTTACACTTTCTTGAGATTCAGTTAGCGCAGCAGTGGCAGCTTCTTGAACAGCAGGGAAGATGCTAACATAAAGATGATCCTGTAATAGATTAATTGCTGAAATAACCTCTTTATTTCCAACTGCAAAACCGATTCTCCAGCCAGCCATATTATAAGTTTTAGAAAGGGTATAAATTTCAATCCCGGATTCCTTTGCTCCTGGCGTTTGAAGATAACTTAAAGGTTTTTTGCCGTCAAAACCAAATGCACCGTAAGCAAAATCATGACAAACGGTAATTTGATTATTTTTTGCTAGCTCAACAGTTTCTTTAAAAAATTCTTCTGTTGCTATAGCTCCTGTGGGATTATTTGGATAATTAATAAATAATATTTTACTAGCTTCCAAAACATCCTGAGGAATTAATTTATAATCTGGTAAAAATTGATTTTCTTCAAGTAATGGAAGCATGTATGGAACTGTTTTTGAAAGAGATATACCAGATAAATAGTCTGGATAGCCTGGGTCTGGAACTAAAATTGTATCTCCTTCGTCACATAAACAAAGTGGTAGCTCAACTAATCCAGCTTTTCCACCGAATAATATGGCTACTTCTTCATCTGGGTCTAAATCAACATCATACTCTCGTTTATAAAATTCTACAACAGCATTTTTTAAAGAGCTCATTCCTCTAAACGGAGAATAACGATGAGTTAATGGGTTCTCAACAGACTTTTGCAATGCTTTTATAATATGGTCTGGTGTAGGTTGATCTGGATTTCCTTGACCAAGATTAATGACATCATGACCATTACCTATTGACTGATTCACTTTTTGGACTAGTGAAGCAAAAAATTGTTTTGGTAAATTGTTTAATAGTTTACTATGATTCAAGTTAATCACTCCAAAAATATAATAAAATTAATTTGAATAGATCGTTTCTTAATCGAATGATTTTCATGAACGACTGTTGCAATAACTTTCACCATCATATATGCTCGATTTAAAAATGTCTATAAAATTTAGAATAGGGTGAATAAATTGTGATTAAAATTGCGTGTATTCAATCTGACGTTATTTTAGGTAAATCAAAAGCTAATTTAGAAAAAATGAAAACTCAAATAAACGAAGCTGTTAAAGAAAATGTCCGTATAATAGTATTACCAGAATTATGGACAACAGGCTATTGTTTGGAAGAAATTGGTTTGCACACAGGAGAACAAGAAGCTGTTATTTCTGAACTTCAGTCCATCGCAAAATTAAATAACGTAATATTGATTGCTGGTTCGTTCCCAATTGCAAGGGAAAATGGTGTTACGAATACGTTATTTGTTATTAGCTGTACTGGCGAATTAGTAAAAACTTATGATAAAGTTCATTTGTTCCAGTTAATGAACGAGCATCATTATCTACAATCAGGTGAAACAGATGGCCTTTTTGAAATTGATGGATTAACGGCTGCAGGTTTTGTTTGCTATGATTTGCGTTTTCCGGAATGGATTGGAGCTCATTCCCAAAAAGGTGCAAAAGTTTTATTTTTCGTTGCCGAATGGCCAATTCAAAGAATGAACCATTGGGAAATCTTATTAAAAGCAAGAGCAATCGAAAATCAGTGTTATGTTGTTGCTTGTAATCGAGTAGGAAAAGATTTAGCAAATACATTTGGTGGAGGATCAATGATCATTGACCCTTGGGGAGAATTAGTTACTAAAGGTAGCACGAATGAAGAAATCGTTTTTGGCGAAATTGATCCGAAAAAAGTCGATGAAATACGTGGTACAATTCCTATTTTTGAAGACAGAAAAGAAGAAATTTACAAAAAGTTTTAAAAAAGTAATTGACAAATTAAAAAACGATAAACTAAAATACGATTATAAAATCAAATATGCGAACTCTTATTTCGAGTAGGCGGAGGGATTTGGCCCGACGATGCCCAGCAACCGACCGTAATACCATTGTGAAATGGGGCGTATTGAATACGCCTGAGCTTAAATGCTCAGTAAGGCACGGTGCTAATTCCAACAGAAAAGAAATTTTCTGGTAGATAAGAGACGAAAGCCAATTAGCATTGCCTCTTTTCGTCTCTGAAAAGAGGCTTTTTATTTTGCAAAATTCAAGGGGGATGAATTTAGTGACTGTCATTGAACGAAAAGAATATAGACCATTAACAGAAGCAACTGCAATTACTTATTTACAAAAACTTGGCTATTTTAAAAATGAACTATGTGAATGCATAGAAATTGGGGATGGGAATTTAAATTTAGTATTTAAAGTTAATCCAGTAGGAAGCGAGAAAGGGTTAATTATTAAACAGGCTCTACCATACGCAAAAGTTGTTGGTGAAAGCTGGCCACTTACTTTAAAGCGAGCTACGATCGAGAGTAATGCGACAAAAATATACAATGAGTTAATCCCGTTACATGCACCGAAAATTTTAGAACATGATGAAGAGCAAGCCGTAACTGTAATGGAGGATCTTTCACACTTACAAATTTTACGAAAAGGTTTCATTGAGAAAAAAAGCTATCCGTTTTTAGCTGAACATATCGGTGAATTTTTAGCTAAATCATTATTTTTCACTTCAGACTTCGGAACTTCACCAGCTAAGAAAAAAGAGCTAGAGTATCTTTTTAATAACCCTGACTTATGTGATATTACAGAAAACCTTGTTTATACAGATCCATTCTTTAACAGTGAAACAAATAGTTTTGAAGAAGAATTAACAGATGAAATTCAAGGACTATGGAATGATGCAGATTTACAAATTGAGGTTGCGAAACTAAAATTAGATTTTTTATCGAAAAAAGAAGCTTTATTACATGGTGATTTACATACGGGAAGCATTTTCGTATCTGAAACTGAAACCAAAGTAATTGACCCGGAATTTGCATTTGTCGGACCGATCGGATTTGATTTAGGGCAAATTCAAGCAAATTTGCTTTTTCAACTTTTCAGCCGTACTGAACTAAAAGACGAAATTATTGAACACATTTTAAACATTGAAAAAGTGTTTAATGAAACATTTATTCGACTATGGGAACAGCATAGTGTTAGACCATTTAACCAAAAAGCTCTGATTAAAGAAAAATTAGAAGGTTATTGGGTGGATGCAATTGGGGTTATTGGATGTGAATTAATCCGAAGAAGTATCGGTCTTGCTCACGTTGAAGATATTGATTCATTAGAACATAATCAAAAAATAGAAGCAAAGAAAAAAGTCTTAAAATTCGGAGTTTATTGTATAAAAAATAGATTTACTATTAGGAATATTGGAAATTTACTTATTGGATTGGAGTAATAATCGATGACTACATTACAGCAAATACCTGAATCATTACAATGGAACGGTGAAAGTTTAAAAATTTTAGACCAAACTAAACTACCAACGGAAATACACTATTTTGATGCAACGACATTATTAGATGTACGTGAAGCAATCGTAAAATTACAAGTAAGAGGAGCACCAGCGATTGGTTTAGCAGCTGCATATGGACTTTATTTAGGTGTTCGAGAACTTGAAACTGAACAAATTGATGAATTTCATCAACAAGCAAGATTATTAGCGGATGAACTAATTAGTGCTAGACCAACTGCAGTTAATTTAGCATGGGCCGTTGAAAAACTAATTGGATCAAGTAAAGAAGCAGTGACTGTATCCGAAGCTAAATTAATCATCATGGAAGAAGCGATTAAATTACATGTAGCAGATGAGGCAACTTGCAAGGAAATCGGAGAAAATGCTTTAACATTATTACATGACGGAGCTGCAGTATTAACTCATTGCAACGCAGGGAGTATTGCGACAAGTCGATACGGAACAGCTTTAGCTCCACTTCACTTAGCAAAAGAAAAAGGCTGGGAAATTTCGGCTTATGCAACAGAAACAAGACCAGTATTTCAAGGTGCGAGACTGACATCTTGGGAATTGAACCAAAGTGGTATTCCAGTTACATTATTAACTGATAATATGGTCGGCTACTTATTACAAAATAAAAAAGTAGATGCAGTTATCGTTGGTGCTGATCGCATTACAGCAAATGGAGATACTGCAAATAAAATTGGAACTTTACAATTAGCGATTTTAGCTAACTTTTACCAAATTCCATTTTATGTAGCTGCTCCATTATCGACAATTGATTTATCAATCGAATCAGGGAATGAAATTGTAATTGAACAACGCGACCGTACTGAAGTAACGCATATCGGAAATGTTCAAATTGCCCCTGAAGGAATAGATGTATTAAATCCAGCATTTGACGTGACGCCGAATGAATTAATAACGGCGATTATTACGGAAAAAGGAATTGTTTCTAGCGATTATAAGGAAACGTTTAAAAGTTGGGAGCAGGAGTAATTTAACTCCACTAAGTGAGCATTCATCAATTGTAAAAGTCCCTCAATTAGGTTTTGAGGGATTTTGATTGATAATTAAATGATTGTATTTAAAAGAGAAAAAGAGAAATTACGAATACAATTTTATTCGTTACGTTTTTCCCTAGGAAATAGTTAAAAAGTGCAGCTTTCTTCATTCTTACTTCATACTTGTTCAATCATAAAACTTTATTTGTAAAAGATTGGCTAGGTAAAGTTAAGTTGTGATTAAAAATATAAAAACCCCAGATTTTGAGTTTCAAAATATACGTTTTTTGAATCGGAATCTTCTATTAATATAGAAACTATATATAAAATCCTGAAAATACATAATAAAGCCAATCCTTTACTGTAGGGATTGGCTTTATTATGTAACTAATGTTTAGCCCCGATTATTTCTTCTATTTAGGAACTTGGTCTGTATGTTGAAGAATTTTAGATTAAAACAATTTCCGTTGTTAACTAAGTATACTTTGGTTGACTAACATGATCGCCTTTATAATCGTTTTTTTGAGCTAATTTGGCAGATAGATGAATAAGGAATGATATACTTTATGGAAGAAAAGAGATGATTATGGAGCGGTAAGAAAATGAAGCCAAGCTAAAATAAGCCCAACAAATAATCGTATTTAATCATAAATGAAGAGAATACAAACCGTTATAATCTCCAAACTAATGGAGATTATTTTTTTTAATAAAATAGTAGAATTTTACCTAATATTGCATAGAATAAAAAACAAATATTTTCATGTTAGATTTTCTAACATCGTATTGACAGATTATCTAACATGAAATAAAATACTTATAGATGAACGAAAGGAGCATTGCTATGAATGATCAAGTAAGACGCTCAACGCCACTTTTCCCAATCGGAATAGTCATTTCGTTAACTGAATTATCTGCAAGACAAATTCGATATTATGAAGAGCATGATTTAATTCGTCCAGCTCGTACGGAAGGTAATCGTAGATTATTTTCTTTCAATGATGTCGATCGTTTATTAGAAATTAAAACTTTTATAGAACAAGGCTTGAATTTAGCAGGAATTAAAGAAGTACTCAATTTAAAATCGTCAGAAAAATCCAAAGAAACAGTGGTTCAACAAGTCATTGTTGAAAAATCAATATCAGATGAACAGCTTCGAAAAATGCTTCGTCAAGAGTTATATCAAAATGGTAAGTTAGGTAGAACTTCTTTACGACAAGGCGATATTTCTCGATTCTTTCATTAAGTTATTGATTAAGTCAGGATTATTCTAGCTTTTATATTTATATGGGGGGAAATATAAATGAAAAAGGAAACGATTTTAAATAGTGTTGAAGAACACAGTCTTGAATTTGTACAGTTATTTTTTACAGATGTAGAAGGGGTATTCAAACATTTAGAACTACCAATCACACAAATTGAAAAAATACTTAATAATGAAACTATGTTTGATGGCTCTAGTATTAACGGTTTCACAAAAATTGAAGCAAGTGATATGATGCTTTTTCCAGATTTGAATACTTGGAAAGTCGACCTTAACGAAAAAGTTGGACTCTTCATTTGCGATGTTTATTATCCAAATGGTACACCTTTTGAAGGTGATCCAAGAAATGTGCTTAAACGAGCAATTGAAAAAGCGACTGAAAAGGGATTTACTTCTTTTAATGTAGGACCTGAACCTGAATTTTTCCTATTTACTAAGGAAGGAAATCAGTTAGTTCCAAATGACAATGGTGGATATTTTGATGTAGCCCCCCTAGATAAAACAGTTACAATACGACGTGAAATTACGAAAGCACTTCAAGCTTTAGGGTTAGAAGTTGAGGCTTTACATCACGAAGTTGCAATCGGTCAACATGAGATTGATTGGAAATACGCACCAGGATTACAAACAGCTGATAATATTCAATTATTTAAATATACCGTTAAATCAATTGCTGAAAAAAATGGCTTAGTTGCTACATTCATGCCAAAACCAATTTTTGGAGAAAATGGCTCAGGTATGCATTGTCATATGAGTCTAGGAAATGATAATGGTAATGCCTTTTATGATCAGCATGATTCAATTGGATTATCTGAAACAGCACGACAATTTATTGCAGGTGTTTTAACACATGCTCGTGCAAATGCTTCAGTTACAAATCCTACAGTTAATTCATATAAACGTTTAGTTCCTGGCTATGAAGCACCAGTTTACGTAGCTTGGTCACAAAGTAATCGTACATGTACAATTCGTATACCAGCTGCAAGAGGTGCTGGTACTAGAATCGAAGTACGAAATCCAGACCCATCTGCAAATCCTTATTTAGCCTTAGCTGTTTTATTATCTGCAGGCTTGGATGGTATTGAAAGAAAATTAACACCTCCAGTCGAACGAAGTGAAAACCTGTATTTGATGGATGATGTAACTAGAAAAGCAGAAGGTATTGAAACATTGCCTGGAAGCTTACTTGAAGCAGTTACAGAACTTGAAAACAGTGAATTCCTGCAGCAGGTTTTAGGGAAACACGTATTTTATTCATTTCTTCAAAACAAAAAAGAAGAATGGGATGCATATCGATTACGTGTATCAGAATGGGAAAAAGAAACATATTTAAACTGCTAATCACTAAACTTAAAATAAAAAAATAGAAAAGTGGAAGTAGGATATCTCTACTTTTCTATTTTAAAGTGTGTTAGACTAATTTTGTTTGTTGCATACGAAAGGGGAACTTTTATAATGGCTAAGTTTACAAAAGAAGATATTTTCCGTATTTCAAAAGAACAAAACGTAAAGTACATACGTCTACAATTTACGGATTTACTAGGGATTATCAAAAACGTTGAAATTCCAGTAAGTCAGCTTGAAAAAGCTTTAGACAATAAAATGATGTTTGACGGTTCTTCAATCGAAGGATTCGTTCGTATCGAAGAATCAGATATGTATTTATTCCCTGATTTAGACACTTGGGTAGTATTCCCATGGACTGCTGAAAAAGGAAAAGTAGCTCGTTTAATCTGTGATATTTACAATGCAGATGGCACTCCATTTGAAGGAGATCCTCGTAATAACTTAAAACGTATGTTAAAAGAAATGGAAGCTCTAGGCTTCACAGATTTCAACTTAGGGCCTGAGCCAGAATTCTTCTTATTTAAATTAGATGAAAAAGGTGAACCAACTCTTGAGTTAAATGATAAAGGTGGTTACTTCGACTTAGCACCAACTGATTTAGGTGAAAACTGCCGTCGTGATATCGTTCTTGAACTTGAAGAAATGGGCTTTGAAATTGAAGCATCTCACCACGAGGTAGCTCCAGGACAACATGAAATTGATTTCAAATATGCTGGTGCAATCAAAGCTTGTGATGACATTCAAACATTTAAATTAGTTGTAAAGACAATCGCTCGTAAACACGGTTTACACGCTACATTCATGCCAAAACCACTATTTGGTGTAAACGGTTCTGGTATGCACTGTAACTTATCATTATTTACAAATGGTAAAAACGCATTCTACGATGAGACTGGTGAATTAGGTTTAAGTGAAACTGCACGTCACTTCATCGCAGGGATCTTAAAACATGCTCCAAACTTTACAGCTGTTACAAACCCAACTGTAAACTCATACAAACGTTTAGTACCTGGCTATGAAGCTCCATGTTACGTTGCTTGGTCTGCAAGAAACCGTAGTCCACTAATTCGTATTCCTGCATCTCGTGGCTTAAGCACACGTGTAGAAGTACGTTCAGTTGACCCAGCTGCAAACCCATACTTAGCATTATCAGTATTATTAGCAGCAGGTTTAGACGGAATCAAAAATAAATTAGAAGCTCCAGCTCCAGTAGACCGTAATATCTACGTTATGTCTAAAGAAGAGCGCGAAGAAGTTGGAATCATCGATTTACCAGCAACTTTAGCAGCTGCACTTGATCTATTAAAAACTGACGAAGTAATCGTTGGTGCTCTTGGATCACACTTATTCGAACACTTTGTAGAAGCAAAAGAAATCGAATGGGATATCTTCCGTACTCAAGTTCACCCTTGGGAAAGAGATCAATATATGTCAGTATATTAATCAAATCAACCCTTGACGCTATTGGCGTTGAGGGTTTTTTATTTATGGGCAGTTTGTTGGGTTTTATAAAAATTTATTATATTACTCATGAATCGCCGTAGAAGAATAGATACGAAATCAACTACAAGATGAAGAAGTGACGGAACAGTTAGGCGTGATGGGATACATAGATCCATTTGCTGATGAAGTGATACAAAAAAAAGAAAAGTAAGTAAGCAGAAGGCCTTTGAGGTCTGGCCAGTAAAAGTAATACTTCTGGCGAACTGTTCAGTAGCCCTTTAGGGTTTGCTCAGTAACAAAGGTTTACACCTGCATAGCAAACCACCGTTATGACGAGAGGTTATGTTTGAATACGTTGAACGATAAGTTGAATGTTCACATTTATTTCTAAATAATTAACTTTTAAGTATATATAAATAGGATAAACTACTAGAAAATATTAATAAAGATTATTAATATTACGTTGTCTTTGGAAGTGATAACAAAATGCAAACTGAAAAACAAAAAAATATTAGGTGAACACTATAAGACTTGGGACTTGGAATGATTTAAGGAAGTAAGCTTAAGTAATATCTAACACGATCAATCAAACTAAAATTAGAATATGATATTCAGACTAGTACGAATAAAGTGATGTGATATAACCAAATTTTAGATGTTATTTTGGATATAATAATCGTTGAAGTATATCGATCGGTAAAAATGTTATTAGAAGCTCTGGAGTAGTAGTAACAAAAGATGTTCAAGTAAATATAAATGAGGTTGTACGATTGAAAGGACTATTATAGCAACTTATATAATATTACGATATAAGAAAGTAATAGAAAGAAGTGAACAATTTGATTCTAGTCACAGGTGCAAAAGGTACTGTAGGTAAAGAAGTTGTGAGAGAACTACTAAAGGTAAATGCTAATTTTAAACTATCCACAAGTAAAAAAAATACTAGTCATGTTTATTTAAACTTTGAAGATCCTAAATCAATTAGACCAGCTTTTCAAGGAATTACTAAGCTTTTTTTAATACGTCCTCCACATCTTGCGGATAAGAAATATTTTGAACCAGTTATTGAGATTGCAAAAGAAGTAGGGATTGAACAGATTGTATTTTTGTCTTTATTAGGTGCTGATAAAAATAAGGTAGTTCCGCATTCCAAGATAGAGGAATTAATTATCAACTCAGGAATACCTTATACATTTTTAAGACCAAGTTTTTTCATGCAGAATTTATTAAATCAACATGTTGAAGAACTAATAAAGGAAAATATTATTTTTGTACCAGCGGGTAAAGGGAAAACGAGTTTTATCGATACAAGAGATATTGGTATAGTGGCCGCAAAAGCACTAACCGAAAATGGTCATAGATTCAAATCTTATTCATTAACTGGAAATGAAGCTATTAGTTATTACGAGGTGGCTGAGATATTATCAAAGCACCTACGAAAAGACATAATATATACAAATCCAAGTATTTTAACCTTTTGGAGAAAAATGAGAAAAAAAGGGTTAGCACGCGATTTTATTATAGTTATGATAGGGATATACACAACCGCAAAATTAGGACTTGCAAAAAAAGTGACAACAGATTTAGAAGGATTATTAGGGAGAGAACCAATTAAGTTTGAACAATTTGTTATAGACTATTTAGACTTACTTAAATGATTAAATTGTATTCAAACTAGTACATAAAATTAATTTTTTAATTTGGAGAAGTTAATTTCAAAGTATTTAATCTACCGGTTTTATTTATACTTAATATAGTAAATTCGTTATGTTGCTTGAAAATTGGGAACTCTCATATTTTCCATATGCTGATATATTTAAAATAGTTCTAAAGTAAAAAGAAGTTTAGTGCACTTCGTCATATAGATGAAAATCGCAAATTGAAGAGCTTATTCTTATACCAGAAGAATAAGTTCTTTTTGTTTGAAACAAAACAACATACCTGAAGAATTCGTTATGCGTGAATATATGTATTTACACTTACGACGAGGCAAGGAATATAAGGTTACTGATAAAGTGGAGAATATAAGAGACCACTGGTGGTTAGTCAGTAAATGGAGGATTTACATATGGATATTTATTTTTAATAAAGAAAATAATAAAATCATCATTCACATTATGTTGTTTATATGACGAACAAATAGACAGGCTGATTTCTTGTACTTACTAAAGTATATATAGTCTATATTAATTGAATAATATAACCAAAAAACAATTCACTCTATTAAAAGAGCAAAATAGATCTTTGCTTACGCAGAATAATAATTAGCCTAAGGAGAATTAAATGAACGCTATATCTAGAATTAAGTATTCAAATTGGAGATATGTAAGATTATTTCTGCAGTTGATTGTAAGTTTTATTCCAATTATTATCTTAGTAAGTTCTTTAGAAACTTTACTTTATGAATTTAGAATGGTTGGTATTTTTTTCTCATTTGTCATTGTGACATTTGCGGTAACGGCTTTTTTCAACAAGAGTGAAGAATTTCTAAAGTTAACTCGAATTCTAGTTTTTTATTACTTTGCGGTAGTATTTTTAATTTTTTTAATTTATTACATATCTAATATTATGGTTATAACTGATTACTATGGTTTTGAAGGACTATTTAGGAAAAATATAAAAATTGCTAAGTGGATCTATTTTTTAATCTGTTTTTTTCACCCAATTGCTTTGCCAATCCCAGAAGCAGTCACTGTCTTAGCTGCAAGTACAGTGTTTGGTTCTTTTTATGGTTTTATTATTGATTTTGTAGGTATAGTTTTAGGAAATATTACTATGTTTTTTTTAGCAAGATATGGAGGATTGAAGGTAGTTAATCGATTTATTAAAACAAAGCACCTTACAAAATATAATGAAATTGTTAAAAAAAATGAAACGCTATTTATCACGATTTTATTGATTGTGCCTATTTTACCGGATGAAATTGTCAGTGTTGGTGCAGGTATTACCAATGTTTCCACTAAAAAATATATATTAATCGTATGTATATCAAAATTAATAACATCTTCACTACTTGCATACTCGATAGAATTAACTAAGGTATTTTCTTTATCAACAAATCAAATAATAATATTAATCTCAATAATAGTTCTTGTGTTCTTTTTCCTTACTAAATTTTTTAAAAAAAGAAAGCTTAATTAGATTTTAACTTAAAAAAGGAGCCTTAAGCTCCTTGTAGATAATTTAATATATTAAATTTAATGAGGCTCTTAAATAAAAAAATATAAAAAGCACTTACCTCTGTCAATTTACAATAAAGGTGATAATAAGCGACTTAGTGACTCAATTAACTTTTTAAATAAACTACGTTCTATAAATTCCTTACTATCTAACTGAGTAGAAATAGAAAAATCATTTAAAAAAGATTGTTTCACTTGATCAACGGCATGTGACTCATATAAAAACGATGTTAACTCATAATTTAAATGCAGACTTCTTACATCTAGATTAGCAGTACCAACGGAAGCGATTTCATTATCAATTAACATGACCTTTGAGTGAAGGAAATTGTTTTTATATGTATAAATTTTCACGCCACTTTCTAATAGGGGAGAGAAATATGACTTAGATGCTGAATCACTCAAAATACTATCACTTTTTCCCGGATAAATTATCCGTACGTCTAATCCAGACATTACTTTAAGTTTTAAAATCGTGAAAATCTCTTGGTCTGGAACGAAATAAGGAGTGGCAATCCAGATATTGTTTTCAGCGATTGAAAGCAGGGTATGAAAAGCATTCCTCATGGTTGGTTCCTTCGTGTCAGGTCCACTTCCAAAAATTTGAATTGCTCCACTTACCTTATTTTTTTCATCTTGATGATATTGACCAATACTTTTTTCATGAGAGCTTAATCTGTTCACTTGAATTTTTTCACTTGAATTATCAGATGTAGAATAATGCCAGTCTTGCAAAAATAAGTTTTGAAGCTCTTCAACGGCACTTCCTTCTATGTATAAATGGGTATCTCTCCAAAAACCAATTTTTGATCTACCTAAATATTCATCACCTACATTTAGACCTCCAGTGAATCCTTTAATTCCATCGACCACAACAATTTTCCTATGGTTTCGATAATTTATTGTACCGATTGACCATGTAGTAATAGGATCAAATATAGATACTTTAACTCCAGCAGAACTTAAATTTTTTAGTAATTTCTTCTTTAAACTTTTACTTCCTAAACCATCAACTAATAAGCGAACTACAACACCTTCATTCACTTTCATTCTTAAAATGTCAAGTAACTCGCTACCGATTGTATCTGCTCGAAAGATGTAGTACTGAATATAAATATAGTTTTTTGCATCCAGGAGAGCTTCTTTGAGTTTTGAAAACATTTCGTCACCATTAATTAATAATGAAGCACTTGAATTTCGATTAATGGATACCCCTGTAAACTTTTCGATGATGGTACTTAATTTTTGCGATTTTTTTGAGAGAGAATTACATTTAATATCATTCTTTACACTCAATATTTGAGGTGTTTTAAACATTGAATGATTGATTAATTTTTTTCGCCGCTTCTTTAACCGTCCAAATAGAACGTATAATATAACGCCGAAAGTAGGTGCTAGGGAGAGTATTAATAACCAGGAAATAGTGCTTTGAGGATTCCGGTTTCCTAAAAATAATATACACGAAATTCCAATTACACTTATGATGATAATCCAATGCATTGTTTGATATAGTCCTTGTGACTGACTCATTAAAAGTTCCCAAAAAATCAGTAAGACTAAAGCAACTAAGGACTTAGAAATATTTGTGCTAATAATAAAACACCTACAATCTACTTATTACTTAATAGTACCTCTATTAATTTTTCCAATCTTAAATTTGATATGCATAATCAAAACACTCTAAAAAATTTTTAAAAGTTCTTTATGATTTCTTAAGAATTATTAATAAAAAAGTATTGGAAAAGTTAATAAGTATAGACGAAAATATGAATGCTTAATTATTAAACTAAGAAATGAGGAAAGAAAGTGAAATATCGTGTAATCACTTTATTGACTAGTTGGAGTATTCTTTTAGTTTGTATGTATGAATTTGGGATAATACCATTTTCTAAGAATGAATTAATTCAATTTATTACAGATAGACAGGACTATGTTCTTTTATTATACTTTGCTATTTTTTCATTAAGATTTGTATTAATGATCCCAAGTTCTTTATTTTTACTGACTGGGATTTTTCTTTTTAATCCTTGGATTGTCTTATTATTTTCACTAGGTTCTATGTTCATTACAGAAAGTATCATTTTCATCATTGGTAAAAAAATAAATAAGTCAATATGGTATAAAAACTTCTTAAACAAACATCCAAAAATAGGACAAAGAATAAAGAAAAACCAATATTGGATGCTCTTTATTTTAGGTGCAGTTCCAACATGCCCTACTGATGCTGCCTGTTTAATTTCATCTGCATCGGGAATGAGGTATAGACCATACATTATGATTGTCTTGCTAAGTAACACTTTTTATGCTTTATGGTATGTATTATTGGGATCATATGTCCATTTATGACAATTAAGTTTGAATTTAGACCTCTTTAAAATTCTTAAGAAATTTAGTGACTTTTTCTTCAGAAGTTTATTTTATGATTTCATCCTAAAAAGTTAGAAATTTGGAGGTTAAGTTTATGAAAAAATTATCATTTCTATTTCAATATATATTACGACCAAGAACGGTTGGCGCATTAATGCCAAGTTCATCGTTTTTGGCTGAAAAAATGTTAGATGATATTAATTTTAAGACAGCCAATACGATTATTGAATACGGTCCGGGTACAGGAGTTTTTACTGAAAAATTACTAGAGCTAAAATTGCCAACTACAAAAATTATTTTAGTAGAAAAAAATTATGAGTTTTATAACCATTTAATTAGAAAGTTTGGAGATAATCATAATGTAACGATTATTAATGATAGTGCGGAAAGTATTATGAAGTATTTAGAAGAGTTTGGTATAGACAATGTCGATTATGTCATCTCTGGTCTGCCATTTACTAGTTTACCTTTAAACGTATCAAAAACAATTTTATTAAACACCAAAAAAATACTCGCAGAACAAGGAAGATTCGTTACATTCCAATATTCTCAAAGAAAAATGAAATTTATTAATACCTACTTTAAAAATATAGATATTAAAAGGGAATATAGAAATTTGCCACCAGCATATGTATTAAGTTGCAATAATTAAAATACAGTTTTGAAAGGAGTAGTAAAACTTGATAAGTAAAATATTAGTTGTAGATGATGATGAAAAAATCAAAAAATTAATTTCAATTTATCTTGAAAATGAAGGGTTTTCTACTACTTTAGCAAACGATGCAGAGGAAGCTCTCGAACTTTTAAAAGATGAAGATTTTGATTTGATTATATTAGATATTATGCTCCCAAAAATTGATGGAATAGAAGCTTGCATAATGATACGAGAGGAAAGGACATTACCAATCATTATGCTTTCGGCAAAATCTGAAGATCTAGACAAAATACAAGGATTAAGCTCAGGTGCAGATGATTACCTAACTAAACCATTTAATCCACTTGAGTTGATCGCTAGAGTAAAATCTCAGCTTAGAAGATATAAAAAATATAACAATATCCAAAAGAATGATGAAGTAGTGTTAGTTTTTGGTGACTTGCAAGTAAATACAGAGACAAGGCAAGTTTGGATCAGAAAGAACGAAAAGAGACTAACACCAAAAGAGTTTGATATATTAGAATTACTAGTTCGAAATAAAGGAATCGTACTAAGTGTTAGTAAGATTTATGAAGCAATTTGGAAGGAAGACTTTTTAAAATCTGATAATACTGTAATGGTTCATATAACAAATATAAGAGAAAAAATTGAAGATGATCCTAAGCATCCTATCTATATTAAAACAGTTTGGGGAATTGGATACAAAGTATGAAGAATTTAATTCATAACTGGCAAAGAATTAGTATTAAGCTATTAGTAGCAATTACAATTAGTTTCGGTGTTTCTTTGATTGTAACAATTTTTATCTCACAAATTTTTATAGGACCTTATTTTGTTTCCCATCAAAATAAGGTAAATTCATTACAATATAATCTCATTATTATTCCAACATTTGTGATGATTATATTAAGTTTCATTATTAGTTTTCTGTTACTAATTAGAAAAAAGATTCTTTATTTAAAAGAAATTTCAAGTACTGTTCAACTAATTTCTCAAGGTAAACTTGGAGCTGTGATTGAGTTAAAAGGGCGAGACGAATTAACTCAGTTGAGTATGAATATTAATACAATGTCCAAGGAGTTAGAGCAGAAATTTAAAAATGAACGTCATATTGAAAATGTCAAAAATGAATTGATAACTAGTGTTTCACATGATCTAAGAACGCCACTAACCTCAATACTAGGATATAGTAATTTATTAAAGAATAGAGAATACAAGAATGAAAATGAATTATACGAATACTTGAATACAATCTATACAAAATCGCATGATTTAAAGAATTTAATCAATGAACTTTTTGAATTTACGAGGTTATCTAGTCCAGATATTATTCTATCAAAACAAAAGGTTGATTTAAGTCAGTTGATTGAACAAATAATAGGTGAGAATATACCTATTTTTCAAAAAGAAGGATTAAACATCAAAAAGGAGTCGATTGCAGAAGATATTGAAATTACGATTGATGTTGAAAAAATGGTTAGAGTTTTTGATAACCTATTTATGAATGCAATGAAATATAGTGTTAAACCATCAACTATAAAAGTAAGTCTAACTCAGACATCTAATGAAGTATTACTTTCGATATCGAATCACAGTATAAATGTAAACCCAGCTAGTCTTGAACGGTTTTTTGAAAAATTTTATCGGGAAGATTCCTCAAGAAAAAGTGAAGGCAGTGCTGGATTAGGACTTGCTATAACTAAACGAATTGTTGAACTTCATAAAGGAAGTATCTGGGTCGAATTAAAAGATGATTGGATAACTTTTTTTGTGAAGTTAAATAAAAAAGTGTTATAACTTTTTTTAGAAGGTGGTTCTTGGTCACATTTAATTACGTTTTTTAAATGGAAAAGGGAGTCGTTTTAAAAAAACGACTCCCTTTTCCATACAAATTGCTAAGCATCGTTATTTTTCCCCAGTTAACCGTTGGAACAATCATTTTATCAAGTCCAACTTTTCTTAGTGTTTTAACGACTTTTGCTGTTTGTATTAATTTTTGTATTTCTTCAGCATTTGAAGTAGTAGTACCTCAGGTTAACTTTAAATCTTCACTGATAGGGTTGATGTAGATCAAAAATAAGTTTTATCCTCAAATGAGGAGAAGTCCGAACAATTAATTCATTTCTTTTGGAAATGCTTAAAAAAGAAGATTTACTTTGCGTAAATCTTCTTTTTTTACTTTAAGTTAGTAACTTACATTCAGTAAAACATTACTAACAGTATATTTACTATTGCTATAGTATCCTTTTGTGTTTGCGTCTTTTATAAACTTTAATGTAAATCTAGGACCAGATTCATAACTATCACCATACAAATAAGAAACATTTGTATCTACCAATCTTGTAATCGTCGTAGTTGTTTCATACGCTGAAAATATATCAGAAGAATCTCGAATTGTCGAATAGTATGGTGTTGTAATTAATGATTTAGATGAAGTAATTGATTTCGTGCTCGTATTATAAGCATCACCGGTTGTTAAATAACTTACTTTTACATTATTTGCCGTAAACGATGCAGCAGTTCCGTATGTTGCATTTGTTGAGTCAACTATGAAAACACCGTGTTCACCATAAACTTTACCAGTAGTACCGTTCAAATAAAGTGCTGTGTTTTCGTCAATTCCATAGCCAACCTTCTGACCTAAGTCTCTTTCAGCTAAAAGAATACGACCTATGCGACCTCTTGCATCGAAATGTGTATCAATTGCAGCATTTACAAAACCGAAACCTGTTGTATATCCACCGTTATCTGGATATTGAGAATCAGCTAGTGAGATGTCACTGATTTTCTTAGATAATAAACGATTGTAATATAAGTATCCATAACTTACACCTTCACCGTAAGTTTTCGGACTTTGGACAGCAGTTCCAGCACTTGTTCCTGAAATTATAGCTCCAGCTGCTGCTCTTTGTTGGATTGCTGCAAAAAGTGGGGTAGGCGTTCCATCGTCTTTTAATAAACTTCTTACATGACGGGACTGATCACCACCGTTAAAGAATATAACGTCTGCTGTGTTGATTAGATCAATATTACTTTGCTTATAAGCTTCAGTTGTATAGTTATCAACTGCTACAGGAATAAATACTGGTGTAAAACCATATCTAGTAAATAAATTTTTATACGATAAGTGACCTGTTATATCATTGGTGTATGCGTCCAATGCAGTTGCGTAGTCAGCAGCTGCACTACATACAATTGCAACTACTGGATTGGTTTTGCCAGTTGCAGCTTTTAGTGCATTGTAAATTTCGGCATTACTATCATCAATTGCACCACCCATTAAAAATACTTTTGGTGCTGCTGCAGCTTCAACACTTTTTTCAGATCGTAAGAAAGAAGTTCCAAAAACTAACGAAAATACTAAAGCAAATGATAATACGATTGAAATCTTAAACTTGTACTTCAACTTCATCATTAATACCTCCTGAAATGTGTTATTCAAAAGTGCCTTTTACAACCGGAATACCTTCTTCAACCATCTTTTTCCCAAGTGCAAATACTGTTTCAATTTCTAAAGTATCTTGATTCAACATGACAATATCAGCATCGTTACCAGGTTTTATATTACCTTTGTGTGGTAGTTTTAGCACTTGTGCAGGGTTTGAAGTAATGACTTGTAATGCTACTTCTAATGGAATTCCTTCATCAATTACTCCATCTCTTACTTCTTGATATAAAGATGAAATTTTTCCTATTTGAAGTCCCAAATAGTCTCCATTTGTATCAAAAAAGGGAAGACTTGCCTGGCCATCGGATGAAAAAGTAATGTTCTCAATCTGAACTCCTTCTTCTAGCATAACTCGTAGTCCCTTACTACACTTTACTTCGCCTTCTTCTAAAAACTGAGGGATCGTGCTTGTAGTAAAATCTACAAAACCACCTTTAAGTGCATAATCAATACCAGCTTTAAACAATTCTTCATTCCGATTAATATGAGTCGGGTGGAACTGACGAATTGGAATATTCGTCTGTTCAACTAGTTGATGGAGAAGGGAAAGTTTATCTTTCCCATCACCAACATGAATTTCTAAGATGCCAGCCTTTCCAGATAAAATTCCTCCATTGCGTGCAGCAGATGCAATCTTTGCAAGTTCTTCAATAGTTGGTTCTGAGGAACGGTGGTCTGCAATAGCAATTTCACCAACTCCAATAATCTTATCAATAAGAATAATATCACTTTGAATTGATTCTGTTAGTGTCTTTACAGGGATTTGATAAGAACCAGTGTGAATATAACAAGTAATCCCTTCTTCCTCTAAACCACGTGCTTTTGCAAGCAAATTCTCCATTGTTCTTGTTGTACCGTCTGTACCTAATACACCAACTACTGTAGTTACACCAGCAGTAGTAACATTAGTAAGCATTAGTTCTGGAGTGCGTGTTTTATATCCGCCTTCCCCACCACCTCCAATGATATGTACATGTGAATCAATAAAACCTGGTACAACAAAAGAGTTGGAGGCATCTATGACATCGCAAGAAGGAAAGTCAGGTGGAATAGTGATTTGATCTGCTATCATTTCAATTTTTCCACCTGCTAAAAGTATATCTTTTCTGCCAATAGAGTGTGGTGTGTATACTTGACCGTTTTTTATTAAGGTTAACAACTTTTTTCTCCTCCTAAATCCTTTGTTAATTCATTAAAAAGGACCGTAGTTCATTAAATGTGCGATTACAACAGCAATTAAACCGATAATATATTGAACAAATACTAATGGGAAAATCCATTTCGCCCATTTCGTCCAAGGTATACCTGCAATTGCTAAACCTGCCATTAAAGTTCCTGCTGTTGGGAAAATAATATTACCAATACCATCAGCAAAAGAGAATGATAGAACAGCAGTTTGTCTTGTAATTCCTAGTAAATCAGCAAGCGGAGCCATAATTGGCATTGTTAACATGGCATGACCGCTACCTGAAGCTAAAATAAAGTGTATAGCTGCTTGGAAATTATACATCCCAATTACACTTAAAGAAGCAGGGATATGTTTAATGACTTCAGATACTCCGTGAAGCATTGGATCAACGATATGTCCTTGATTTAAAACAACTAGAATTGCACGGGAAACACCTATAATAAGAGCACCACTAATTAAAGAAGCAGATCCCCCAGTAAATGATTTAACAACGTCATCGATTGATAATTTTCCAATTATTCCAATTGCAATCGTTAAGATAATAAATAAAGAAGCAATTTCAGTAATATACCATTGATATTTAATAACTCCAAAAGCTAAAATAATATAGTTTATTAGAAATGCAGTTAAAATCCATTTATGTCTAGAAGATAATTTAGCTTTAGAAGTTAATAGATCGTTAGTTTGTTCAATTGAATATTTTCCATAGAATCCTATGTTAGGATTTTTCTTTACTTTCATAGCATATCGATAAATAAAAATAACAGATATTAAATAAACAACTACAAATAGGACAAGTCTAAAGCCCATACCAGAAAATGTAGGAAGTTCTGCGATTCCTTGAGCTATACCAACTGTAAACGGATTCATAATCGCTGTTGTAAAACCTGCTGACGCTCCAACTAATACGATTGCAGTTCCCGTCATAGTGTCAAATCCTAAAGCGAGTGCTAACGGAACCAGAAGTGGAATATAAGCTAAAGTTTCT
The DNA here is from genome assembly GCF_023115465.1 of Gottfriedia acidiceleris. Lineage (NCBI taxonomy): Bacteria > Bacillati > Bacillota > Bacilli > Caryophanales > Bacillaceae > Gottfriedia > Gottfriedia acidiceleris. The sequence continues at coordinate 2,803,500 of NZ_CP096034.1, read as the reverse complement.
TCAGCCATTCCCATTAAGGAACCTCCAACTGCAAAGAACAGCATCATAATAGGGATTAATAACTTTTCTCTAGTAGCAAGTTTTCTAGCCATTGTTGAGATTAAAACTTCAATTGTGCCAGTAGCACTTAATACACCAAAAAATCCTCCAATTATTAAAACGAAGAAAATGATATTACCTGCTTCTACCATACCCGAATGAATGGCTTTTACCATATCGAAGAGCCCAACTGGTGTAGCAGCGATTGATTTAAATGAATTCGGATCGACTGATGAATGTCCGTCAACGTCGATATGGGCGTATTCCCCAGTAGGTAATACATAAGTAAGAGCTGTCGCGATTAATAGAATTACTAAAAGTAATGCAAAAACATTAATTTTACGTTCTTTCATAACTTTTGTCTTAGGTGTGATTTTATTTGCGTGAATTTGTGACATAGGTCCATCTCCTTTTGATGATTAAGTAGCTAATTAATTATAATAGAATTTGATAAATAAAACGCTTACAAGTATTCCCTCCTTAATTTGAATTCTCAAAATCTATTAAAATGGCTATAACATTCTATAAGCAAGTTGTGTGCCAACTTTAAATGTCTTATTTTTAAGAAAATTTGATACATTCTTTAAATTAATTGGTTCTTTTTGGTTTGTTTGGTGCTATAATAAAACCAATTTTATTAAATATGGAGAGAAATTAAAGATGAAAAATTCACTAACATTGATAACAGGCAGTTCAAAAACAAGACAGGCTTTGTCTAATCAACTAACTCAATTGCTAGAAGAATACATAACGATTAACTCATATGCAATTGACGAAGGAGAACATAAAGTATTTAAGGATGAACTTATACTTTTTTCGTCTGAGGCAGTAAAAGCTGAAACTGAAAAATTTGCACAATTAAGTGCTAAACAAATCATAGTTGGGAAAAGAACACTTAATCATGAAAATGTAGACAAATTATTGAGAATTGAGGAGGGGACAAAAGTTCTTGTAGTTAATGATGATTTTCATTCAACAGTCGAACTTATTCAGTCCTTGTACCAATTGGGGATTAATCATTTGGAGTATTTTCCATTTAAAAGTGATCAACTATATTATCCAGATATTAATCTTTCGGTTTCACCAGGTGAAACTCACTTAAGTCCGTCATATATAAAACATGTATTGGATATCGGTGTAAGACTTTTTGATATCTCTACAATTTTACACATTGTAGAATATTTTCATTTTAACGATAATATAGCAACATTAATTTCAGAAAAGTATTTACGCAATATTATTGAATTACATAGAGAACTTTTCAATGCAGAGCAAAGTGTAAAGAAAGTAAATAGACATATCCAAAGTGTTGTAAACACGGTTGATGATGGAATTTTAGCGATTGATGGATATAAAAGAATAACGGTGCTAAATGATCGGATTATTAAGTTGTTTAAATTAACTAAAAGTAACTATGAAGGTAGGTATATAGACGAGATTATTAAGGAACAAAATATAAGAGACTTTATTTTAAATGGTACAGATGAATCAAAATTCTTTTCAATAGACAATATTGATATTGTTATCTACCGGACGTATAGTCATGAAGATGACAGGATCGTTGCTACTTTTAAGAGTGTTAATCAAGCATTTGAAATAGAAAAAACAGCGCAGAGAGAGTTTAGAAAGCAAGGGTTTTATGCAAGATATGACTTTGCAGATATTATTGGTGAGGATTACACAATTTTAGAATGTAAACGCATAGCAACAAAACTTGCAAAAGCTGAGCATCCTATTTTAATTCAAGGTGAAACAGGTACAGGTAAAGAGCTTTTTGCACACGCAATCCATAAACAATCAAACAGAAAAAACGGCCCTTTTTTAGCCATAAATTGTAGTGCATTTACTGAGAGTTTACTAGAAAGTGAACTATTTGGTTATGAAGATGGGACTTTTACTGGAGCAAAAAAAGGTGGGAAACAAGGTCTTTTTGAAATTGCAGACGGAGGAACGATATTCTTAGATGAAATAGGTGACATAAGTTTAAATGTTCAATCGCATTTACTTCGTGTTCTCCAAGAACAGGAAATTCGTAGAATCGGTGGCAGAAAAATCATTCCTATTAATGTTCGCATCATTGCTGCAACTAACAAAGATATCCATCATAAAATCTCAGACGGCTCATTCCGTTCGGATTTGTATTACAGATTAAATGTCTTAAATCTCATCATTCCACCTTTACGTATAAGAAGAACAGACATACCGTTGCTCGTTCAACACTTTATCTCTAAAAGTGGAAAAGGGGTTTTGATTGAGGAAGAAGCTTTAAATGAATTAATGGGTTTAAATTGGTTAGGTAATATTAGGGAATTGAAATCAGTTATTGATTATATGCTTACTGTTTGTGAGGGAAATACGATTTCTCAAAATGACTTTCCTCATTATAACTATACAGAGAACAGTGAACACCCAAAAAGAGATCCGAATCAATTTGAACTTCCTACAAGTGTTCTTGAAATTGAAGAATCTATTACAATTCTTGAAGCGATAAAGAACTGTAATGATTTAGGTAAAGCAGCAAGTAGAGATCTTATATCGAGCTCGAGTGAGGAAAAAGGAAGATACTTATCTCCACAGCAAATAAGACTTCGATTAGAAATTATGGGGAATAAGGGCTTTATAACAAAAGGAAGAGGAAGAGCAGGTACGAAGATTACTACTAATGGAATTGAATACTTGCATTTTCTAAAAGCTACGATACAAAATAAACTTCTTTACGATCGCTAAATAGTTCATGTCTATTTGGTTAGAATTGGTTGTAATAATTCACCCAAAACTAGTTTTTAAATGGAATAAATAGTATTGAACCCTTGTCTAGTCAAGCTACTTATTTTTGGTATAAAACTTGCTTATATTCAGAAGTAAGCTAAAAAATAAGTAAAGGGGTTATGAAATGAGAAAAAAATTTATTGCTTTTTTGATTTGCTTTATTTTACCGTTTTCAATTTCAGGGTTATCTTATGTAAGAGCTCAAAGTCCACAAGAAAGTATTGAAGGAAACCTTGTTATTGTTGGCGGTGGGTTAGGTTCTTCGAATAAAGGAGTGTATGAAAAATTTATTGGGTTAGCCGGATCTAAGAAGGCGAAAATTGGCATTATTCCTGCTGCTAGCGGTAAATTAAAATCTTCTTTAGATTTTAAACAAGATTTAATAAATTATGGTGTAAGTCCAGAATCAGTAGAGATTTTACCTTTATCAAATCATGATTTTTCTGATACAGATGAAAATGAGTCTAATTGGAAGGATCATGCTAATAATTTAGAAATTGCAAAGCAAATAAGAGGGCTGACTGCTATTTGGTTCGTAGGTGGAGACCAACACCGTATAGTTGATACACTACGATCAGAAGGAAAAGATTCAGTAGTCTTACAAGAAATTTGGGATATTTATCGAAATGGTGCAGTTATTGGTGGGACGAGCGCTGGAGCTGCAATAATGAGCAATACGATGATTACAGGCGGAGATAGCCTTGGTGCATTAAAGGGATATTATGAAAAAAATCAAAACCAAGGAGAAGGTAAAGAGTATGAACCTCTGTCAGTTGAAAAAGGACTAGGTTTCTTTCAAAATGGTATAGTTGATCAGCATATGGACGAAAGAGCTCGTTACGCTAGATTAGCTATTACAGCAATCCAATATGAAAATAATGGGAATCTTGCTTATGGAATTGACGAAGACACTGCAATGGTTGTTAGCAACAAAGAAAAAACCATAGAAGTAATAGGTCGCAGTGGAGTAGCAGTTATCGATGTAAACGAAGCAAAAAGAAATGGAAATTTAGAAAACATTAAAATTAGTTACTTAGCTCAAGGTGACAAGATACATTTTGATTCTAATACGATTGATTTTTCGAAAGCTAAATATGAAACAAAAGGATATGAATATTACTCTTTTAAAGCATTACCAAATACAGGGTTACTAACTCCTTATGGAAAGTTAAAAGATTATTTAGCATATTCGCTTGTTGATAACGAATCGTCGCAGGCAATAAAATCATATATATATGATAAAGAAGGCAGAGGGTACGAAATAGCTTTTCGAAAATCAAAGGATACAAATGGTTACTGGAATTATACTGACGGACAAAAAGATGATTATTCTATTCAAAATGTAACAATGGATATTCATCCTAAAAAATTAGTATTTAGTGAACAAGATTCGGAAATTGACTATAAGAAGTCAGATTTTAATAGATCCAATCATACTAGCGAAGGACCTATAAGAGGGAATTTAGTCATTGTCGGTGGAGCGTTGGGAAGTAGTAATAGTGCAGTTTATAATAAATTGATTGAACTTGCAGGTGGACCTGAAAATGCAAAAGTAGGAATCATCCCTGCAGCTAGTACAAAACTGACTTCTTCGAATGATTTTACAAAAGATTTAATTAAATACGGAGTTAAAAAAGATTCTATTGAGATTCTACCAATTTCAAATCATGATTTTAAAGGTACTCCAGAAGACGAAAAGCAATGGATTAACAATATGAACGATGATCAGTTGGTTAAAAAGATTAGTAAATTAAATTGTATTTGGTTTGTTGGTGGGGACCAGACGTTAATTACTTCATCATTATTAAATGGAAATGGTTCAAATTCAAAAGTTTTAGATGCCATCTGGAAGATTTATGAAAATGGTGCTGTTATAGGTGGAACAAGTGCAGGAGCAGCTATTATGAGCAATACAATGATAGCTGGAGGTGACAGTTATGGGGCTTTAAGATATGGATTTACAAAGTCTTATGATGATATGGAACAACAGGAAGGTGGACCAGTTTACTTAGAAAAAGGATTGAATTTCTTTCAAGATGGAATTGTCGATCAGCATTTTGATAAGAAAGCTAGGTTAGGACGTTTAATTGTTACTGCAAATGAAAAAGGGAAGAAAAATCAATTAGCATATGGGGTTGATGAAGACACGGCTATGATTGTTAATAACAACAAACATCAAGTCGATGTAGTTGGACGTGGAGGATTAACTGTCATTGATTTATCGAAAGCAAAAACAAGTAAAAATATGCCAAATAAGTATAAAAATGTTATTGTTTCAGTTATTTCACCTGGAGATCATGTTAATTTATTAACGAATGAGGTAAGCGTAAGTAACTTAAAGTCATCAACAAAAGGATTTGAATATTATGACTCAAACGTAGCCCCTTACACAGGAGTATTTTCTCCTCATGGTTTGTTAAAAAATTTCTTAGCATATCATTTAGTTGATAATGATCAAACCAAAGAAGTAAAGAGCTATAGTTTTAATGATGATAAAGGATTTGAACTATTATTTAGAAAAACAGCTGAAACGAATGGGTACTGGACGTATAAGGATGGTCAAAAAGATGATTATAGCGTGGTAAACGTTTCGTTAGATATTAAACCGATAAATGTAGTAATACGATAGGATTAATGATCGTATAAGTTGAAAATAATATTATATTGTGTAAAAAAAGAGTATTTTTTTTTCAGAGTGTTGAAATATAAAGATGTCAATAGGAAAAACGGACTTTAAATGAAGATTTAATAATGATATAATTAGCATTTTTTGAATGATTTTTTAATGATTTTAAATGTGTTTGAGCGATTTTCTTTTCTAACAATACTAGTAATGATTTTTTTAGAAGTTAAAAAACAAATTCGATTGTTTAGTTTAATAATTTTTCGATATTAATTGATCTACAATCTGATTAAAGTTAGATTACTCTAAGGAAAGGCTATTTGATTAGGGTTTATCGCAGACATTTTTAGATGAATAAGTTGATTGGAATGGAGGGATGCTCGACTCCTATGGGATAAGCGGGAAGGCTGAGACCCCGCAGGCTTGCCGAGGAGGCTAAAGAATCTCGCCCCATGGAAAGCGAGCATCCTGTAATGGAAATCAACCTCACTCTACTCCTTTCTCGAAAATTTAATAATTAATTGACAAGGTAGTTTTTCAACAGCATGAAAAAAGAGTATTTAATAAAGTACTCTTTTTTTTTCATACTAAAAAATAAAATTAAACATATATATTGATATAGTACAAGTATAGGGAGGTACGAATGTGAGCTCAATTCTTACATTTATTTTGGCGTTATTATTATTTTCATTGTCTGGGATCTTATTTCCAATAGATATTAAATGGTATAGCAAGTTGAAAAAACCTGAATGGATTCCACCTAGTAAATTATTTGGAATCGTATGGGGAGTGCTCTATGTATTAATTGCACTGTCACTCGCTATAGTAGAGTACAAAGTTGGTCTAAAAAATACTTCAGTTACTTATTTGCTTATCTGGATCATAAATTATATAAGTAACCAGGCATTTAGTTATTTTCAATTTAAATTAAAAAGACTTGATTTAGCAGCATTAGATTGTTTAATTGTAGCAGTTACAGCGGTATTATTAATCATTTTGACTATACCCTATTCGATGTTAGCCGCTGTATTATTAATTCCATATGCTATATGGACTATATTTGCAACCTATTTATCCTTTAATCTGTATTATTTAAATAAATAACATATTTATGAAATAATAAATTACATAGTAGAGAGATGTTGAAAATTTGTCCTAAAAATTCTCCCATTTGCTTTTCAAAAAAGAATTAAATTTAGCGATAAAAAAACACCCCGAAAAATGTTATTTGTGCCTAACATTTTCGGGGCATTACTTTTTTTACACATACTCAATTAATTTGTTATTTCAGTATCTTGATCATTTTTTTGGATAGGAATAGTAACAAAAATTAGTAACTTGTGAAAACACATCTGTTTTTCGATAGTACTTTAAAAAATAACAAAATGAAGAACGCTCTTTTTATAGAAATTAAAGTGTACAGTGATATTTGAGTGCTCTTCTTTGCTAAATACCTTACAGATCTGTTAATTATTAATAGAATCTTAAAAAGAGGAGTATAGTAGATGGAAAAACGAATGGTTTCGTCTGAAAATAGGATTGATATATTAGATGCAATTCGTGGTTTTGCTTTATATGGAATTTTTACTATAAACATCGCTTCATTTACAATTGGTGGTCCACCTGGATTTGTTAAAAGTAGCAATGAAATTGATAATTGGATGACCACAATTTTACTATTACTAGTTGAATCAAAATTTTTTACTCTCTTTTCTTTCTTATTTGGAGTGGGGTTTTCAATTCAACTAATTAATGCGAATATAAAAAATAAATTATTCATTCTACAATTTACTCGTAGATTATTTGGATTATTTTTATTTGGATTAGCGCATATTTATTTTTTATGGGATGGTGATATTTTATTACTTTATGCACTTGTAGGTGGGATCTTACTTTTATTTAGAAATTCTAGTGAAAAAAAACTTATTAAATGGGTAGGTGGGCTACTAATCATACCTATTTGTTTACTTACAATAGTCTTGATTGGAATAACAGTGTTGAGAAATATACCAGAATATGGAATTCAAATACATCATATTGATGTTTCCTTTCTAAATGAATTTAAGAAAGGACAAATTGAGTCCAATAACCCTTTAACAACTAGTTCTTTTTTTGAAGCAGCTAAAGAAAGAATAGTAGGTTATATTGGAATTTTTCCTTTACTATTTTCAAGAATCCCCTCAGTGTTATCTATGTTTTTATTAGGTTATTTTGTAGGGAAAAAAGGATATTTATATGATATAGAAAAAAATAAACAACTAGTTTCCAAAATTGCAAAATGGGGTTTGGTCATTGGTTTATCATTAAATTTCATTATCATTTTCATGTTTGAAACGCTTCCTCCGTTATCAAGTGTAATTGTTTTGTTTTTCAACCAATTCTTAACAGGTCCAATATTATCATTAAGTTTTGCATCATGTTTTATATTATTATTTAAAAATAAGCGTTTTAATAAATTTTTAAAAAACTTTGAGTATACAGGACGATTAGCTCTATCAAATTATATTTTCCAATCTATACTATATTCTATTTTATTCTATGGTTACGGTTTAGGTTTATATGAGAAAATAAGTACCTGGCAAGCAATTGCGATTACATTTGTCATTTATACGATTCAGATTTACTTAAGTAAATTATGGTTAAAATATTTTAGAATAGGACTGTTAGAATGGTTATGGAGAGTGATAACCAAACTAGAAATTCAACCTATAAAAAGATAAATATTAATATTAAATTTTAAATTTAAAAACTCCCTTATTTAACAGTACAACTTGCTAAATAAGGGAGTTTTTGTCCTTTTTTGTAATTTGAAAAGAAGAAATTCTTAAAGTTTAATCCAAGTTATCATTTCTAATATTTAGCTTAAAAATTAAACAGCCTCTTTTTTATTGTGGGCAGTAAAATGTAAGCGTGTACCATCACTTAATTTTTTAGGTATATTAGAATACAACATATTGTATCTAAGATAGAGTCTTAATCCTCTGCCTTTTTTTAAATGCAAAGCTAAAGAAAAAAATATAATTTTCATGAAATATTCCAATTCTACATTCAGAAAAATTTTACCATTTAGTGATAAAGCTGAGCCAATATCCATTGGAATCGGCTTTTTTTTGTAAACAAATCACCGATATGAAATCATCCATTGTTGGAAAATATATACATTAAATAACCATTTTAAGTAAAAAGTCCTGTCCTTTTTTGACAAGAAACCTCTGTTAAAGGACAGATACAATAGTGTGTAATTTCAAAAAAGAAATGATCTTGAATCGTCTGAAATTTATAACAACATTAAATTTTAATTTTGTACTTGATTCATGTAGGACTAAGGTGTATATTAATTGACATATCAATGATTGACCCGTCAAATATTGATGTATCAATAATTATTAACTGTTAATAATATTTCATCATATTTTTTGGAGGTAGCGCGTGCCTAATACAAAAGAAACAAAAGTACTATCACTATTAAAAGAATTAAAAGTTCAAATTGAAACAACATTTGAAAAATGTATGGGTATTAGTCAATCACGATTAGAAATTTTGAATCAATTGTTTGAGTACGGTGAAATTAGTCAATCCCAGCTTCAAAAAACATTAAAGATTGATAGTGCTGCTATTACTAGACATTTAAAACAACTTGAGTTAAATGGAAAGATCACTAGAAGAAAGTGTGAGTCTGATAACAGAATAACCTTAGTTAGATTAACACAAATGGGACAAGATCAAATGTCAAGTTTATGGAAGGAAAAAGTAGAGTTTGTAGAGAACATGCTTATTGGCTTTTCCGAAGAAGAAATTGACTTAACACTTGAATATTTAAACCGTATACAAATAAATATGAACCAAATTAATTCTGGTCGCGATAACTAAATAATACTTAAAAATTAGTAAAGAGGAGAATACAACAATGACTACGACAACATTAACTAATAATTTTAACGAAATTTTAAAAGGAAGACGCTCAATCCGCAAATATGATCCAAATGTTAAAATCCCGGTAGAGGAAATGCATGAAATAATAGAAACAGCTACTTTAGCACCTTCTTCAGTAAACATGCAACCGTGGAGATTCTTAGTAATTGAAAGTGATGAAGCAAAAGCTACATTAGCTCCATTAGCTCGATTTAATCAATCACAAGTTGAAACTTCTTCTGCGATGATTGCACTATTTGGCGATTTAAATAATTTTGACTTTGCTGAAGAAATATATGGTCGTGCAGTTGAATTAGGTTATATGCCAGCAGACGTTAAAGAGAAGCAACTAGAAACACTTAGTGGTTTCTTTGCAAACAGTACTGCAGAGCAAATGAAAGATACTGTTTTAATTGATGGTGGATTGGTAGCAATGCAATTTATGCTAACTGCTCGTGCTTATGGTTATGACACTTGTCCAATCGGTGGCTTTGAAAAAGACAAAATTGCAGAAGCTTTCGGTATGGATAAAGACCGATATGTTCCTGTTATGTTGATATCAATAGGTAAAGCTGTTGATGCAGGATACCAATCTGTGCGTTTACCAGTTGAACGTGTAGCAGAGTGGAAATAAAAAATAAAAAGTAAAATATAATAAAACACAATAAAAAGAAGGTATATATTATGATTATTATTCATGCAAAAATGACAATTGATTCAGCAAAAGAAACGAAATTTTTAGAGGAAATGACTTCGCTTTTAGAATTATCAAGAGCAGAAGAAGGTAACATTTCATACGATTTGACAAAACAAACGGATAGTGAAAATGAATTCATCATGGTCGAAATTTGGAAAGATTTAAATGCTGTAAATGCACATAATACAAGTGCTCATTTTACAGCGTTTGCTGAAAAAGCCTCAGATTACCTTACAGCGCCTATTCAAATAAATCTTTTTGAAGCAAATAAAATAAAGTAATGTATCAATTGGAATCGTGTTAGAAAATAAACAAGACGACAAAACATATATGAACCGTATTATTCTATAAGAGCCTGTAAAGAATAAGGTTCATATTATAAATTAAACCTATCTTAATCCATGTGGTAAGATAGGTTTTTTTCTTCTCAAAATAATAACTTTGAGAGTAAAACATAAGTGGACTTCAATTTCATGTAATCTTAAGTCAAGTTGGATTTAAATTCATATTGCTTATTGGATTCTTACATACATAGAATTATTAAAGCCGATACTAAAATTATGGTGTAAATTACATCATAAACTTCGATGTAGGGGGTAAACTTATATGAATATTCGTGAAGGTTTAATTCCAACAGTTTTAGGCTCTGCTGTAACAGCTACTGGTTATGCATTAAAACAAAAACGAGGAACGAATAAAATGATCGCAAACACAGTTTTTGGTTTTGGTTTAGCCCATATAGTATTAGGTGCCATTGACTTAGTTGAACATCGAAGTTAGATTGAAAGAAGAGAGTGTTAATTTCTTAACACCCTCTTTTCAATCTTTATTAAACAGCATTTTCACTTGCCCAATGTTCGTAAAAAGAGGGGAAAGTTTCCTTTTTTTAGTAATTTGTAGTTTTGGCTACTTCTGTATTATTTGGATCAGATACACGAGTTAAAAAGAAAATACCAATAACAAATAGAATAATTAGACTAAATACACCCATATTAGAATGACCTGTAAGTTGAGCTGTCAAGCCTACTATTAACGGTCCCATGATCGATGCAAATTTACCGAAAATATTATAGAAGCCAAAAAACTCATTTGATTTTTCTTTAGGGACAAGTTTTGCGTAATATGAACGACTTAAAGCTTGGATTCCACCTTGAGATGTGGCAACAAGCATAGCCAAAATCCAAAAGTCTAATGTAGAATTTAAAAAGTAAGCATATATACAAACAATCATATAGATCATGATTCCAACATAAAGCATAATTTTACCGGAAAACTTATCTGCAAGTTTTCCGTAAATAATTGCAAATGGAGCAGCAACAACCTGTGTAACAAACAAAATAATTAATAGATTTGTTGAACTGATTCCAAGGTCAGTTCCATAAGCTGTTGACATCGTAATAATCGTCCCAACACCATCGATATAAAAGAAATATGCAAGTAAAAATATAAATAAAGCACGATATTGTCGGATATTTTTAAAGGTTTTTCCTAGCCTCTTAAAGCTATTTAATACAGGATTTTGTTCAGGTTCAATATAATAATTTTGACGAACGTTTCGTAACAAAGGAATTGTAAAAATACCCCACCAAACAGCAGTTATGAGAAAGGCAATTTGACTTGCGAGAGTTGTTGAAATAGAAAGTATCTCCTTTTGAGCTAATACGATTAAAGCTATACTAATGATAAAAGGGATTGTGCTACCTATATATCCTAGACTATACCCCCGAGCGGATACCTTATTCATACGTTCTTTTGACGTTACATCTACCAAAAAAGCGTCATAAAATACATTCGCACCAGCAAAGCCAATAGCTGTAAGCGTATAACAAATCAATAATAACAGCCAATTATCATTAGGAATAATAGTAAGTAATGCAGTAAAAGAAACACCGAGAGAAAAAAAGAAAGTAAAGAGCCTCTTTTTAAATCCTTTATAGTCGGCAATTGTTCCAAGAATTGGACCTAACATAGCTAATATGAATGTAGAAATTGCGATCGTATAACCTAAATAAGCAGTAGAATCAGAAGCGCTTATTCCTGCTTTTGAAGCAGAAGCTTTATAAAAAAGAGGGAATACCGCAGTGCTAATAATAATGGAATAAGCTGAATTGGCCCAATCGTAGAAAATCCAACTATTTTCTTGCTTCGTAAAACTCTTCATGAGTTTTTTCCTCCCAATGATTAGTAACTGCTATTTAATATAATAGATACTACTAATATTTTATTTATCCTCTACAGTTTTCAGTATATAATCTAAAAATTCACTGTATAAATAGTGGACAAGAGGAGAATCCGTAAGATTTCGGGACACGTGGCTAAAGAAAAACACAAAAAAAGGTAAAAAAGTCGTAGATGTTAATACATTATTTCCCACTTCTATGTTATCTTAGTTATATACACAATTCTTGGAGGTTACGAGTAATGAAATCTACATTAAATGATACTACAAATGAGAAACTCCCATATTCAAGAACCAATCCATTTCCAGCGAAGGTTCTAAAAAATATTAATTTAAATGGAACTGACTCAAACAAGGAAACAAGGCATATTGAATTATCATTGAAAGGGTCAGGATTTACTTATGTTCCAGGTGCTGCACTTGGTGTGATTCCTTCAAATGATCCTGAGCTAGTTGCTGCTCTTATAAATGAAATGAAATGGGATGAAGAAGCAGTTGTAACTGTTGGTAAGCAAGGTGAAACACTATCTTTAAAAGAAGCGCTTACATCCTATTTTGAAATTACACTGTTAACGAAGAAAATATTACAACAAGCTGCTGTATTTACAGAAAACGAAGAGTTGAAAAACCTTGTGTTGGTTGAAAATGCAACTCAACTAAAGGAATATTGCAATGGGCGAGATTTACTTGATATGTTACGTGATTTTGGTCCATGGAGTGCATCTGCTCAAGAGATCGTTTCATTATTAAGAAAAATGACTCCACGACTTTATTCAATCGCAAGTAGTATTGCTGCAAATCCAGATGAAGTTCATCTAACAATTGGTGCAGTACGCTACACTGCACACGGACGCGAGCGAAAAGGTGTTTGTTCTGTTTTATGTTCAGAACGTATTAAAGAAGGAGATACTCTTCCAGTCTATGTTCAAGCAAATAAACACTTCTATTTGCCAGAGTCTGGGGACAAAGATATTATTATGGTTGGACCTGGAACGGGGATTGCACCATTCCGTTCGTTTATCCAGGAAAGAGCAGTCAATAAAGTCACTGGCCGTTCATGGTTATTTTTTGGAGACCAGCATGAAGCGTCAGATTTCCTTTATAGAAGCGAGTTAGAAAAATATCAACAAGATGGAGTATTGACAAAAATTGATACTGCATTCTCCCGTGATACAGATCAAAAAGTTTATGTACAGCATAAAATGCTTGAAAACAGCAAAGAATTGTTTGAATGGATCGAAAAAGGAGCTTATTTCTACGTTTGTGGAGATAAAGAATATATGGCGAAAGACGTCAACGAAGCGCTTATTACGATTCTTGAAAAAGAAGGTGCGATGGAACGCGATGCAGCTGAAGCGCATCTTAAAGATATGCAGAAGCAAGGGCGTTATCAACGTGATGTGTATTAAGATTTAAAGGTATTCATTAGATAGGTATTTTATAACAAAAAGTAATCCTTTGTTCCAGCTGGTACAAAGGGTTACTTTTTTTAATGGTTTTAAGGTCAATTTTTTGCTCTAACGCCTATATTTATTGCGAATTTCCATTTTTTATATACCTTTTCTAAATCTTTAGTCTCCATAATAAGGGAAGACATGCCTTAGCATCTGATGAAAAAAATTATGGTCTCTATCTTAACTCTTTCTTCAACTAATACATACCTTGGTATCTAGATAAATTTTTCACATGTTTAATGTAACAATAGACATTTTTTAGCTGCATATATTAACTAATAAAAGAATAATAGTAAAATTGTAGAAATAAATAACTGTACGATTAATAGAAAGAACATATTTGTTTTTTTAAAAGACAATGTTTTTATTTTAAATTATAAAAGGGGGGAGAAAAGTTGAGTTATATAGATTCATTACTAAATCGACAAGTATTTGTACTTCTATCTGGAGATATTGCTTTTGAAGGTATTTTAACTGATGCAGGACAAGACATACTTGTATTATATAATGGTCAAAAATATTATTATATCCCTTGGATTCATGTTCATCGAGTACATTTATGTCAGCATATTAAAGATAAGATAGATACTCCTAACGAGCCTTCAATTGCAAATGAAATAGAAACAATTTCCTACAGAAAAGTATTAACAAATGCGAGAGGGATTTTCTCGGAAATATATGTTACGGGTAATTTGACCTTTCATGGCTATATAACAAGTGTTTTAAGTGACTATATCGTTTTTTATTCACCAGTATTTAAAATGATGTATATCTCATTATCTCATCTAAAGTGGCTCTCACCATATCATCAAAATGTAACACCTTACTCAATTGATAATGCAAACTTTCCAATAAATCCATCGAAAATCTCCCCTGTGCGCTCTTTTGAATCCCAATTAAAAAAAGAAGAAGGAAAACTAGTTATTTTTGATGGTGGAAATGATCCGATGAAAATTGGTTTGCTGAATACGATTGAAAATAGTGTAATTGAATTATCGGTCGCAAGTGGGGAGGTAGTTTATTTAAGACTTAACCATATTAAGTCTGTTCATTTGCCTTAAATGAATTGGTTTTTTATGAAACACTAACTGATAGGGAAGCTCTTATTTTAGAGCTTCCCTTTTTAATCGGTTTCTTATAGTAAAAAATATTTTAATATAATGAATCAGAATAAAAGATAATTTCTAGTTTATATAATTAGAAAAAATATAAATCGGAGTAGATCATTTCAAATGTAAGTTAAATACCCATTTAATGTGATATTTATTGTGATTTTTAAATAAGGATTGATGGGCAATTGTTACCTTAGTTATTTATCTTTAAGGGGCATTTGCATTATATAGGTAAAACAACCATCTTCTATAAAATAATGAAATCATCTAAAACATCATTGTTATATTTGAATAACAATATAACAAATGGACAAGTTTCATTGGAAAATATTTTATAAGAAGGTGAGTTTTATGAATTTCGAAATTCTAATGAGTGCTTCTGTATTTCTATTAACGATGGCGGTCATTTTTTGGAGACCAAAAGGTATAAATGAAGCATGGCCTGCTGCAATTGGAGCAGTAATCATTTTAGTGACTGGGATTGTAACAAAAAGTAATTTGATCGATATTGTACACAAAATTGGTGAAGCTTCTATTACAATTATCGCAACGATTGTCATGGCGATTATTTTAGAAAGTTTTGGATTTTTCCATTGGTCTGCTGCTAGACTTGCTAGATTAGCTAAAGGGTCAGGGCGCAGATTATACTGGTATATCCAGCTTTTATGCTTTTTAATGACATTACTTTTTAATAATGATGGTAGTATTTTAATTACAACGCCGATTTTAATTCTCCTATTAAAAAATTTACGTTTAAAACCACATCAACAAATTCCATATCTTCTTAGCGGAGCATTAATTGCCACAGCTTCAAGTGCACCAATCGGTGTAAGTAATATCGTAAACTTAATCGCATTAAAAATTGTTCATATGACACTTTATATGCATACAGCTATGATGTTTGTCCCTGCAAGTACAGGATTGTTATTTATGTCATGGCTAATGTATATGGTATTAAGGAACAAATTACCAAAACAATTGCCGGTGTCAACCGATGACATAGAAGAGTCATTTTTTATGAAAAATTTTCATCCTTTAAAAGGCAAAATGTCAGTAGAAACAAAACAAAAAAGAACTAAATTTATGTTAAAGGTATTAGGATTTGTTTTCCTAATGCGCTGCTTATTATTCGTCGCGTCATTTCTAGGAATACCGATTCAATATGTAGCAGTTTTAGGTTCACTCGTCTTATTACTTTGGAGATGGTATCACTTACGGACAAGCCCTGTTGATATCTTAAAAAAGACACCTTGGCATATTTTAGTCTTTGCTTTTTCGATGTATGTGATAATTTATGGTCTCCATAATGCTGGTTTAACGGCAGCTTTAGTAAAATTCTGTGAGCCAATCGTAAATCAAGGCTTATTTCAAGCAAGCTTTATCATGGGAGGTTTAGTTTCAATCCTATCTAATCTGTTTAATAATCATCCAGCTTTAATGGTTGGAACTATTACATTAACAGAAATGGGGCTTGATCCAATTACATTAAAGACAATTTATTTAGCTAATATTATCGGTAGTGATATTGGATCGTTATTACTTCCAGTTGGTACTTTAGCATCCCTAATTTGGATGCACATATTAAAGCAAAATAAAATTAAGGTGAAATGGAAGGATTATCTAAATGTATCATTAATTGTCATACCATTAACAACAATCGTAACGTTGTTTCTACTATACTATTGGGTGCAATTAGTTTTCGCCTAATAAACAATGACAATCTAATAGAAAGAGGAGATGCAAGTGAGTGAGGTACAATCATTAGTTGGAGAAAAAATTTATGTACAATTATCAGGTGGTAATTATTTTGAAGGAATACTAACAGATTATGGTAGAGACGTCCTAGTATTGTACAACGGAAAAAAATACTATTATATTCCATGGCTTCACGTTCACAGGGTTAGTCTAAGCAGCAATTATAAAGACAAAATAGATAAACCGACTGGACCGTCAATAGCAGAAGATATTGGAACAATCTCTTATCGTAAAATATTATCAAATGCAAAAGGGATCTTTGCAGAGATATATGTTACAGGTAATATCACATTTCATGGAAATATTATAAACGTATTAAGTGACTATATCGTGTTTTATTCACCAGTATTTAAAATGTTGTATATCCCTTTATCACATTTAAAATGGTTAACACCATATAGCCATAATGCCAACCCCTATAACTCTAAAATCAATCTATTACCTGAAAATGCAAATTTGTCATTTTCACGCTTGTTTGATACACAATTAAAAAAAGAAGAAGGAAAATTTGTCGTATTTGATGGGGGGCTTGATCCAATGAAAATTGGAATACTCAAGAGTGTAGAAGATGGTGTCATTGAATTAATTGTAGCAAGTGGAGAGGTCACTTTATTGAGGTTGAATCATATTAAATCATATCACTTACCATAGCAAATGAATTTCGAAAAAGATATTTATTATCCTCTTCCTTGTCAATCTTTTTCCAGTTTTCTTTATCATAAATGATGTGGTTCTGAGAATAAGTCTATGGTGTTTAGTTAAAATGGGAAGTGAATTTGAGGCCACCTTTCTATAGATGGTTTTTTAATAATTAAGTATTTTAGTAGAGAAAAGTAATGGGTTTGAAGAGAAGATAGGTTTGATTTCAATTTTGTTTAGTGAGCTAAGTGTCAAATCTTACAAATTTTAAAATCGTTAAACATTCACTTTCGCTGAATTGAAAGATAATTGCTTCTATTTATGAAATCACATCTACCATTAAAAAAACCACCAGTCAAAATGCTGGTGGTTTTTGATGTGTGTAGTTTTACTGTAATTGATCTTAACCTAATGGTGCAGTAAAATCTTCTAATGTTTTCCCTTTATATTTTGTTACTGGCTGAATATGTCCAGAAGGAGCGTCAGGGTTTTGCATTAAATAGTTTTTCTTAACGTAATCAAGGTCTTTCGCATTTACGACTCCATCAAAGTTGATATCAGCTTCTCGGTCATTTGTATTAAGCTTGTTAGTAATGTAGACTGCATCAAGTATATCGATGACATTATCATGGTTAACATCTCCAGCTCGCATAGTAGCGTAGTAAAAATACTTTAATTTTCCAGCTGCCATTCCATCATAGGTATCGACCATTTCATCAACTTTTACATGTCTTTCGAAGTGGCCAGGTATTTTAATAACGATTTCATAGGATTGGTCTAGTAATGGCAGATTCTTTACTGAGAATCTTGCAGCACTATTGATTGTTGCATCATAACGTTTTCCATCTGTGCCACCAATGACATACACTTCTGCTCCAACTTTTGAATAGTCTTTTTTAGGATCTAACCAAATTTGATTGCTTGGGATAAAGCCGTCTGGCAAGAATCCACCTTCAAGAATTGAATAGGTTGGAATAATATTTAATCCTCTACCAAACTTGTTGGTAATTGTCGTTTGTGGTTGTCCTAAAATATTTGCCTTTGCAGTTTGAAAACCAAATTGTTGAACCCACTTTGTATAGACACTTGGAGCATCCTTCACTTTGAAAGTAAGTGTGGCAATAGGCATATTTGCATTGATTCCAGATGAAGGGGTAGTTCCATCTAAATTTGTCACTAATTTAACCCAGTTGTTTGATGTATCAGTTTTAAGATCTTGTGCTGTTAGTTTGGCTGTAAGTCCCATGGACTTCGCAGCATTTACATATTCATTATTTAACTCAGCGCTTTGGAAATCAAATAGTTGATAAGGATAAGCGATAGTAAACTCGCCACCCATGAAATTTTTAATATTTTGTTCGTTTAATGTTACTTTAACTGTTTCACCATATTTTGCATTACTTTTGTCAGCCGTTAACTTCATGTATGGAAGGCCTTTTCTGATCAATGTGTAAGTAAAATCAGGATGATTTTGAACGCCGTTCGTAGCAATATCCTGAGATTGTAGAGTCATTGTTGAAAAATCTCTTCCAGCTTGAATCATTCTTGTGTATTCAAAGTTTCCTTTACTGTCAACAACTAACGGTACGTTACCAGATGGGTTTGTAGCAGAGGTAACATTTACTTTATTATTAGATTGATCAATATTTTCGCCGTTTTTATTCCATAGGTCAATGGAAGAATCAGTAATATTCCCACTGATTTTTAATCCAGTATCATCTACTTCATATACTCCACCTGGTACATTTGTTTTTAACGTAGGTAGTGTATTATCAATAATGATTTGTTTGGACTTTTTAAAGACTTTTCCATCTTCATTTGTACCAATAATTTCAATCTCGTATCTGCCTGGTGAAGCAAGTGATTTAGTAATGTGAACTGGCTGGTCAGGATTTCCAGTGAATGGAAAGTAAAGTCCATTAAATCCAGCATCCAAACCAAAAGTCTTCCCTTCATTAAACCCATCATCGAAAGAATCAATAATCCCCAATTCTTGACCAGTATCTGCATTTTTCAATACGATATCAACAGTCTCCATGCGGCTCTTCAGAGAGAAAGCAATTCCAGTTCCTCCATTTATTGCAAAAGGTAAATCTCTTCTTGTATTAAAGGCTTTCGTTGTTAAAAATACATCTTGTATTCCTTGCTCCATTTTATTTAATCCAAATGGGATTTGATAAACTTCATTACTGTCATCTTTATTTGTAAAATAAATAGTTCCTTCATATAAACCTAACTCAGCAGTTGCTGGAACATGTAGCTTAGGCATAATTTTTGAAGTGCCATTTACTTTAGCAGTGACTTCAGAAGGCATGTCCAAAGAAATGCCATTTTTTTCTGCATCTTGATCATAACCTGGAATCTTATTGAATTTAACTTTAACGTCAAATACTTTGTTTTTATTTGAGTTGTTTGTAATCTCAATTGACTTTTTGTCTTTATAGTCCTTATCAGTCGTTACGATTGCTCCATAGCTTAAGTCACCGGATGTTTCTGAAATCATAACTTTTTGACCATCTTCCATTGTTGCTACTTCGTCCTTAACCCCAATTTGAATAGAAGTGTGGACAGCTTCGTCCGTATCTATTCTTCCTGAACCCTTTTCGAATACACTATAAGACCCGTTTAATTCATCCGCTGTATTCATTAGAGCTAACTTAACTTGCTGAGGTGTATAGTCAGGATGGGCTTGTAAAATCAAGGCAGCAGAGCCTGCAACATGTGGCGCAGCCATTGAAGTACCGTCAAATCTTGCATATGCATGCTCATAATCATCCTTATGAGCTGCTCCGTTGTAGTAAGCAGGAATTGAAGAAAATACGGCAACACCTGGCGCAGTGATTTCAGGTTTAATATCATAATATCTTCTTGCTGGACCTCTCGAACTAAAGTCAGCTAATTTATCACCTTCTGATTCAAATGTTCCAAAATCATTCATAGTGAGGTTAACGGCACCTTTATTTAACATATTGATCAGTTTTATACCTTGATCATTTGGAATGCTAAAGGTCGGGATAAAATCAAAATTGTTTCCAAAATAATATGGAATATAAGTCTCACCTGGAATATTATTGAACATTATGACAGCTTTGGCTCCATTTGCCTTTGCATTTTTAATTTTTACATTTAATGTTAAATCCCCACGTTCCATCAGTACAATCTTATCCTTCACATTTTTACCAGTGAAATCATATGTGTTTCCTTTTCCAACAAAAACAATTGGAAGAGTAGATCCTTTTAACGTATTGATATCAGAATAATCAGTAGCCATCATTCTCATATTGTCTAATTTAAATGTCTCATTTACTGAATTTGCAACTGCGTTATTAGTTTGAATTGTGATTGGAGAGCTGTTCGCACCAACTGTTATACCAAGTGCTGAAGAAGCAGGGCTACCAATTGTATATTTTCCACCAGTTCCACCATTACCTGCAGCAATAACACAAACTGTTCCAGCTAACGTTGCATTATTAATTGCAACTGACATGGGGTCTAGAGGGTTGGTTATACCTGCTCCTAAAGACAAGTTGATAACATCCATTTTATCTTCTACCGCTTTATCGATCCCTGCAATAATGTTACTATCTCCACCAGACCCATACGGTCCAAGAACCTTATAACCATAAAGTTCAACTTGTGGAGCAACACCTGTTACGGCGAAATTTGAATGATTTTTTCCAGTACCAGCAATGATACCCGATACGTGTGTCCCATGAGCTGTGTAGTATGGTTCACCCGAAAGCTGATTAAATTCTGGTTGGCCAGATTTTTTCCAATCATCATAGCTTGTTTCCATTGGATCTGAATCGTTGTTTACAAAGTCATATCCACCTTTATAAACATCTTTTAAGTCTGGGTGAGTATAATCGATTCCAGTATCGATGACTCCTACCTTTACACCCTTTCCAGTAATCCCTTCGTTATGTAGTTTTTTGGCACCAATTTGTTCCATATTATTTAAATTTATGGAAGAATTGTTTGCAGGCTCTCCGTTTTGTTCTACGAGCGGTTCTACTGAAACTTCTTTATCTTCGTATACCGCTTTTACAGAATCTAAGTTTAATAGTTCTTTTACCTGATTAGCAGGTAAAGTCATTGAAACTCCATTGAAAACATACTTGTATTCTCGTTTAATATCAGCGGAATTATTTAATTTGGAATTACCATTTAGCTGATCCTTAAATTTTTTATGAGATTCATCTACTAGTTTCAGAGAATCATCAAGAGTTGCCGTAATTCCATTTGATTGTTTTTCCTTGTAATCAATCTCAGAAGGAGCTTGTTTAAATTGAACAATAACATTTAATGGAGTATCTTCATTTAAATTCACATCTGGTGAAATCATAAGTCCTGTATAGTCTGTCTCTTGCATACTATGAATTCTTTCGCGATCAGCATTGGATATATTTTTTATGTAACTGTCAATATCCTTAATAGTAGTACTGGAATCTGTCACTGCAAAAGATGTCTGTCCGGGTATAAAACATGTTGCTAGAATACTTGTTGATAATGCCCCGACCGACATGACTTTCATAATTTTTTTGTTTCTACTATTCCCCATAAAACCTCTCCCTTTTCATACAATATTTAATGATTAATATATTTGTAAAAATGTGTTGTTTTCGTCCGAGTTACGATCCTTCACATTTCATACACGGAATGAACTTTGAAAGATGAAGATAACTGTCGTAAGAGTTTCAAATTATTTAAAACTAAATATTCCGAATCATCTAACAATTAATATTATATTTAGACATGGCTTTAAAATATATTGGGGGAAATATATTAAAAAATGGTTTGTATTTTCTTAAAATTTCATGCCGAAACACTTAGATTCTGTTACATTTTGTAGAAAAAAATGAAAGAAATAAAAATTCCCCCGAATTCACTGTATTTTTTTTGCGGATTATTCGACATCGAATTCGGGGGAATATCTGGTATTAACGTAGGAAAATGAAATTGAGATTACGTATAAGAAATGAAATTGAGTAATTCGACTTAGTTTTTCATATTTTAAATGGTGAGCTATGACTTAAGAAGTATTTTTAGACGGCTGAAAGCAAAAACAAATATTATTTTGGAAGAGATTGTTACAAGTATTGAATTATGAAGAGCTGTATAAAGGAATAAATGTAGATTTAACACAGACCTAGTTCAGCCATCGAAAACAAGCATTAACCCGTATTATTTAGGACTAAGAATGTTTAAAGATGTTGAAGAGCAATATAATAATCCAAAAAAAGAAATGAAAGATAAAGCGTTAAACCTGGCAACGGACGAGAAAAGATGTTTAAAGTACGAGAGTTTGAGTCCGGTAGTTCATTTATTCCAAACTACTTACCTAAAGAACTCGTCATGCGGGAAGATTGTATTTATTCCAACGACAAAGTAAGGAATATAAAGTCACTGATAAGGCATGGGAAAAAGTAAGGGATCAGTTATTGTCAGCAGGGTAAATGGAGGATTTCCATACATCGTTCTATAAGAAGGTGACTATTAAAAAATATTGAGCTTTATTTCAAACATTTCTATGAAAATATGAAACTTGATGTGTAGTGTGTGGGGAAGGTAATGCCTTATATTCATCAGTTGCGGGGTAGAGGAGTTCATTTAGAGACGAAAATTGAGAATAAGTACAGTATTTAGTTATGATGAGAAGAATATTCTTCTGAAATATAGTTAGAAGCTGACTTAAAAGGTCGTTGAAAAAAGACTTTTTTGAGTCAGTTTTTCATTTCACTATAATTTTTGAAGTTTTTTTAGGAATTCTTTGTTTTCTAACCGAATGAAATCTTCTCAACTTTTCCTTATTTTCATCTGTTTCTTGTAATTGAATTACCATTTTTTAGATTATGGCCAACACAAATCCAAAGCGTAGTTTTTGGAGATAGGCTACTTAATTCAAAACTCTTAAATCCTCGATAGTGCTTAATTTGTCTATAGACTGGTTCTATGTAGATTTTTCTTTACCGATATTGTTGGTCTCCTTCTACAAAGCTTAAGTACAAGTTGTGTAGGAAAAACACATCTAGCAAACATAATCGGAATATGAGCGATCAAGAAAAGAACGAGCACATAGTTTATCAAGTGTAACGATTATCAAAAATCCCCCAAATTCAGCGAAAAATTTTTCTGAATTCCGTGATAAATTACAACATAATCCCTATTCGTTCTACCGCATTAGATAAAATACAACATTAAAATGTTCTGTTCTTGTAGAATCTTGTTTAAAAATATAATAAAAAAGAGATAGAATTTCCCCAATATACAAGAACATCAGCAAAGGACTATACTATGTACAGGTTGATATTTCTGAATATTCTATGTTATCAAACTATTAATTTGCACGGAAAATCCTAACGTAGAAAAAGAATTCAGAGGATTTAAATGTGAAATTAAGTAACTAACATGAAATTTTCATATTAAAGAAATATCAATTTATACATAGTTAGGAAATAGAGAGGACGTAAAAAAATGGACAAGAAAAAGAAAATAATAAAAAAAGCGACAACCTTAGCGCTTGGGGCAGGCTTGGTTACAAGCGGCCTATCTGCTTTCAATCCATCTTCGCCAACTCCCGTGCATGCTGAAACTAATCCGACAGCGGTGCAGATCCTATCCAAGTTGACGGCAGCACAAAGACAAGCCCTGCAAAAGTTAACAGCTAATGACCAATCCGGTCTGTTTTTAGACCCAAAAGTCAAACTCGCAAGTACAGCAAATGTTTCTGTCATCGTCCAGTTTAAAAATAAGCCGGAAAAGACTGCAGTGCTGGAGGCAGCAGTAAATGGAAGAAATTTGACGAGTGCCCAAGCAAAAAGCAAGGCCAATGGTGACCATGAACTATTCAAACAGGATTTAGCAGAGGTATTTAAACAAAAACAAGATGGCACTTATAAATTGAAGCGCGAATATAAATATGCCTTTAATGGTGTGGCGCTGACTTTACCGGCAAACAAAATTCAGGAAATCATGAAATCAAAAGCCGTTCAAGCGATATACAGCAACAACAAAATCATGGCGGATCCACCTGTAAAAATCAAGGATGCGATGCCATCAAGCGATCCGCAGGGACAAGGAATGGCAGCAGAGAACGCCTTCCTTAATATCAACAAACTACATAAAGAAGGCTACACTGGAAAAGGTGTAAAAATAGCAGTCATCGACACAGGCGTAGATTATAACCACCCGGACATCAAAGCGGCGTTTAAAAGTGGATATGATTTCGTGGACAACGATTCTAATCCAATGGAAACCACTTATCAGGATTACCTAAATTATAAAAAAGTGAATCCAACGACGACTCTAAAAGCAAGTGATTACGAAACCGAACACGGCACACACGTTTCTGGAACAATTGTCGGTCAAGGGAAAAACAACAGCCCTTATGCAACAAACGGAATTGCACCGGATGCAAGTCTCTATGTGTACCGTGTGCTGGGTCCTGGTGGAAGTGGCAGTGACGAAAGTGTAATGGCAGGAATAGACAAGGCGGTCGCAGACGGTGTAGACGTCATGAACTTGTCTCTCGGGGCAAACTACAATGACCCGTTTTATCCAACAAGCATCGCAATCAACAACGCAGTCCTAACTGGTGTAACGGCTGTTATTGCAGCAGGAAATACAGGAGACGGCATGTATACCTTGGGTTCACCAGGAAATGCGCAACTTGCTTTGACCGTTGGTGCAAGTGATGTGCCACAGGTGATCCCGACTATGAAAGGGAATTTGGACAGCGTGAGTTCTACTATGCGCGGACTAGCAAAAGGGTGGAATGACGATTTCGCAAGTTTCCAAGGAAAGACACTACCAATCGTAGCGGTTCCAAATTACGGAGCAGTAAATGATTACCTGAACATAAATGTAGCAGGAAAAGTGGCTCTTGTTCAACGCGGAAACAATCAAAGCATTAACGATAAAATCCTTCAGGCGAAACTAAAAGGCGCAGTGGCAATCCTGATTTGGAACAACAACTCGACAGAAGGGTATATGCCATTTTATTTGGGTGAAGGGACCGATTTTATACCAGCGTTTAACTTGACCAACTCAGACGGCCTTGCTTTAAAGGCGAAAATCGCATCTGGTATGACGCAATTTTCTTTTGCCAATTTAAGTTCTTATAAGACATCAGGAGATAACTTAGCGTCGTTCAGCTCCCGTGGTCCATCTCGAACGACATATGACATCAAGCCGGAAGTGACTGCACCAGGCGTAAATGTACTTTCGACTGTGCCAGGATTTGTGCATACACCTGACAATCCGTCCGATTACAGCACCGCATATGAGCGGATGAGCGGAACGAGCATGGCAACGCCGAATGTAACCGGTATTGCAGCGCTTCTATTGCAGGCAAAGCCAAATCTTAATCCAGAAGATATTAAAACGATTTTAATGAATACAGCAGATCCGTTAAATGGAACATATAGCGTTTTTGAACAAGGAGCAGGGCGCGTTGATCCGTACAAAGCAATCCACTCTACAATGGAATTTCAAGTGAAAGAAACAACGCCGACGTTAACATCAAAAGGAGACCTATCGAAAATCAATGAAAAGACAGGTGCAATGAACTTCGGAAATCTGTCCTTTGCTGGAAAAGACATGTTAAGTACGCGCAGTTATACCATTCAAAACAACGGAAGCAAAACAAAGACGTTTGACGTCAAAGTTACTTTCCAAAACGGGGTAAGAGGTTCGCTCGATGCTAGTAAAAATGGAGTGAAACTGATGACGCCATCGACTGTTAAAATGAATGCAAACAGCAAGTTTAATGGTAAAGCGAGTCTTTATATTCCGAAAAAAGCTCAAAAAGGGATTTACGAAGGATATATCACGTACACTAACCGCGGCAATAAAACGGAAACTTACCGTGTTCCATTTGCCGTGCATTATGTAGAAGAGGGAATCCAAAGTTACTTCTTTGATTATGATAGCACCACAACGGCACGCAATCATCTTAGCACGCTAGTCTTTGACCCAACCGTATATGGCCACTTCACCTTAAAGTCGCATATGAGATACGTTTACGAGATCATCACTGACAATGAGGGTAATGAGCTCGGGGTCACAAACTACGGGGACGGAATGCTGATCAATGAAGGCGTCCAGTATAGCACTGGATTTGACGGAACGTACTATCCGTTTACTGGCGATGACGACAACCCGCTCTCAGCCAAGTTTTTCAATGCGAAGGAAGGTCATTATAAGTTACAGATGATTGGATTCAATGATACAGGAAAGGCGTTTGTTTCACCAACCGCCGAGATAAATATCGACAACACGATGCCGGATGCATTCGATACTCATCTAGAGGGAGAACAGCCGAACAATCCGTTTGTGGAGTATGAGCCGGGAACGAAATCAATTCCGTTTAACGCTTTTGTCCATGACAATGGGATTTCAGGTCAAAAGGTCGACCAGTCCAAAAACTATCTTTACTATTTCTATAACAGCTTACAAGGTCCAACCGGAATTTATAACTTAGATTCAAAAGGAAACTATCAAAGCCAAGTCAGTACGGATCCAAATGGAAATTTAGTTGATTTCGAACTGGAAGGAATTGACCATGCAGGTAACACGTTCGGCCGAAAACGCTACTTCATTGTTCCGAACAACTACACCTATGTATATGGGAAGCCGAATGTGCCAATGCGCGGGAGTTATGTCTTCACCCATAAAGGCGATACCATCACTTATACGATAACAGCCAACCATGTAAAGAACTTAAAAACAGCGGCCTACCGCTTTATCACAAGAAACGTCGACACAGTCGTAACCAATGTGTCCTTAAATCCGGCAGCAGCAGCACTCGGCGCAACGCTTACGTACACGAAATCGCCATCATCTACCCAGGTAACCAACAATGTCACGGTTAATTTTGACCCGACAACTGGCGTAAATGGCAACATACCGATGGTCGATGTCACGATTCAAATTCCAAATACGCCCGATTATACAGATTCATCGAGCATGACGAACGCGGTATCCTCGACATTTACAAGTGTGAGCGGAACGGTGACTAGACCTTACAGTTGGGTTCCTCCTACTGGGATTTTGCCGAATTTCTCATCTGTCTATGGGATGATCCGCCCAGAAGAACTCCTGGATGCGAAAGGAAATCTTGTTTCGCGTGACTATACGAAATTTGGTGCGAAAGTATCGGTGGTCGACAGTGAAGGAAACACGTATGCAGGGACTATTAACAACAAGTTCGGTGGGTTTACGATTAACGGACTTCCAGTCACGCGTGACGATTTAACCTTTATCCAAGATCTACCAGGACATTTCACTATGTATAGCACCTTTAATGAATATCGAACACTAGACGGGGTGGACTACGGTGACTGGAAAACGTTAAGCTACCCTAATGATATCGAGAATGCCACTGCCGGAGACGTCAATAAAGACAACGTTATCGACATTAAGGATGCCATTGCCATTCAGGATAGCTTCGGGGCGCATGCAGTCGACGGAAATTACAACCGTGGTGCCGATATCAACTTTGACGGTGTCATTGATGAAAAAGATTTCGGCTATGTCGAAGAGAACTTCGCTCTGCAGAACCCGACCGTAGATAATGCACCGGCGCCTGTTAAGAAAATCGACGGAAAAACAATTGCTGATATTAAGAAAGAATTAGGACTTTAACAACCATAGGCCGGTGGCGATTTTGATTGGCGCTGCCGGCAGATTATGACTAAAGATAGGTGTTGAAAGCATGAAGAAAGTATGGAAATGGTTCTCTCTCCTCCTAGTCATGATGCTCGTCATCGGATCAGGGACCGTCATTTATTTCTTTGCAAAGTCAAAGGGGAATGTGGAAAAAGTTCCAAGCGTTCTCGGTTACAAGCCGTTAATTGTACTGTCTAACAGTATGAAGCCGACCTTCCAAGCGGGCGATTTGGTGTTGATCAAGGTGAATCGGGAACTGCAAGTAAACGATGTTGTGACCTATAAAAGAACAGATGGCACATTCATCACACACCGAATTGTGAGAATGACAATGAAGGACGGAAAACCTCTCTTTGTAACCAAGGGTGACGCCAACAATCTAGAAGATGATGGCTACGTGGCTAAGGAAGATATTTTGGGGGTAGAAACCTTCTCCATCCCGAGTGTTGGATATATTTCCAAATTTTTCTCCAGCTGGTTTGGTTTTTTTCTTTTGATTGTACTGCCGCTCTTGTTAGTGGTAATACTCGAAATCTTTCAGCGTCTCGGCATTTTTGGAAATCAAAATGAAACGAACGTTCAGCATTAAAAACTAGAAAGGCAGGAATACCGAAATGAAAATGAGTAAAGTAAAAAAAGCATTAATCGGAACCGCATTGGCAGGTTCTTTAGTGGTTGGGGCCGGATACGGAACCTATTCATGGTTTACCGCGCAAATGACCGCTAGCGGAACGGTCCAAAACGGAACGTTTGAGATAAATAACGGACAAAATGAGCAGCAATTGACGTTCTCGCCTGATAAGCTTGCGCCTTCCCAAATAAGCGAAATGTCACCGATCGTGATTAAGAATACAGGCGACTATGATATGTTTATCCGTGGTAAAGTCCATTTTACGATTGACAATGCACCAGCTGGCGTATCGCTTGATAAGCTGTTGAGTAATTATGAAGTTCAACCGACAATGCTGTATAACGGCGAGACCGTATCGGACATTGACTGGATCGACCTTGATGATCTGCAGACGACATTAGATAACCTGCTTCCGGGTAAGGGAGAGGATGATTCAGACCGCTTAAAAGTAAACGACAAAATCGAGATCGATTTAAAATTACGTTTAAAAGAAAGTGCAGACAACAAAATGCAAGGAGTTGCCTTAAAAGTCAGCTTTAAGGTCCAAGCTAAGCAAACAGATCCTAATGCAGAATTTCCAAAAAAATAATAGTTTAAGAACATCCCGCAAAATGCTTAGGCGGGATGTTTTTTTGTCAAAGGGACGGTTCTTGTGTTGTATATAATATTTGCACAACAAGAAGAACATTATCACTTGAAGACCAAATGGAAAATACATCTAATGCACTACATTTGGACAGGGATTAATCTGGTTAAACCAGGATAGACTGGTGGCTTTTAATTTGGCCTTATAGGACTAGTTCAAACCACCAGATTGTCTGGAATAGAAATAAAGGTGAAAAGTAGAACTGTAGCGAATCATATAAAACACTACTACCCGAAAAGTTGGTCTAAAATGCTTAATTTCGTTTTTCCTGGTTTAGTCTTAATTATTCTAGTTGCAATATTTGTACTAATAAATAGAATTTTTAAGAAATCTAGAAGATCATAGTTTAATAGAAAAAAGAATCTACAATTTGATTGGTTTTTTATTTTCCTCTGTTAAAAGATATTTATTTCAATTCAAATATTAAAAAGGAACAAATTTAATAATCGAACCACTTTAAAAAGATTACAAAATGTTCATACAAATTTATACCATATTTACAGTATCTAAACAGTTCCTAAATACTCTTCCTATATATTGAAAGTAAGAAATAATCAATAGGGAGTGTTATTTATGGTGAACAAGAAAACGATTATTAGTACTGCATTAACAATTGCAACTGCAACAACATTGGGATTTAATCATTTTGTAGATGCAAAAGAATCCGATAATGACAAACAAGGAAAGGCTAAAAATGTAATTGTTTTTGTTGGAGACGGAATGGGGGCTGCACACCGTGAGGCGATCCGACTGGCTACTGTTGGACAAACTGGTAAACTAGCAATGGATGATATGCCATACGCAGGATTGGTACATACTAGCTCAACTACTGCCATAACAGATTCGGCTGCTGCGGCTACTGCTATGGCGTCAGGGGTAAAAACGTATAATGGGGCAATTGGTGTTGATGCAAACAAAAAGTCAGTAAAAACAGTATTAGAAATGGCGAAAGAAGCTGGGAAATCAACTGGTTTAGTCACAACTAGCCAGATTACGGATGCAACTCCAGCAGCATTTGGTGCTCATGTAACAGATCGTTCAAAACAAAGTGACATTGCTAAGCAGTATCTTGAAAACAGCAAAGTCGATGTGCTATTAGGTGGAGGAGAGGACTTTTGGTATCCTGCAGGAAATGCTGGAAGCTACGAAGATCACCCAGCAAAGGACTCTTCTGAACAAAGTAAAGGAACACAAGGAAATCTTGTTGAGGAAGCGAAAAAGCTTGGCTACAATTACGTGACGAATGCAAATGAGCTACAAAATGCGAAAAATGGTAAGTTGTTAGGTCTTTTTGCAAATGAAGAAATGTTTGAACAAAGAGAAGAGGGAAAAGGTGATCTTTATGATCCAGTAGTATCTCTTCCTGACATGACAAAAAAAGCGATCGATACTTTATCGGATAATAAAAAAGGTTTTTTCTTAATGGTTGAAGAAGAGGGTACAGACGAAATGTCTCATGAGAACAATGCTGAAAAAATGATTAAAGCTGGTCAAGAACTAGATAAATCAGTCTCTGTAGCTAAAGAATACGCAAAGAATCACCCTGATACTCTTGTTCTAGTAGTAGCAGACCATGAATGTGGCGGCTTATCAATTGAAGATGTGGACACAAAAGATGAGTCAGGCGATGGAATCTCTAAAGAAGACGGGCCATTTAATGTGGCAAACAGTAGCAATCAATTCATGATTGACTGGACAACAAGTGGACACGGTGGTGTATCTGTTCCTTTAACAGCAATTGGTGCAGGAGCGGAACGATTATCAGGAACATATGAAAACACTTATATCTATGAGGCTATTAAACAAGCAATGGATTTAAAAAAATAATTTCTGTTGAAAAACATTCCAATTTATCTAATGGGATGTTTTTTTTTGAGTGCCCAGCAAGCTTAACATCAAAAAGAAGATCATCATTCTTTACTAAATGAAAGAAATAAATCCAAGAAGGGTAATGACATATACAAAGAGAATTAATGTTTTATGAAAAAAACGGAAGAAATAATTATGCTAAAGATAATTTAATTACATTAAAACAATAAAATAATTAAGAAAAGGTAGTGTTATGTTGAGAAGAAAATGGGCTATAGTACTTTATTTAATCTGTTTTGTTTTAATTGTTTGTTTACAGATTACTACTAAAAAACAAAATACGTTTAATTTATTTAATTTCAATTCGCTATCAGAATCGGGAGTTCCAAAAATTGATCACATTGTAGTAGTAATTGAGGAGAATCATGCGAAACAGCAGATTATGGGGAATCTTTCTGCACCTTATATTAATTCACTAATGAACCAAGGTGCAAATTTAATTAACTATCATGCAATAGAACACCCTAGCCAGCCGAATTATTTGGACTTGTTCTCTGGTTCAAATCAAGGTGTTACTGACGATGGTTTACCAAAAACAAAATTCTCAACAGATAATTTAGCAAGTGAGCTTAATGAAAAAAAACTAACATTTGCCGGTTATTCTGAAGATTTGCCTTCTATAGGCTTTAATGGAGAATACAACAAAGATTATGCACGCAAACACAATCCCTGGACTAATTTTACAAATGTCTCAAAAAAAGCAAATCAACCATTAGAAAAATTCCCAACAAACTTTAGTAAACTGCCAACTGTTTCGTTTATCATCCCAAATCTCCAAAATGACATGCACGACGGAACAATTAAACAAGGAGATCAGTGGTTAAAAAAACAAATTAGTGCTTATGTCAAATGGGCTAAAAAGAATAATAGTTTGTTAATTGTAACATGGGATGAAGATGACTTTTCACATAATAACAAAATTTCCACCGTTTTTGTCGGACCCATGGTAAAAAAAGGACAATATAACAAAAATTTAAACCATTTTAATCTTTTACATACAATAGAGGATATTTACGGATTAAAACATGCAGGGACAAATAGAACTGTTAAAACTATTAAAAATATATGGAAATAATTAGTGGTTTATTAATTGATGATGTAGACAGAACAGAACTATTAACAGGAACACTTTTATCTAGGAAGCTATTTAACAAGTAATGGGCTTAAAAAATAAACCATAAGAAGCATTCCATTTTTAATTGTGAAATGTTTTTTTGTACTAAAAATTGAGTGGATAGAATAATTGTAAAAAAGTTGACAAAATTTTAAAAAAGGGATTTGTAGAAAAATGTAGAATTTTATATTCATAATGAGAGAGGAGCGAGGAATAATCATAAAAAACGCTGAAATATCCCCTAGTAAAAGCATAACAGAGAAGCAGATAAACTAAATAAATCTAGTATTTAAAAGTTAGACAGTATTTATGAACTTTTTATAAAAAGGAAGTGATCTGTTGTCAGAAAATAGTATCAAATGTGAACCAAATGTATCAAAAAAGAAAATCTTTGCATCTCTTTTATTTGTCCCAGGGTTTTATCTTATGGTTTTATTTACAACTGGATTAATCCTATTTGTTGGAAGTGGCTTAATCTTTATCATTCATTATTTTGTAGGTAAATTTTTAGGTGAATTAGGATTTGCATATTTTGGATTAATTTTACTCGATGCTTTACCTTTTTTTGGAATGATATTTGGTGTGGTGAGTTGTTTTATTGCAATTATTTCTATGTTTTTTAAAAATAAACAATTTGAGCCGGCTATTTTAATTAATCCCCATGATCATCCAAAACTGCGTGATTTAATTTCTGAACTTTCTGGAAAAATGGGTTCACAAATGCCAGACGCAATCATTTTGCATGTGAAATCAAATTTTTTTGTGTCTGAAGGCAAAATTAATGTCTTTAATGGAAATGCAAAAGGTAGAATATTATCAATTAGTTATCCTTTACTTCATGTATTAACGGTAAATGAACTACGTGCAATTATTGCCCATGAACTTTCACATTTTACGGGTAGAGATTTAGTTTTCAATAGGTTTGTTTCGCCAGTCTATAAAGGTGCAAATAAGTATTTAGACTATATAACATCCTTATTTAATTACAATGGTCGTCGTCGTCCAATATTTATATCGATTCCAATGATATTACCAAAAGTACTGATGGAGTATTATCTTAAATTTTTTCACAAGTATAATATGAAAATTTCTAGAGAAATGGAGTACAGAGCCGATTATATTGCATCAAAAATGTGTGGAAATGAAATTTTTAAAGAGGCATTATCCAAATTAATAGGTCATGGTAATGTTTTTAATCGATTAATTGATGAACAAATGACCGAGAAAATTGTTCATGGTTTTCAATTTGAAAATTATTTTAGCTATTACCGTGAGCATATTGAAACTTACAATAAGCAAATAGAAGAGTCTTTAGGTAAAGCTTTAAGTGATCATGAAGCAGAATACGCTACACATCCTACATTGAGCAACAGGATAGTAAATTTACCGAGTGTTGATACGATATATGATAACAAAGAAAAAGCATTAGAGTTACTAAATTCGTTTGATTATTTAGAAGTAAGTATGACAAAACATTATAATTATTATCTAAATGACAATGCTATTCATTTCTGATGATTCATAGCTCTACTAGAATTAAATTTAAAATTTTATTGAACAACTCGTAAAAACTAGGAGCTAAAAATAGCTCCTTTTTTCTTTTGTGGTAACATAATAAGGAAGGATAAATATTCTTTTAAATTGAATATTTTATAGATAACAATTATGAGTAGTTCCCTTTAACATTTTCAAAACGTATAAATGTTTGCTAGTTTATAAGGCATAATTAGATTGGGGCTTTGATGTAAAATGCAAATGTTTGAGAACAGGAGGTAGCATCATGACAAAAATAGCAATTATTTCAGATATCCACGGAAATAAAACTGCGTTAGAAGCAGTCTTAAAAGACATTCGCTCAAGAGAAATTGAGAGGATTTTTTGCTTAGGTGATTTAATTGGTAAAGGGCCTCAAGGCTCAGCGTGTATAGAGCTCGTTCAAAAAAATTGCGAAAAAGTAGTCCGTGGCAATTGGGATGTATTTATTCAGTCACCTGCAGAAAATGATTTTATTCAATGGTTTAGAGATCGATTAACAGAAGAAGACTTTCAATTTCTAGCTTCTTTACCATTTCATATTGACCTTGAATTAAATGGACAATTAATCAGGTTTTTTCACGCTTCACCAAGGAGTGAATTTGAGAGGATTCTACCTTTCCATCCAATAGAAAAACGGTTAAGTATGTTTGAAAATAGTGAGATAACAAATTCAAATAAAAATGATAAGAATCCTGATATCATCTTTTATGGAGATATACATACTACTTTTATGGAAACTTTCAAAAACGGAATTTTATGCAATGTAGGAAGTGTTGGAAATTCCCTTGATTTAACTTCAGCGTCATATGCGATTCTTGATGGGTCCTATTCAACAAATTCAATCCAATTTGTAAGGGTGGAATATAATAAAGAAGCTGAACTTATGATTGCTGAAGATTTAAAATTGCCGGATCTAGATAAATATCATGACGAAATAATGTTCGCTAAGTACAGAAATTCATAATCTAAAAATTATAAACAGTGGGAAATTGTACCTTTCCACTGTTTTTTTTATTAGAACTGCTTTTTTAAAAAATTTTAGCCATATTCTTTTGATGTTAGGAGAAGTCGGTATAATTTTAGGTTTCGGAATTTTAGTTGGAACTTTGTTTAGAGGGGTATATCTTTTAAACGATTTAAGTAAAAAAACTTTCAAAAGTAGCTCCAATTGTACCGAAAACTGATTAGGTTAAAGAAAAAGAGATAACATTTAAGGATGGAAATTATTTCGATCCTTTTTTTGTTGTATACTCTTTAAATGATTCTTGGCTTGAGTTACATTTGTGAAGTAATCTTCCTCATTTTATTCAGGTTTTCTCCAGAATATGGACTCAATCCAACTATTTCCTTCTTGATTTTTTTAAAATATTTTCAACTTTTAAATTGATTCCAATCTGTCATTATTCCTTTTAAAACAATACCTCATTATTTCAATCTTATATTTTTATTGAAATTTATAATACTTTTTATAAAAAAGGTCAGAAATAACCCAAATTACAAAAAGAAGTTGTTAGTGTAATATTATAATTGAATTATAAATAATAGGATGGTAATTATATTTTTATTTAGAAATTAGAATTTTGTTATTTATATTAAATTTTATGTTTAAATTCATGGGGGAAATAGTAGTGGTAACAACAAACAGTAAATCAATATCTTCATTAACTTTAGGCGTTTTATCAATCATCATTCCTTATATTGGCTTTATACTTGGTATAATAGGTTTATTTATTTCTCGAAAGAGTATTGCAGAAATTAATTGCACGAATGAAAAAGGGAAAGGTTTAGCAATATCCGGAAGAGTTTGCAGTATTGTTGGAATAAGCATCCAGACAATTTTGATTATCATTTTAGTTTTAGGAATTATTACTTTTTTTTCAATGAATGATAATATGACTTTTTAATAAGAACAAATAAAACAAAGGTTTTCGTATGAAAAAAAGTAGAGAAATAGTTTTTTATTATGAAAAATAGTGAGCAACTTTGACTGTTTAGATCTAAATGTATATAGTTTATATTAAAGTCTAACGTATCTACATAATTTTTGATTGAGGAGGACGGACATGGAAGTTTTTGCAGAATATTTAGCAGGTATTGATCATCCAGACCACCGTGAGCGGACTGCAGAAATTTTGGATTGGATTTCGAATAAATTTCCTAATCTAGAGCCACAAATTAAATGGAATACGCCGATGTTTTCCAATCATGGCACATTCATCATTGGCATTTCAAATGCAAAGCAACATATAAGCGTTTCACCTGAAGAAAAGGGTATTGTTCAATTTGCCGATGAAATTGCAAATGCTGGCTATAGTGCTACAAAAGGTTTGTTTCGTATTTCTTGGAAAGTCCCAGTTAATTATGAATTACTTGAAAAAATGATTGAGTTCAATATTCAAGATAAAGCGGAATATACGACTTTTTGGCGCAAATAAAGATACTTTCAATTTAATTTAATAGCAGAACCAATAAATAAAAATAGGAACTGACTAGAGCAGCTCCTATTTTTTATTCAGAAAGATTTAAAAAGTAACAAGGTCATATTAAGTACTAAATCGAATATTATAGAATCAATGTTTTAAGATAAGTGGTGATTTAAGTGAAAAATAGCCTTCCAAAAAAAATACATATCATTGGTTCAGTTGGAAGTGGAAAGACGACATTAGCAAGGCAGATGTCCAAAAAACTAAATATACCTTATTATGAGTTAGATAATGTTGTATGGAAAAGGCAAAAGGGACAGAAAGATATCAGGCGTTCCGAACAAGAAAAAGAATACTATATAGATACACTCACTCGTTCGGATACATGGATTATTGAAGGTGTTCATAATGAAGAGTGGGTAGGTAATAGTTTTCAAAATGCAGAGTTGATTATTTTTTTAAATACTAGCTATTCTGTTAGAACTTACCGAATCATAAAAAGATATTTCTTACAAAAACTTAAATTAGAGAAGTCGAATTATAAACCGACACTTAAAATATTCTTCAGAATGTTTAAATGGAATAAGTATTTTGAAGAAGTGGGGAAACCAATATTTTTTAAAAAGTTTAAAGATTACAATGATAAAATATTGGTCGTTAATAATTTAAATGAAGTTGAAGATTATTTTAACGAACACAGATCAAAAAATATAGGAATCGCAAAATAGCGGTTCCTAATTTTTTTGTATATAGTAGCAAGCTCTTAATGTAGTGGAATTGGAAGGTTTTCTACTAATTCCGATAAAAATACAAATTTAGCTTCTTCTTTAATTTTAGGTATGTATTCCTTTATTACATTTGAGGTAATTTCGCCGGGTTCTCCTACATGTCCAATCGCAATCATAGTTGGTTCGACTTTTACTTTTTCTAATAGTAATCGAGTTTGCTTTTCTATATGTTTATAGGTGTATAAATCATCGAAAAATAACTTGTTTTCAATGACCGGCACGCCTATCTCATCTGCAATTTTAGTAACTACGCTCCGATAATTCGTTTTACTATCGAAAAAAAATAGGCCCCTTTCTTTACATGCTGTTAAGACAACGCGCATTACTCTCTCATCGGAAGTTGCTTTTGAACCCATATGATTATTTATTCCTATTGCGTATGGGACATCATCAATAGCTGCTAGAACTCTTCTTCGAATTTCGTCATCACTTAAGTTGGTCTTAATCGCATTTGGGCCTAACCAACTTTCTTTCCCTTTCCTTGGTTCCATTGGTAAATGAACGATTACTTCATAGCCCTTAGAGTGAGCTACAGTTGCATCCTTTTTAGTAGAAGGTAAAAAAGGCATTACTGCAACTGTTAATGGGATCGGTAGTGAAAGCATTTGCTCCGTTCCTTTCATGTTATTACCAAAATCATCAATCACTATAGCAAGCTTATGATTAGGCTCAGCAAATGCTGAAGAGCAGGTGATAGATAGAGCTACTAATATAGAGAAAATAGAAGTAATCCAAAGCTTCATCGGTAAATCTCCTTTTCCATTAATTACTATGCTCTACTATTTTCTGTGATTATAAAGAAAATAACCGTAAAAATTTGAAAAGAAACTAAAATGTTTAAATACAACAAGTATGTAATTTTGTAATCAATTTAATAAATAGATATTCAAATAAAATTAAAAGTAGAAAGTAGTCTATTGCTGCTCACTTATTTCAATATGATTAAATTTCACGAAAAGTTTATAAGAACTGCCATCGTGGGTTTAAATGAAGGAAGCAAATCAATTGTAGTTTCAATAGTGAGAACATGTAAGACTGATGTTTTGTTGTACAGCATCGTTATGAAAAACCTAAAGATTAAAAGGATTGAATTGAGTATCATTCTAAATTAATCCTCTTAAAAACTAAAAAATGAACAAATCAGCTTAGTATTTGTACTATTTCAGATCTTTTTTCTTGATATGAATTTAGACCAAACGAACTGTATTAATCCAGCGGTCAAAACACCTATAAGCGTATCCCTCATTCGATCCATCGCATAATCCTTTGATTGTTGTTCAAATGCAAAGACAAATAGAATTGTGAGGGCGACTTGGTGAAGTACTTTTTTGTCTAATTTTAAATATTTAGCAATATATGTACCAATTAAAATTAAAAGTCCTAAGTTCCATCCAGTGACTTTCAGATAACTGGCAATTATTACAGTAATACCAATTCCAATCATTGTTCCAATTACACGATTGATTGATAAACTAATTGTTTTGTCAATTGTCGATTGAACAGTAAGTATAAGAGAAACTGGACCTAAGTAGGGGTGTGAGGAACCAAAAAATTTTGAGATTTCCCATGCTAATGTAGAACCTATTGATAATCTCCAGATAAGACTAGTTATATTTTCAGATGCGTTCAGTGATTTTGTTTCTTCCATAAGCACCTCTAATAGAAACTTCTATTTTTTATATTATCCTCTCTAATTAAGCTATTATGTATAAGTTGTAGATAAGAATAAATAAGAAAGCAATTTTTGTTAACTTTGTTGATAAAGGATTATTTTTATGTACCCGCAAGGAATTCATATTTCCTTGCGGGTTTTATCAGTTATTCTTTAAAGTAAAAACTGAAATTTCTGGAACACTAAAAAATCGAAAGGGAAGCCTTGTATTTCCTATTCCCCATTTACGTATAAGTTCATAGGTTTAATATGATGATTTATTTTTTATAGCCCTTTAGTATAGATAGTTGCTAATGGCAGAGTATAAATTACTTCGTTTCTAGGTGAACAAGATTATTTCTTAAATATACAAAAAGTCTGGGAATAAATATTAAGAATTATAAGATTTTCAATTCATTTTCCAAACCCCTTTATAGTAAAGTAAGGGTTTTTAAATGTTCTTCTAAGTTCTACTATTCAAGCCATAAAGCAGCATTATGGGAATGTAAAATTTTTTACATAGAAGTACCTATTAAGCTATGAAAATCCATCTCGTAGGTTTTTACATCTATTGATGAATAACGACACCTGTACCAATTGGAACCATTGAGGATAATTCAAGAACATCCTTATTATACATTCGAATACAACCATGTGAAACAAAGTGACCAATTGTTGATGGATTATCAGTTCCATGAATTCCGTAATGTGGAGCGGATAGTCCCATCCATAGTACCCCAAAAGGTCCACCAGGATTTGGATCTTTATTAATAATTGTATAGGTTCCTGTAGGAGTAGGTGTAAGCATTTTTCCAACACCGATTGGGTAAGTTTTAAGCAGATTGTTTCCATCGAAAAGTTTTAGCTGGCGGTTTGATGTAGAAATGTAGATCCAATTAGTCATTTTATCAGCTCCAGTTTTTAACCATAGTATGAAGAAAGTTTAATAGTTGTTAAATACAAGAGGAGTAATAGAAATATGAAATTTAAATAAAAAAATAGTAAGTTTCTATTACTTATTCTACTATTTCCTTAGTACCAAGGTTGGAGCAAATGAATACTCTATAGGACAAGCACTTTAAGGAGAGGGTTAGTCTAATAGTGTCTAATACAATTAAATATTTTCAATCTGCTCAAGAGGTTTCAAAAAAGATTGGCTGGTTAACCGAAGTAATTTATACTCAATGGCAAGTAGAAACAGCACATTTTACGTCAAAAAATTTTAAGAAAAATAACAATATCGCAGGTCAAACATGGTATCCAGGCTTACCTCTTAGTAGTAGAGGAACAGCTAGACCTAAAAATGAGGGTGGATATTATATAAAATATAATGATCCTGTTCAGGGCTATGTTGATTTTATTTTAAATAATCCACTGTACAGTAAAGTCAAAACATACAAAACTGCTAATGAACAATTTCAAGCGATTGCTGATGCAGGTTGGGCAGTAGCCCCTAATTATGCAGATGTGCTCATCTCGGTTAATAATGCAAATATTAAAAATGGATTATATAAAAGGATTATTCAAATTGAATTACATCCTTATAAAGGGATCTTAAAAAAAGGATCAAGGGGAGAGCAAGTAAAGAAAATTCAGGAAAAAATAGGTGTTAAAGTGGATGGGATTTTCGGGATTTTAACCGAAAAAGCAGTGAAAGAATTTCAAAGAAAAAATGATTTAGTAGTTGATGGAATTGTTGGGGTAAAAACATGGGAGAAACTTTTCAATCCAACAAATCTATAAGGTATTTAATCATTTATAAAATGACCTGTATGATTTTAAATACAGGTTTTTTAATTTAAACCTACTACATAAAGGGATTGAAAGAATTTTATAGAAAAGTTAACAATAACGATCTAGGAAAGGAGAACGAAAGTGGAAATTAGAAATGCGGAAATGAATGATTGTGAATCAATCGTAATTCTAGATTCTCAAATTATATAAAGTCGAATTAGAGAACATCAAATTAAACGATCAATCGTAGAAAATCGATGCATTGTTTATGAAATGAATAAAAGGATAGTAGGTTTCATGATTTATCATAAATTTTTCTTTGGCCATTTATTTATTGATTTAATAATTGTTTCACCAAAAACTAGGAGGATTGGTATAGCTCAAAATCTCATGAAATATGTTGAAGCTTTTTCAGAAAAGAAATTATTTTCATCTACTAACAAATCTAATATCCCAATGCAAAAAGTATTTCAATCTCTAGGATATATTGAAAGTGGATTTATCGATAATTTAGATGAAGGAGATCCTGAATTTATTTATGTTAAATTAATAGATTAAACGATATTTTTGGTGATTTATTTTTTGATGAAGAATAAAAATATTTTATTACCCCAATTATTAGCCACTTTCCAATACCCATCTTAAATACTATATAAAATTATTCCCAACAGTTTCTCATACGTAGTTTGAAATAATCCTATCTTTTCATCGTTAAATTGAAAAGGTTTACTATTATTCACATAATTTAAAAAAATGTGTAAAAAGTCCTGATGCAATGATCGATTTGTTACTTTAGACTAATTAGTATAAAAAAATTTTAAATACATTCTTCCTGTTATTCTATTTTTCAGTACATGATGAATAGTAATAATATATAAATGCTCCAATTATATCACTACAAGGAGTGGAAATATGGATTTTAAAAGGGAATTCATCTTAAAAACAAAAGCAATATATAAAGAAACTGTTTCAGAAAATATGGCATACAGTAAGATGTGTGAGAAATTCGAATCATATTTTGTTGACTTAAAAGAGTCTTTAAAAAAGGAAATTGAAGTTTCCAATGGTGAGTTTGATATTATGATTGATAAAGATAGTGTTATTGAGGTCTTATTAAATCAAAGAGAGTTATTAATTACGATTGATGACGCTGGGGTAGTAGTTAGTATTAAATATTTTGACGAGGTGCAAAATGAACAGGTCGAAAATAAGATTGATATAATTGAATATGATGGTGGAGCATATAAGAGTCAAGTATTTCAATCACCTATTACTAGAAATATAATTGATAATTATTTAGCTATTGCGTTTAGAGATGATTTAGAGAAGAATTTTGAGAGTTATAGTGAATGATAAAGTGATTAATTTAGAAGTGATCTATTCCAACTAACGAATAGTAAGTCTAGAGCTTGGAACTTCCAAGCTCTTTTAATTTATTATCGTTCTTCCACTTGAAATCTTAAAACGGTTTTCAATTTTTCAGGTTGAGTTTTTCTTGCATCAGAAATGTAAATTTCTTTATGTGTTTTTTGAACTCTTTGTAGATGATTCACCATACAGAATTCTTCCATTAATTTAAAAGTTCTTGGCTCGTCATCATAGCTTCCGATGTGCATGGCTTGAACACATAAACCTTCAGTAATCGATTCTAGTTTTACGTTTGCTAGCAGTGGATTTTTCTTTTTTTGTTTAAGTTGATCTAAAATGATGTACGTTAAATCTTCTGTAACAAAGTCGGGTTGTCGTATCATTAATTTATATAGAAAATGTTCTTTATTTAAGTAGTCAAGTTTTCGACCTTCTTCATCTAAATCCCAAACACCTTCAAGAGGGAAGACAGTGTAATCAAAGTATCCTTCTGGAACTATACCTTTTTTGGGTAACATTTTAATGGCATATGCTAAAGAATAAAGCGCTTCGACATTTTCTTTAAATAATTCATTATTTGGATTACCTTTGCCTTCAATCGTTATATATTTAAAGGTTGGTATTTTAATTTTACTAGGCTTACTTTTTGGTAAATAAATTTCTTTTAAGCTTTTTCTCCACTCAAGTTTACTCACTAAAAAAACTCCTTTAATGATAAGTCAGTTTAGATTATTTTGCTTGTCTATACTTATGAAAAACAAAAAGCAATCACATAAAGATGTCATTGCTTTTAAAAGGTTTAATGATATGTACGATAAACTCCTATTACTTTTCCTAAAATTGATACTTGTTTTAATAAAATAGGAAACAGGGCATCATTTTCAGGTTGAAGTCTAAAATGGTCGCTTTCTTTATAAAAGCGCTTTACAGTAGCTTCACTATCTTCAGTCATGGCAACAACAATTTCGCCATTTTCAGCAGTGAATTGTTTTTTAACGATGACAAGATCGCCATTCAAAATACCAGCATTGATCATACTATCTCCTTCAACTCGTAACATAAAAACTTGTTCGTTAGATGGAGCGACAGATGTCGGTAAAGGGAAATATTCTTCTACATTTTCAACTGCAGTAATTGGAATACCTGCAGTTACTTTACCGATTACTGGAATGTTAATAATATCGTTATAGATTTCACTGTATGATGCTTGTACTTCATTCACAACAGTTGCTGTATCTCCAAGAATCTCGATTGCACGCGGTTTCGTAGGGTCTCTTCGAATATAGCCTTTTTGTTCTAGTCTCTCTAAATGACCATGTACTGTAGAGCTTGAAGCTAAACCAACAGCCTCAGCAATCTCTCGAACTGAAGGTGGATAACCTTTAATTTTTACTTCATCTTTAATATAAGCTAAAATTTCTGCTTGCCTTTTCGATAGTTTGTTCATTCGAATTTCCCCCTTGCCTATAAAGTAGATAATACGTTCCTCTTTATTTTTTTCATTATATCATGATAGGATAAGATATACAAACGTTAGTTCTATTTTTAATTAAAGTAGTTTTCGTGTTCGTATGGAGGGAACAGTTAATGAATGCAATAATTTACGCGAGAGTAAGTACAGCAAAGGATTCACAAGAAACATCATTGCATAGACAAATAAGTGAACTAACCGAATTAGGTGAGCGGATGGGAATGTGTATTCTAGAAACAATAGGCGAACAGGCTAGTGGGTATGAAGTAGAAAGAGAAGGGCTATTTCAGCTATTCCAAATTATAAAAGAGCATCAGGTTGATGCTTTGTTAATACAAGATGAAACAAGATTAGGAAGAGGTCATGCAAGAATCGCTTTATTACATTTTTTAAAAAGGGAAGGAATAAGATTATTTACCTCTTCACAAAATGGACAATTTCAATTAAGTGAAAGTGATGAAATGGTTTTAGAAATTTTAAGTATTGTAGAGGAATATCAACGGAAAATTCATAATATGAAAATAAAAAGAGGTATGAAAAAGGCAGTTGAAAACGGGTATAAGCCTCAAAAAAACTTAGAAGGTAGTTTAAACGCAGGTGGTAGAGATAAGTTGGAATTACCGATTTCCGAAATAGTAAGATTACGTCAAAATGATCTAACATTTGAAGAAATTGCTGCAACCTTAAAAGGATTTGGATATAACGTTTCAAAGGCAACTGTTAATAGAAGGTATAATGAACATATGAAAGAAATCTCCGATATTGAAAGCTAATGCAATTTATTGTAAGATGAGATACATTGAATAGAATATTAGACTCTGACTAACGATCACTTTCTTGGTGCATGCCTGCTAAGCGCGGTGCTCTTTACCCAAATGGTAAGATAGCTCGTCGTCAGACATTCTAGCAAAGAACATACAATTAATCGTCTGATTATTAAAGTGATGGAACTAACAATGAATAGATAAGATACAATTAAAGGAGAGGTTATTATTGGTTACTAAAAAAACTTTAGATAGAATAAATGAATTATCAAAAAAGTCAAAAGAAGTAGGTTTAAGTCCTGAAGAGAAAGTTGAACAAGATCAATTAAGAAAAGAATATTTAGCAGATTTCCGCTCTCGTATGGTCGATGAATTGACTTCAATTAAGATTGTTGATGAAAAAGGGAATGATATTACTCCTGCAAAGTT
The DNA here is from genome assembly GCF_023115465.1 of Gottfriedia acidiceleris. Classification (NCBI taxonomy): domain Bacteria; kingdom Bacillati; phylum Bacillota; class Bacilli; order Caryophanales; family Bacillaceae; genus Gottfriedia; species Gottfriedia acidiceleris. The sequence continues at coordinate 2,759,229 of NZ_CP096034.1, read as the reverse complement.
AAAATATGAAAAAGCAATGCGTAAAAAAAACTTACATTAAAAACATTTTTACAATATAAAATTTCATATTTTGTTAAAAATAATAGAAAAAGCAGAAGAATATTCTGCTTTTTTCTATTTCTTGGAAAGAATTTGTTAAAATTGTCAAAACTTAGTGTTAGTTATTGTAATAAATCATGGTAAATTATATGATAATATCTATGAATAAGCTAAAGGAGCGAAATTTATGTCTAATAATATTGAACAGTTAGCAATCAATACGATTCGTACATTATCAATTGATGCAATCGAGAAATCTAATTCTGGTCACCCAGGAATGCCAATGGGTGCTGCACCAATGGCATATGCATTGTTTGCAAAATTTATGAATCATAACCCAAAAAATTCAAAATGGTTTAACAGAGACCGATTTGTTTTATCAGCAGGCCATGGTTCAATGTTACTATATAGCATGTTACATTTATCAGGTTACGAAGTGTCAATTGAAGATATTAAAAACTTCCGTCAATGGGGAAGTAACACCCCAGGACATCCTGAATTTGGACATACACACGGTGTTGAAGCTACAACAGGTCCATTAGGACAAGGTATTGCGATGGCTGTTGGGATGGCTTTAGCAGAGCGTCATTTAGCAGGTACATATAATAAAGAAGATTTAAATATAGTTGACCACTTTACATACTCAATTTGTGGTGACGGAGATTTAATGGAAGGTGTTTCTGCAGAGGCAGCTTCATTAGCGGGACATTTACAGTTAGGGCGCTTAGTAGTTCTTTATGATTCAAATGATATTTCATTAGACGGTGAATTAAATCGTTCATTCTCTGAAAGTGTAGAAGACCGCTTTAAAGCTTATGGATGGCAAGTTATCCGAGTAGAAGATGGTAATAACTTAGATGAAATTACTGCAGCGATCCAAAAAGCTCAAGAAGAATTATCAAAACCAACTTTAATCGAAGTGAAAACAACAATCGGTTACGGTTCTCCGAATAAATCTGGTAAATCAAAATCTCATGGTGAGCCATTAGGAAAAGAAGAAACGATTTTAACGAAACAAGCGTATGCTTGGGGTTATGAAAATGCATTCCACGTTCCAGAAGAAGTATATGCACATTTTAATAAAGTAATCGTTGAAGCTGGTGCAAAGAAAGAAGCAGAATGGGATGCTACATTTGCAAAATACGAAGAAAAATATCCTGAATTAGCAGCTCAATTAAAGAATGCGATTGAAGGTAATATTACTGTAGATTTAGAAACAGCATTACCAAAGTATGAAGTAGGTAAAAAAATTGCGACTCGTTCATCTTCAGGTGAAGCAATTAATGCTATTGCAAACGTATTACCTAGTTTCTTCGGTGGATCAGCTGACTTAGCTGGATCTAACAAAACGTATATGAATGGGAAAGGTGACTTTACGAGAGAAAGCTACGATGGACGTAATATTTGGTTCGGTGTACGTGAATTTGCAATGGGTGCAGCCTTAAATGGTATGGCTCTACATGGTGGCGTTCATGCGTTTGGCGCGACATTCTTTGTGTTCTCTGATTACTTAAAACCAGCAATTCGCTTAGCAGCTTTAATGAATTTACCAGTTACTTATGTATTTACACATGATAGTATCGCAGTTGGTGAAGATGGACCTACTCATGAACCAGTTGAGCAACTAGCAGCATTCAGATCATTGCCTAATCTGAATGTAATTCGTCCAGCAGACGGAAATGAAAGCTCAGCAGCATGGAAAGTGGCTGTAGAAGCTAAAGACGCACCTACAATGTTAGTATTATCTCGTCAAGATTTACCAACTTTAGAGGGGACTACTACTGATATTTATAATAAAGTTTCAAAAGGTGCTTATGTTATATCTCCTGCAAAACAAGATAAAATTGATATTGTATTAATTGCAGCAGGTAGTGAAGTACAATTAGCAGTTGGAGCACAAGAAAAACTACAGGCAGAAGGAATTTCTGCATCGGTTGTTTCAATGCCTTCAATGGACTTATTTGAAAAGCAATCTGATGAATATAAACAATCAGTATTACCAAGAGAAGTTACAAAACGAGTAGCAGTAGAAATGGGGTCTTCATTCGGCTGGCATAAATATGTAGGATTCGATGGAGAAGTTATCTCAATCGATACATTTGGTGCATCTGCTCCAGGTAACTTATTAATGGAGAAATTCGGATTTACTGTTGATCATGTCGTTTCAGCAGCAAAAAAAGTATTACAATAAAAGGTAAAGATGGAAAAAGTAGGGAAAGAATTTTAAATTCTTTTCCTATTTTCTAAACTTTTTTCAATATAATACTTTATTAAAGATTTTTCGACAAAACTAGTTGGTTTTCACTCCTTAAAAATGACAAATATTTTGAATGGAATTTTATATAATCTTCCTTACAGATAGTTGTTGGGAGTGGACAAGATATGAGGGAATATAAAATTTTTTTAATTCGAGAACCACTGTCTATAGAATTTTATGGGAAAGAGCATAAAATATATCAACTAGTATATGAGTATTATTACTCATCTATTGAACTAAGGAAAATTATCGAAAAACAATTAGAATATATAACAGAACCAATACCATTATTTGAGCTACATACTTTTATTCGCAAATTTGATTCTCAACAGATCTACTTTTATGAAGAAACTGGAGAGTATCTTCTCGAACTTGTTGATGGTGCAAAAGCTCAGCTAAAACTTTATCCTAACGAACTAATTTTATATGCAGAAGGATCATTAGAGGCAGAAACAATATTCTTTGAGCTATTAAGAAAATTTCGTTCAACGTTCATTGCAATTGATGTGAAGGATCAACGATTTGGCTGGCTTAGACCTATCGCCTATCAAAAGTATATTTAAACGATTAAATTGCAGTTTGCTCTTGTATAAACTGGTTAGTTTTAGTAAAATTGTTTCTAGATGATTTTAAGGAGGAAGCAATAAAATGTGGGTATACTTTCTAGTCGGCATCTTAGCATTAATTGCAGGTGTAGCGATTGGATTTTTCATAGCTCGTCAATATACAATGAACTACCTAAAGAAAAATCCACCAATTAATGAACAAATGTTAAAAGTAATGATGGCTCAAATGGGACAAAAACCTTCACAAAAGAAAATTAACCAAATGATGAAGGCTATGAACAACCAAACAAAATAATAAAACCTTTTAAAATATAAGGCTTTATAGCTTGTTAAGAAATAAATATTGAACATATTCTTTCAGGAAACAGATCTTTACAGTGAATCCTACTTCGAGAATTTGTAATTATTTAAATCATGAATCATTTTACTAATTTAAACCACTTATTCTGTTGGAAATAACCAATGGGAAAGTGGTTTTTATGTTTTTTAGAGGGAAATTTTAATAAATACAAAAAGAAGTTGGCCCTAAATTAGAAAAGTAAATAAAAAATTAAAACACCGGCCTTCAAGAAAGGTTGGTGTTTTTTTATCTTATTTCTTAATTTTGAATTTAGAAGAATTCTGATTTTCATATCATTTTTAATTAACACTCCAATACAGTACTTGTTTAATAATGTGAATACGATCCTTTAATCATTTAGTACATCGCTAAACTATTTTAGAACAAATATTTTTATACAGAACATACCGAAATGTACAAAAAGTTGACAAATATTTTGAAAATGAATCGTGTTATTCGGCGATTTCTAACCGTTTAACAAGTTACACGAAGAAAAAAGTCGATAAAAAAGTTCATGGAAGTTCCAATGTTTGTCAATTTACTCATTATTAAAAGATTAGAATTATTAGTAAACTATTATAAAATTTATTATGCTTCTACATATTAGTGCAACTAGGAAACTATCAGTGAAGTCTATTAAGGAGTAATTTGCTAGGCTTATCTTAAAGATAGATTTCATGAAGAAGGAGGAAATTTGGCAGGTTGTTTTCCGATTTATGATTATATGTTAATAGCTCTTAAAGGGGGGACTTAATTAGGAGGTGACGTTAAAGAGGAAAAAAAGTGATTGTATCACATATTCGACATGGCAAAATTGGAAAAAGAAAACTACATAAATTATAGGTTAGTTTACAAGTGAGAGGAGAATCTATTTGAAGCGTAGATTTAAGATTGCTGTATTATCGACCACTTTAATAATTTCCATGTATTCAACAGCCGCATTCGCTGCTGAACCAGGGCTAAATCAAATGCCCGGTCCAGTGGATCCCCAGTCATGGGTGAATCCAGAGGATATGACTTGGAATGATTATAAACCAGTCCCGGGTATTAACTGGAGTACCGATAAGAGTATTCAACCGGAAACAAACCTTAAAGGGGCATTGATTTTAGTTGACTTTCCAGGTCAGGATTTTATCTTGACTTTGCCCAAAGGTAAAGATCTCATCGGTAATCCACAAGTCAATGCTGTTCCCCGCGAAAAGCTTGGGGAGTTTTGGACGAATTACTTAAATGTACCGAGTGAGTTAAATCATTATCAGACAATCGATGGCTTTTGGAAAGAGAATTCATATGGAAAATGGGGCGTAACTCTTGATTCTTACGGTCCTTACCGCTTAGATAAATATGAATTTCAGTATGGGCTAGATAGTTTTAATGCTGGTTTTCTGCCAAGTAATTATAAAACCGGAAACCTCTTCCAAGACGGCATAAATGCGGCAACAGCCGATATTATAGCTTCTGGAAAAAACTATGACTTTGCGTTTATTGTACATGCTGGCTATGATGAATCAACTGTTTGGCAAGAACTGGGTGAAATGAAGTTTATGAATCAGAACTCGGTACCTTCTGAATTTGGTCCTCCAAATTTAACAGGATTTGAGAGCATGCCAACTTGGGCAAAAACACGCTATGTACCTTGGACTTCTTGGTTTGCAGCTAAATCTATTTGGTCTGCTGCATCGAGTGCAACATTAAACGGCAAATCGATTCGTGTTTCTATTCAAGGAGAAAGCGATGGCATGTCGACATTTGCTCACGAATTTGGTCATCTTAAAGGACTGGGCGATAACTATAATAATGCAGCTTTAGATCCTCGAACCTATGCGGGTTATTGGGAAACGATGAGTCGTGGATCATTTAACGGTCCAGGTGGAACGCACACTCGCTGGATGATTCCAGCTACCCTTGGTTCTTCCTTGCCAGCTCCACATACGCTTCGAAACAAGATGAAACAAGGATTTCTATCTAATGATGAAGTACTGCAACTCAATCGTGATGAATTAAAAGAGTCTGGTCCGGCTTTTGCGGATATTATCGCGCGCGAAGTACCAATTGGCAGTAAATTCGGCAGAAACGGACTCCATGGGATCAATATCAGTATGACTGATTTAACTCCAAGCAATTACTTAAGCGGAGACTGGCGTAACGATATGATCGGCAACGTAAACAACGCTAAGTACAATAACTACACCCTTGAAGTAGTAGATCGAGTTGGAGCGGATTCCTTTGCAGCCGATTCTGGTGTATTGATTTCCAAAACGAAAAATGCGGAGACTGCACCGTTTATCTGGCCAGTTGATTCACATCCTGAAGATATCGCATTGAAGGACTTTACAAAGCCTGACGGAACAAAAGTGTCGGTTACAAAAGGTGACCCAAGGCAAACATTGGATTCTTTATTCCATGCAGGGAATGGAGCTAGCTTAGTAAGCGGGAAATTCGATGGTTCTATTAGAAAAGACGATGTTGTCAGTGAGTACATCGATCCTTACAATCATCTTCACTTCTACATTTTAGGCAAATACAAAGGCAATGACGGGGTACTTCATTATCAAGTTGCAGTTCGTAACACGGAAGGATCAGGTGCTTATAAACGCGACGTAAATGTAAGTGCAGGTACAATACAACCGGCCGTTGCGGGCAAAGTGGCAGTTTACCATTTTAATGTTACAAATACCGGCGATGCAAAGGATCTTATTCGAGTTAACGCTTCTGTAGGTGAAGATTGGACGGTTCAACTTGATCAAAATATTGTTGCAGTAGAACCGGGGAAAAGCATTGATGTACCGGTGTATGTTAAAATTCCTAAGGGTATGACAGCTCCGGCAAACATTAACTTTACGGCAACTTCAGAAACAGACTCAAATCAAAGCGCTACTGATAACAATCTTTTACTGAGCAATCTAAATGCAGCTGGTGTAAGTTCTTTAATCGACATCTTCGAAAATGCGGGAGCTTTCAAAGCAGGTTCAGCGCAAGCATTAAAGGCACATTTGAGGTCTGTAGAGCAATTTGAAATGAAAGGTTCTTCGGATAAAGTTATCAAACATATTAATGATTTTAAAGGATTTTTAGAGAATGAAAATGCTTCGAAAAAGGTTTCCGTAAAAGCGTATACTAATTTAAAAGCTTATGCAGATGCAATGATTGAGGTTTGGAAATAGGGTAGATTGACAGTTCAGGATAGATTACCTGTGCATAGGATGAGCTGGTACAGGAGATAACATACTAAACCACTTTCTATTGGGAAATGAACCAATTGAAAGTGGTTTTTTTTGTAATAAAGAACATAGTTAAAAGGCTCCGATTAATTTCCGGGGCTTTTACTAGTTATGAACTCTTTAGATCTCTAGGGAGAACAACCATTATTTGTTTTTTAAAATTTATTAATTTCATCCTTTATTTTTCTATTCAAGTTTAATAATAAACTAATTTCTTTAAATCGTTTTTGGTAAGGTACCTGAGGGCTAGTCCGTAAAATAGGTTACTTTTTCCTTTTTATTTTCCATAATTCACCTCCATATTAAAATTTTGCTATATAACGAAGTAGAGACGCATATCTTTAGCATTACCGAAAATTTTCAACCATTTCAAATAAGGCAGATTATTAAAAATGATTTAATTTTTATGTTATAATGAACACTGTGTTTTGAGTTTTCTAAAAATTGTAAAATTAATTTTGATAGCATTGCGGGGGTGAAGGAATGTCAGTTTTTAAAGATTTGTTTTGGTTTTTTAAACAAGAAAAAAGAAACTATGTATGGGGAATATCTCTTTTAGTAATCGTTGCAATTTTAGAGCTACTACCTCCGAAGGTTATAGGTTATGTCATTGATGAAATGGTAAAAAACTCACTTAATAGTAAAAATTTGCTTTTTTGGGTAGGTTTAATTTTTATAAATGGGTTACTTCTTTATGCATTTCGATATTGGTGGAGGAGATTAATATTTGGTTCTTCTTTAAAGTTAGCCAGACAGCTAAGAGATGATTTATATAATCATTTTTCAAAAATGTCTCCATCTTTTTATCAAAAAAATAGAATAGGAGATTTAATGGCTCACGCAACAAACGATGTTCAAGCAGTACGCGAGACCGCTGGAGCTGGGATCTTAACTTTTGTTGATTCTATTATTTTAGGTGGATCAGTACTAATAATGATGGCAGTTTCAATAAGTTGGAAGTTAACACTTATTAGTCTATTACCATTGCCAGTTATGGCCATTTTGACTCAATATTATGGTAAATTATTACATCAACGTTTTCATTTAGCACAAGAATCATTTTCAGAATTAAATAATAAAGTTCAAGAAAGTATGAGTGGCTTAAAGGTTATCAGAAGTTTAGGGCAAACAAAAGAAGATGTAACCGCTTTTAAAAACCAAGCAGATTTAGTAGTGAAATACAATATGAGAGTTGCTAGAATTGATGCACTTTTTGATCCAACTATCATGTTAGTTGTTTCGATTTGCTATATTATTGCAGTTGTTTATGGTTCTAGATTAGTTATTGCAGATGATATTACTGTTGGACAATTAATTACATTTGTTACTTATTTAGGAATTTTAATTTGGCCAATGCTTGCAATTGGATGGTTATTCAATATTGTTGAAAGAGGTCGCGCTTCTTATGATCGAATTCGTTCTTTATTAAATGTTGAACCTGAAATTAAAAATAAGAAAAATGCATTAGAAAAACTTCCCATGGGTGAAATTACTTATTCAATTGATTCATTTAAGTTTAATGAAGAATCAAATTTTGAATTAAAAGATATTCATTTTAATGTGCAAGAAGGTCAAACAATTGGAATTGTTGGTAAAACTGGTCAAGGAAAAACAACTCTCTTAAAACTTTTATTGAGAGAATATGAAGTAATTAACGGGAGTATTTCAGTTGGCGATTTAGATATTAAAGATACAACTTTATTATCTCTTAGATCACATATCGGTTATGTACCGCAAGAACATTTCTTATTTTCATCATCAGTTAAGGAAAATATAGCGTTTAGCCAAATTGATTCATCAATCGAAACAGTACATAAAGCTGCTGAGATTGCTAATATTCATGCGGATATTTTAGAATTCCCGTTAGGCTACGACACGATTGTAGGAGAAAGAGGGGTATCATTATCTGGTGGACAGAAACAAAGAATTTCAATCGCTAGATCTTTAATTAAAAATCCTAATATTTTAATATTAGACGACTGTTTATCCGCGGTGGATGCAAAAACAGAGGAAAAAATATTACACTCATTAAAGGATGAGAGAAGTGGGAAAACAACATTTATTACTTCTCATCGTATGAGTGCTGTCATGCATAGTGATTTAATCATCGTTTTAGACGAAGGAAGAATTATACAACGTGGTAAACATGAAGATTTAGTGCAAATTGATGGTTGGTACAAAGAAATGTTTGAAAGACAACAACTAGAAGAACTAGTAGAGCAAGGAGGGAGATAAAATGAATCAAGAGATTGAAATCGATGCTAAAAGGCAGAAAAAAGATTTAATTCGTCTTCTATCATTTCTAAAAAAATATAAAGTTTTACTGACTTTTGCATTTATTTTCTTATTCCTTGCAACAGCATGTGAAATGTATGGTCCAATTTTAGTTAAAAGATTTCTAGATGATCATTTAATGAAAAGATATTTTCCAAAAGATACAATTGCAATGTTATTTTCTATTTATGTTGCAATAACAATCGGAAAAATCGTTTTATCATATTTACAGCTTTTAATGTTTCAACAAATTGCTTTTAAAGTTGTTCAAGATATAAGAATGAAAGTTTATGAGCATGTCCATTCATTAGCTTTTTCATTTTTTGATAAAACGCCGATTGGAAGCATTGTATCAAGAATTACGAATGATACAGAAGCTATTAAAGATTTTTACGTGAGTGTACTGGCAACGTTTATCCAGCAAATTGTCTTTTTAGTGGGAATCATTATTGCGATGTACTCATTAGACGTTAAATTAGCAACGATTTGTGTAGGGTTAGTTGTCATTGTTTATTTTATTATACTTACCTACCGTAAAAAAAGTTTTCCATTTTTTATGGAAACCAGAGGGCAGTTAAGTAATTTAAATGCTAAATTAAACGAACACTTACAAGGTATGTCAATTATACAAGCATTTAACCAACAAAAAAGATTACAAAATGAATTTGAGGGAGTTAATAAGTCTCACTATAATGCAGGTGTAAAAACAATACGATTAGATTCTCTGTTTTTAAGACCGGCAACAGATTTAATTTATACAATTGGAATAATGTTTGTTCTTAGTTTCTTTGGAATTTCTTCTTTTAGCAATCCAGTTGAGGTTGGTACTGTTTATGCTTTTGTAAGTTATTTAGAAAGATTTTTTGAACCGATTACGCAAATGATGATGAAATTATCTTTATTACAGCAAGCTGTCGTATCTTCATCTAGAGTATTTGACTTAATGGATGAAGAACAAAAAGCTCCTACTAAAGTTGGAACTGATCTACCAAAAGTAAAAGAAGGAAGTATTGATTTTAAAAATGTATCATTCGCATATGACGGAGTACACAATGTCATTCATGATATTTCATTCTCAGTTAAACCAGGTCAATCAGTTGCCTTTGTTGGTCATACAGGAAGTGGTAAGTCAACAATTATGAATCTATTATTACGTTTTTACGATGTGAAAGACGGGGAAATTCAAATTGATGATCAAAAACTATCAACATTTGAAGAAAGTGAATTACGTTCTAATATCGGATTAGTTTTACAAGATCCTTACTTATTTGTTGGAGATATAAAAGGAAATATCTCAATGTATAATAACAAAATAACTGAAAGAGAAATTAAAGAAGCATCCGAATTAGTTAGAGCAAATGAATTTATTGAAAAATTACCAAATGGGTATGATGAGGCAGTTGTTGAAAGAGGTTCAACTTTATCAAGTGGACAGCGCCAATTAATCACGTTTGCAAGAACGATCGCAGCTAAACCTACTATTCTTATATTAGATGAAGCAACTGCAAATATTGATAGTGAAACAGAAGAAGCAATTCAAGAAGCTTTAACAGAGATGAGAAAAGGTAGAACTACTGTTATCATTGCCCATCGTTTATCAACAATTCAAGATGTTGATTGCATATATGTATTGCACAAAGGGAAAATCGTGGAAGAAGGCAACCATCAACAGCTTCTTGCAAAACAAGGGTTGTACTATAATATGTATCTATTACAAAATAAAGGGTCTTTATTATTGGCCGAGTAGTGAAAAAGTAGCTAGATTTTCTAGCTGCTTTTTTTAGATAGAACTATATTCAGGATGATATTAGTAAAAATTAATTCATTATTAATCTATTTATAAAGTGGAGCTAAATTAATCGAATCTCAATTTAGCAGTTTTATGTGTTAAATTATCCTAGTAAATTTAACATTAAATAAGTTGTTAAGTTCATAATAAAACTAGTTAATTTACAAATAGTAGAATTCTCCCAAAATGAATAGAAAAAGATCACAATAATAGTTCAAATATGGGGTGTCTCGAAGATCAGGAAGGTAGAGCGAAATGAGAATATTTTGGTGTTAAAGTACCAATTTTTACTGGATATCGCATATTACACTCGCTATTTATTATTTTATAATAATTAAATTTCAGTTAAATTTAATAATTGTAAGTAAAAACTTTATTATTTTTTTCTAATTAAGGTTTTTTTCGTATTGTTCAGAAAAGGAAAATATTACCAAAAAATTTACGGAATTTGTTGTAATTGTGCGAAAATTGAATATTTTTAGCGTTTAATATCGAATAATATTTCTTTTTTAAGACTATTTCGAGAATTATAATCGATATCAGAGAATAAATTTAGTATTTTGAAATTAAATATGAAAATGAATGGGTATTAAATTTATTATTCTACTATAATATTCTTATAATTTAGGAGTTTTACGTACTCAACAAGGAGGAATATGCTTTGAAAAATTGGAAAAAACCATTAATGACTGTAGCAGCAGCAAGTTCTTTATTATTAGTTAATGCACCAACATTTAAAGTAGCCGCACAAGTAAATAAGGAAGTAGCTCAAGGTACTGGGGCTGCTGTGCTAGATGGAACAAATTATTTTGGAGACATGGATCCAAATACTACGCTATCCATCGATTTTGTTTTGAAACTTCAAAACAAAGATGATTTAGAAAAATATATAAAGGAAACAGTTACACCATATTCTCCGCATTATCGTAAATATTTAAGTGTTGATGAATTTAAAGCTAAATATGCACCTAATCCAGCTTATATCCATTCTGTTACGTCTTACCTACAATCATATGGTATTAAAACTGATGTTCATGCAAATAACTTAACGATTACAGCAACAGGAACAGTTGCTCAATTAAATAAAGCCTTAAGTGTCGATTTAAAATATGCTAGTTTTAAAGGTAAAAGCATTCATGCTACTAAAAAGAACCCAACTTTACCAAAAGTAATTTCAGATAATATTTTATGTATTTTAGGTTTAAATAATTATTCTAATTTAGAATCAAGATCTGTTAAACAACCAGCAATAATTGATAAAAAGGATGTACCAACTGGTCCCCTTAGTTTAACACCACAAGATTTACAAAGTCATTACAATGTTAATCCACTTTATAAAAAGGGAGCAACTGGTGCTGGCGAAACAATCGGTATTGTTACATTAGCAGAATTTAATACAGACGATGCTTATAAATTCTGGGATAATGTAGGAATTAAAACAAAGCCTAATCGTATTAAAGTAAATGAGGTTGATGGCGGTTCTGGATGGGATGGCTATGAAGAAACTACTTTAGATGTTCAGCAAGCGGGTGCAATTGCTCCTGATGCAAATATTAATGTGTATGTAGGTCCGAACTCGGATACTGGATTTGTCGATGCATTTTCAAATGCAATTAATGATAATATAGCTAAACAAATTTCAGTAAGTTGGGGATCAAGCGAATTGAGTATAGATTCATACGTACAGCAGCAAATGGAAGCCCCAGAGTATGAAGATACATTTAATCAATTATTTATGCAGGCAGCAGCACAAGGGATTTCGATGTTTGCCGCAGCTGGTGATGCAGGTGCTTATGACGAAACTAGAGGTGCAGATAAAGTATTTAAACTTACAGCTGATTTCCCAGCAGCAAGTCCGTACATTACTGTAGCGGGCGGAACGACATTACCTTTCCAATTCCATTCTAATTCAACAGGCGTCGATGTCAAAGTAGGGGAAGAACGTGCTTGGGGTTGGGATTATCTAAATGAATATTACAAAGCTAGAAAACTACCAGATGCTAATTTAATTAATGGTGGTGGTGGAGGTTTCAGTACTCATTTTGAAACGCCAGATTACCAAAAAGGAATTAGTGGTGTTAATCAGTATTCTGCAGTAGATGAGTTTACTATTTCACCTGATTTATCAAATGTAACATACAAACAACCAACTGTTATTTCAGGACAAGGTACAGGACGTAACCTTCCAGATTTATCAATGGCTGCAGATCCATACACAGGATATTACGTTTATTTAAGTGCACCAGGTAAACCAGGTACAAATTCAGGATATGCTGTATTTGGCGGAACTAGTTTCGTTTCACCTCAATTGAATGGTTTATCAGCGTTAATTAATAGTGCAGATCATACTCAAGTAGGTTTCTGGAATCCACAAATTTACCGTTTTGCACAACAAAGTTCTTCGCCTTTCACACCATTAAATAAAACAGGCGCGCAAAACGATAATCTATTCTATTCTGGTACACCAGGTACGCTTTATAACCAAGCTACAGGACTTGGCATACCTGATGTAGCAAAATTAGCTGATAATTTCAGTACTCCAGAAAAATAAATTAAATAATAAAAAGTCGCATATTATTGCGACTTTTTTTTGTTTACTTAATCGCTGAAACGAACTTAAAGATATCGAAAATAACTAAATAAAATAAAGCTTCATCACTAAAACCGTTTCGATTGCTCCAAATACTACGAAAATGATATGTAAAGTAAGGAATGATAAGATAATTGCAACTAATATTTGTTTAGTTGGAAAACGATTTGGCCATCAAAGATTATCATATGATTATACTATAAAATTAATAAAATTTTCAAAATACTAAAATTTAATTTGTTTAATCTTTGGGATTATTATGAAGTTAAAAGAGGAGTTTTTGGAAATGTCATAAAAAATTTTGACTTATTCATGATATTTATAAATTATAGGTAATATTTCCCAATAATAAATGATAAGGATTAATAATAATAAAATACTTGGCCATATTTTTTTTAACATGTTTCCACCTTAATATAAATTAGTTTATTAAGAAGTGTTCCGAAATTTAAGTGAAAATATTCCATTTTAATCACTATTCTTCAATTTATTGGTAATGAATGAATGATTAGTGGTTCTTGAAATATGAGTATGATGCGGTCTATTAACTACTTTTAATACTAAATAAAAAGTAATTCTGTTATAATATTATCTAGAATGTAAAGATGAGAAGGGATGTAAGTTAATGGGGGATTTAAATATTGGTATTGCATTTGGAGCGGGATTTCTCTCCTTCATTTCTCCATGTTGTCTACCGATTTATCCAGCGTTTTTATCGTATATTACAGGGGTATCTTTAAGTGATTTACAAAATGAAAAAAGAATACATAAAAGTAAAACTTTACTACATACTTTGTTCTTTTTACTAGGATTTACAATCATTTTTATTGTTTTAGGTTTTAGTACTTCCATAATTGGATCTTTTTTTATGCGTTATCAAGATTTTATTCGTCAAGTTGGTGCGATTTTAATTGTATTTTTAGGATTAGTTGTAACGGGTATTTTTCAACCGAAGTTTTTAATGAATGATCGAAGGTTTCAATTTTCAAAACGTCCTTCAGGATTTGTAGGATCTACTTTAATTGGATTAGCCTTCGCAGCAGGTTGGACACCTTGTACTGGACCAATCTTGACTTCAGTATTTGCACTTGCAGTAAGTAACCCAGGTTCTAGTCTATTTTATATGTTAGCATATACACTTGGATTTTCTATTCCATTTTTTGTATTGTCGTTTTATTTAGGCTCATTAGGTTGGATTAAAAAGTATTCACACAAAATCGTCGTTTTTGGTGGTTATATCATGATCATTATGGGAATCATGTTATATTTTGATTGGTTGACTAAAATAACAATTTATTTTACTAGATTTTTTGGTGGATTTACTGGGTTTTAAACAATATCTTTCCAATGAAAAAAATTGAAGGATTTGAAGTTATTGGATTTGCATCGATGTGATAGAAGCAGTATTATATAATCAGTTTATATGATAAAAAGAATGCTTTATATTCACAAAAACTGTAATAATCAGTTTTTAAAATAGTCAATGCATATGAGAATTGTTATTCTTTAAGATTGAGAAAAAAGGTAGTGAAAAAAATGAGTAAAGATATGAGTATAATTTTTAGCACAGTATTAGCAACTTGTATGGCTTTAGGTGTTATTGTCGTTAGACTAAGAGCTGCTAAAAAGCCGACAAACCTTAGAAAAATAATTTTACCTCCATTTTTTATGAGCAGTGGAGCTTTAATGTACTTAGTACCAGAGTTTAGATTGACAGGTTCTGAAGTATTAGAAGCTGTTTGTATGGGAGTATTTTTTTCGTTATTTTTAATTAAAACATCTAAATTTGAAATTGTGGATAATGAAATTTATTTAAAAAGATCTAAAGCATTTGTCTTTATCTTACTTGGTTTATTAGTCGTTCGAATCGTGATGAAGTTATATTTAAGTTCATCAATCGATGTAGGCCAATTAAGTGGTATGTTCTTCTTATTAGCATTTTCAATGATTGTTCCTTGGCGCTTAGCAATGTACAAATCATATCAAAAAATGAGAAGACAGCTTCCTTCAAATACAATTATCACTTGAAAAAAACGTGTACCTTTTCGGTACACGTTTTATTTTGCAAGTAAATGTTTATAATCAGCAAAATCAATTTCTTTTTTCTTTAGTGTTTTAACTAAAAATGCATGATCCCGCTTAGGGGTTGCTTTAATATACCCTTCAATAATTAAGCTTTGTGTAATTTGCGAAGCGTTATTTAGCAATGCCAATTCACCAATTTTTCCAGCTATTTTATCTCGAGCTATATCTCTAAATAAAGATGGAACAGGTTTTACTAATTCTTCAAGTAATTCTTTCTGTTCAGTCGACCATAAATGTCTTGTTTTTTGTAAATATTCTTCCTGCCAATCTAAAATCGATTTCCCATCCTCTTTAGGTAATCTTTTCAAAAACTTTCTGAACATAAAGTATCCGCCGATTGACATCATTCCTAACAAGAAAATTGTCCATAAGACAATCATAATTTGAGAAAAGAACGAAAACATATGTATCCTCCTTGTATTAGGTAAACATACCACTATTATAGTAAGAAAATATGACAAGTATCAAGCAAGTACATATGTTTTTTGTCAAAAAATGACCATTTATTTTTAAGTACTAGTTTCATTTTAAGTATTTGAATCATATAGTAGAAAAAATAAAGAAAAAAGTCGTAGAGGAGGCGAAAGAATGTGAAACAAACTAAATTCTCTTCTCACTTTACGTTTCTAAGTGTTTTATTTTATATGGCTGCCAGTTCAATATTCCTGGTTATACTGTACAAGTTAATATCAATGCTTGTAGGAAACGGAAATGATTTAAAGACTTATCTGCAAATCGCTGTAGTCGTAATTGTTTTAAGTGTTACAGCTTTCCGCCTAATAAGAAGTGATATTGTATTAATCCAGGATGAAATTATTATTCATAAAGGCATTCTAACAGTTAAACTAAAGGTCAATGATATTACAGAAATCAAGCAACTAGTCGAAGTTTATGGAAAAAATAAAGAAGTAATCACTTTATTAATTCATATTAACGAGTCAGTACAACCAATTATTTTAACTCTCGAAAATCCAAAAGCTTTTATAAGAGAATTATTAATTTTAAATTCCGACATTATATTTGATGAAGAATTGATTATTTTAGTCAATAAAAAAAACTAATAAATGAAAGCCAAGTTTAGTTAATTATAGACTTGGCTTTTTGCTTTTAGAATATTGAAGTCTTTTTATAATCATAATGACTAGTACGAACCGCATGAACTAGAACTTGAGAATGATGGGCTACTTTTAGATTATTTCAACCACTAAAATTATAAGGTTTTTGCAGGGTGTCAGGCATTTTATTCTGATTATAGAAATGAAATGAATACCATTTTGTGATGAATTATTTTACTAAGTTTTAAATGTTTTTAGTGATATATGCAAGATTAAGCATTAAACTATTAAAGTAATAAGGTATTCTTCAGTAAATTAATGTATATTATATTTGTTGAATAGATTCTCTTTTAAGATAGAAAAGTAGGTGAATAAAGTGGGAAAATATCAATTGGATACAAAAGGTCAGATGGCTGTGTCAAAGTTTCATGAAAAACAGACACCTGCCAAATTTGATAAAAAGCAGCAGCTTGAAAAAATGCGTGCAGAGTATTTGAAAAATAAGCAAAAACAAACAGATAAATAATATGAATAAAAACATAGGAAGGCTAAAATCTCCCTATGTTTTTTATTCTAAGTACTATTTTCAATTATCCGTCATCAAAGCCAATTCCCTACTAGTATTTCAATGGAAGAATCAATAGACTAGCTGTTTGGGTATTCCAGTAAACTCCAACAGAAATTTTACTTTATTTGGTAGTTTCTTTTTTGGTTGTCGCTGCTTTTCCCGCTTTGTACATAAAGGTAAGAAACAGAAGGGTCATAACGCGTTCAATCCATGTCAATGAAAAGTTCACAAATAAAAAGGCAATGATTTCTACGATAAATGAAACGAACGTAAATGAGATCGCACCAACGAAAAATAATTTGTACCACTGGCGATACGATAAATGAATGTCCTTTTTTCGTGCAGCATACTTATACACAAGTGAAAACAAGACTGGCATCATCACCGGAATGATTAGTACAATGAACGGGATGACAATCAGTAGAAATAGCTCAGCATGATCTCCGAACCCATTTTCTAAAACCGTCCATAACGAAGTCGTATCTGATGCTATATCGAAATTCATCAAAAGCTCAAATAGACCCGCACTTAACACGGCACTTGCCAGTAAGTAGTAACCGATGATGCTTCGTTTTTTCGAATGAAGCACTTCATTGTACTTACTCGGCTGAAAGCTTGATCGCATGATTTTAAACATAATTCTCCTCCAATTTTCCAAATCATCTTTCATTATAAAGGGGAACGAGCTTTCACAAGACTAGTAATTTTTAACATATTCTTGCGTTTATGCGTTAGCCAATCATAAATGAAGCATTAGAAAATAACTGTTTTAAAAATTAATTAAACAGGGTCTGGTTTCATATTGCCCAAAAAGTGCAAAGATGGATTTGAATTTTAAGGATAATTAAACAATACAATCTGCAAATAGGCCGCTTTTTTATTTATGTAAAAAGCAGAGAATTCAATTAAGATTTTGAATAAAAGGGATCTTTACTTAGGATAAAGAAATCTTTATTTTATGTACTTATATTAAGAATTATTTTCAATTACGAGGGTTATCAATAGTTAGGCCAATTGAGTTTATGTTACAATAATGTACAGTACATAATTGTAGGGGGAATATAGCACTAATGAGTAAAAAGAAAAAATCTAATAGTAATCAAACGTTTGCTATTTCTGTATTTGTTGGAATAGTTGTTTTAGTTGGAGCATTATTTTTAGTTTCTAAATTGCAAGATAAAAAGACTGAAGAAGTATATCCAACAATTGCTGGAGTAAATCAAGTGAAAGTTGATGGGTTTGACACAAAGGATCAACCAACATTTAATAATAATGATGCAAAAGTGGAAGTAGTTGAATTTGGCGATTATAAATGTCCGATTTGTGCCCAGTGGAATAAAGTAGTTTTTCCAAAACTAAAAGCAGATTATATTGATAATGGTTTAATTAATTTTTCATTTATTAACTATCCGTTTATTTCGAAGGATTCAAATTTAGCTGCTCTTGCATCAGAAGTAGTTTATAAAACTCATAAAGATTCATTTTGGAAGTTTCAAGAGCAAATTTATTTAAAACAAGAAGATGAAACAACAACTTGGGCTACACCTGATAAATTAGCAAGCATTGCGAAATCTGTTATTCCGAATTTAGACGAAAAACAATTTAAAAAAGATTTATACAAAAAAGATGCAATGAAACAAGTTGCTAACGATGTTGCAATTGCTAACCATTATGGTGTTAACGGAACACCTACAATATTTGTAAATGGAAAAGCAGTGGACAACCCTAGCTTAGAATCAATTAAAGCAGCAATTGACGCTGAAATAAACAAATTATTAAAAAAGGTATGCGGAAGTATTCGCATACCTTTTTTTGTTTAGCGAAAACGAATTACATTTTTTTCTTTACACGTGCATCTGCTTGAGCTGAACGTTCTTGTGCCTCTATATCATCATGATCTGCTAATTCCGCTGAATACTCGACATCAAGTCCATCAGGCTTTACATTCTTATTAAAATTAGAATTGTAAGTACTTTTCTTCTCATTCAAATTAAACCCCTCCATTATACCTAATTAATTTAAATTACATATCGTGGTGACTATGTTTATTCTGTCTTGTATGATTTTGGTTCTTCACTTTATGAGAACCGCTTAATGGTTTTGGTTGTCCACTTTCATGGTCAATTGGGCTATTTCTTTTTGACGATTTGTTTGTCATTTTTGTCACCTTCCTTTACAAATAGCTTTAGTTGTATGCGAAAAAATATGCCAAAATGAAATATTTACTAATTTATATTTGAAAGCGTTTTAATCATTTTTTTCTAATAATTTTCGATAACCATTTTCCATATATATAAATAAATTAATGAAAGGGAGGTATTCTTATGATCTAATTCATCTAAAATTAATTATAAAAATTGAATGTTGAGAAAAT
Organism: Gottfriedia acidiceleris; assembly: GCF_023115465.1. Taxonomy (NCBI): domain Bacteria; kingdom Bacillati; phylum Bacillota; class Bacilli; order Caryophanales; family Bacillaceae; genus Gottfriedia; species Gottfriedia acidiceleris. Next base: position 2,740,071 of record NZ_CP096034.1, on the reverse strand, counting down.
TATTTTTCATAATAAAAAATGACAAACAATAATAAATCTAAGAAATTAATAGAGTAAAAGTTAATTTTTTTAGTTTGTCTGACTCTTTTGATGTATGAAACAAGTAATTTGACCAATACTAGTAATAGTCAAAATGAAAGAGGAGACTGATACTGATTATGCAAATACTAACAGTTTGTCTTATATATTCGGGTGTGATCGTACTCTATCTCTTGTTCAAGAAAATTCAATATAATAAGAGACAAAAAAATGTGATTAATTTTTTCCTATACTATAATCGAAGAAAAAGTAATGTTAATACAGATACGAAAAGAACAGGAGATATTATTTATTTAATGCCTCAATCAACGCTGAACAAAGGCATTTTAAGAAAGCGAAAAGATGATTTTGAGTAATGATCAAAATAATATAAAAAATAGCAAGCAATTCCTAAAAATTGCTTGCTATTTTTTTTATTGTCTTTTTTTTGTCTTTTTATTGTTTAACTTATAATCAGCTGAAAGTGGCTCTTGTGCTGTTTCTTCTTTAAAACCAGCAGCTTTCCCTTGTTCGATTGAAGCTGACATTCCGCTACCAGAAATATTTTTACGTCTAGACATGATTATTCCTCCTTATATAAGGGCATTTTCTCCAACACTTTTAAATGAATTGGTTTGAAAACTGCCTTTTATAATCAATATTCTCTCCTATATTTTTTAAAGTACCCTAAAAATTCAATGGTAAATAATGTGAGTGTCATTATTAAATTGTTTAATGTCTGTATCTTACAATAGGTGTTTTTTTCTATGATTGTAGTTGCTGGAATTTACCGGGGGTTTAAATAGGTTTTAAAAATTAACAGGAATAAAGGCCTGTCTGGGAGAAAAAAACGGAAACTTTTGGACTGTTTATTCAAACCATATTTCAATTTTATGAATAGATTGGCTTATGTGTACGATTTAATGTTTATTTAGAAGTGTTCAAAGTATGAAAGCAAGCGATGTTATTTATCGGGATAAGTCTTCCTAAGTAGGTTGGCTTTTTAAATTTTATTTAAAAGGAGAAATCATAAATGACTAATCCAACTTATCACGAAAGAAATTTATCAAATATAAATAAGCTAGCTCCAAATACAAAGCAAGCTGCTTTAAAATGGTACAATTATTGTATAAAAAACAATATCAATGTTTTAATTTACGAAACGACACGAACAAAAGAACGTCAAGAAGAACTAGTTGATAATGGCAAGTCCCAAACAAGAAAGTCATATCATCTTGTAGGTCAAGCACTAGACTTTGTTCCAATTGTAAATGGTAAAGAAGGGTGGAACTCATACGAGACTGAACCATTTAAATCGGCTATTAACTATGCTAAATCCATTGGCTTCACATGGGGTGGGGACTGGAGTGGATTTGTAGATCAGCCACATTTACAATTTGAATACAAAGGATATGGTACTGATAAAGTATTGGAAGCTAAACCTCCTGCATATCCAGGAACGCTTTTAAAAGTAGGTTCAAAAGGAAATAGTGTTAAATTAGTTCAAAAAGAATTAGGAATTACCGCAGATGGTATTTTCGGTCCAATTACAGATCGGGCAGTAAAAAATTTTCAAAAGAAAAATGGACTGACTGTAGATGGAAAAGTTGGCCCAAAAACTTGGGCAAAATTATTTGACTAAGAAAAGGTAAAACCTCATTATAAAATTTAGTTTAGATTAAAGTTAATTTACCATACAAAATTTCAAATTGTAATAACTACGTCCAAACCCTGTTTCAGTATTGTACAGGGTTTGTTTTAATTTTCGACTAATCAAAACATATTCGACTTACTTTACGATAAGGCTAAGTGAGTCTTAAACAAATGGTGTTTTAAAAAATATAAGATTGTAAAAACATCCTCCAATATGATGATTAATGGACAAAAACTTATTATTTGTGTTTGAAGCATTTCAGGAGGATACGGATGAAACGATTTAACGAAATAGACATCGCAAGGGGGGTAACTATATTTTTGGTAGTAATGGGACACACGGCTATTCCAATCTGGTTAAATAACATCTTAAGAGACTTTAGAATGCCGTTGTTTTTTTTGTATCAGGTTATCTTTTTAGTAGTCAGAGTTACTTAAAAGGTACGAGGCTTTTATGGGTCAACAAATTTTATGCTTTATTAGTACCTTACTTTACAGCAGGGATCTTATCTTATTTTTATTGGTTAATTTTAATCGCAGTAAACCCCTTAGATTATAATTTTTTATGGTATAAACCTTTTATTGGCATTTTTTATGGGAATGGAGTTAACGGATGGTTAGGTTTCAATGCACCTATATGGTTTTTAGTGTGTTTATTTTGCGTTCAATTACTCTATTGTTACACTCAAAAGGTCATTGGCGGATTTAGTGTTTACATACAAATAGGTATTTACTTAATTTTAGGGTATGTTGGCTATGCTATAAGTCGTTTTGTATTTTTACCGTGGGGATTAGATATTGCATTAGTCGCTCTTTTATTCATGCATTTTGGGAAAAAATTTAAGTATTATCAATTATTACATAAACTAAAACCATTTGGTATAGTATCAATTTTATCTCTTCTAATATTTGGAATTGCAACGTATTTCAACAATGCAGATATGAACTATAGGATTTATGATAACATTTTTGTATTTTATATAGCTGGCATTTCCGGAAGCATAGTAACACTATCGATTGCGAAATTATTGTCTAAAATGAAATTTACGACAAAGTTTTTTACCTTTTTAGGTAGAGAATCCTTAATAATTTTAATTTTCCATGGTGGGTTTGCAATTGCTACATTGAAATTTATTGATATGCTTTTTGTTAAAGGAATCATACATTGGACATTCTACTTTGCATTTGGATTAATAATTTCAATTTTACTATCGGTTTTCATTAAAAAGATCCCAATTTTATACAGATTACTTTGAATCTGTTTACGAATTTCCTGAGCACTTCTTTAACAGTAATACTCTTGGATTCAAAATAAAACGCCTTTTTCTACTTCACTGATTAGCTCAGCATATACAGCTAGTTTTAGACCCACTATGAGTTTTGTTGTCTTCGTTTTCCTATTTTCGTGTCTCTACCTAAATCAACGCTAAATCTACAAGTATTGTATCGCCAAGTTTTTTAAAAACTGCCTTTCATAACATAACTGGTACTGATGAAACACTCCAACACAATAACAATGGTCCTTACTCTTTTTCGTACTTTTTCGTTTAGTGGAGTTACAGCAATCAGTAACAGTTACTGCAACTGCAGCAAACTATACATTATCGCTTTTCATTTATGGTGTGTTCTCACAAGTGTTAACTAGTGGATCACCTTTTTGCATTAAATTCAAATGGTTACAATTGGTTCTAAAATATTACCAATTTTATCAACTGAATCTGGTATAACTCAAAAAGTATATGAAGTGGCTGTTGTTAAAACTGCATAAGATTAATAAATTTTTTAAAAAAGTGGTATCCAGCTTACAGATATAGATGATTGATTACTGGTGAACTACCAAAATTTGAGGATTTTTATGTTCGGAGCATTAATTCAGAATAGAGTAAGAATCGAAAATATATTTAAATTATAGATAATAACACTCCGTATCTTACTATAGGTACTTAGCATTATTTTTCTATGTAGATTAATGTTTTTATCCATTATCGCTACAGGGTTTTTTGTAATATAAATAATAATTTAGATTCAAAATGGAAAAAATAAACATGTTTTAAATAAGAAAATAGAGGAAGTAAGTATTATATGAAGGTACTATAATGAATCGTAAATTAAAAGTGAGTGGTTTTCAATTATTATGTATGATTTTTATGTTTATTAATGGTACATCGCCACCTATTGAAATCTATTCTTTAGCCAAGCAAGATGCATGGATGAGTTTATTATTAGGACTTACTGTGGGGTGTCTATTATTTTTTGTATATATAAAATTATATTCATTTTTTCCTGATGAACCATTTACTAAATATATACAAAATATTTTAGGTAAATATGTTGGAAAACTGTTAGCACTAATCTATATATTATATTTTATTTATATAGGTGCACGAGTTTTGCGTAATTTTGAGGAGTTAATGGTTATTACTCTTTACAATGCTTCGTCACATATTTCAATCGGAATATTAATGATGATTGTTGTCATATATGCAAGTCATAAAGGATTTGAAGTATTTGCACGTGCAAATGAATTTATTTTTTTATTTATAATGTTTATTCTTTTTATAATTATTGGATTAGAGATTATTTCCGGCTTAATCAAAATTAATAATTTAAGACCTGTATTAGAAAGTGGATGGAAACCAGTATTAAAGGCAACTCCGATATTAATTGCAAATCCTTTTGGTGAGATATTTACATTTACGATGATTTTGCCATATTTAAATAAACAAAAGAAAGTAGTAAAAGTAGGAATAACATCTTTACTATTTACTGGGCTTATTTTGACTTTATATTCAATGTTAAATACTTCCATAATGGGTGTTTCTGAAATAGAAAGAACCATATATCCGCTTCTTACAGCTGTTAGTTATATTAGTATTGCTGATTTTGTTCAAAGATTAGATACCTTTATTATCGTGATTTCGGTATGTAATTATTTCGTGAAGATTACTATATATTTCTATTGTGCGGTGTCAGGGGCAGCAGATTTATTTGGGATTAAGGAGAGTAGGCAATTAGTTTATCCTACTTCTGTAATAATGTTAGTTTGTTCAATGTGGATGACAACGAATTATGTTGCATTACGTAATGAAGCAAGTGAGGTTGTCCCCTTTTTACTACAAATTCCTTTAGAAATTATTATCCCAATTTGTTTAATACTAATAGTGCTAATAAAAAGGAAACTAAAATACCCAGCCTTATAAAAGAAAATGCCTGGATTTTGAGGTGCATACTTTACCCCCACAACTGTGATTTAATGGGAATTATGGTATTTTTTATGTGCATTGATGTTTCAAATGCAAGAAACAGAGGTGTGTAGTAAAATAGAAAATACTGGAGGGGGATTGATGAAAGAATATCTTTATATAGAAAACGAAAAAAAAGTGAAATTGAACTTTGGAATTTTAAAAAAAGACATTGTATTTACCATATCACTCATGTTAGCAATCGTAAGCTGTTTATTCCATGAACCAAAACTAGATTATATAAATTTTAAAGTATTAGTGAGTTTATTTAATCTTATGCTCGTAGTAAAGGCTTTGGAAGATCTTAAACTATTGGATAAATTCGCCATTGCTATACTGAGTAAATGTCATAATAGTAAAAGTGTTTCAGCAATCTTAATTTTATTATGCTTTTTTAGTTCCATGCTTGTTACGAATGACGTGGCATTAATAACTTTTGTACCATTAACACTTATAATTAGTAAGATTATACAAACTTCTATGTTGGATACTATTATACTAGAGACAATTGCGGCTAACATTGGAAGCAGCCTAACTCCAATGGGAAATCCACAAAATCTTTTTATATTTACTTTCTACGGAATAAGGCCTGTACAATTTTTTACAACAATTCTTCTATTAGTGGTTCTGGGAATTGTTCTGTTATTCTTTTTTAATCAAAGATTAAATAGTAAAACATTGGAAATGGAACTACCGCATATTCCAATAAAAAATAAAAAAAAGGCAACAGTATGGGGAATACTATTTGTCATCATATCTGCATCCATACTAGGGGTTCTAAGCTACAAACTTGCGTTTATCATCGCATTAGGAACCACATGTATACTTGATATAAAATTATTGAAGAAAATTGATTATTTATTGCTTATTACTTTTATATGTTTTTTTATTTTTATAGGAAACATATCGGAATTAAAGGTAGTACACACATTCGCCAGTGAAAATCTCAAAAGTCCCACATCAATCTTTTTCAGTTCCATAATTTTAAGCCAACTGATAAGCAATGTACCAGCTGCGATCTTTTTATCAAAATTCTCCATGAATTGGCAGCCTTTATTAGTAGGTGTGAATTTAGGTGGACTTGGTACAATTGTTGCTTCCCTCGCAAGTGTAATTTCATTTAAACTTTTTATTAAGAGAGATCCACAAAAAAGTAAAAAGTACCTGATCAGGTTTAGCTTTTATAACTTTTCAATTTTAGCTCTTTTAACGCTTGTTTATTATTTTACGATGAAATATCAAAATTTCTTTTAATATTGAATCTTCAAATATCGCATGTTTAGTTGGTTAAAAATAAAAAAAGAGAATCCCTTTCAGGAGGATTCTCTTTTTTCAGAGTGTTGAAATATAAAGTCGTCAATATGGAAAACGGACTTTAAGTGAACATTGAATATGACCCAATTTTACAAAATAACGATGTTAATCCACTAAGTCGAAATGGATATATTTATGGTGAAAATGACCAGTTAATATGACTGATTCAGATGGTCAAAAAGCAGCAAATGATGGCCATAGCGGATGGAAGAAAACAGTATACTTAATCGATAAGCAAATGTTATTGTTTTGAGAAGATGCATATCGAAAATATAAACCAAGCAAAACGTTGAAAAAAATAGTAACCTCACATAAGATTAGTTTCAATAGATCTAATTATGAACATAAAAAAGGAGCTCTATCAAAAATAGATCTCCTTAGAAACAGTTGATGTTCGATGAATTATATTATTTTTCTTAATTCATATAACTTTAAATTCAAAATAAAACATTATTCATATAACTTTAAATTCAAAATAAAACATTATAGGAAAAATATAGGATATAGAAAGATAAAAAATAAAAGTTATGTTCGGACTTCTCGATCTTTTCTTCTAAATCCTAATAGACCAACTAACCCTAATAATCCAAGCCATCCCCAATTATTATTATTGTCACCATCATTAATAGTATTGGCAACAGGCGTTGGATTCAATCGATTATTACTCATATTACTTGGATTGTATCGATTATTGCTCATGTTACTTATATTATTTGTATTGTTATTTCGATTATTAGTCATATTATTCGGTTTGTATTCATCCAAATTATAATTTATATCGTATCGGTTAGTAGAATTGTATTCGTCAGTATTGACGTTCATAGCTGAAACAATGTTGGTTAAAAATGGTATCGAAAATAATAAAGATAAAATAACAATCAACAGCCTTTTCAATTTGTTCACCACCTTTTACGTAGAGTAAATGCAATTATATTTTTAGATAATTGGTTTGAATAATTCGTGGGAAATTAATCCATCAAAATAATTATTAAGTATAATTTACATATTTTGTAAAATAATAGTTTTTGAACCTCAAGATGAGCATTTACATAATGGAGAAGTATTTGGATTATGGAGCGCGTTGTCAGTTGCAAAAGCAGTCCAGTATCTAATTGTAATTCAGTATTAAGAAGGTTTAGAGATCGTGGACATATTAAACAATCAAAAAAAACAAAATCCTGCAACATACTTCTCAAAAGAAAATCCAATCAAAGAAACTTCCAAAAAGATTCCTCATTATCTGGAAATATTCAATATATTTAACACATTAAAGAATTATATTAACGTGTATGATGTAGAACCGAAATTAGGCTCAAAAGGTACAGTTGAACTAGATGCATTTATGAATTTTAACAATACTCCATTTTTTGTTGAATTCGAGCTTACACATTACAGTAAAACAATTATGAATGAAAAAATAAAACGATATGAAGCTTGTTTCCATTCAAACGAATTGGTTTCGTTACCTTGGTAACCCGAACAACCATTTTTTCCATATATAGTCATTTTTTCTGAACAACATTTTGAAATTGATACTTTCCTACAAGTAATTCTATTTAAATCTGCTAACGATTAAATGAAAAATAGTGTGCTTAAGAATTAAAAAAATTCTTTTTAAATAATTGGGAGTTGTAGAGTGAAATGCCGAGATGTAGTTATAATAAATATATAAAAATAAAGACTCCTAGATAGATTTAGGAGTCTTTATAATGGTTCACGCATTTTTTAGTCTCACACCAATAAAAATCACATCTTGTTCACGACTTATAAAGACATAAATTAATTATATTGAAATAAACAATGTTATAATTGAGCAAAATATTATGAAATGAACTATTTGATTTATAAGGTCATAAGGAATACTTATTACAAATGATAAGTTACTTGTTATTTACTTATGATATACATTGTAATAATATATTATTGTAAGGTATTGAAAAGTTTGGATATAAAATATATTCAGACATTTTTTGCTTAATAGGGGGAAGAAAACATGGGGAAAAATGACATTTTCCAATCTCGTTCGACGTTTACTGCGAACGATAAAACTTATCATTATTATCGCTTAAAAGCAATTGAGGAAGCTGGAGTAGCTAAAATCGGTAAATTACCTTATTCGATTAAAGTGTTACTAGAATCAGTTCTTCGTCAAGTAGATGGAAGAGTAATTACAAAAGATCATGTTGAAAATTTAGCAAAATGGGGAACAAGCGAGCTACAAGATGTAGATGTTCCATTTAAACCTTCTCGTGTTATTTTACAAGACTTCACAGGTGTTCCAGCTGTAGTTGACTTAGCTTCATTACGTAAGGCAATGGCTGATATGGGTGGAGATCCTGAAGTAATTAATCCAGAAATTCCTGTTGATCTAGTAATTGACCACTCTGTAATGGTTGATAAAGCTGGTTCAGCGGATGCATTAGATTTTAATATGGATTTAGAATTTTCTCGTAACGAAGAGCGTTACCAATTCTTAAGCTGGGCTCAAAAAGCATTTAATAACTATCGTGCAGTTCCACCAGCAACTGGTATCGTTCACCAAGTTAACTTAGAATACTTAGCAAACGTAGTACATGCAATTGCAAATGAAGATGGTGAAGTAGTAGCATTCCCTGATACATTAGTAGGTACTGACTCACATACTACTATGATTAATGGTATTGGTGTATTAGGTTGGGGTGTAGGTGGTATTGAAGCTGAAGCAGGTATGCTTGGTCAACCATCATATTTCCCAGTTCCAGAAGTTATCGGTGTTAAATTAACTGGTGCTTTACCAAGTGGAACTACTGCAACTGATGTTGCGTTAAAAGTTACTGAAGTATTACGTAAAAAAGGTGTAGTAAATAAATTTGTTGAGTTCTTTGGACCAGGTTTACAAAGCATGCCTTTAGCAGACCGTGCTACAATTGCAAACATGGCTCCTGAATACGGTGCAACATGTGGATTCTTCCCTGTTGATGTTGAAGCACTTAACTACTTACGTTTAACAGGTCGTTCTGAAGAGCAAATTCAATTAGTAGAAGCATACTGCAAAGCTAATGATTTATTCTATACAGCTGACTTAGAAGATCCTACATTTACTGATTTAGTAGAAATCAATCTTTCAGAAATTGAATCAAATCTTTCTGGTCCAAAACGTCCACAAGATTTAATTCCATTATCTGAAATGAAAAAATCATTCCAAGCAGCAGTTTCAGCTCCAATGGGTAATGCAGGATTCGGTTTAACTGACGAAGCATTAGATAAAGAGGTAACTGTTAAATTTGAAAATGGTACTGAAACAACTTTTAAAACTGGTGCAGTTGCTATTGCAGCAATCACAAGTTGTACAAATACATCAAACCCATACGTTATGTTAGGTGCTGGTTTAGTAGCTAAAAAAGCTGTTGAAAAAGGATTAACAGTACCTGCTTATGTAAAAACATCATTAGCTCCTGGATCTAAAGTTGTTAGTGGATATTTACAAGAAGCTGGATTAATTCCTTTCTTAAATCAATTAGGATTTAACATCGTTGGTTATGGATGTACTACATGTATCGGTAACTCAGGTCCATTAGCTCCTGAAATGGAAGCAGCTATTGCTGATAATGATATGTTAGTAACATCTGTACTTTCTGGTAACCGTAACTTCGAAGGTCGTATTCATCCTCAAGTTAAAGGTAACTACTTAGCATCACCACCATTAGTAGTTGCTTACGCGTTAGCAGGTAATGTAAATATCGACTTCTCTGTTGAGCCAATCGGTCAAGATAAAGATGGAAACGATGTATTCTTAAAAGATATTTGGCCAACATCTGCAGAAGTTCAAGAAGTTGTTGCATCTACAGTTACTCCTGAATTATTCAAAAAAGAATACGAAAGAGTATTTGAAGATAACAAACGTTGGAACGAAATTCAAACAACTGATGATTCATTATATAAATGGGATAGCGAATCAACTTATATCGCAAATCCTCCATTCTTTGAAGGATTATCAAAAGAGCCAGGCGTAGTTAAACCATTAGCTGGTTTAAAAATCGTTGGTAAATTCGGTGATTCAGTAACAACTGACCACATTTCACCAGCTGGTTCAATCGGTAAAACAACTCCTGCAGGACTTTACCTACAAAGTAAAGGTGTTAAACCTGTAGACTTTAACTCTTACGGTTCTCGTCGTGGTAACCACGATGTAATGATGCGTGGTACATTCGCTAATATCCGTATCCGTAACCAAATTGCTCCAGGTACAGAAGGTGGATACACTACTTACTGGCCAACTGGCGAAGTAATGTCAATTTATGATGCAGCAATGCGTTATAAAGAAGATGGTACTGGATTAATGATTTTAGCTGGAAATGACTACGGAATGGGAAGTTCTCGTGACTGGGCTGCAAAAGGAACAAACCTGTTAGGTATAAAAACAGTTCTTGCTGAAAGCTTCGAGCGTATTCACAGAAGTAACTTAGTATTAATGGGTGTATTACCACTTCAATTTAAAGATGGTGAAAATGCTGAAACATTTGGATTAACTGGTAAAGAAGTATTTGCTGTTAATGTAGATGAGAATGTTAAACCACGTGATCTTGTAAAAGTAACTGCAACAAAAGAAGACGGCACAACTGTTGAATTTGAAGTAGTTGCTCGTTTCGACAGTGAAGTTGAAATCGACTACTACCGTCATGGTGGTATACTACAAATGGTATTACGTGATAAATTAAATAATTCTAAAGTAACTCATTAATTTTATATAGAAAACACGGTCTTTTGGACCGTGTTTTTTTGTTTTGGGTAGATGGTATTGCGAATTAAGATTGTTGAATCACAATTAAAAAGATGGAATCGCAAAATAAAAACAGCCTTAAAACAAAATGGACTAAATGGATATAAAATTTACGAATTAATAAGGCATTCCTGTAAAAAATATAAAAAAAGTGGACTAAATTAAGATAATTTGAATGGAAATAATAAATAAAAGATAATCCAGAAGATATTATCTAAGGAACATATGTGAGCTTGTTCCACTTTTGTATTTATTATGGTTAAATAGAGATAGTTCATTAAAAGGGTGATTTGTATGAAAAAAGTAATTCCTTTGCTGATTCTTTTAGTAGCGTTAGGATATTCAATTTTTCAATTATATGAGAAAAAAGAAGAAGAGAAAAAAGTCAGTAATAATAATGATGCTTATATTGCTTCAATTCAAAAATTAGGTGTTCAAGTTGGACAGCAGGCACCCGATATACAATTGATGACTTTAGATGAAAAGAAGGTTAATTTGTCGTCATTCAAAGGTAAGAAAGTAATCTTAAACTTCTGGGCTACTTGGTGCCCTCCTTGTCAAGACGAGATACCAGCATTAGAGAAATTCCATCAAAAGCATAAGGATATTGAAATGATCGGTGTTGCGGATTATATTGGCGAGAAAAAGGATTTAAATTTTATCAGGAACTTTGTTAATAAAAATAGTATGAATTATCGAATTTTAATTGATGAAAACGGTGATAATTTTCGTAAATATGGTGTGATTTCAATACCAACTACATACTTTATTAATCCGAATGGGGAAGTAGTTTTTAAGCAAATTGGACCATTAACTGAAAAACAATTAAATGCATTTTTAAAATAAGAAAAAATTTACTAAAATGTAAGAAAACTCTTTTTTTTGGCAATACTAACATTAAAAGAAGAGGTGATTATTTTGAGAAAGAAAAGACATAAATCGTTTCAAGAATTAATTCTTGAAAATAAAAATTCTCTATTAAATGATGAAGAAGCTTTGAATAAAATATATGATCGACTAGAAGAACGTTTAGAAAGAAAAGCTAAAGCAGAGTAAATTAGTCATTTTGAAAATCGAATTTTGTTTATACAAGAGAAGGAATTATTTCCTTCTTTTTTTGTTATCAAAATTGGTCATTTTTTAATTTCCTTTTACATATTTACAGCAACAAAACTCATACTATCGCTAGGGGGCGATAAAATGGGAAATCCAAAAAAACATCCTAAAGATTTTGTACCAAATCATATCGGTACTCAAAACAAAGCAGCTGGTGGGAATAAGGGTAAACAAATGCAGTATAAAGATCCTACTGGAAAGCAACCTATTGTAGATAACGGGTAAAATCCAAAACACAAAAACAAATTTTAAATTGGAGTGATTTATGATGGAATATACAAATACACCAAAGCCAGATGATCGTAGTGATAATGCGAGAAAAATTCAAGATAATATAAACAATACGAAGGAAAATATGAAAGAAGCAGAGGCTTCAATGAAATTTGGAAATGAACAAGATCGTCAAAATGCATTAGCTAAAAATCAACGTCGCGAGGAATCTATCGCAGCATTAGAAAGTGAATTAAGAGACGAACAAGCATTTAATAATACAAATGACTGATTAAAAAATAAGCTAGGTATTTTGAGTATTTCTCATAAATACCTAGCTTTTCTTTATGCTCTTTTAACTACATTAAAATTAGCTTCAAGAAGCTCCCAATTTTGAATAAATGGTAATCCTAATTTCCAATACGATATCCCTCGTATATTTTCTTCTTTAATTAAGTTAAACTTGGCTTGAATTGATCTTGCATCTTCGAACCAAACTTCATGTTTTTGTCCATTTGATTCTGTATATCGGAAATGAGGTGCTTTCGCTTTGTTATCAAAAAGGATTTCGTTTGTCATTTGAATTGCTAAATTTGTAGCAGCTTCAGCACTTAATGCTTTAGCCATAGTACCTTGTTTAAATGGAACTTTCCAGTCAAATCCATATAAATTTTGACCCATGACAATTTTTGGTACAGGAATTACGGTTTTTGCATAGTTGATTACTTTACGAACTTGATCGATCGGTGATACGGCCATAGGAGGACCGCCTTGCCAGCCCCAATCATATGTCATGATTACTACAAAGTCCACAACTTTACCTATGTTAGCATAATCATGAGCTTCGTAAAATCTACCTTTTTGGTTTGAACTTGTTTTCGGGATTAAAGTAGCACTCAATATGAATCCTTGAGGCAGCCTTGATTTTACTTTATTTAAAAAATTAATATAGGCTACACGATCTTTCGCAGCAACGTCTTCAAAGTCTATATTTACTTCTCTAAATCCATATTTATTAGCAGTACTTATAATTGTATTGATCAGTTTATCTTGAACTGCTGGACTTTGTAATATATCGGTTGCTAGTGATGTAGAAAACTGTCCATTTTCAAGATTAGAGACAACCATCATATAAATACAACGATTATCTCTTGCGATTTGAGGAATGTTTCCAAGAGGTGGTTCAGTTAGTGTACCATCTCTTTTTGCATCAAAGCTAAAATGTGCTAAATAGGTTAAAAACTTACTTTCGGTTCGAGCCGCTTCTTCAAGTGCTGGTCTAATTGGGTTTGAAGTAGGTTGTAAATAGCCAATAGATTCGATATTGCGTTTTTTTCGTGGTGGAAGATGTAGCTTTTGGCCGACATGTAATGAAGCATACGGACTAATTCCACTTAAAGTTGCAATTTGACTTGATGTTACACCATAGGTTAAGGCTAAATCATATAAATTATCACCAGGTTGAACAAAATATTCATTTCCTGTAGTTGGTACAACAAGCGATTGACCTTTTATTATTTTATAAGGAGCTACAAGAGCATTTGAATTAATGAGTGCTTGGCGTTCAACTCCATAAAAATCTGCAATACTCATTACTGTTTCTCCACTTTTTACAACATGAATTTGCATCAAGTTTATCTCCTTCCATTAAACGTAGATATTCGTCTCTATTAAATATATGCCAAAGAGTTTGGATTAGAAGAGGTTAGGTGGAAAAGCAAATTGAAATTAATTTTGAACATAAAAAACCTAGCTAAAGCTAGGTTTTTAGGAGAAATACTTATTTTTTTGCTTCTTTATCGTTATTTGGATCAAGTGGGAATTGAATGATATTTGAGTTACTGCCTGAGACAGTAGGGAGTTTTCCATCCCATTTCTCTGCTTTTTTGTATTCAATTAATTCATTTGTTAGCGTTTGTTGGATGACTTGGTTCGCTTTTGCTTGACCTTGTGCTCGGATTAGTTGTGAATCAGCATCAGCCTTGGCTTCTACTTTTTTCTTTTCTGCTTCAATTTTAGCTGTTTCTAGTTCAATTTTTTTACGATCATTTTCTTGGGCAGCTTGAACACGTGCATCAATTGCATCCTGCGTTTTTACATCGGGTTTTGGCGTTCCTAGTGTTAGATTTTCAACAAAAAATCCAAGTACTTTTACATCGTCTTTATAAATTGTTTCAATGTCAGCTGAGGCATTACTTGATTTCTCACCGTATAATTGTAAAACTGTGTATTTTGATACTGCAATTCGAGCTGCATCTTGTAAACGTTTCTTTAAATATGTATCCTCAATTTCTTCGATAGATACAGGTCCAAACTCGTTAAACATTGATACTACTTTAGAAGGATCAATTTTATATGTATATGATAAATCCATTTCAATCCTTTTACCGTCTGAAGTAGCCAATGCAACATCTTTATATTCTACAGTACGAAGTCGGACAGGATATTCTGTTACTTTATCGAATAATCCAACAAAATTCCAACCTTGTGATAATGTATTTTTCTGTATTCCTCCATTTGGTGAATAGACAACTCCTACATAACCAGGTGTTATTTTTTCAATAAATAATGTTGGAATTGTTGCGATTAAGATAAGTGCAATACCGGCGATAATCCCTCCAATTAGTTTACGATTTAAAAACGAATTCTTTTTTTCATTTGGACGAATTTCCACTATTTTTGTCCTCCCTATCCTTTAAAATATTTTTTACTTTAGCTGATTTCTCACCAATTTTTTCAAATGTTGGAGAAAGAAGAAGCCATACTCCGAATAAAAAAAGAAGGATGATTAAGATTGAGCCCACTAGAACCTTCAAGAAGATCGACCTCCTAATTTCTAATGTTAGAAAATTATTAGATTATTCTAAGAAAATTATAACATTTAGGATAAGTTAAAAAATAGAACAATTATTATTTTTTAATGACTTAGTTTTTTCCTGAAAAAAGTGGACCTAAATTAGATTCAAATTGCTTGTTTAAGTCTTAGTGCAGACCTATACTAAGGATAGTTAGTAATGTATAAGAAGTGATAAAGGTGTGTGAAACGTTGTGGTATCAGAAAAATTAGTTGAAGTAAGATATGCAGAAACAGATGCAATGGGAGTTGTGTACCATGCAAATTATTTAGTGTGGTTTGAAATTGGACGTACTCAATTAATAAAAGATTTGGGTTTTAATTATGCAGAAATGGAATCACAAGGTGTCATTTCTCCAGTGATCGATTTGAACGTTTCATATAAGAAAAGTCTACGTTATGGACAGACAGCTAAAGTAAAAACAAAAATAAAAGCACTTACACCACTTAAAGTGAGCTATGAATATGAAATAATAAATGAAGAAGGCGATATTTGCTGTATAGGAAATTCAACACATGTCCTTGTTCATAAAGAAACATTTAGACCGATTAAATTTAAGAAAATGTTCCCTGACTGGTATGAAGCATATGAGAAGGCAATGGTGTAGGCTTAAGGGATAAAAGAAGCAAAATGATCATGATTAAAAAAGATTAGAGATTGAAGATCATTAATCTTCAATCTCTAATCTTTAGCTTATCATACTATTAAAATTTTACTTTTGGTTCTGTTTTGTCTTTAATTCTTTTTATATTTGGACGATGTTTATATACGACAAAGATTGTAAGTACGATCAAAATATAAGTAATTATGTACCCATTGTCTTTAATTAGTCCAGTGTATTCCATTATAAATGCTAAAATTGTACCTAAAAAAGCAGTTAACATTGACGAAAGTGAAACGTATTTTGTTGTTTTTAAACTAATTGCGAAGATAATAATTAAGCAGACAAAAAGTAGTGGCGATGCATATAATAAGATCCCTGCAGAGGTTGCAACCGCTTTACCACCTCTAAAACCGGCAAATATTGGATACATATGACCAATTACAGCAACTAGACCGATAATTAAAGGGTGAATACCATGATAATGGAATAATACAGGTAATGAAGCTGCTAGTGTTCCTTTTAAAATATCTCCAAGTGTTACAATAATACCTGCTTTTTTACCTAATGTACGGAATGTATTTGTGGCACCAAGATTTCCACTACCGTGTTGACGGATATCTACTCCGTAAAATATTTTTCCAACTACTAAACCGAACGGTACAGATCCGATTAAATAGGCTAGTACAATAATGACCAAACTCATTTTCTAGCTCCTTTTCAAACAATAATAAATTAGTGCAGTATCATATGATTTTATCACAATTTTAAGCGAATATATAGATAGTAGCTTTAGAATATTAATTCAAATGAGGAAACAAAGGACATTTTATTTTAGGTAAATGTTCTTATATCGATCAATTTTAATGGAAGGAAAAAAATATGAACCCGACAGTTTTAATCATTGAAGATGAAAAAAGATTAAGAGAAATCGTAAAAGAGTATTTTGAAAACGATCAATTTACAGTAATCGAAGCAGAAGATGGTGAACAAGGCATAAAGAAATTTAACGAAAATCAAGTAGATTTAATTATTCTAGATTTAATGCTACCAAAATTAGATGGATGGGAAGTTTGTAAGCTAATTAGAGAGCAATCAAGTATACCAATCATTATGACCACTGCTCGTTCAGAAGAAGAAGATCAATTACTTGGTTTTGATATAGGAACAGATGAATATGTGACAAAACCTTTCAGTCCTAAAATTCTAGTAGCAAAAGCAAAAAGTGTACTTAGAAGAACGGCTGATTTAAAAGAAGACGATAAAGAAACGAAAACGATTTGTGGAATTACAATCAATACATCTTCAAGGACAGCTTCAATTAATAATGAGTTATTACAACTTACGAATAAAGAGTTCGAATTATTATGTTATTTAATTGATAATAAAGGCATCGTATTAACTAGAGATCAATTATTAAATAATATTTGGGGCTTTGATTATTTTGGTGATGGAAGAACCGTTGATACACATATAAAAAAACTTAGACATAAATTGGGAGACAAAGCAAAGCATATAGCAACAGTTATTAGAGTAGGCTATAAATTTGAGGAGTAGAAAATGAAAAATAGTATAGTCCGTAAACTTTTTTTATCCATTACGTTATTACTAGTTATTTTTTTATTAATTGTATTTGTTAGTCAATCAATCTTTATGCAATCTTTTTATACGAATAAGAAAGTAAATATTGTAACTGAAGAACTAACACAATTTGCTAAAGGGTATAAAGCGGGGAAATTTAACAACAATCAGTTTCAACAAGAACTATCCAAACTATATTCCAAATACAATACAACTTTAGCAGTTTTAGATAAAAGAGGGGTACTAAAAGCTGAGAATAATTTTGATTTAACCGTTCTTACGAATGAAGGAAAAAGGGTATATGTACCTTTAAATAATCTATTATATTCGGATCAAATAGACAGTATTTTAGGACTTAATATTAAAGAAAATTCAAGGATTACAATCCGAGGTTATGTTCAAGATGATTATTTTATCCCACTCTATATAAAAACGAATATGGGTGTTTGGCAAGAGGAAAATCAACCGTCTAACACGGTTCAATTGTCAACGAATGATAGTCTTCAGGAAATGGTGAATATTGAAATTAAAGGGAAGGTTGTTAATTTACATTTACCAATTGCAAATCAATATACCTATTCAGCTCAAATGAACTCATTAATGGGTGCAATAACTGATTGGACAAAGAGTAATGAAGATTTTTCCAACTATACTGAGGAGGATTTTCCTTTAATTTATCGCTACTTAGACCGAGCAAATGGATTAGAAAATAAGGTTTTTATTTACCCAATTAATACTAGTAATGGTTCAAAAGAAGTTATTTTTGCTATTACATCACTACAACCAGTAAATGAAGCAATGTACGTTTTAAAAGATTTTTATATTTACGCTTTTATTATTGCCTTATTATTGATAGTGATCGTTTCTTTTTACTATTCGAAATTGATTACGAAGCCATTGTTGAAAATGAATTCTGTAACAGATCAATTAGCAAAGTTAAACTTTAATGAAAAAATTGATATTCAATCTGATGATGAAATTGGACAATTATCCAAATCAATTAATTCTTTATCCGAGAATTTAGCTAGTACAATTGAAAATTTACAGCAGGCAAATGTTAAATTAATGAAGGATATTGAAAAAGAAAAACAGTTAGAACAAATAAGAAAAGAGTTTATTAGTGGCGTATCCCATGAGCTGAAAACGCCACTGAGTATCGTGCAAAGTTATGCAGAAGGTTTAAAAGATGGATTAAATATTGAAAAAAATGGTTATTATGCAGATGTAATCCTTAAAGAAGTTGATCGGATGAACGGGTTAGTTGTCGATATGCTAGAACTTTCCAAACTTCAATCAGGTACATATACACTTAAAAGTGAACCTTTCTTAATTGTGGATTGCATAGAAAATGTGATTATTCGCATGTTTGAAAATAGTAATAATCATTGTCATTTCAATTTTAATCTAGATGAGGATACGCTCGTTATTGGTGAAAAAAGAAAAATAGAACAGGTAATCATTAATATCCTTTCAAATGCAATCCACTATGGTAACCCAGGTAGTGTCATAAAAATGAATTTATTTGATGAAGAGGATTATGTAAATATCTCTATTTTTAATGAAGGTAATCCAATCCCTGCTGATAAAATTGATAAAATTTGGGATCGCTTCTATCGAATTGATGAATCTAGAAATAGACAAAATGGTGGAACAGGTTTAGGTTTAGCAATCGTAAAAACAATCCTTGATTTACATCATTCATCTATAAAAGTTCATAATAAGGAAGATGGAGTTGAATTTATTTTTAATTTAAAAAAATATTTAAATTAAATCAAAAAGTTCACAGCAAATACACATGAGTGGGTTAAATTAATATCAATCAAAGATACCTACATATTGGAGGAATGAATTATGGGATATTATGATGAAACAGATTTATATGATGAAAATAATCATAAAAGACAAAAGAGAAGTAGACGTGGAGGATATCCACTTGTTACAGGCTTTATTGGAGCTATAATTGGGGCTGTAACGATCTCAATCGTATCCCCAGATATTTTTAACTTAACAAATAAACCTGCAAACTTATCAAATAATGATACGAATACTGTACCAACACAAGTTATTAATGTATCACGTGAAGATTTAACAACTACGATCCAAAATGCTCGCAAATTTGTAGTAGGAGTTAATAATTATCAATCATCAAATCCATTTTCAATGGAAACTGAAGAAGCTGGATCTGGTTCAGGTGTCGTTTATAAAAAAGTAGGAAATAAAGCTTTAGTAGCGACAAATAACCACGTTGTTGCTGGTGCAAAACAATTAAAAGTCAAAATGGCAGATGGTCAATTAATTGATGCTAAACTTGTTGGAACAGATGAATTATTAGATTTAGCTGTAGTAGCAATTGATGCAAAATATGTTACGAATATCGCTAAATTAGGTGATTCAGAAAAAATAAATGTAGGTGAAACTGCTATTGCAATTGGAAATCCACTTGGATTTTTAGAAAGCACTGTAACACAAGGAATTGTAAGTAGTAAAGCTCGTGAAATACCACAAGATATCGATGGAGATGGAGTTGCAGATTACCAAACTCAAGTAATACAAACAGATGCAGCGATTAATCCTGGTAATAGTGGTGGTGCTTTAATCAATGCAAAAGGTGAAGTAATCGGGATTAATTCAAGTAAAATTGCCGAACAAGCTGTTGAAGGTATTGGATTTGCAATTCCAATGAATATTGCAAAACCAGCTTTAGACCAAATCGAAAAATTTGGTGAAGTGACTCGACCTGTAATGGGTGTAGGCTTAAAATCACTTGATGAAATACCACAATTTAATATTGAAGAAACATTAAAATTACCTGGTTCAGTAACTAAAGGTGCAGTTGTTACACATGTTGATCCAAACACTCCTGCTGCGAAAGTTGGAATGAAACAATTAGATGTTATCGTTGCACTTGATGACAAACCAGTAAGTGACGTAATTTCTGTCAGAGAATACCTATATTCACACAAAAAAGTTGGTGATAAATTAAAGATTACTTATTACCGTGATGGAAAGTTAACTAATTCAACTTTAACATTAGCTTCTAGTCAATGATTGACAGGCAATTGACTTAGGAAATATGATAAAAGAATAAAAAATAAGCGAAAAGTTAATCTTTTCGCTTATTTATGCAAACAGAAAGGGTGATTAGCAAATGAGTAAATACCCATCAAGAGAAGAAATTGGCAAGATTTTAAAATCAAGTAAAGTAATTGCAGTTGTTGGATTATCAGGGGACCCGTCTAAAACATCTTATATGGTAAGTAAGGCAATGCAAGATGCTGGATATAAAATTATTCCAGTAAACCCAACAGTTGATACTGTATTGGGAGAAAAAGCAGTAGCGAGTTTAACAGAAATAAATGAAAAAATTGATATTGTAAATGTATTTAGAAGACCTGAACACCTATTACCTGTAGCAGAAGAGTTTCTAAAAATTGATTGCGATGTTTTCTTTGCACAGCTTGGCATCGAAAACGAAGAAGCATATCAATTGTTAAAGGAAAATGGTAAAACGGTCATTATGGATCGTTGTATTAAAGTTGAGCATGCAATGACAAGATAGGCCGTTAAAAAAGCTCACTGTTTCACTTCAGACGCTCGTTTTCTTTGTTGCTTAACCTAGGCTGGGATGCTCATCACCGCTAAAGGTAATTTGTTTTAAAACTTCCCTTCGTGCTTTGAAAGTCAAGCGCTTTCAATCAGTCTGTAAATTAAATTTTTAAATTTGTTTTAAAATCTGGCTCACTGTTAATCAGTGAGTTTTTTTAACGGAAGATCGAGAATAGAGTTAGCGAGTAATTTTACATATGTATCAATTTAGAAAAGCAATTAAAATGCATTTTGCACGATCTGTAAAAATTGAATTTTGTAAGTTAATTTATCAAATTACAACATTAAACCTGCATTTTCTTGATTCTAAATTCCAGCTTTTTATGAACTTGTCCGATTTTTTTTTTCATGTTCGACTTGTAAGTTAGGAAAAAAACCATTAACATGAACGATTAGAAGAAACATTTTATTTCTTATATGATATAATGGAACAGATGTTCTTATGAGAGTGTTTAGTTAGAAAGGAGAAATGGTGTTGGCTAAGAATGAAACAACATATAACGAAGATGCGATACAGGTACTAGAAGGTTTAGAAGCTGTACGTAAACGACCTGGAATGTATATTGGCAGCACAGATAGTAGAGGTCTGCACCATTTAGTTTATGAAATCGTAGATAACTCTGTGGATGAAGCATTAGCTGGTCACGGGACTCAAATAGATGTGGTTATTCATAAAGATAATAGCTTAAGCGTAAAAGACCATGGTCGTGGGATGCCTACTGGAATGCACAAAATGGGAAAACCAACTCCAGAAATTATTTTAACTGTATTACACGCAGGTGGTAAATTTGGACAGGGCGGCTACAAAACAAGTGGTGGTCTACATGGTGTTGGTGCATCAGTAGTTAATGCTTTATCAGAATGGTTAACAGTAGAAATTCACCGTGAAGGAACAATTTACAAGCAACGTTTTGAAGATGGAGGTAAAGCAGTAACTTCATTAGAAATCGTTGGTAAGACAAGACGAACTGGTACGACGATCCATTTTAAACCAGATCCAACCATTTTTAGCACGACAAATTTCAACTTTGATACTTTATGTGAAAGACTTAGAGAGTCAGCATTTTTATTAAAAGGTTTAAAAATTACAATTAAAGATGAACGGCATGATGCGTTTGAAGAGTTTTATTATGAAAACGGTATCGAAGCATTTGTATCGTATTTAAACGAAGAAAAAGAAGCATTACATCCTGTAGTATTCTTTGATGGATTACAAAATAAAATTGAAGTTGAATTTTCATTCCAATTTAATGATGGCTATTCGGAAACGATGCTTTCTTTCGTAAATAATGTTCGTACAAAAGATGGTGGTACACACGAAGTTGGTGCAAAAACCGCTTTAACAAGAGCATTTAATGAATATGCAAGAAAAGTAAGTCTCTTAAAAGAAAAAGATAAAAATCTAGATGGAGCGGATATTCGTGAGGGATTAGCTGCAATTGTATCTGTACGAATTCCTGAAGAGCTGCTTCAATTTGAAGGACAAACAAAAGGGAAATTAGGTACTAGTGAAGCAAGATCAGCTGTTGACTCAGTTGTTTCAGATCAATTAGCTTATTTCCTGGAAGAGAATCCAGACATTGCAACTTCATTAGTTAAGAAATCAATAAAAGCTTTTCAAGCTAGAGAAGCTGCAAGAAAAGCACGTGAGGAAGCAAGAAGTGGTAAAAAGAGAAAACGATCAGAAACTTCATTAAGCGGTAAGCTCACACCTGCACAGTCACGTAACCCCCAGAAAAATGAATTATACCTAGTTGAGGGTGATTCAGCTGGTGGAAGTGCGAAACAAGGTCGTGATCGACGTTTCCAAGCAATCTTACCTTTACGTGGTAAGGTTATCAATACTGAAAAGGCAAAACTTGCTGACATAATGAAAAATGAAGAGATTAATACGATAATTCATGCGATTGGTGCAGGGGTCGGTAGTGATTTTGATCTTGAAGATGTTAACTATGACAAAATCGTTATTATGACCGATGCTGATACAGATGGAGCGCATATTCAAGTACTTTTATTAACATTCTTTTACCGTTATATGAAACCATTAGTAGAGGCTGGTAAAGTTTATATTGCCCTACCTCCGTTATTCAAAGTGAGTAAAGGTTCTGGAAAAAAAGAAGTAATCGAATACGCATGGTCAGAAGTAGACTTACAAGATGCAATCAAAAAAGTCGGTAAAGGGTATATGATTCAGCGTTATAAAGGACTTGGTGAGATGAATGCTGACCAACTTTGGGAAACAACCATGGATCCAGAAACTAGAACGCTTATTCGTGTAAAAATTGATGACTCTGCAAGAGCGGATCGTCGTGTAACTACTTTAATGGGTGATAAAGTTGAACCTAGACGAAAGTGGATTGAATCAAATGTAGTATTTGATTTAGATGAAGAGGATAAAATTTTAAACAATGAGCAAGTTGAAGTAGAATCAGAAGGGAGCGATGTCTGATGCAATCATCGGAAAAATTATATAATATCCCTTTAGAAGACATAATAGGTGACCGCTTTGGTCGATATAGTAAATATATTATTCAAGAACGAGCATTACCTGATGCTCGTGACGGGTTAAAGCCAGTTCAACGCCGTATTTTGTATTCAATGCACGTTGAAGGAAACACGCAAGAAAAGCCTTACCGTAAATCTGCAAAAACAGTCGGAAATGTAATTGGTAATTACCATCCTCATGGTGATACTTCTGTTTATGATGCGATGGTACGACTAAGTCAAGATTGGAAATTAAGAAATGTATTAATTCAGATGCATGGAAATAACGGTAGTATTGATGGAGACCCTCCAGCGGCTATGCGTTATACGGAAGCTAGATTATCAGCAATAGCAAGTGAACTATTGAGAGATATTGATAAAGAAACAGTAGATTTTGTGCCGAACTTTGACGATACGAGTATGGAGCCAGTTGTTCTACCATCAATGTTCCCAAATTTATTAGTTAACGGTAGTACAGGAATCTCTGCTGGATATGCAACTGAAATACCTTCGCACCACCTTGGAGAAGTAATCGATGCGACGATTATGCGCATTGAAAATAAAAACTGTACAGTAGATGAATTAATGACCGTAATCCATGGTCCCGATTTTGCTACTGGAGGGATCATTCAAGGTGTAGATGGCATTAAGAAAGCTTATGAAACAGGTAAAGGAAAAATCATTATTCGAAGCCGTGTCCATACCGAGGATTTACGTGGTGGAAAACAGGCATTAATCATTACAGAAATTCCTTCAGAAGTGAATAAAGCGAATTTAGTAAAGAAAATGGACGAGGTTCGTCTTGATCGAAAAGTTGATGGAATTACGGAAGTACGTGATGAAACAGATCGTACAGGACTACGAATTGTCATTGAACTGAAAAAAGATGCAAATAACGAAGCAATTTTAAATTATTTATATAAAAATACTGAGCTTCAAATACCGTATAACTTCAATATGGTTGCGATTTATAATCGTACACCAAAACAGATGTCATTACCGGCAATTCTAGATGCTTATATTGAACATCAAAAAGAAGTCATTACAAATCGTTCAAATTTTGATTTAAGAAAAGCAAAAGCTCGCCAACATGTTGTAGAAGGTTTAATGAAGGCCTTATCGATTTTAGATGAAGTGATTACAACAATCCGTTCTGCAAATGATAAACGCGATGCAAAAGATAAGTTAATCGCTCAATTTGAGTTTACTGAACAACAAGCTGAAGCGATTGTTATGTTACAGTTATATCGTTTAACAAATACTGATATTACTGCTTTACAAGAAGAAGCAGATGAATTAGATAAAAAGATCAAACAGCTTGAAGCAATTTTAAACAGTGAAGCAAAATTATTGTCAGTTATCAAAACAGACTTAAAGAAAATTAAGTTAAAATATGCAGACGACAGACGTTCAACAATTCAAGAAGAGATCGAAGAAATTAAAATTTCTAGGGAAGATATAATCGCTCAAGAAGATGTCATAGTCACCGTTACAAGTGAAGGATACGTTAAACGAACAAGTCCAAGATCTTATTCAGCTTCGAATGGTAAAGATTACGGTATGAAAGAAGGCGACCGTTTAATTTATCAAATTGAAAGTACAACGACAGATACACTACTATTATTTACGTCAAAAGGTAACTATTTATATTTACCAATACATGAAATGCAGGATATTAGATGGAAAGATATGGGGCAACATGTTGCTAATATTATTCCTATTGAACGAGATGAAGCAATTCTTTCTGCTACGGTCGTAAATAATTTTGAAGAAAATAAAGATTACATTTTATTTGTCACTAAAAATGGTGTTGTAAAACGTACAAGTATACAACAATTAAAAGTACAACGATATTCTAAACCACTTGTCGGTATGTCAATTAAGTCTGATGATTCCTTAATTTTTGCTGGTGTCACTTCAGAAACTGATCAAGTGTTATTGGCTACAAGTTCAGGATACACATTGTTATTTAATGTTGATGAGATTAGTATTCAAGGCTTAAGAGCTGGTGGGGTTAAAGGAATTAACTTAAAGGATCATGATTTTGTTGTTTCTGCAGACACAATTAGTAATGAAGTGAAAGAAATATTCTGTGCAACACATCGAGGGGCAATTAAAAAAATGAAACTCGATACGATCCCTCAAAGTTCTAGAGGTACACGAGGTGTTAAAGTAATACGAGATTTAAAAAATAATCCTCATTTGTTAATTGGGGTATACGCAATAAATGAAAATGATATGTTTGCTTTATTAAGTAAATCTGGCCAATTTGAGACGGTTGACCCAACTGATTTAAGAAATAGTGATCAATTTAGTAATGGATCATTTGTTATGGATACAGATGATTCTGGTGAAATAAAGACGATCATTCGATATAAAAAAGAAGAAAATAGTTAAATTAGGCCTATTCCAAGCTTTTTGGAATAGGTTTTTTTGTCGAATTTGTCGGGAAATGTAAAATGATACTAGGAAAATATATTTTTAAGATTAACCTAGTAAACTATATTAAAATCCTTTAATTTTATATTTTGAAATAAGGAAAATTGGTTATTAATGGGAATAATTACCTAAAATAACAACGAATCGACATAATTGTCGAAATATTTTGAATCGAAAGAACTTGTCTAACGAAAAAATATAGCTTACTATTTTCTTAAGAATTTTAAATTTTCAAAAAATAGGTTTTTAAGGGGGCGTACATATGGTTTTTAAGAAGGGATTTGCAATTTTAGCATCAGTATCATTAACTGCGGGTATTTTAGCAGGCTGTGGTAGTAATAGTTCAAAGGATGGGAACCAGGTCATTAAAATTGCGACAAATACACCATTATCTGGTAATAATGCAATTTTAGGTGATTCCATTAAACTTGGAGCTCAGCTTGCTTTAGAGGATCAAAAAGCAGCTTTCAAAAAATTAGGCTTTGATTTAAAGCTTGTACCTTATGATGACCAAGGGGATCCAAAAAAAGGTGTAGCAAATGCTGAGCAGTTAGCTGCAGACAATAAAATCCTTGGTGTTGTAGGACACTTAAACTCTGGTGTAGCAATTCCTTCTTCTGTAAAGTATGAGAAAGACCATATTGTAATGGTATCTCCTTCAAATACTGCAAATGAAGTAACTGATCGTGGATTAGGAGTCGTTAACCGAATTTGTGCTCGTGATGACTTCCAAGGTCCTGCAGGTGCAAATTTCGCTGTTAATACTTTAAAAGCAAAAAATATTTTTATCATTCAAGATAAAACACCTTACGGAACTGGTTTAGCTAATGAATTCAAAGCTGCTGCTGAGAAATTAGGCGCTAAAATTTTAGGTGAAGAAGGGATCTCAATCGGAGATAAAGACTTTAACGGAGTACTAAACAACGCAATTGCGAAAAAGCCTGATTTAGTATTCTTCGGTGGACTTTATGCTGAAGGTGGAATTTTATTAAAACAAGCTCGTGAAAAAGGATTAAACATCCCATTCATGGGTGGAGATGGAATGGACTCTTCAGGTTTAGTTGATATTGCTGGAGATGCTGTTAAAAACTTCTACTATACTTCAGTAGCTGGTGATACGTTAAAAACTGATAAAGGTAAAGCTTTTGCTGACGCGTATAAAGCTAAATTTAATAAAAACATTGAATCGTTCTCATCTTACGGTTATGATTCTGCTGGCGTTTTATTAGAAGGATTAAAAAATGCGATCAACGATAATAAAGGAAAAACGCCAACACGTGAACAAGTTGAAAAAGCAGTACGTGCAATTCAAGATTATGATGGTGTAGTAACGAAGGTGGGCTTCGACGATAAAGGGGACAACAAATACGCGAAAGTATTTATTTATACGTTTAAAGAAGCTAAATACCCTGGTACTCAAGAAGGCGAAGTTACTAAACCATAATTAGAAACAAACTCTACCAGTCTTAAAGAAAAGAGTATCCTGTAAAATGTGATACTCTTTTTCTCTCAATAAGATGAAAAAATTGTAAAATTTTGGAAGTTAATAGTAAATATACTACATTATTTATAGGAGGTCTTATACATGAATGAAGTAATTCAAACACTACCTCAAGTTCTAATAGACGGTCTTGTTTTAGGAGCAGTATATGCAATTGTAGCACTCGGTTACACGATGGTTTATGGGATATTGGAACTAATCAATTTTGCACATGGAGAAATATTTATGGTAGGTGCGTTTATTGGTACTGCTGTATTAATTACATTTACTGGTTTAGGTTTATTAAGTAGTTTACCTGCAATTATCGTGTTAGCAATTGTTTTAATAGTAGCTTCATTAGCAACTGGTTTCCTAGGAATGGGGATTGAAAGAGTTGCGTATCGTCCATTGCGAAAAGCACCAAAGTTAATTACATTAATTACAGCAATCGGTATTTCATTTTTACTACAAGATATTGTACGTTTTATTGCTGAATTAAAAGAAGGAAATTACATTATTACTGGCCCATCACTATTTTCTGGACAACACCAAATTAAAACTAGCTCAATTCTTTCTTCATTTGGAAATGCACAAATTAAATCAGCATCAATCATTATTTTAGTCGTTGCAGTTGTAATGATGATTTCATTAGATTACTTCATCAATAAAACAAAATGGGGTACAGCAATGCGTGCAGTTGCACAGGATCGTGAAACTGCATCATTAATGTCAGTAAACGTTAACAAAGTCATCTCTTTAACATTCTTTTTAGGTTCTGGATTAGGTGGTGCAACTGGCGTATTATTTGCATTACAGTACAGCACAATTGACCCATATATCGGTTTTATTTTAGGCCTAAAAGCATTTACAGCTGCAGTATTAGGTGGAATCGGAAATATTCGTGGTGCAATGTTTGGCGGTTTATTGATCGGTGTCATCGAAGTGTTTGCAGCAACAAATTTATCAACTTTAACACATGGTATTTTCCCATCAGAATATAAAGATGTTGTTGCATTTGGAATTTTAATTCTAGTTCTAATATTCAAGCCAGAAGGTTTATTAGGTAAACCTGTAGCTGAGAAAGTGTAGGTGAATTAGATGAAGAGCTTATTAAATGGGTTAAAACAATCAAATAAACTACAAGGTATTTTCTTAGGTGCTTATCTCGTTGTTACATCATTAGGATTATACTTTTTGCAAGAATCCGTAACGGCATTTCTATTAATCTTGTTCTCACTTTACTTATTATATAAAACTAATTTTCCAGTCAAATTAAAATGGAGCATTGGAATCCTAGTTTTAACGGTGATTATGCCTTATGTTGCATCACAAGGTACAGCATTTGAATCATATATGGGTGTAGCGACTTTAGTTGGAATCTATGTTGCAATGGCACTTGGATTAAATGTAGTAGTTGGTTTAGCGGGTCTATTAGATTTAGGATTCGTTGCCTTCTTTGCAATCGGTTCATATACTTATGCAATTTTCTCAACTAAACAAGTTACGAATTTCTTACATTTTGATTTCCTTCCGTTTTCAGGAAACTCATTCTGGGTATTTATTATAATCGGTGGAATTATCGCTGCAATTGCAGGTGTATTATTAGGTATTCCAGTACTTCGTGTAAAAGGTGATTATTTAGCAATTGTAACACTAGGATTTGGAGAAATTATTCGAATTGTATTTAATAACTTAGATAAACCAGTAAATATTACTGGAGGGGCACAAGGTATTTCTTCGATTCCTGCTCCTACTATTTTTGGTTTAGAGATTGATAATTCAGGACAATTTTATTATGTCGTGTTAGTTGTTTTAGCAATCGTCATTTTAGCTGTTACTAGATTACAAGATTCGAAGCTTGGACGTTCTTGGAAGGCGGTACGTGAGAATGAAATCGCTGCACAAGCTTCAGGTATTCACTTAGTACGTACGAAATTAATAGCATTTGCAATCGGTGCTTCTTTCTCAGGTATGATGGGAGTAGTATTCTCTGCTAAGCAAATGTTTATTGACCCAACAAGCTTTACATTACTTGAGTCTATTACGATCTTGGTAATGGTTATTTTAGGCGGAATGGGTAGTGTTCCAGGTGTTATCCTTGGAGCTACACTTGTAACAATCTTAAATTTACAAGTATTAACAGAGGTAACAAACTATTTAAACCAATTAACATTAGATGGAGTTATTAATTTACCACCGGCTCTATCGCCTTCTAAAATGCAACGTATGATTTTCGGACTTATTTTAGTACTTGCAGCAATTTTTAGGCCAAAAGGATTATTGCCTGCCAAAAATAAGGTTGTTCCAAAAGAAGACGTCGTAGATCAAACTGTCGTCGAAGAAAAAACACGCACAGTTTCATTTTAAGAGGGGAGGTTATCAAATGTTAAAAACAACGAATTTAACGAAAAGCTTTGGCGGTTTAACTGCTGTAAATAATGTAAATATTGAAATTAAAGAAGGCTCAATTACAGCGGTAATTGGACCAAATGGAGCTGGAAAAACAACATTTTTTAATATGATTACAGGTGTGTACACTCCTAGTAGTGGTGAAATTTTGCTAGGAAATGAGAGTTTAGTAGGGCTAAAGCCACATACTGTTAATAAAAAAGGGATCGCGCGTACATTCCAAAATATTCGTTTATTTAATAGTATGACAGCATTAGAAAATGTCATGGTAGGAATGCATCAGCATTTAAAGTATGGTGTTTTTTCAACAATCTTCCATTTACCTAAATTTAAAAAAGCAGAACAATCGGCGATGAAAGAGGCATATAAATGGTTAGAATACGTCGGATTGGCTGAGGTTTATAATGAGGAAGCATCGAGTCTATCATACGGTGCACAAAGACGACTTGAAATCGCGCGTGCATTAGCATCTCAACCAAGAATCTTACTTTTAGATGAGCCAGCTGCAGGGATGAATCCGAAAGAAACGAAAGAATTGACTAATTTAATCTATCAAATGAGAGATGACCTTAACTTAACAATCGTCTTAATCGAGCATGATATGAAGCTTGTTATGGAAATATCCGAGTATTTATTTGTCCTTGATCATGGCGAAAAAATTGCAGAAGGAAAACCTCTTGAAATTAGAAATAATCAAAAAGTAATTGAAGCATATTTAGGAAAAAGTGCAGTGACTACTGCATAGTGAAAGGAGTACGAAAAGATGACGCTATTACAATTAAAAGATATTAACTCTTTTTACGGTGGTATTCAAGCACTGAAAAATATTAACATTGAAGTAAATGAAGGTGAAATTGTAACGTTAATTGGAAGTAACGGTGCTGGAAAATCTACTACTCTAAAAACGATTTGTGGCCAAGTTAAACCAAAATCTGGAACGCTCATTTATAAAGGTGAAGAAATTATAAAGCTACAATCTCATGAAATTGCCTTAAAAGGAATCGCACATGTACCAGAAGGAAGAAGAATTTTTTCTAAATTAAGTGTAAAAGAAAATTTAGAGATGGGTGCTTTCTCCGTTAAAGATAAAAAACTAATCGCTGCACGCATGGAAATGGTATTTGATTATTTTCCAAGACTGAAAGAGCGTTTAAGCCAAAAAGGCGGTACGATGAGTGGAGGAGAACAACAAATGCTAGCAATTGGTAGAGGACTGATGATGGGACCATCATTGCTAATGCTAGATGAACCATCTATGGGTCTTGCTCCAATTATCGTTGAACAAATATTTGAAATTATTGAGCAACTAAACAAACAAGGAATGACAATCTTATTAGTCGAACAAAACGCATACCAAGCATTACAAATTGCTCACCGCGGGTATGTAATTCAAACTGGTGAGATCCAAATGGTTGGTGAAGGTAAGACATTAATGAATAATGAAGAAGTGAAAAAAGCTTATTTAGCTTAATGAATCTGTAAACGAAAAGGGGATGTATCATGAGTCGGGTCAACTGACATGTGATCATCCTTTTTTTGATGTGAACGAGTGTGGTATACAGAGAGGGGGGGATCTAGGAGGCACTAATCATTTCAAGTCTATTTTTCAGACTTTTTTAAAGATATTTGGCAGAACTCTCTAAGGTTTATTTGCAGTTCAGTCGGTCTATATATGATTTTCTCATCGAAAATAAAAGAGGGAACCCCATATGGATTCCCTCATTAATAATTATTATTTATTAGAAATAAATTCCGAAACTTTTAATTGTTCTTCACTTGACGCATTGTTAATTGAAGATTGAAGTGATTCCTCTAGTAAACTACGATTCTTGTAAAAATCTTCATGTTTACTATTATAATAGTACTTCACTGCTTCTAAATCTGAGAAAAACTCTTTTCCAAGCTTTAGAAGAAATGTTACTGGAAGTCCTTCGATCACTACTGTATTTACATTTTCAGAAATTTCATTTACCGTACTGTTTGAAGTTGAAATCATTTCCTCGTTTAATTCTTTAACAAGTAATTGTTCGAACCCTTTTATTTTATTGTTTCTTTTGTTTACGATTCGCTTTTTGTTTGTCTTTAATAAACGAATGGAATGATGTTTATCAAGCAATACTGCTGAACGTTTCTTTTTCTTTAAAAAAATGCTGCTACTCAAAACTAGCACTCCCTTCTGATAGTATAGTATATAAATAAAACAACTTTTCTATCATACCAAGTAATGCTCATACTGTAAAGGTTTTATCTTTACATGTTAGCTTTCCAAAAATATTCAAAAATTTCACGGTATTTTTTTATTAAAATTGTTCATAATAATATTTGACTTAATCATTGTCACTTTGTTAAAATAACAACATATTATTTATTACATATAACGTTGACGGAAAGAAGTACCTAAAGATTATTTTGTCTAGCGAATTGAGGATGGTGTGAGCTCAATCAAAACCTTTAGCGAAAGGCATTCCTGAGTTAATTTTTAAAGTGGACAATTTTTTTAATTGTCAACTAGGGTGGAACCGCGGGTGCGTATACAGCTCTCGTCCCTAGGCAGAAAATGCCTAAGGATGAGAGCTTTTTTATTTCATTCTTGCATTTTCAAAAAACAATTGAAAATTGGAGGTAAATGAAATGTCAGAAAAATCGATGGATGTCGTAGTAAGTCATGCTAAACACAGAGGATTTGTATTTCCAGGATCTGAAATTTACGGTGGTTTAGCAAATACGTGGGATTATGGTCCACTAGGTGTTGAATTAAAAAACAATGTGAAAAAAGCTTGGTGGAAAAAGTTTGTTCAACAAAGTCCATATAATGTTGGACTAGATGCTGCAATCTTAATGAATCCACGTACATGGGAAGCTTCAGGTCATATTGGTAACTTTAATGATCCAATGATTGATTGCAAAAATTGTAAAGCTCGTCATCGTGCAGATAAATTAATCGAAAATGCACTTGAAGAAAAAGGGATGGAAATTATCGTTGATGGTCTTCCATTTTCAGAAATGGCTAAATTGATTGAGGAACATAAAATTGCTTGTCCTGATTGTGGTAGCCATGATTTTACAGATATTCGTCAATTTAACCTAATGTTTAAAACATTCCAAGGTGTTACTGAGTCGAGTACGAATGAAATTTTCTTACGTCCAGAAACAGCACAAGGTATTTTTGTAAACTTCAAAAATGTTCAACGTACAATGAGAAAGAAAGTACCATTTGGTATTGCTCAAATTGGTAAAAGCTTCCGTAACGAAATTACACCAGGAAATTTCACGTTCCGTACTCGTGAATTTGAACAAATGGAGCTTGAATTCTTCTGTAAACCAGGTGAAGAGTTAGAGTGGTATTCTTATTGGAAAGAAACTGCTAATAAATGGCTTTTAGCTTTAGGTATGAAAGAAGAAAATCTTCGTTTACGTGAGCATAGTGCGGATGAATTATCACACTATAGTAACGCGACAACTGACTTTGAATATAAATTCCCATTTGGTTGGGGCGAATTATGGGGCATTGCGTCTCGTACAGATTATGATTTAAAACAACATATGGAATATTCAACAGAAGATTTCACCTATCATGATCCAATTACAAATGAAAAATACGTTCCATATTGTATCGAGCCATCATTAGGTGCAGACCGTGTTACATTAGCATTTTTAATTGATGCTTATGAAGAAGAGGCATTAGAAGATGGTACATCTCGTACAGTAATGCGTCTACATCCTGCATTAGCACCATATAAGGCAGCGATTTTACCATTATCAAAAAAATTATCAGAAAATGCACAAGAAGTATTTGCTTCATTAGCAGAAGATTTCAATGTTGATTTTGATGAAACTGGTTCAATTGGTAAACGTTATAGACGTCAAGATGAAATCGGTACTCCTTTCTGTATTACGTACGACTTCGAATCAATTGAAGATGGAAAAGTAACTGTTCGTGACCGTGATACTATGGAGCAAACTCGTGTGGCAATAAGTGAATTACAATCATTTTTAGCTAATAAAATTAAATTTTAATTTAGTTTTTTAAAATAAGGTGTCCTTTTGGACATCTTTTTTCATATATTTTACTAAAGCTTGTTTAAAGTTTAAGAAATTTACTAAAAATGGTAAAATAAAAGTATAAAATAAAGGAGGAGTTTAAATGAGGAGTTCAAATCCTATCTTAAATTCTGATCGATTAACCAAATCAAGGCATGCTGCTAAAGCGATGACGATTGGTGGGACAATTGGTAAAACAATGATTGCATTAATCTTACTAATCGCAACAGCAGGATACTCATTTTATCTAACAGCTACAGGAACACTTAATTCTAAAGTGTTTATTGGATGTTTAATCGTTGCATTCATTATTGGGTTAGTAACATCTTTTTCTCCTAGAATTGCGCCGATTACTACACCTATTTATGCAGCAGTTGAAGGGATTCTAATCGGTAATATTTCAGCAGTTTACGAAGCAACATA
This sequence comes from Gottfriedia acidiceleris, assembly GCF_023115465.1. Lineage (NCBI taxonomy): Bacteria > Bacillati > Bacillota > Bacilli > Caryophanales > Bacillaceae > Gottfriedia > Gottfriedia acidiceleris. Next base: position 2,705,840 of record NZ_CP096034.1, on the reverse strand, counting down.
TGGAATGATTGTCCTTCAAGCGGTTCTATTAACAATTGCCATTATAGCAGGAACATTAATTTGTTATGCTACTGGACTTGTTAAAGTAACGCACCGTTTTAGATCAATTGTTTTCGGTTTAACAATCGGAGTGTTTATCTTTTATTTACTAACGATGGTCCTTCAACTTTTCCATGTTCCAATTCCATATATCCATCAATCTGGTCCAATAGGAATATTTGTTAGTTTAGCGATACTTGTTATTGCTTCATTAAATCTATTCTTGGATTTTGATCTAATTACGACAAGTGTTAGACAAGGTGCACCAAAAGAGTTCGAGTGGTATTGTGCTTTTGGTTTATTAGTAACAGTCATTTGGGTTTATATTGAAGCACTTCGATTCCTATCGAGGCTTCGCGATTAAATAATTTTAGTCAGTCAGACCTTACTCTCAAATGAAAGTAAGGTTTTTTACTATATTTTGATTTGAATTCGATCAAGTTTAGATAGAATTAACAATAGTAGAAAGTAGGAAAATAGATGAGTAAGAAAAAATTTGAAGTCTTTGAAAATGAAACAATTAATGATTGCTTAGAAAGAATGGAAAGAGAAGGCTATAAACCAGTTAAAAGAATGGAAGTCCCAATATTTTCAGAACAAATGGTTAATGGAAAGGTAGAAATTGAACCGACTGGGAGAAAGATTGTATTTGAAGGCAAATTAAATACAAATTAATATGAATAAATATAATAATCTAATGGAATAGTAACCTTATATGAATAAAATGAGGTGAAAATATGCATAAATTAGCATGTCCACGTTGTAAAACAAACAAAAGTAGATTTTATTTAATCGAACAAAACCCAAAAGCAGTTAAATTAAATGCACAAAGCGGAGATGTTGAAATAGAAGAATACGTTTCAAGTGGGCTAGATCCATTTTTTGTTCCATATAAAGGTCCAGAATATTTAGTTCAATGTGGAACTTGTGGTTTAATTGATCAAAGTGTTATGTTTGAAAAAACAGCAGATTCATTGAAATTTTAAAATAAAAAACTAAGTACGAAGGTATGAATAGAATAAAAATAGATGACCTCTATACAGAGATCATCTTATTTTTGTTGGATAGTTTTTTAATAGTTTATATGCAAAAAGAAAAATTTTGAAGTAGATAGTTTTTTATAACCAATAGTTTAGAACCAATCTTTTTTCTTGAACCACATCACTAATCCGAACACCATGATTAGCATGATTACCCAACAGTAATAATAACCATATTTTAATTGAAGCTCAGGGATGTGAACAAAATTCATACCATATACACCTACGATGAATGTTAGTGGCATGAACACTATCGAGACCGATGTTAACATTTTCATCGTTTTATTCATTTTGTGTGAGTTCGTTGAAATATAACTTTCTCTGATGTCATTTGCCATTTCCCTGTTATCTGCAATGTCATCTAATAATTTTACTAAGTGTTCGTAGACGATTCGTAATTTCTTTGTCGTTTCTTTGTCAATTTCAACGTGTGTTGAATTTAATATACGATAAATTAAATCTTTTGTTGGTTTAACTGTTTTTCTTACCTTTGATAACTTACTTAATTGTGTTTTAATTCCATCGATCATGCTTAGATCGGAATTTGATCCTAATTCATCAATCTCTTCGATGTCATCTTCAATTTTTTGGACGATAGGAAAGAATTTATCAACAATTTCATCACAAATATGATACAGGATTCGTTCTGGTTTTATTCCTTTTGTACTTTTTAATCCTTTTAGTTTGTTCCACACAATTTGTATCGCATTTGATTCCTCCCAACAAAATGAAACGATGTACTTGTGGGATAAAAAGAGATCAATTTCATCTTGTTGCATGTTCTCCTGCAATGATTGTAGGATGATAAAACGATAGCCATCGTAATAATCCATTTTCGGTCTTTCTTTATAACTTACACAATGCTTAATTGCTATTTCATCGAAGTGGAAATGAGTTTTCAATAGGTCAATTTCTTCTTTTTCAGGTTTTCCAATATCGACCCAAACCCAATCAATTTGTTCGGAATTTAATTCTTTTATTGATACATCAAACGCATGGGTTCCGTCCTTGTATACAGCCATCGTTTTGATCATTTCGGCACCCCTTTTTCTCGTTAATTTTCACCAAAATCAGTTTAACACAATATTCTTCATTAGTTTTTAAAAAATTTATGAGAAAGTTTAACGATTAACAAAAGTAGTAAGGAAATAAAACAAAAATATAATAAGAGATATAATTCTGCTTTTCTTTCTTTAGTTGCAGAAAAGATATTTTACTAAAAAGATCATTAACATTGCCATTTATTATCTCCATTGGCATATGAATTTAAGTTAAGTAAAAAAAATTTAAGAAAACTTTGACTTTTTAGTAGTCGGTGGATATAATAAATAACAATTAAAGCACACAAATGAATTCAATGACGAGAAAAGTAATTTTTGTTACTGTTATACAGAGAGCCGGGGAAGCTGAAATCCGGTGAATAGTACTTAAATGAAGATCCTCTCCGAGAAGTCAAACTGAAAACATAAGTAAGTTTGAACGGGTGTCTACCGTTAAAAGGAACGCGTATGATTGTACGTGACTAAAGTGCTATTGAAGAGCGGAATGTTTTCAATAGAATTAGGGTGGTATCGCGGTTAAACCCGTCCCTTGTTATAGGGGCGGGTTTTTGTGTGCTTTAAAAAAATAAGAGAGGCGATATCATATGAAAAAAGAAAACATGAAAGAATCTGTTCAAAATCGTGAAAAAAGGATTAGTGAACATTGGTCTAAAGAAAATACTTTTATTAAATCAGTTGAACAAAGAGAACATAATGAATCATTTGTTTTTTATGAAGGTCCCCCAACTGCAAATGGACTACCACACGTTGGTCATGCATTAGGTCGTACTATAAAAGATGTGGTAGCTAGATATAAAACAATGGCTGGTTTCCAAGTTGTTCGTAAAGCTGGATGGGATACTCATGGTTTACCAGTTGAACTCGGCGTTGAAAAGATGTTAGGCATTTCAGGTAAGGCAGAAATTGAACGTTATGGAGTAAAAGCTTTCCTTGATAAATGTAAAGAAAGTGTTTTTACTTACGAGAAACAATGGCGAGATTTTACTGAACAGTTAGGATATTGGGTGGATATGGATGACCCATATGTAACATTGGATAATTCTTATATCGAAAGTGTATGGAATATCCTAGGTACAATCCATGAAAAAGGTTTACTAGTAAAAGGCCATCGTGTCTCACCTTATTGCCCTAGCTGTCAAACATCACTAAGTTCACATGAAGTAGCGCAAGGATATAAAGACGTTAAAGATTTATCTGCAACCGTTAAGTTTAAATTGCAAGATGAAGAAAATGTCTATTTCCTTGGATGGACGACAACTCCGTGGACACTTCCTGCTAATGTAGCGTTAGCTGTAAATCCTACAATGGAATATGTTCGTGCTAAAAAAGGTGAAGAAGTATATATTCTTGCTAAGGCATTATTAGATAAAGTATTAAAAGCTGAATACGTCATTTTATCTGAATTTCTCGGGGCAGAACTAATCGGTATTAGTTATTTACCACCATTTCATTTCGTAAAAGTTGAAGTTGGTCATAAAGTTGTGAAAGCAGATTTTGTAACTGAAGGTAGTGGTACTGGAATTGTTCATATCGCACCTGCATACGGTGAAGATGACTATAAGGTTGTCCAAGAAAATGGGTTATCGTTTGTAAATGTAGTAAATGAAAAGGGCCAATATACTGATGAAGTACCTAATTTTCAAGGTCGTTTTGTTAAAGAGTGTGATGTAGATATAGTAAGGTATTTAGCCGAAAATGAATTATTATTTAGTAAAGAAAAATATGAGCACAGCTATCCGCATTGTTGGCGTTGTGATTCACCTTTACTCTATTATGCGAATGAAAGTTGGTTTATTAAAACGACCGCATTAAAGGAACAGTTTATTAAAAATAATGAAGAAGTAACATGGCATCCAGATCATATAAAATATGGTCGATTCGGTAATTTTTTAGAACAAATGGTTGATTGGAATATTAGCCGAAAAAGATATTGGGGCACCCCATTAAATGTTTGGGAATGTGATTCATGTAATCATCAATTAGCACCAAAAAGTATAAATGAATTATGTAACCATTCGGTTGAAGAAATTGACAACTCAATTGAACTGCACAAACCTTTTGTTGATGAAGTTACTCTTAACTGTCCAAATTGTAAAGGGAATATGAAAAGAACACCTGAAGTGATTGATGTCTGGTTCGATAGTGGGTCGATGCCATTTGCCCAGTATCATTATCCTTTTGAAAATAATGAGAAATTTACAAAACAATTCCCAGCAGATGTCGTCATTGAAGGTATTGATCAAACGAGAGGTTGGTTCTATAGTTTACTTGCAGTATCTACTTTATTTACCGGGAAAGTACCGTATAAACGAGTATTATCTCTAGGCCATGTATTAGATGAAAATGGACAAAAAATGTCTAAAAGTAAAGGGAATGCACTTGATCCAGTAGAATTAATTCAAAAATATGGTGCTGATTCATTAAGATGGGCATTATTAGTAGATAGTGCGCCTTGGAACCCGAAGCGTTTTTCTGAAAGAGTCGTTCAAGAGGCGAAGTCGAAACTCATCGATACATTCGACAATGTGTATAGTTTTTACAGTTTATATGCAAATTTAGATGGATTTAATGCAAAAAAACAATATGAGTATCAATCAAGTACATTGGATAAATGGATCATTTCTCGTTTGCATAGCACAATCAAAAATGTAACGAAAAATTTAGAGGATTATCAATTTACAAATGCTGCAAGAGACATCGCTAAACTAGTAGATGAAGTAAGCAATTGGTATGTAAGAAGATCAAGAGAACGATTCTGGTCAAGTGGAATGAATGAAGAGAAGGCAGCGGCTTACTATACACTGTTTGAAGTATTAACAAAAGTAAGTCAATTATTAGCACCATTTACACCATTCTTAGCGGAAGATGTTTATTTTAATTTAACAAAACAAAGCGTCCATTTATCTGATTTTCCAGTTTGCGATGAAACATTAATCGATGTTCTGCTTGAAAAGGAAATGGATGCAGTTTTAAAAGTTGTGGAACTTGGAAGAAGCATCCGAAATGCAAATTCATTAAAGATCAAACAGCCACTAGCTAGTTTAACTTTAGTTAGTAACAATGAGGAGATCAATTGGGAGTCATATAAAGAAATTGTTTTAGATGAGCTAAACGTAAAAAAATTCCAACAAGTAAACAACGAAAATGAGTTTTCAATCTTAAAAATGAAACTGGATTTTAAAAAATCAGGAGCAAAATTTGGAAAGCTTTCAAATTTAGTCAATAAATCACTTCAATCATTAACAAATGAAGATGCAAAAAAAGTGATTGAGAGTGGGTACGTTAATGTATTAATTGAATCAGGGGAAACTGTAAAAGTCGACGCACAAGATATTTTAGTTGAAAAAAGCGGAAGAGAAGGCTTTGCATCAGCGACGAATGGCGAATATACAGTGACCCTCGACACATTACTAACAGAAGATCTTATCCACGAAGGTACTGTAAGAGAATTAATCAGATCTATTCAAGAATACCGAAAAGAATTAAATCTACCAATTAATATGCGCGTAGACATTGGAATAACAGCTAATCCAGAGTTTATTGAAATCATTGAAAAGTTTAAAGGAATGCTTGAGGAAAACTTATTAATGAGAAAACTAGTTGTTAAGAATGAAGTGAATGGAAAAGAAATTAAAGTTGGTAATTATCAGTCCGAAATTGAATTAGTTGCTTCTAATTAATTGAATACTTAAATTGAAATGACAGACTAATAACAAGATTTTAGTCTGTCATTTTACTTCTTAAATGACGTGGGCAAGAGCTCCTATTTTTTAATTCAATAGTTTAAAGGTTTATTAAAATAGCTGTTGAATTAATTAGTATAGAATGATTTAACGAGGATTAGATGATTTCTAAAAAGAGCATTTATTTCTATTTGATATACGCATTTTCTTTTGCAATATCGTATTTTTTAGTTAGAGTATTCCTATTTCATGGCGAAATGAACTCAGCATTTGCCGGTTCTATTAGCGGTGGATTTATTGAATTTTTAATATCTATTATTTTTGCTAAACCTATTGAAAAAAGATAATTTTAAAAATAGCTTTATCAACTACTCAATGCTTAAGTTCCACTAGTAATAAAGGATGATCATGATTTGATCATCCTATAATCTACATTAAGTTAATCCAATTAAAAGATAAATAGCCGTTCCCCAAATAAACAAGGCGGAGAATTTGTTGAATAAATTCATTAAACCTCCTGTACTATCTACCTTCTTCATGACTGAGCCTGCGACCGTTAATCCAAAAAACCAAATCCAAGATACTGTAATACATGCGATCGTAAAGAAAACTTGCTCCTTACCGACATATTTTAATGCACTTGTTCCAATTACACCTACTGTATCTAAGATTGCATGGGGGTTTAATAAGGAAACTGATAAAGCAAAAATGATTTGCTGTCGGCTAGGTAATGCACTGTTCTTCGATTCATTTGCTACAGGTTTAGATTTCCAAATAACATACCCCATGTATACTAAAAACAAAATGCCAGCAATCATCAAGCTAATTTTTAGCCATTCAAATTGTAGAACGATCGTGGAAAGTCCAAAAACAGCTAAAAGAATTAAAAAAGTATCGCATACAGCAGCAGTAAAAGTCGCTGGAAGCGCCCGAATTAGTTTTGGTTGTGTGGCACCTTGTGAAAATACAAATACATTCTGTACCCCTAAAGGTAAAATAAGTCCGAATGCTAAGACTAGACCATGAATAATGGCTTCCATCAAATCAACTCCCTTTCAATTACAATCGTACTATGATAAAACTAAAAGAAAACAACCAATTGGATGGTTTTATATCCATCCAATTTAGGGGGAGTTAGATGAAATGGAAACCAAATCGTGATTCTCATTTGACTGTGCAAGAGCAAATTGTAGATTGGATAAAATCTCGTATTGAACGAGGTGATTGGTCTGTTGGCACAAAGATTCCAACACAGCGTCAACTAGCAACGCAATTTAATGTGAATCGTAGTACCGTACAACTTGCACTTGATGAATTAAGGGCAGATGGTTTGATCGAATCCAAAATGGGTTCAGGGGTTTATGTGGCTAACAATTCTTGGAACGTACTTTTGAGCAAATATCAACCAAATTGGCAGAGACATATTGAATCAAGTATTCATAAACCAAACTACCATACGATTCAACTCATAAATGAATACGAGCAAATGGATCATATCATACGACTTGGAACAGGTGAATTATCACCTGAATTACTACCAACTAAACAAATAGAAGATTCGTTAAGAAAGATCTCACTTGATTCCAAAGCAATTGGCTATTCATCTCCGCAAGGAAGTGAAAAGCTCCGAGGAATTTTATGTAATTATTTAAAAAAACGTGGTATTGAATCAGCACCAGAGAATATTTTAATTGTTTCGGGTGCACTTCAAGCACTTCAATTAATTGCAGTTGGATTATTGGAAGAGGGATCCATTTTATTTCAAGAACAATTTTCGTATTTAAATTCAGTACATCCCTTTCAATCAAATGGTATGCGAATGATTTCAGTATCAAGGGAATATCACTTAAAAGATAATTTACGGGCACATAAAGGGAAGAAGCAATCTTTATTCTACTGTGTGCCAACACTAAACAATCCAACGGGCTATAATTGGTCGTTGGAAGAGAAGCAAAATCTATTTAATACATGCAAAGAGCTACAAATTCCGATTATTGAAGATGATGTCTATCACGAATTGCTTTTTGAATCATCAACACCTGCTATAAAATCGTTTGATACTTCAGGACTAGTTCTTTATATAGGAAGTGTATCCAAAACACTAAGTCCAGGATTAAGAATTGGTTGGGTTGTTGCACCTTCACCTGTAATTGAACGATTAGCTGATATTAAAATGCAAACAGATTATGGTTCAAGTGCCTTTTCGCAAGAAATCGTCTCACATTGGATCTCAAACGGTCTATACGAAAAGCATCTTATAAACCTTCGTGAACAATTGCAAAGAAGAGCTAATTATGTAGAAGAAATTTTAGAAAAGGAATTTAAAAAAATAGCTTCATGGAAAAAGTCGGAAGGTGGTTTCTACATATGGCTCAGATTTCATAATCCGATTGTAAATAAGACTTTATTTTTAAAATTACTTAAAGAAAATATATTGATCAATCCAGGTTATATTTATGAACCAAGAGATTTACACCATATTCGTCTTTCTTATGCCTACGCTTCGTTAGAAGATTTAAAAAAAGGATTAAATATTTTACTACAAATAAGCCAAATGTGAATTCATTTAGAACTTTATTTCTTTGGTCCCTTTTAATGAAGGATTTTGAACAGTAAAAAAGAGCATCGAGATCAAGATGCTCTTTTTTATGTTATATATTGTATTATTTTCATTACTACAACTTAGAAAATTAAAATTTAATTTCTATCTGGAAAAGTACATAATTTGCTAGAAACTTTACTGAATACTTGCCTGAATCTTTAAGCTTTTAAACCCTCGAAATGCAACATTTTTACGGCGAGTTGGCTCCTCAATTAGAACTGGATTCACTAAATGTCTAATCAGTTTTTCAAGTGCAATTTGTCCTTCTAATCTAGCAAGAGGGGCACCTAAGCAGAAATGTGGGCCGGATGAAAATGATAAATGTTTTATATTTTTCCGGGTGATATCAAATGTTTCAGGATTAATTGTGACTGTTGGATCGTAATTAGCTCCACCTAATGAAACCATAAAGTAATCGCCCTTTTTAATCGAATTTCCAGCGAACTCAAAGTCTTCTCTAGCCCACCTTGATGTAAAAATAACAGGTGATTCGTATCTTAATACTTCTTCAATAGCTGAAGGGATTAACGTTAAATCATTTTTTAATAGCTCAAATTGCTCAGGATGTTTTAATAATAAATAATAACCATTCGTGATTAAATTAACAGTAGTTTCATGACCGGCTATTAATAAAAGAAGACAACTTGCGATCATTTCGTCTTCACTTAATTTATCACCAGATTCCTCTGCAAAAATTAAATTACTAATTAAGTCCTCTTTAGGTTCAATTCTTCTTTTAGATATAAGATTTCTGAAATAATTTGAAGCATCAAGAAGATCTTTTGAAACTATTTCTAAATCCTCCATAGTCGTATTAAAATCAATAAATTTAATAAATGCATCGGACCAATCGCGGAACAAATCCCGATCTTCTTTAGGAACACCCAATAGGTCAGTTATGACAAATACAGGTAGTAAATATGAAAAATCACGTATTAGTTCGTGGGTAAATTTTCCTTTCATATTTGCAATTAAATAATCAGCAATTTCATTTACCGATGTTCGTAAATTTTCAACCATTCTTGGAGAAAATGCTTTGTTCACGAGATTTCTCAGTCTTGTATGATCAGGAGCATCTCGAAATAACATCATTTTTCGATTTATCGCAATTGCAGGCATAACACTTTCAGGTATTTGTTCAGGTGGAGTGACTTTGGTTGCTTCTTTTATAAAACGGGGGTCTTTTAGCATGATTTCTGCTTCTCTATAGCCTGTTACTAGCCTCCAGTTCTCTGAAATAGCTCCGTATAAAGCATAGGACTTATTTTTCTAGCGTTACTAAAATACGAATATGGGTCTTTGTAAAAATGCTGTGGATTCACTTTTAATGGATTGTTCATGTAACTGTTCTCCCTTATGAATGAAATGAGTCTATTTATTTCTATTTCTGTGAAAATGGATTATTCCCAACTTTTGGATAATACAAAAAAAAGGATACTTTTGTACAGAATGATTTTCATGAGGAATTAGATATAAATGAATAAGAAATAATCGAATAAAAATTAAGAAAATTAAATCATGATATATGGTAAAATAAGGTACTTCAAATAAACAAACTGATTTTATGAGATTATTCGACGTATAAGAAAGGGGTAACATGATGGATTTTCCAATTTTAGAAACAGAAAGATTATCTTTAGTGCAAATTACACAAAAAAATGTTGATGAGATTTTTTCCATCTTTTCAAATGAGGAGGTAATTAAATACTATGGTATGGACCCCTTTACTGAAAAAGATCAAGCGGTTAAAATGATAGATTCCTTTCAAACTAGATTTCAAAATCAACAAGGAATGCGCTTTGGAATAGTTGAAAAAGAATCAAAAAAATTAATCGGGACAATTGGTTTAAATAATCTAGTCTTACACGCTAGAAGAACGGAAATTGGATATGATCTATTACCTGAATATTGGAGAAAAGGATATATGTCAGAAGCAATTAAGGAAATTACATCATATTGCTTTAATAAACTAGGACTATATCGAATTGGAGCTTCTATTTTTCCAGATAATATAGCCTCATCTACTTTAGTAGAGAAATTAGGGTTTCAAAAAGAAGGATTACTGAGAGGCTATTTAGTTCAAGGGGATGAGTCTCATAATTTAAACGTATTTTCTCTCATTAAACCTGATTGGCTAAATAAAACGTACAATATGAAACTAAAATAACCATAATATAGTAAAATTGTCTAATTAAGGAAAAGGAGAAATGGGATGATTAAAGCTGTAATTTTTGATTTTGATGGTCTAATTGTCGATACTGAGTCTGTATGGTTCGAAGCATATAAGGAAGTACTACATCGGTATGAAGTGGAGTTAACGCTTCAAAAGTTTTCAGAAGTTGTAGGAACAAGTGATGAAATTTTATTCGATTTTATTAATTCAAATTTAAAAGAACCTATTGAAAAAGAGCTGATCGAACAAATGGCAAAAGAGCTAGTTGATGTGAAACTCCTCGAGCCCGCATTAAGAGAAAGCGTAGAAGACTATTTAATTTCAGCAAAAAATGCTGGATTACAAATCGCTTTGGCATCTAGCTCATCAAGACAGTGGGTAGAAAGCTTCTTAAAAAAATTAAATATTTATGAATACTTTTCAGTAATTAAGACGAAGGGTGATGTAAAGAAAGTTAAACCAGATCCGGAATTATATTTAAAAGCAATTGAGGAAATTGGAGTTCAAGCATCAGAGGCTATCGCATTTGAAGATTCGTTGAATGGATTAATCGCTGCAACGAAAGCAGGATTACACTGTGTAATTGTTCCGAATCGAGTTACATCACATTTAGAGTTTGAGAACCATAGTTTAAGATTATCATCGATGGCAGAAAAATCTTTAGAAGATGTAATTAAGCATATAACAAACAAATAATATCGACTAAAAATAGTAAAACCATTCCAAAAAAATGGAATGGTTTTTTTAATTAGATTGAATTTACTTCTTTTACTTCACTTGCTTCATCTTTCTTTATTAAAATTTCCTTTTTCAGACCCCAACAAATTAAAAATGTTAAAATAGCAAGCACGAAAGATACCCAATATAAATCCTGGAATGCATAAGAAAAGACTGTTTTTACTTTTTCAAGTAAGTTCGGATCAAGATTGGATGGAATCATACCATTTTGTACATTTTTTAATTGTAGCATTTGATCTACGGTAAGACTTCCAGCTAATGATTTCATTCCTGATGTAATTTTAGAGGCTAATAGAGAACCAAATAAACTAAAGCCAATCGTCATACCAATGGATTGAAATAACATAACGGCCGATTGAGCAATCCCTACATTTACCTTTTCAACTGATTCTTGAACAATTAATGCATTGTTAAATAGTGCACCGAATCCAAGTCCAAGAATAATGAAATAAATTACGAATGTAATAATTGAAGTGTGAGCGGTAATACCTGTAAGTAAATAGAAACCGATCATGGGTATAATAAATGAAACACCGTAAATATTTCGATAAGAGAATTTATTCATTACTCGACCAGCAACTACACTTGCACCCATCGCACCAACCATAATTGGTAAATTTAAATAACCAGATTCAGTAGGTGTTAAACCGAGTACATTTTGTGAAAAGAAGGGGAAAGATGAAAGTGAGCCCATTATCGCAAGAACAAATACAAATACTAGAGCCGAAATGACAACAAAGTTTCTATTTTTAAATAAGTGTAATGGAATAATTGGTTCTTTTGCTTTTGACTCTACAAATATAAATAATCCAAGTAAAATAGTTCCTAAAATTAGTAAACCGATCATTTTAGGATCACTCCATGCATATCCTTCTGTTTGATGAAGTACAGGAGTAAGCAGATAACTGATTAATGTGGTAACTAGTAAAATCCCACCAAACCAGTCGATATTGATTTTTTTGTCTACTTTCGATTCATTTAATCCTAAAGCTAATAAAATTGCAGCTAAAACTCCTACTGGAATATTTACTAAGAAGATCCAGTGCCATGATATATGCTGTACAAAATATCCTCCAATGAGCGGTCCAAGTAGTTGAGGTATAAACATAACAGCTCCGAAAATACCTTGTAGCTTAGCACGCTGTTCAACTGGGAAACTGTCTCCGAAAATGACCATCGCAAGTGGCATTAACCCTCCAGCACCAATTCCTTGAATTCCACGACCAATTAAAAGGACTTCCATAGAATGAGCTGTACCACTAATAATTGAGCCAGCCATAAATAATCCCATACTAAATAAATATATTTTTTTTCGTCCATATAAATCCGCAAGTTTGCCGAGTATTGCCATAAAGGAGGTCATCGAAAGCATGTAAACTCCACCAACCCAACCGTAAAGCGCTAAACCTCCTAAATCCCTAATAATTGTTGGCATAGCTGTTGAAACGACTGTCTCATCAAGCTCTGAGAAGATGACTCCAATCATTAGACCTATTAAAATAAGAGTCTTGTTATTTTCTTTCATCCTTTACCTCCCTATGACCTGTCAATATTATTCAATTGATTCATTGAATACTTAAAAAAGAAGAACTTGTAATAGTTGGGAATGAAGCTATCCTAGAAAAATCCAAGTATAGTGATTCTATATCTGATTAACGTGTCATCGTTTTAAATTTTTTGATACTTTATACCTAAATTTAGAGTTGAAATTCAAATTTCAATTAAAAACGTCAATTCAATAATTTTCTACTACTTTAATTATTCTTTACTTTGTTTAAAAATCCTTTAGGTAGTAACTCTCATCTTTGTGGTTGTTTGTAATATAAAAATAATTATCAAGGCTCTGATCTATTTAACATAATGGCACATTATTTGAATAAAAATAATTTGAAAATCTACTGAAAAGGGCAAAATTTCCCCAAATTACAAATAACGATTAATTAGGTATAATTTATAGTGGATCAAGGGAAATGCAACAGAATCAATTCTTTAAATAGTGCATTCCATTATGCTGTATATAAATCTAAAGGGAATGAATTTAATGACGAAGAGTAAAACAGAAATTTTGGAAGATATAAAAAAAATCTACCGAATAAAGCCGTTAACTGCGTTCATCTATATTATTTTAACTACTTTCATTTTGATGTTGATTATGGGTGCTATTAAGGAGTTCGGAAAAAATCTAAACTCAGATTTTATTGAGGCTTTAATCAGTTTGTTTTTCGCATGGAATTTGGGGTTTGGGCTATATCAAATAATTTGGCGTTTTTCTAACTCTCGAAAAATAAACAAAGTACTTTTCCCAAAGCTTGAGCAGTTTATAAATAAAAGAGATGAGAAAAGTTATGATGAAACTGAAACAGAAGTTTATGAAATGGTCAAAGCTGCATATTCGGATTACACAGAGAAATTTAATAAACTCAATAAAATTTACTGGAAAAGTATCAAATTTAGTTTTGTTCTACCGATAATTGCACTCGTTATTTCACTTGTTTACCATCAACTTTAGTAGGAAGAAGCCAATAGAAAATTTTAGTTTACTATGCAACTAACGCACTGCTTTAGTTCAATTAGAGATTGTTACTATAAAAGGTGAAATATATATTGAAGAAAGGTATTAGTTTCGAGAGTAGAAGTAGTATTTATCGTAATTATAATTATTTAAGAAGTAAGATTATATGCAGCAAATAATTTTTTTATTTCTAATAAAAAAATCAAGGAATTAGAGCAAACAATTAGTAATTTGGAGAAAAAAAGGGAGACTCTCTTTTACAATATTGCAAGAGTTAGTTATACAATAATCGACTTTAAATTAACCATATTACTCAGTTATTTTATTTTTTTTTTGATGAAAATTTGATAATTCATAACTATATTGTTAAAATTGGGCTATTACAATGTGTGTTAGCCACACTGGGAGGTTACAAAAATGGAACATGGTAAAGTAAAATGGTTTAATGCAGAAAAAGGATTTGGATTTATTGAGCGTGAAAATGGTGATGATGTATTCGTACATTTCTCAGCTATTCAAACTGATGGATTTAAATCATTAGATGAAGGTCAAGCTGTTACGTTTGAAGTAGAACAAGGTCAACGCGGGCCACAAGCAACTAATGTTAAAAAGGCTTAATTGAAAAAAAGAGTCGGAATCTATAAAGTAGAATCCGACTCTTTTTATGTCTTTTAAATTAAAAAACCCTTATTTTCAAAAAGAATAAGGGTACTATTTAACGTGGATCTTGGTAAAGAAAATGGTTTAACGTATTAAAGACCATATAAAATGAAGATACATATAATTATCGAATATAATTAGCCATTTGAATTATTATTAGTTGTTTTGGAATTTCCCTTATTTTTAGTACCTTTGCTTACATATGGCTTCGCATTCTTTGCTTTTTTTGCACTAGCTTGCCACCTATTCCAACCCTTCTTATCTGTACCTCTACCTGTACCGCCTTTAGCTTTAGCTTTACTCATATAAACACCTCATTGTTATTATACACTAAGTACCATACAGTTTTTCAGTAATTTCCAATTAACTTGTGAGTTAAACAAGAATAGAGCAATGAATGTCTTCAAAAAGAGGACATTTAAATATATTTTTATTGTAATTGAACGAAAGCAAATTAATCTGCGTAAGGGATTTATGTTATTAACCTTATATTTTTAAGTAGAATGCGTTAGTTGAATATAAAATAAACGGATAAAAAGTCGATATTCTTTCTAAAACTAAGTGGAAGTTTAGTGTTTCAAAAAATATACATATTGTTTTAGATGAAAAATATTGTTTTAGATGAAAAATATTGTTTTAGATGAAAAATATTGTTTTCAGATGTAAAATATTGTTTTCAGATGTAAAATCGGATTGCTTATGTAGTCGTTTTTCATTTTGGGAGTGGACAGGCTCCTTATTTTATTCAACAAAATGGCAGGATAGTTCAATAAGATAACAAAAAAATGGAAATATATGTTAAAATATTAAGTAGCGAGCCTAAAAAATTAATGATATTAAAAGAGGTGAAAATATGAAAAATTTCAGTGCGTTTTCGATAATATTATTAATTGTTGGATTGGCTTTGTTTGGAATAATTTATGTAATTCCTGGCTTCAACGAACTTATTGCTTTAATTGGTTTTTTATCTTTATTATTCGGGGCGATATGTAGCTTTATAGCAATTTCCAAAAGAGAAAGAGGGAACACTAAGTTTTTTGCTGTATCTTCGTTTTTTATCATGTTTTTATTGATTACTTGGTTAGAACCGTTTCTTATTTTACGTATGCTAACATGGATTAAGAATTAATTTTTAAAAATCCGACTGAACCATTAAATAAGAATCTCCGAGTCTAGTACTATAAAATTAATACAAAGATATATGATAATGTTCATAAAAAATAGTAAATAAGGAATGGATTATGGTGCACTATAAATTAGCTTTAAGTATTATTAAATATTCAATTTTTTGGGCTATACTTTTATTAATAACTGCTATATATTTCCCAGATTCATTGAATATCAGTGAAAGAGTTTCTCTATGGATATTAGAATTAGTATCCATAATAGTAGTTATTATTAATTATGAAAAGTGGAAACAATTGTTAATTTCGATACCTATTGGGATAGTCTTATTAATACTATTCATAGTGTTATTCGATCAATAAGTTACCTCAATTTTAATTTGTTATTGATACTGATCCTGCTCAAATTGAATTTTTTTACAAAGTTTATACTAACTTATGCAACTAACGCATTGTAAAATTTGAACAACTGAACGGCTATTTATTGGATTTTTTTCTTATACTAAATTGCATGTTAGTTGAATAAGAATGTGATTACTATTTCAACTAACATTAAAAAAGACACCGTTTCCCTATTTATGTAAGTAAATCAGGGGGAAGGGATTAGCACCCAATAGTTATGGTTTTAATTTATAGAATAAAACTGCAATAATATACTATATAGCATTCAAATTTGTAGTGAATTATTAGTATCTCTCACAGATCGTCTAATTGGAACTAATCTTTCATCAGATTATAAGTATACCTTATAGAAAACAAGAATAATAGAAAAAGCCTGTATCTAAGATTACCAATTAATCGTTGATACAGGCTATTTTTATATTTGTTAATTCAATTAACCGATATACTTTGGATGAACAATCTTCCCATCATAATAAACAAAACAGTTTTACTACCAATCTATTTTTAGTTAGATCACTTTAACCTACAACAGATCAAACTTTAAGCTGGAGATTTCATTGCTTCTTTTACAGTCAGTTTGTTTTTAGACATTCCTATTGTTTTAAAGTAAGTAAACAAGAAACTACCTAATATAACAATTATGCTCCCAAGTCCTTGAATCCATGTCATTTTTTCATTTAATATGAAAAACGCTAAAATGGCTGTGAAAATGGGATTGAAGTTTAGGAAAATACCGGCTGAAGTTGCGCCAATTTTTTGGACACCTATATTCCAAAAGAGCATACATAAGACAGTTGAAATAATGCCAGTATATAAAATTGAAAATATAAATGAGCCATTCATTTTTACAAGCGTAAAATCTGTGAGATTAAAAGGGAGGATTACAATGAATCCAAATATCCCTGAGTATAGAGTAGACATCATAGGCGATATAAGCCTTGTTGCCCATCTACTACATACTGAATAGATTCCCCATATGCATACGGCAATGACCATCCATAAATCTCCTAAATTTAATTTCATTGAGAATAGTAGATTCATATCTCCTTTTGAAAGCACAAGAATAACGCCAAAGAACGAAATAATCATCGAAAATATTTGTAAAAAGTTTATTCTTTCTTTTAAAAACAATGATGAAAATAAAGCAATGGAAATTGTATTTAAGGTCGAAATTAACCCAACATTCGTTGCAGATGTCTTTTCTAATGCCATAAATTGAAAAAGATTAAATAGAACAACACCTGTAACTCCCATCATCATTAATGGAAGAATAGCTTTACGTGGAGGTAAAATCTTCTTTTCTTTCCACCATACTATTGGTAATAATAAAATAATTGCTATTCCCCATCTTAAAGTTGTTAAGGTTATTGGAGAAGCATGACCAACAAGGGATTTTCCAACGACAAAATTCCCTCCCCATAACAAACTTGTTAATAATAACAACAGTATATAAAAGATTGGCATATGTAACCTCCCTAATTCATTGTTCTTAAGGTTTAAAAGACTTTACACAGTGATATCTTACTGTTTTTTAAATAGTTTAACATAATTGTTTATTTTACCGTATAATATTTTGTATAATGTTATAAATACAAAATAATATTAATTAAATTTATCATTTCAAAGAATATAATTCATTTTATATGTTGAATTCAAACTTTTTTCCGAATAATTGAAAGGGAGTAGATAATAGTGGAATATCAAGGAAATAAAGTGTTAGATGAAGTAGACCTTAAAATTTTAGATAAGTTACAAAAGGAAAGCCAAATAAGTAATACGGAACTAGCGCGACATGTGAACCTGTCACCACCTGCTACACATGCGAGAGTTAAACGTTTAGAAAATGAAGGATACATCGATCGGCAAGTTGCAATTTTAAATCAAGAAAAGCTAGGTTTTGACTTACTTTGTTTTATTTTTATCAACACAAATATCCATCAAGCTGATAAATTAGACGTGTTAGAGAAGCAATTAAAATCCATGCCTCAAGTTTTAGAGTGCCACTTATTAACAGGAGAGTATGACTATCTTTTAAAAGTTGCGAACAGAGAACGAAAGGAATTGGAGAACTTTATTCGGAAGTTAAATCAACTCGGAATTACAAGAATTCAAACAAGTTTAGCTTTAAGAGAAATCAAAAATTCTACTGTTTTGCCTTTATGTGAAAAGGAAGAATAATATTTTTAAACGTTAGACCTTTGCTTTATTAAAAAGGGTAATGTGTACCTATGTTGAATTAAATGAACAGAGGTGAACAGATGAAAAATTATTTAGTAGCTATATCAATTTTTCTTTTAGGGGTATGTATCATAATTGGAAGTTGGAAGATTTCTAATGGATTAGGGACAAAAGCTACAACGAGTCGAGCTGTACAGCATCAACTATTAACACAGACGGAATTAGTTGATTATTTAGGTTTAAGTAAAGAGGAAATTCACAAACTAACTGAGTTAGATGATGGAGACGGTGGTTATTCAAGTGAACTTCCTCATATAAAAATTGGCTCTGAGTTTTACTATCCTAAATCAGCAATCGATAAATGGTTACTAAATGTAGACTTAATAACGATCCCTTAATTTTCAAAAAATAACATTTGAATTAGCGTATTTTTACAAAGGAAGGATTGATTATTGAAGAAATTTCAATAAATAAATCTTTTTTATATTTAATTCCCATACAATAGTAAAAGGGTTTAAGCTGCATAAATGCGGCTTTTTCTTTTGCATTAAAGAAAAAGAAAATAAACTAACTAATTTAGTTTATTTGTGGAATGAATCCAATGGGAAAAATGTGCAAGGATGAGTAAGGGTGTTATGTCATTTTTTTGCTTTAGTGTATGTACTTCCTATTGGGAGATGATCGTAAGCAAAACAAATGAAAGGATGTTTGGAATGAAAAAAAAGGCATTCGTGACCATTCCATTTTGTATTGTATTGGCGATCTTAATCGTTACATCGTTTGTGCTCACTTCGACGAAACCATCTGCCCCTTACATACTAAAACCTCAACAATTAGCTGAAACGACAAAGCCAGCGGTAGTTCGAATTGTTGATTATGCGATTGTGAAATGGACGATTCCTTTAGATGATAAACGCGTAACGAGTGTATTAAAGAAATGGGATTATAAAACTGAACTGGACGGTTTTGGATCTGGCGCAATCATTAATCCGGACGGCTATATTGTGACAAACGCACATGTTCTCGTTTATTCTCATCAATTGTCCGATCATGATATTGTTTCTGAGGCATTTTCAATTCTTGTGGATGATGTTGCTACGGAAAATAATTGGACGCACAAATACACAGATGCGTACTTAAAAAAGTATACTAGTTACGAAATTTTCCAAAAAGGCGTCGACGTGTACTTACCGACAGTAGATGATCCTTTTAGCGCAGTCGTCAAAAGGTATCAACAACCAACCGATCATGGAAAAGATGTGGCACTTTTAAAAATCGATGGCTCCAACTATCCTACGATTCCCCTTGGAAACAGTGATTCTATTCAAGATCAAGACAATATTTGGGTGATTGGCTACCCAGCTGCAGCAGATTCTGAATTACTTTCCATGCATAGTTATGTTATCCCCACGATGAATAAAGGGCAAATCTCAGCAATCTCAAAAACTACATTAGCAGGTAGTCCGGTCCTTCAAATAAATGCAGCATCTACCCATGGAAATAGTGGAGGACCCATCATCAACAACAAAGGACAATTGATTGGCTTACTCACCTTTCGAGGAGATATGGTAAATGATCAAGAAGTGCAAGGATTTCATTTTGCGGTACCTGTGAACACGTTGAAGAAAGTTGTCAATAAAGCTGACGTACATGATACAAAAAGCCGAACTGATAAATTGTTCAAAGAAGGGTTAACTTTTTACTGGGCCGGCTATTACAAAGATGCTCTGTCAAAATTCGAAGGAATCCAACAAATCTATCCGTACCATCCAGATGTAAAAAAATATATTCATGAATCGAAACAAAAAATAGGCTCTAGCAAAACACTTTGGGCAAATCACAAAACGAGTTTTTACATTCAAGATATTTTAGCAAGTATACTAATCCTCATTCTTCTTCTTTACACTTTCACGTATAACAGCAAACCAAATTCAAATACCACATCGAATCCACCATTAAACGATAATGAATCCAAATAAACTTTAGTATGATACTGCCCACAACCAGCAAAGTAAACAGATTAAATAGTGAAAAATTTATTTGAATAATATAGTACTTCATAATGAATAAAACGGCTCCTTTTTGCTTATTGTAGGTTGCAATTGGAACTAATAATCGGGATAAAAAATTCTAATTAAGCCAATTGTAGAGCTACAAACAAAAGGAGCCGTATAAATGAAGGAGGTTCAATAATTTATTAGTTTAAACACTTCAACGTTTTTTTGTTGTTAGATTTTACTAGAAATAGTAGTTTAAAAAAGTTATATTTCAAAATATGTATTCTAACTAAAAGTAAAATAGTAAGCAAATAATCTAGTCAATTTGAATATGGATAAAAAGTAACATAAAAAAATAAATAACATTTAATATTGAATATTCAGAATTTTTCTTGTATTATCTAATTAACAAACATACCGACTGGTTAGTATCTAGACGTTTGTTTAAAATGAAATGATAGTTTTGAGCAAAGATAGGGGCTTTATGAAATAAATACTAATTTTAGGAGGATTTGAAATGCACGTAAAAGAGTTATTTGATTTAACTGGGAAAGTAGCTATTGTAACTGGTGGTGGACGAGGTCTTGGTGAACAAATTGCGAAAGGATTCGCTGAAGCAGGTGCAAATGTAGTACTTTGTTCTCGAAATGTGGAAGCATGCCAGGAAATTAGTGAAGAATTGAAAAGTTTAGGAGTAGAATCTTTCGCATTGAAGTGTGATGTAACAAAGAAAGAGGATGTACAAAGAGTAGTTGACGAAACGAAGGATAGTTTTGGCCGAATTGATATTTTAGTAAACAATAGTGGTGCTTCATGGGGAGCACCAGCTGAAGAAATGCCATTAGAGGCATGGAATAAAGTAATGAATGTTAATGTAACCGGTACGTTTTTAATGTCTCAAGCAGTAGGGAAAATCATGTTAGCACAAAAATCTGGAAAAATTATAAATATTGCTTCTATTGCTGGCTTAGTGGGAACGAATCCAGACGTAATGAATGCTGTTGGTTATAGTGCAAGTAAAGGTGCAGTGATCAGTTTTACAAAAGATTTAGCTGCGAAATGGGGTCCAAGTGGCATTTATGTCAATGCATTAGCTCCTGGATTTTTCCCGACAAAAATGTCTAAAGATGTTATTTCCCACGGAACAAATGAAATATTAGAATCTATACCACTTAAGAAATTTGGAAATGAAGACGAATTAAAAGGTGCGGCTTTATTTTTAGCAGCGCCAGCTTCGAATTATGTGACTGGGTCTATTCTAGTTGTTGATGGTGGAACATCGATCGTTTAATGATTGAAACATCATAATCAAAAAAGGAGTTTTGTAAATGGGCAAACTTCATCTTTTGATGAAAAAAGAAGAAATTGATGATCAAAAACTAAACGATGAAAAGATAGTAGTCGTCTTTGATGTATTGCTTGCTACTTCCACAATTACAGCGGCATTAGCCTTTGGTGCAAAAGAGGTCATACCTGTTATGAATGGACAAGAGGCAGTTCTTTTCACAAATAAAAATTTGGACAAAGAATATCTATTAATAGGGGAATATGAAGGGAATACAATTGAAGGTTTTCTATCCCCTAATCCATTAACATTAAAGAAAATTGTTTCTGAAAAGTCAATCGTATTATCAACAACGAATGGAACAGTGGCGTTAAAAAATTCTCAAAATGCAAAAAAAGTATACGCTGCATCAATTTTAAATGCAAATGCAGTTGCAAATCACTTAAGACAATCCTACAAAGATGAGTCTGTTATTTTAGTATGTTCGGGATCTTCAGGACAATTTAATTTGGAAGATTTTTATGGAGCAGGTTATTTTATTGATTGCTTAGTAAATGAATCATGTCCTTTCAATTTATCCGATGCAGCTAAGTCTGCCCATTATTTTTATTTGGGGTTGAAAGCAAAATGTAATGATATTTTAGCTGAATCGAATGTTGGTAAAATGTTAATTCGCTATGGATTTGAAGAGGAATTAAAATTTGTTTCTAGTAAAAGTATTTTTAATGTTGTACCAATATTTGTAGATGGTGAAAGCGTAGTTCATGTCAATTATTCAAAGGAAACTATTTAAATATTTTTCTATAAAACACTGTAACTTGAAAGGGATGATTGAATGGATTTTTTATATACGGAAAAAAGTAAGGAGCTTCAATTAAAATTAACAAAATTTATGGAAACTTATGTTTATCCTAATGAGCGAATATATGAGCAGCAGTTAAATGCTCAAGAAACTCGGTGGAGTGATGTACCGCAGGTTATGGAAGAATTAAAACAAAAAGCAAAACAAGCAGGATTATGGAATTTATTTTTACCTGAAAGTGACCTAGGAGCAGGGTTAACGAATTTAGAATACGCTCCATTATGCGAAATTATGGGACGATCTATGATTGGACCAGAAGTGTTTAATTGTAGTGCACCAGATACAGGGAATATGGAAGTTTTAGAAAGATATGGTACGAAAGAACAAAAGGAAAATTGGTTAGTACCACTTTTAAATGGTGAAATTCGCTCTTGCTTTTCAATGACCGAACCTGAGGTCGCTTCTTCTGATGCAACAAATATTGAAGCGAGTATCAAAAAAGAAGGTAATTATTATATCATCAATGGTCGGAAATGGTGGTCATCTGGAGCGGGGGATCCTAGATGTAAAATTGCAATATTTATGGGTAAAACGAACCCGGATGCACCTAAGTATGAACAGCAATCTATGATTCTAGTCCCGTTAAATACACCTGGAGTAAAAATCGAAAGGGTATTACCAGTATTCGGTTATGATCATGCACCGCATGGACATGCAGAAATTACGTTTACAAATGTAAAAGTTCCTGCAAGTAATATTTTATGGGGAGAGGGGAAAGGATTTGCGATTGCACAAGGTAGACTTGGTCCAGGTCGCATCCACCATTGTATGAGATTGATTGGTGCTGCCGAACGAGCACTCGAAGAAATGTGTAAGCGTGTTCAAAATCGAGCTGCATTTGGTAAGCCAATCGCAAATCAAGGCGTAGTTCAAGAATGGATTGCTAATTCAAGAATCGAAATTGAGCAAGCTAGATTACTAACTTTAAAGGCCGCATATATGATGGACACTGTTGGTAATAAAGAGGCGAAAGCAGAAATTGCAATGATAAAAGTGGTCGCACCTTCAATGGCTTTACGAGTAATTGACCGCGCTATTCAAGCCTTTGGCGCTGCAGGTGTATCTGATGATTATACGTTAGCTGCTCAATGGGCAAATGCCAGAACGCTAAGATTAGCTGATGGTCCAGATGAAGTACATCGAGCGCAGTTAGCAAGATTAGAATTAAAAAAACATACTACAGAAAAAAACTTCTCGACAATAAAAAATTAATTCAAATTAAATTAAGTTTGAGAGAGGATCGATATGAGACTAAAAGATAAAGTCGCAGTTATTACAGGAGGAGGTAGTGGGATCGGGCGTGCTACTGCTATCCGCTTCGCAAAAGAGGGAGCAAAAATTGTTATAGCAGACATTAATGAAGTTACTGGCGAAGAAACGTTAGGTGTTATAAAAGAAAAAAATCAAGAAGCTATTTTCATTAAAACGAATGTTGCAAAAAGCAAAAGCATTCAAAATTTGATGAAGCGAGCTGTAGAACATTTTGGTAGAATTGATATTTTGTTTAACAATGCTGGAATAGGAAACTCCGAAGTAAGAAGTGTAGACTTAGCGGAAGAGGAATGGGATCAAGTAATCGAAATTAATCTAAAAAGTGTATTTCTAGGCATAAAATACGCAATTCCTGAGCTTAAAAAATCTGGCAACGGTGTGATAATCAATACAGCTAGTTTGCTAGGCTTAAAAGGAAAGAAATATGTAAGTGCATACAATGCATCTAAAGGTGGAGTAATATTATTAACGCAAAATGCAGCGTTAGAATACGGAAAATATAATATTCGAGTGAATGCCATTGCTCCAGGAATAATTGATACAAATATTATTAAGGAATGGAAAAATGATGAAAGAAAGTGGCCGATTTTATCCCGTGCAAATGCACTTGGTAGAATAGGGTCTCCAGATGAAATCGCATCAGCTGCACTATTTTTAGCATCTGATGAAGCATCGTTCGTGACTGGAGCTACGTTATCAGTTGATGGTGGAGGATTACTATTCTAATCTAGTAGGTTTGAAAAGTTGTTTAAAACAATATTCATGATCAGAAATGGGGAGTTATGTATGACAATAAATAAAGTTTGGTTAGCTCACTATCCTGAATATATTGCAAAAGAACTATCTATTCCGGCAAAATCAATTCCAGAAATGTTTAACGAAACTGTTGAGAACTATCCTAATCATTCTTGTTTATCATTTTATGGTAAAAAAAACACTTATAAAGAAGTACAATTGGCAGTAAAGAGATTTGCCTCTGCTTTACAAAAAGATGGTATTCAAAAAGGTGACCGTGTTGCAATCATGCTTCCAAATTGTCCACAATATGTTATTTCATATTATGGAATTCTAACTGTAGGTGGAATCGTAACCCAAATAAATCCAATGTCGGTTGAAAGGGAACTAAAGGAATTATTAAATGACTCAGGAACTCAAACAATTGTTGTATTAAACAGTTTGTACCCTACCGTCAAACCATTAATTGAAGAAACAAATTTACGGAAAATTATCCTAGTAAATTTAACTGGTACAGAAGAGATTTATGACAAAGGAATATCATTTGGAAGCTTTTTGCAAAGCGGAAATCAAGAAGTGAAACCAGTCCCGATTGATTCTCATGAAGATGTTGCAATTCTTCAATACACTGGTGGAACTACTGGCCGTTCAAAAGGCGTAATGCTAACCCACCGAAATCTATATGCAAATATAATGCAGCAAAGCGAATTTTTTAAAGGCGCATTCAATCCTGGTTGTGAGCGAGTCTTATCTATTATACCGTTTTTTCATGTTTATGGAATGACAGTATGTATTAATCTAAGTGTATTCATGGCAAACGAAATGATCATCCTACCACGTTTTGAAATAGAAGAAGTTTTAAATACGATAAAAAATGAACAACCTACACTATTTCCAGGCGTTCCAACAATGTATATTGCCTTAATCAATCATCCTGAGTCTGAACAATATGGGATCGATGCAATAAAGCTTTGCAATAGTGGAAGTGCACCGATGCCAGTAGAACTAATGAAGCAATTTGAAAAAAAGACAGGTGCTACTATTTTAGAAGGCTACGGATTATCTGAAGCATCCCCAACTACTCATAGTAATCCGGCATTTGCAGCAAGAAAGCCTGGTACCGTGGGAATCCCTTATCCATCTACTGATTCAAAAATCGTTGACTTAGCTAGCGGATTAGACGAAGTTCCAGTAGGTGAAATTGGTGAATTAATTATTAAAGGACCTCAAGTGATGAAAGGCTATTGGAATTTGCCAGAAGAAACGGCAAATACAATTAGAGACGGATGGTTATATACTGGTGATATTGCGAGCGTCGATGAAGATGGATATGTCTCAATTTTAGATCGAAAAAAGGATATGATTATAGCAAGTGGCTATAATGTGTATCCTCGTGAAATAGAAGAAGTAATTTATGAGCACCCATACGTAAAAGAGGCTGTTGTAATAGGGGTACCCGACTCTTATAGAGGTGAAACAGTTAAAGCAGTGATTGTCCTTAAAGAAGATAAACATATTACATTAGAAGAAATGAAGGAATACTGCAAAAATCATTTAGCGACTTATAAAGTTCCACGAATAATCGAATTCCGAAAAGAACTACCAAAAACCAATGTTGGCAAAATATTAAGAAGAGCTATTAGAGAAGAAGAAAGCTCTATTTATTTAGGGTAATGGAAGATTGGATATTGTTGAAATTCTTATATCCTACAATTACAAAAGCTTTAAGCGAGGATCATGCAGTGGAAACCAACCACACATACTTATTTATTAACATGAAAAAATTGGATTATGATAAAGACTTCCTTGTACTATGATATAATTCTATTGAATTTTTAAGATTGCGAGGACATCTAATGAAACAAAAAATTAAGGAACACTCTATACAGCTATTTGATAAAAAAGGATTTACGAGTACATCTATTCAAGATATCGTCGAATCGATTGGAGTGACAAAAGGAACTTTTTACTACTATTATACAAGCAAAGAACAGCTTCTTATGGAAATTCACCTTCAATTTATTGATGAAGTATTAAATGAGCAGGAAGAAGTTATTAATGATTCAAAGAAAAGCTTTTCAGATAAGCTATTTGAAGTCATTTATTTAAGCTTAATGGACATTAAAAGGCAAGGTCCAAGTGCAAAGGTATTTTATCGTGAAATGAGACATTTAAATCCTGAAAGTTTAACAGAAATTAAAGCAAAAAGAGATTTATACAGATTTAATATTGAGAAACTTCTTAATGAAGGAATAAAAAATGGTGATTTAAGGTCAGATATAGACGTACCAATCGTTTCATTCGGTATTTTAGGTGTTATGAACTGGAGTTATGAATGGTATAACGCAGAGGGACAAAAAAATGCATTTGAAATCGCGAAGTCATTCCAAGAAATGATCTTAAAAGGGATTAAAGTAGGGGATTAATCACTTGTCTCCTTCGCCTTTACATACCGACCAGTTAGTATTGGTAAATACAAAATAATTGATAAAGGTAGGTTGTTTTATGGAAAAATTCACCGTTACCCCTAGATTTTGTGAAACCGATGCATTAGGTCATATAAACAATACTAGTTACTTTATTTATTTAGAAGAAGCGCGAATTAAATTCTTCCAATCTCTTGGCTATTCAATGAATCTAGATGATTGGAAGTTTATTCTAGCATCTACGAAATGTGATTTTGTGAATCAAGGTCACTTTAATCAAAAATTATCAGTATCGACCTATATTTCAAAAATAGGAACCAAAAGCTTTCATCTCGAGCATGAAATTCGTTGTGAAGAGACAAATCAGATGGTTGCCAAAGGTAATGCGATCATCGTATTTTTTAATTTTAAAGAACAGCGTAGTGAAATACTTCCTGAGTTATTTAGAGAACAGTTAGAAAGGCATTTAGTTGTTAAATAAACTGAATTTTCAAAGTGAAGGAGGGGTAATATGGCTGAAAAAATAGAATTAGAAACGATTAATGTTCGCAAAGGTGAAGAGTTAAATCCTCAAGCTTTACATAAATTTTTAGAAAGAAATATTGATGATCTTCCAGATGGAGAATTAACGATTCGTCAGTTCTCAGCTGGGCATTCAAACTTAACCTATTTACTAAAAATTGGGGAATGGGAGGTTGTGTTAAGACGGCCGCCACTTGGCCCAGTTGCTCCAAAAGCACACGATATGAAAAGAGAATTTCGGATTTTATCAGAAATACATCCACACTTTTCGGCTGCACCTAAGCCCATTTTATATTCTGAAAATGAAGAAATTGTAGGTAGTCCATTTTTCATGATGGAAAGAAAAAATGGTGAAGTATTTGAGTCATTATTTCCCCCACATTTAAACGTAACAATTGAAGATCGTAAAAGATTATCTACTGTAATGGTAAATAAGCTGGTTGAGTTACACTCCATAGATTATACAAAAACAAAACTCCTAGACATAACAAAACCTGAGAATTTTATGGAAAGACAAGTTAATGGCTGGATTGGACGTTATAATAGGGCAAAAACTAGTGAAATTTCCGAGGTTGACCGACTAATGAGTTGGTTAAACAATTATGTACCAAAAAATCATCAGTCATCAATCATTCATTATGATTTTAAATTGAATAATTCGATGTTTAGTCATGATTTAAAAGAAATGACTGGACTGTTTGATTGGGAAATGGCAACAATCGGTGATCCATTAGCTGATTTAGGTGTCGCTTTATGCTATTGGATTCAAAATGATGATCCGGATTTATTAAAATTTGGATTAGGTAAGCCACCTGTTACGATTCAAGAAGGATTTATGACAAGAAATCAATTTATTGAGTCATATGCAAAGAAAAGTGGTAGAGATTTAGCTAACATAAATTACTACATGGCTTTCGCTTATTTTAAATTAGCAGTAATTGTTCAACAAATCTTCTACCGATTTAAAGCGGGTCAAACAAGTGATCAGCGTTTTGCAAAGTTTGACCAATTCGCAGAAAATCTGATTAGGATTGCCAATGAAATAGCAGTTAACTAGATACGTATAAAAGGAGTGTAATAAATGAGTAAACAACATTTATTAGTAGACGTTAAAGAGCGGATATTAACTTTAACACTTAATAGGCCCGAAAGTCTAAATTCTTTTAGTTTTGACATGTTGAATGGAATTACTGAAGCGCTTAATGAAGCAAAACTGAATCCGGAAATTAAAGCAATTGTACTAAATGGTGCAGGTCGTTCATTTTCAGCTGGTGGAGATGTTAAAACGATGGGAAACGTCACGCCAAATGCAGTATATGAGCATATAGGAATCCTAAATACAGTTATTAAAACGATTCGTGAAATCGAAAAGCCTGTAATTGCTTCAGTTCATGGTTTTGCAGCTGGTGCTGGTTTTAACTTGGCTTTAGCATGTGATTTAATTATCGCTGCAGACGATAGTAAATTTGCATTAAGCTTCTCTCAAGTGGGATTAATCTCTGATGGAGGCGGTTCTTATTTCCTACCAAGATTAATCGGTCCATATTTAGCAAAACAGTTTTTCTTTACTGCAGAGCCAGTTCCTGCTGAAAGAATGGATCAGCTAGGTATGATTAACAAACTAGTAGCACCTGAAAACTTGGCTGAAGAAACAGTAAAATTTGCAAATAAAATAGCCGCAGGTCCTGGAAAAGCAAATGGGATGATGAAAAAATTAATTAATCAATCTTTTACATCAACCTTAGATGAAATGCTAGAACTTGAAAGAATTACACAGCCATTAATGGTAGCAACTGAAGACCATCAAGAAGGTGTTGCTGCATTTAAAGAAAAAAGAAAAGCGATTTTTACTAATAAATAAAAAACTGAAAGGAAGTTTACGATGCAATCAATTCAATTTAAACAATTTGGTGGTCCTGAGGTATTAGAAAAGGTCGAACTTGAAAGACCAGTACCAAAGGGGAAAGAAGTATTAATTGAAGTGCATGCAGCAGGTGTTAATTATGCTGATACAGCCCGTAGAGAAAATCAATATGTAGTCAAAACTACTTTGCCGTATGTACCTGGTGCTGAAGTTGCTGGTGTCGTAGTGGAAATTGGAGATGAGGTTACCTCAGTAAAAATTGGTGATCGAGTTGTTTCAATGTTGGAATGTGGTGGATACTCAGATTTTGCCCTGACAGATGAGCGGTCAATCATTCCATTACCGAACGAAATGGATTTTAAACTAGCCGCTGCATTACCCGTCCAAGGATTAAGTGCTTATCATATCTTAAAAACAATGGGTATGTTAGAACCAGGAGAAACCGTTTTAGTTCATGCCGCAGCTGGTGGTCTAGGTACTTTAGCAGTGCAATTAGCGAAGCTTTTTGGAGCCGGTAAAGTAATCGCTACAGCAAGTACAGACGAAAAATTACAGCTAGCAAAAGAGATGGGCGCTGATGTATTAATCAATTATACAGAAGAAGGCTGGGAACAAAAAGTACTTGAAGCTACAAATGGAAAAGGTGTAGATGTTGCATTAGAGATGGCAGGTGGCGATGTTTTTTACAAAACGCTAAATTGCTTAGCTTACTTCGGAAGATTAGTTATTTATGGTGTAGCAAGTGGTTTGCAAAGTAAGTTCTACCCATCTTCATTAATGGCAAAAAATCAATCAGTAATTGGGTTTTTCTTACCTCCTCTTTTGAGAAAAAAAGCATTAATTAAACAAAGCTTAGAAGAGTTATTTACTTATTTAGCTGAAGGAAAATTAAAGATTACGATTGGAGAGGTATTTCCATTAAGTGAAGCAGCCAATGTCCATACGATAATGCAATCAAGAAAAACTGTTGGAAAAGTGATTTTAGAGCCTAGAAAATAATGAATTTTTGATATGAAAAACTTTGATTCAGATCGAAACGGGGGAAACTTAAATGCATTTACGCCTCACTGACGAACAAAAAATGATTCAAAAAACAATTCGAAAATTTGTTGAAAAAGAATTAATCCCTTTAGAAAATGAAGTACTTAGAAATGAGCGTGAAGGTAGACCAAGCTTAGATCCTGCAGTTGAAAAGGAACTTCAATTGAAAGCAAAAAAAGCTGGTTTTTGGGGAATTAATACACCTACTGAATATGGCGGTGCTGATTTAGGCCAAATGATGTTAGCAATTATTTATATGGAAATTTCAAAAACATTCGTTCCTTTTAAATTTGGTGGTTATGCGGATAATATTTTATTTTATTGTAACGAAGAACAAAAAAAGAAATACCTTATTCCTACAATAAATGGTGATAAAAAATCATGCTTTGCAATGACCGAACCGAATGCCGGCTCTGATACTCAAAACATTAAAATGACCGCTAGAAGGGATGGGAATGAATGGGTATTAAATGGTGAGAAAACATTTATTACAGGAGGAAATGAAGCGGATTTTGTAATGGTCATTGCAATTACGGACAAAGAAAGACATCAAAAAACTGGTGGAAGAGATGGGGTAACTTGTTTTATAGTCGACCGGGAAATGGGTTGGAAATCCGAATTTATCCATACTATGGGCGAATGGGGACCAGCTGGTTTAGTATTTGATAATGTCCGTGTGCCTGAAGAAAATATTTTAGGTGAATTAAATGGTGGCTACAATTTAGGACTTGAATGGATTGGATTTGCAAGATGGATTGTTGGGGCCACAGCAGTTGGAGCAGCTGAACGTTTATTACAAATGGCTATTGACTATTCAAAAGAAAGGGAAACATTCGGAAAAC
This sequence comes from Gottfriedia acidiceleris, assembly GCF_023115465.1. Lineage (NCBI taxonomy): Bacteria > Bacillati > Bacillota > Bacilli > Caryophanales > Bacillaceae > Gottfriedia > Gottfriedia acidiceleris. The sequence continues at coordinate 2,674,782 of NZ_CP096034.1, read as the reverse complement.
CAATTGCCGAACGACAAGCTATACAATGGCAAATAGCGGATTCGGCTGTTGAAATAGAAGCTGCCAAATGGCTCGTGTTAAATGCAGCATATACACTCGATCAAGGAGAAGACAATAGACATTTAGCATCAATGGCGAAACTATATGGTTCGAATATGGGAAATCGAGTTGTTGACCGCGTCCTTCAAATTCATGGTGGAATCGGATATACAAAAGAACTACCAATTGAAAGATGGTACCGTGAAGCAAGATTATGGAGAATATACGACGGAACTGATGAAATTCAACGCTTAATTATTTCACGTAATTTACTAAAAGGACATGTTAAATTAGGACAATACGTTTAAAAGATGGGAGAGAGATATATGGTCGGAAGATTTGAAGGTAGAGTAGCCTTTGTAACAGGTGGTAGTAGAGGAATCGGCAAGGGAATTGTCGAATTATTTGCAAAAGAAGGAGCAAAAGTAGCGATTATTGACGTGAACGAAGAAGCACTTTCACACACTGCTTCAGAATTTAAGCAGTATGAAATATACACTAAAGTTGCAAACGTTACAAATTCCAATGAAGTTGAAGCTGCTATGAAAGAAGTACATGATACATTTGGTTCAATAGATATTGTAGTCAATAATGCCGGTGTTATTCGCGATAATTTATTATTTAAAATGACAGATTCAGATTGGGATACTGTTATGGATGTTCACTTAAAAGGTTCTTTTAATGTTGTACGTGCTGCACAAGCCTTTATGGTAAAACAAAAATATGGAAGAATCATTAATATTTCTTCAACATCGGCGCTTGGGAACCGTGGTCAATCAAACTATGCAACTGCAAAAGCTGGTTTGCAAGGTCTAACGAAAACCCTTGCAATTGAACTTGGTAAATATGGAATCACTTCTAACGCTGTAGCACCAGGGTTTATCGAAACTGAAATGACGAAGGAAACAGCAAATCGAATCGGTATTACTTTTGAGCAGCTTGTTGAGGCAAGTTTAAGTCAGATACCAGCAGGAAGAACAGGTAAACCAGAGGATATTGCAAATGCAGTTGCTTTCTTTGCTGATGAAAAGTCTTCCTATGTAAATGGGCAAGTTTTATATGTTGCAGGTGGACCTAAAGCTTAAAAAATGAGGTGAATTTAATGTTTAAATCGTTTATTGGTAAACGCTCTAAATCAGTAAAAAATACTGTAGAAAGTAGTGCTGTGAAAAAATTTGCTGAAGCAATTGGGGATTTACATCCGATTTATGTTGATGAAGAATACGGAAAACAATCTAGATATGGACAAAATATTGCTCCAACAACATTTCCTAGAGTATTTGACTATGGGAAGATAGAGAATTTTAACCTACCTAATGTTGGGCTAATTCATGGTGAGCAAACATTTGAATATAAAAGGCCACTTTTAATTGGTGAAACCATTAATTGTTATACAGAGATAAAAGACTATTATGAAAAACGTGGTGGACATGGCTTTATGGGGTTTCTAGTACTGTCAGATAACGGAGAAGATCAAGCAGGCAATATTATTTTTACGACTAAATCAGTTGTTATTATAACTGAAGAGGTTAGGAAGGTGTTAACGGTATGACGGTATTATTAGATTTACAAATTGGCGACTCGATGAAACCTGTCGTACTTGAACCAGTATCTCGAATTGATTTAATAAAATACGCAGGAGCATCAGGGGATTATAATCCTATTCATACAATTGATGAGGAAGCAAAGAAGGCTGGTTTACCTGGAATTATTGCACATGGCATGTGGACAATGGGTAATTTAGCAAAGCTTTTTTCAGATTTTTTAGAAGTTGGCTTTATTGAAAATTACTCTATAAGATTCAAAAATATGGTATTCCTAAATGATGTCATCACATTGAATTCAACACTTGATAAAGTCGATGAAAATATACTACATTTTAAAGTAAATGCAAAGAATCAGAACGATGTAACGGTTATTACTGGTAAAATTTTATTTAAATTATATGAATGATACTGTTTCTAATTGGGACTTCTAAAAGGAGTCCCTTTTGTATTTTACAAATTCAACTACGATTAATGTTAATTTTACATTAAATAGGATTTGGATACAGTGGATTTACACATAATATTAAAAAACGAAATAGGTGAGAAAAATGGATCTTTCATTTGATAAATTATTAGAGCAATTTGATTTGAAAAAAAATGAACATCAAAAAAATTTGCATAAGGTTAACAAAAGAATAGATGAAATAGAGTCTCATATGGAAGAAATTAAAAAGCAATTACATAATTTTGACCATCAAATTGTGAATATAGAAAAAGAATTAAAAACTACACTATCCATGATTAACAGTGAAAATGAATTAAACTCACATCACAATATAGATCATAATAAAGGAAATCACCAGCATAACGAGCATCATGAACATGATGAGCAAAACAGACATCAAAAGCATCAAAAAGGTCATGAACACCATCCTGATCATCCTAATTGGGCTGAAAATCTAATACATAATGTGGAGGAATTTTCAGCAAGTATTTTTGAACCAAAGCACGAAGGTCATAAAGAGCATCATGAAAATCATGAACATCATAAGCATGAAGACCATCAACAACAAGAGCATCAAGACCTTTTTGAGGAAAAGCAGCATAACTCAAGAGTAGCTAATAGGAAAAAGTATAATAATCAAAATATAGAAAATATAAACCAGTATTCTGCAAGTACAATGGACGAAAGTAAATCGAGCGGTCTAGTAACTGGATTAACTAGTTTTAATGAAAAAAATTATTCGGAATTAACTTATGATTTTACAAATCATAATGAAGAACAACACCAACATAACAATCATGGTAACGTCTCTAATGAAAAGAAGACATCTGAACAATTATTAGAAACGGATTTTTCTGATTTATCAATTGATGATTGGGAAGACTCTACTACCAACTTATCGATGTCTGAATGGTTTGAAGTAGATCCTAACGATAAAAGATAGGCTCGTTTGATTTATTTTATTGATTTTGGAGCGAAGTCGCTATCCATTCGATACATTTAGCCAGTGAACATGGTGTAAGGTACACATATTTTACAACAGAGAAAATGCATTACTTCTAAAAAAAGAAGTAATGCATTTTTACTTTTTAAAGGAAATACACTCTGATTTGGTGAATTTATGAAGGGAATACTTTGCCTAATTATGCATTTTTTAGCTATGAAGGTACATAAAGATATAAAATTGAGAAAAAATAGAGAGTTAAAATTTTTGGGAGATTAAAATATTATAGTAGGCTATTTTGGTCCCAGTATGGACTTTAAAAATTTGGGAATTGAAAAAGAAAATAGATTGGAGTTAATATGTCTAAGAAAACAATAGTATTTACCGGTGGGGGCTCTGCGGGGCATGTAACACCAAATATCGCCATTATAAATGAATTAAATAAAAATGATTGGGATATCCATTATATTGGATCAAAAAAAGGAATTGAAAAGGAACTAATAAATAAAATTGAATTACCTTATTACGGGATTTCAAGCGGAAAATTAAGACGATATATAGATTTTGAAAATATTATTGACCTGTTTCGAGTAATAAAAGGCTGTCTTGACGCCAGAAAAGTATTAAAAAAAATTAAGCCAAGTTTAGTTTTTTCAAAGGGTGGCTTTGTTTCTGTACCAGTAATCATTGCTGCTAGCACATTGAAAATTCCAATTTTTATTCATGAAAGTGATATGACCCCAGGACTTGCAAATAAAATTTCTCAGCGATTTGCTACAAAAATTTTTACGTCATTTGAAGAAGCAAAAAATTATTTTCCAAAAAATAAAACAACAGTTATTGGTTCACCTATAAGAAAAGAACTATTAAATGGCTCAAGGCAAAAGGGCTTACAATTCCTTAATTTTAAAAGCTATATACCAATATTAACAATTATGGGTGGAAGTTTAGGAGCAAAAAAAATCAATGAAACTGTTAGAGAATCATTACAAGATCTAACGAAAAAGTACCAGATTGTCCATCTATGTGGAAAAGGAAATGTTGATGAAAGTTTAAAAAATATTCAAGGATATAAGCAATTTGAATATGTACACGACGAGCTAGCAGATGTATTGGCCGCATCTCAAATGATTCTCACAAGAGGTGGGTCAAATGCTATATTTGAATTTTTAGCGTTACATAAACCGATGTTAATCATCCCACTTACGAAAAATCAAAGTAGGGGAGACCAAATAGTAAATGCAAATTCTTTTAAAGAAAAAGGCTTTGCATTAATGCTGGAAGAAGAGGATTTAACGAAAAAATCACTTCAAGAATCAATAGAAGAACTTCAAACTAAAAAGGACTTTTTCATTACCAAAATGAAATCATCGAATCAAAGTTATGCACTTGATCTACTTCTTGAAGAAATAAATAGTAATTGATTTCGATTAATGGAATCTCAATAAAGGAAGAAATGCTTTTTTGCTGAATAACTCTAAAGGGACTAAGCGAAGTAGTGTAAGAAGGTGGAAAATATGATGACAGAAAAACAATTAAACGAAATTAACATACTACAAGAAACATGTGAAAAATTTGATGAAATAACTTTAAAGTTAAACTGGGAAATGTTAAGAAATCGAAGAAAAGATATAAAAGAAGATTTCTTTCACTATGAAGAAAATCAATTAGTTGGATTTTTAGCGACTTACTACTTTGGAGAAAAAGTTGAAATCTGCGGTATGGTTCATCCAGATTATCGACGAAAAGGAATTTTTTCTAGTTTGTTAAATGAAGCACTTAATTCAATAGCTCCTACCACTACCATTTTATTAAATGCTCCTGAAGCTTCAGCATCAGCGAAAGGATTTATTCGAAATCAAAATAAATGTAACTATTCATTTTCTGAATATCAAATGGTTTGGAAAAACCAAGTGGTAAAAGAATTTACACCAATCGTTAAATTCACGAAAGCAGAGCAATTAGATTTCGCATTTATTTCAAATTTAGATGTTGTATGTTTTGGATTTGAAAATAGTGATGCAAAGAAGTACAATCAACGTATTTTAAATGAACCAGATCGTGATTTATTTATAATAGAAGTAAATGATGAAAAAATTGGTAAAATGAGTTTGCTACGAGAAAATAATGAGAGTTGGATTTATGGATTTGCAATACTTCCAGAATACCAAGGTAGGGGATATGGAAAAAATGCATTACTCCAAACCATTCAAAAAGAAAACGAGATTGGAAACGAAATTCATTTAGAAGTTGCCCTAGAAAATAGTAACGCGAAGAAATTATATATCGATTGTGGATTTAGACAATATAACACTCAAGATTATTATAAAATTAGTCAATAATTTGTAAGAGGCTGTCTGTTTAGAAAGACAGCCTCTTTTTTACGTTCTATAATAATTTTATCATTATGAAAATATCTATGTTACACTAGAAATGGATTAAATGGTAAAGGGTGAAAGTTTTGGAAAAAATAAGAGGTTTTGAAATAGCAAAAGGATTCGAAAATTGTGGAGTGAATCTACCAAAAAGAGCAACTACTCATGCAGCTGGATATGATATCGAATGTATTGAAGAGACAATTATAAATCCAAACGAGATCAAACTTGTTGGTACAGGATTAAAAGCGTATATGCAAAAAGACGAATTTTTAGCATTATTTGTACGCTCGTCTACACCGTTAAAGAAAGGTTTAATGAAAGGAAATGGGGTAGGGGTTATTGATTCAGACTACTATAGCAATCCTTCAAACGATGGCCATATCATGATGCAATTAATAAATGTTTCGAAGGAGCCTGTGATCATTCAAAAAGGTGAGAGAATTGGACAAGCTGTTTTCCAAAAGTTCTTATTAGCTGATGATGATTTCGCAGGGGAAGAACGAGTTAGTGGTTTTGGAAGTACTGGCAAATAAAAATGCAGAAATAAAAAAAGAACTCGATCATATCGAGTTCTTTTAATTTTGTAATTAGTCTAACATTTTTGCAAGTTTTGGTGATAAAGCAAGTAAGATTAAACCTGCAACGATTGCTGCTCCACCTACTGCTAAGAATACTTGTAACATTCCAAGAGTTGTTGTAAATGCAGCTAATTGACCACCAACTAAGTTTGCAATGAAACTTGATGATAACCATACACCCATTAATAATGAAGCAAGTTTAGCAGGTGCATAACGAGATACTGCTGATAACCCAACTGGTGAAAGTACTAATTCAGCAATTGTATGGAAGAAATATGTCATAACCATGAATAACATGTTTGCTTTTACAGTAATATGATTTGGATCAGAACCTGTTTTCATAACTGCCATAATTGTGAATGCGAAACCAACACCTAATAGGATAAGACCCATTGCCATTTTCGCAGGAACGCTAATGTTTTTACCATTTCTTGCCATTTTAATCCAGATCATAGAAAGAACAGGAGCGAAAAGCATAATGAATAATGGGTTAACAGATTGGAACCATGCAGATGGTACATTGAAGCTTCCAACTTTAAGATCTAAGAAACGCTCAGTATAAAGTGTTAATGATGAACCAGCTTGTTCAAATCCAGCCCAGAAAAATACTACGAATGCAGCTAAGATAAAGATAACAGTAGTACGTTGTTTTTCTTTTTTAGTAAGAGGGATATCCTTAACTGAAGCGCTGTTACCCTCTTTCACAACTTTTGCATTAGGTTTTGTACCTAAGTCACCAAGATATTTTGATGCTAATAAGTTGAAAATAATTTGACCAATAATCATACCGATTGCAGCTGCTAAGAAACCATAACGGTAACCGAATAAATCATCGCCAGCAGCATTTTTTGACATAAATAAAGTTTGTGCTAAGTAACCAGTAACAAGTGGAGCAAAGAATGCACCTAAGTTGATACCCATGTAGAAGATTGTGAATGCACCATCACGACGTGGGTCATCTCCTTCATAAAGTTCACCAACAATTGTTGAAATGTTTGGCTTGAAGAAACCATTACCGATAATCATTAAAATTAAACCAAGATATAAACCTGTTGAAGAATGAATACCGAATAATGCGATATTACCAGCTGCCATAATAATACCACCAAGTGTTATCGCAGCACGCTTTGCAAGGAAATTATCTGTAATCCAACCACCAATGATTGGAGTGAAATATACTAATCCAGTAAATAATCCATAAAGTTGTAGTGCCCAAGCATCTTTAAATCCTAGTCCACCTTGAACTACTGAAGTTGTTAAGTAAAGAACTAAAAGTGCACGCATTCCATAATAACTAAAGCGCTCCCAAGCCTCAGTTGCAAAAAGTAAGTAAAGGCCAGGTGGGTGTTTCGTTTTTTGATTTTGCTCGTTTGATGAAACGTTTTGTTTTGCTGCTACGCTCATTCAAAATTCCTCCCTCATTAGTGCTATTTTGTGTAATTTTCTGTATGAATATTTATTGTCGTCAATTCATATACTATTCTGTCAATTTACTATAAAAAATAATTTCCGAATTCAACAAATTTCGACAATTTGAGTTAAAAAAAATTTCTAACTTTTTTCAACAGAACAATGCTACTAAATTTTTTATCTAGATCCGCAAAAAAACTTGGGACCAATTTACTATTTTAGTATAACACACAATAGCGTATTTCTGTAAAGTTTTTTATATTGTCAGACAAATCTTGCAATACTGATTTTTCTTATTAAACTAGTATTTTTAGACTTTGTCGATTGACCTGTATTAGTACAGTCTAAACAAAAAGACCTATATTTAAATAATAATAAGTTTTTGAAATATTTCAAGGGTTTTTATTATTTTTTACTTTAATATTATAAAAGTTTAATTAAACAAAAGAATGGGAATTGTCAAAATATGTCGAAATAAAAATAGAATGTTTTGTCCTTTTTTAATATTCAATCAATTCATATGGACGATTTTCTAAAATTTGGATATACTAAAAGTACTATATATGAAACGGAGTGATGAATATGGGAAAGTTAATTAATTTAGTTCAGAAGAGGGTAAATAATAGAGGACAAAAAATGGAGTAAATCTTCATTATTGTCCTTATATAATTGGAGGACAAAATGAATTTAAAACAATTAGGTTGGAACGAAACGTTCGGAGAAAAGGATCAAAATACTGTAGTTGCAAGAGTAATTTCAGAACAAAGACAAATTTATAAATTGCATGATGGAGAAACTGAACTAACTGGTGAAGTTTCTGGGAAATTTCAATTCCAAGCAAAAGTAAAAAGTGATTATCCATCCGTTGGAGATTGGGTTGTAATCGAACCATTAAAAGGTGAAAACAAAGCAATTATCCAAAAGGTATTGCCGAGAATAAGTCAATTCTCAAGGCAATCTGCAGGAGAAAAAACTGAAGAACAAATAGTAGCTGCTAATATAGATTACGTGTTTTTAGTAATGGCATTAAATAACGATTTTAATATAAGAAGATTAGAACGTTATTTACTAGTTGCCTATGATAGTGGAGCAAATCCAATTATTGTTTTAACAAAAAAAGATTTATGCACTGACTTACCAACCAAAATTGCAGCAGTTGAAGAGATTGCATTTGGTGTACCGATTTATTCTGTAAATAGTACAAATGGAGAAGGGATTGAAGAACTGAAACAGCTCATTTCAGAAGGGAAGACTGTTTCTTTACTTGGTTCTTCAGGTGTTGGTAAATCTACATTATTAAACGCGCTAATCGGTGAAGTAATTCAAATAACACAGGACGTACGTGAAGGTGACGATCGTGGTAAACACACAACAACACACCGCGAATTATTTTTCCTACCATCTGGCGGAATGGTCATCGATACACCAGGTATGCGAGAATTACAACTTTGGGGTGGAGAAGAACATATAAGCTCGACATTTACAGATGTCGAAGAATTAGCAAAATCATGTAAATTCTCTGACTGTACACATGCAAACGAACCAGGATGTGCGGTCAACCGAGCAATCGAAAACGGCGAACTAGATCAGCAAAGACTCACAAGCTATCGTAAATTAATGAGAGAACTAGCGTATGCAGAACGTAAACAAGACGCATCACTAGCTAGACAAGAAAGAGATAAGTGGAAAAAAATTAGTAAAATGATGAATACTAAGTCTTATAAGTAAGAGAGAAGAGTATTTATACTCTTCTTTTTCTTTTGAAATTTAGTGACTATAATGGGGTTTATGAGGAAGTACAAATGTAAGAAAGCGTGATTTAGTGACTCATAAGAGGTTCATTAGTAAGGAAAAAGGCAAGAAACCGGGATTTAGTAACTCATAAGATGTTCATGAGTAAGTAAAAAGACAAAAATCCGCGCTTACCTTACTCATAACGAGTCCAAAATTACTTACATAATTCCTCAAAAAAATCTCAGTCTTAAGACCGAGATAAGACAATACTTAAGTTTGTATCAAAACCCTCAAAAAATAGATAAACTACATAGTAGAATAGTTAATAACAAAAGCTTTCGATTGCTATTAACAAGCTAGTTTAGGTGAATAGAGGAGAGCTATATGAAGCGATTTAGACGATTGTCTAGCAATGAATTAACAGGATTATTATTCATAATTGCAGGCATAGGATTATTATTTGATCTATTTTTAAATCCTTTTGCAATAATCGCAGCTGGAGTAGGTATTTATTTGTTTCAGTACGGGGCAAAAAAACGTAAAGTTTACCCTTCTACTTCTGCGAATATCGCGTTTTTTGGAGGAATCATTTTATTTATTAGTAATGTATTTCAATTGAAATCGATCTTAGGAGTACTATCCTTTATTGTGATTTATGTTGGATATTTAATATTCGTTAATTCTAAATTTAATGCAAAAGTCATTATACCAAATATAGTTGAAACAACGAATACAGGTGTCTTTGAAACAAATTCTCTTATTTCAAATCGTTTTTTCACAAATATTCATCTAAAGAATGATTCATTTGAATTAGAAGATGTAAATTATTATTTTGGAATTGGAGATGTCATAATCGATCTTTCTGAGTCATTTATTCCTGAAGGAGAGACAGTGTTGGTATTAAATGGAATCATCGGTAACATTACATTGTATGTGCCGTATGATTTAGAAGTCTCAATCCAACATTCTACTTTATATGGAAAAATTAATATCCTTAAAAATAAATTGAACGGGTTTAACAAGAATTGTAAGTTCACTTCTAATGATTATAAAGAAGCTTCAAGAAAGTTAAAAATTGTCACTTCTTTAGCAATCGGAAATATTGAGGTGACAAATAAATGAAAATTGATAAAGGTATCTTTTTATCAATCTGTCTTGCTGCATTTACATCCAGTATTTTAATCTGTGGCGTTGTTTATTATTTCATTGATCATACTTTCCTTGATAAATTGTTTTTGTATAAAATTGGAAATTTTTCTTTATTATTAATATTATTAGTAGCAATCATAATTATATCAATTGTTTATAGTACAGCTGTTTTAAGCACGATTCGTCATAATGAAAAAGCTTTACTAAAAGGTATAGTAAAGGCAGAAAATGGAATTTATCATAAAGAATCAGCGAATTCAATTCGGTCAATTGATAACGAAATTGAATTACAACTTCAAAAAATATCTAAGCAAATTGAAGATTCAAGGAAGACTGTTCAAAAATTAGTAGATGAAAAGAAATTAATTGAATCTCAGACAATTGAAGATGTCGTTACGAAAGAGCGACATAGATTAGCAAGGGAATTACATGACTCAGTTAGCCAACAATTATTTGCGATTTCGATGATGATTTCTGCGATCAATGAACTTGGTGAAACTACCTTTAAAGAACAATTACAATATATAGAAAAAATGGCGATTAATGCTCAATCAGAAATGCGTGCACTTTTATTACACTTAAGACCAGTTCAGTTAGAAGGTAAAAGCTTAAAAGAAGGCGTAGAAAAGCTTCTAACTGAATTAACAAATCGTCAAGCTCTTCAATTGAAATGGAAAATCGATGATATTACACTCTCAAAAGGTGTAGAGGATCATATATTTAGAATTATTCAAGAAGCATTATCGAATACTTTAAGGCATGCAAATGCAAAAACCTTTGAAATACGAGTTAGAAAAATTGAAGATTTTGTATTAGTGCGAATGATTGATGATGGTATTGGTTTTGATGTCGAGAACCGAAAAACTGGTTCGTATGGATTGCAATCGATAAGTGAACGTTCTTCTGAAATTGGTGGAACGGCAAAAATTGTAAGTATACCAAAAAGAGGAACCCAGATAGAAGTAAAAGTTCCAGTAATTGAATAGAGGTGGGAAATTTGATCAAAGTCGTGTTAGTTGATGATCATGAGATGGTAAGAATGGGTGTTTCTACATATTTAAGTACTCAATCTGATATTGAAGTGGTTGGTCAAGCAAGTAATGGAAAAGAAGGCGTAGAACTTGTATTAGAAAAACGTCCTGATATTGTATTAATGGACTTAATAATGGAAGTTATGGATGGAATTGAAGCGACGAAACAAATTATATCAAAATGGCCAGAAGCAAAAATCATTATTGTTACAAGCTTTATTGATGATGAAAATGTTTATCCCGCAATTGATGCTGGTGCGATCAGTTATATGTTAAAAACATCTAGAGCTAGTGATATCGCTAATGCAATACGAACGACATATAAAGGTGGCTCAGTTTTAGAACCAGTTGTTACTGGGAAAATGATGAATAGAATGAGAAAATCTACTCAACGCGAATTACATGATGATTTAACGGCTAGAGAACAAGAAGTGCTCCATTTAATGACTGAAGGTAAATCAAATCAAGAAATCGCCGATACTTTGTTTGTTTCATTAAAAACAGTAAAAACGCATGTAAGTAATATTTTAACGAAATTAGAAGTGGTTGATCGAACTCAGGCTGTAATTTATGCTTTTAGACATGGAATTGTAGAACAAAAATAGATTTTTACAAAAAGAAGTCAAAAATGGCTTCTTTTTTTCTATTTTTATAAGAAGATTTGAAGCAATATTTTAGATAAATAAATAATTAATGGTAAGATAGTTATATTCATTCTATTTATTTTGGAAGGAGCAGTTAATTGAAAATAAAATTGAATCATAAAATCATAAAAGAACGCTGCGGTACAGTCTCCTTCAAAAGGGGTGACTCTTTTTATCGCGCAAATAAAGTACAAATCGAAAAATATTATGATAATGCTTGTACTGCAACAGTTATAGGAAATGAAGATTTTACCGTTCATGTTTTAAAAGAAGAAAATGGTGATGTTTATTGCAAGTGCACTTGTCCTAAACTAACTTCAATTAAAACGGATTGTCAACATATAGCTGCAGTTTTAATTTCAATTTTTGAACTTCAGAAAAACGAGAGAATTCCAACAGAAATTGATGTTTTTATGGAAAACTCCATTAGATCGAATGGTATTTTAGAACTTTTTCATAATAAAACGTTTCGTAAAAGCGGACAATTAAAGCATTTTGACGATCGGCAAATAATAGATTTTGACTTTATTTGCGAAGTCATTGAAATGAGTGAAGGATATAAACTACTTGGAATTGCAATGACATTTGGAAAAAGGAATGTAGAAAATCTACGAAATTTTTTAAAGGATGTTAAAAAGGGGAAACCAAGTAAAATTTCGGCGGATATTATTTTTGATCCTAATATACATTGTGTTCAAAATGAAGTTAATCGTATTTGGGAACTTTTAATAAAGTTATTAGATGATGAAAAAATGTTTAATGATCCTTTGACTAAGAAAAATGAATATATGTTCATTTCTCCGACAATTTGGAGCCAATTTATTAATTTATTAACAGTTTCAGGAAACGTCAAAATAATCGAAAACGGAAAACCATTTAATGAAATTTCATTTACCGAAGATAAATTACCATTGGAATTTGAAATTGTGCATTTAGATGGTCAATACTTTTTAACTGCAAAAGGAATCGAACAATTAACGATATTGGAAGCTTATTCAACAGTCTTATATCGTGGAAGAATATATAATCTTAATATAGAGGAATTTAATCGACTTGTTGAGTTAAAACAAATATTTCAAAACACAGCACATGAAAAAATAAATATTCCCACAGACCAAATTCATCTCTACGTTGAGAAAGTAATCCCAGGTCTTTTAAAGCTTGGTAAGGTGCAAATACCTACTTCATTATCAAACCAATATTCAGAAACCCCGTTAAGAGCAAAGCTATATTTAGATCGTATTAAAAATAAATTACTTGCAGGGCTTGAATTTCATTATGATCGCATTGTGATTAATCGGCTAGATAAAAGAGAAAATCAACTGAGTAAAATGTTAATTAGAAATGAAGAAAAAGAAATTGAAATATTACAATTAATGGAAGATAGTTCATTTTCAAAAACTGAAGGTGGCTATTTCTTACAAAATGAAGAACTTGAATACGATTTTTTAAGAAATATAGTACCTAAACTTGAAAAACTAACTGAAATTTATGCAACGACCGCTGTTCGAAATCGAATATTTAAAGAAAATAAGAAACCTCAAATACGCGTTAATTTAAAAAGAGAACGAACGAATTGGTTGGAATTTAAATTTGAATTAGACATTCCTGAGAAACAAATCAAAGAAGTGTTATTAGCACTGAAAGAGAAACGGAAATATTTTCGTTTACATGATGGTACTTTGTACTCGCTTGAAACGAGAGAATTACAAGAGATCAGGCGATTTTTAAATGCAGTACCTGAGCAGGAATTTGATTATGAAGGTGTATTAAACTTACCCATAAAAAATTGTCTATATTTAGTAGATTCTACGGAAGACACTAGTTTATTTAAAATTGAAGATCGATTGCATCATTTTTACGAGAGTTTAATAAATCCAAATGAAATTGTAGAAGAAGTACCTAAAACAATGAAAAATCTGTTAAGAGACTATCAAATTTTTGGGTATAAATGGATGAAGAATTTAGCTAAATTCGGATTTGGAGGAATTTTAGCGGATGATATGGGATTAGGTAAAACGATTCAAAGCCTTGCTTATATACAATCTGTTTTAAACGAAATCCGTTCATTTAATACACCAATCCTAATTGTTTGTCCGACCGCATTAACGTATAACTGGTTAAGCGAGATATTCAAATTTGTACCTGAAATTCAAGCGCTTGTCATTGATGGAAATAAAAATGAGAGGTTGAAAATACAAAAAGAACTAGTCAATATCGATGTAATAATTACCTCATATTCGATGTTAAGAAATGATATAAAGTGGTACGAAAAGCAAAAGTTTCATACAGTATTTTTTGATGAGGCACAAAATTTTAAAAATCCTTTTACTCAAACAGCTAAAGTAGTAAAGAAGATAAATGCTGATCAACGGTTTGCATTAACTGGTACGCCTATTGAAAATTCACTCGAAGAACTTTGGGCAATTTATCATGTAGTTTTTCCAGAATTATTTGGAGCGTTAAAGGAATTTAGTAATTTAACTAGGAAAACAATCTCCAAAAGAGTGCGGCCTTTCTTATTAAGACGATTAAAAGAAGATGTTCTTAAGGAACTTCCAGAGAAAATCGAATCGAAGGAATCTGTTGAATTGTTACCAGAACAAAAAAAATTATATGCAGCATATTTAGCAAAACTACGACACGACACACTAAAACACTTAGCAGTGGATAAATTTACATTAGGCAAAAATCAGATCAAAATTTTAGCCGGTTTAACGCGTTTAAGACAAATTTGTTGCCATCCAGCTTTGTTTTTAGATGGTTATGAAGGGAGTTCAGCTAAGTTTGAACAGCTATTTCAGATAATTGAGGCATCAAAAACAGCCGGTAGAAGAGTATTGATATTCTCGCAATTTACGAAAATGTTAGATTTAATCGGTAGAGAACTTTCTATCATGGGAGAACAATTTTTTTATTTAGATGGAAAAACTCCTTCAGAAGAACGTCTATCGATCTGTAATCGTTTTAATGCTGGTGAACATCACTTCTTTCTAATTTCATTAAAGGCAGGTGGAGTGGGTCTCAATCTAACTGGTGCTGATACAGTTATTCTTTATGATAATTGGTGGAATCCTGCGGTTGAAAACCAGGCAACAGATCGAGCATATCGTTTTGGTCAAATGAATGATGTTCAAGTGATCAAGCTAATCGCTAAAGGTACAATTGAAGATAAAATGAATGAACTACAAGAGAAGAAAAAACAATTAATAGGAGAAATTATTGAAACGAATGGTAAACCTTCATTTAATTTAACAGAAGAAGACATTCGCGAATTATTAATGTTTTAAATTAAATTGCCGCTCTCCTGAGTGGCTTTTTCCTTTCCCTCTTAAAAGCCCTTTGCCAAGTTTTATTTCATTCTTAAATGTTTGAAAGTGAGTATATTAGTAATGAGCTAATAATTTAATAATTTTATAGATTGAAATGAAATTATTTTTACGAGAGGGAGAGTTAGCATGAGTAATAATCGAAAATTTGTTAATGTCTCAGCAGGAGTTCCAGGGCCAAAGGGTAAAGAACTCATTGAGTTTCGTAATGAGTTTGTTCCAAATGGAGTTGGAAATAATACACCTGTTTTTGTAGAAAAAGCAAACGGTACGATCGTTGAGGATGTTGATGGTAATAAATTTTTAGATTTTGCTGGAGCGATTGGTACGTTAAATGTAGGACATACTCCGAAGAATGTTGTACAAGCGATTAAAAATCAATCAGAGCGATTAATCCACTCTTGCTTTCATGTAGGAATGTATAAGTCTTATATTGATTTAGCTAAAAAATTAACTGAAATAACGCCTGGGAATTTTTCTAAAAAAACAATTCTATTAAATAGCGGTGCTGAAGCAGTTGAAAATGCTGTTAAAATTGCGAGGAAGTACACTGGTCGACCTGGAATTATTTCGTTTACTCGAGGATTTCATGGGCGGACCTTATTAGGAATGTCCTTAACAAGTAAAGTAAAACCATATAAATATAAAATGGGACCATTTGCTCCTGCTACATATAAAGCTAAATTCCCTTATTTGTCAAATAGACCAAAAGAGTTATCTGAAGAAGAATATATTAATTTTTGTATCTCTCAATTTAAGGATTTTCTTTTAACAGAGGTGTCACCAGAAGAAGTGGCAGCGGTTATTATGGAGCCCGTACAAGGAGAAGGAGGATTTATTGTTCCTCCAAAGAAATTTATAAAAGAAGTATATACAATTTGTAAGTCACATGGAATTTTGTTCATAGCGGATGAAATTCAAACAGGATTTGGGCGAACAGGGGAATTATTTGCATCAACGATTTTTGAAATTGAACCTGATTTAATCACGATGTCAAAATCAATCGCAGCGGGTGTACCAATTAGTGCGGTGACGGGTCGTTCTGAAATAATGGATGCGGCTTCACCCGGTGAACTAGGTGGAACTTATGGCGGAAGTCCTTTAGGTTGTGTAGCAGCGCTCGAGGTGATTAGAAAAATTGAAAGTGAAAAATTATGGATTCGAGCTAGATCGATTGGAGAAAAAATCAAATTATTTTTTAGTCAATTGAAAAATGATTTGCCAATTATTTATGATATTAGAGGACTAGGAGCAATGGTAGGGATCGAATTTATAGATCCTACTTCTGGTCAACCAGCAAAAGAGTTTGTTGCAGCATTAACAAAAAAATGTTATGAGAATGGAGTCATTATTCTTAGCGCAGGTGTTCATAGTAATGTTCTTCGTTTCTTAACACCTTTAATTATTTCTGACGAGGAAATAGATGAAGGACTGGATATTATAAAACAATCAATACATCAAGTTGCTAGTCAACTTGTAACTGAGGTGAAATAGAATGAAAAAACAATTTTATATAGATGGAAGTTGGGTTGAAGGAGTTAAACATGAAAACCTTGTTGCCCCTCATTCTGGTGAAGTTTTAGCTGTAATACCAATCGCAACGATAGAGAATTTGGAAGAAGCGATCAGAGCGGCTAATAACGCAAAAACTCAAATGGAAAAGCTCAGTTCATATGAGAGAAGTGTCATTTTAGAACAATTAGTTGAACAGTTTAAAGAAAATCGTTCAAAACTTGCTGAAATTTTAGCATTAGAGGCATCCAAACCCCTAAAAGCTGCTTTAGGTGAAATTGATCGAACGATTGCAACATATAAAATAGCCGCTGAAGAAGCAAAAAGAATATACGGGGAAACAATCCCTCTAGATGCAGTAGCAGGTGGTGAAGGTCGAGTCACTTATACAGTTAGAGAGCCAGTTGGGGTAATTGGTGCAATTACACCGTTTAATTTCCCGTTTAATTTAGTAGCACATAAAGTTGGTCCTGCAATTGCTGCAGGAAATACAATTGTTTTAAAACCAGCTAGTCAGACTCCACTTTCTGCCATCGCATTAGCTGAAATGATTAATAAAACGGATTTACCTAAGGGTGCGTTTAACCTGATTACCGGAAAGGGCTCCGAAATCGGTGATGCTTTAGTAAAACATCCTGACGTGAACGCAATTACATTTACCGGCAGTCCTGAAGTCGGCATCTCATTAAAAAACAAAGCAGGACTAAAAAAAGTAACGTTAGAACTAGGTTCAAACTCAGCGTTGATCATCGATGAAGATAGCCAGTTAACTGATGAATTAATTAATCGTTGTGTATGGGGAGCCTTTATTTATAACGGCCAAGTTTGTATTTCATTACAAAGAATTTTTGTACACCATACACTTTATAATGAATTCCTATTGAAGATGAAAAATGCAACTAAATCGTTAAATATTGGTTCGCCGTTAGACCTTCAAACAGATATTAGTGCATTAATTTCTAAAAAAGATGTTGCTAGAATAAATGAATGGGTTAAGCAATCTATTAATGATGGAGCCAATCTAGTAACTGGTGGGGATATAATAGATGAACGTCTTTATAAACCAACTATTTTAACAAACGTAAAGAACAGCAGCGATGTATCCTGTAAAGAAATTTTTGGTCCAGTTGTCGTTATTAATTCATATGAACAGTTTGATGAAGCAATAAATGAAGTAAACAATAGTCGATTTGGATTACAAGCTGGTGTCTATACAAACAACTTACAAAGGGCATTATATGCTACTAAAAAATTACATGTAGGTGGCGTGCTAGTAAACGATGTTCCTACATTTAGAGTTGATTTAATGCCTTATGGTGGCGTAAAAGAAAGCGGTTATGGAAGAGAAGGCATAAAGTATGCAATACAAGAGATGACTGAATTGAAACTAGTCTCTATTAAACTTTAATCTTTTTTTGAAGGACTTATCATGTTTAAAGATGATAAGTCTTTTTTTATAGATAAGAAGGTGAAAATTTTTTTTAGGTGTAGCTTGTTCAACTATCATGAAAAAACCTCAAGGTATAATGTGAAAAAAGACGTCTTTATATTTTATAAAAAGCGTCCATTAAATTAAAAAGTTAGATAATTGATTGATGGATAAAGAGACTTCTTCGATCTTTACAGAATACCCTAATTTTTCTAGCCTTCTAACCGAATGACTGACTATTGATACTTCTTTTGGTTTGTCATAATCTTCTCCTAAGTCTCTGTACATTTCTTTCCTAGTCAGAAGATAATAGGCGAATCTTACCATGGCTGGGCTACTACTATTCCTGCTCTTCTTTTACCTTTTCGTGCTGCTGTTCATCGATACATTGCTCCATGGTAGTTGATGCACCCTCGGAATGTGCGGCTTCAGTTAAGGCTGATTTTAAATACTTATTGCCTTTTTTTGATTTAGGTGATTTCCTTTTACCAGCACTTTCATTATGTCCAGGAACTATTGCTGCCCAAGGACATAATGTAAGTGCACTTCCAAACTGGTTCTCTAAATCTGTTCCGATTTCGGCGAGTATTTTGTTCAGCCATACGTGTAGCGATACCAGATATTGAGTCCAGTCGTTCTATGTCTTCTTGAGAAAATACATGCACTAAAAAAAATATAAATCATATATAGGTGATATCCCGTTTAAATAGTTGAGGAGGATTTCATGACACATATGCTACCTATGGAAAAATATTTCGGTAAGTTAGAACTAGTTTATGCATTTTATGGCACTATGCCTACAGGTGTTAGTGTTTCGGAAACTGGTCGAATTTTTATTTGTTTTCCGAAATGGGGAGATGATGTTAAATTTACTGTGGCGGAAATTGTTGAGGATAAATTGCAGCCTTATCCTAATTTACAAACCAATTTGGTTAATCCCGAGAATATCACTATGACTTTCATCAGTGTCCAAAGTGTAGTTGCTGATGGAAGAGGAACGCTTTGGGTATTAGATACAGCGGCACCCAATTTTTCTGAACCTATTAAAGGTGGAGCAAAATTAGTCGCTGTTGATTTAAAAACCAATACAATTAGAAGCGTATACACCTTTACAGAAGATGTTGTCCTGCCAACAACTTACCTGAATGATGTCCGCTTTGATTTTCGTGTTGGAAACGCAGGTTATGCCTATATAACGGATTCTTCTTCCAAAGGACCAGGAGCTATTATCGTCGTAGATTTAGAAAATGGAAACGCGTTTAGACGGTTAAATGGAGCAAATTCAACTTCACCCGATCACTATTTTATACCGAAAGTAGAAGGAAAAGTATTGATGAATCGAAATAAAGATGGCGGGACTTCTCCATTTAGATTGGCGTCTGACGGTATTGCGATTTCTCCGGATGGAAAGGTATTATTTTTTTGTCCACTAACAAGTCGTCATCTGTTCTCGATCTCAACAGAAGCCCTGAGAGACAGAAATATACCGGACATGGATTTAGCTTATCATGTGGAGTATTTGGGAGAAAAAGGTGCTTCTGATGGAATGATTACTGATGCAAAAGGATCTATTTATGCTGGAGATTATGAGAACAATAGTATTCGAAAGATATTGCCAAATGGTACAATGGAAACCATCGCACATGATCCGAGAATTTTATGGCCGGATACTTTTTCGATTGGCCCTGATGGATACTTATATGTCATTGTGAACCAATTACATCGGCAGGCAAGATTTCATTATGGAAAAGACCTGCGACAAAAACCTTATAGTTTACTTCGTATGAAAATTAATGAATTTCCTGCTCCTACCATTTGATAATAAAAATAGTTGGTTCAATTTTTTGTGAAATTTGAACTGGTAAGCATCGAGCAAATGGTCGTAATAAGCTTAATATAGCTCTTTTATAAATGAAAAGACATCAAGTTTGTAATTGTAAAAGAAAATGGTGGTTAATCATTTTAATATAAATGGTTTATTAGGAACAGTTTAAGTTGGTAATGCTAAACTGCTCCTATTTTAATTTTATAGAGTGGGTAAGTTCAATGCTGTATTGATATTATTTAAATCTAAATTGATTTGTTCGTTTGTATCCCAAGCATGATACCATCCTTTTTCTGCCATATATGAGGAAATTTGTTCATGCATATCAAGAGCTTCCATTAAATGACGAGTGAGCATGTCTTTAATTTCGGGTGTTCCTGCCTCTGTAACTGCCATGGCATAATTTCTAACACCACTTTTAGCTGAAATGAGTAGATCCATTGCAACCACTTGATCCGTTAGTGCGTCCATGCCAGTTAAAGTTTCAATGATTGGATTCATGTTTATTCATCTCCTAATTTACTGCTTAGCGTTGGAAAGGATTGTAGAATATTCTTGTAATTGTCTAGTAGATAGATCAATGTCTTGCTGCATAATATCTTTTAATAGCTGATCTGTAACTAACGCTTTCATCGTTTTAGATTTCGTTAAACAAGTGGTCTTAAATGCAGCCATCTCATGGACCTCAAGAACTTCATGTAAGGCGTAGTTCATTTTTTATACCTCCTTCCTCAAGGTTTCAAAAGGACTTTTATACAATTATCCATTTTGGTGTCAAAAATCTCATAGCCACGCTTTGCTTCACTTAGTGGCAGTACATGACTTACGACATCACCTGGATCAATTTTCCCGGTCGTCACTAATTCAAACATATATGGCATATAATGAATCACAGGTGCTTGTCCAGATCGAATATTGACGTTTCGGTTCATAATATCTCCCATTGGGAATCCATTATATTTCCCTCCGTAAACACCAGTAACTTGAATAGTCCCGCCTTTACGAACTGCTTGTGTAGCCGTGATAAACGCACCCAATGCTCCACCATGAAGTTTCAATCCGCTTGCCAGGAACTCTAAATCAGTCATTTTACCGTCCATTCCAACTGCATCAATGACAACATCAGCGCCGCCCTTCGTTATTTCTTTCAAATGCATTCCTACATTTTCAAAGTGTTCGAAATTTACAATCTCAACTTTGTTAGTACGTTTGGCGTGTTGCAAACGATAGTCTACATAATCTACGGCGATGACACGCTTTGCTCCTTTTAGCCAACAAAATTTTTGAGCAAAAAGACCAACTGGACCACAGCCAAGAACAATAACTGCATCTCCACCCTTTACGCCTGCATTGTCAACACTCCAAAAACCAGTAGTCATCGCATCGGCAATAACTGCTAACTTTTCATCTGATTCTTCACAAGTCTCTGGAATTTTGAAATGGGTAAAGTTGGCAAATGGCACTCTTAAATATTCGGCTTGCCCACCTGGATAGCCACCCGTCGTACCAGAATATCCGAAATAGGCACCCATATCACCATTATCATTCGAATTATCACATTGGCTTTCCAAATTTGTTTTACAGTAATGGCATTCACCGCATGCTATGTTAAAGGGGATAATTACTCGATCTCCCTTTTTTACCTTAGTCACACCTGGACCTACTTCTTCTACAATTCCCATTGGTTCATGGCCGATAATATAGTTTTCCTGCAGGTTAGGAATCATGCCATGAATTAGGTGAAGATCAGACCCACAAATAGCTGTACTTGTTACTTTTATAATCATGTCATCTGGTTTTTCAATCTTGGGATCTGGAACTTCTTTCACTTCTACATTTTTAATACCTTGATACGTTACTGCCTTCATTGGTTACAAGCCTCCAGTGTTAATGTTCATCAGGTGTTCGGTCAAACAATCCTTTTCTATTGTTCTCAACAGGAAATAGATTCATTTTGCCAATCATTAATGTATTGTTGGCAGAGAGTTGGTCTAATTGATATTGTTCACTTAGTTCGTATGGATGGAACCATTTTTTACTAATCATTAGTTCTGTAATTTCTTGGTGCATAGCAATCCCTTGCATTAATTGGTTTCGTAAGAGGGTTCTAACATCAGGTGATGCTGACTCTGTTAATGCGACCGCAATATTGCGAACACCTTCTTTGGCACGAAGAAGAAAATCCATCGCAAATGTGGTATCTGCTAGCTCAGGTACATGTAGCGAGTTTATTGGGTCTAAATAGTCATGATTCAATGAATTTGCCTCCTTTTAATTTATTATTGGAGTTGGACGGTTTTGAGGAACAGGAGCTTCAAAAGGTGCACGTTTATAAATTGCCTGTAATTCTCCAAGTGCTTGCATGGATTGTTCAACATCTTTTTGCATTAATGCTCTCAAATCATCATCAAATACCAGTCCTTGCATTAGTTTTGATTTCGCTAAGCAAAGGGTTTTGAAATTAATAACTTCATGTAAATCCAATGATTCATGATCGGCTAATTTTTGAATATCCATTTCTAATTACCCTCCTTTCTACGTAAATACAATGGTATTGTTCCAAGTATAGGAGGAAACATTCTATAATTTTTTTAAAAAAAGATATTATATACTTAATGGTTGGAATATACGTAAAGTGGAGAAAATTCAATTAGCACTAAGACGCTAATTTGCAATATGTACTTGCATGGATAATTGATAAGAACACTAGTTCCTCCCTTGGTACTCAAGGGGGTTGTGTACTTCGTAAAATCGCAATTATGGGGAAGTTTCCCTAAGATAATTCTCGACGATCTACTGAACTTGGCGGTTCCTCAAACCATCCATTGGAAATCATGATGTTTGTGCAGTCTTCCGCAAGCTTCACATCCATTGCGATGGTAGAACTGATAAAGTCTTCATCAAGGATGGAAGTGAAAATTTCAATATGGTCTGCTGCCAGTTGTACCACTTCCTCCATGAACCGGCGAATCTCTTTTGGCGGTTTGGCTAAAACCGAGGCAGATGTGAAAATTGTGGTTGCTAGAAAACTGAAAGGAAGAAGAATGACCAAATCGTAGGTTTAAATGATGTAGCAACGCATAATGGGAAATTACTATGTGACCAATGCTTACCACCAGATCACAGATGGACTTTCTATTACGCTTAGGGGGCAATTCTCGGCTCTATTTTTTATTATGGGTATAACTCAATATGAATAATTTAATGATATTATTGAAGTACTAGTTTTAAAGGAGAAGGGTTATATCATTTGATTTAACAATAAATTCTAAAGGAAAATATGAAAAACTTATAGAAAGAGTTTCACAATGTGCAATTTATGAATGGTCTTATAACAAACCCACACCATTCCTTTGGATGTGTTTATGAGTAATTGGCTATATGGTTGATATATTGGCTTCATTGCCTTCAATCGTAGTTAAAGGGCCATAAACTATCTTTAAAATTTCTTATTCAACAAAATGGTAGTTTGGTAGAAAAAGATAAAGGGATAATAAAACTTTTAATTGAATATAATCAGTTATTCGTTTTTAACTCATGGTATTGAGAATAAGTTAATGAATAAATTTATATGTCATTTATGGATATTCAGCCTTAGATTAATCACCCTATGGACTTCAAGGAGTTGTACAAATCTATAATATTTGTTCATGCTGTGGAGGAGAGTTTGATTATATGACAAACAAATTGATCAATACCATTACATAAAATATTTTCTATTAAAACGAGCCATTAGAATTATAAGTCAATTTAAGGCAATTTCATCAACTTAAAGGGAGGGTAAAAATGGAAATTCGAAAATTAACAATTGAAGATTTACCTGAGTTTATTCGCTTAAGAAGTGAAGGATTAACATTATCACCAGAAGCATTTGGAGAAAGTTTAACTGAATATGAGAGTAAATCAATCGAACAGCACACAAATAATTTCCCTAAAACTTTTGATAATTTTATCATTGGTGCATTTGAAAAAGGCGTACTCGTTGGGGTTGCTGGTTTCTACCAAAAAAGATCTGAAAAAATGAAACATAAGGGAACAATTTGGGGAATGTATGTTACACCAAATTACCGTTGTAAAGGTGTAGGGAAAAAAGTTTTAAACCAAGCGATTCAAGAAGCTATGGAAATTGAAGAAATTTTACAAATTGAATTGGCAGTCATTTCATCAAATCAATCTGCAAAAAGACTTTATGAAGCTGTTGGCTTTGAAAGCTTTGGTACAGAAAAAAGAGCATTATTTGTTAATGGTGAATTTTATGATGAGGATCATATGGTAAAGATTATTAAATAAGAAGAAAGAGATTATCGAATGAATGATTTGATCGTCTTTTTTTATTATTTTAAAGGCTCTGTTAAGTATATTGTTGAGTTCTTATTCAACTGAATGTTAGTTAGATGAAGAGGAATAAATTTATAATTTCGCTTGTGCTTAATGAAGGAAGTACGGAAGTGCATTAAAAGGAGAAAAATATCTAATCGAATTTTAATGAAAAATAGTAAAATATAGTAAATCATCTAATGCAGTTAAATTTCATAATAACTAAAAAGGGAAGTGGATTCTATGGAACAAACGCACCAATCAGAAAAGACTGAAAGCAAAGTTTACGTGGATGATCAGAAAGTATTTTCACCAATAGAGGATTTACAAAAAATAGAGGGTGTTATTCCTTTAAAAAGAAAAAGCTTTGAATTAGGTAAAAAGCCAAAGCTAATAAGATATTTAGGATATTTCTTTATTACATTTATCGTATTAACAATGTTATTTGGGTTAGTTGCAAGCTTCTTAGACTAATAGAATATTAAATCCGGGAAAGAACTATCTAACAAACCAAGGAGTGAAAATATGAAGAATCTAATCGTTGGAGGAATTGGAGTTTTAACAAGTATGTTATTATTTGGAGTAACACTTATTTCGGCATCAATCTATTCTTTGTACCTATCTCAACCAGCTGGAGATGGATGGGACTCAAATTTAGGAGTTTTCGGAACAGCGTTGATTAATATTGGTACAATTCCATTGATATTAAGTTTAGTATTCTTTATTGTAGGTATTCGTTATGTATATAAGGGAATCAAGGAATAAACCTACTAAAGGGAGGATTCATTTGGGAAACTTAATGTTATTTACCCCAATTATTGTCTGGTTTTTAATCTTTGCTGCTATTGCCTTTGGAATTATCTTTTTTATAAAAAAAATAGTAAGAAAATAAAAAAATGAGCGTGTAAAGATCACTAAATATTTTGGAGGTCTTCTTATATGTTTTTCCGAATATTACTCATTTTATTTGGATTTTTACTAATAGTGAATCCAGAAGCATTTTGGGTTGTTACAGAAAGTTGGAAATCCGATGGTGCAACAGAACCATCTTCTTTTTTTAAGTGGAGTACACGTTTTGGAGGAACAATGTGTGTTTTAGTTGATGCTGCTAGAATCATCGCGTCAACGGTATATTATAAGTAGTAAAGATCACAATTAATGTGATCTTTTTTTGTGTGAAAAAAGCAGTTTAGTCATAATGAACGAAACGGCTCCATTTTGCTTAACGTAGGTTGCAGTTGGCAATAAAGGAGTGATTAAAAAGCTTACCCAAATCACAGACTTAGTGAAAAAAACTAAGTTGGTAGTCTTAGAATAAGTCTGCCTAAAAACAGACAAAACATAAAAATAAAACCATTTGGGTATGGTGAGTTGACAGTTTCGTTCATATCAGTTGTATAAGGAAAGGTATAATTATGCTAGATTATTTACGTATTTAGGAGGCCATAAAAATAGAAGTCATAGATATTATAATCATTGATATCGGAAAATTCGGGGGATTATTTTCATTATTCGCTCCTAAAGAAAAAATAGATTCATCTATATCCGAAGGTGGAACAACACTTGTAGAAGCTATATTAAATTCTATTTTAGTAAAATCACCAACCATCTAAAAAGAATTGTCCTACTGTTATTTTCATTGTTTTTTATAACTCTTTCAATTTTGTTTTTTGTTGAAAATTAATAAACTTTATTAAACTAAATCATGCGATTCTTAAATAGAAGATACGAAAGGTGAATTTTTTTACATTTTAGAATTAAAAAATGGAACTAAAATAGATTTAACAGAAGTTGGTGGAGTGAAAAATGAAATTGACGAGCGTTTTATTATTGAGAAAATTGATATTAAATTGGTGCACAAGGGTATTCCTAAAGAAACAAGCATGCAAAACTTTAAATACTGCACTGAAGATTTAGATAAAATATATACAGATAAAATAAGGAACATATTAAAAAATACTAGATAAAAGATTTGAAGAAAAGGAGAATATAAACCGAATGTGGAATAATTAATGCCGAAGAGGTGCTATAAGATGAAAGTATATAAATTAGATGTAATACAGTTAAATATAGTAATGCTAAATGGGAAACAGTGCAGTAAAATAGAAGAAATGAAAAAGCTGATTTTCTATAAAATAATAAAATAATTAGAAATCAGCTTTTTTATGCAAAAAGTGTTCCAATTTTTTCCTCTATATCCAAGAGAATCTTTCTATTAAAATAAATTTTGGTATTCTATTTGTTTTAATATAGGGAGGATTTATTTTGTTGAGTTTAAATATAAAATTGAGGACAACCTTCCTCATTCTTGTTTGTTTTTTGGTTGGATTATTTGGTTTATATCTTCCAAAAGAAGTTTATGCAACATCTACGGATAATATCGAGTTTACAAAAACCGAACATGATATTTCTTTTAATTGGCTAGAGAAACCTAATCAAGAAGGATTAAGTTATGAATTGCAACGTGATAATGAAGTAATTGCTACAATAGATTATGGAGTGTCTTTTAAAGTGGATGACAGACGCTTAGATTCTAATACAACTTATAACTATAAAATTTATGAAATAACTGCAGATGGAAGAAGTCTAATCTATAATACTGACATTTCAACAGTAAAAGACACTACGCCACCAACAATAACATTAGAATCAACAGTTAACCCTTCTGAACTAAATTTTGATGGAAACGGTTTATTATTTAAAGATGGTGTAGCTAAGCAAGTTTTCACAAATGATTCAATTAATGAAGATGGATTGTATACTTTAGTTGTAAGAGATGATAATGGTGAAGAAGTAAGTAAAAGTTTTATTATTGATCATACGCCTCCCGGACACGCTGAACTCATTAAAGTTAATGAAAAGGGGGATTATGCTTACTTAACAGTCAAGCGTCCAAATGACCCTGATTTTGAAAAAATGGAGATCTATAGCGGTGGTATAAAAACAATACCAAATCTTTTGAAGGTAATTACAAAAGATGAGTTTAATCTAGACGGAACTTATATGTACCTCCAGAATTTTTACAACCTTACAAAAGGACCAGAAACATTGAATATAATGTCATACGACACATATGGAAATCGTGATTTTTCAAGCGTACCAAATTGGCAATCAGGGGATCCAGAAAATCTTCCTGGAGCTTTTTTTGAAATCAAACAAAGCAGTCCTATTTTTTTTACAAGCCCTAGAATAAAATCTGTACAGCAAGTAGAAGGTGGATTTTCAATTACACTTGAAATTCCGGCAGGTACAAGTTGGGGCTATCTAAGAAGTAACAAAGGATATTCAGATTTTACATTTAATAAGATACCAACTACAACAATTACTCAGGTTGTGAAGTTTCCAATAAAAAATCCAGAAACAAATACGATCACTCCAATCGGTGAGAAAGAAAATGTAAAATATGAGGTTGCATTAAGCGGATTTGTTAATGAACCCGTTAAAACTCAAGTGAAATCAAAAACAATATATGGATCTTTTAACTATATTGAAAATAACTACCGTTTAATATCACCAAAGTTTTTAGATATAACCAAAACAAGTGGAGCAGTCCTTTATAGTGACAAATATTTAAAGAAGTATGTAAAAAAAGCACCTAAAAATATGCGTTTTATAGTAATTCGTGAAGATAAAACTTATGTAAAGATTGCCAACGGAGCAAATGTATATTATGTGAAGAAGTCAGATGTAAAGATTACAAGCGGTATTAATCAGAAAAAAACTACTACTGCTGAAATTCCATTAAAATTAACGAAAAGTACATCGTCTCGTTCAATAAAAGTTATTAGTAAAAACAAGCAGGTCATTGTACTTCAGAAATTTACTGGATGGAATTATGTGAATGTTGATGGGAATTTAGGTTATGTGGAAAGTAAGTACTTGAAATAAATTAGTAATAATTTAATTTTGAACCTATCCATTTGGATAGGTTTTTTATATCCTTTTGTAACTACTATGGAAGTGAGACATAAACTCTTTTTTATGGTTAATTTTCAGGGTAGCCACTTAAAAAATAGCAATTATCCCAAGTGAAAAATTGATTATTTTTTATGTGATTGTTGGATTATTGTTCACATTTATTTACATAATAAGTGTGTTATGATTGTGCTAAGTTTAGTAATAGAAGTAGGAGAACTAGTTTGAAATCTAAACAAAAAATAATTCCATCATTATCATCAAATTCAGTCTATCTTGGTTTAATGTTAGCGTTAGTAGGCGGTTTTTTAGATGGGTATACTTTTATAAGCAGAGACGGTGTATTTGCCAATGCACAAACGGGAAATCTTGTTCTTTTAGCAATAAATCTATCATTTGGAAATTGGAAAAACTCTGTGGATTATATTCTACCTATTATAGCCTTTATTCTTGGAGTGTTGGTTGCTGAATCCGTTAAACACCCACGATTAAGAGAACTATTATACAGTTATAGACGTTCAATTCTCTTATTAGAATTTAGTGTATTAATGATTGTAGGATTATTACCTAGTAGTGTACCTAATATAGTTGTAACTGTTTGCATCTCCTTTGTCTCATCATTACAAATTTCAACCTTCACTCATTTAGACAAATGGACATACAATTCAACTATGACAACCGGTAATATTAGAATTGCTTCACAGGCAGCATATACAGCTTTTATAAATCAAGACAAAGAAGCAAAAACAAAATTTAAAGAGTTTTTGGTTATTATCCTTTCCTTTTCATTTGGCGCATTGTTTGGAAGTATTTCCACAAAATATATTGGGAATCAGGCTGTTTGGATTGCTGCAGGAGTATTAATAGTAGCGTTAATCTTATATCATAAAGACAAAGGTTATTTTAGAAGGAAACTCCATTAATTTAAAATAATGAGCCCTTTTCGGGGCTCATTTTAGTAATCTTATTTGAAAAACTGAATGAAACAAACAATAATAAGTGCAAATAAAATAGAAGGTAACATATTTCCAATTTTTATTTTTACTAAACCTAGTGAATTCAAACCAAGAGCAATTAATAAAATTCCTCCTGTACCTGAGATTTCAGCAATAATTGAATTTAATAAATGCTGTGTTACTAGATTCGGTACAAATGAGGCAAAAATGGCAATGAATCCTTGATAGATTAAAACTGGGACAGCGGAGAATAACACGCCAATGCCGAGAGTCGAAGTTAAAATGATTGATAAAAATCCATCCATCATTGATTTTGTATATAATATTTCATGATTATGACGGAGCCCGCTATCAAGTGCACCGAGTATAGCCATCGCGCCAACACAGAATAACAAAGTCGATGTGACAAATCCTTTAGAAATAGAGCCTTCGCTTTTAGACTGAAATTTACTTTCGATAAATAGTCCTAATTTATCTAATTTACTTTCGATATCTAACCATTCTCCTACAACCGCACCTAGCGATAAACTGAAAACGACGATCAGAACTTGATTTGTTTTCATAGCTAAAGTAAATCCTATAACTATAATTACGAGAGAAATTGACTGAGTTACTAGATTTTTCATTCGATCTGGAATCCTTTTAATAAACAAACCTAGTAAAGAGCCAAAAATAATAGCTGTTGCATTAACAAATGAACCGAGTAGTACCATGATTATCCCCTTTAACTTACATATAATTAATCTATTTTTAAGACTATTTTTCCGATATTTAAATTGTTCTTCATTCGAGTATGTGCTTCATTCACTTCATGCCAACTATACACTGTATCGATAATTGGTTTTATTTTCTTATTCATAAAAAGTGGTAAGACATATTTTTTGAATTGATTTGTTAAATAGATTTTTTGCTCAAGTGTTTGTGAACGCAAAGTACTCCCGATAATGGAAATTCTCTTTGTCAAAAGTGGTAATAAGTTCACATCGTTCACTTTAACTCCACCCATTGTACCAATCAAAATGAGCCTTCCATTAGTATTTAATGATTGTAAGTTTTGATGGAAATAAGATGCACCAATAAAATCTAAAATGACGTCTACACCTACGTGATCAGTAACTTTTTCGACAACAGTTTTAAAATCTTCATTTTTATAGTTAATCACATGATTTGCACCTAAATCAGTACAGGCTGTAAGTTTCATTTCATTCCCAGCCGTAACGATTGAACTTGCACCAAATTCTCTTGCAAGCTGAATTGCAGCTGTTCCTACACCACTAGCTCCGGCATGAATTAATACTTTTTCATTTTCTTTTAATCTACCTAATTCAAATAAATTTAAGTAAGCTGTCAAAAACACCTCAGGTATAGACGCTGCCTCTTCGAATGAAAAATGATTTGGAATTGAAATTGCCAAATCTGAAGGAATGGAAACATACTGCGCATAACCTCCTCCTGGCAATAAGCTACAAACACGATCTCCAATTTTCCAATTTGTAACATTAGCCCCAACTTGTTCAACGATCCCGGCCATCTCTAAACCTAAAATCGGTGATGCGCCTTTAGGTACGGGGTACTTACCATGTTTTTGAAGTAAGTCAGCTCGATTAATAGCCGTAGCATGAACTTTAACAAGTAGTTCATTCTCACTTAAAACAGGCATCTGATAATCGTCAATAAATAAATGCTTTGATTCATTAATTTGAACTGCCTTCATTCTAAAAACCTACCTTTAATTAAGTTAATTCTTATCATACTATATAACTAATCGAAAAAATATTTTAAAAACTCGCATTGATGAAATTTGTAGATTTTGTTAACACAATTCTTTACTCATTCTTAATTAAAGTAAGTCTAGAGAAAAAAAATTTAAAAAACACCGAACTATCAACTGTTTTTAAGTGTATATAGAGTAATAGAGTAAGTCGTGAAAGGAGGAAAACTAGTGCCTGAAAGAATTGACAAAGATTGTTTAGAAGAATTGTTTAATAACCACTCGTCATTAGTGTATCGTACTGCTTACTTTTTAACCAAATCAAAAGTAATGGCAGAAGATATTACGCAAGAGACGTACATTCGTATCATAAAAAAATTCCATCTGTTTGATCAAACAAAAGCAATTGAACCTTGGATTTATCGAATAACAGTAAATATCACCCGCAATATGATACGTAAACAAAAAATTAAGAAACTTTTCGGCATTCAGTATGATGTTCTAACTGAAAATAATGTTGAACAATCGATTTTACAAAATGAAATGGAAGATCATCTATGGAAAGAGATAAACTTATTACCGCAAAAGAGTAAGGAAGTGATTGTTCTTCATTATTATTTAGAACTTAAATTAGATGAAGTAGCTGACTCTTTAAATATTCCGATCGGTACATGTAAATCAAGACTTAATTACGCGTTGACAAAATTAAGAAATCGTTTATCGAACAACGAACTGTTTAAAGTAGAAGAAAAACTGAAAGGGGGAGAACTTAAAGGTGGAAAACAATCCTATTTCTGACATTAAACACATACTTCAGAAGAATTTAGATCAACATCATCATTCCGTCACATTTGTGCAAATATGGAATAAAGCCAATTCAAGTAGGGGGTATAATCGAATTCGAAAACTGTTTGTTTCAGGTGGGATTCTTTTGTTTCTAGCAATTACCATTACGATTAATTTACCTATTAAAAATGCACTAAAGGAAGACCTAGGTAATACAAAAGAATTTACTTCTGCGGATTCGGGTATTGGACTACTAATTGTAAATGGGGCTCAATATCGGTTTGAAGGAATTTTACATAATAAGGAATTTATACTGAAAGACCAAATTGGTGAAGTCAAAGAAGTGGTTAAAAATAATAGCATTCCAAAAGCCAATTTTTCGTCTAATATGTTAAAGCTTGGCGATAAAATTTATTTAACAAATAAAGACTCAAAATTCATAATTGTAAAACAAAAGGACGGAACAATCTTAACGTTTTTAAAAACTGAAAAATGATTGATTGACTAATTAAAATAAAGTTTGAGTCATATTAAAGTCCAATTTGAAAATAGGGAGTGTTCAAAATGTCAAAATGGTTAGGTGCACCGATACTTTTTGTCTTTCTCATTTTCACTGGATGTTCAGCAATTAATGGTTTGAAAGGAAATAAGCCTCCAAAAACAATGGTTCAAGTAGAGAATCAAACATATGATACGAAGTTAGGTTCATATTGTTGGATTACGAAAGGAAAAGGGGGATGTGCTGATACAGCTGGACCGGTCGATCTATTAAAAGGTGAAAAGCCGATTGAAGTAAAACCTGGCGAAAACGTTAAAATTTTTATGAATTATAAACCTAAACCAAATGAAATCCACTTAACTCAAATAAATAATGGTAAGGAAAGTGAAATTTCATTAGTGAAGAATCAATTTTCAGCACCTATTAATAAAGGAGTATATTATTATTCATATGGAGTATGGTGGGTGGATAAAAAAGATGAGCATTTATCGAATGGCGATGCCTCTTATGTTTTTGCTTTAGAAGTAAAATAGAACGTTTTTCGATAGAATAAGAAAGGGTATGTTTTGAAAAATATTGTTCAAAACATACCCTTAATAGATTACTAATTTATTCTTCTGTAGGATTCTTTGGTCCATCAAGATCTAATTGATAAAAGGACAAGTCAAGCCATCTATTAAATTTATAACCTGCCTTTTTAATTGTGCCTGAATAAACAAATCCAAAGTTTTTGTGCATGGCAATACTTTTTTCATTATCTGAATCAATTCCAGCAATTAAAGTCATATACTCTCTTTCTTTGGCAATTGAGATTAATTCTTTCATTAATGAAGTTGCAATACCCTTTTTTCTGTATTCACTATTTACATAAACTGAGTGCTCAATCGAATATTTATAGGCAGGCCAAGCTCGAAAAGGACCGAATGTAGCAAATCCAACGACTTTTTGATCAAGTTCGAAGACTAGTATTGGAAACCCTCCATCCTTCTTTTGTTTAAACCAAATTTGTCTGCTTTCATGCGTTTGTGGTTTATATGTATAAACGGCAGTTGTATTTAGAATGGCATCGTTATAAATCTCTAAAATGTCCATTAAATCCTTTTGAGTAGCTTCTCTAATCATTTTTTCTTTCCCCCAAATGTAATTTCTTATCTCTTCTTATTTTAGAACTTTTTATATAAACCGTAAAATTGAAATTTATACTTGTTTGCTAAAGATTGGTTTTTCATCTTTTATAAATGTTGATAGCTTAAGTAAACTAGCTTTCCAAAGTGTGAAATGAAGGATATTCATTTATCAAATATCCTCTATTTCATTATTTGGCATGATAATTCAAGAAGGAATCTAATCTATTTTCGTTGAATTAGTTACAAATGATTTTTCAGACCGATGTGGTAACTGCACGGAAAAGAATTGTTTAGGCAGTAGGTTCGCATCTAATTTTAATAGATTTAGAGTTAAATAAAAAAATTAGAACAGCGAATTAAATAAAGTTAATGAAGAATTCCTTTCCAAGTGTGATTTATATTTATCGAACACTTATTGATTAGAAGAACATAAGTAGGATTTTTCTAAAGGTAAGTTTAAAGGAGCGAGGAAGTTAAAATGAATCAATCCTATTTTTATTTAAAACTAGAAACACATCAATTACATATGTCTTATAAAAATGAAAAACGTCGCGTGCGTGTTTTATTGCCGAAAAATTATGAAGAAGACAAGGATAAAAATTATCCGGTTGTCTATATGCATGATGGTCAAAATATTTTCTATAGTAGTGAATCTTATAGCGGGTATTCATGGAAAGTGATTCCGGCAATCAAACAAAACCAAGATTTACCAAGGATGATTGTTGTTGGAATCGATAACGGTGGACAAGATCGAATTAATGAATATACGCCTTGGAAAATTACTGAAAGCCCACTTCCTGAAGATTATGAGCTAGGTGGTAAAGGCGCGGAGTTTGCTAATTTTGTAATGACAATTGTAAAGCCGTTTATCGATCAGCAATATCGAACTAAACCTGATAAATATCATACAGCGGTGATTGGTAGTTCGCTAGGAGGAAATATTTCTGCTTTTATGGGTGTTGAATATAAAGATCAAATTGGTGGTTTAGGTATCTTTTCTTTAGCCAATTGGATTACAAGTAAAGCATTTGATCATTATATTGGTAGTCAAGAGTTGGACCCTGAACAACGAGTATATATTCAAGTAGGTACTCAAGAAGGCGATGATACTGATCGACAATTTATGTATGGAAATATGAAGCAGGCATATATCGATTGCTCGCTTAAGTATTATAAACAATTGATAAAAGGCTCTGTTCCAATTGATAGCATTTGTTTAAATATTTATGCAGATGAAGTACATGATGAAAAAGCTTGGGCAAAACACTTACCAGAATGTTTACGTTTCTTAAGTGAGAAATGGATTTGAATGAACTGATTTAAAAAGAAGCTTACATTAATTTTTAAATTGAAATAAATTGTGTAATTAATAAACTTTTTGATATTTTGAAAGGAGCATTTTTATGAATTATATTTTGATATCTCCATATTATCCAGAGAATTTCCAGTCATTTGCTTATCGTTTAAAAGCCGCGGGTGTTAATGTATTAGGTATTGGCGAAGAGCCTTATGACCAATTAGGTCCCAAACTTCAAAACGCTTTAACAGAATATTATAGAGTGAATAATTTAGAAGATCTAGATGAAGTGAAACGGGCTGTCGCATTTTTATTTTATAAACATGGTCCGATTGAGCGTATTGAATCTAATAACGAATACTGGTTAGAACTTGATGCGCAGTTGCGTGAACAATTTAATGTATATGGTAATAAACCGAGTGACTTGAAAAAAGTTAAATATAAATCGGAAATGAAAAAGCTGTTTAAAAAAGCAGGTGTGCCTGTGGTAGATGGAAAAGTCGTTAAAACTAAAAATGAGTTAACTAAAGCCATTGATGAATTAGGACTGCCAGTTATTGCTAAACCGGATAATGGTGTTGGATCAGCTGCAACCTTTAAATTATGTTCAGAAGAGGCTGTCCGCCATTTTGAAGAAGTATGGGATGAAGCACAAGTGTATTTCATTGAACCATATGTCGAAGGAGGCGTGCTTTGTACATTTGATGGCTTAGTCGATCAAAAAGGGAATATTGTTTTTCAGACAAGCTTTACATATAATGTGCCAACTCTGGAACTTGTTAAGGGTCAGTTGGATTTAGCTTATGTGATTCAAAAAGAAATTGATCCTAGGCTCGAAACCTATGGGAAGGCGATTGTGAAAGCTTTTGGGATGAAAGAACGCTTTTTTCATATTGAGTTTTTCAAATTAGAAGATGGCGACTATGTTGCGCTTGAATATAATAACCGCTTAGCTGGGGGCTACACGATTGATATGTACAATTTCGCGTACTCCATTGATTTATTTGCTCAATATGCTTCTATTGTGACTGGAGGCGAATTGAAGGAATCAAATGCAAAAAACCAGTATTGTGTCGGTATTACACAGCGTGATGCGTATGAGTATAGCAATGATACCAATGCTATTTATGAACAATTTGGCGACCGTGTGAAGTTTGAAAAGCGCATGCCAGATGCGTTTGCGGAACTCCAAGGAAATCAATTTTATGCGATTAATGCAGATTCGCAGGAAGAAGTCGATGAAATCATTCGTTTTGTACATGAACGAAAAAATTGCAGCGTTGTAAACGTATAAGAATAGGGGATTTTTCTATGAATATAGAACATTTAAGCCATTGGAGCGGGGAATTAGGACGAGAAATGCTGTTGAACAGATATGGACACAGTGGCATGCCAATTCTAGTTTTTCCTTCATCTGGGGGGACTCATTTTGAATACAATAATTTTGGAATGATTGATGTGTGTCATGACTTTATTGAATCTGGAAAAATTCAGTTTTTTACTCTGTCTACCATAGATAGCGAAAGTTGGCTACACGACTCAAAATCTGTACATGACCGTGCATTAGCTCATGAAGCATATGATCGTTATGTAATTTCAGAAGCGATTCCATTTATTAAACATAAAACAGGTTGGTTTGAACCAATGATGACAACGGGTTGTAGTATGGGTGCATATCATGCATTGAACTTTTTCCTAAGACATCCGGATGTCTTCCAAACAACAGTTGCACTTAGCGGTGTTTACGATGTGCGTTTCTTTTTTGGGGACTACGGAAATGATCCTCTTGTATACGAAAATTCACCAAGTGATTACATATGGAATCAAAATGACGGCTGGTTTATAGATCGATACCGTTCAGCAGATATCATAATTTGTACCGGGCTAGGTGATTGGGAACAAGACGGACTGCCTTCATACTTTACATTAAAAGAAGCCTTTGAAGAAAAACAAATTAAAGCATGGTTTGATGAATGGGGCGAAGATGTTTCACATGACTGGGTTTGGTGGCGAAAACAAATGCCGTATTATTTAGGAGAATTATTTAAATAAAAAACACTAGCGATACATCAGTACTGTTGTATCGCTAGTGTTTTTTTAGGGATATTCTAATTAGGTAGCTCTTTTTTATATTTTAATAGGAAGGTTGTTATGTAATGTCCTTACACTAAAGAATGCTAGAATTAATACTTTACGAGAATTACTTATTTCCATTTAACTCAAAGTGTTAGTTGAATAAGAACTCACATTTCCAATCAGGGAATTCCTCATTATGTTCTAGCAGGCATTCTTTCATTATTTTCGAATCTTCAGGTAATCTTTTCGCCATTTCTGACCACCCAACAAACTCTATTTTATTTGGTAACTCTACGATTCCAGTAATGGTCTCCCAAAAAGCGTCCCAATCTTCACTATAATAAGATGGGAATTTCAGTTTTTCTTTCAATAGAGTATGCAATTCATTGTTAGTTCTTACTTTTGTTACATCAATAATTAATTTGGGTACTTTTGATTTTTTCTCTATTTCATTTTCAATTATGTATAGTAAAAGAACAAAATAAGGCAAGAAGAATAAAAAAAGAAATAGTATAGAACTTTGAACATTAATGATCATTCTATTACCCCTTAAACATCAAAAATTACTAAGACTACTAGAGTTAATTATTTGCTAATTTTTCTCCAGTAATAATTTCAACTAAAGTCGCTGAATCTACATTCGATCATTGTACAGATTGGCCACTTTTAGTTATTTCCAACATGTTGTCACTAGAATTAATCCATACTCTGTAAAGTATTTGTTTTACTTGAATATCTGGATTTTTAAACTGAAAAACTAATTCATATTCAGGTTGACGGGACATTTTCGGATCTATTAATTTCCAATCAGAATTTCTAAGTATTTCTTGTGCTTTTAATACGTAGTTATCTATCGTAACTACTCTATATTTCTCGTATTTATGATTTCTCGTATTTATGATTTCTATGTTTTTGAACCAATATCTTTTGTTTTTTTAGTTTCTACTTCTTTCGAGCATCCTATTGCTGTGATCAAATAAATCGTAAATTAGGCAAAAGAAAATCCTGTTGGGCTTCAGAACTATCACCTCCTAATTTCATTATACATTTTTAGTGGCAATATTTGGTAAAAAGATTAAAATATTTTAATTTTATGCATAAATAAGAAGACTGCTGAATGATATTATTCCCTTATAGTAGACACACAAAAAAGTCCATCCGATAATAAAGGAAGGTAGTCTACTATCATAATGAATGCATTCTCCTTTTCATCTGGTTGGAGGCTTTTTTTGTGGAGGAAAAGAACATTTAAAGATTATGAATAATTACATATAAATACAATGTGAAAATCAACAATATTTTTACTACATAGATTGGTTGTAATAATTTAATAAACTGTATGAACTAGTGTATGATAAGTAAATTACTATAAATGTTTAAACTTTCTATTGTATAGTTAAGGGGCGATTGTTGAATAGACTTTGCAATAATTGGAATTCACTAACTATTATTAAAGAGAAATTTAAATATCAATTTCAAAATTAATAAGGTGAAATAAATGATTATAAATACACTAAATGACGTCAATAAGTTAATTATAGAATGGCAAACTGCAATTGAAGCGGAACGAAATTATTTAAAATTTCATGGTGGGAGAAGTTATACCCTTTCTAAGGGGACTCCACTATATCAAATTGGACAAAGTACGGTTATCTTGTTTACGATTTATGCAGAAATTTTTGTCCCAGAAGGAACGCCGGTTCGAATAAAAATAGAAAATCAAGAATATCAAGGTGAATTGTTGTCATTTAAAGGCTCTCAAGTTGAAGTGAAAATAAATGAAAGAATTACTTCGACGATTCCACATGCTGAACTTTTTAATGAACCGTGGGAATTACTAGATCAATTAATTGAAAGACTTGAGGAAATAAAAGATTATCGTAGTAAACAAAAAAGAATTATGAAGCTAATGAATGCAGATTCAACTGCTAAACATTTAAGTAAAATGAAGAAAGAAAGTTCAACAAAGCAGGAGCTAATTTATCGTTCATTTTATAATGCAACAACATATATATGGGGGCCACCGGGTACTGGGAAATCTTATAATTTAACTAATATTATTTT
This sequence comes from Gottfriedia acidiceleris, assembly GCF_023115465.1. Taxonomy (NCBI): domain Bacteria; kingdom Bacillati; phylum Bacillota; class Bacilli; order Caryophanales; family Bacillaceae; genus Gottfriedia; species Gottfriedia acidiceleris. The sequence continues at coordinate 2,636,041 of NZ_CP096034.1, read as the reverse complement.
AAAACATTATGAAAAAAACAAGTCAGTTTTAGTAATAGCTCATTCTAATGCTGCAGTAGATGTATTAATGAAAAATGTAATTCATGAATTAGAAAAGAAAGATAAATGGAAAAGTGGCGAGATTGTCCGCTATGGGTATTCAAAAGATGAAGTGTTATTACAACACGAAGATGTCCTTTCTTCTAAGCTTGTTGAAGTAAATGGAAGTATAAATCAATATGAATTGGAAAATTTAGATGAACGAAAGCACTCGATGCTAAGGAAAGCAAGAAGAGGTGCAGCCTCAAAAAAAGAATTAGATGATTTAAGTAAAATTCAAAATAAGTTAAATAAAATTCGAGGGGAAATTCGTGAAAAAGAAAAGGAATTAATTGATCAAGCAAAAGTGATTGGAACTACATTATCCAAATGTTCAATTGATCCTTTAATCTACTTACGCCAGTTCGATTTAGTCATTGTTGATGAAATTAGTATGGCATATACACCACAAATCGCATTTGCTTCAACATTAGGGAAACGAATTGTTGTATGCGGAGATTTTAAACAATTACCACCTATCGCATCATGTTTTCATAATGAATATGTGAAAAAGTGGCTACAAGAAGATTTATTTCATCATACTGGTATTGTTCAAAAAATAGAATATGGTGAGCCATTAATTAATTTAGTTTTACTGAATCAACAAAGGAGAATGCATCCGGCCATATCAGGATTTACGAATAAAGAAATCTATCATTCATTGGTGTTTGATCATCCTTCTGTTAAAAAAAGACAGGAAATCGCAAAACATAGGCCATTTCCAATGCAAGCAAATAGTTTAATAAATTCACAATTTCTTAAAACCTATGCTTTAAAAGATTCAAATACGAATTCTAGATATAATTTAGGGTCTGCGATTATTGCAATTCAATGTATTCTTTCAAGTATTGTAGATGGGGTCATGTCAATTGGAATTGTTACGCCATATAGAGCACAGGCAAAGTTACTTACGGCACTACATAAAGAGATGATCGGGAAAACAAAATATCGTGAATTACCGATACAAATCGCAACAGTTCACCGATTTCAAGGAGCGGAGTGTGACGTAATCATTTTTGATTCAGTTGATACGAAACCACAATATGCTCCTGGATTACTGCTTACAGATCAAAACAGTGAAAGATTAATTAATGTTGCTTTGACTAGAGCTCGAGGCAAATTTATCCATATTGCAGATATTCCATTTATGAAAAGTAAAACAAATTCAAAAAAGACGATTAATAAGTTAATTCATTTTCAAATGGAGAATGAATACAAGGTGAGTAAAGAAGAGTTTGAAAAGTTTTTTTCAAAGAGTATATCAAAGAGGTTAAGACTGTTTTCAAATGATTCATTGGACCTGAAAAAGGAATTAGTAAATGATCTAAAAAATGCTAAGAAAAAAATAATTGTCTCGATGCCAAATTTATCTGAAATGTCTTTGGAAATTCGAAAACTTATCAATGAAGTTGAGATACCAATTCTATTTCTAAGTGAAGCTCATTTTGAAAATCAAAAAAATAGAAGTTTTATAAAAAAAGATCAAGTTCAACCTTTCATTATGATTGATCATGAAATTTTATGGTATGGCATTCCTTTGTCGCATGTTAGTTTAAACCAATCAAATAACTCTGCGAGATTGAATTGTCCTTTAACGTGTCAAATATTAAAGGGATTTATAGACTATTAAAAGTTACATAGAAAGTATTCTATGTAACTTTTTTTTATTCTTATTAAATAATTTTGAGCATAAATTAAAAATAAAATGCTACGGGATAGGTGAATAAATGGTCGATCGATCGGTATTTTCTAAATTGTCTATGCCATGTGCTTTTTTAGATTGGGATGCTTTTGTTCAAAATGTGGATGATATTGCCGCTAAATCAAACGGTAAGAAAATACGAATTGCTACAAAATCAATTCGTAGTGTACAAGTTTTAAAATATATTTTAGAGAGCAATGATTGTTATGAAGGGCTAATGTGCTACAACCCCCATGAAGCAGATTTTCTTGCTGAAAATGGATTCGATAATTTATTAATTGGTTATCCAACAGTTGATGTAATAGGTTTAAATAAAATAGCATTACAAATAAAAAAGGGTAAAAAAATCATATGTATGGTGGATCAGACTGAACAAATTACTATTATTGAAAAGATTGCAGCAAAAAATGAGATTGTTATTCCACTTTGTATCGACATAGACATGAGTACATCATTTTTTGGTTTTCATTTTGGAGTTAGACGGTCACCAATAAAAGAACCTAGAGATTTAGTACCACTACTAACACATATATTGCAATCCTTGAATGTGCGTTTGGAAGGAATTATGGGATATGAGGCTCAAATTGCAGGGGTTGGTGATGATGCAAAAAATAGGGTATTGAAAAATAAAATAATCCAGTTTTTAAAGAAGAAATCATTAGGTGAAATAGCGAAAAAAAGAAAAGAAATTGTTAAATACATTGAAAAAGATGGTTACCATCTTGAGTTTGTAAATGGGGGAGGTACTGGAAGTCTTCACTCGACGACGAAGGAGAAAGTTGTTACTGAAGTAACAGTAGGCTCAGGATTTTACGCTCCAACATTATTTGATGAATACAGAAGTTTTCAATATCAGCCAGCAATAGGCTTTGCTTTACCAATCATTCGAAAACCAGCGGATAAGATTTTTACATGCACAAGTGGAGGATTTATCGCATCAGGTGCTGTAGGAAAAGAAAAATTACCGACCCCATATTCCCCAAATCATTGTACTTTATTGCCACTAGAAGGTGCTGGTGAAGTTCAAACCCCAGTTTTTTATTCAGGACATGAAGATTTAAAAATAGGAGAAGCTATTTTATTTAGACCAAGTAAGTCTGGTGAAATTGCTGAGCGTTTTTCTCATTTGTATGTAGTAAGTAAAAATAAGATTATCGACCGTTTCACAACATACAGAGGAGATAGGGGGTGCTTCCTATGAAAAGTATGTTATGGAAAAACTGGTCTGGAAGTGTAAAGTTTAAACCGAATCAAGTATTGTATCCATCCTCAATTGAAGAAATTGTAAACCACGTTAAAAAAGCTAACTCAGAAAAAAAGAAAATAAGAGTAGTAGGTTCAAGTCACTCATTTACTCCACTAATTTCAACAAACGACTATTTAATGTCACTAGATAATTTAAATGGTATTATTTCAATCAACAAACAGGAACAAATTGCTGAAGTCTGGGCTGGAACTAAGCTTGAGCAATTAGGGAATGAATTATACGAATTAGGTTATTCGCAAGAAAATTTAGGTGATATTAATGTTCAGTCGATTGCAGGAGCATTTTTGACGGGTACACACGGCACAGGAATCAATCACGGAATTCTATCTACACAAATCGAAGAGATGACAGTAGTATTACCATCAGGTGATTTATTAGATTGTTCAAAGACAAAAAATACAGATATATATAGGGCAATTGGCGTGTCGTTAGGTTTACTTGGCATAGTTGTTAAATTTAAAATTAGAATAAAGCCTGCAAAAACATATCGTTATGAGAGTAAAAAAATATTGATTGATGAAGTTTATAGTAATTTACTAAATTTGAAAAAAGAAAATGAACATTTTGAGTTTTACTTATTCCCTTATTCTGACTATGTTCAAGTAAAGGTAATGAATGAAACTAGAACGAAGAAACATTCATTTAAATTTGAGAAATGGAAGGTAGCAACCATTGAAAATAATGCCTTTTGGTTATTAAGTGAATTTAGTAGAAACTTTCCAAAAAGTAGTTCTCAAATTAGTAGAATAAGTGGTAGCAGTGTTCCAAATACAAGAATGGTCGGACCGAGCCATGAATTATTTGCAACTACTCGAAATGTAAAATTTAACGAAATGGAATACAGTATTCCAGCTGAATATATGAATGATGCGACGTTAGAAATACAAGAAGAAATAAAAAATAAACGATTTAACGTCCATTTCCCAATCGAATGTCGATTTGTAAAAGGAGATAATTTTTTAATAAGTCCTGCTTCGATGCGTGATTCAGCCTATATCGCAATCCATATGTATAAAGGAATGCCTCATCAAGAGTATTTTAATAGAATAGAAGAAATTCTTCAAAGCTATAATGGCAGACCACATTGGGGAAAAATGCATTCAATGAATAAAGAAAAACTAAATCACTCGTATCCATCATTATCTAATTTTCTTACTATTCGAAGTCAATTAGATAAGAATAATATTTTTGTGAATGCTTATTTAGCAAAATTATTTAAGTTTGAATAATTAGTCTTGCAGTTAAATGATTTAATAGGTTCAGCTGTAGTACCTTAATTATATAAAAGGTAATATTAAAAAGTACGAACATTAAGTGAAATTAATTGGAAAACTTAGTCTAAATAATAGGTATATTTCTATATAGTTTAAAATGACTGAACAAGCTTCAGTCATTTTCAGATTGTTGAAATTTAAAGACGTCAATAGGGAAAACGGACTTTAAATGAACATTAATAATGATGAATTCAGCATTTTTTGAATGATTTTTTAATGATTTTAAATGTAAATGTGTTTGAGCGATTTTATTTCCTATAATACTAGTAATGATTTTTTTAGAAGTTAAAAATATTATGGGCTATTTTTAGGAAAACAAATTCGATTGTTTAGTTTAATAAATGTTCAATATTAATTGATCTACAATCTGATTAAAGTTAGAATACTCTAAGGAAAGGCTATTTGATTAGGGTTTATCGCAGACATTTTTAGATGAATAAGTTAATTGGAATGGAGGGATGCTCCACTCCTATGGGATAAGCGGGAAGGCTGAGACCCCACAGGCTTGCCGAGGAGGCTAAAGAATCTCGCCCCATGGAAAGCGAGCATCCTGTAATGGAAATCAACATCACCCTACTCCTTTCACGAAAATTTGATAATTAATTGACAAGGTAGTTTTTCAACAGCGTGAAAATGACTGAACAAGCTTCAGTCATTTTTTTATGAAAATCTAATTGAAAATATTTATCAATTGTATTATGATGAGTAATGAGAAAAGTTATCAATATCACTTACATAATATATTATTTAGATTTTTCGGGGGTATTTTCATGAAGAAGCAAACTACTATGATCGCAATTTCTCTTGCTACAAGTTTAATGATGGCAGGTTGTGCACAAAAAAGTGAAGAAGCTAGTAATGTAAAAAAAGAAACAAAAGTAGAAGCAAAAATAAATTTAGATTCAGAGATTAATAATTATAGAGATTTCGTTGTATCTCAAACGGAAGAGTTCGTATCAAATACACAGAGGTTCGTTGATGCAATTAATGCAGGAAACATGGTAGAAGCAAAACGTTTATATCCAATTAGTCGTTCATATTACGAAAGAATTGAACCAGTAGCAGAATCATTCGGTGATTTAGATCCAAAAATCGATGCACGTGAAGGTGATGTACCTGCTAATGAGTGGACTGGTTTTCATAAAATTGAGCAAGTTCTTTGGGTTCAAAATACAACAAAAGGTCTAGAAAAATATACAGATCAACTTATGAAGGATGCAAACTACTTAAGAGCAAAAGTAGAAACAGCTGAAATTGATCCAGTATTATTTGTAACAGGTCCTGTGGAATTATTAAATGAAGTTTCATCTTCAAAGGTTACAGGTGAAGAAGAACGATATTCTCATACTGATTTAGCTGATTTTGCAGCTAATGTGGAAGGTTCAGATAAAATCGTGCAATTATTATCAGATAAATTAAAAGCTAAAGATGCTGATTTAGCTTCAACAATTAAAACTAGATTCGATGAATTAATGACAACTTTAAATACTTATAAAAAAGGTGATCAATACGTTGATTACAAACAGTTAAAAGAAGATGAAGTGAAAAAATTAGCTCAACAAGTAGATGCATTAGCTGAACCGATTTCTCAAGTTGGGTCAACATTAGGGGTTAAATAATATGAAAAAATTAGAAACCAATAAAGTTTCTAGAAGAGATGCATTAAAACTTATTGGGGTTGGTGGAGCTGGTATACTAATTGGTGCAACTGGTATTGAAGCAGCTACTGAAAAAGTAACTAATTTCTTTTCACCGGCTAAAGCGGATGCAAAAGAGATTCTTCCGTTTTATGGTAAAAAGCAACAAGGTATTACAACACCTGCCCAAGATTTTATGTATTTGGCGTCATTTAAACTAGAAACTACTTCAAAAGCAGATGTCAAAACAATGTTTAAAAAATGGACTGAAGCAGCAGCTTTAATGAGTGAAGGTAAAGAACTAGGCGATTCTGAATTTCCTTCATCACCACCAATTGATACGGGTGAAGCAACAGGTCTACAACCAATGAAGCTTACGTTTACATTTGGAGTTGGACCTTCATTTTTTGATCGATTATCAATTCAATCAAGTAAACCATCGGGGTTAAAAGATTTACCTCATTTCCCTGGTGATGATTTAAGAGAGGAATGGAACGGTGGAGACATCGTAGTTCAAGTTTGTGCAAATGATCAACAAGTTGCGTTTCATGGCGTAAGAAACTTAATTCGAATTGGACGCGGAACGGTTAGTTTAAAATGGATGCAGCACGGATTCCAACGTTCATCTGGAGCCGATCCATCTGGTAGTACACCTAGGAACCTAATGGGCTTTAAAGACGGTACTGGAAACCCAGATACAAAAGATGAAAAAGAAATGAATACACATATTTGGGTGCAAAATGGCGATGGTCCTGCTTGGCTAACAGGTGGTTCTTATCTAGTTGCTAGACGTATTCGAATTCGTGTTGAGGAATGGGATCGTAGTTCATTACAAGATCAAGAACAAACATTTGGACGTCACAGAGCATCTGGTGCACCAATTGGTGAAAGTAGTGAATTTGCTAAAATAGATTTAAAGAAAACAGATGATAATGGGAAATTACTGATTCCTGCAGATTCACATGTTGCCTTAGCAAGAGGAAAAGGTAAAATAAAAATATTAAGAAGATCTTATTCATATACTGACGGACTTGATATCCAAACAGGAAAATTAGATGCAGGCTTACTATTTGTTAGTTTCCAAAGAGACTTAGAAAAACAATTTATTCCTTTACAAGATAAATTAGCAAAAATGGATTTATTGAACGAATACATTGAGCATAATGGTAGTGCAGTATTTGCATGCTTCCCAGGTGTTAAGAATGGAAGTTATATTGGTGAAGGATTACTTTAGGTGAATTACATGAAAAAAAATATACTTTTAGCAGCTAGTTTACTATTTTTTAGTTTAATATTTAGTCCGTTTCATAAAACATTTGCTGAAACTGATATTCAAGAACAAGTACTTTCACATATTGGTAACTCTTTAACAGAAGTTAAAAATGGTGAAAAAGATAAAGTAAAAACAGATTTATTAGCGATTAAAGAATTAATTAAAAATGAGAAAAAAACTTCAAGATTAACTAAACTTGTTGACCAAGCGATTAAAGATATCGATCAAAATGAACTTGCAACAGTAAAAGATGATATTCGCGGCATAGCTTTTGAAACAGAAAAGTGGATTGAAAATACGAATGATAAAAAAGATCTTTCTCAAATTAATCTTACTAAACTATTATTTCATTTAAATAATGTTAAAACTTTATCAAATGAATCGAATTGGGAAAAAGCACAAACAGAGTATAAGCTTTTTGAAATTGAATGGTCTAAAGTAGAAAATGATATAAGAAAAGCAAACAGTGGTTTTTATGGTTCAATCGAAGCAAATATGATTACTTCAAGGTCAACTTTGTTTACTGAAAAACCTTCAATTACTAAAGTAAATGAATCTTTTACTAAATTAATTGATGTTTTGAATAATCCAAGTAGTGACACAACAAAAGAAGTCAGTATTGAAAAAGCAATCAAGCTACTCAATCAAACAATCAATTATGTAGAATCTAATGATACAGAAAAAGCACAAACTACTTTTAATGAATTTATACAAGATTGGCCTTATGTTGAAGTAATGGTTCAAGCAAATTCAATGGAATTATATAAGAAGATTGAAAATGATACATCCATTGCATTAACTCAGTTAACAGAAAAGCCTAAATCTGCTACAACGATGAAAACATTAAAACAAATTCAAAACAATTTAAACTTAGCTACGAAGAAAACATCCTATACGACGTTTGATGCAGGGACAATTGTATTCCGTGAAGGTTTAGAGGCTTTAATTATTATTTCCGCTTTACTAGCATTAGTGTCAAAAGGTAAACAAGAATCAGCACGTAAGTGGATCTTCGTTGGTGGTGCTTTTGGTATAGTAGCTAGTTTAGTAGCCGGTTTATTATTCCAGTTTTTATTATCAAAAATCTCAGCCGGAATTAGTAATCAATTAATTGAAGGGATCTCTGGTCTTATTGCGGTTGTTTTCATGTTAACAGTTGGGTTATGGTTGCATAAACAATCTCGTCAACAAGAATATGGTAGCAAGATGAAAGAAAAAGCAAAAGCAGCTATTGCAGGCGGAGGAATTCTTTCATTAAGTTTACTTTCATTTTTTGCAGTATTTAGAGAAGGCGCCGAAACGGTCGTGTTTTATATCGGTATGAGTTCTTCAATTACAGCGAAAGAATTGATTGCTGGTTTTTCAGGTGGGATCATTTTACTTGTTATAATTGGAATCTTCATCTTAAAAGGAAGCAAATTTATTCCTTTAAAGCCGTTTTTTACAATCGCAAGTTTATGTATTTATTACTTGACGTTTAAATTCATTGGTCAAAGTATTCATGCATTACAAGGAATTGGCTATTTGCCTGACCATATGAGCACTATTTTTCCAACAATACCTAAATTAGGGATTTATCCTTCCCTAGAAAGTATCATTCCACAACTAATTTTATTACTATTTGTCATTTGGTTGTTCGTTGGAACAAGAATTAAAAACAATAATAAATCAATTGCTGCTTAAAACAGTATAAGAAAACAGACATAATTGTCATTCGAATAGACAATTTATGTCTGTTTTTTATCGTCTTTTTAGTTTAGTAAAAGTCCAATTAGGCTAATGAAATTCATTTTATAAAAAATTGGAAAATTATGAGCTAAAATATTTAAAAATTCTTTTAAAAGAGATAAGATAAGATGAAAGAAATATATGGGTTTAACATAATGATATTATGTAAACTGGGTAATGTAAGGAGGATTTAAAATGATTCAAAAAGCTACATTTGCAGGTGGTTGTTTTTGGTGTATGGTAACACCGTTTGAGGATTTACCTGGTATACATGGTATTGTTTCAGGTTATATGGGTGGGGAATTAGAAAACCCTACGTATGAAGAGGTTAAAAAGGGGACTACTGGTCATTATGAAGTAGTTCAAATTACATTTGACGATGAATTATTCTCATACAAAAAACTATTAGAATTATTTTGGCCACAAATTGATCCAACAGATCCAGACGGTCAATTCCAGGATAGAGGTTCACAATACCGAGCTGCAATCTTTGTTCATAATGATTCACAGCTTAAGGAAGCAATGGAATCAAAAGAAAAATTAATTGAAAGTAATATTTTTAAGAAACCGATCGTAACTGAAATATTACAGGCAACTACTTTTTATGAGGCTGAAGAGTATCACCAAGACTATCATAAAAAAAATCCAAAACACTATAAAGAAGATAGAGCGATGTCTGGAAGAGACGAATTTATTGAATCAAATTGGAAAAAGTAGGCAGGGAAACAATAGAAGCTCCATTAGAGCTTCTATTATTTTTAAGAGTGCATAGGAATATTTATCTATTGTGAAAAAATTCAATCCTTATATCTGCTCTCGAATGGAGGTATACTATGGAAACTAATCGAAGGCTAGTGACGATCGGGTTGTTGGTAGCAGTTACATTGTCTGCGATTGAAGGGACGATTATAACAACTGCCACACCTACCATCACTACAGAATTATCTGGTGTTAAGTTGATGAGTTGGATTTTTGCAGCTTATATGTTGGCAATGACTGTAACGACACCGATTTATGGGAAGTTATCGGATTTATATGGTCGCAAAAACTTATTAATGTTTGGGATCATTTTATTTATTTTAGGTTCAGTATTATGTGGTTTTTCACAAAATATGGGTCAATTAATATTATTTCGTACAATTCAAGGGCTAGGTGCAGGAGCAGCATTACCTTTAACGATGACGGTAATAAGTGATTTGTATCCATTTCAAGAAAGGGCTAAAGTTCAAGGGTATATTAGTGCCGTTTGGGCAGTTTCAAGTGTAATTGGTCCATTAGTTGGAGGATTTTTTGTAGACTTCATTTCTTGGCGTTATATCTTTTTTATTAATTTTCCATTCGGAATCATTTCTATTATTCTATTTTGGAAATTTTATCATCAAAAAATTGACCGTAAAAATACAATTTCAATTGATTATTTAGGATCCATTCTTTTTATATTAAGTACTTTATCAGCTTTATATGCTTTAGTTGTAGGGGGAGAGCAACATAACTGGACTTCTCCGGATTTATTATTCCTTTTTGCATTTGCAATCATTTTATTTGGGTTATTTCTATTTGTTGAAACAAGAGCAAAGGAGCCATTATTACCACTTTCTTTATTTAAAATCCGTCATTTAGTTGTAACATATGCAGCAATGTTTATTGCACATGCACTTCTAATCTCGATCGAGGTCTATTTACCAGTTTATAATCAAAGTGTGTTTGGATTAAGTGCGACACAGTCAGGTTTAATGTTAATTCCACTTTCATTTGCTTGGACACTAGGTTCATTTTTATCTGGTCGCTTCATTAAGAAAATGAAGGCAAGAAATATTATCCTATTAGGTGCTTTTTTATGTATTATAGGTGCCTTAGGGATGAACTTTTTCCATGATTCAAAACTATTAATTTATCCATTTAATGCATTTTTAGGTCTTGGCTTTGGATTATCTTTTCCAATTTATATGATCCTAATTTCATCAGCTGTAGGAATGAACCAAAGGGGTATTGCAATTGCTGCAAATTCCTTTTTAAATACTTTTTCCCAAACAATTACGGTTGCAGTGTTAGGAACTATTTTTACAATTAAGGCATCCGAAGTATTGAATGGTCAAAAATTAGTACTTAATGCTCATAATCAAATCAATCATTTATCGACAGTAAAAGCTGTTACTGCAGGTTTTGAAATCATCACTTTATTTATGGCAGTTTTTAGTATTATTACGTTTATTTTCGTCTTATTTTTACCTTCTGAACAATCTGAAGAAAAAAAGGTTGAAATTGCACACTAATTTAGAAAAAGAAAGCTGGGAGACAATGAACAACACACTTAAAGGGGTTTTGTACGGTGTACTTGCATATGTGGTATGGGGTGTCTTACCAATTTATTGGAAACTAATTCAAGATATTTCTCCTTTTGAAATATTAACTCATCGTATTATATGGTCTTTTGTAACGTTAATACTTTTCATTCTTCTTACAAAAAAATTAAGGCAATTTAAAAATACTTGGAAGCAATTGGTAAGTAATAAAAAAGTATTAGTTTCAATGATTGCTATTTCACTATTAATTAGTACCAATTGGCTAATATATATTTGGGCCGTCAATTCAAATCATATTCTTGATGCAAGTTTAGGCTATTATATTAATCCTTTAGTTAGTATTATACTTGGTGTAATCGTATTAAAAGAGTCTCTGTCAATTTGGCAAATCGTTTCAGTTTGTTTAGCAACAATAGGTGTTGGATATTTAACAATCATGTCAGGTACGTTACCAATCGTAGCCATACTATTATCTTTAACATTTGCCTTTTATGGATTATTGAAAAAGATTTTAAATATCGATTCTTTTTTAAGCCTTACAATTGAGACATTAATAATTTTTCCAGTAGCCTTACTGTACTTTGGTTTCCTAGCTTATAAAGGCCAAGCAGGACTTGTACAAAGTGCACCAATTGAGCAATTATTAATAGTAGGTGCTGGTTTAGTAACAATCATTCCATTATTATTTTTCGGTAAAGCAGCACAATTAATTCCTTATACGTATGTTGGTTTTTTGCAATTTATATCACCAACAATTAGTTTATTAATAGGGATTTTAGTATACGATGAAAGTTTCTCAAAGAAAGACTTTATCTCATTTTCATTTATTTGGTTAGCTTGTATCGTATTTGCGGTCTCAACGACACCGTTTATGAAATCCATTGAACAAAAACTTAAAAATCGAAATAAAAAACAATCAATATCTGCCTAAAAATATTTTATGTTTGTAGCATTGAAAGGAGTAAAAATGGCTGTAAGTAAAACGAATGCAATGAGAATGTTAGATTCAAAAAAAGTTAACTATACAACTTTAATTTATGACTCGAATGATGGATTGATTGATGGGATATCAGTAGCAAATAAAATAAATAAAGATCCTGAATTAGTTTATAAAACACTTGTATCCATCAGTCCATCCAAGGCGATTTATGTATTTGTCATACCAGTCGAAAAAGAATTAGATTTAAAATTAGCAGCAAAAGCTGCTGGAGAAAAGAAAGTAGAATTATTGCCAGTGAAAGACCTTTTAGCAAGTACAGGATATGTTCGAGGTGGATGTTCACCTATTGGTATGAAAAAGCAATACCCTACTTTTATTGAAGAATCTGTTAATAATATAGAAGAGATTATTGTAAGCGGTGGAAAAATAGGTATACAACTTCAATTGAATGCAAAAGATTTAATACAAACAACTCGTAGCAAAATAGCAAAAATTTCAAAATAAACGAGTCTTATGAGGGATCCAAATGGTAGGGTATTTTATGTTTTATTTAGTAATTGTCAACATTGTTTCATTCGCAATTATGGGAATTGATAAGTCTAGGGCAAAAAGAAAAGCATGGAGAATTCCTGAACGTATCTTATTTTTACTTGCAATTATCGGGGGTTCGATTGGTTCAATTTTAGGAATGTATTATTTTAAACATAAAACAAAGCATCCAACATTTGTTTTTGGTTATTGGATCATCCTATTTATCCAATTTGTTATCTATTTTTTCTTCCTGTAATTTATTGGGATAGTCTGACCTTAATTGTATAAAATATTTTTATGACAATTTAAGGAGGCGAAAGAAATGGGACGTGGAAATGGTGGAAGAAAAAATAACGCCGGTCAAAAACAACCTAACTACGAAGATAAATCAAATTTATCTGAATCAAAAAAAGCACAAAAGTAAAAAAGTTAGCCTGTGATCATTTGGTTGATACAGGCTTTCTTATTGGAAGTGGGGAATAATAAATGCAAAATGAATGGTTTTCAAGAATTAAAGGAATCGATATAGATGAAGTCTCAAATGAAAATATGACGATCTATTTTATAAAAGAAGAGGATTTAAATGAGGCTAAAAAGGACTTAACTAAAAAAATACAATGGCCAGAAAATTGGTTAATCATTGGTTTCGATGACGAAACGGATGATGTTATTTTTATCAATGAGGAATCAGGGGAAGTATGTACTACCTATGAATTTGAACGAAAATGGGAAGTCGTTACACTGTATACAAGTTTGAATGAATTTTTAGCTGCATACGGATATTGAAATTTAATAAAATGAGGGTGTTCCAACATTGTAATTAAGATGGACCCCTTTTTTTTATGAAAGGGACTGTAAATTACCTGTACCGGTTGGGTATTATGACCTTGAAATTGTAAGATTGTTGATACTTTTTAAATTAGTTACTAGTAAATATGTTCTAATTTATTCGAAATTCATTAAAAATCTGTCCTCACTTACATATCAAATGTGTTTAATACTCCCGATTACCACACTTAAGTTAAGAAATAAGAATGAAAAAGAGGAGCCTCTGTGTCAGTTAACTTGACTATTGAGACAGCCTCTTTTAATTACATTGATAAGTTTTTGGTTTCATTCACTAACTCTGCTTTAGATTTTTTGTCATTATATAATAATCTAGCAAGAATTAAGAGAGAAACCGTTCCGAAAATTAAAACCATATATTGTAAACCAATTGTATCTAAAAATAGTCCTGTACCTAAAAGAACAATCTGGAATGTTACTCTGTCATACATACTTCTAAATGAGAAAAGTCGACCATGGTATGATTTGTCAATTGAAGTTTGGAAAACAGTTGAACAAACAGGAAAGAAGCAACCAACTGAAAATCCGAAAATTGCAAATGAGATAAGTGTCATCCAATGGTGATCTGCAAAGAAAAGTGATAGCTGAGCAAAAGCTACTAAAAAAGTTGAAAAGTATAATAATTGTTTATTCGTATACCTTTTTGTTAATCGTTTTATAACAAATGCTCCAATCATGAACGAGATACCTTCACTTGTATAAATTAGGCCTTTAATTGAAGGATCATGTTGAAGATCACTTATTTCGATTACCATTAAATTAAATCCGCCAAGAAAAAGTACTGGCACCAGGTTTAAAATAAATAAATTTAGGATTGTTGGACTGTTCCTTATAAGAGCAAATATTTCAGCAAATCCTTTATCTGCTTTAGATTTTTTTGTTTTTTCTACATTTATTGGTTTGATCATAGGTTCTTCTATTCGTAAAAAGAACGTCATGAAAAATAAAAATGCATATGCTAGCATACTCATTCCGTATACATTTGTGAGACTTGTTGATACAACTAAAATACCACCAATTGAAGTTCCAGCAATTCTTGATATTGTAGAAATATTCATATGAATCCCATTTAAAGTTAATAACTGTTCGTTTTTAACAATCATTGGTATAACAGCTTGAAGCGCTGGGAAATAAAATGCAGCAGAAATTTGCAGCATAACTAAAAATAAAACCATGAAAATGATACTTTCGTATTGAATTGCAAAAAACATAAGAATCACACTTAAAGTTCGGCCTAAACCACTAATTAATAAAATCCTTTTCTTTGAATATTGATCAATTAACCGTCCAGCCAACGGACCAACAAACACTCCTGCTAATAAACCGAAAAAAAGAATTAACGATTTAAAGAAATCAGAAGGTACATGTTTTTGCATAAATTCCAAATTTCCGATAATTCCGAACCAAAGACCTATACCGGCACCAAATTCACCGAACAAAACGATCCAAACGTTTCGGTTTTTCCACATAAAAATTTCTCCCCACTTACCCTTAATATAATTCGACAAAATCTATTATCTCATCAATAGTAAAAAAAGACTATGTAAAATCCATATAAAAATAGAAAAAGTAGAATATAGGTTTTGATTAATTGTGTTGTTGAGGTGCTTGTTTAACTAACTGGCAGGATCGTTGCATAAGTATTATCTTCAATTCTATGTTAAAAAGGTTACCCTTCTAAATGCGTGTTTTTTCGTTCCTTTAATTACCAAGTGACAAAGGTATATTTTCATTTATGATAAAGATAGTAATACAGCAATACAGCAATCCAACAACTAGACAAGGCATGGAGGAACTGGAAGTGAAAAATAGGTTTGTAAAAGTTGCGTTAACAGTTGGTATTTTAACGAGTGGATTTTTTGGAGTAGCGAATGGATCAGATGCAACGACTCAGAAAAATGATTTAGTCATGTATATATATGTTGGTGGGAAAAACGTTAAAACTTACAATTTCCCGGATGCGAAATATCCGGAATCGGCAAAACATTGGAAAGATGCGTTAAGAAAAGGTGAGTCGAATTTCTGTACGATTAAAAGGGGCGAAGCTGAGTATAACCGTAGCCAATCATTAAAAGGTATCAAAACGAAAAAAGGATATGACCGAGACGAGTTTCCATTTGCGATGTGTGATGAAGGTGGAAAAGGTGCAGATGTGAGATTGATACATTCGAGCGATAACCGTGGTAGTGGGGCATCAGTAGGGAATACGTTACGTCCGTATAAGAATGGTACAAAGGTAAAATTTGTGATTAAGTAATTTATATAAATTGTAGTAAACATTTCAAACAATTTACGATGCTGACCCTAGCGACCCTAACGATATAGACCGTGACAATGACGAATTGTCTTGTGACAGTTTGCCAAATTGAAAAAGTAGTTTTTTAGCAAAAAAGGGTGTTCATTTATTTGAACGCCTTTTTCAGATCCGCAGAAATTCCAGAGGTTAATAAACTGGAATAACGTACCTTTCATAGTTTTAATTACCAAAAAGGGCTCAATTTTAGCTTGCAGTTCGTTTTTTTGAAGTAAATGGCTGTTTTGTTACATAAGAAAGGGAATACGATTTTCTTTATAGAATATAATTATTGATTATTAATCATTAAGGCGAGAATTAAATGAACATTAGAGAAATCAAACTAGACGATGCAGAAAATTTTGTCCAACTAATTAAAGAAGTTGAAAAACGGGCTGATTTCATGCTTTATGGGGCTGGAGAAAGAAATATTACGGTCGAGAAACAACGTAAACAGTTAGAAGTTATTGAGAAATCACCGAATTCAACCATATTTGTTGCGGAAGATTCTTCTGGAATATTAGTCGGTTATGCGTTTGCGATTGGGAGTAGTGTGATAAGAAAAAAACATTCGGTCTTCTTGCAATTGGAATCTTAGAGGATTATACAGGTAAAGGTATTGGTACTAAATTATTTCAAAACATAGAAGAATGGGCAATTAAACATAGGATTTCAAGATTAGAACTGACTGTTGTAAAACAAAATGAAGCAAGAGTATGTTTATATAAAAAGATGGGGTAAGAAATTGAAGGAACAAAAAGAAACTCATTAATAATAGAAGGTAATAGTTTTGATGAATACTACATGTCTAAATTATTATAATGAGTTCTTATATAACTACTGCATGAGATAGTTGAACAACACGGAAGTAAAGATTTATAAAAGGGCTTTAAAAGAAAGTAATATTGATTAACTTATGAAAAGAGGATTTTATATGATATTGGAAGCCGTTATGCTACAAGTTAAGGATGGTATGGAAGCGGAATATGAAGAAGCATTTCGTGGGGCATCAGAAATAATTTCTTCAATGAAAGGTTACTTATCTCACGAATTACAGCATTGTCTGGAAGTAAAGGGGAAATATTTACTACTGGTTCAATGGGAAACATTAGAAGACCATACAGTTGGATTTAGACAATCTACCGAGTATCAAGAATGGAAAAAGCAATTACATCATTTTTATGACCCATTTCCGACTGTTGAACATTTTAAAAAGGTTAAACTTTAGTAAGCCATATTCAACTACTTGGAAGTACGAGATAAACTTTCTTTCACTGAGGTGAATCTGAAAAAATGATCGACGATTCGTCGGTCATTTTTTATTGTTCAATTTAACACTTTTAGTTAAATAGGAAAAAGGACATCTTGATCTCGATATTGAATAAAGTGATATCAGTGATATGAAAGAGAAGTGGCTATATTGAAAACAGTAAAGTGTTAATCTTTTAAAGGCGGTGTATATTTATGAACAGCAGTCCTATTGTGAAAGAATACTCTAATGATTATCAAGCTCAAGTAGTAGATTTGATTCTTGATATTCAGCAAAAAGAATACAATATTAAGATCACCAAGGATGACCAGCCTGATTTGTTTACTATAGAAGAATTTTATCAGAATGGAAAAGGGAACTTTTGGGTGGCTATATATGGCGATAAAGTAGTTGGTACAATCAGTCTTTTAGATATAGGGAATCAAAAAGTTGCGTTAAGAAAAATGTTTGTAGACAAGGAATACAGAGGTACAAAATATAAAACTGCAAGTCTTTTATTAAATAATGCTATTAAATGAGCGAAAGAAATGTCAATAAAAGCAATTTATCTTGGAACAACTCCTCAATTTTTAGCAGCACATCGATTTTATGAAAAAAATGGTTTTACAAGTGTAGAAGTTACCGATTTACCTGAAAAATTTCCAGTCATCAAGGTCGATAAAAAATTCTATAAGTATTTGGTTGAATAGATAGAAGTGAATACATAACAAGAAAAGAATAACTGTGGACTTGAGCAGTCTGTCTTTGTTCTTTTCCTTCTTTCACTAATGGGTGGTATATAATCGTTTGGAATATTGGGTTAGTCCTATCCATCTTTAGGAAAAAGTATTTAACAACGCATATTCTTGTTTAGCATGAATCGACTGCTTCGGTGGTCTTTTTTTGATCTAAATTACAGGGTAGTTGCTAAAGAATTGGCTTTTTTAATCGTTAATTTTATCCATTCTTTGTTATGAGGGACCAAAGTAATAAAAAGGCTAGATACATGAAGCGGAGTATCATAGTAGTATAAAAGGTTTTTGACAGTTATGACAGAGTTGTAAAAAGTTTATATAAAAATATAGAAACATAGAATATAGAACTTATTGTTTGATAGCTAAATAGCTTTTTTTCATTACAAGAAGTAATTTTCTGAAATTTTTCAACAATTATACGCTATGTGTGATAATATAGTATTTGATTTGTAGTAGAATTGGAGGGAAAAGACTTGAGAAAATGGACAACCATTTTACTAGTCATCAGTCTTGTAGTCGGAAGTTTTATTCCTAGCAGGCTGTTTGAAACAACAAAAGTAAATGCACAAAGTACACCAATCTCACTCGGTTTTTCACCGGCTGATGCAGCAATGGACCCAGAGCTTCCTGTTGTATATTTAACAAAACTAGGTAGTAAAAATGTGACAGCTGTCAATTATGAAACCGGTCAAGTGAAAACAATTGTGTTACCGTACCCATCGGAACATATTGAAGTATACGGAGATTATGTCTATGCAACGCAACAAAAAGTTTCACACGATCGATATAGCTCTGGAAATGGTGGAATTGCGATTATCAATCGAAGCGATTTTAGCTTAGTTCGAGTAGCGAATATTACAATTGATCCAATGGATATCGCAATCGACAAAGATGGGTATCTGTATATTACACCAGGTTCAGGCCAGTGGGTTGCACTAAAAGTAATTAATCTAGCTGATTTTACCGAAGTACCACAAACGCTTTATACCACTATTTATGCTGGTGCGACAATTTTTTATAACAAAGAAAATTCAAAAATTTATACTGTTGATTCTGAAGACATCTCACCAATGGATATCGATGCGTTTGAAGTTGATCATGGAAAAATCATCAACCATTATGACTCCCCGTATCATGGGGATTATAATTTAGAAACAGAAGCGAACATTACACCCGACGGATTACATTTATATAATCATAGTGGGGCAGTGTTTGACCTTGCACCACTTCGTGCAGGTGATATGACGTATTCACTTGGAATGGGTGGGGATTACTATGATTTTGCATTTAGTCTTGCAGACAATCTAACATTCGCTGCTAATTCAAACGGTGGTATTGATGTGTTTACATACAATACAGATGAGTTTTTGTACTCATTAAAAGAAAATGTTTTACCAGAAAAATTATTATATAAGAATGGATTGTTCGTTGTTTATTCTGATCAGAACAACAAGTATTATTGTGAGTTTATAAATGATGTAAAACCAGCGCCTTTCTCGGTGGTTGATAGTGCTGTATTTGATTTGGATCATTGGACAGACGAAAATCTGCCAAAACTGACAGATGGAATGCTGAATGTGCCAATCAATACGATTTTCGCATTACAATTTCCACAGAATTTGACTATTCGAGATTTAAATGGCATCACGCTAGCTGGATCAAATGGAAACGTACCAATTGATGTTGAAACGGATCATGGGACACTTATTATTCAAGCAGAAAACCTCGATCCAAGTACAAATTACACATTAAGCATTAAAAAAGAAGCGATGACAGGCTATTTAAATGAAGCATTAACATCCGATTTGACGTATTCATTTAAAACGAAAATACCGCCAATTACGAATCTATCTGTTGCAACTGATTCAAATCTTGCACCAAAAGAGTATAGATTTAATGCAACTTCTACTGGTGGGCAAAATGTAGAGTACAAATTTTCTGTGAATGAAAATGGCACATGGAAAGTTTTACAAGAATATAGTTCTTCATCTAGTTTTACATGGAATCCAAAAGCAAAAGGAACATTCCATTTTAAAGTGGAAGCAAGAAGTGCAGGTTCAACGATGGCGTACGAAAAACTGACTGATTTTTATCAGACGGTAACTGATAATGAGAGCCCGACAGTGACGATCACAAAAAGTACTGAACGCCTTACAAATAAACCAGTTAGTATTCAAGTGTCTGCGACTGATAATATTGGTGTTCAATCGATTCAATTACCTAACAATGTAGTTGTTTCAGGTAGTAACGCAACATATGATGTATCAAAAAACGGATCATACTACTTTTACGTAAAGGACATATTTGGAAATACGACGAATAAAGAAGTCGTTGTGAACAATATTGATACCATTGTACCTAAAATGGATGTGATTCCAAGTACAACCGAAGTAACGCTATCAAATGTTTTACTTGTTGCAAATGCAAGTGATGCATCTGGAATTGCAAAAATTATCTTACCAAATGGTAGTGAAGTGAATGGGACTAACGCAATTTTCCCTGTTAGTAAAAATGGAACTTATAAATTCATCGCTGAAGACGTGGCTGGAAATCGTACTACGAAATCTTTGATCGTTTCAAATATCAGACCTCCAGCACCATCTGTAAGCTCAATTTGGAATAGCCATACTCGTATTACTGGGAAAACAACCCCAAATGCGTCGATTACAGCAAAAGTTGGTTCAAAAGTGATTGGACAAGGAAAAGCATTGCAAACTGGCCAATTTAGTATAACAATTCCAAAACAACAAGCAGGTACAATTGTTGTAGTTACAGCTACTTTAAATGGGGGCACAAGCAATCCAACAAAAGTAACTGTACTTGATAAAATTGCTCCTTCAAAACCGGTTGTAAATAAAGTAACATCAAATACAACAATCCTAACTGGGAAAGCAGAAAAATATGCAACTGTGTATGTTTACGCAGGCTCAAAATATTTAGGAAAAGGGAAAGTGGATTCAAAAGGAGCGTTTCGAATCACAATTGTAAAACAACGAAAAGGCACTAAACTTTCCGTTTATGCGGTCGATTCAGCAAAAAATAAAAGTGGAAGCACAATTGTAACCGTATACTAAGTAAAAAAGATTCACAGTATTTTCTGTGAATCTTTTTTTACATTTCTTTAAATTACGAAATCTGTTTACAATCAATCAAGACATTAAAACCTAAGTAATAATAATTCTTCTACATAAAGTGTAAAGACTAAGTTCAAAATTATATTTTTGAAGCATTACACATTTACCTGACTAAGAAGAATACGTTTTAAAATATTTTCAGCTTCATTTAATTGGATTGAAGTCTCAAAAGTAGCTTGTGCTTGCCCTGAACCGCCGCCTCCTTTTCCTTCAACCTGTTTTATCAAAATTTTTATAAGTTCTCCACAGTGCACATCATTTTTGAGCTGATTAATTAGCAATAATTTTTGCTCTTTTACACTTGAAAAAACAAGTAATGAAGGTTTTTTAGATTGGATTACCTTTGCGAGTAACTGTAAGTCTTTTACTGATTCTTCCTCAAATGTTTTGATAATGATATCATTCATTGCAGTTAATAGTAACTCGTTAGAGATTGAGTTAAAAATCGTTTCTTTCATTCTATCAATTTCTTTTTGTGCTTCTTTTAATTCATTAATCGTCGTTTCAACTTTATCTTTAATTTGATCAGTATGTGTATTAAATAATTGATTAATTTTTGATAATGTTTTACTAGTTTTTTGAACTTCTTCTAGTGCTCTATAGCCACATTTAAAATGGAGTCGAGTAGTTTGTCTTACTTTTTCAGTTTTAATTAGTTTAATTAATCCAATTTCACCCGTATGTTTTACATGAGTACCACAACAAGCAGATAAATCTGTATGTAATATCTCAACAATTCGTATGTTGTCTTCAACTTTTGGTAATTTTCGGAGTTGAAGTGCATTTAATTCTTCTTTATTTACGAAGTATGTTTTAATTTCAATATTTGCAAGAATCTTTTCATAAACTGCTCTTTCAATTTGATTTAATTGTTCAGCAGAAAGAGAAGGTGTATCTAAGTCAATCGTGACTGTCTCTTTTCCTAGATGAAAACTTACAGTAGGAATATCGAATAGATCAATAATTGTTGCTGACAGTAAATGTTGGCCACTATGATGCTGCATATGATCAATTCTTCGATCCCAATTTATTTCACATGTTGCTTCCGTTGTATCCGGTTTTGCATTTAAGACATGGATCACTTCTTCATCATCTTCTATTAAATCAACAATTTCGATTCCATTAATTGTACCGAAGTCAGATGGTTGCCCGCCACCCTCAGGATAAAATGATGAATCCTCAAGTTTGATATGAAATAAAGAATCAACTTCTTTAATTTCAGTAATTTTAGTAAACCATTTTTTTAATGAGGGGTGTTCAAAATATAGTTTATTAGCCATGATAATACCTCTAATCTTTTAATTTTCAAAATTTACTTTAATTTAAATTAGATAGAAACGAAATAAAAACTTAAAATATTCTGTTTCTAATTTTAGCATAATTGACAATTAGACAAATAGATTTTAGTATTTAGTTAATTAACTAAATACTAAATCTTAGAGGTGTGAAATGTGAACGAATTATTTAAAGCATTATCGGATCCAACTCGAAGGAAAATTTTAGCTTTATTAAAAGAGAAGGATTTAACTGCTGGAGAAATCTCAGAACAATTCGATATGTCAAAACCTAGTATTTCGCAGCATCTTAAAATATTGAAATCAGCCCAGTTAATTCAAGATGAAAAGAAGGGCCAATTTATTATTTACTCTCTAAATCTGACTGTTTTCCAAGAAATTATAAGTTGGGCATATAGTTTTAAAGAAAAATAATTGAGAGGTGACATATTTTGAAGAAGCATATTATAGCAATTTTACTATTTATTTGTTCGCTTGTATTATGGATTATTAACTTTCATGATTTACCAAGTCAACTACCAGTTCACTGGGATTTTTCAGGTCATGTTAATAATTACGATTCAAAAATGCAAACGTTTATCGAGCTCCATGCGATCATGCTTTTTGTTTATTTATTGCCAATTGTAACTCCGAAGATTGATCCAAGAAAAGAAAATTATAAGTTATTCCAAAGAAGCTTGTCCTTTATGGCAACAGGGATTTTATTTATTTTCTTTTTACTTAATATGAGTGTTTTATTTTATGGATTAGGTTATAACGTTCAGATCGGCTCAATGAGTTTTCTTTTTATTGGTCTTTTGTTTATGTTTCTTGGAAATTATATGCCTCATGTTCGTTCGAATTATTTTATTGGCATCCGTACGCCTTGGACATTAAGTAATGAAAATGTTTGGAAAAAAACACATCGAGTTAGCGGTAGATTATTTATGATCGTTGGTTTATGTTTCGTGTTGCTTTATTTTATACCAGTGAGTAACAAAGGAATAATTGTATTTCCACTGATTATATTTTTAGTTGGGTTCACAACTATATACTCATATATTGCCTTTAAAAAGGAAATGAAAAACTAAATTAAGCTATTTTTTTACAAAATTTGGTGATTGATTAAGAATTTATTTTAGAAAAAATTTAATTTCCCTTTAAAGTATGGTATTGTAAAGAGTAGAGCAAAAGAGTTGGAGGAATAAAAATAAAATGATTACAGTAAGCAATGTTAGTTTGCGTTTTGCGGACAGAAAATTATTTGATGATGTTAATATAAAATTTACACCAGGTAACTGTTACGGTTTAATTGGTGCTAATGGTGCGGGTAAATCTACTTTTATTAAAATTTTATCTGGTGAAATCGAGCCGTCTACAGGTGATGTTATTGTAACGCCAGGTGAGCGCCTTGCAGTATTAAAACAAAATCAGTTTGAATATGAAGAGTTTGAAGTTCTTCAAACAGTTATTATGGGTCATACTCGTCTTTATGAAGTAATGAAAGAAAAAGATGCAATCTATATGAAGGAAGATTTTACTGAAGAAGATGGCATGAAAGCTGCAGAACTTGAAGGTGAGTTTGCAGAGTTAAATGGTTGGGAAGCAGAATCAGAAGCTGCGATTTTATTAAAAGGTCTTGGTATTACAGAAGACTTACATTATAAAAAAATGGCTGAATTACAAGCTGGTGAGAAAGTAAAAGTACTACTTGCTCAAGCACTATTTGGTCAACCAGATATTCTTTTACTAGATGAGCCTACGAACAACTTAGATCTTAAAGCTGTTCAATGGTTAGAAAACTTCTTAATTAACTTTGAAAACACAGTTATCGTTGTATCACATGACCGTCACTTCTTAAATCAAGTTTGTACACATATGGCAGATTTAGATTTTGGTAAAATTCAACTTTATGTTGGTAACTATGATTTCTGGTATGAATCAAGTCAATTAGCTCAAAAATTAATGTCTGATGCTAATAAGAAAAAAGAAGAGAAAATTAAAGAACTACAAGGATTTATTGCTCGATTTAGCTCAAATGCTTCAAAAGCAAAACAAGCTACTTCACGTAAAAAACTTTTAGATAAAATTACGCTTGATGATATTAGACCATCTTCTCGTCGTTATCCATTCGTTGGATTTACGCCAGAGAGGGAAGTTGGAAATGATTTATTAACTGTAGATGGAATTTCAAAAACAATCGATGGTGAAAAAGTACTAGATAATGTACGTTTTACTGTAAACAAAGGCGATAAAATTGCGTTTGTAGGTAAAAATGACGTTGCAATTTCAACTTTATTTAAAATTTTAATGGGTGAAATGGAGCCGGATACTGGTTCATTTAAATGGGGTGTAACAACTTCTCAAGCATTTTTCCCTAAAGATAACTCTGAGTTCTTTGAAAATAGTGACATGAACTTAATCGAATGGTTACGTCAGTTCTCTCCACAAGATGAGTCTGAGAGCTTCTTACGTGGTTTCTTAGGACGTATGCTATTCTCAGGAGAGGAAGTAATGAAAAAAGCTTCTGTTCTTTCTGGGGGAGAAAAAGTTCGTTGTATGCTTTCAAAAATGATGTTAAGTGGAGCAAACGTATTAGTATTAGATGATCCTACTAACCACTTAGACTTAGAGTCAATTACGGCATTAAATAATGGTTTAATTGCCTTCAAAGGTACTGCATTATTTACTTCTCATGACCATCAGTTCATTCAAACTATTGCAAACCGTATCATTGAAGTAACACCAAACGGTTTAGTTGATAAAGAGTGTACTTATGATGAGTTCTTAGAGAACAAGGATTTACAAAAGCAAGTAGAAGAGTTATATAATAAGTAATTCCACATACAAAGGCCATTCACAGGATAGAAGTTAAACCACTAATCAATTGATTAGTGGTTTTTCGTACTTTCATCTTGTTTTTATATTTGTTAAACTATAAAAAAGGGAGGAGAAAAAATGTCCGAGTTAAATGATAATAAGTTTTTTAAAAAGTATTTAAAGAAAGCTTCTTCCTATTTAGGAAATAAAGAAAAATCAACGAATTTATTGAAAAAAGCAGCTCAGCTCGCACCGGATAAAAAAGGCGCGTTAGGTGAAGCTTGGGGAAAAGTAAATTTATTTATCGATCTATTTAAATCATATATTAATGGCAGTTATAGAGATATTTCTACAAAATCAATTTTGACAGTAATCGGAGCATTAATTTATTTTGTCAGTCCAATCGACGCAATACCAGATTTTATCGTAGGCTTAGGCTTTTTAGATGATGCAACGATTTTAGCGTATACATTTAAACAAATTAACAAAGATATTGAAAAGTATAAAATTTGGAAAGAAAATAATATCGAAAAAGATGATTCAACAAATTTAGTGGAAATTGAAGAGATAGAGCAAGATCATGAGCTAAAAGATTAAAATATCAATCAAAATTAAAATAAGGTTGCCCATTATTATTAATGAGCAACCTTTTCTATACTGTTTAATAATGTACATGACTTTCATCTTTTGACCAAACAATGAAAGGGTTTTCAATATCTTTGACCTTAATCATAATTTGTTCACTAGGGATCGTTCGATCTTCATAAGGCAATGAAAGTTCATCATAAATATGTGCATCATCAAATCCAATTTTTGCAGCATCATCTTTTGTAAAAAAATAATATATTTTTGATATTCTAGACCAATAGGCGGCACTTAGACACATTGGGCATGGTTCACAGCTAGTATATAAGACGGCATCTTTTAATAAATATGTACCTAAATTTTGACATGCGTTTCGAATTGCTTGAACCTCTGCATGTGCAGTTGGATCATTTAAAGTAGTGACACCATTTACACCGGCACCAATTACTTTTCCATTTTGGACAACAACTGCCCCAAATGGCCCACCATTCTTATTTAATAAATTTTCATAAGCAAGTCTTACACTTAATTTAATCCAATCAGAGTGATTCAAACTAACACCACCTTTATAGTAATAAGGGCGAAAGGTTTTTCCATTTATCTAATCTCTTAAATTAATATAAATAAGTAGGCAATAAAATTGGTTAATCGATTTATACTACTTTAAATCAACCATTACCAATAAAAAGGGTATCTTACTTATTTGTACACTCTATTACAGTATTTAAGAACATATTTAATCAATATAAAGTAAGAAAATTCATTTTTTTATCAGAACAATAAAAATAGAGTAATATAATTCAAAAAAAATTTTTTAATATAAAAGTAAGTACTTGACGGTATAAAGAATCTTATAAATATTCAAAATGTCGAATGATTTATTAAGAAAAATAGAGGAGTTAGTTGAAATGAATTAGAATATGTAAACGGTTACATTTTTTTGAAGGATGTGTTTCGAATGAAGAATTTCGGAAATTATATTCAATTGCAAGTGTATAGTGGTGGAAAAAAAAGTGAGATTCCTGTTAGATTTGAGGATTTAGAAAAGTTAGCACAAGATCAATTAGAGGAAGGACCTTTTTATTATATAGCTGGGGGCGCTGGTAGTGAGCGCTCGATGATTGAAAATAGATTAGCATTTGATAAGTGGAAAATTGTACCGCGAATGTTACGTAATGTGGCTGAGCGTGATATTAGTATAAATTTATTTGGCAAAACATATAACTCGCCGATTTTATTTGCTCCAATCGGTGTCCAGTCGATTGCACATCCAGAAGGGGAACTTGAAGCTGCTCGAGCAGCTGCAGAATTGAATATTCCATACATTACTAGCACTGCATCGACTTACTCATTAGAAAAGGTTTCAACTGTTCTAGGAAATTCTCCAAAATGGTATCAATTATATTGTAGTAGTGATATGGAAATTGCAGCAAGTATGATTAAACGTGCTGAAGCAAATGGCTACGAAGCGATTGTTATTACGCTTGATACCTCGATTATGGGTTGGAGAGAAAAAGATATTGAAAATGCATATTTACCATTTTTACAAGGCCAAGGGATTGGTAACTATTTAGAGGATCCTGTATTTCGCTCACGATTAAATAAATCACCTGAAGAAGATCCACAGTCAGCAATTCTATTATGGACAAGACTCTTTGGCAATCCTGCATTAACATGGGAGGATTTAGCATTTTTGCGAAATCAAACTAAATTACCTATTTTATTAAAGGGAATTTTACATAAGGATGATGCAATGCTTGCTCTTGAATATGGTATGGATGGCATTATCGTTTCGAATCATGGTGGAAGACAGGTTGATGGAACGATTAGTACTTTAGATGCATTAGAGAGTATTTGTAGTGAATTAAAAGGTAGATTACCAATTTTAATGGATAGTGGTATTAGAAGAGGATCAGATGTATATAAAGCATTAGCAATCGGTGCTGATGCAGTTTTAATTGGTCGACCGTATATGTATGGCCTAGCTCTTGCTGGTAAAAACGGGGTAGTCCAAGTAATGAAAAATATTTTAGCTGATTTTGATTTAACGATGGCTTTATCCGGACAAAAAAGTATCAGTGAATTAAAGCCATCTTTGTTGGTAAAAGAAAACCTTAGTAAACATTTTTAAAAATTAAAAAGAGCGATCTCAGTGAGTGCTTAGACTAATGAGTCGCTCTTTATTTTGAAAATATAATTAAACTGCCTTCTTTACTTCGGTATATTCTTTAACGAAAAACTTCTCCATTATACAACCAATTACAAAACCGATTAAACCAGGTATTACCCAACCGAATCCTTTACTTTGCATTGGAACAATCGATAATAATTCATTTAAGCCGTTATTTAAAAATGATGAATTGATTATTTCGATTAAGCTATAAATTCCAACAAACAAAATTGTTAATAAATAAATTGCTCTACCTTTAAATGGTAATTGATCGTGTAAAAGTGCTAGAACAATCAGTGCAATTGCCATCGGATATAAAAGACCTAATATTGGAACGGATACTTTTAATATTTGTGTAAGTCCTAAATTGGCTACGAATCCACTAAAGAAACATAATAAGATTGCCCATTTTTTATATGATAATTTAGAGAAAATACTATTAAAATATTGAGAACATGATGTAATTAAACCAATACAAACACTTAAACATGCAAGTGTAAAAATAAGTCCTAAAACAATCGTTCCACCATTTCCAAATAATTGATTCATTACTGTTGTTAAGACGATTGCTCCATTGTCAATTTGTCCAGTAATCGTTGTTGAGGCACCTAAGTAGCCAATTATAAAATAAGTCATCGATAATAATAATGCACAAATTAAACCGAAAATCATTAAATACTTAATTTGTAATTTTTGATTTGTAACATTTAATCTTTGAAAAATATTGATGAAAACAATCCCGTAGATTAATGCGCAAATCCCATCCATCGTTTGATAGCCATCTAAAATTCCTTGTGAGACTGGATTAGATTTGTATGTTAAGGATGCACCCTTAAAACTAGATAAGTCCGTAAACATTGCTTTAATAAAAACAATTAAAATTAAGATTAGTAAAGCTGGAGTTAAAATTTTACCGAATCTGTCAACTAATTTTGAAGGTGATTTAGCAAACCAATAAACGATACTAAAAAACACAATTGAATAAACTAATAGTCCTATTGGCGAATTAGCTAAACCTTCGGACAAAAATGGTTTAACACCCATTTCATATGCGAGACTACTAGCGCGTGGAATTGCAAGTCCAGGTCCGATCGACAAGTAGATTGCCATCGGGAAGAGAAGTGCAAAAATAGGATGTACTCTCTTTACAAGCGTATCAAAATCACCGGATTTTGCTATTGCTATAAATGCTAAAATCGCAATACCTGCATCTGAAATAATAAATCCTATAATTGCTTCCCATACATTCTCTCCGGCTGCTTGTCCAATGTATGCTGGGAAAATTAAATTACCTGCACCAAATAACATAGAAAATAACATAAATCCAATAAACAGTATTTCTTTTTTTGATAAAGTATTCAAATAATTCACCTCAAACATAGTTGCTTTTTAAAAATGATTTTCTCATTCTATCAAAAAATAACTTTATTTACTACAAAATCTTTTAAAATTCTTACAATTTTCATAAAGAATGAAAAAAATTTCTTTTGTCCTAATTTTTATTGCTTAAAGCATAAGTAAACTTGTCCTCTAACTATATATAATTATAGGCTTTTTTAAGGGAGGACTAGAATGATCCAATTTCAAGATATATCTTTTAAGTTTTCAAATGGAAAAAGTGCAGTTCAGGATTTATCTTTTTCAATTCATTCAGGTGAATGCTTTGTTTTAATTGGCCCAAGTGGCTGTGGAAAAACAACAACAATTAAATTAATAAATAGATTAATTAAACCAACAGACGGTGAAATTTTTTATAATGATAAAAACATTAAAGATTATGATGAACATAAGCTGAGGAGAGAGTTTGGATATGTACTACAACAGATTGCACTATTTCCTCATCTGAATGTTGAAGAAAATATTTCAATCGTACCAGAATTAAAAAAATGGAACAAAGCACAAATAAATGAGCGAACTCAAGAATTATTAGAATTAGTAAAATTAAATCCTTTGGAATTTAGTAAAAGATCAGTTTCGGAGTTGTCTGGGGGTCAACAACAGCGGGTAGGTGTAGCGAGGGCTTTAGCAGGAGATCCAAACTTATTATTAATGGACGAACCGTTTAGTGCATTAGATCCGATTACTAGATTACAATTACAAAAGGACTTGAAGCAATTAAAAACTAAGATTAATAAAACGATCCTTTTCGTTACTCATGATTTAGACGAGGCATTTTATTTAGGAGACCGAATCGGGATCATGCACGATGGTGAACTAGTTCAAGTAGGTACGAAGGAAGAAATTTTAAATAATCCAGTTAACCCTTTCGTTGAACAATTTATAGACAATTATCGTGGTAAAGCTGTTGTAAAGGAGGGAATATAAGATGATTCTCACTTCATTTACAACAACCCTTGCAAATAGAAAAGAGCAATTACTAACAGCTTTGTTAGAGCATATTCAAATTTCAGTATTTGCACTTATTATTGCAATAATAATAGCTGTCCCGGTTGGAATTTACTTAACGAGAAAGAAAGTTCTCTCTGAATTTGTAATTGGAACTACAGCAGTTATTCAAACGATTCCTTCATTAGCACTGTTAGGGATTTTAATACCTTTAGTCGGTATTGGAAAGATTCCAGCGGTGATTGCGCTAAGTGTTTATGCATTATTGCCGATCCTGCGAAATACATATACCGGAATTAAGGAGATTGATCCGATTCTATTAGAAGCAGCAACTGGGTTAGGAATGAACGGTAGACAAAGACTTTTTAAGGTTGAATTACCATTAGCATTACCAGTTATGATGGCGGGAATCCGAACTGCGATGGTCATAATTGTTGGAACGGCAACAATCGCCGCTTTAATAGGAGCTGGAGGTTTAGGTAGTTTAATATTATTAGGAATCGATCGAAACGATATGAATTTAATCATTATAGGGGCAATACCTTCAGCACTTTTAGCAATTATATTTGATTTTATTTTAAGATTAATAGAGAAGAGGAGTTTTAAGAGTTTTTCATTAAGAATCATAACTGCTAGTTTTATTTTATTAGCATTATTATTTTCTCCATTAACAATTAAATCTTGGAATAAAACGGATCTAGTGATCGCTGGAAAACTAGGTGCTGAACCAGAAATAATAATGAATATGTATAAATTAATGATTGAGGATGAAACGAATCTAAACGTTGAAGTTAAGCCTAATTTTGGTAAAACAACATTTGTGTTTAATGCATTAAAAAAGGGTGACATTGATATTTATCCAGAATATACAGGTACGGCCATTTCTACTTTTTTGAAAGAAAAGACTGTTAGTAACGATGCAAATGCAGTATATGAACAAGCTGCTGAAGGTTTAGCAAAAAAATATAATTTGAGCTATTTGGAACCTATGAAATTTAATGACACGTATGCATTAGCTGTTCCGGATCATATTTCGAAACAATTTGGAATCGAAACAATTTCAGATGCAACCAAAGTAGAAAATCAGTTAAAAGCAGGTTTCACATTAGAATTTACAGATCGTGAAGACGGATATTTAGGTCTACAAAAATTATATGGATTAAAGTTCCAAAATTTAAAAACGATGGAACCAAAATTGCGATATGACGCAATTCAATCGGGCGATCTCTCAATAATCGATGCATATTCAACTGATAGTGAACTCCACAGTTATAACATGAAAGTGCTAGTCGATGATAAAAATTTATTCCCACCATATCAATGCGCACCACTTCTGAGAAAAGAAACACTTAAAAAATATCCAGAAGTCAAAATTATACTAAATAAATTAAAAAATAAAATAACGGATGATGAAATGCGAGAAATGAATTACAAAGTAAATGTTGGTGGAAAATCTGCTGAAAGTGTTGCTAGAGAGTTTTTGAAGGAAGAGGGTTTGCTAAAATAAACGAAAAGGACTGTCTTATTGGTCAGGGGAACTGATCTAAGCGGTCCTTTTTTGTTGTATTACACTAGAATGTATAGCACTGTTCTATCACAATTCATATTTTTGCAGATTCGTAGCGACTTTTTATTCGAGATAGATAAAATTAGAGGGAAATTGCTAGTTTTCTTTAAAAAATATGAATTGATAAACAGTCCTTGGTGTGAAATACCTTAACTGGTAGGGTTAATTTCGTATCTTAATTGCACTTGTGCTAGATTTAATTGCAGATTTGATAATTTTAATTGCGGTTTAACAAATTTAATTGCAGATTCGCTACTTTTATTTGCAGTCGACCGTTTATTTGCAGCTTCCATCCCTTATTTGCAGTCCAATGTCTCCCCGTACACTTATTCTCACCACATCACACCAATCAATAAAAAGAGGGTTGCCTAAAATAATTGGCTACCCTCTTTTGTTATCACACGATAAGAATTTCAATGTTTAATCATTATAAGCTCCAGTTAACATCTCACTTACAAAAGAATCATTTTCCCATTCTTCATAAGAGAAATCTACTGAATACTCCTGATCGGATTTTTCGTCTTTAATCTGAATGTCAAAATGATTACTCATTACTTTCAACACTTCATTGATTTCGTTAACAGTCCCATTAATTTGTAAAGTAGCCATTTTTACTCGCCTCCGATTTTAATTTACAGAAAATTCTGTATAAAGTAACCATATGATAATCCTTTTAAAAACATTTTTCAAGAGTAAAATTTTGTCGAAAAATTATTTTGAAAAAATGTAAAGGTTTTCATTGTTGATTTACCAATATTTATACGATATTTGAATAAATTATGAATTTAAAATTTTCTAAAAACTTGTTGATTTATTTAGTAGATTGGAATAAAGTAAGTACAAATATTTTAACTCTTGAGGAGGATTAACCGTGACAGAGCAACAGATTTTTTTAAATGGTGAATTCGTTCAAAAACAAGATGCAAAAGTTTCTGTATATGATCATGGATATCTATATGGAGATGGAGTATTCGAAGGGATTCGCGTATATGATGGCAATGTATTTCGCTTAAAAGAACATCTCATTCGATTATATGAATCAGCAAAATCAATTTTATTAACAATTCCTTATTCATTAGAAGAGTTAACACAAATTGTAGTTGATACAGTAAATCGAAATAATTTACATAGTGGTTATATTCGACTCGTCGTCTCAAGAGGTGAAGGGAATCTTGGATTAGATCCAGCTTCTTGTCCAAGAGCAAATGTAGTTGTCATTGCTGAACAACTAGCACTGTTTCCACAAGAACTTTACGAAAATGGTATGGAAATTGTAACAGTAGCAACGAGAAGAAATCGAAGTGATGTATTAAATCCACAAATTAAATCTTTAAATTACTTAAATAACATATTAGTAAAAATTGAAGCTAAACTTGCTGGTGTTCAAGAAGCACTAATGCTAAACGATCAAGGCTTTGTAGCTGAAGGATCTGGAGATAATGTCTTTTTAGTAAAAGGGAATAAGTTAATTACTCCACCGAGTTCAGCAGGTGCATTAGAAGGAATTACTCGAAATGCAATTATGGAATTAGGTGACACATTAGGTTATGAAGTTGAGGAAAAATTGTTCACTAGACATGATGTTTATATTGCCGATGAGGTTTTCTTAACAGGAACAGCAGCTGAAGTAATTGGCGTATCTAAGGTAGATGGACGAGTGATTGGTGATGGAAAACCAGGACCAAATACACAAAGATTATTAAAAGCATTTCGTCAATTAGTAGTTGAAGATGGAGAAAAAATTTACGTAAAACAAGGGTGATAAATTGTGCGAAGTGACATGATCAAAAAAGGAATCGACCGCGCACCGCATCGTAGCTTATTATTAGCGGCAGGCGTTAAAGAAGAAGATTTTAATAAACCATTTATAGCAATTTGTAATTCATATATTGATATTGTTCCAGGTCATATTCATTTAAGGGAAATGGCTGATGTTGTAAAACAAGCGATTCGAGATGCCGGTGGAGTTCCATTTGAGTTTAATACGATTGGTGTCGATGATGGAATCGCAATGGGGCATATCGGAATGAGGTATTCTTTACCAAGTAGGGAAATCATTGCCGATGCAGCAGAAACTGTAATTAATGCACATTGGTTTGATGGAGTATTTTATATGCCAAACTGCGATAAAATCACACCTGGAATGCTAATGGCAGCTGTTCGTACAAATGTACCAGCAGTTTTTGTATCAGGTGGACCAATGGCAGGAGGACTATCTAAAGATGGAAAGGCCCTATCTCTTGCTTCAGTATTTGAAGGTGTAGGTGCTTTTAAATCAGGAAAAATGAGTGTTGAAGAATTACTCGATATTGAAAAGTCAGCATGTCCTACATGTGGATCATGTTCTGGAATGTTTACAGCAAATTCAATGAATTGCATTATGGAGATGCTCGGTGTAGCACTACCATATAACGGAACAATACTTGCAACTAGTAAAGACAGACATCAATTAATCCGTGATGCAGCTTTTCATCTAATGGATTGCATTGAAAACGATATAAAACCAAGAGATATTATTACAAAAGAGGCTATTGATGATGCATTTGCACTAGACATGGCAATGGGTGGATCGACAAATACTGTTTTACACTTAATGGCCATCGCAAATGAGGCAGGAATTGATTACGACTTAAAGGATATAAATGACGTAGCTAGAAGAGTACCTTATTTATCTAAAATTAGTCCCGCTTCGCACTATTCAATGCATGATGTTCATTTAGCAGGTGGTGTTCCAGCAATTATTAAAGAACTTACAACCATTCCTGGAGCAATCAATAGTGACCGCATTACAATTACGGGAAAAACTTTATTCGAGAATGTGCAAGAAGCTACAATCACGAATAGTGAAGTGATTCGCAAAAAAGAAAATCCTTATTCACAAACAGGCGGATTATCGATCTTACATGGGAATCTAGCCCCAGACGGAGCAGTTATTAAAGTAGGAGCGGTTGATTCTTCAATCCAAACATTTATTGGTGAGGCAATTTGTTTTGACTCACACGATGAAGCAGTTGAAGCGATTGACAATGGTCTCGTAAAAGAAGGGCATGTCGTTGTCATTCGATATGAGGGTCCAAAAGGTGGACCTGGAATGCCTGAAATGCTTGCACCAACTTCATCAATTGTAGGAAGAGGTTTAGGAACAAAAGTTGCGTTAATTACAGATGGTCGTTTTTCGGGGGCTACTAGAGGAATTGCAATCGGACATATTTCTCCAGAAGCGGCTGAAGGTGGACCAATTGCATATATTGAAGACGGCGATGAAATCATAATCGATCTTTTATCAAGAAGTATTACATTATCAATTTCAAACGAAACGTTAGAATCTCGTAAAACATCATATAAATTAAAAGAACCAAAAGTTAAAACGGGTTATTTAGCAAGATATGCAAAGTTAGTTACTTCTGCTAATACTGGTGGAATATTAAAAATATGAAAAAGCATTGAAAGAGAAAAGTAGTTATGAAAAGGATCTTCAGAGAGTCGGTGGCTGGTGTGAACCGATGACCTTGATTAATGAAACTCACTCTTGAGTGTCAAGCTGAATTAATTTGTAATGTAAGCTTGAACGTTGGTCACGTTATAGCCAGATTTTGGTTAGCCAAAATCCCAAAGTTAGGTTATTAACCTAAGAAGAAGGGTGGTACCGCGAAAAGTCTTTCGCCCCTTCAGCATCTGCTGAAGTGTGGAGTTATGGCTTTTTTTATTGCGAATAAATGGGTAAATTTTATCCAAAAATGGAGGGAAAAGTAGAAATGAGTCATCATTCGATGAGAACTCTGTCAAAAGAATTGTCAGGTGCAAATTTACTAATTGATGCTTTGAAAAAAGAAAATGTTGAAATGATTTTTGGTTACCCTGGAGGGGCAGTATTACCATTATATGATGCACTTTATGATGCTGATATTCCTCACATTCTAGCAAGGCATGAACAAGGGGCCATTCACGCTGCAGAAGGATATGCACGTGTGACTGGTCGACCAGGAGTTGTAATCGCAACAAGTGGTCCAGGTGCAACAAATGTAGTGACTGGTTTAGCAGATGCGATGATGGATTCATTACCACTAGTTGTTTTTACTGGTCAGGTTGCTACAAATGTAATCGGAACGGATGCCTTTCAAGAAGCAGATGTTATCGGAATTACAATGCCAGTTACAAAACATAACTACCAAGTGCGTAATGTTGAAGATGTCCCTCAAATCGTAAAAGAAGCATTTCATATTGCTTCAACAGGCCGTCCAGGTCCAGTTGTCATTGATCTACCAAAAAATATGATGGTTGAAAAAGGAGTGAAAAAGGAAGAAGTAGAGGTTCAATTACCAGGTTATCAACCGACTTATGAACCAAATTTTCTTCAAATAACAAAATTAATAGGAGCAATTGAAAAAGCTAAAAAACCAGTCGTATTAGCTGGAGCAGGAATATTACATGCAAAAGCAGCTGATGAGTTTACTGAATTTATAAAAAAGTTCAATATCCCAGTTGTCAATACGCTTTTAGGGCTAGGTGGATTTCCAGCTAATGAGGAATTATTCCTGGGAATGGGGGGCATGCACGGAACTTATACAGCAAATATGGCAATGTATGAAAGTGATTTACTAATTAACATCGGAGCAAGATTTGATGATAGGTTAACGGGTAATTTAGCACATTTTGCTAAAAATGCGATTGTGGCACATATCGATATAGATCCTGCTGAAATAAACAAAGTTATTCCGACAAATATTCCAATCGTTGGATGTGCTAAGGAAGTTCTAAAAGTTCTATTAAAACAAAAAGTAGATAAACAAAATCATAGTGAATGGTTAGAACTTCTTAAAAGTCGAAAAGAGGCCTTTCCTTTACAGTATGAACCGAGTAGAGAAGTCATTAAACCACAAACTGTCTTAACTTTACTCCATTCGATTACAAATGGGAAAGCAACGATCTCCACAGATGTAGGTCAACATCAAATGTGGGCCGCTCAGTATTATCCTTTTGATGAACCACATAAATGGATCACTTCAGGTGGACTCGGAACGATGGGATTTGGTTTACCGGCTGCAATCGGAGCACAATTTGCAAAGCCTGAAGAATTAGTTGTAGCGATTGTAGGTGATGCAGGATTCCAAATGACATTGCAAGAATTGAGCATGATCAAGGAACATAATTTACAAGTTAAAATTTTAATTTTAAATAACGCAGCTTTAGGAATGGTAAGACAGTGGCAATCAGCTTTTTATAATGACCGCTTCTCTAGTTCTCTATTAGACTGCCAGCCTAGTTTCACAAAACTTGCTGAAGCTTACGGTATTAAAGGGATGACAATCTCAGATCCAAATTTAGTTGAAAGTCAATTACGAGAAGCAATTGAATTTGATGGGCCAGTTTTAATTGATTGTCGAGTTCATCAAGCTGAAATCGTTACACCAATGGTTCCACCTGGTAAAGGAATTCATGAAATGGAAGGGGTGAAATAATGAAACGAGTCATTACATCAACTGTATTAAATAACAGTGGCGTACTCAACCGAATTACAGGAGTGATCTCGAGAAGACGCTTTAATATCGAAAGTATTTCTGTAGGTCATACTGAACAAGATCATATTTCAAGAATTACGTTTGTCGTTCATGTAGAGGATTTACAACAAGTTGAACAATTGATTAAACAGCTTCACAAGCAAATTGATGTGATAAAAGTAGCAGATATAACAGAAGAATCAGTTATTGCTAGAGAACTAGCCTTAATAAAGGTGAGTACAAATGCAGCTACAAGAAATGAAATTTATAGTCTAATTGAACCGTTTAGAGCCTCGGTTATTGATGTAAGCCGTGATCAGATTGTCGTTCAAGTTACTGGTACTTCTGACAAGGTAGAGGCTTTGATTGAATTATTAAGACCTTTCGAACTAAAAGAAATAGCTCGAACAGGTGTTACCGCATTTACTAGATCTGCTAAACATAAGGAGCATGCTCAAAAGCTACTCTCTTATTAAATAAAAATATAAAACATAAAAAAATTGGAGGAATTTGAAAATGGCTAAAGTATATTATGGTACAGACGTGAAGGAAAATGTATTAGTAGGGAAAACGATTGCAGTAATTGGTTATGGCTCACAAGGTCACGCACATGCTTTAAATTTACATGATAATGGTCATAAAGTAGTTGTTGGTTGTCGCCCAGGTAAATCATGGGATGCTGCAGCAAATGATGGCCTACATGTAACGACTGTTGCAGAGGCTTCAAAGGTAGCAGACGTAGTAATGATTCTATTACCGGATGAGCATCAACCAACTGTTTATAAAAATGAAATTGAACCGTATCTAGAAAATGGTAATGCGCTTGCGTTTGCACACGGATTTAATGTTCACTTTGATCAAATTGTTCCTCCTGCAAATGTTGATGTATTTTTAGTAGCTCCAAAGGGTCCTGGACATCTTGTTCGACGTACTTTTGTCGATGGCGCAGCGGTTCCAGCATTATTTGCTGTATACCAAGATGTAACGGGTGAAGCAAAAAATGTAGCACTTTCTTACGCTGAAGGAATTGGTTCTACTAGAGCAGGAGTTCTTGAAACTACATTTAAAGAGGAAACTGAAACAGATTTATTCGGAGAACAAGCGGTACTATGTGGTGGTGTAACGTCTTTAGTAAAATCAGGATTTGAAACATTAGTAGAAGCAGGATATCAACCAGAAGTAGCATACTTTGAGTGTTTACATGAGTTGAAGCTAATCGTTGATTTAATGTACGAAGGCGGAATGAGCTATATGAGATATTCAATCTCTGATACTGCGCAATGGGGTGATTTCGTATCTGGTCCTAGAGTAGTAGCGAATGAGTCAAAATTAGCGATGAAAGATATTTTAGCAGAAATTCAAGATGGTACGTTTGCTAAAGGCTGGATTAACGAAAATAAAAATGGTCGTCCAGTATTCAATGAAATTAATGAAAGTGAAAAACAACATCAGTTAGAAGAGGTTGGAGAAAAACTTCGTGCAATGATGCCATTTATTCAAAGAAAAGAAAAGGTCGAGGTGAAATAAAAAATGAGTAAAATTCAGTTTCTTGATACAACATTACGTGATGGCGAACAATCTCCTGGGGTTAATTTAAATCGATTTGAAAAGCTCGAAATTGCGAGACAACTAGAAGCTTTAGGTGTTGATATCATTGAGGCTGGTTTTGCCGCTTCCTCAGAAGGTGACTTTTTAGGTGTTCAAGAGATTGCGAGACAGATTCGTTCTGTCTCCGTCTCAAGCCTTTCTAGAGCAAAGGATTCAGATATTAAAACAGCATGGGATGCGTTAAAAAATGCTGCAGAACCGAGACTTCATATTTTTCTTGCAACAAGTGACATTCATATGAAATATAAATTAAACATGACGAGATTAGAAGTTTTGGAAACTGCTAAACATTGTGTGCAGCTTGCAAAATCCTTTTTTCCAAAAGTCCAAATTTCCGCTGAAGATGCATGTCGTACTGATCGAGCATTTCTTGCAGAATTTGCAGAGACTGCCATTAAAGCAGGTGCAGATGTCATTAATATTCCAGATACTGTCGGTTACACAAGTCCTTCAGAATATTACGATCTATTTAAATATTTACAAGAAAATGTACCGTCTTATCATAAAGCCATTTTTTCTTGCCACTGTCATGATGACTTAGGAATGGCAGTAGCGAATTCTTTAGCTGCAATACAGGCTGGAGCAACCCAAGTTGAATGCACCGTAAATGGAATTGGGGAAAGAGCAGGAAATGCAGCACTAGAAGAAATAGCCGTTGCACTACATATTAGGGAAGATGTTTACCGAAAAAATACTAATTTACGATTACAAGAAATTACGAAGACAAGTGAACTTGTTAGTCGTCTTACAGGTATGGTTGTCCAGAAGAATAAAGCAATAGTTGGTACAAATGCATTTGCTCATGAATCAGGTATTCACCAAGATGGCGTACTAAAAGAACCAACAACATATGAAATTATACCCCCTTCATTAATTGGACTTTCTACAA
Organism: Gottfriedia acidiceleris; assembly: GCF_023115465.1. Lineage (NCBI taxonomy): Bacteria > Bacillati > Bacillota > Bacilli > Caryophanales > Bacillaceae > Gottfriedia > Gottfriedia acidiceleris. The sequence continues at coordinate 2,596,274 of NZ_CP096034.1, read as the reverse complement.
ATTCATTAGTATTAGGGAAACATTCAGGACGTCATGCTTTTACTGATAGATTAAAAGAACTTGGATTCAACCTTTCAACAGAAATTATAAACGAAGCGTTTATTCAATTTAAAGCTTTGACAGATTCGAAAAAAGACATTACAGATGCAGATTTAATAAACATTATTAGTAAGTGGAGCAAAAAGGAGGTTCTAAAATGAAATTAAAGATCGCATGTCTTCCAGGAGACGGAATCGGACCAGAAATTATGAATTCAGCAGTACAGGTTTTAGAACAGATTGCACAATCTTATCAACATGACTTTACTTTTTCAACAAATTTATTCGGAGGTCACGCGATCGATGAAACAGGCACTTCATTACCGAAAGAAACATTAGATAATTGTTTAAATTCGGATGCCGTATTATTGGCAGCAGTAGGCGGACCAAAATGGGATCAAGGTGTTGAACGACCAGAAAGCGGCTTATTAAGGTTAAGAAAATCACTTAATTTATACGCAAACATTAGACCAGTTGATGTTTACGATGAACTTGTGAATCATTCTCCTTTAAAATCTGAACAAGTAAGAAACGTAAGCTTTGTCGTCGTTCGAGAATTAACAGGCGGAATTTATTTTTCTGAACCTCGTTTCCATAATGAAAAAGAAGCAACCGATACACTTTCCTATACTAGAGATGAAATTGAACGAATTGTAAAGTATGGATTTGAGTTAGCAAAAACTAGAAAAGGCAAACTTACATCAGTTGATAAAGCCAATGTATTAGAATCTAGTAAACTTTGGCGAAAAATTGTAAATGAATTAAGTTCAAACTATCCAGAAGTAGAAGTTGAGCATATTCTTGTTGATGCAGCTGCGATGGAACTAATTCGAAACCCAAGAAGGTTTGATGTAATCGTGACTGAAAATTTATTTGGGGATATTTTAAGCGATGAAGCTTCGATGATAACTGGCTCATTAGGAATGCTACCTTCTGCAAGTAGATCTGGCAAGGGTCCTTCATTATATGAACCAATTCACGGTTCAGCACCAGACATCGCTGGACAAAATAAGGCTAACCCAATTGCAATATTAAGGTCAGTGGCGATGATGCTTCGCGATTTTAACTTAGATGATGAAGCTAACTCGATTGAAAATGCGATTGTTAATTCAATCAATAATGGCTATTTAACTGGTGACCTAGGTGGTAAAAGTTCAACGATTGAATTTACAGAACAAGTTATAAAGGAATTACAATTTCAAACAGTTGGAGGTAGTATGCGATGAAACAAACATTGTTTGATAAACTTTGGCAAAATCATGTTGTAACTGGTGAAGTAGGTAAACCACAGCTTTTGTATATCGATTTACACTTAGTCCATGAGGTTACTTCTCCCCAAGCTTTCGAGGGATTGAGATTATCAAATCGAAAAGTAAGAAGACCAGAATTAACATTTGCGACGATGGATCATAATGTACCAACACAAAATCAATTAGTCATCACTGACTTAATTGCCAAACAACAAATGGATACGTTAAGAAATAATTGTCAAGAGTTCAATATTCCTTTAGCAGATATTACGGATGAGGACCAAGGTATTGTCCATGTAATTGGACCAGAACTTGGGTTAACACAGCCAGGAAAAACAATTGTCTGTGGAGATAGTCATACATCTACCCACGGTGCATTTGGTGCTTTAGCTTTTGGAATTGGAACAAGCGAAGTTGAACATGTTTTAGCAACACAAACTTTATGGCAAGTTAAGCCAAAATCAATGGGTGTGAAACTTGATGGTAAGCTTCCAAAAGGTGTATATGCTAAAGATATCATTCTTCATTTACTAGCCACTTATGGTGTATCGATGGGAACTGGATATGTCATTGAGTTTTATGGTGAAGCAATTACAAATATGTCAATGGAAGAACGTATGACTTTATGTAATATGGCGATTGAGGGAGGAGCAAAAGCAGGATTAGTTGCTCCTGATCAAAAAACTTTTGATTATCTAAAAGGTCGAAAATATACAGTAAATTCATATGATGAAAAATTAATAGAATGGAAGAAATTATATACAGAAGAGGGAGCAATATTTGATAAAACAATCGAAGTGGATGTAGCAACCCTTGCACCTTACGTAACTTGGGGTACAAATCCTGGAATGGGCGTAAGAATTGATGAAGCCCTTCCAAAAGCCAAGGATGAGAACTACGAAAGAGCATATGAATATATGGGATTAAAGCCAGAAATCACACCAAAGGAGATTCCAGTTCAACATGTATTTATCGGTTCATGTACAAATTCTAGATTGTCAGATTTAGAGGAAGCGGCAAATTATCTAAAAGGAAAGAAAGTAAAATCTGATGTGCGTGCATTAGTTGTTCCGGGATCAAAAAAGGTACGTAATGCAGCGATGGCAAAAGGTCTACATAAAGTCTTTATCGAAGCAGGATTTGAATGGAGGGAAGCTGGATGTTCGATGTGTCTAGCAATGAATCCAGACCAAGTGCCAGCTGGAGAACATTGTGCATCTACTTCAAACCGAAACTTTGAAGGAAGACAAGGTAAAGGGGCAAGAACACATTTAGTAAGTCCAGTAATGGCAGCAGCTGCTGCAGTACATGGTCATTTTATTGATATTCGAAAGGAGCAAGCAAATGAAACCGTTACGTACGCATAAAGGCACAACAGTATCAATTATGTTAGATAATATCGACACAGATCAAATTATTCCAAAACAATATTTAAAGCGAATAGAACGAACTGGCTTTGGAGAATTTTTATTCGATGAATGGCGATATCATGATGACCGCTCACCTAATCAATCTTTTTCATTAAATAATGAGGAACGAAAAAATGCTTCAATCTTAATAAGTGGAAAAAATTTTGGTTGCGGTTCATCTAGAGAACACGCACCTTGGGCGTTAAATGATTATGGATTTACGATTATTATTGCTGGTAGCTTCGCAGATATTTTCTACAATAACTGTATAAAAAATGGCATGCTCCCGATTGTCTTAAATGATGAGATTCGCTCACAATTATCTACATTAAGTGGGAACCAAGAAATTGAAGTGGATTTAGAAAAACAAGTCGTTAAAACGGTATTTGGAAACTTTGATTTTTCGATCGATCCTGTTTGGAAAGAAAAATTACTAAATGGCCTAGATGATATTGCGATTACGATGAAATATGAAAATGACATTGAGAAATATGAAAAATTACACGCATAACTAAAAAAGAAGTGTCTTATAAGTTAACTTACTTATGAGATACTTCTTTTTAATTGCAAGCATGAAGATTACGAAAATAAATAAGCTACTCCTTTTTTAATCTAATTTGTCGATAAAATTAACTTAAATGAAAAGTAGTTGTTTGAATATTTGGATTATTGTTTAATAAGATTAAATACATTATTAATCTAGAGAGAGGTGATTAATTTGAACCTAAAAATTATTGTAGACAGCTCTTCTGATCTTCCAGCTGATATAGTGAAGAAATACGATATTTCAGTCATTCCATTAAGAGTCTACGATCAATTAGAAAAAGAGTTTCTTGATGGAGTAAATATACAATCACATGAGTTAATGCAAAGAATGAAAAATGGAGAGAACTTTACTTCATCTTTACCTTCTTATGATGCAATTTATCAAACTTTAATATCGTGTAGTACAGATCAAAATTGTGTCTATCTTACTTGTTCTGGTGACTTATCTGGTACGTATAATTTTGCACAATTAGTAAAACTAGATATTTTAGAAAACAATCCAAATGCCTCTATTCATATAATTGATACTAGATCAGTTTCACTTGGAATTTGTGTATTAGTTTTGGAGTTAATAGAAGACTTAAATAATAATGAATCATTTGAGAATCTAATGAATCAATTAAATCACAATATAAATAAGATCCAACATATTTTTACGATAGAAGACCTCCAATATTTAATACGAGGTGGTCGTGTCGGTAAGTTTGCCGGATTTTTAGGTGGCATGCTAAATATAAATCCGATTATGGAAGTAAGCGAAGGAAAATTTAAACCACTTGAAAAAGTACGAGGTCGAAAAAAAGCATTAAATCGAATGCTAGAATTAATTAAGATCCGAAAAGATGAACTTAGTAAAAATATTGGAGTTGTATATGGGGTAAAAGATGATTCCACCGAACAATTTATTAAACAATTAAAGGATCTAATTGGTAGTGAACAGATCATAGAAAACTCAGTTGGTTCAGCAGTCGGCGTTCACACTGGTCCTAGTGCAATAGGAATCTTTTTTCTAGCTAAATAAGAAAATTCATTCGACTCTCAAAGTGGTGAGAGTTTTTTTGTTTAAAAAAATATACGGATATAATAAAAATAGTTTAATAGGAAATAAGAATACATTTCTACTACTTATAAAGAGACATGATTATTGATGATAAAACAACTTTTGACAAAGTGATGTGTAAAAAAATTAGAAAATTTGTAATTTTTAAATAAAAAATTAAGACTATTTTGAACACAGTAGATTATTCCTGTGGAAATTAATTTTAGTAGGATAGAAGTTTAAGTTCCCACTATTTCAATAGGAAAGAACGGTCGAAAAACTAGGGTGATATTATTCTATAATTAAGGACTAATGGTGGATTGTGGTTTTTAACAACTGCAAAAAAAAACTGCAAAAATGCAAACAAAATACCCAAAACTGCAAATTAGAAGCTACAATCCGTATGCAACGTTCAAAATAAGCTTAAAATCTAGAGAATCTTCTTTAAAATGCTTTCAATTAGAACAAAAATAGAAGTACATTGTAAATAATGTTCAGTTTTTTATGAAGAACGATCCATTTTGTTTTCCTCACCCTAATCAGGGCATTTAAAAGGAATTTCACGTACTGGATTTGATTGAATAAAAATAAAATTACATAATTAATCGATAATGTATAACAAAATCCTATTAAAATCTAAAATCATTCTTAAAACTTATAAACTAAATCATATAAAACCCAGAATCCCCCTCCTAATACCCCTCAATCTAACCTACCTAAATCATTTTACTAAACCGTATTTAACTTTTTTGGTAAAATAAAAATTGAGTAAGATTTATTAATCGTCTTTTTACATATTTAAATTCTTTCATGAAATGGAGTGATGTATTTGAAAGCATATATTTTAAGAGACACTAAAGGGCCAGAGTCACTAAAATTGGAAAATGTTGAGATTGGTACTGTTCATCCGAATGAAGTAGTCATTAAGTTAAAGGCAGCTTCATTAAATAGACGTGACTTTTTTATAACTCACGGTATGTATCCAGGGATGAAATTAGATGGAATTTTAGGATCTGACGGTGCTGGAGTTATTGAAGCTATTGGAGATGATGTAAGGGGATTTACTGTAGGTGATGAAGTTATCATGAACCCGAGTTTAAACTGGGGAGATCGTGACGATATCAATTCTGATGAATTCACTGTACTTGGAATGCCTTCTAATGGTACATTTGCTGAATTTATTAAACTACCAGTTGAAAATGTTTATAAAAAACCTGCGTACTTGTCATGGGAAGAGGCTGCAGCAATTCCATTAGCAGCACTTACTGCATATAGAGCATTAATTACACGTGGTCAATTACAAAAGAATGATACAGTATTGATTCCAGGTATTGGTAGTGGGGTAGCATTGTATGCATTACAAATTGCTGTTGCATTCGGGTCAAAAGTACTAGTTACATCTAGTAGCAATGATAAAATTGAAAGGGCAATTGAAATAGGTGCGACTGCTGGTTTTAATTACCGAGAAAAGGATTGGTATAAGAAACTTCGTAAAGAATTTGGATTTGTAAACCTTACGATCGATGGAGTTGGTGGAGAATCATTTAATCAATTAATTGATTTGACTGCTCAAGGTGGAAGAATCGTATCATTCGGTGCAACAAATGGACCAGTTCCTCAAACAGTCTTGCCGAAATTATTCTTTAAAAATATGGATATTAGAGGGACTACGATGGGAAGTCCAAGAGAATTTGAACAAATGTTGGCATTTTTTGAAGAACATAAAATTAAACCAATCATTGATCAATCATTTGAATTTACGGATGTCATTAGTGCATTAAAACGAATGGGTGAAGGAAATAATTTTGGTAAGATTACCGTTAAAATTAGTTAATTTGGATTGTATTTTACAAGTTTGTCTTCAATCAAAAGAACTGAATTATTCAGTTCTTTTTTTTTTGCTCCTTGATAAATTACAATTAACATCATATGATTATTACAAATGTAATATTTAAAAAATTTAGTATTTTGAGTATTGTAAGCGTTTTAACGAAGTGATTAACTATTTTGGGGGGCTTAATATGAAACATTCTTACTTAACTAGAGAACATGAAATCTTCCGCACGGCTCTTAGAAAGTTCTTACAAAAAGAAGCTGTACCATTCTATGAAGAGTGGGAACAAAATAAAATGATCCCTAGAGAATTCTGGGATAAATTAGGAAATGAAGGATTTTTGTGTCCTTATGTTGACGAAAAGTATGGCGGGTTAGGTGTAGATTTTGGCTATTCAGTCATTATTATAGAGGAACTTGAGAAAGTTGGTTCAAGTTTAGTTGGTGTAGCATTACACAATGATATTGTTGTACCTTATTTGACTGCTTATGCAAATGAAGAGCAAAAAATGGAATGGTTACCTAAATGTATTTCAGGTGAATATATTAGTGCAGTTGCTATGACTGAACCAGGTGCTGGATCAGATTTAGCAAATATTAAAACAACTGCGGTAAAAGAAGGGGATTACTATATCGTTAATGGTGAGAAAACGTTTATTACGAATGGTATTCACTCAGACTTGATCATCATTGCAGTTAAAACTGATACGACAATTCGACCTGCTCATAAAGGAATAAGCTTGCTAGTTGTCGAAAAAGATACAGTTGGCTTTTCTAGAGGAAAGAAATTGAATAAAGTAGGACTTCATAGTCAAGATACGGCTGAATTAATTTTCCAAGATGCTAAAGTACCTGTAAAGAATTTATTAGGAGAAGAAGGAAAAGGCTTCTATTACTTAATGGAAAAATTACAGCAAGAAAGATTAGTAGTTGCTTTAGAAGCATTAGTTTCAGCTGAAGAAATGCTGAAAGTGACAACTGAGTATGTGAAGAGTAGAAAAGCATTTGGAAAATCAATTGCTGGATTCCAAAATACTCAATTTAAACTTGTAGAATTGGCTACTGAAATTGAAATTGGTCGTACTTTCATTGAGGACTTAATTTATAAGCATATGGAAGGCGTAAATGTCGTTAAGCAAGTATCAATGGCAAAATGGTGGATTACCGATTTAGGTAAAAAAGTAGCTTCTGAGTGTCTTCAATTGCATGGTGGATATGGATATATGGAAGAGTACGAGATTGCTAGACGTTTCAGAGATATTCAAATCATGTCAATTTACGCAGGTACAAATGAAATCATGAAGACAATTATTGCAAAACAAATGGGATTAAATTAATCCAAACTTAGAATTGGAGGATCAAATTTATGAGAGAAGTAGTTATTGTTGATGCTTTAAGAACACCTATTGGTAAAAGAGGCGGCAGCTTTAGCGAAACAAGACCTGATGACTTAGCTGCAATTGTACTAAAGGAATTAGTAAGTCGAAATGAATTTGATCCAAAAGAAATAGATGATGTGATTATGGGTTGTGTTACTCAAATTGGTGAACAGGCTGGTGATATTGGTAGGGTTGCTTCTTTATTAGCAGGTCTACCAATTGAAGTGCCTGGTGTTACAATTGACCGACAATGCGGATCAAGTCAACAATCTGTCCATTTTGCATCACAAGCTATTTTAAGTGGAGATATGGACATAGTCATTGCAGCTGGTGTTGAAAGTATGACACGTGTACCTATGTTTTCGAATTTAAAAGGATCAAAATGGAATGAAAAACTAACGAATATGTTTGGTGACTTTAACCAAGGGATCTCAGCAGAACGTATAAATGAGAAATGGAATATCAGTCGAAGTGAGCAAGATGAATTTGCTTATAAAAGCCATCAAAAAGCATTAAAAGCAATGAAACAAGGCTATTTTGAAGACGAAATTGTTGCTGTTTCTGTTACGAATCAAGAAGGTGAGTTTGTTAAAGTTACGAAAGATGAAGGACCAAGAGAAAACTCTTCTATTGAGAAATTATCTACTTTAAGACCAGCTTTTACTGAAACTGGTTCAGTTACTGCTGGAAACGCAAGTCAAATTAGTGATGGAGCAGCAGGACTACTTTTAATGAGCAAAGAAAAAGCTCATCAATTAGGATTTAAGCCAAAGTTTCGAATTATTGGGAGAACGGTAGTAGGATCCGACCCTCAATTAATGTTAACAGGGCCAATTCAAGCAACTCAAAAAGTTCTACATAAATGTGGTTTAACAATTGATCAAATCGATTTGTTTGAAATAAATGAAGCATTTGCCGCTGTTCCTTTAGCATGGCAAAAAGAATTAAATGTACCATTTGAAAAATTAAATATACACGGTGGAGCGATCGCATTAGGTCACCCACTTGGTGCTAGTGGTGCAAGGGTTATGGTTACTTTGTGTAATGCATTAGAGAAAACAGGCGGACGTTTTGGATTACAAGCGATCTGCGAAGGCCATGGTATGGCAAATGCAACAATTATTGAGAGATTAAATTAATAACCAACAACAAACTGGGGGATTTAAAAATGAATATTCGTGATAGTATAGCAATCGTTACAGGTGGAGCATCAGGTCTAGGTGCAGGTACAGTTAGAATGATCGTAGAAAATGGTGGGAAAGCTGCTATTTTCGATTTAAATGAAGAAAGAGCTGCTAGCTTAATTTCTGAATTAGGTGAAGAAAATGTATGTTTTGAAAAAACAGATGTATCTTCAGAAGAGAGCGTAAAAAATTCAATCAGTAATGTTTTAGTTAAATATGGTTCATTTAATACAGTAGTAAACTGTGCAGGAATTGTATTAGCTGAAAAAGTAATTAAAAGAGACGGAATTCATTCATTAGAATCTTTCCAAAAAATCATTAATGTAAACTTAGTTGGTACATTTAACGTTATTCGTTTAGCAGCTGAACAAATGATTAACAATGAACCAAATGAATTTGGTGAAAGAGGTGTTATTATTAACACCGCTTCAGTAGCAGCATTTGATGGCCAAATGGGTCAAGCAGCTTACGGTGCATCAAAAAGTGCAGTAGCTGGAATGACATTACCAATTGCTAGAGATCTATCAAGATACGGGATCAGAGTGATGAGTATTGCTCCTGGAATATTTGAAACACCAATGTTTGATGTATTACCAGAAAAAGCTAGAGAATCATTAGGAAAAATGGTTCCATTCCCATCACGTCTTGGTAAGCCTTCAGAATACGCACACTTAGCGAAAAGCATTGTTGAAAATCCAATGTTAAATGGTGAAGTAATCCGTTTAGACGGTGCAATTCGTATGCAGCCAAAATAAGGGTTACATGAGAGGCAGGTAGAACAGGTTAACTTGTTCTCCTGTTTTTTTTGTTTAAGTTTGGTATTAGTAGTTGTTTTAAATGATAGAAAAACGTAGTGCATTCGTTCAATATCATATGCTTGTTTCTATTTACAGCATTTTCTAGTGCTTTAAAAGGCAATTCAGTAAAATAACCAATGCTATAATTTGGAATAAAATTTGTATAAGAAGGTATGAAATGTATGTGGAAAGACTTAATAAAAAATATTTTTGAAGAAGCTGAATATAATGAGCCTGCAACTCAAAAACAAATAGAAGAAATTCAAGTTAAATTCAATCTTGAACTACCGAACCAACTAGTCAACTTTCTTAAAGAATCTGATGGTATTGATATTGAAGGGGTAAGAATTTGGTCTACAAAAGAAATAATAGAAGAAAATGTTGATCGAAGAACTGATGAGGTCTTTAAGGATACATATATGCCTTTCGACTGTTTATTATTTTTTGGTGATGCAGGTAATGGAGACTTATTCGGTTTCTCTATTGTTAATGGTGACATTCAAAGTAATAATATATTCGTTTGGAATCATGAGGACGATAGTCGTACATGGATTGCTCCTTGTTTCGAGGAATTCTTAGTATGGTGGAATGATGGGACAATAAGTATATAATTGAACAAAAGCATATGATACTCAAAAAATACTAAAAGGGGCTTTTTTCTGTTTAGAAAATGGCAGATTAGTTGCATTAAGAAGTGAAGTGTTCATGAGTCTTTTGATTGATTACCATTTTTTTACTTTATGATAAAATAAAAATGAAATTACATATATATATATAGGAGAAATAAACATGAAAAATCCAGTCAGTGCAATGTACATAATATTTGGTCTTATAATTGTAACTCTAACTTATTTTACTAATTTTGTTGGACTGTTATACTGAGAGGCTTTGGTTGGATCTTATTCGTTGTAGGGATTCTTAATTTGTTTTCAACATATTTCAGTTCAATCCAAAATCCTTTAACTGATTTATTTAATACTGAAGAAAATGAAAACAAATGAATGAAATTAAGATTAAGGTTTAATATTTTAATTTTCTTATTCACAAACTAACGAAGTACATTAGTTTGAAAAAACGACTCAATAGAGTCGTTTTTAAAACTACTTTTTATTATAAAAAAGTTCTGGTTTTCCACAATTTGGGCACTCATATAAATAATGTTCTTGAATTTCATCACTAATATTTCCATTTTCGTCATTTTTGGAAATGGTTGAATTACAGTTTGGACAATTAATGCTTGTTTTAGGGGAGTTTTTTTCTAAATTCTCCATCTTCACCCATCCTTTCTTTGCACTTCTCTGATTAACCCTTTATATTTTACCCATTAAATTATATATTTTATTAAATAAATTAAACCTGTTATGGTAGTCTAAAAACAGTGATAGAAAACAAAAAAATGAATAGATAGAATGATTTTTTGAAATCGTATACAATATAGCAAGCCACAAATTGGCTATTGTATAAATATATTAGTATCAAGAGAGGCGGTATTGAAATGGAAACATCAGAAAAAGTAACAGTAAAAGCAACTATTAAAGCATCAATTGAAAAAGTATGGGATATTTGGACAGAACCTGAACATATTAAAAAATGGAACAGTGCTTCAGACGACTGGCACACACCAATTGCAGAAAATGACTTACGCGTTGGCGGCGAATTCCGTTCAAGAATGGAAGCAAAAGATGGCAGTTTTGGTTTTGACTTTGGTGGGATTTATGATGAAGTAAAAAAATATGAGGTTATTGCATATACACTTGGTGATGGAAGAAAGGTTAAGATCACATTTAGCGGTAATGAAAACGAAACAGAAGTAATTGAAACATTCGATCCAGAAACAACTAATCCTGTTGAATTTCAACAACAAGGATGGCAAGCAATTCTAGATAATTTTAAAAAATATGCCGAACAAACAAAAAGATAGTTAGAAATACAGAGAATGGTTTTTTAGAATCATTCTCTTTTCTTTGCTTATTCGAATTATATTTACAACTAAAATAGAAAGAATTAAACAAAGAAAAGAAATATGATTAATAATTGGAAGGATGAATACGACCAGTAAATGGAGGATATGGATAAACAGTATCTTATCAATCTATAACTCGAGTAAAGATTTACTTCCATTTTGAGATTTCATTACATGATTCATATAAGTACATTTTAATCGGGAGTGGAATGAACTATTTTATTGGGACAAATTCGTTTATTGCAGGTTTTGGAATTATAAAAGACAATATTCCTGATGAAAAGAATTAGGTTTTTCATATCATAACGGTAATAATCGGTTTATTGATTTTAGCATTATTTTTTTTATTGAGGGAAGTAAAGCAAATGGTAACATAAAATAAAAGTAAATTATCGTTTCAATAGTGAGAATATGATTATTTTTGGTTGATAAAAATCACGATAATTTATTTCTATATTTAGGGCAGTTTTCAAAATTATAGTAATTTATAAAAGTATAGATTTTTAAGGGATTCATATGCAGAATTAGAAGGGCTACTTTGGTAGCCCTTTTAATTATTTTGATCTAGTTAATGATTGAAAACAAAGGGTCGATATTCACTTTCCATGGAGAAATAGGTGACGTTCTCACCAAGGTAAAAGAAAGTTTGGTCCTTAACCGACCCTTATCTTTTATAAAAAGATTAACCTCAACTGGGACTTCAGTTTCTAATGAAGATGACCCAGACCTCTTTGTTTGGGACAAAGTCCACTGTATTGCTTCTATTTTTTTTATTTTCTTTAGATCTTTTTTAATGTTTTTTTGATTACTTATAGCTATTTTTTTAACCAAGCCTTTATCTTGGTTTTTAATAGAAACGAATAATACATTAAGCAGTTGGGAAGGTGGTAGGTTGTTCATATATTCATTAATCTTTCCAGCGGCTTTAAGGATCATCACATAATGAGATAAATCTGCTTTACCTGTCCGATGTGTCGTGCTTCCCATAAAATGAATGCAAAAATGACCACAGAAACCGTTTGGAAGCGAACCTCCACCATGTGGCATTCCGTGCATGGACGCAGGGATAAGGTTTTCATCAGCTAAAATTAATACAGCCCTTCTTCTCCAACTCCAGTTCCCATCGTAAATTTCCTTCATTATCCTTGTATCTTCTCTTGTTAATGGCTGAACATCTGCATGCCTACTACCAGCTCTTCTTTGTACATTAAAGCTCTTGCCAGTTTCTACATCGATTACAGTGAACAACGAGTATTTTGGGATTATTTTGTTAACAGCTTCCCAATCCTGAATTTCTATTTGAAAGCTAATTGGGGTGAGTACTGGTTCGTTTGTTGTTGCGTAAGTAAAATCTACAAAGCAAATTAATGAAAGGAATAAGATAAGAATAAAACAAACTTTTTTCACAGCTAAAAATCAACTCCGATGTTTAGTAATTAATAACATCTATTTTGTGTTATTTTTAGAAAAAAAAGCTAATAAAAATTTGGAAATATAAAAGGATTAGTTTTTTAGGGCTTTATTCATACCTCATCAAACATAATTAACAAATAATTATCTTAATTTAGGTATGGATTAAATGTAAAATTGAGGTTCTCCAACTGTTTTTTTATCCTCTAAGTAGAATTGACAGACCAAGATGCATAATATATTATTAGTGAGTAACTCACTCACTCACTAGCGAGAAGATATTAGAAAGGAAAAACTCTTAATGACAAAATCCAATATTTTACCCGATATCTTTTTTCGTCAATTTAATCAAAGAAAAAATGAAAAGAAGTTAGAAATTTATACTGAATATATGATCAATGAAGAAAAGTATGTAACGATTGGGGGGATTGATCAATGGATTACAATTCGAGGGGAAGATAGAAGAAACCCTATTCTTTTATTGATTCATGGTGGTCCTGCCTCAACTTATACTATTTTTAGTCCTATAATACGTCCTTGGGAAAGGCATTTTACCATTGTTCAATGGGATCAGCGAGGTGCAGGAAAAACTTTTAAAAGGAATGGGAAAGAAGGCTGTGGTAAAATTACATTTAACCAGTTGGCAGAAGATGGAATTGAATTAAGTAATCTTATTTGTAATGAACTTGAAAAAGAAAAAATTATTTTGGTTGGAAGTTCCGTCGGTAGTCTTATAGCTACATTAATGATTAAGGAAAGGCCAAATCTCTTTTATGCGTATGTGGGGACTGATCAAAACTGTTTTGATTATGAAAATATTGCATATCAATTGGCTATTGATGCCTTGTCTGAGCAAGGGAATAAGAGGAGACTAAAGAAATTTAAAGAACTAGGACCAGATCAGACAAAATGGACGCAAAAAGATTATGATAAAAGAAATCAGATAGTAGTAAAATCAATAAAAAATGTTCCTAATATGGTAATGGACCTTATTTTGCCTTCAATGCTTTCATCACCACAACATACTATTAATGATCTATTGGATATTTTTAAAGGGATGAAATTTTCGGGGGAACAATTGTTTAACGAACTTATGAATTTTAATTATGGACGGTTAGGAACAGTATTTTCAATTCCTTTCTTTATTTTTCAAGGAGATAATGATATTATAACTCCTACCAAAAATGCAGAACGATTTTTGCAAAAAATCGAAGCACCTTTAAAAGAATTTATTTATATAAATAACGCTGGACATTTAGCTTGCTTTGCTAGACCTGAGCAGTTTTTACAAGAATTAATAAATAGAGTAAGGCCATTAGCTATTAATAATTGAGAAAGAATGGATAAATTGGAGTGAGTAAGTTGTTACAAAAAAATAATAATCAACAAACTGATCGAAAGGTACTTATAAAACAATCTGCTTTGAAAATTTTTGCATTGAATGGTTATAAAAATACGAAAACAAGTGTAATTGCTACTGAAGCAAATGTTAGTGAAGGTTTAATTTTTCGCCATTTTCAATCAAAAGCAGAATTATTTTTTCAAATTATTGAAGGATTAATGATTGAGTCTAAAAGTGAGTTAAGTTCATTGCAGTTTTTCCAAGGAACTCCTTACCAACTATTAGAATTATTAACAGAAAAAATGTTAGACGAAAATCATAAGTATGCATTTATGATCATCCAACAAGCGAGGAAAAACAACGAAGTACCAGAAAAAGTGACTGAATTATTATCAAAATACTCACCTGATTATTTAATTGATTTACTAATTCCAATATTTATAAAAGGACAAGAAAGTGGTGAGTTCATAAAGGAAAATCCAAGAAAAATATTAGTATGGTATTTCAATGTGATAAGTAGTTTAACGATTCAAGATCTAGTTGATAATAAATTTGGTTTACCTACTACTGATTTTTTGATGAAAATGTTAAAGGCTTAATTGATAAAATTAAAATTCTCTAAAAGGTTGTCTAATTAGACAGCCTTTTATTTAGGCCAAAAAATCAACTTTTTAATTTAAAAGTTCCTATTGAAAAAAAGTTCCATAATTAAAATAAATATGGATATTTAAGTCATTTTTTTCAAAAAATACTCTTATGCCAAACCTAGTAAGAGGAATCTATGAAAAAAATATTAAAATTTATATTTAAAACTTTAGTACTCCTATTTTCACTATTGGTCATATTATTTGCTTTAAATGAGATTGAAATGGAGAAAGCTCAAAAAAAGAATATTTTTGCTGAAAAGCCAATATCGTATCCAATGGGCCATAGTGATCTGTCGATTTTTACGAACGGAAGGAAGTTAAATAACCAATTATTTCATGATATTAGGAATGCAAAAAAGGAAGTGCATATCTACTTTTTTTCGGTTTCTAATGACCGTGTTTCACATGAATTTTTAAATGTCTTAAAAAAGAAGAGTGATGAAGGAATTCCAGTTTATTATGCTGTTGATCGTCTTGGTGGAATTTTATTAGAACGGAAAGAAAGAAAATCTTTAATCGATCATGGAGTACATTTTACCTATTTTAATAAACCGCAGTTATCTTATTTTTTTGCATCGATTAATAACAGAAATCACCGTAGGATGACGATTATTGATGGGGAAATTGGCTATATTGGTGGGTTTAATATAGGTAAAAAGTATATAGATGAAAAAAAGGGATTAAAACCGTGGGAAGATGTTCAGCTTAGATTAGTAGGTAGCGGTGTTGAAGGGTTAGAAAAGCAATTTGTGCACGATTGGAGAAAAAATTCAGACCAAAAAATTACTCAAATGGAGATCAGTAAAAAAATTGGGAGAAGCCAGCACCAATTTGTTTCTTATACTAAAATAGGAATTGAGCAAGAATATAGTAAATTGTTTAAACAGGCAAAAAAGTCTATAACTATTTATTCTCCTTATTTTATACCGAATAATAAAGTGATTTGGGATTCTTTATTAGATGCAGCAAATAGAGGAATTGATGTAAAAATACTATATTCTCATAAGTCTGATGCACTTCTAGTACAACAAGCAGCATTTCCATATATAAGGCAAGCTTGGAAAAATAACATAAAAGTGTATGGGTTTAAAAAAGGTATTTTTCACGGTAAAGTAGTTAAAATTGATGATAAAGTACTAATGATTGGTACTACAAATTTTGATTCCCGGTCATTTCACTTAACTGATGAATTGAATTGTTATATATATGATCAACAATTTATCAAACAAGTAGAACCAGAATTAGCTGATGTATTTAATCAGGCTTTTGAAATTACACCTACATATATTAAAAATTTACCGTTTAAAGAAAGAATAAAAGAAAAAATAGCGAAAGTATTTGAGTTTTATTTATAGGGTAAAAAACTAGTTGTACTGTATTTTTATTTAAAGAATACAATAAAAAAATAATGAAAGATTAATCAAGAAAATTGGTTAATCTTTTTTATTTTCAAATATTTATAAAAATACAATTGATTTTATAATTATTCATAATTATAATGAAGAATATAATTTTATAAAAGGGGATATTAAAATGAAAGTCGGTATTATGGGGGCAACCGGATATGGTGGTCTAGAACTCGTTAGATTTCTATCAATGCATCCGGAAATAAGCGGTATGAATTTTTATTCAACATCAGATTATACGGAAGATTTTTCTACGTACTATCCACATTTAGCTACTAGTACTAGTGGTTCAATTAAAAAGTGGAATAAAAATCAATCTGTTTCCGAAAATGATATTTTATTTTTTGCTACACCGCATGGAATTAGTAGTGAATTAATAGAAGAAATCGATTTTTCGCAAACAAAACTGATTGATTTATCAGGAGATTTTCGATTAAAAAAAGAAGAAGCATACCAAAAATGGTATAAACATACACATCCTTGTTTTTCAAAAACGAATCAATTTACATACGGACTATCTGAACTTAATCGAGAAGCGATCAAACAATCAAATAATATAGCAAATCCGGGATGTTATCCAACAGCAACGCTACTTGGAGTCGCGCCATTATTAAAGGCAGGAATTGTGCAGAAAAATTCAATTATAGTAGATGCTAAATCTGGAATTTCTGGTGCTGGCAAAACGGCTAATCAAACGACTCAATTTATGAATCGAAATGAAAATTTAACAGCCTATAAAATTACTGGACATCAACATATACCTGAAATTGAACAATTTATTGGATCAATCGATTCAACACAGGATTTTATAACTTTTACACCACATTTAATACCAATGACAAGAGGGATTTTGTCAACAATTTATGTTACTTCAACTCGTGAAATTAGTAACGAAGAATTGAAAGAAATCTATAACCATAGTTATGAAGATTCCTATTTTGTGAGAGTAAGAGACGGAATACCTTGTACAAAAGATGTTTATGGTTCAAATTTTTGTGATTTATATGCTACTTACGACAAACGTACAAATCGAATCACAATCGTTTCTGTCATTGATAACCTTGTTAAGGGAGCGGCTGGGCAAGCAATTCAAAATATGAATTTAATGTTAGGTTTGCCAGATGAAACAGGTTTACAATTTACACCAATATTTCCATAAGGAGAGATAAAAGTTGATAACAAAAGAGAAGAATATAAAAAAAATAAATGGAACAATTACATCACCAAACGGTTTTTATGCTAGTGGAGTTCATGCTGGACTACGTTATAAACGTAAAGATTTAGGATTAATTTATTCCGAGAAACTAGCATCAGTTGCGGCAGTTTATACATTAAATTTATTTCCAGCTGCACCAATTGCGATTACAAAAAAGAGTATTGCATATAGTAATAAGCTTCAAGCAGTTTTAGTAAATAGTGGTTGTGCAAATGCATGTACAGGTAAAAAGGGAGAAGATGATGCTTATTTGATGAGAGCATGGTGTGCTGATCACCTTAATCTACCAGAACATTTAGTCGCAATCGCATCTACTGGTGTCATCGGTGAATATTTAAAAATGGATCGATTAAAGAGCGGCATTGAGAAATTAACGCTCGGTAATAAGTTGGAAGATGGAGAAGATTTCGGTCATGCAATCTTAACGACAGATACTGTTATAAAAACGACTTGTTATGAAGTATTGATTGACGGAAAGATCGTAACGATTGCTGGGTCTGCAAAAGGTTCTGGAATGATTCATCCAAATATGGCAACTATGCTTGGTTTTGTGACAACTGACGCTACGATTAATTCTGGACAGTTACAAACCTTATTAAAAGAAGTGACAGATAAGACATTTAACCAAATTACAGTTGATGGAGATACTTCAACAAATGATATGGTTTTAGTTATGGCAAATGGAGCTGTTGAACATGAGGAATTAACTAAAAGTCATCCAGATTGGGCTAATTTTGTATCTGCATTTCAATTAGTTTGTGAAGACTTAGCTAAAAAGATTGCTAGAGATGGTGAAGGCGCAACTAAGTTAATTGAAGTAAATGTAAATGGAGCTTCAAGCCAAACAAATGCAAATCAAATTGCTAAAACGATCGTCGGATCAAATTTAGTAAAAACAGCTGTTTATGGAGAAGACGCTAACTGGGGAAGAATTATTGGTGCGATTGGATATAGCGGGGTCGAAGGAAAATTTAATCAAATCGATGTTTCCATTAATGGTGTTACGGTATTATTTGGTAGTAAACCAGTTGAGTTTAATGAAGAAGAGGCTAAAATTGCTTTGAAAAATGAGATTATTTATATTGATGTCCATTTACATGAAGGAGATGCACTTGGTACTGCGTGGGGCTGCGATTTAACTTATGATTATGTGAAAATAAATGCAAGCTATCGCACATAAGGAGGAATTAAACAGTGGAAACAGTAGTTATTAAACTTGGTGGTAGTTTAATCCATAACTTATCAAATACATTCTTTGAAAATATAAATCAATTAAAAAAGAGTGGTAAAAAAGTCATCCTTGTTCATGGAGGGGGACCACTTATAAATAACTTATTATTAAAGTTTGCAATTCCGGTAGAAATGGAAGATGGTATTCGTAAGACTTCATCCGAAGTTTTAGAAATTGTAGAATATGTGCTAAATGGAAAAATTAATAAAGATTTAACGATTATTTGTAATCAATATAATATTAAAGCGATTGGTCTATCAGGATGTGACAATCTATTACTGGAAGCTTCACTTTATAATAAAGGAAAATTAGGTTGGGTTGGAGAAATTGAAGATGTAAATACGAATCTATTAAATTTACTACTTAACAATGATTATATACCAGTTATTTCTCCTGTTGGGGTGGATAAAATTGGCCAAAAGTATAATATTAACGCAGATGAAGCGGCAAAAAGTATTGCCAAGGCAATGAATGCGGAACTACTCTGCTTTATAACAAATACAAATGGTGTTTTAGATCTAGAACAAAAATTGATTGAAAAGATTACGCCTAGTGAAGTTGAGAAATTAATAGATGAAAAAACAATTTACGGTGGAATGATTCCTAAAGTTACAAGTGCCTTAAATGCATTAAATGTCGTAAATTCAGTGGCTATTGTAGGAGAGAATTTCTTAAATGAAAATGGAACGATTAACGGTACAGTATTTACAAAAGGAGTTGTGTTAAGTGAGTAATTTATTCCCAACTTATAATAAAAAAACAATTAATTTTCAAACTGGAAAAGGTACTTACCTATATGATGACGAAAATAACAAGTACCTAGATTTTTTAAGTGGAATTGCTGTTTGTAACTTAGGTCATTGTCATCCAAAAGTTGTAAATGCACTAAAAGAACAAGTAGAATCGATTTGGCACGTATCAAATTTATTTACAATAAAAAAACAAGAAGAGTTAGCTAAAATTTTAGTAAAAAGCTTTAAGGATGGATTAGTATTTTTCTGTAATAGTGGTACGGAAGCGAATGAGGCAGCTATAAAATTAGCAAGAAAACATTCAGGTAAATCTCATATAATCAGTTTTAAGCAAAGCTTTCATGGACGTACTTTTGGATCAATGGCAGCTACAGGTCAGTCTAAAATCCATGAAGGATACGGCGAAATGTTAAGTGGCTTTACATATGTACCATATAATGATTTGAATGCTTTACAAAATGAAATTAATGAAAATACTGGAGCAATTATTTTAGAGGTAATCCAAGGTGAAGGTGGTGTAATTGTTGGTAATAATGATTTTTTTGAAGGGGTTCAAGCTCTTTGTAAAAAACATGAATTATTACTCATTGTTGATGAAGTACAAACCGGAGTGGGCAGAACAGGAACAATGTTTGCCTATGAACAAACTCCACTAAATCCAGATATTATTACGCTAGCCAAAGGTTTAGGGAATGGTTTTCCAGTTGGAGCAATGCTCGGTAAAAACAATCTAGCTAAAACATTCTCGTTAGGTGCGCATGGTTCAACTTTTGGCGGAAATTATTTAGCAATGGCGGTTGCATTTGAAACAATCAATATTATTAATGATTTGCATTTTTTAAATAGTGTAAAAGATAAAGGACAGTATTTATTTGATAAATTAGCCGAAATAAAAGAAGAGTTTCCACAAATAGTAGAAATTCGAGGTAAAGGATTAATGGTTGGTATCGAGATAAATCAATCAGTGGATCAACTAGTAGAGCAATTTTTAAAGAATGGTTTGATCGTTGGTACTGCAGGTCCTAATGTATTAAGATTATTACCGCCAATCAATCTATCATACGCAGAAATAGATGAAGCAATCCAAATAATGAAACAAGTTCTTTCTTCTATTTTTTTAGATAGCCAAGTTAAATGAAAATAGTGTTTTTTGACTAGAAGGCATTCATGGACCTAGACCATGATGCCTTTTTATTATTTAGGTCTTTCTGCTTTAATTGTAAAAATAGATTGAAAGTTGAATTTATTTTTTAGATAATGGAATAATCACTTTTATTGGGGGATGAAGCTAAGCTATGTATCATATTCGTGTAAGAGCATGTGCTTTAATTGTTGAAAATGATTCAGTTTTATTAATTGAATTTACAGATGAGGACGGAATTCATTATAATTTACCGGCTGGTGGTACCGAACCTGGTGAGACAATTATTGAGGCTGTAAAAAGAGAAGCATTTGAAGAAGCAGGTGTAGAAGTTGAGGTTGGGGAACTAGTATTTGTATCAGAAAATGCTCCTCATATGACCGGTCATAGAATACATGGATTAAGTTTAATGTTCCGCTGTCATATTAAAGATGATTCAATTCCAACGATGCCACTAAATCCAGATCCAAATCAAACTGGCGTAAAATGGATACCGATTAATGAATTAGACAATATCATCTTATATCCAAATATTAAAGATCAAATTATTGAATATGCAAAAGGTAAGTACCAAAATAATCAATTAATTGAAGAGTACAAATTAAAAGAGCAACTAATTTGAATACTCTCTCCATCTTTCATCTAATAGGAAATTGAGTTTCTCTATGTGATATTAAAAAAGTGAGGAGCTCAATTTTTCTACTTTTACAAAAAATCAATTATACTTCAGTTTAACGCTACATTTTTTTTAGAAAATTCAATCATTAAAAACGATTCTTTATAGAAAAGGATGATCAAATGATAAGCCTTCCAGATCACTTTATAAAAACCATAAAAGATATCCATAAAGAAAAAGGGGAAAAATGGCTAGAGAATTTTGATGACTTATGTAATAGATGTGAAATTCGATGGAATATGAAAATATTATCTCCATTTGAATTATCGTATAATTTTGTAGCACCAATTTTAATCGACGGTCAAAAAAACGCAGTCATTAAACTAGCAGTCCCAAATGAGGAATTTAATAGTGAGGTTGAAGCTTTAAAGGAGTTTAAAGATCATGAATTCGTTAAAGTTATTGATTCTGATATCAATGAAGGAATCCTAATTTTAGAACAACTATTGCCTGGAAATGCTCTTGCTACAATTGAAAATGAACAAGAGGCAATGGGAATTGCCGTCAAAGTGATGAAAAATTTATGGAAAGCTGAACCTAAATCAACTAAAATACCTTCCATATTAAGTAGAGAAAAAAGCTTAAGTCGAATCGTTGAAAAATTCCCTTATGGCTTAGGTCCTATATCAAAAGAAATGCTATTAAAAGCATTTGATATTTTCAAAGAAATGAATCGTACAAAATCTACAAAATACTTACTTCACGGTGACTTACATCATTATAATATATTAAATGCAGGAGAAAACTCATGGAAAGTTATTGACCCAAAAGGATTAATAGGGGAAAGAGAATATGACATCATTCAGTTTCTTTTGAACAACTTAGAAGGGAAAGATATAACTACGACTCTAGAAAATCGAATTGATCTACTAGTAAAAGAATTGAATCTAAATAAAGAAAGAGTATTGCTGTGGGGATATTCGCATGCTGTGTTAGCAACATGTTGGAGTTTAGAAGATGAAGGAACTTATAATGAATATTTTTTTCAGACTATAAATATTTTTGAAGATTTACATACAAATCAGTTTGGTGAAGGTAATAATGTATTGCCCTTATTGTAAAGAAGAATTGAGTTTAGCACGAGACTTGAAACAATTTTTAATCAAGCAGAATTTAATAACTTTAAAAGAGTAATTGATTATTAGGATTTGATTGGAAGTTTAAAGTACCCAATATCTAAGGCAACTAATTTAACTGGTAAGATAGACCCTCGTTTTGTTCATTTACTAATCATTCTAATTTTACATTACCTAAAAATAAAATAGAGCAGATCATATTCCATCTGCTCCTAACTGTTATTCAACTAAAAAAAGTCCTAAACCATGGACATTTATCTTCCCTAAAGAACTAGTAGAAATAAATGCGTTCTCACACTATATTCTTTGTTAATTATTTATTCGAATGAGTGGCAAGACCCCGTCCAATTAGATTTGCAGAAACAGGTTGTTTTCCGATTTCCCTTGCCCAAATTGATAATTGTCCTATATGGTGAATTTCATGGGCAATGGTATGTCTAATGATTTCACCCCAGGTATCCGTCACTTTTCTTCCATCTGGGAAGGTAGAGTAAAATAATCGATTTTCCATTTCATTATCCCAGCTGTCTACAAAATTTTTCACTTCAATATGAAATTTAGCGTCCAATTCTCGAACTTTCTCTAAGTTTTTATAAGCATTAAAACTCTCCTGAAAATCAGATTTACCTTGTAAGACGCGAATCCAGCTCCACTCTACATCAACTATATGAAAAAGTGTATGTAAAATACTTCCCATTCCACCAGTTCGGGTTAACAGTAGTTCTTCTTCACTTAGCTCTTCGCACCACCTATACCATTCTTCTCTTACCGTCCAATTATATTTAAAAAACATTTGCAATGATAACCCCTCCTAATATAGAAAATTAAGCCACTACTAGAATATTACCAAAATTTGTTAAATATAAGTATTTTCAACAAGCAACGGTTAAATTCCTTGTTAACTAAAACATGCGTGTGCTGAATAAAAAATTAGGAAATAAAAGGATTTTAGTCATAGAAGTGAAATATGTAATAGTAGAAATATTATCCAATGTGGAGATTGTGGATCATTTTACTTCCTAAAAGGAACAAAGCAAAGATAGAAAGGCTGTATAGTGATGATTTATTGGATACGATTATTGATAAAATCGGGGTGATGTAATTGAAAAAATATTCTCATCTTATTTTGAGTGTTGTTTTATCAGCAATCATTTTGGTTGGCTGCGGTATCGGTCATAAAGAAAAATCATCTTCCTATTCAATAGCAGCAATCGTTTATCATACACTATCTGATAAAGATAAAGCAGAATTAGTAAATGACAAACCAGATGGTGGTGGAGTAGTAGAGCGAAAAGTGGTTACAAAGGAAATAGCACATCTAACGGATGAAAGTTACGATGGAAAAGAAGTATATTCGGTAACATTTCATACAAAGAATAGTGAAATACTTGGTGATATTATTGTGTTTTTTGATGGTGAAACACAGAAAGTAATTGGAAGAGGATATAGAGAGTGAATTTGTAGGAAAACCCTCATTCTTTTTACATTTTCAATTTTAAGAAACCCTTTTTTAAAAAATACAATTTTAAATTCAACTAAAGCATATGACTTCTGTGAAGAAATTCTTTAGTAGATTTATTAAATCATATAGTCAGTTCAATTTTTAAAAATTTCGATTTAGTTCTATCTTTAGATATTCCATTTTTTTACATAATTTCACTTCCTAATTGAACTAAAATTCCATATAGCTGTAACAACGGAATATTATTTGTACTATTCTTCAAACCCCTGAGGGAAATGGAAAACAGTCACGAATACCATGAGAACATTTATAATTAATATAAAAGAACCTATCTTGAATAATTATTTTCAAAATAGGTTCTTTTTCTCTTATCTACCTAAAACATGTTCAATTAACCCATAGCTCCAAAATCCAAGTAAAGCTAAACTACTCGCTAAAATAATATAGGCAATAAAAATTTGCCATTTTTTACGATTACTAGAAACATAGTAAGTTTCTAACGTTTCTTGTTGTTTCAGTAAAGGTGCAATTCTTTTATGCTTAATTTCTTGAATCTTTTCGTCAATATAGGTTCTCCAGTCTAAGTCTGGTTCATGTATACGTGCTCGAACGGAACGAATGAGATAATTTATTTCAAGACGTTCTTTATGAATTTCTAATTCTAACTTCTTATTATCCTCAAAAAATGGGAAAAAGAAACGTTTTACAATCGTACGATCAGAGTAGACATTAAAAATCCCAAATTGAAATTGTTTAATAGTATGTTCGTATAGTTTTATTTTTTCTTTAATTACCTTTAATTGGTAAGCTTCTCGAATTCGTTTAATGAATGTTGTAATTCCTAATATAATAATATAAAATGCGATAAAATTAGGTTGATAAAATAAATACACTAGCATCATCATAATACCGATAAACCAAAAAATTGGAGGTAATACACTTAAAATTCTCCCTCCATCTAGAGGAGAAATAGGAATTAAATTAAACAAATTAAGTATACAGCCTAAAGCAATGACTAATCCGAAAAATTCATTATGTGTGTAATGATAGAGCGGAATTGCTGGTAGAACTGAAATTAAGCCTAAAAACGGACCACCAAACGCTACATAAGATTCAGTTACAGCATCTTTTGGCATTTCTTTAAGTGATATCACTGCCCCGACAAAAGGAATAAAAAATGCTGGTGAAGTTGGTAGACCCTTTTGTTTGGCAGCAATTAAGTGCCCGCCTTCATGACATATTAATAAGTAAACAAGTGCGAAAGCAAAATACCATCCAAAAGTAAATCCGTATACAAATAAATACAATATCATGCTCAAAAAAGATAAAAATTTTGCTGCTTTTAATAGCGGTAAAAGTAGCTTTAATTTAGTACCTATTAGTGCGATTAAAACACCAATTTTTGTTAACGATTTTTTCGTTTTATTATTGATCATTGGTTGTGCCATTCATTTCACCTTCTCGCTAATTATGATATGATTATGTAGTATTAAAATTATATCATTAAAGATTATTTGTTTGATAGAATAATAAAGAAATAGGGACTAAAGTCTGCCGTTTTACTGAGTAAAAAAGAAAAAATTTAAGATGAAAATAACAAATTAGATGAGTTTAAGTAAATGTTAGAAAGTTATCTTTCTAACTTTTGCATTTTTCTAGAATATTTTATTATATGAAATAGTAACAATGAAATTAACTAAGGATTGATAAAGAAATGAATATATATGGGATGATTAAAGAGGTAGCAGATAAAAAAGGTAAAAACATAGCTTTTAGTTACGATGGAAACAAAATAAATTATGAAGAACTCATTTCTTCGTGTGAAAACATAGCACAACTATTAGTTGAAAATAAGATTGAAAAGGGAGATAAAATTGCGATTTTATTAGGAAATTCTCCTGAGTTTGTACAAGCTTATTTAGCAATATTAAGATTAGGTGCAATCGTCATTCCATTAAACCCAGCTTTTACGGAAAGTGAGCTCGGCTATATTTTAAAAGACTCTTCTACAAAACTTGTTATATCAACTAGTGAACAGGAGAAAAAACTTAAAAGTGTTAAAAATCAGTGTCCTTCATTATTAAATATTATTTTAATAGATGAAATACAACAGACGGTAATAAAAAATCAATTAGAAGAAATTGAAACCCTTCAAGATGATACGGCTGTTATTCTATATACATCAGGAACAACCGGTAACCCTAAAGGGGCAATGTTGTCTCATTTTAATTTAATTGAAAATGCAAATGATTTTTCCAGGTTAATCGAATTAAGTGAAAATGATCAAATGATCGCAGTCCTTCCAATGTTTCATTCATTTTGCTTAACATTATGTGTAAATATGATTTTGTTAAATGGAGCATCAACAATCATCATACCTAAATTTAACCCAGCTGAATTAGTTGAGGTAATCAAAAAAGAAAAAGCTACTTTAATTGCGGCAGTACCGACGATTTATAATTATTTATATCAATTAAAGAGTGCGACAGCAAACGATTTTAGTAGTTTGAGAGCATGTATTTCAGGTGGGGCATCGATACCAATCGAATTATTACAGTCAATTCAAGAAAAATACAATGTCTTAATTGTAGAAGGCTATGGATTATCTGAAACAGCTCCAGTTCTTACTTTCAATCCATATCGTGGGATTTGTAAACCAGGATCAGTTGGTCTTGATCTACCTAGTGTTGCAACAAGAATAGTAAATGAAAATGGCGAAGAAGTTCCAACTGGTGAAGTAGGAGAAGTTGTTGCGATTGGACCGAATGTGATGAGTGGTTATTTAAATAATATAGAAGTAACTGAAAAAGCATTTTTTAACGGTTGGTTTAAAACTGGTGATCTCGGTAAAAAAGATGAAGATGGATATTTATTTTTATTAGATCGAAAAAAAGATGTAATTATAACGAACGGATATAATGTTTACCCTAGAGAAATAGAGGAGAGACTTTATCAACATCCTAATATTATTGAAGCAGCGGTAGTCGGAAAACCTAATCAATTAATAGGTGAAAGCGTGTGTGCTTATTTAGTCGTTTCAAATGATTCACTTTCAGAAAGTGAGATCATTGATTTTTGTAAAAAAGCACTTGTTTATTATAAAGTTCCTAAGGAAATTTATTTTGTAAAAGAACTGCCTAAAAATAGTACAGGGAAAATTTTAAAAAGAAATCTTAAGTAATTTTAGAGACCAATCATTTGATTGGGTCTTTTTTTTTGCAAATTTAGGCCTTTATCTTTTTCTGTATAAAACTAGTTAAATAGACCTGCTGAATTAAGGGGGGGATAGTCTAAATTTCGTATATTTGACACATTGATTCGAACTAAATACTACTAATTTTTGGTAAGATTTAGTACTGAATTAGAGGAAGAAACGGTGAAGTAGTTTATAATAATTTTGCTTTCCAACTCTTTGTGTATATGTGACTATTAAGTTAGTCATTAAACAAAGGGGATCGAAAATGAGAAAGAAAATGTTTATCGTGTGTGTAAGTTTAATATGTGTATTATTGTCGAGTTGTGCCATGAAATCATCTAATGGCAACTCTTTTGAATTGGATGATTATGATAAATTAACTTCGTTTAGTGCACATAAAGGAGAAATGTACTACATTGACTATTCATTTATTGTCAATAAAGGATATGTAGATTTAATTGTCTATAATAAAAAAACGAAAGATATTGTTTTTGAAACATCAATTAAAAAGAAGGCAAAATATCAAGGTTCTTTTACTATACCTAGAAGCGGTATTTATATTGTTGAAATGGATGGTTATAAAGCATCTGGTGAATATAAATTCAAACTTGATAATGAAGCAACTGCAAAAAAAGATTCAACTATTGAACCAATGGATGAAATGTTGTTAACGAATACAAAAAACCATAATTTTGAAATAGAGAGATGGAAAGATAAAAAAAATACTTATTATAATGTAACATTCAAAACAGATTATACTGGAGTAGAATTGTGCACATTTGATGGTATAAAGAATGAAAACACTGGAATAATCGCAGGAAATTACGATCGGCAGGATGATCTTGTGGCACTACCAACAACAATTGATGTTTGGAAAAGCGCAAAAACGATGATACATTTTAATATTCCAAATGAAAAAACAATAGGTGGTATGGTAATTTGCTATATTCCTATTGAAAAAGATGGGGAAACATTAAGTAAGGAAATCAAGTATGATCGAGTCCTCTTTCATAAATAAATGATCATGCTATGCACCTCATTAATAGAGGTGTATTTTTTATTTATATATACTTTCAAACTAAAAAAAGCTGAAAACGCCAAATAAAATGCCAATGGAAAAAAATTAGATGAAATTATAAGCGCATTAAACTGTTTTTAAGAGAAGTGATCTTGATTATAATAATATCTAAATCTTATACTTCAAAAAAGAGTATAGCTTTTTTAGTTTAATATATTGTTTTTAATAAAAAAATCCTGAAATTTGAAATGAATTCCTACAAATCCCGCAAATTTTAGGTGAAAAAATCTTACAAAAAACAACAAAAAACATCCTTTTGTGATTTTTTCACTTTTTTATTTTCATAAAGAAGCCCATATGAAAATGATTAAAACTAAGTTAAAAAAATAGACGAATAATCTGACTTTATTTAATAAATTTGTATATAATTTTAATGTTCCTTTTTGAAATCTACTAAATTTTTAGAGATTATCATAACGAATAATAAAAAGATTTATTGGGAATGAATGTATTTTTTGTAGAAAAATGAAGTTTAATTTCGTCTAAATTCCCCAATACACTTTCTGTATTTGTCTTATTATAATGATAATTGTAAGATTTTTCAGAAAAGTGAAAAAAAGGAGAATGTAGATGAATAAGTGTAAAAACAAAAAAATCGTCAAAGTAATGACTGCCGGGGTAATTACCTCTAGCTTATTTTCAGCTAGTTTAATTAATGGTCACAAAACATTTGCTGTGACAAACTCTACGGGTTCAAATACTAGTATTAAAGATATTGATAGTTATATAAAAAATATTTCTAACGCCGATCGGGAAATGATTCATAGCATGCAAGAAAATAATAATGCCGGGGGGCTAAAGATTTCGCCTGATGTAGATTTAAATGTAGACTCACCTTTAAATGTGATTGTTCAGTTTAAACAAGCACCATCAGAAATTGATTTTAAAATCAATCAAACTAGTGGTCTTAAAGCTTCCATTCAGGAGTCAAGAGATAAAGTAGAAGAATCTCATAAAAAATTCAAAGAACAATTAAATGGAAATGCAAAATTAAAATCGGTTGAGATTAAAAGAGAATACAAGAGTATATTTAACGGTGTTGCAATAACGCTACCTGCTAATGAAGTAAAAGAACTTTTAACATTAGATACGGTAAATGCTGTTTATGAAGATCGAGAAATTACGGTTGAACCATTTGTAGAACAAAGTGGTGAGCCGAATAGCAACGCATCGATAAAATTAAATAATATGGAACAAATCGGTGCTGAAAAACTACATAAAGAAGGTATCGCTGGTAAAGGTATTAAAGTAGGTGTCATTGATACAGGTATCGATTATACTCATCCTGATATAAAAGATGTGTATAAAGGAGGATATGATTTTGTAAATAACGACTCAGATCCTATGGAGTCTTCTTATGATGATTGGAAAAAATCTGGACAACCTGAAATAAGTCCAATTTCAGGTGAACCTTGGTATACGGCACATGGAACACATGTATCAGGTATTATTGCGGGAACGGGTAAAAATAAATCCGATTTTGCCATAACAGGTGTAGCTCCAGAAGTCGAACTTTATGGCTATAAAGTTCTTGGACCATATGGTTCTGGACCATCGAATACAATACTTGCAGGAATTGAAAAAGCAGTAGAAGATAAGATGGATGTCATTAACTTATCATTAGGAGCACCTGTTGCTAATCCGCTTGATCCATTGGCGGTTGCGATCAATAATGCTACTGTAGCTGGAACAGTTTGTGTTCTTGCTGCTGGTAATGCTGGACCTAACCAGTATACGATTGGAAGCCCAGCTTCATCAGCGCTTGGTATTACAGTTGGCGCAAGCAGTTCGCCAATTACAGTCCAAACTAGTAATGCAGTTGCAGCTTCAGCAACTGAAACTGCTAAATTAGATAATATGAGAATGCTAGGTTCAGATTATACTAATCTCAATACGTTAAAGGGATCTAACCTTCCAATTGTTTATGTAGGTAAAGGTCAAGTTACCGATTACAATGGTAAAAATGTTAAAGATAAGATTGTACTGATGGAGCGTGGCGATTTAACTTTAAATGTAAAAATTAAGAATGCAAAGGCAAATGGTGCTAAGGCCGTAATCATGTTCAATAATATCACTGGTGAAACTTATATACCTTATTATTTCGGAAACAACTTTGACTTTATCCCAACTTTTAGTATTCCAAATGATCAAGGTACAAAACTTGTCAATATGCTATCAAAAGGTAATGTTACCGTAACGATGAATGATTTTGGATCTTATGAGACTGATGGGGATAAATTGGCGGACTTTAGTTCAAAAGGACCAGCTAGAAGATATTATGATATTAAGCCAGAGGTCACTGCACCTGGTGTGGCTGTATTTTCTTCAATTCCTGCTTACTATAATGGAGTAGCACATAAAGATGACTACGAACATGCATATGCACGATTTGATGGTACTTCGATGGCTGCACCACATGTTACAGGCTCTGCTGCTTTAATTTTACAAGCTCATCCTGACTATACTCCTGAGCAAGTTAAGTTAGCATTAATGAATACAGCAGATGCCTTAAACGGATCATATAGTGTTTTTGAAGAAGGATCGGGAAGAATTGATGCAGATGAAGCTGTACACTCTTCAATTCAAATTGGTGTGAAGGACGAAGCGCCAACACTAGATGAAAATGGTGAAAAAATGATGATCCCTGAGACGTCTGGTGACCTAAGCTATGGGGCTATTGTTTCAACAGAAGAGGATTATACAGACAAAAAGACAATTGAACTTACAAATAATTCAAATGAAGATAAAGTGTTTGACGTAAAGGTTCAATTTAATAAAATTGACAGTTACGATAAGGATGCAGTAAAGAATGGTATTACTCTAGATATGCCATCAGAAGTTAGAGCAAAAGTTCAAGGTATGTCAAAAATTAAACCAATCCTTACTGTTCCAAAAACAGCTGAATTAGGCATTTATGAAGGATACATTACTTTTACGAATAAAGAAGACAGTAGTGAAGTATATCAAATTCCATTTGGCTTAAATAAAATGGAGCAAGGAGTTAAAGAGGTTTTATTAACAACAAAAGCTTTTAATACAAGAAGAGATTTACCGTTCCCAATCTCTGGATCTACTGGAATCGCGTTCTCTCTGAATAGTCGCATGGAAACAGTTGATATCATTTTAAAGAATGCGGATACTGGTGAGCAATTAGGGATGATCGACGCATTTGATGGTGGATTTAATGAAGGAATGACATTCGGTTTAGATGGTGGATTTAACGGACTTTACTTCCCGTTCACAGGAAATCCTGACCAACCAGTTCATGTTACAAAAGCTCTTGCTTCTCCAGGACGATATGAAATTGAAGTTGTTGGTACAAACGAAGAAGGAAAAGTATTTAAAAAGTCTCAGCAAGTTGCCATTGATAATACGCTACCAACGATGAAAATGAATGTTCCAGGTGGAGTTTATGAAGTAGATGATGCAGGACTAAAAATTACTGGTAATATTTCAGATTCAAGTATTGATCAAATTAACAAAAACGGTGATAAGATTGACCAATCTAAAAATACAGTTAAAGTAACTGGTGCACAAAACCCTATTGGTAATGTACCATTAGTCGTTGACAGCAATGGTAACTTTGAATATACAAGAAAAATCCAAGCAGAGAAAAATTTCTCAACAATGACTTTATTAGGCCAAGACATTGCAACAAACGGTATTCAAAATCACCCAAGTCAAACATACACATTAGTTAAAAAAGGACAACCTTACATCAAATTAACAACTGACAAATTTGACGCAAAATACGGTGATACTGTTAAAGTAACATTAAGTGAACATAACATTAAAAACTTAATGGGTGGTGAGTTTACACTTGCTTATCCTAAAGATGTATTTGAATACCAAAGTACTGAAATAAGTAGCGAATTTGTTAATGCAGCAAAGGCTTTAGGATTAACAGCTAACTTAACCGCTCAAGATCAAAAAACCGATACATCTAATAACTGGCTTAAATTAACGACAAGTTTAGATGGACCAACTCCTTCAACAGGAATTAATGCTAATATGCCAGTGGCTACGATTACTTTAAAAGTAAAAGATAAGCCAAGCTTATATACAAAATGGGTTCAACAATTAGGGTTCCAAACTGCTAAAGCGAACATTTTAGGTCAACCACAAATGACGATTAACAACAAATTTGGACAAGGTGTTAATATCATTCCATCTTACTCAATTCTTGAAGGTGGATTCCTACCTGATGGATTTATTCCAGGTAATTCAATTTGGTTAGATACAAAGAAGGATTACTCAAAAGTAGGAGCAGAAGTATACATTATTGGCGGTACAGATGGAAAACGTTATGATGCAACCATCAACAGTGCTGCTAGATTCTCAGTACCAAATTTACCATTACTAGATCAATCATACGAAATCGTTATCAAAATACCAGGACATTTTGAAAGACATGTAAATGTTAATGAAATGGTAGATTCATACGGTGCAATGGATGCTGGAAAATTAAAATATTTCTACTACGCAACGATGAAGGCTGGAGATGTTAACAATGATAACGTTGTAGATATACTTGATGCAATCTACATCACTAGCAAACTAAATACAAATGATCGAAATGCAGATATCAATTTCGACGGAAAAGTTGATTTCAAAGATCTTGATTTTGTTAAGAGAAACTATTTAATGCAAAACCCTGATGTATCTGGAAAAATCAAACCAGTTACAAAATATAAAGGGAAAACGATTGACGATTATATTAAACCATTAGGATAAGTTTTGTTTTGTAGATTATGGCCACCAGCTTTTATGCTGGTGGTTTTTCTGTGAGACCAATTATTGAGAGTAAGACAAAAATGAGTTCATGAGGAAGTAAAATAGCAAAAAGATGAAAAATGCTTCCTCATGGGTTGTTCATGAGGAAGTAAAATAGCAAAAGATGAAAAATGCTTCCTCATAAGGTGCTCATGAGGAAGTATAATAGCAAAAAGATGAAAAATGCTTCCTCATAAGATGTTCATGAGGAAGTAAAAAAGGAAAAAGGTGAAATACGATTCCTCATGAGGTGTTCATGAGGAACTAAAAAAGAAAAGAGATGAAAAATTTTTCCATGACCATTCATATTGAAATTTTTACGAAGTACTTTACAAATTCCTTTTTTAGATTTATAAATTCCACACCAATCATAAACCGCATTAGTTGTTATTTTTCTATCTGGAAAGAGTAATTTAAGTTCTTCAATACTCCTTAATATTCTATTGGGCAGATCTTCTACATAGTCACAGGCTTGACAGATCAGCTTACCCTTTTTAACCTCGGTTATATATGCATTACAGTTAACACAAATGATCCCTTTTACTAGTTGGTCATAGTGATACATTGGATATTGAGAGTATTTTGACTCTGTTTTATGAAGTGATAAAAATTCTTTGGTGAGTTTGAAATGATTAACATTTAAATTGAAATGTTGCATGTTTAATTCGTTTATAAAGCGATTTAATTGTGATGGGAAAGTAATTGGTAGGTTCATAGGGGCATTGTATAAAAAAAATTCGGAGTTTACAAAAACTAAATGTGGTTTTATTTTGAAATGAATCTTATGTTCAATAAGTAATTTTCGTAGCATGGATTCGGTTCTTTTAAGTTGTTCGTAAGGATTTTTTATTTAGGTTTTTGTGGTTTTATACCATCGATCTCCTTCTATATAATAATCTCCTTCAAAATTTTTCACTTCAAATAAATAGATAGTTTCTCCGTTGATACCAATCGAATCAATTTGGAATTCGGATTTGTTACATTCGAACAATAAATCGTTAAGGAAAAGCCAGTTATCTGAAAGTGTTGAAGTCCATTCATCAAATTTTTTTTCACCTTTGAACCCTTTTTCTAGATAGGATAAGTATGCTGAATCCTCATCAGCTAGTTCGCTCCTTGCATTTAATATTTGATAAATCCTTAAATCCTTTGATTCGAGTCGTTCTTTTTGATTTTTCATATTTCACATCCTTTCAATCTATCTTAAATTCAAATTCAACTACATAATTGATGATTTTTTAACTATTTTATGAAATGTTTGTTGTTTAGACTTATTTCACAAAAATTTTACACTTTTTTAAGATTTATATGATATAGTTCACATAATTTCAATTGGAAAAAACACTTTAATTTTTAGAGTGTGTAGTTTACGAAAGTAGCTTGCATGCTAAGAAAAAAGATTATTTAAATAAAATTTTATTACCGAGTGAGTGAAATAAATGTCAATTAAAATGAGGTTTCTGTTGTCTTATATTGGGGTGATTCTTTTTTCGATCTCGTTATTATTGGCAGCAGGTTTTTTAATAATTTTTGCAATAACAGGAGATGTAAAGTCTGTAGAAAATCTTTACAAAAAGACTTATGTACAAAAGCCTTTGACTACAGTAGAAGAAAGTCTGTTTCTTGATTTGAAGCTACTTGCTAAACATAATCCTAAGCAGTTACTTAATAAGAAGGAACTCAAAAGTATTGAACATAAGAATATCGGAATTGTAGTCCGAAAGGGAAAACAGATCGGGTACGCTTCCCCGTCGTTAGACAAAAAAGTGTTGGAACAAGCGCTTCCAGGGTTTGAGGAAACGAATATTAATACTCGCGATACGATTAAAATTAATGATATATTTTTTACGTATGTGAAATTTGATTTTTATTTTCCAGATCAAAGTCAAGGGAGTATTTTTGTCTTAAAGAAGGCAAGCTCATATACCGAGGTTATTCGTAATCTTTTTCCAATTTTACTAGGTTTATTGCTATTTTTATTTATTATGATAATCGGAATGTTAAACTATTTAGTTTCCCGAAGCATTATTAGGCCAATCTCAAAACTTAAAAATGGTGCAGAAAAAATTAAAGTTGGAGATTTGAATTTTGTAATTGATACGAGTTCAAATGATGAAATCGGTGTATTAAATAAAGCGTTTGAGGAAATGAGAATCAAATTAAAAGAATCGATCAATCTCCAGATTCAATATGAAGAAAATCGTAAAGAGCTATTGTCCAATATTTCACATGATTTGAAAACACCAATTACTTCAATAATTGGATATGTGGAAGGGATAAAGGATGGTGTAGCAAATACTCCGGAGAAAATGGAAAAATATTTATCAACAGTTTACTCTAAAGCAAAGGATATGGATTCATTAATCGATGAATTGTTCTTGTTTTCTAAACTGGATTTAAAAAAAGAACCCTTTCACTTTGAAAATGTCGAAATGAATAAATATATAGGAAGCTATATTGAGGAAATTTATTTAGATTTACTGCAGCAAGGGATCAAGATAGAATTTAATCAGTCAAATAAATCAATCAATGTTACAACGGATCGAGAGAAATTAAAAAGAGTGTTGTCGAACTTAGTAAGCAATTGTGTGAAATATATGAACAAAGAAGAGAAGAAAATTTCATTTTCATTAAATGAACAGTTAAATGAAGTAATTGTTGAAGTAACAGATAATGGTCAAGGGATTGATCCTGCTGCGTTACCATTTATTTTTGAACGTTTTTACCGTGCAGAACAATCAAGAAATTCACAAACTGGCGGTAGTGGTTTAGGGCTGGCAATCGCAAAACAAATTGTTGAAGAGCACGGAGGGAAAATCTGGGCAAATAGTGAGATTGGTAAGGGGACAAGTATATTCTTTTCCTTAAAGAAAGGTGAGAGAAATTGAAAGAAATATTACTGATTGAAGATGATATAAGCATTGCAGAATTACAAAGAGATTATTTAGAAATAAATGATTTTCGTGTAGATATTCAACATAATGGCGATGAAGGCCTTCAACATGCACTAAAAGGAAATTATGATTTAATCATATTGGATATCATGCTGCCAGGAAAAAATGGTTTTGAAATTTGTAAAGAAATACGAGCGGTAAAAAACATTCCTATTTTATTTGTATCTGCTAAAAAAGAAGATATCGATAAAATTAGAGGCCTCGGTTTAGGTGCGGACGATTACATTACAAAGCCATTTAGTCCTAGTGAACTAGTTGCAAGAGTAAAGGCACATTTATCTCGATATGAAAGGCTAGCTGGTAACAATACCGTTTCAAAAACAATTTTCGTTCATGGAATATCAATCGATCGTTCAGCTCGTAAAGTTTTTATTAACGAAAAAGAAGTACCCTTTACGACAAAAGAATTTGATTTAATGGTGTTTTTTGTAATGAATCCGAACCAAGTTTTAAGTAAAGAACAGCTCTATGAAAAGGTTTGGGGCCTCGAGTCAGCGGCAGACGTTTCAACTGTAACTGTCCATATTAGTAGATTACGTGAAAAAATAGAAAGAGACCCTACAAACCCTAAGTTCTTGGAAACAGTTTGGGGAGCAGGGTATCGATTTAATATTTAAATTATGTTTTTTAACCGTCACATAGTGCCGGTTTTTTCTTTATTTTGACATTTTACTCGCAAGATTAACTATATAGTAGTTTGTTTGAACAAGGAATGAAGTAATGAAAGTAGAATTTTATAGATAAATATGGGATTTAGATAATAAACAAAATGTAATTGTTGAAAAACTTGCATTTCAAACCATTAAAAAATTGAAAAAAATAGGGTGGAATTAAAAAAATGAATCAAAAAGACGAAGAAAAACTAAGTAAATTTATGAGTAAAATTTTAAGACATGACCCATTAAAATTTGGAGTGAATTTAAAAGAAGATGGGTCATGTTCCATATCAGAATTAGTTGATGCAATAAATAGTCAAACAAATTGGAGCGGTGTCACTGTTGAAAATATTACTCAGGTTGTAAAGAATTGTCCAAAACAACGGTATGCAATAAATAGTGATAGAATTAAAGCGAATTATGGGCACTCGAAAACTAAAATACAATATCAGCCAAAAAAACCTCCTGAGATTCTTTATCATGGTACAAATAAAAAAGTTGAAGAACTAATTCACAAAGAAGGGTTAAAACCAATGGGACGTAATTATGTTCATTTATCTGAAGGGGTTGAATTCGCGACATTGGCTGGAAAACGTAGGGGAGAATTAGTAATTTTGAAAGTAGATGCTAAAAATGCCTACGAGAATGGTGTTAAATTTTTTTATGCTGACAATGAAGTGTGGTTGACTGATTATATTTCACCTAAATATAAATTAAAAATTGAAAGTTTTTAGCATTGAAATAATTGAACTAGTAATAGTTTTTTATAGTATCCGAACAAAAATTTAGTAGATCAAGTATTTGTGTATGACTGTCTAATTGGACAGTCATTTTTTTTTTTCAAAAAACATTAGAGGCAATCCATAAATAATTATTATTAAAAATTTTATACTTTTTTAATAATTTGTTTAGAAGGAGTTTTCATTTAAGGATTAACATAGATTTCAGACAAACAATGATCTAACTTATGAAAAAGATTTGAGGAAAATTTCCCAGGAATAATACGATATTTTTATGGTGATTTGTAATGGAAAAGGAGGCTGTTGTACTTTATGTGGAAGTTACTTGCAGTAATAACGAGCTGCATACTTTTGCTAAATGGATGTGCCTCATTTGCTAAGGGGGAAGAAAAAGTGAACGAACAGTTATTTCAAGCAGCTAAACGAGGAGAAACTGATCTCATTAAGAAGTTAATTGAGAATGGTGCGGATATGAATGCACAGAATTCTAATGGACAAACTGCCATAATGATTTCAACTTATCATAATGATTTCAAAACTGCCAAAGTACTGATTGATGCAGGCGCAGATGTCAATATTCGTGATCATATGAAAAACAATCCATTTTTATATGCTGGTGCTGAAGGTTTTATTGATATTCTAAAACTTACAATAAAAGCTGGTGCTGATCCAACAATTACGAACCGATAGGTGAAACAGCATTAATTCCCGCTTCAGAACATGGATATGTAGATGTGGTCAATGAACTTCTTACTAATACCGAGATTGATGTTAATCATGTTAATAATTTAGGTTGGACGGCACTTTTGGAAGCAATTATTTTGAACGATGGAAGTGAAAAACAACAGCAAACAGTACAATTGCTTATAGATCATGGAGCAGATGTTAATTTGTCTGATCGTGAGAATGTTAGCCCTTTAAAGCATGCACGTGAGAGAGGTTTTAAAGAGATAGAAGAGATTTTGCTAAAAGCAGGTGCTAGATAATCAAAGTTCATGACCAATTGTAAGAATAATTGGAGATTATATAAATAACGATAAAAATATGAGGAGATCATTAAAATGATTAAAAAAACAAAAACAATTTCATCAATATTACTCGGAGTATCTTTAGTAGTAACAAGTTATAATTCTGCTGCTAACGCACAAGTAGAGCATGGTAAACAAAAACAAGAAAGAGTATACAAAGCACCTAAAAAAGTTAAGAACAAGTTAACAAAGGGCCAGGTAATGGCTAATATTTTAAGTAGTACAAACTGGCAAGGTACAAGAGTGTATGATAAAAATCATCATGATTTAACAAAAGAGAACGCAAATTTTATTGGTCTTGCTAAATATGATGCAAAATCAGGTAGATACGAATTTTTTGATGCAAAAACTGGTCAAAGTCGTGGTGATAAAGGAACATTCTTTATTACAAATGATGGTAAAAAACGAGTTTTAATTTCTGAATCAATGAATTACCAAGCTGTAGTCGATATGACAAAACTAAATAAAAACGTATTTACTTATAAAAGAATGGGGAAAGATGCAAACGGTAACGATGTAGAAGTATATGTTGAACATGTTCCTTATAAAGAAAAACAGCTTTCTTTTACAGATCCTGATAAAAAATTAGATTCTAAAACAGGCGAGATTGTAAAAAAAGTTGATGGTGATAGAATTTTAGGTAGAACACTTTGGAATGGTACAAAAGTACTAGATGAACAAGGGAAGGACGTAACGAAATATAATACGAATTTTATTAGTCTTGCAAAATTTGATGGATACTCTAATAAATATGAGTTTTTCAATTTAGAAACAGGTAAAAGCCGAGGTGACTATGGATATTTCGATATTGCCCACGAAAATAAAATCAGAGCACATGTTTCAATCGGAACAAATAAGTATGGTGCTGTTCTTGAATTGACTGAGCTTAATAATAATAAATTTACTTACAAAAGAACAGGAAAAGACAAAGATGGTAAGGATATAACTGTATTTGTTGAGCATGAACCTTATAAAGGTGATTTTAAACCAATGTTTAGTTTCTAATAAACTTAAAAAGGGATGGAGAACTCCATTCCTTATATTTATGTATAAATAATTTTCAATAAAAATATTAGATTTTTTCAGTTTATTTAAAAATTCCCCCAATAATATTAGTGTCTAAATACTTCATTTCGAAGGTGTTCGTACCTAGAATTAGCCTAATCATTGTTATTTTTAATAATCTTTACTATATGAAAAGAATAAAATTCCCCCCAATAGTATTGAAAGGTATTATCTTGTTTAATTAAAATGTTGATTAATTTTCGCAAATTAATAACGAATTTACTATCCGACAACTTTCAATCTATCATTTAAAAAGGGGAATTCAAATGGATTACATTTCTATATATTACAATGGCAGTGTACCAAAATATGAAGTACCAATAGAAATTGGGAAACAAAAAGACTATGATGATAACTTGGATGAAGAAGAATCAAAAATAAACGATGAGAGATAACATTATTTTTAAACTATACATATTGTAAAAGCTTGTAGACAGTGGGATTTTCCAGAAGTTTACAAGCTTTTTTGATTATAACCTCATAACATTAATTCGAACTAATCACAGAAAAAGCCTTCAATACATAAAATAAATGGGCACAAATACAATATTTTTCATCTTAAAAGGATGTGAGGAAGATTTATCCAGTAAATAATTATAACTTAACAGGTATGCGATATGATTATTCAACCCCTCCATATCAAAGTGCTTTCCGATCAGGCAATATGAATAGTAATTATACGATTAAAGCAACAGGAAAAGGTGAAGTATCAGTAAAGCCCGACCAATCGTTTGTCCTATTAGGATCAGTAGTAGAAAATATGAAAGTACAAACGGCTCAAACAGAGAATGCTATCATTTCAAATAAAATGATAGAAGCATTAAAAGGTGAAGGAATTAAACAAGAAGAAATTGAAACGAATTCATATACAATCGATCGAATTGTTGATTACCAAGAT
The DNA here is from genome assembly GCF_023115465.1 of Gottfriedia acidiceleris. Classification (NCBI taxonomy): domain Bacteria; kingdom Bacillati; phylum Bacillota; class Bacilli; order Caryophanales; family Bacillaceae; genus Gottfriedia; species Gottfriedia acidiceleris. Next base: position 2,556,089 of record NZ_CP096034.1, on the reverse strand, counting down.
TCACAACAAATTTTTAAGGGATATCGAGTGAGTCATATTTTCAAAGTAATCGTGAAAGATCTTGCAAATGTTGGGAAAGTGATTGATGTTGCAGTTGAAAATGGAGCAAATGAAGTAAGGAATCTTACATTCGAAATAGCAAATCCCGAACCGTATTACGGAGAAGCACTACAAAAGGCTACTTTAAATGCAAAAATGAATGCAGAAAACATCGCGAAATCCCTGGGGTTATCGATTAATAACATACCAATTTGGATGTCTGATGAAGGGATTCAAGTTGTACGCCCGATGTCATCATTAACAATGACTGCAGCAGCATTCAGCGGACCAACTACACCAATTCAAGAGGGACAAATTAAAATAACTGCTTCAGTACAGGCAATGTTTAATTATGTAAGTTATTAAATGTTTAAAATTCGAATTTGACAGATATATATAAAATTCACATTAGGATTGCAAATTTAAACAGATAGAGATATAAAAAATCTGGATGATATGGAAACTTGATAATATATTTGTTATGAATTTTTTTAATTCATTTAACTTAAATTAGATTCTATTTTAGTAAATTTTTTTGCTAGTTAACCATTCCACAAAGATGACAGAAAGCCTTTGGATCGGCTAATTCTCTTCTTGGTGGAATTTTTTTTAAAAGTGCGAAGTGATTTTGTGAAAAATGCCCATCATCTGATTTTTTGTGAGAAGATGAACGATTAGCTGAAATTGGGTAAGATTTTTGTGATTGGTGTTTAGTTCTTGCTTCTTCATTTTCTTTTTCTACTAAAATTTTTTGAATTCTAGTAAATTCATTTAAAAACTTATTTTTAGTTTCTGAGTTTATATGGGACACGAAACTAAATTTTTGAATTGTTTTGCTCGATAAAAATTCTTGAACTTTAGTATTTTTATAATTAACATCTAAAATTCCTAAGACATAGGTATTTACAGATGTCGTTTCAAACAAAGTATGATATAACAAATTGTAAACAGCTTTTTGTTTAATACAATTATATATTGTAAAGAAGAACCAAAATAATTAAAAAAATAAAAAACATAATCTAGGAGAGGCGTCTGTAAGTGGGGCGGATACGGCATCGGCAATACTTTAATGATCAACTCAAAGTTTTTTGAGGTGTAAAAATATGATACAATAAATCAATATTAATTACATTTTTTAGGGGGTAAATCTGTATGGTTCCTCATGAAAATCTGCAAAAAATTACTGAAATGTTAATTGGAAAAATTAATCCATATACTATATTCTTGTTTGGTTCTGCAGCACAAAATCGAATGCGACCTGATAGTGATTTGGATATTGCATATCTTAGTGATACGGAATTAAGCAATTATGAAAGATTTTTATTCTCTCAAGAAATTGCAAACTTATTAAATATGAATGTCGATTTAATTGATTTGAATCATGCTTCAACTGTATTCCAAGCTGAAATTATACATAGTGGTAAAGTGATTTATTGTTCAGATGATTTTCGAAGAGTAATTTTTGAAATGAAAACTCTGAAAATGTTTGCCAAGTTAAATGAAGAACGTAAAGAAATTTTAGATAAAATTAAAGAAAGAGGTTCTATTTATGAATAATCAAGTGATTTTGAATAAAATTTCAACAATAGAACGTTGTATTAAAAGAATAAATGAGGTTTATGATAATAATCCTTCTAATTTGAATGATTTTACCAAACAGGATTCCATTATTCTAAATATACAAAGAGCATGTGAAGCTTGTATTGATTTAGCTATGCATTTAGTTTCAGAAAAAAAATTAGGAATTCCACAATCAAGTCGAGATTCATTTGATTTATTAGTAGCAAATTCACTGCTTGATCAAGAACTTTCAATGAAATTAAAGGCAATGGTAGGATTTCGAAATATAGCTGTACATGATTATCAAAGTGTAAACCTTGAAATAGTAGAAAAAATTATTGAGAATCATCTTATTGATCTTAAAAAATATACCCATCATGTCATTAAATTGCAGACAACGTACTAACTGTAAAAATATTTTTATAATGAATTGATGTTTTTAGGGCAGTTTTCTTAAATAATAATTAAATGATTAATATTTCGAATATTACAACAAGTTTTAATAAAAAAATATTTTTTAAAAATAATAATCTGAAAATATTGAAGTTTACTAATTGTTGGCATATAATGTAATCAGATACTAGTTTATTAGAGAAAGTAAGTAAGAGGTATTAGCGATATGGCAGAGCAAAGTCAACGAATTGGTCGAACAGCTATGATGCTTGCTTTGACCGATCATGAAGAAGAATTAATGAAAAATGAAAACCTTGTATGGTGTGTAGGTAAGGTCGGTACAATGGATGCTCAGAAGGTCGTTGCTGCGATTGAAACCGCTGCCAAACAAAATGGTGTAATCAATGGAGCTCTATATAGAGAAGTTCATTCATTATATCATGCAACACTTGAAGCAATTCAAGGTGTAACAAGAGGTCATGTCCAATTAGGTGATGTTCTTAGAACAGTAGGACTTAGATTTGCTGTTGTTAGAGGAAAGCCTTATAAAAACGTGAACGAGGGTGACTGGATAGCAGTTGCACTATACGGAACGATTGGTGCTCCAATTAAAGGATCGGAGCATGAATCAGCAGGACTCGGCATTAATCACATATAATCGCCCATAGTTTATTAGATGATAGGGGGCTATGATTCGTAAGTTTATATTTACGTCTCATAGCCTCTTTCTGTGTTTTTTGACAAAATTCGGAGGTGTTTTTAATGGTAACTTTAACTGGTAATAGCTTAACAATGGAACAAATGAAAAATATTTTATTCGATAAGGCATATGTAAAAGCAAGTGAAGAGAGCTTAGTTGCAGTAAAAGCTTGTAGAGAAAAGGTTGAAGAAATCGTAAATAATGGCAAAGTCGTTTATGGTATCACAACTGGTTTTGGAAAATTTAGTGATGTATTAATTGAAAAAGAAAATGTTTCAACTCTTCAATATAACTTAATTGCTTCTCATGCATGTGGTGTTGGTGAACCGTTCCCTGAATTAGTTTCAAGAGCAATGTTAGTACTACGTGCAAATACAATGTTAAAAGGTCACTCTGGTGTTCGTTTAGTAGTTGTTGAAAAATTACTTTCATTAATTAATGCTCAAATTCACCCAGTTATCCCTTCTCAAGGATCATTAGGTGCAAGCGGAGACTTAGCTCCTTTATCTCACTTAGCGCTAGTTTTACTTGGTGAGGGTGAAGTTTTCTATAAAGGAAAGCGTATGGAAACAGCAGAAGCTTTAGCAAAAGAAGGGATTTTACCAATTACACTAGAAGCTAAAGAAGGTTTAGCTTTAATTAATGGTACTCAAGCAATGACAGCAATGGGCATTCTTACTTATCTTGAAGGTGAAGAATTAGCTTATCAAAGTGAATTAATTTCTTCTATTACATTTGAAGCATTAAATGGCATCACAGATGTTTTTGATGAAAGAATTCATATTGCTCGTGGATATAAAGAACAAATTGAAGTAGCAGAACGTTACCGCAATATTTTAGCAACAAGTCAATTAACGACAAGACAAGGTGAAATCCGAGTACAAGACGCTTATACATTAAGATGTATCCCTCAAGTTCATGGAGCAAGCTGGCAAGTTCTGAACTATGCAAAAGAAAAATTAGAAATCGAAATGAATGCAGCTACTGATAATCCATTATTATTCGGTGATGATGTATTCTCTGGTGGGAATTTCCATGGTCAACCAATCGCATTTGCAATGGACTTCTTTAAATTAGGTGTTGCTGAGTTAGCGAATATTTCAGAAAGACGCATTGAGCGTTTAGTTAACCCACAATTAAATGATTTACCACCATTTTTAAGTCCAGAACCAGGATTACAGTCTGGTGCAATGATTATGCAATATGTGGCCGCTGCTTTAGTTTCTGAAAATAAAACATTAGCACATCCAGCAAGTGTTGATTCAATTCCTTCTTCTGCAAACCAAGAAGACCATGTAAGTATGGGTACAATCGGTGCACGTCATGCATACCAAATTCTACAAAACGCTAGAAGAGTTTTAGCTATCGAATGTATTTGTGCAATGCAAGGTGTTGAATATAAAGGAATTGAAAAAATGTCTGAGACAACTAGAAAGTTTATGGAAGATGCTCGTAAAACTGTTCCATCAATTACTAGAGATCGCGTATTCTCAAAAGACATTGAAAAATTAACAACTTATTTAAAAGAAAATTTCATCGCAAAAAACTATACTAAACAAACACAATTATAAGAAGAGGTGGAAATAAAATGGAAATCACAAAAGGATCTTTAAAAGCGCCAAGAGGTACGGAATTAAACACTAAAGGTTGGATTCAAGAAGCAGCACTTCGTATGTTATTAAACAACTTAGACGAAGAAGTTGCAGAAAGACCAGAAGATTTAGTTGTATACGGTGGAATCGGTAAAGCAGCAAGAAACTGGGAAAGCTTTGATGCAATTATTGAATCATTAAAGAAATTAGAGAGCGATGAAACTTTATTAGTTCAATCAGGTAAACCAGTTGCAGTTTTTAAATCTCACGAAGATGCACCAAGAGTTTTATTAGCAAACTCAAACTTAGTTCCAAAATGGGCAACTTGGGAACACTTCCGTGAATTAGATGAAAAAGGATTAATGATGTACGGTCAAATGACTGCTGGTAGCTGGATTTACATCGGTACTCAAGGGATTTTACAAGGTACTTATGAAACATTTGGTGAAGCTGCTAAACAACATTTCGGTGGAAGCTTAAAAGGTACAATTACAATTACTGCGGGTCTTGGTGGTATGGGTGGAGCTCAACCTCTAGCTGTTACAATGAATGGTGGAGTTGTAATCGGTATTGATGTAGATGAAACTAGAATTCAACGTCGTATTGACACTAGATATTGTGATGTATTAACTCACGATTTAGAGGAAGCTTTACAACTTGCAAGTGAAGCTAAAAATGAAGGAAGAGCTTTAGCAATCGGTTTAGTAGGTAATGCTGCTGAAATTTTACCTCAATTAGTTGAACGTAATTTTGTACCAGATTTAATTACTGACCAAACTTCAGCACATGATCCATTAAATGGTTATTTACCGATCGGAATGACGATGGAAGAAGGAAAGAAACTTCGTATTGAAAATCCAGATGAAGTAATTAAACGTGCAAAACATAGTATGGCAGTTCATGTTGAAGCAATTTTAGCGATGCAACAACGTGGTGCAATCGCATTTGACTACGGTAATAATATTCGTCAAGTTGCTTTAGATGAAGGCGTTAAAAATGCATTTGACTTCCCTGGTTTCGTACCTGCATTTATTCGTCCATTATTCTGTGAAGGTAAAGGGCCTTTCCGTTGGGTAGCACTTTCTGGTGATCCAGAAGATATTTATAAAACAGATGAAGTCATTTTACGTGAATTTGCTGATAACGAGCATTTATGTAACTGGATCCGTATGGCTCGTGAAAAGGTTGCATTCCAAGGTTTACCATCACGTATTTGCTGGTTAGGCTACGGTGAACGTGCTAAATTCGGTAAAATTATTAACGAAATGGTTAAAAATGGCGAATTAAAAGCTCCAATCGTAATCGGGCGTGACCATTTAGATTGTGGATCAGTGGCATCTCCAAATCGTGAAACAGAAAGCATGAAAGATGGCAGTGATGCAGTAGCTGACTGGCCAATCTTAAATGCACTTATTAATGGTGTAAATGGTGCAAGTTGGGTAAGTGTACACCACGGTGGTGGAGTAGGCATGGGTTACTCTTTACATGCTGGTATGGTAATCGTTGCTGACGGTACTGATGCAGCGGCAAAACGTATCGAAAGAGTATTAACTTCAGATCCAGGAATGGGTGTAGTTCGTCACGTTGATGCAGGTTATGATTTAGCTGTTGAAACTGCGAAAGCAAAAGGCGTAAACATCCCAATGATGAAGTAGGTGTTAGAATTGAAAGCAGATATTCTATTAACAAATATTGGTCAATTATTAACGATGGATCATGGTGATGGTCCAATTCATGGAGAAGACATGAGTAATCTTCCTGTTCTAGAAAATGCAGAAATTGCATGGAAAGATGGACAAATTATTTATATCGGACAAATGAACGAACAGAAAATTAATGCAAATGAAGTTATTGATTGCCAGGGAAAACTAGTCACTCCAGGTTTAGTTGACCCTCATACTCACGTGGTCTTTGGAGGATCACGTGAGCATGAAGTTAGTTTGAAATTACAAGGTGCTTCTTATTTAGAAATATTAGAAATGGGTGGCGGGATCCATTCTACTGTAGGTCAAACTAAATTAGCTTCTCATGACGATTTAAAAAAGAAAACGATTCATCACTTAAACAAAATGCTTTCATTCGGTGTAACAACAGTTGAAGCAAAAAGTGGTTATGGACTTGATGAAGAAACTGAATTAAAACAACTTCGAGTTGCGAAGGAATTACAAGCTGAGCATGAGATTGATTTAGTTTCAACTTTCTTAGGTGCGCATGCAGTACCTAAGGAGTATAAAGGGAATGAAGAAGCTTTCTTAGAAAAAATGCTTTCTTTATTAGATGTTATTAAAGAAGAAGAACTTGCTGAATTTGTAGATGTATTCGCTGAAACAGGTGTATTTTCAGTAGAACAATCAAGAGAATTTTTACTAAAAGCAAAAGAACAAGGCTTTCATGTTAAAATTCATGCAGATGAAATTGATCCTCTAGGTGGCACTGAAATGGCAGCTGAAATTGGCGCTATTTCTGCTGATCATCTATGTGGAGCATCTGAAAAAGGTGTAGAAATGCTTGGTAAGAGCAACACAATCGGTGTCATTTTACCGGGAACTACTTTCTATTTAAATAAACCTGAATTTGCACCTGCAAGAGCGATGATTGAAAATAACGTAGCAGTTTCTTTAGCAACTGATTTTAATCCAGGTAGCTGCCCAACTGAAAATTTACAATTAATCATGACAATCGCAATGCTAAAACTAAAAATGACACCTGAGGAAATTTGGAATGCTGTTACGATTAACTCATCATACGCAATTAATCGTGGAGACCAAGCTGGTAAACTAAAAATTGGTCGTAAGGCAGATGTCGTTATTTGGAATGTACCAAACTATACTTATGTACCTTACCATTTTGGTGTAAATCATGTAGAATCAGTATTTAAGAATGGTAAATTAGTAGTAAGTAGGGGTGAACACGATGTCGCTATCACATCTTAAAAAAGCAGGAGATGCAATTTTCATTGATTCAAAAGTAACAAAAGCAAATGAAATCATCTCTACATGGAATGGAATAGAAGCATCAAATTTCTCAATTATAGGTGTACCATTATCTAAAACTTCTATTAGTCATTCAGGTGCAAGCTTCGCACCTGCTTCAATTCGAAAAATGCTAAGTAGCTACAGTACTTATCATATTGAAGACCAAATTGATTTAAAAGACTACAAGGTAACTGATTTTGGAGATATTACGATGCATGTGACTGATTTTGAAGAGTCTAGAAATCGAATTAAATCGACAATTTCTGAATTGCTAGGTCAATACAAAGAAACGATGCCAATCATTTTAGGTGGGGATCATGGAATTAGTTTCCCAAGCATTTCAGCTTTTGCAAAAGAACGAGGAACAGTAGGAGTTATCCAATTTGATGCTCATCATGACTTAAGAAATACTGAAGATGGTGGACGTTCAAACGGTACTCCTTTCCGTAGCTTGATTGACGAAGGGATTCTAAAAGGTGAACACTTAGTTCAGATTGGAATTAGAAATTTCTCAAATAGTGCTCCATACACGGAATTCGGTGTTAATAACGGAGTAACAATCTACTCAATGCGCGATGTTCGCGAATTAGGAATCTCAAAAATTATTAAAGAGAGCATCAACCATTTAGTAGACAAAGTAGATGCAATATACATTAGTCTAGATATGGACGTATTAGACCAAGCCTTCGCTCCTGGTTGCCCAGCAATTGGACCTGGAGGAATGGACAGTCAAACTCTATTAGATGGCATCTGTTATCTTGCATCACATCCTAAAGTTTGTGGAATGGATATCGTTGAGCTAGACCCAACAATCGATTTCCGTGACATGACAAGCCGAATCGCAGCACATGTTATTTTAAACTTTCTTGTTGAGAAGGTTAAACTGATAAATAAGTAAATATGAAACTCGTAAACTTAAATGTTTGCGGGTTTTTTTGCTTTTTAATGTAGGGGTGTAAATAAAGGGTGAGGAGCTAATAAGGACTCCCGGAGAGCAAATAAACTAGAATATACGTTCTAAAATAGAGAATCATGAGGTTTTTAGTTCATCCAAACCAAAATATCGATATTTGATCGCACCAAGCATGCTTGCTATAATCAAAATAAGAACAAATATTCGTTAATAGTGAGAAGTACCAGATTAATAAAATGTCTAAACGAATTAGGAGGAGTTGTTTTGTCAAAAAGCATAAAACAAAGAAAAATAATTTTAGATCTAGCGGTTACATTAGATGGTTTTATAGAAGGGAAAAACGGAGAAATTGATTGGTGCATAATGGATCCTGAAATGGAATTCACAAATTTCTTGAATCAAATTGATACGATTTTATATGGTCGAAAAAGCTATGATTTGTGGGGAAATTATACTCCAAATATAGATGACTCTGAATCTGATAAAGAAATGTGGAATTTAATACATAGCAAGGAAAAATATGTGTTTTCCAGAACTCAATCAAAAGATGAAAATAATGCAACATTTATAAACGAAAATATAACTGAAGAAGTAAATAAATTGAAGGGAAACCCCGGTAAAGACATCTGGTTATATGGCGGATCAAGTCTTATTACATCATTTATAAATTTAGGGCTAGTAGATGAATTTAGACTATCAATTCATCCAGTTATATTGGGAGAAGGAAAACCATTGTTTGTTGACATAAAAGAGAGAAAGAATATAAGCATGATGAAAACAAAAACCTTTTCTTCTGGAGTTGTTCAGGTAATCTATCATTTGAATGAAGAGTAAGTTTGTTAGGGGGGATATAATGTACAACTTTTTTCAACTACATACTGAAAACTATCATGAATGCAGAGAAACTATAAAAAATATTTTCTGGGATGTACCAAGATATGATTAGAAGCTATAGAGGATTTGGACATAATATTGATTTTGAAACAGTTAATTATGAAAAATTTATATTAGTTGAGATAATCGACGAACGAATGAATGGTTTTATTGAAGAAGTTGAAATGTTAAGACAAGGTTCTCTAGTAGCCTTATGCTGTGAAGTCCAAGATATGCTTGATGAAATGCGAAGAGATGACAGAGTATACAACTTTATTAAAGAATTAACTACAATTCCTGAAATTAAAAAAATGCCATTCGAAAATGATGTATTATCCTCTATGTTGTTGGCATTAGAAGAAAAACATGGTGAACACTGGGAAACTTTAGAATTTGGAACTCTTTTTTCAAAAAAACTAGAAAATGTTTATAAAAAATTTGTAATTAATTATTTTAAGCGTTTGTTAGTAAAAGGTGAAAATCGGTTCTGAATAAAAAATATTTTAATTCTTATTCAACTAAAGCAATGCATTAATTGAACAACAGGATCAGCTTTATAGCCAATCTTTTTATTGAGCTAAATGGCAGTTTAGTTCAATAAGGAATGATATAATTAATCGAAAATAACGATTGAAAAAAGGATGATTTTATGAAAAAGTTGGACATTTTATTAATTGTTTAGTTGGTATCATTTCAGCAATATTCTTTGGTGCTTTTTAATTGATATAATTGGAGAAGAAAGATGGGATTCACAATGCAAGTTCCGAGTAAAGCAAAAAAAGTTCTCAGTATTGCGTTACCAGCCATTGGAGAATCATATTTACAAAGTTTACTTGGAGTCGTCGATGCCTTTTTTATCGCAAGACTGGGTCTGTTAGCGATTAACGCAGTAGGTGTAACGAATATCTATAGTATGACGTATGTTGGTGTGTTTGCAGCGATATCAGCTACGCTTTCAATCTTTTTATCGAGAGCTTTTGGTGCAAAAGATCAAGAGCGAAGCAAGTCAGTTATATTTCATGGACTGTTTATATCCGTTCTTATAGGATGCCTTTTTTCGGTTGCTTCTGTAGCTTTTGCAAACCCTTTGTTAGATTTGGCTGGTGCAAACGAAGTACTAAAGGATACAGCTTTAACCTATTTTAAAGTGGTTCTTGGGCTAACCCCATTTATTGCATTGTTTACAGCTCAATCTGCTTCATTTCGTGCAATCGGTGATACTATGACGCCTTTACGTGTTGGATTAGAAATGAACATTGTTCATGTGATCCTTGATTACATTTTAATCTTTGGCGCAGGTTCATTTCATGGACTCGGATTAACTGGTGCAGCCGTAGCAATGATTTTAGCAAGGATATATGGCTTTATTCGTCTTTTCATCAAATCCCAGCAAATTCCATCGATTGCTTTAAAAATCAGTGATGTTAAATTAATTGGAAGCTTGGCGGGTAGCATGATTAAATATGCAGTACCTGCGACTTTAGAGAGATTATCCATGCGATTAGGGCAAGTTGTCTACTTTGGCTTAATTGTACGCATGGGAGTAGAAGTGTATGCTACGCATAATATTGCTGGTACATTAACAACATTTGCTTCTACGATTGGTGCAGGGTTTGCGATAGCAGCTAGCACTCTTATTGGTCAGGCTATTGGGGAAAATAAGCTCTCAGATGTAAGGGAATATCGGAAATGGAGTTACATTCAATCAGCTATTTCAATGACTGTTGTAACGGCTATTTTAGCTGTTTTTAGCCCTTGGATAGGTCAATTGTTTACGCACAATGAAAAGGTAATTCATTTATTAAAAATTATATTATTCATTGATCTAATTTCACAGCCATTTTTAGCGTCAGTTTTAGTTGATACCTCTGTCGTGCAAGCTGGTGGGAACAGTAAATTCCCCATGTTTGTTACGATGATTGGTATATGGGTCGTCCGTACTTTGGGAGTTTATGTATTTGCATGGAAACTTGGATTTGGTTTGCCCGCTGTATGGATTTCGATTGCTGCTGACAATGCTTTACGAGCTGGACTATTTGTGTTGTATCGAAAAAGGAGACATGTTATTAGGGATTTAGAGTAACCAATTTATGACAATTCTTATGCAACTAGTCGAGTAGAAAGGAGTCTTTTTACCTTATGGTAAATCGAACTCCATCCCCTCTCAGCACCGTGCTTGCGCTATTAACGCACACGGCTCCTCCAACTTATCATTCACAGAACTCAGCTGATTTCAATCAGACTTTACTATTCTGCTATCCTTAAAAGTTTTGTTTCCATTTATTCTACCTCTGTGTGTAGTAAATGTGTCCTTATTAAGGGGGATACTTTGGTAGCAGTCTTTCCTCCATCGGCATTACCCAACTTCATAGTTACTACACTGCTATCCGACTCCCTACATCGGCATTTGGTTTCCTTACTTGTTACGCTTGTACACCTTACTCTTCTATTAAATGAAAAGACCGCAGGATTTGATACATTTTACCAATCAACGTAAATGTTAAGATAATGGGAAGAGTTGGAAGTATCTATGGATTTGTAGAGGCAATATTGGTGATAATTTCAACCATACTAATCGGATTTTCTACTCACTATGTATCGGTTAAAATATCAGTAATTGCAGGTAGTTTTATTATGCTATTTTTAGCACTATTATTAGGTGTAGTTACTATGCGACCTTCAAGTGAAAACTATCTGAGAAGCGTTGAATACAAATAAAGTTCTTATAATTTAGTAAAAATACTTTTTGATCTTATGCAACTAACTAATGCAATAGTTCAATAATATATTGTTTTTATTAAGAGTGGTTTTTTAAAACTACTTTCGGTTGCTTCGGCAGCTAAGAACTGTAAAAGATAATTTAGGAGAATAATATGAACTTTTCACATCTTGCAGTTGCACCATTATATATTATTGTGTCATTAATGGGTTTAGGATATCTTATTTTTTGTTGGAAAGATAAAGGCTGTTTAAATATGATGTTCAAAATTTATGCCATTTTACACATAAGTATCTATTTTATTGCACTTTATTTCTATATAACTGGAAAGTGATGCTCTATTATGTTTAATGGAATAAAAAAAATTAATTTTTCTTATTCAACTAACTAACTAATGCGATTCTTCAATAACGAAGGATCGTTTTTCTTATGAAGCTAAATGCCAGTTTAGTTGAATTAGGAAAAGTAATATAATTGATAGAATTGTAAATGATATCTAATAAAGGAGTGAATCTTGTGATTGATAAAAGAAAGATTAAAACTAACAATCATGAAATAGATGATGAATTACAAGAAATTTCGGATTCAACAATTTTATTAAACTTCCAAAATGCAATAGTTAGTTTATACCCACATTTAATTCCAATTCATGCTTTTGCATATAATGCATGGGACGATATTATAATGCCATTATTTTATGAGATGGTTTATAAGACATTTGCTTTTAAATATGGAATTGAGGTAAATCATAATGAAACTCATATCTATATGTATTCATTAAGTAGCTATAAAGGGATAAATCATATTGAGTGTGTTCCAAAATACACTACTTTTAAAGGGCTAGTAACTGATGTATGGGTTGATATGGACAAGAATAACTTGGGTGAAAAGGTACTTATATTCAAATCATTTGGAGATGGAGTATATTTTCTTACAGGTGGAATTGACGTAAATGATGCTTATAATGTGGGGTTTAATCTTGTAGAAGTTGATATTGTTTGTGCAAAAACTAGATATCCCTTAAAAACAATATTTATAAAAAAAGATGATTTAGATTATGAGTTTGTTGCAGAAACTTACGATAAAAAAATTCATAATTAAGTTATTCTTATGCAACTACGAGGAAGGTACTAGATGATTAATAATATTGAAGAAGTTTTAATCAATGTTTTTATGATGACGGAAGATTAAGGGATATATATTAAACAAACGTACATAACAAATTGAGTTATTTGAAACAAAGATAAAAAATCAGTTTTATATTATTTTATCAATAAATTAAGGACACTTAGCAAATTAGCATATATAATTAGTAAAGCCGAATAATAGGCGTTTGTGAATATTAATAACTATATGCTTCAGTTGGAAAGTGAGATAAATTAATTATGAAATATGATTTAGTTTTTGATTTAGACGATACATTAATTCAAACCCAAGCCGCATTTGGGCATAATATAGATTTATGTTCGAATTTAGTACATCAAGCGCTAGATGAAAAAGTAATAATAAATGACATTAAAGAAGTTTTTAACAAAATTGATCTAGAACTAATAAAAGAAATGGGTTTCACTAAAGCGCGATATCCTTATGCATGGGAATCAACTTTAGATTTATTGGCAACACGATTTAATATAGAGATATCAAGTATTGTCAATGATCAATTACTCTCATTAGCAAAAACGATATTTAAAGTAAATATTCCACTGCAAAATGACACGTTTATTATAGAAGAATTATCAAATCACAAAGATGTAGCAAGTATGACTATATTGACTTTAGGTGAAAAAGACGTACAAACAAAGCGAGTAATGGATACTGGATTATTGCATCATTTTGATAACGTATTTATTACAAGTAAAAAAGATATAAATACCTATGTTGAGTTAAATGAAAAATTAACGAATCCAGTTATGATTGGGAACTCTCTTAGAAGTGACATTGTACCTGCTTTAGATGCAGGGATGAAAGCAATTCATATTATTAGAGATTCATGGTCTTATGATGAAATTGAACATAATCACAGAATAGATAGTATTAAATCATTGGTCGAGATAAAATTACTTTTATTTGGTAATTTGGTAAAACTGTAAAGAGGGTTTTTAGTCTTTATTGATCGTTCAATTCAATTAACAACTCTCCTTGTTAAACTTTATCATTTTGTTGATCTTACGTATGGATTAGCTCAACCACAAAAGGAGGATGATCATTACACGATCATCCTTTGTTTCATTTGTATGAATAACTGAACTAACATTTTGATAGATAAGTTTTACATCCTCCATCAATGGCAAAACTAATGATAAAAGGAGGATGCAAAAGTGACTCAAGATCGATTTGAAGAAGCATATGAAATGTATAGAAATCAAAGTGATGACGAACAAATGATGGTAGAGGAATCAGTAAATCAGGACAAGGAACATATTGTTGCTGTTCGTAAAAATGAAGATGGTGATTTAATTGGTTTCAGAACAAGTTTTAATCGTGATCTAGATTATCTTCAAGCTTTGCAGGAAGCAAAAAGTGGGAATTTAGCACATGTAGATGTAATCCATAAGTATGGTCGTGACATCCTCAGAAGTGAACCGGATGGTATAGCAGAGAATAATTTAAGTAATTTGCCTGAATTTTAAGACTAAAAAGCATATAAAAAATGAAGTAAACCCACTAGGAATTTTCCTCGTGGGTTTTTTATTAGATCTACTCATTTTTCGTCAATGAAAGTAATTGAAGTCAAAAGAAAGAGAGTGAACATAAAATTGCAAATAGATTTAAAATATCAACATTCTCAATCATGATGAGGTTCTTCTATTTAAATCTTAGTATAGCTTGTCCAAACTTTAAAAATATAAGTCTGTAAGTGGGGAAGTTACTTATTCAGTTCGATTAAGTCTATTTAATCTTGGTAATTGAAATTGTTCGCCGTTTGCTTCTTCAGTTCCAGCGCCTTCGTTGTGTTCGGAATCTGTTCTGATTTTGCTTTTTTTGATTTTGCTGTCTCTAATTTTAATTCCTTGTTGTCCGCCTAATTCATCATTATCTCTTCCAGCAATACCGCTTCTACCATTTCCATCTGCAAATTGTGAACGATCATTTGACGTTTGGCTATTGTCTCTAGCATTTTGTCCACCTTGATTTGCGTTCATTCCAACATTTCGATTAATTTGTCCTCCGCCTTCTGCTCTTTGTTCGACCTGGATTCGATTCTCTTTAATTTCAATGTTGAAAAAATTAAAATGGATTGAACCATCTTGATTAGCTGCTGCAAGCACCCCTTGAATTTCTTCTTTTAATGCTTTGAAATCTTCAAATTCTGCTGCCATCGTAAAAAACACTCCTTTCTATCATTACTCTCACTTTATTCACTTTTAATAGTTTCTGATTAGACATTTAATAGATTTACAATTTAAATACTTTAGAGTAAAAGTTTGAAATTCCCACTATAAATTGCTGTTTTTTCCAAGTAACAGGTACTAATTACACAGAATAATTCATTATTTCACATTTAAATCATAGATTAGTAATGGAGTGTGATCTAGTTGAATCCTTTTTTAATAAAAATAGTAAAATCATTTTGCGGTGTAATTGTTATTGACCTGTTATTACTTACTTATTGCTTGTTACTAGGTAGCTATTTTCATATTTTACATTCATTTACTTGGTTCGGATTTCAAATTATTGTTTTACCGTTTAGCCTTTTAGCATTTATAATGTCAATTGTTTATTTTAGTAAAAAAATAGAAATCGAGGTATCAGAAGATAGTGATGAACTTGAAGAAATTGAAATTGAGCATTCAACAAGAATGGAAAAATACCATCAGGCAGAAAAAAATGAACTGAGGTGGTAAAATGGACCTCGAAAATATTGTTTTACGAAATATTGAAGAGCGGATCAAACGTCTAAGATTAAAACAAGATGAAGATGGTTCTTGGGAATTTTGTTTTGAAGGTTCATTAATTACGGATAGTTTTATGATTTTATTAATGAATGATCTTGAATACAAAAATCAAAAGGTGTTTGATGGGATTATTGATCGTATCATCAATCTTCAACATCCGAATGGGGCTTGGAAACTATACGAGGATGAAAAAGATGGGAACTTAAATGCAACAGTACAAGCTTACATAGCTTTATTAATCTCAAAAAAGTATACAAAAGAACACTCAAGTATGAAGAAAGCTGAAAAATTTATCCGTGAAAACGGTGGTATTAAAAAAACGCATTTTATGTTAAAAATGATTCTGGCTACTCATGGTTTGATTGAGTATCCTAAATTATTTTACTTTCCAATGAGCTATTTTTTGCTGCCGGAAAAAATGCCGTTAAGTTTATTTGATTTAAGTAATTATGCTAGAGTTCATTTAGTTCCAATGATACTTTGTATAAATAAGCGATTTAAAGTTAAATTGGATGACGATCTAACTATCGATCATCTTATGGAAACAAGTGAGGTAGAATGGTTTTACGAAGAGCGAGGAAGTTTTTATCAATTTTTACTTGAGGAAGGTAAGAAGCTAGCTTCATATCCTCTCTATTTTCACCAGAAAGGATATGAAAAGGCTGAAAGATTTATTTTGGATCGTATTGAAACAAATGGAACTTTTTATAGCTATGCTAGTTCTACGTTTTATATGATTTATGCTTTAATGGCTTTAGGCTATGAATCTACTTCATCTGTTATTCAAAATGCTCTACAAGGACTTCTTTCATATGCAGCCGATACTGAAGCGGGACTTCATATTCAAAATTCGCCATCAAAAGTTTGGGATACGGCATTATTGTCATATGCAATTCAAGAAGCTGGTTACCAGGTAACTGATCCGATTGTTTCGAAGTCAATAAACTACCTAATTAAGAAACAGCAAAATATGAATGGTGACTGGAAGGTTCATGCTAAAAATTTAAGTCCTGGTGGTTGGGGCTTTTCTGATGTTAATTCTTTTATTCCAGATAATGATGATACTGGTGCAGTTTTAAGGGCATTAAGTAGAAATGCTTTGGATCACTCCACAATTCATGAAAGTTGGTTAAGGGGAGTTCATTTTTTACTTGGACTTCAAAATGATGATGGTGGTTGGGGAGCTTTCGAAAAAAATGTAACGAATAAGTGGTTAACATTTTTACCAATTGAAAATGCTAAAGATGCAATCATTGATCCTTCAACTGCGGATCTAACAGGACGTATTTTAGAATTTATTGGACACTATACGACGATTTCAAATGATGATCTGATTGTGCAAAAGACGGTTAATTGGCTTTTAAAAAACCAAAAATCAAATGGTAGTTGGTATGGTAGATGGGGTATTTGTTATATTTATGGGACTTGGGCAGCAATTACAGGTCTCAGAGCCGTGGGAATTCGTAAAAATCATGAGGCAATTAAAAAAGCTGAGAAATGGTTAGTTAGTATTCAAAATGAAGACGGAGGTTGGGGAGAGTCAGGACTTTCACCTGTTAAAAATAAATATGTTCCTTTAAAATATAGTACACCTAGTCAAACTGCGTGGGCAGTTGATACTTTACTTTCAATTCGTAATAAAGAAGATGAAGTAATTAGAAAAGGGATAAAATTTTTAACTACTCAAAGTGAATTATCAAATAAAGCATTAACTTATCCAACTGGATTAGGATTACCTGGTCAGTTTTATATTGACTATCATAGCTATAATGAAATTTATCCGCTATTAGCACTAGCACACTATAAAAATAGTTAAATAATACTATTATGTAAACAAAATAAATTTATTTTTGGAAATCTTTCCATAAATGTCTTTTCTTTATCATATAAATATAGTAAACTGTTTTATATTGAATATAACTAAATAATCCTTATCGAGAGTGGTGGAGGGACTGGCCCTTTGAAACCCGGCAACTTTAGCGAAAGCTAAAAAGTGCTAAATCCAGCATGTTTAAAACATGAGAGATAAGGCGTGATCTGTACTTAAACGTCATTCTCTCATTTTTTTTGAGAGAATGGCGTTTTTTATTTTATATAAACGGGAAGTGATTGAATGGGCTTATTGGAAAAGTTAAAAGATGGAATTGTTTTAGGTGACGGCGCAATGGGAACGCTTTTGTATTCTGGCGGACTTCACAGTTGTTTTGAAGAACTTAATATTACTGAGCGTGATCGAATCATTCATATACATGAACAATATATAGATGCTGGCGCAGAAGTAATTCAAACTAATTCGTACGGTGCTAATGCTGGAAAACTGAGACAATATGGTTTGGAAAAGCTGGTTAAGCAAATTAATCAAATGGCTGTTAGAAATGCTAGAGCGGCATCAAAAGGAAGAGCATTAGTAATCGGTGGTATAGGTGGAATGAAATATGTAGGTTCTACTTTTACGACACCTTTAGAACGTGAAATGATGCTGCTTGAGCAAGCTTCAGCGTTACTAGAAGAAGGCGTAGATGGGATCATGCTTGAAACATTTTATGATGAAAATGAATTATATGATGCTGTGAATCTATTAAGAGGAAGAACGGATTTACCTATTATTGCACAAGTCACACTACAAGAAATTGGCATTATGCAAAGTGGCCAATATATCGAAAAAATTCTTCCTAGTTTAATTGATTTGGGAGCAGATGTAGTTGGAATCAATTGTCATCTAGGACCACTTCATATGTTGGAGTCATTAAATACGGTTTCTTTACCAACGAATGGGTACTTATCGGCATTTCCTAATTCAGGATTACCACTTTACAATGAGGGAAAATACGTATACAAATCGAATCCAGAATATTTTGAAGATATGGCAAAACCATTTATTGAACAAGGTATAAGACTAATCGGTGGATGTTGTGGTACAACACCAGCTCATATCTCTGCTTTACGAAGTAAGATTGATACTTTACAGCCTGTAACAAAAAAAGATGTGAAAAACAGAACAATTAAAATTACAATCCATAATCAAGAAGAACGAAAGAATGAAACGCTAGCTGAAAAGGCAAAAAAGAGAACGACGATCATTGCAGAGCTAGATCCACCAAAAACATTACAAACTAGAAAGTTTTTTGAAGGAGCAAAAGCATTACATAGCGCAGGGGCTGATGCAATTACGCTAGCAGATAATCCACTAGCTTCACCTAGAATTTCGAATGTAGCGATGGCTTCACTGCTTCAAAGATTAGATGTACCAGTTTTGACACATTTAACTTGTAGAGATCGGAATATGATTGGACTTCAATCTCATTTAATGGGGCTATCAACTTTAGGATTAAATGAAGTTCTTGCTATTACCGGTGATCCAGCAAGGGTAGGCGATTTTCCAGGTGCAACTTCTGTATATGATGTAGCATCACTTGAACTAATTCGGATGATTAAAGAAATGAATGAAGGTAGACTTTATTCTGGTAAAAGCTTAGGAAATGGAACGAGATTTTCAGTCGCTGCAGCTTTTAACCCAAATGTTCGGAAATTTGATGCGGCAATTAAAAGACTTGAGAAAAAGGTCGAGGCGGGAGCGGATTATTTTTTAACGCAGCCAATTTATGATTTTGAAACGATTGATAAGTTATATGAGTCAACTCGTCATATTAAACAGCCAATTTTTATTGGAATTATGCCACTAGTTAGTAAGAAGAATGCTGATTTTATCCATTATGAAGTTCCAGGAATTACTTTATCAGAAGAGGTAAGAAATAGAATTTCATCAGTTGAACCAGAAAGAGCAGTTGATGAAGGTAAAAAAATTGCGAAAGAGCTTATTGATTATGTTAAGGATAAATTTAATGGCATTTATTTTATCACTCCATTTTTGAAGTATGAAATAACAGAGGACTTAATTCAATTTACTAAAAGTAGCAATAAAGAGGAGATTCAACTATGAAAACTTTAGATATCGCACTAAAAGAAAAAATATTACTTCTTGATGGAGCAATGGGAACGATGATCCAGCAAAGAAACTTAACAGCAGAAGACTTTGGTGGAGAAGATTACGAAGGTTGTAATGAATATTTAGTTGTTACAAGGCCGGATGTTATACAAGAAATTCATGAGGAGTATATATTTGCTGGTTCCGACATTATCGAAACGAACACATTCGGAGCAACAAATATTGTTTTATCCGATTATAATTTACAACATTTAGATATCGAACTAAATGAAATTGCAGCAAGAATTGCAAAGCAAGCAGTTGTGGCATCGGGTAAAGAAGTATATGTAGCAGGTGCGATGGGACCAACAACAAAAGCTATTAGTGTTACAGGTGGTGTTACTTTTGATGAATTAATTACTGCATATAATCGACAAGCAATCGGATTAATAAATGGTGGCGTAGATGTTTTATTAGTTGAAACTTGTCAAGATATGAGAAATGTTAAAGCTGCTTGTATTGGGATTAGTAAAGCATTTAACGAATTAAATAAAAAATTACCAGTTATGATTTCCGGGACGATTGAACCAATGGGGACAACATTAGCAGGTCAAACAATTGATGCTTTCTATTTAGCCATTGAACATATTTCTCCAATATCAGTTGGATTAAACTGTGCAACAGGACCTGAGTTTATGAGAGACCATGTTCGTTCATTGTCAGAACTATCTGAGACATTTGTTTCATGTTATCCAAATGCTGGTTTACCAGATGAAGATGGACATTATCATGAATCACCAGAATCTTTAGCGCACAAAGTACGAGATTTTGCTGAACAAGGATGGATCAATATAATAGGTGGTTGTTGTGGAACAACTCCTGAACATATTAGGGCAATGAAAGAAGCGGTAAGTGGAATTACTCCTCGTCAACCTAAAAAAAGAGAAGATCATGCGGTTAGTGGTTTAGAATCACTTCGCTACGACGATAGTATGAGGCCACTATTCGTTGGTGAAAGAACAAACGTTATTGGATCTCGTAAATTTAAAAATTTAATCGCTGACGGAAAATTTGAAGAAGCTTCAGAGATTGCGAGAGCTCAAGTGAAAAAAGGTGCTCATGTCATCGATGTATGTATGGCAGATCCTGATCGTGATGAAGTTGAAGATATGGAAAATTTCATAAAGCAATTAGTTAATAAAGTAAAAGTACCAATCATGATCGATTCAACTGATGAAAACGTAATTGAATTAGCACTAACTTATATTCAAGGTAAAGCGATTATTAATTCGATTAATCTTGAAGATGGGGAGGAGCGATTTGAGAAAATACTACCTTTTATTCATAAATATGGTGCTGCCATTGTAGTTGGTACGATTGATGAAGATGGGATGGCTGTATCAGCGGAAAGAAAATTAGAAATTGCAAAAAGAAGTTATCAACTATTAACTGAAAAATATAAAATTCGTGCGACAGACATCATCTTTGATCCGCTTGTTTTTCCTGTAGGTACAGGTGATACGCAATATATCGGTTCTGCAAAAGCGACTATTGATGGCATTAAATTAATTAAAGATGAATTTCCGCAGTGTTTAACGATTTTAGGTTTAAGTAATATTTCATTTGGATTACCAAATGCTGGTCGCGAAGTGTTAAATGCCGTTTTCTTATATCATTCTACAAAGGCTGGTCTTGATTACGCGATTGTGAATACTGAGAAATTAGAACGATTCGCTTCAATTCCTGCAGAAGAACGGGAGCTTGCTGAGGATTTATTATTCCATACGTCTCAAGAAACATTAGATAAATTTGTTGAGCATTTTAGAAATTCAGTAAAGAAAGAAGAAAAACCGAAAGAACAGCTTCCAATTGAAGAAAGATTAGCTGCGTGTGTAATTGAAGGTTCAAAACAAGGATTAATAGAAGATCTACAAGCTTGTCTCGACCGTGGTGACACACCGTTAAATATTATTAATGGTCCACTAATGACTGGGATGGATGAAGTTGGTAGACTTTTCAATAATAATGAGCTAATCGTAGCTGAAGTATTACAAAGTGCAGAAGTAATGAAGGCATCTGTAAATTTTTTAGAGCAATTTATGGAGAAAACTGAAAGCTCTAGAAAAGGGAAAGTCATTTTAGCAACTGTTAAAGGTGATGTTCATGATATTGGAAAGAACTTAGTTGATATTATTTTGACGAATAATGGCTTTGATGTTGTCAATTTAGGCATTAATATTCGACCAGATGATTTAATTACAAAGATTCGTGAAAACAAACCCGACATTATTGGCTTATCAGGCCTATTAGTAAAGTCTGCTCAACAAATGGTTATTACAGCTGGTGACTTAAAAAGCGCCGGAATTGACACACCAATATTAGTTGGTGGCGCAGCATTAACTAGAAAATTTACTGAAAACCGTATTCAACCAATTTACGATGGATTAGTTGTTTACTCAAATGACGCGATGACTGGTTTAGACTTAGCAAATAAAATTGTTAATCCAGATGAATTAAAAGCATTAGAAGAAAAGAAAAAAGCAATTAAAAAAATAGACAATGTTATTGAATTACCTGTTCCTGAAATGAATACAACGAGATCTGCAATACAAAAATCAGATTGCCTAGTTCCTTCATCATTAAGCAAAACGGTCATCAAAAATATTCCAGTAGCTCAAGTGGCACCTTTTATTAATTATCAAATGCTCATAGGACATCATTTAGGGGTAAAAGGTAAATGGGAAAATCAAGAACGTGGCCAGGAGTTATACGAGTTAGTTCAAGAATTCTTAAAAGATGGAAATGAATATTTTGACTGCCAAGTAATCTATCAATTTTTTCCGGCTCAAAGTGATGGCAATGATGTCATTATTTATGACTCCGAAACGAAAAAACCGATTGAACGTTTTCAATTTCCGAGACAAAGAAAAGAACCAAATCTTTGTATAAGCGACTTTTTAAATCCTGTTGGTGAAGAGATGGATTATGTTGGATTCTTCTCTGTAACATCGGGACCACGAGTAAGAAATATTGCTGAAAGATTGAAACAAGAAGGGGAGTATTTAAAAAGTCACGTTTTATTCTCATTAGCTTTAGAATTAGCAGAAGGTTTAGCTGAAAAAACGCATATGCTGATGAGAGAAAAATGGGGATTCCCAGATCGTCCAGACTTCACAATGTCTGAGCGTTTTAAAGCAAGATATCAAGGAATCAGAGTTTCTTTTGGTTACCCTGCTTGTCCAAATCTTGAGGATCAAGAAAAGCTCTTTAAATTAATTAACCCAAATGAAATTGGGATTAATCTGACAGAAGGATTTATGATGCTACCAGAAGCATCTGTAACTGCGATGGTATTCTCGCATAAAGATGGAAGATATTTTTCAGTTTAAAAAGCTAGAATAATTATTCATTTGATTCAATAAAATCAAAATTTAGTTAAGATATTTCAAATAGGTAGTAGAAATAGTTCATGCATCAATCTACTACCTTTTTCTTAAGAAAATAGAGGAGTGGAAAAAATGCCTGTAATTATCAACAAAGATCTACCTGCAACGGAAATACTAACGAAAGAAAATGTTTTCTATATGACGAAAGAGCGAGCGGAGTCCCAAGATATAAGACCGCTTCAAATAGGCATTTTAAACTTAATGCCAACTAAAATTGAAACCGAAACGCAATTATTACGTTTAATTGCAAATTCACCTTTACAAGTAGATATCGATTTAATCGGTACTGAATCATACAAGCCAAAAAACGTTTCAGAAGAACATGTTTCAACCTTTTATAAAACAATTTCACAAATTAAAAATACAAAATACGATGGTTTTATTATTACCGGTGCTCCAGTAGAGACATTGGACTTTGAAGAAGTTGAATATTGGTCGGAACTTAAAGAAATCATGGATTTCACAAAAGAAAATGTAACATCTACATTGCATATATGTTGGGGTGCACAAGCAGGTCTTTATCATCACTACGGGGTTCCTAAGTACACATTAGATAAAAAAATGTTTGGTGTTTTCCCACACTCAGTAGAGGATCGCTTTGTGAAACTAGTACGTGGCTTTGATGACGAGTATTATGTACCGCATTCAAGACATACTGAAGTTAGGAAAGTAGATATCGATCAAATAGGAGAATTGAAGATTTTAAGTTTATCGGATGATGCAGGTGTCCATCTTGTTACTAGTGAGGACGGAAAGCAAATTTTCGCAACTGGACATCATGAATATTGTATTAATACTTTAAAATCAGAATATGAAAGAGATGTGCAAAGAGGAGCGGAAATTGCTATTCCAAAAAACTATTTCCAAAATGATAATCCTGAAAGACCACCGATTGTACGTTGGAGAAGTCATGCTAATCTACTTTTCTCAAATTGGTTAAATTATTACGTTTATCAAGAAACCCCTTACAATTTATAATTTTTTATTTTTAGTTTCATAATTTCGTCAATTACTAAATAAAAATAATTGGAAAATTTAAAAAAGTGTTTGCTATTTTCATAAAACATTCCCATAATGGTAATAATATCAAATTTTATCGGAGGAGATCATATGAAGGACTGTATATCTATCGGCCTATTAGGACTTGGAACTGTTGGAAGTGGTGTTGTAAAAATTGTTGAAAATCATCAGGACAGATTAGCTCATCAAATCGGTTGTTCTGTTCAAGTAAAGAAGGTTCTTGTTAAGGACCTTGAAAAGGAACGCTCAATTTCAATTCAAAAGGATTTATTAACAACAGATGCATATGAAATTTTAGATGATGCAGAAGTAGATGTTGTTGTAGAGGTAATGGGTGGAATTGAAGATGCTAGACAATACATACTTCATGCTCTTCGTAATAAAAAGCATGTAGTCACAGCTAATAAAGATTTAATGGCTTTATATGGTACTGAATTACTCCGCGTAGCAAATGAGAATAAATGCGATTTATTCTATGAAGCTAGTGTTGCTGGTGGTATCCCTATTATTCGTAGTTTAGTAGACGGTTTAGCTGCAGACCGTGTAACTAAATTAATGGGTATTGTAAATGGAACGACAAACTTTATTCTTACAAAGATGAGTAATGAAGGAAAAGCATATGAGGATGTGTTAAAAGAAGCTCAGGAACTTGGCTTTGCAGAAGCAGATCCAACATCAGATGTTGAAGGTCTAGATGCTGCGAGAAAAATGACAATTTTAGCTAAATTAGGTTTTTCAATGGATGTTGAACTAGAAGATGTGCAAGTACGTGGAATTAGTTCAGTATCTTCAGAAGACATCGATTTTGCTAAATACTTTGGTTATACAATGAAATTAATCGGTTATGCGAAGAGAAACGATAATCGAATTGAAGTTAGTGTTGGACCAACTTTAATTGCACATAATCATCCATTAGCATCTGTTAGCAATGAATTTAATGCAGTTTATGTTTATGGGGAAGCTGTAGGAGAAACGATGTTCTATGGACCAGGTGCTGGTAGTTTACCAACTGCAACTGCTATCGTATCTGATCTAGTTGCAGTAATGAAAAATATGCGACTTGGTGTAAACGGTACTAGTGCTGTGTTACCACAATATCCAAAAGAAATTAAAGAAGACCATGAAATTTATTTTAAATCATTCTTCCGCTTTACAGTAAAAGATCAATTAGGTTCGTTCGCTGAAATTACTTCAATTTTTACAGAATCTGATATAAGCTTTGAGAAAATTATTCAAGTGCCATTAAAGCATAAAGGGCTTGCTGAAATCATCTTAGTAACACACCATGCTTCATATTCAGCATACAAAAAAGTATTGGAAAATTTAGAAACATCTGAAGTAGTCGATGAAGTACGTAGCTATTATCGAATTGCAGGTGAAGATCTTGATGTATAAAGGATTAATCGAAAAATATTCAAATTTCTTACCTATTAATGAAGAAACACCAAAATTAACTTTAAATGAAGGAAATACGCCATTACTATTTTTACCCAGCTTATCAGAGGAGTGGGGAATTGAATTATATGTTAAGTTAGAAGGGCTAAACCCAACAGGTTCATTTAAAGATCGTGGGATGGTAATGGCAGTTGCTAAGGCAAAAGAAGCAGGCAGTTCAGCGATTATTTGTGCATCCACAGGTAATACATCTGCTGCCGCTGCAGCTTATGCTGCAAGAGCTGGTATGAAATGTTTTGTCATTATTCCTAATGGCAAAATTGCATATGGTAAACTTGCGCAGGCTGTTATGTATGGAGCACATATCATTAGTATCGATGGAAATTTTGATCATGCATTACAAATGGTAAGGAGAATTAGTGAGTCTGAACCAATCACACTAGTAAATTCCGTAAACCCATATCGAATCGAGGGCCAGAAAACAGCTGCTTTCGAAATTTGTGAACAATTGGAAGAAGCTCCAGATATATTAGCAATTCCAGTTGGAAATGCAGGGAATATTACAGCTTATTGGAAAGGATTCAATGAATACAATTTATCAAAAGGTTATCAATTACCTAAAATGCATGGTTTTCAAGCAGAAGGTGCAGCACCAATCGTTCATAATAAAAAGATTGATAATCCCGAAACAATTGCAACAGCTATTCGAATTGGGAACCCAGCAAGCTGGGAGCATGCAGTAAATGCAATTGGACAGTCAAACGGTGCAATCGATAGTGTATCAGATGAAGAAATCCTACAAGCGTATAAATGGATTGCTTCAAAAGAAGGCGTATTTGCAGAACCAGGTTCATGTGCAAGTATTGCTGGAGTATTTAAACAAGTGCAGTCAGGTATAATCAAAAAGGGCTCAAAAGTAGTTGCCATTTTAACAGGTAATGGATTAAAAGATCCAGATATCGCAATTCAATCAAGTAAAATTGAGCCAATACTGTTACCGAATGAAGAAAAAATTGTATTAGAACATTTACAAGGTGTGGTTTCGATATGAAAAAACTTTTCCAAATAACAGTTCCTGCAAGCACTGCAAATGTAGGACCTGGTTTTGATTCGATTGGTATCGCATTAGATCGATACTTAACAATTGAAGTATATGATCACGAGCAATATAGCTGTGAGGGATTTAGTGAATATTTAAAAGATATTCCACTTGATCAGACAAATTTAATCTTAAAAACAGCAATTGATGTTGCAAAAGTAAATCATAAATCATTGCCAACATGTCATTTAAAGCTTGAAAGTAATATTCCGTTAACAAGAGGTTTAGGAAGTAGTGCCTCCGCAATAGTAGGTGGCATTATTCTAGCAAATGAACTTTGTAATCTTCAATTATCTCTAGAAGAACAGCTTAGAATAGCAACTTCAATTGAAGGTCATATGGATAATGTCGGAGCTTCACTTTATGGCGGCTTAGTTATTGGGACTTTTATAGATGGAAAAGCATATATCCAACACTCGACATTAAATAATGTGTCAGTAGTAGCAATTATACCAAAATACGAATTAGAAACAGTCCATGCAAGAAATATATTACCTTCAAACATTCCGTATAAGGATGCTATCCAATCTAGCAGCTATAGTAATCTATTAGTTTTAGCTCTATTAACGGAAAATTGGACATTAGCAGGCGATATGATGAAACGAGATCTGTTTCACGAACCATATCGATGCAAAATTGTCAAAGAGCTAGACACCCTAAAACAAATCGAATTACCTGAATATGTACATGGATTTGTATTAAGTGGAGCTGGTCCAACTGTACTAGCCTTTGTTACGATCAAAGGTTGCACTGAAGCAATTAACTATTTTTCACGTTTATTTCCAAATTGTGATGTAAGTGAAATAAAAGTAGAAAACCAAGGTGCGACAGTTAAACATTCAATCCACTCGAATTAAAAGAAACCACTCAACGATGGAGCGTTGAGTGGTTTCTACTATATTGAGATATATATTTGAAGTGCAAACAAGGTGTACTGCAATTGAAATCTGTTGATGTGCAAATAAAAAGGTGGATACTGCAATTAAAATCTGTGAAAGAGAATAAAAAGTAGGGTACTGCAATTAATCTGAAGAGCAAACAAAAACGGTGCAACTCCAATTAAAATCTGTGAAAGTGCAAATAAAATTTTAAAACTGCAATTAAATCTGTTAAGGTGCAAATAATAAAGTTAAATCTGCAAATAAAAATTACAAAACTACAATTAAAAATGTCAAGTCTGCAAATAAAATCTCTAAAATAGCAAATAAGAGCATCATCTACGAATAAATTAAGTGAAAATGACGAGAACTAACAATAAATTAGAATAAGGGATCAATCGTTCTTTATTTTTCTCGTTCTTTCATATATTTTTCTGCAAGTAATTGTTTAACTTGATTATAAGTTAAACCAGAATTTGCATTTTTTCTTTTCACTTCATTTATGTTGGTTCCAGTTATCGTAAAACGTTTATCATTCATTTGGTTTCATCTCCAAAACAATATTTAATTTTATTATTTATTTCTTAAACAGAAAATATGCTTTTAAAAAGATTTTGGTATTAAATCGTTATGTTTATTTTTCGAAAGATTTGATAAAAAATTGGTAATATTATTGTATTGAAAATTTTATTTTTTATTTTTAGAATATAGTCCCAATTGATCATTCAAATAGTTATTGAATCGATTATTGATTATTTGCCAAAAAAGTTTTTTGGTTATCCTTTTAATGAGAAAGATGATGAATTAATTCAAGGGAAAATTTACTTATTAAAAAAGGAAACTTGGTTTAACCCATACAAAATCTATACCTTGGAAATGTCTCAAAGACAAAGTATACGAAAATTAATCGTAAAATTAGATGAGATGTTAGAGATTCAATCAAATGAGGAAAAGAGAAATGAATTCTTATATGAATTAGAACGGAGATTATTTGACTTAAATCCGAATGGAATTAGAAAAAGAAAAACGAGCCCGAATTAAAGGCTCGTTTTCTTATTTTTTATAAACTTTTACAGTAACTGTTTTAACTCCCCATTTTTGGGCATTTTTCTGACTTGGGATAAATACATCAATCTTATTTCCTTTTAGTGAACCGCCAGTATCTCCAGCAATAGCATAGCCATAGCCTTCTACATATACTTTAGAACCTAGTGGAATTACTTTTGGATCCACAGAAATTACTTTTGCTTTTGGATTCTTTTTTAAATCTATGCCAGTAGCTGTTTTACCACTACATCCTTTGCAGCTACCAGTGTAAGCTGTAGCTTTCATTTTAATTACTTTATAAGGTGTAGCAGCTTTTTTAGCTGTCGTTTTTTTAGTCGTTGTCGTTTTTTTCTTAGTTGCAGGATTAATTTGCAATACTTGATTTACTTTAATTAGGTCTGATTTTAAATGATTCCAAGATTTAATCTGAGAGACTGTTACCTTTTGTTTTTTTGCGATAGCAGATAAAGTATCTCCAGATTTAACTTTGTAAGTGGCTGCGTATGTATTTGTCGTAAATCCCATTGTTAGAATAACAGTAGTAACAAAACATGTCATTAATTTTTTCATATTTCTCGCTCCTGTCCGTCTTCTATGTATAATACTTTACCATGGGAATGTGACAGTAAGATTTCAGTAGTTTTATTTTATGTTACAAATATATTACCTTTTTTTATAATTTTCTATAAATTCTGCATAATAGTTACAGCTAATTTCGACATAGTTCCTAATTAAGAATGTTCAACGACGAATTATAAGCCAAAAAGCTTGATTTTAAAGGGCTGAACGGGTGGAATGAATGATTTATAGTGAGAAAGTTATACAGTAAATACTTTTCAATAAGGTATTAAATAGACTAGAAAAACATACTTTTTTAGGGTAATTGAGCTGGCTTTTATTAATTTAGAATTAAAAACTATGTAACAATTAGTGAAGTTTTGTAATATTTACTTCATATTTAAGGTTAAACAGATCCTAAATTTAAGTTCTAAAACTACTATTATTATTAAAAATACCTTCATAATGAATCATGCTAAACATTACTTACTAGTATAAATAGACAAAATGAACGATTACACCAAAATTCAACAAACTTTTGTAAGATTTAAAATTGGTAAAAAGTAGTATGATTAGACTAAATATTTTGAATAATGTATAATAACAAATGTACTTATAAAACCAAAAGGTGGGGTCGTATGTCAACCAATACATATTCACTTACATGGGATTTAGATGTTTTCTTTAATGGAGGCAGTGAATCTCCTGCATTCGGATCATACATAGAAGAAATTACTAATTTAGTAGGAAGAATAGAGAGACAAGTTTCTTTGTTTTCTGCTCCTAAAAGTAGTGATGAAGTTGAAGAATTAGCTAATATCATAAGTAATATTGAAGTAATTGGTAAGAAATTATCGCAAGCTAGTGGATTTGTTAGCTGTTTACAAGCTCAAAATATGGCTGATCAAAAAGCTAATTTATTAAGAGGAACTTTAACGCAGCTATATGCAACATTTTCTACATGTTTAACAAAATTCCATAGTCAATTAACTAAAATAGAAGATTCTGTTTGGAAAGATATTTTAGAAACTGATGAGTTTAAGGAAATTTCGTTTGCATTAAATGAGCGTCGTCAAAATGCTAGTGAATTATTATCAGTTGAACAAGAGGCATTAATTACTGCCCTGTCAGTTGATGGATATCATGGTTGGGGCCAAATGTACGATACTGTTGTTGGTAAAATGCAGATCGAACATGGTGATAAACTTTTATCTGTTGGTCAAGCATCAAATCTATTTTCTTCTAAAGAACGCAATGTGCGTAAAGAGATTTTTGAAAAATGGGAAGAAACATGGGGTGAAGATTCAGATTATTTCGCAAAAATATTAAACCATCTTGCAGGTTTCCGTTTAAGTGTATATGGACAACGTGGATGGAATAATGTATTAAAAGAACCATTATCAATCAATCGTATGAGTCAAGAAACACTTGATTCAATGTGGAGTGCGATAATCGACAATAAAGCTCCATTTGTTGAATATTTAGAAAGAAAAGCTAAATTACTAGGCGTAGAGAAATTAAGTTGGTATGATTTAGATGCGCCTGTGGCTGATATTGATTCTACCGTTTCATATTCTGAAGGTGCAGAATTTATATTAGTTCAATTTAGTAAATTTGGTGATGAATTAACTAGTTTTACAAAGATGGCTTTTGAAGACTCTTGGATTGAAGCGGAGGATCGTGCAGGTAAACGTCCAGGTGGTTTCTGTACAGGATTTCCTGAAAGTGGCCAATCTCGTATATTCATGACATATTCAGGTACACCTTCGAATGTTTCAACATTAGCACATGAATTAGGTCATGCTTTCCATTCATTTGCGATGAAAGATGTTCATACACTTAATAAATATTATGCAATGAATGTTGCTGAAACAGCTTCTACATTTGCAGAAATGATCGTAGCTGATGCAGCTGTTAAAAATGCGAGTTCCGATCAGGAGCGATTAGCTCTATTAGAAGACAAAATTCAACGTAGTGTAGCATTTTATATGAATATTCATGCTCGCTTCTTGTTTGAAACGCGTTTTTACGAAGAGCGTAAAAATGGTGTTGTAAGCAAAAATAAAATAAATGAACTGATGGAAGAAGCTCAAAAAGAAGCTTACTGTGGTGCTTTAGAAGAGTATCATCCACATTTCTGGGCATCAAAACTACACTTTTATATTACAGGTGTGCCTTTTTATAACTTTCCATACACTTTTGGATACTTATTCTCATTAGGAATTTATGCAAAAGCATTGGAAGAAGGCAAGAGCTATGAACAGAAATATATTGCACTTTTAAAAGATACGGCTTGTATGACAGTTGAAGAATTAGCTCAAAAACATTTAGGTGTAGATTTAACAAAACGTGATTTCTGGGAGAAGGCAGTAAAACTATCTCTTAAAGACGTTGAAGAATTTTTATCGATCACCGAATGATAACTTTTTATGATGAGGACTCGTTTAATTACGAGTTCTTTTCCTGTTTTAAATGCCTATATTAAGAATTTTGTAGAATTATTAAAAAGAGATAAGAAAATACGAAGGGGTTTTTAATCATTACCTCTTTAGTAGGGGAGTGACTAAATTGAATAGTTTTAAATTTTTAAAACCTTATAAAATAACCATTTTCGCAGCAATCGTCTTTTTACTTTTAGAATTAGTAGTTGAATTGTTTCAACCATATATTTTATCTAATATCATTAACAATGGAATAGTTCACAAAGACATGGCTTATGTTACAAAATGGGGTATCGTCATGATCGTGTTATCGATCGTTGCCTTTATAGGAGGAGTATTAAATACTTTTTATGCTACTCATATTGCTCAAAGCTATTCATATACGTTAAGGAAAACATTATTTGAGAAAGTACAAACTTTTTCATTTACGACGTTTAGTTATTTACCAACTTCATCAATCATTACTAGATTGACAAATGACGTATCACAATTACAAAGTGCAGTATTTATGAGCTTAAGAATTATTTTGAGAGCACCATTAATCGTAACTGGTAGTGTCGTAATGGCACTAATTTTGAATTGGAAGCTTTCATTTATTCTATTTTTAATTCTACCTTTCTTATTTATATTCCTAAATTGGATGGTTAAAAAAGGTAGAAGGCTATTTAAAAATGTTCAAGATAATGTGGATACTGTAAATAGTGTGCTAAGAGAAAACTTAGTTGGAATGAAATTAATTAAAGCCTTTGTACGAAATGACCATGAAAATAAACGATTTCAACATATAAATCAAAATTTAAAACAAAAAACTTCTGTTGCATTACGAACTATGGAAATTACGATGCCAGTCATGCTTCTATTTATGAATGCTTCGATTTTGATTGTATTGTGGTTTGGAAATAGTAAAGTACATTCACACGAAACGAATATTGGAGACATTGTTGCAATCGTAAATTATATTTCTCGAATTACTTCATCATTTACTGTTTTTTCATTTATTATTAGTGCGTTTTCAAGAATGAGAGCTTCTGCTGAACGAATCGATGAAATATTAACGATTGAAGAAGACTTTGTAGAAAAGAATGAAGGAAACCACCTAGCAAATCGATTAGAAGGAAAAATTCAATTCCATCAAGTTTCTTTCAGTTATCCTAATTCTGAAAAAGAAGTGTTAAAAAATATTTCATTTGTTGCATACCCTGAACAAACAATTGCAATATTGGGTTCAACAGGATCTGGAAAAACATCTTTATTCCAATTAATCCCTCGCTTATACGATGTTAATTCTGGAACAATTTTAATTGATGATCAAGATATACGTAAAATTAACAGTAAGCAATTAAGAGGACAAATTGGCTATGTGCCGCAAGAAGCTCTACTATTTACAGGAACGATCAAAGAAAATTTACTTATGGGTAGAGAAAGTGCATCAGATGAGGAAGTGTATTTAGCTGCTAAACATGCGCAAATTCACGATTCAATTTTGACTTTTCCAAATGGATATGAAAGTTTAATTGGTCAAAAAGGGGTTAACCTTTCAGGTGGGCAAAAACAAAGACTTTCGATTGCAAGAGCATTACTTAGAAAGCCTAGTATCTTATTACTTGATGATAGTACTAGTGCATTAGATTTAAAAACCGAAGCTAGTTTGATTGAAGCTTTAAAAAATTACGAGTGTACGACATTAATCATCACTCAAAAAATTAGCACAGCAATAAATGCAGATAAAATAATAATTATAGATGAAGGTGAACTTGTAGAAGAGGGGACACACGAATCTCTATTAAAAAGTTCAAAATTATATAAAGCAATCTACTATTCACAATATGGAAGGGAGGAAATTCATAATGTTAAAGGAGCTAACTAAACCTTTCCAATATAAACAATTACAATTATCAAAGGAAAAGAAGAAAAAGGAAGCTTCTCGAGCAGATAACGTTTCCTCTACATTGAAAAGAATATGGTCTTACCTAGCATTAATGAAAGGTAAATTAGTTGTCGTACTTTTAATGGTTTTAGTAAGCTCTGTACTTGGTTTAGTAGGACCTGTATTAGTTGGTTATTCAATCGATCATTATATTCTAAAAAATAATTTAAGTGGTTTAAGTTGGTTAATCGTTGCTTTAGTGTTTATTTACTTAGGTTATTCAGCATCATTGTTTTTACAAAATTTTTGGATGATTGATATTGCACAAAATACTGTAACAAAAATGAGAACAGAATTATTTAATATGTTTCATAAATTACCAATGTCATTTTTTGAAAAAAGACAACACGGAGAGTTAATGAGCCGTGTAACGAATGACTTGGAAAATGTAAGTTCGACTTTAAATACTTCAGTAATTCAAGTATTTTCAAGTGTTTTAACTTTAGTGGGAACTGTTTCAGTTATGCTTTGGTATAGTCCAATCTTAACATTATTGACTTTATCCATTGTTCCAGTTTTAATAATTGGTATTAAATGGATTACACACCGTACTGGCCAACTTTATAAAATTCAGCAACGTAACTTAGGTGAGCTAAATGGATTTATTGAAGAAACAGTATCGGGACAAAGAATCATAAAGACTTTTTCTCAAGAAGATAAAATGATTCGAGACTTTTTAAATAAAAATGAAAAATTGAAAAACTCAGGATTTTGGGCATTTATCTTTGCCGGATTTATTCCTAAATTCATGAATGTATTAAACAATGTAAGCTTTGCAATTATTGCAGGTATTGGTGGCTACTTTGCCTATAAAGGACATATATCGATTGGTACAATTGTTGTATTTACTGAGTATTCAAGACAATTTACTCGTCCACTAAACGATTTATCAAATCAATTTAATACTTTACTTTCTGCGATCGCTGGTGCTGAAAGAGTATTCTCAATCATCGATGAAGATATTGAAGCGATTGATGAATCCCACATTATTAACGATCAAAAAATTATTCAAGGTGAAGTTGAATATAAGAATGTTAATTTTTCTTATGGGAAGGATTCCAATACATTAACCGATGTTTCATTCAAAGTATCACAAGGTGAGACAATTGCCTTAATCGGACCAACTGGTGCAGGTAAAACTACAGTAGTAAATTTACTTTCACGCTTTTATCAAATCAATAGTGGTGATATACTCATAGATGGTGTAAGTATTGGTCAATATTCTAGAAAAAACTTGAGGCAACAAATGGCATTTGTTTTACAAGATTCATTTTTATTTAAAGGAACAATTCGAGAAAATATTCGCTATGGTCGTTTAGATGCAACAGATGAAGAAGTAGAAGAGGCTGCAAAGCTTGCCAATGCACATAGTTTTATTATGAAATCTTCAAAAGGATATGATACAATTTTACAACAGGATGATCAGCAAATTAGTCAAGGTCAAAAGCAACTTCTCTCAATTGCACGAGCTATTCTAGCAAATCCTGCAATTTTAATTTTAGATGAAGCAACGAGTAGTATTGATACAATCACTGAAATTAAAATTCAAGAAGCTTTACAAAGACTAATGCAAGGCCGAACAAGCTTTGTCATTGCTCATCGACTTAATACAATTAAAAATGCTAATCAAATACTTGTTTTGAAAAATGGAATGTGTATAGAGAGAGGTTCACATGAAGAATTAATTGATAAACAAGGTTTTTACTATGAATTAGTAAAACATCAAGGGATGAATGAAGATCAGCATATACAATAAAGGGTGGAAGCATGGATTACAATTCGTTTAAAGAAATTATTCACGGAAGAAGAAGTATTCGAAAATTTACTGATCAAGCAGTATCAAATGAAATAATTGAAGAAATTATTGACTGCGCACGTTATGCTCCAAGTGATACAAACTCACAAACTTGGGAGTTTATCATTATTAAAAACACTGACAAAATTAAAAAAATTGAAGAGATGACATGGGATTCTCTACATGAAGTAGCTGAAAAAGCAAAAGAAAAAGGATTAGAAAAGGAAGGGAAACTATTAGTTCGTTCTTTTGGTCCTTACGCAACAGCATTTAGAGAAGCACCAGTTTTAATTATTTGTTTAGCAACACCTTATGAATCAAAATTCAGAACAAAAATTTTTGATCCAATTGGCTTTGTTGAAGATGAAGTTTGGAAAGAAGAAGGAATTAAAAGCAGCTGCCTAGCATCACAAAACTTAATGTTAGCTGCACATGCATTAGGCTTAGGAACATGTCCTATGACAGGTCCGGTTCTATTAGCTCAAGATAAACTTCGATCTTACTTAGAGATCGAAGAAAATCGTGAAATTAACATGGTCATTTCACTTGGATATCCATCTGAACCAGCAAAAAAACTTGCACGTAAAGAAGTTGCAGAAATAATTCGATACGTTGATTAATAAAAGAAATAACCCACGAGGAAATGACTCGTGGGTTTTTTGATATTTTTAGAAAAGTGACTCTAATTCAGTCACTAATGAACCAACATACTCAACAGCTTCTTTGATTGGTGCACTTGTTGTTAGATCAACGCCAGCCATTTTTAATAGTTCAACAGGTTTTTTCGATCCACCAGTTTTTAATACTTCAATCCATGCATCAATAACAGGTTGGCCCTCTGAGGCAATTCTTCTTGAAATAGCAGTAGATGCAGTCAATCCAGCTGAATAAGTATATGGATAAAGTCCCATATAATAATGAGGCTGGCGCATCCAAGTTAAACTTGCACCTTCATCAATTTCAACTGAATCTCCCCAAAATTCTTTCAGAACATTAGCTTTAACTTCACAGAATGTTGTCGCAGTAAGCGGGGTTCCTTTTTCAGCAAGTTCATAAACTCTTCTTTGGAATTCACCTTCAAGTAAATGAGTTACAAAATTATGATAATAAGTACCTAGTAATTGAAGGATGACCCAACGCTTCATTTTTGGATCATTTGTTTGTTTTAATAAATATTGACCTAATAACATCTCGTTAAAAGTTGACGGTGCTTCTACGAAATACATAGATGGACGAGTATTTACAACACGTTGATATTTGTTTGCATAATAAAAATGACCAGCATGTCCAAGCTCATGTGTAAGTACAAATGCATTTCTCATCGTATCCTGCCAGCTAATTAAAATATATGGATGCACTCCATATGGACTAGAGCAAAATGCACCTGTTGATTTACCAACATTATCGCAATAATCGATCCAGCGTTCATCAAACGCTTTTTCCATAATAGAAACATAATCAGGTCCCATAATTTCTAGTGATTTTAAAATCGTTTCTTTTGCTTCTTCATAAGTAGTGCTTGGGTTAAAATTTGGATCTAGTGGTGCTTTTAAGTCATAGAAATGAATCGTCTCAAGTCCAAGTTGTTTTTTCTTTAAGTTAGCTAGTCTACGCATATGTGGAGCCAGTTCCTTAAAGATGATATTTAATTGATTATGATACATTTCTAAAGATACTTTATGGTCTTCAAGTAGCATTTGCGTAACTGAATCATAATGACGTAATTTACTTAATGCGACTTCTTTTTTTACTTGAGTAGCATAGATTGAAGCATATGTATTTTTGTATTGGGTGAGAGTTTTAGTAAAAGATTCATACGCCTGTTTACGCACTGTATGATTTGGAGAGAATTCATATAAGTTTTCAAACAAAGCAAACGAATTTTCTAATTCTTTTCCATTTTCATCTTCAAAGGAATCGAATTTTAAATCAGCGGCCTTACTTGTTTGGTAAATTCGATATGGGGCAGAAGTAACTTCACCAAGTGCAGCTAATGCCTCCTCAGTTTCAGGTAGTAATCGATGTTTTTTAGATGCAATAATTTCTTCTAATAATAATTTAAAAACCACAATTTCTTTTTCTTCCTTAATAAATGCCTCTAACATTTCATTATTTAAATGTAAAAGCTCTGACTGAATAAATGTTAAAGTTGTATTTGCTTTCGTACTTAAGCTAGAAAATAGTAAACTATCAGATTGATTTTGGGAATCTGAACCATCTCCAGACTGACGTAAGCTTACATATGTACCACAACGAATTAATTGAAGCATAATAGATTCATAAGTTAATAATGCTTTTTTTAAAGATTCAGCAGACTTAAGGACAGAACCTTTCAACGATTTAGCCTCTACTAAATCATTTTCAATTAGTTCTAAAGCAACTAGCCACTCTGCACGAGTCGGATATAAATCCTCTAATTTCCATGTCATTTCTGTTGGAACCTCAGCACGTGATAAACGTTTTACTAACATTTTTTCCATCAAATTGCCTCCTTTAGTAGTAGTTGGTACGAGTCTATTATACTGTATATAAACCTTTAAATGGTGAAATTATTCGATAAAATTGAAAATTATAACAATTTTACTGCACAAGCCGTCATTATTTTGATAAAATTAATTAGAATTTGGTTAAAAATTTTAACTTTTAGAAATAATTTTGGAAATAAATTTTATTCCATAGAAGGGAGTTTTTTAAGAACGAATGAAAAAATTTAAAATGGTCTGTTTACTAACTTTGGCAACTGTTGCACTTTCAGCATGTACTATTAAAAAACCTCCACAAAATTTGGATATTAAACCAGACGGAAGTTTTGATCAAAAAAGTATTGGAATTAAGGTGGAATCATCACTTCCTAAAAATGCTAAGTTTAATATTCTGTTTAAAAATGATGATACACAGAAAATAGTCTATGAAACTACTATTAAAACTGATAACAATGGCAATGCAAATAAAAAAATTTTATTAGACTCAAACAATAAAAACTTAACTGGCTTCTTATTTTTTAAGCCTGAAGAGCAACCAAAAACAATTCAAGACAAATTCGGTAAATATGGAGAAAACATTAGATCGAATACCAAAGGTTATACTGTAGGGAAAAGGAATAACCAAAAATATATATATATTAAGTTATATGGGACGTTCTTGAAATTTGGTAAATTGAGTAATCAAGGTTTTATATTTTTTGACAAAGAAAAGTTAAAGCAAAATAAGGAGGGGAAATAATACACAATTAGACAAACAGGATTGTGTAGAATATGATGATACAAACAAGTAGAATTATTTCTAAATATCTTCTTCAGTTTTGTTTAACTATATTTGGAATTGGTTTAATTACGGCAACTTCTTTTACTCTATTTTTACCAAAAGGAGAGCGACTAGTTGAGTTTTGGAATCAACTACAAATATTTTTTTGGAGTTTTTTTTACTTTAATAATTTAGAAGTTTACTTAAAAGAATTTCAATATGTTCCTTTTTCTTCTGTATTTTTAGAGCCATATGTTTATTCTTTTACCATTCTTTTTTCAGCGTTTTTACTTTCAATTTTCGTCGCATTATTTTTTGCTTATATTGTAAATATAGGTCCAAAATCATTTAGAAAAGTAATGAATAGCACCCTATTTTTCCTACAATCTATACCGGACGTAGTAATGATTTGTGCATTTCAAATTTTATTTTTATGGATTTTTAATAAAACCGGCGTAAAAATTGTCGATCCGATAAGTGGCTTTGAATCCAAAGCTTACGCATTACCGATCATCCTTGTATCGATCATTCCCACGATCCAACTTTTTCAAATGTTATTTCTGGCAATACAGGAAGAAAAAATTAGGGACTATGTAGAGTATGCTAAAGCAAAGGGACTTTCTAATTCTTGGATAATTATCCGCCATATATTGCGAAATGTTACAATTACATTACTAAGTAATAGTAAGCTAATATTTTGGATGATGATTTCAAATCTATTAATAGTAGAAAAGTTCTTTAATATGAAGGGCTATTTTTCATTTCTATTTAATAATAGTAGTTCGCCTGAAATCTTTTTTATGGCTTTAGTTTTACTATTTATCCCGTTCTTTTTTCTAGAGATTTTGTTTAAACAAATTGTAAATAGAATGAAAGGGGGACAAGCTATATGATAAAAATTAGAAAGTATTTTCCAATTATAATAGGAAGTTTTATCATACTTGGCTTAATCACCTTTAGTTTTATTTATACTTACTTTATTAAGGATACGATTAAATCAGCCCCTGCTTTATTATATAATGCAGAAGGTAAACTAATAGATACATATGGTTATCCTCCAAGTTGGAAATATCTTTTTGGTGTCGACCGATTTGGAAGAGATGTATTTTGGATGGTAATTGATGGTGCTAAATACACTTTATCTATTGCCATTGTTGTAGGACTAATGAGAGTCATATTAGGCGGTTTCTTAGGCTCATTTTTTGGGTTCATGAATCAAAGATTATTAAAAATTATTGAACCAATTTTGAATGCATTTCGTTTTGTCCCTGCTGTTATCATTATATTTCCATTTTTTGAAAGATTAAATGACGTTCCAGAAGTAGCAAAAGAAAAAACGATAGCACTACAAATAGCACTACTAATCATTATTTCGATACCAGTATTGATGAATTCAATCGGTGAAGAAGTTAGAGCATTTTTAAAAAATGATTTCATTACTAGTTCAAGAATCATTGGTGCACGAAATGGTTGGATCCGTCGTAAGCATGTAATACCTTATTTACAAAGCCGTATACTTTTATTATTTGTACAACAGACGATTCAAACATTATTTTTACTAACCCAATTAGGAGTTTTCAAGCTTTTTATTGGCGGAGTTAAAGTCCTTTCCCTAGATATCAATGTTGATCGACCGATGTCACAAGCTAACGAATGGTCAGGGATGATTGGTGCAAATTATATCGAGCTATCAATCGACAAATGGGTCATAGTAGGACCAAGCATTGCATTTATTGTTTCAATATTTGCTTTTAATCTAATTAAGTTAGGCATTGAGCGTTTAATGGAAAATCAAACTGGACATAAACAGAAGCAACTTATGAAAAATGAAGAATTATATGAAGGATTAAATGATTTTGATTTTGTGAACAAGGAAAAATTAAATGAAGTTAAGAGGATTGTAGAGGACGGACCTAAATCAAGTGACCAGCTTGTAACTAGATAATAAAGTAAGAGAAAACCTTTGTTCTAAATAGAGAATAGAGGTTTTTATTTTATAAAGACAAAAGAAGGGTATTTCAATTAAGAGTAAGAATTAACATATTATGGTAATCAGTGAGTGATTATTTAAATAAGTTTACTTTTTGGTTCGGATGTTCAATTGAATATCTTCTTTTGTACAATACTAAAACATGTAAGGGTCGGAAAAAATAGTTTGAAAAATTGGGAGTTGAGGGAAATGGAGCAATTTTTATTCAATCAGTTAGGTTTTGTAAGAAATCAAACCTTAAATCTACTAGATGGAATGACAGAAGAAATGGCTGACCAAATTCCAGAGGGGTTCCGAAATTCGATTCGTTGGAATTTAGGGCATATCTATGTGGTAGAGGAACGATTCGCTTTTCAATACTTGGGACTTCCTCAAAATTTACCTGAAGGTTTTAAGGAACAATTTGAATACGGTACAACACCATTAAATGCCCACAAATTTCGTGTACCCACTTTAAAGGAGTTAGGAGATCTTCTAAATGAACAGCAAGTTCGGATTCAAAAAACACTTATAGACTTATTAGATGTAAAAGTTGATCCATCTTATACCACATCTGCAGGAATGACATTAGAGACACCAAAACAATTTCTGACTTTTATTTTATACCATGAAGGTATGCATTTTAGTGTTATTAAACTTTATAAATCGTTATTATCACGATGATAAATAAAATGTAAGCTTAAATGTAAAATGAATATATTATTTGAAAGTCCTTTTATAATCTTTTCTTCAACTATTGAATTTTAGTTGGAAAAGGTGTTGGAGCCGATTTATAGGCTCCTGTTTTACTTTTTGCCATTTTAGTTAGAAAATGAGTTTTAATACTAGATAGTGAAGTGAGGACTTTATTACTATTTGGAGCTGAGAAAATGAATATTTTAATTAAAGAACTACCTGAATATGAAGTTGCGTATTTCAGGCGCTATGGATCATATTTTGAACCAAATGCAGAACATTGGGATAAGCTATTAAATTGGGCAATAAATTTCGGACTTTTTCCACCTCAACAATCTTTCATAGGAATTTCCTTAGATAATCCAGATTTAGTAGAAAGTTATAATTGTCGTCATGATGCATGTGTAACAATACCTGATGGGTTTGAGAAGGAAAAACATGAAAAAATAGAATTTAGGAAATTAAATGGTGGGCAATACGCTTTGTATCAATATTATGATTCTCCTAGTATGTTAAATAGTGGTTATAAATTTATGTATGAACAATGGTTACCAATTAGTGAGTTTGAACCTGATTACGACCGTTATAACTTAGAATTTAGTATGAATAATCCTGCTGAAGACCCAGATGGAAAAGCTAAAGTTGATTTATTTGTGCCAGTTAAAAAGCGAACATCTTACTAACTTTGTTTTTATCGTATATTATTAGACAAAATTAGTAATAAATGAAAATGATTATCTACTAACCTTAACATCTTCTTTCATATATGATGTAAGTATTGTTATTTCTTGGAAATAATAATATAATTAAATAGAATTTAAATTAAAATTATATCCTTTGTGAAAGGGTGTTAGACAATGAATTTCACTATTTACTTTGGAAATCATGAAGACAAAGAAGTACATACAATGGATTGCTATGTAGACATTGAGGAAGAAACTGTTTCTTAAGTGATCAATCATAAAAAGAGTTATTTCAAGGATGCGAAAAATTTTCGTATCCTTTTTTCATTTTTAAGATTTACATTTTAAAATTTATTGTGTATGATTAAAATATAAAAAGCGAACTTATGTTCTGTACATAGATTTTAGAAGGAAAGGAACTTGCATGATGAAAAGAAATGGAGCAACTAAAAGGAATTCAAAAACACCTATTATATCCAATACAGGTTTTATCGGAGCAAGTTTCATTGATATGGAAGAATTGCAAAAAAATCAATATTATTTCACTAGGAAGCATCCTTTAATTATACATGAAGTGTTAAATGGTCTGTTAGAAGCTGCATGTGCATTATTTCAAAAACAAAACATTCCCGCATATATTGCATGTGAATATTTACGTAATGAAAAGAAAATTGGCTTAATTTTATCAAAAAAGCCATTCGATAAAGTAGAAGGTATCCGTTATTTTATTGAATATCTTCGTGAGATTGGTCACTTAAATAATGAAAAAACAATTAGGGCTGAAATTTCAAATACCGGATTTATAGGTGTAATTTTTGTAGATTTATCCTATATTACAAGGTTTACTTTCAATACAGAAATTAAATTACTTTCTGCTTTCGCTATTAATTTCATGGAACCATTAAAAGAAATTTATCATCAAAATAAAATTCATTTATATATGTCAGGTGTTGAACTTCAAAAGGAGGATAAGTTAGGGTTTGTACTTTCTAAGAATCCTTATGATGAGCGAAAAGAAGCGAACTTGTATTTTAAGGAATATTTGAGAGAAAGAGGCTTGTTAAAAAATTATAAAGAGAATGTATTTATTCAAAGACATCGAGCGTAAATTTATTAAACGTATTGTACCTACTCAATTTTGGTTAAAAAAATACATATTAAATCTAAGAGGAACTGGCATGATCAGTTTCTCTTTTTGTTTATTCAAAAAAAGTTCAGTTCATAATTTGGATAAAGTTAGAAACGTACTTAAACCATTCGTTTGCATAATATATAGAAAGGAAATAGTTAAAAAGGAACGAATAATAATAATATAAGACTAACCAAAAAGGGGCAAAACGATGACGAATAATGGGAAATATGTAGATTGGCTAAGTGAAATTGTTAAACGTCATGAAAAAGAAGGTGGATTTGATGATTTACCTGGATTAGGTAAACCATTACCTAAAGAACTTCTAAAAGATGATCTATTAACAACTGTTATTTAGAAGTCGGGCTTTAAACCAGATTGGGTATTACAACAAAAGAAAATATTTCAAAAGCTTGAAACGATATTGATGAAATTAAATTCTGATGAAAATAATAAAGAAATAGCTAAAATGATTTCGGAAATAAATGATGAAATAAAGAAATATAACCTAGGCTGTCCTTTTCCAATGCAAAGAAATTATGTAAATAAGGAAAACATTAAGAATCAGTTGATTTATTGGAAATAAGTTTGTGAAAAAATGAACGATTTAACAATATAGATGTTTATACTTTTTTATTCCTGTATAAACATCTTTTTATTTTCCAATTTTGAAAATGGTAATTCTATGAAAAAATCTATATTTAATGATAATGTAAAATAAATACATAGTAAGAATAGTTGTACAGGGGGAATAGGAATGAGCGCCACTCTTGAAGTAAGGAGACTAGATCGGAATTTTCCATTTTGTTTATTTTCAAATGATGGATTGACGTTAGTTGGTCATCATTGGCATAAACTCGTAGAAATCATTTATGTACAAAAAGGGATCTTAAAGATTGGTGTAAATGATGAGTTACTTCATTTAGAAGAAGGAGAATTTTATATCATTAATAGTGGTGACATTCATTATTTTTTATCTTCACCGAATAGTATGAGATTGGTCGTGCAATTTGATTTTACTATTTTCGAAGATATACAGTTTTTGAAAAAAAATAATATGGAACTAATTGAATTGTTTAATTGTATTCAAAAATCTAGTGTTTTATGGAATGTAGAAGTGAAACAGAAAATGATTACCTATTTAAAAGAGCTTGAAAGTGAATATATTGAAAAAAAAGAAGGTTACGAATTGGCAATTAGAGCTAGATTATATGATATTTTACTACTAATCTATCGAGATCTACCTCATACAGAAAATAATAAGC
Source organism: Gottfriedia acidiceleris (assembly GCF_023115465.1). Classification (NCBI taxonomy): domain Bacteria; kingdom Bacillati; phylum Bacillota; class Bacilli; order Caryophanales; family Bacillaceae; genus Gottfriedia; species Gottfriedia acidiceleris. Next base: position 2,511,913 of record NZ_CP096034.1, on the reverse strand, counting down.
TTAACTACCCTAATAGGAAGGCTAGTCTTTTAAAATTAGAAAAAATATTTCATTATATTGAAGAAAATTATATGAATAATATTACGTTAAATGATGTTGCGAATTTTATCGGCTTTACGAATTCGTATTTTGCAAAGTTTTTTAAAAAGTACACTGGTTCTACATTTTGTCATTATGTAAATCAATATAGAATAACAAAGGCTCAATGGTATTTATTTAATGAAGATTTACCAATTACAGAAATTGCTTATAATGTTGGATTCATCAATGTGAAAACGTTTAACAGATTATTTAAAAACGAGGTTGGTTTATCTCCAACCCAATATAAAAAAAAGACAATATATGAGAAGTTTTAGGCAAGGTGTAAGGAAGACTCTAATGATTTATTTCTATAAAATGGAAATGTAAATAACATTTCCGGAGGTTTTCATAATGAAATTAAAAGTAGGAATAATCGGTTGTGGTGGAATTGCAAAAGGTAAACATATGCCAAGCTTAGCAGCATTAGAACATGTAGAAATGGTAGCTTTTTGTGACATCATCGAAGAACGTGCTATTAAAGCGAAGGCACAATTTGGTGTTGAGGAAGCAAAGACATATACAGATTACAAGGAATTATTAGCAGACGAATCAATAGATGTAATTCACGTTTGTACCCCAAATAAATCACATTCATTTATTACGATTGATTCTTTAGAAGCAGGTAAACACGTTATGTGTGAAAAGCCAATGGCAAAAACTTCAGCAGAAGCAAAAGCGATGGTAGAAGCGTCTAAACGTACGGGAAAAAAATTAACAATTGGCTATCAAAATCGTTTTCGAAACGATTCACAATATCTAAGCGAAGTCTGTAAAAATAATGAACTAGGTGAAATTTACTTTGCAAAAGCTCATGCGATTAGAAGAAGAGCAGTACCTACATGGGGCGTATTTTTAAATGAAGAAGAACAAGGTGGCGGACCATTAATTGATATTGGTACTCATGCTTTGGATTTAACATTATGGCTGATGGATAATTATAAACCTAAATTTGTAGTTGGAAACGTTTACCACGAATTATCACATAAAGAAAACGCTGCAAATGCTTTTGGACCATGGGATCCAAAGGAATTTAAAGTGGAAGACTCTGCATTTGGTTTTATTACGATGGAAAACGGTGCAACCGTTATCCTAGAATCGAGCTGGGCATTAAATACTCTTGAAATAGGAGAAGCTCAAACTACACTTTGTGGTACTGAAGGTGGTGCAGATATGAGAGATGGCCTCCGAATTAATGGGGAAGCATACGGGCGACTTTACGATAAAAAAATTGATATCAACACTGGCGGCGTGGATTTTTACGAGGGTGCAACTGATTCCGCTGAAGTATTAGAAGCGAGACAATGGATTGACAGTATTATTAATGATACAGAACCAACCGTTAAACCTGAGCAAGCTTTAGTTGTAACTCAAATTTTAGAGGCAATCTACGAATCTTCAAAATCAAAGAAACCGGTATATTTTAACTAATCAGTATAGGAGATGGAATATATGACACTGCCAATTGCCCTACAATTATGGAGTGTAAAAGAGGACGCAGCAATCGACTTTTTCGGTACTTTAGAAAAAGTAGCGCAAATGGGTTATGACGGTATTGAGTTCGCGGGATACTATGGTAAAAATGCTTCGGAAATAAAATCTGTTTTAAACAAACTAGGATTAAAGATAGCAGGAGCCCATGTAAGTGCAGAACAAATTATTCATCATATTGATGACGTAATTGCTTTCGAAAAAGAATTAGGAAACAAATACGTAGTGTGCCCATGGGCAAATTTTACTAGTTTAAAAGAATGGGAGGAATTTGCAGAACATTTACAACAGTCAGGAAAAAAGCTAGCTGAAGCAGGGATATCTTTAGTTTATCACAATCATGCTCATGAATTAGTTGCATTAGAAAATGAATATATTCTCGATATTTTATTCAATTCAGTCCCAACTAATCTCTTAAAAGCAGAGTTGGATACTTACTGGTTAGAATTTGCTGGTATAGATGCGGTTGAATTTATGAGTAAGTATAAAGGAAGGACTCCATTAATCCATGTGAAGGATATGGCTCCATCCAAGGAGGAAAGTACCGAAGTAGGAAATGGAATTATGAATATAAAAGGAATTGTACAACAAGCAAAACTAAATTCAGCCGAATGGTTAATTGTTGAGCAAGAAGCGTTTACTAAACCACAATTAGCAAGTGTCGAAATTGGATTGAATAACTTAAAAATGATACTAGCTGATGCTTAAGAAATTATTAAACTATGTAAAAAAATAGAGATGGGTGAGTCAGATGGTAAAAGTAACGATTTGGAATGAAAATCGACATGAGCAAATTAATCCAGAAGTAAAAAGCATCTATCCTAGCGGAATACACACAACTATTGCTACTTTCTTAAATGAAGCAGGGTATGATACTTCGACGGCTACATTAGATCAACCTGAGCATGGATTGACGGATGAAGTGCTAGAAAATACTGATGTATTAATTTGGTGGGGACATATTGCTCATCATGATGTGGAAGATCATATTGTTAAAAAGGTTTATGAAAAAGTATTGCAAGGTATGGGGTTAATTGTCCTACATTCTGGACATTTTTCTAAGATTTTTAAAAAATTAATGGGGACTAGCTGCGATTTAAAATGGCGTGAAGCAGCAGAAACAGAAAGACTTTGGGTTGTTGATCCGTCTCATCCAATAGTAGATGGTATTGGCGAATATATTGAGATTGACCAAGAAGAAATGTATGGAGAACATTTTGATATTCCAACCCCAGATGAGCTAGTTTTAGTAAGCTGGTTTAAAGGTGGAGAAGTATTTAGAAGTGGATGTACATTTAAAAGAGGGAGTGGGAAAATCTTTTATTTCAGACCAGGTCATGAAACTTATCCAACTTATCATCATAAAGATGTTCAAAAAATCATCATTAATGCAGTAAATTGGGCGAATAAATCGAAAAGAAATTATCCTTCATATGGAAATAAAGAGGCCTTAGAGGCATTAACGTAAATAATAGATTGGAGCGAGAAAAAGATGAAATTAGGAGTATTCACGGTATTATTTGCGGATCAATCATTTGAGGAAATGCTTGATAAAGTTGCACACTCTGGATTAAAGGCTGTTGAAATAGGAACTGGTTGCTACCCTGGGAATGCCCATTGTCCTTTAAATGAATTATTAGAAAGTGAGCAACTCAGAAGAGAGTATATTGAAAAAGTTGAAAAACGTGGATTAACGATTAGCGCTTTTAGTTGTCATGGAAATCCTTTATCACCTGATAAAGAGTTTGCGAAGGAATCCCATGATGTACTCTCTAAAACGATTAAATTGGCTTCGCTATTAAGGGTACCAGTTGTAAATTGCTTTTCAGGCACTAGTGGTGACCATGAAGAAGCAAAGTTTCCGAGTTGGCCAGTAACTGCTTGGCCAAATGAGTATAGAGATGTACTAAAGTGGCAATGGGAAGAAAAACTAATTCCTTATTGGAAAGAAATGGGCAGATTTGCAAAGGAGCATCAAGTAAAAATTGGGCTAGAACTACATGGAGGTTTTTTAGTTCATACTCCATATTCATTATTAAAGCTACGAAAAGAAACTAGTGATTCAATTGGAGCTAATTTGGATCCTAGTCATCTTTGGTGGCAAGGGATTGATCCTGTAGCAGCGATTAAAATACTTGGAAAAGAAAATGCGATTCACCATTTCCATGCAAAAGATACTTATATCGATCAAGATAACGTAAATATGTATGGTTTAACTGATATGCAACCATATGGTGAAGTTCAAACTAGAGCTTGGACATTCCGATCGGTAGGCTGTGGACACAGTTTGAAAGATTGGTCCGATATGATGAGTGCACTACGTACTTTTGGATATGACTATGTAGTGAGTATTGAACACGAGGACCCAATCATGTCGATTGATGAAGGTTTTTCACGTGCCGTTAAAAACTTACAGTCCGTATTAATAAATGAAGATCCATCACAAATATGGTGGACTTGATAAAAGATCGGTAACCATTCCAAAAAAAGTTGGTGAAAAAATGGAAAAATTACGAGTTGCGATTATTGGTTGTGGAAATATTTTTTTAATGCATGCACAACCTGCTTTCATAAGAGAAAATGTAGAATTAGTAGCTGTTTGTGATATTAAGGAAGAGCGAGCAAAAGAGAAAGCAGAACAATTCAAATGTACTTACTATACAAATTATCTGGAGCTTTTTGAGAAAGAAATTTTAGATGTGATCCATATTTGCTTACCGCATTATTTACATGCACCGGTTGCAATTGAGGCCGCAAAGCGAAAAATCCATGTTCTTACTGAAAAGCCAATGTCTATTCATTTTTCTGATGCAAAAGAAATGGTAGAAACAGCAAAAAATAATGGAGTAACATTAGGGGTCATTTTTCAAAATAGGTATAATCCAGGATCAATTCTGATTAAAGAAATGTTACAAAATGGTACTTTAGGTAAAATAAAATCTGGAAAACTATCAGTAACATGGGACCGTTCAGACGAGTACTATTTGACTAGTGATTGGAAAGGGACTTGGGAAAAAGAAGGTGGCGGAGTAGTCATTGACCAAGCTATTCATACGATGGATTTAATGCGATGGTTCGTTGATGATGAGATTGAATATGTTGACGCGACAATTAGTAATAGAGCACATGAAATGATTGAAGTTGAAGATTGTGCAGAAGGTGTTATTAAGTATAGAAGTGGTGTAGTTACTGCCTTTCATACTATAAACTATTATTCTTATGATGCACCAGTTACGATTGAGCTACATTGTGAAAACGGGCTTGCTAAAATGATTGCTGACCGTGGAGTCGTCTCTTTGAAAGATGGCCGAGAGTTCGTTGCAGATCACAATCCTAATGAAACCTTTGATTACGGCAATGGTGCAAAAGGATATTGGGGCGTTAGTCATGTAAAACAGATTAATAATTTTTATGAATCATTAAATGATCATTCTCAGTTACAAATTACTGGTGAAGAAGCGATGAAAACTCAAAAAATGATTTGTGCAATCTATGAATCAGGTAAGAAAAAAGAGAGGATTTATTTTTAATTTATTAAAATTCCCAAAAATTGAGAAAAAGCAAATGATGTGGACTGTTTCGTTCATGTTGTTTGCTTTTTTTTATTTCAAAAGGCATCACGTTATATTGAAAGTTTTTAATTTTACTATTTTTTATTCGTTAAAATTGATTGACCCTACTCATGAAAACGCATATAATTTTAAATATAATCAGGTGAAACGTTTCGACAAGTATTTTTATAGCATTTTAATGGGCTAATTCGTGATTCAATTAAATGAAGCATATGTAAGTCAGTATCTTACTGTTTTCACTCATCAATATGCAGACTATGGTAATTGGCCATAAAGGTTTATGTTTGATAAATATTTTGTATTTAAGCTGGTGAAAGCCACAGAGATGTAATTTTTTGGCAATGAAGCTTTAAGTGAGTATCTTTTAGCAACAAGGGATATTAGTATATTAGCAGAAGAAATTTCATTTACCGAATATAGTACACTTAAATTAACTACAATAAAATCAAGCTTACTAGAACATGCAAAAAGGAAATTAATTATATAAATGATAATTTATTACATGATACCTATCTTTCTTCGTATGAGATGGTGATTGGGATGATACGCTTCAACCTGCAAATGCTCAATTGAAAAATACATGGTAAGTAGTTGGACAGTTACACATACATATGCTACCAATCTCTCAGTTGGTGGATAATCCGTTTTGACTTCAAGTACACTTCCTCCTGGAAGGAAAATTTCGTTTGTTTCTAATACTTCCAATCGCATCTTATAATCAAAACCATCTGAATATTTTTCGGATTTAGGTTTCATGTTTGGTTCACCTTCAAGTAATTAACAGAATCCATTCTGTAAAATTGATGATAGCATCTTTTACTTTCTGTGAAGCAAAGACAATTTTAAGATGGGGAAATTCCTGCAACATTGCGCCCATACCGTGATAATGATCCGGATGTCTGTATGTAATTAGCATTGTCTTTGGTATTGAACCCGTTGATAGTGCCAAGTGCCGCAACTTTTCGTGCCTCCACGCTGTTCTTGTGAAGTCTACAATAAAGGTTCCTTTATCATCTGAGAAAAATAAGCATTTACATTAGCTTCATCTCAATGGTATACGTCAATCGCAAGTTTTTGTACTTTCATTTTTTTTCAATTTCTTTTATCAAAAATAATAATTATAGAGTTATCTTAATATAATATCTCTTCGCGTATTATTACCATTTGCTAATTGGTGCTTCTTACAAAAGGGGTAAATAGTACGTAATTTCATAAACTTACTTTTACTGCAAGCTAAAATTAAATTTAGCAATATAAATTAAGTTAGATATATTATGCTTTACCAATATTATGGGTAAATACGGTACTTTTTGTGCTTATATTACTTCAAAGTACCTATTTATTTATGATTAACAATGAGAATTTTAAAATATCTAACTATTGTAGTTGAAGAATCTTTATGGCTAAATTTCCTTTACATCTTCAAATTTGTGTAAAACAAAAAAAGAACCACTGAGAAAGGTTCTTCGTCGAATATACACTTTAAAGCGATCTTTGAATATGATGGGTATAGATGGAAAGTATTACTTGATGCTGAAAAGAGGTATATTATGAATCATTTTTCGGAGATGCCAGTTCAACAAAATGACACAGGGGCGTCTGACTGTGTTCTAAGAATGAAAATTGAAGATCCTACTGTTCATGCATTTCGATCCATTGATGAGTTTGAAAGTATGTTGCGAAATAATATCACTTTAAGTGCGAGGGCTATGTTTCAAAATAAATTGAGCTTTGCCGTATTTGCAAAATCGCGATGTAATCCAATGTATTGGCAATTAATGAGAACAGGAGGATTCCTATTAAGGCAAGGTGTAAAACCTTCTGATGCAATTAAAGATATATACTTTAATAGTTCATTTTATGCGTTTGAATGTGCAACGGCAATGGTCATTATTTATTATCATGCAGTTTTAAATCTAATAGGTGAAGACTTATTTAATCAAATTTTTCAAAACATCTATTTATACGGCTGGCATACTGATCCTGACTTAGGAATAGGTGCACAGTATTCTGATCGAATTTTACCTGGAGATATTGTATATTTTAATAATCCAGAATTTAATCCACTAACCCCTGAGTGGAGAGGAGAAAATGCGGTTGTTCTAGGAGATGGTACGTTTTTTGGACATGGATTAGGAATAATGACAGCCGAGCAAATGATTTTTTCACTAAATAACATGAGATGGCCAGGAGCATATCGCTCTGCCTACTTGACTAATTCAGTTACTAGACCGAATTTTAAACATTTGGCGGAATTATCGAGTTGGCAACGAGACTATTCAATTAATAAAAATAAGAATATAGTCTTACATCATAACCAAAGTTCGATATCATTTGATTTTTATCTCTATTTGTTAAATTTCTTTATGTGATATTCAATATTTTTAGTTAATACTTAAACAAAATCAAAGTGAGGTCTTGGCTGATTTTTTTGCCTAAACCTCACTATTTTTATTATATTTCCATTAATTTAAGTCCCAATATTCTTATTGCTACTTAATCTATTTTAAATAAAACTTGATTCCATAACTTTGTAGTTCAGGTAGCATCTCCTTCACATCAGTCCAAGTATGTAAAATAAAGTGAGTATGAATTTTATCATTCACCGGGAGGGGCGCTGTTTACTCACCAATTTTCACATGCATGGTTTAATTTTGAAAATATTGTTGATGAAGATGGAATTAATTGGCACGAAAACTCCGTTAAAGCTTCATTAGCCGCTAAGAAGTATTGTAATGATAATGCACAGGGCTTTAAAACTTTTGCAGAAAGTGAACACGCATGGGGATTAACTGCATGCGATGGACCACACGAATATAAAGCATATGGGGCTGGACCGTTTCATCCAAATTGTAATCAGTATATTAATAATGGCACGATTGCACCCGCAGCAGCAGCTGGTTCAATTGTCTTTACTCCAAAGGAATCAATTGATGCATTAAATTATTTCTATGAAAATGTACCTTAATTATTGAGTAAATATGGTTTCCTAGATTCATATAATCGTGACGTTGCATCTAACTGGGTGTCAGATCGAGTAATTGGAATTGATAAAGGTGCAACATTGCTGATAATTGAAAACTATGAAACAGGATTAATTTGGGATTTATACATGAAAAGCGATTACGTAAAGAACGGAGCTAAAATATTAGGTTGGAAACGCAATAACCTAATTACTTCTTAAACTTTATGTGAGATGTAAAAGTGGGCAATGGAAGTTCAAAATACTTCAGTGCTCACTTTTTAAATAAAAATATAACTTTTCCCATTTAGGTATAAAGGTTGGAAAAAATGTAGGAAAATTTTACTTAATTTTGATAAAATTAAAATATGTATTATATTTCATCTATATTTAATCTAAACGTAATAAAAGTAAAAAATAGAAAAAATTAGTTTTTTAGTTTACATAGAATGGAGGATATGGGATGGCGGGCATAAAAGATATTGCCAAAGAAGCTGGAGTTTCCATTTCAACAGTGTCATATGCATTGAATGGTAGCCCAAAAGTAACAGAAGAAACTCGAAGCAGAATCTTGAAGATTGCCAATAGATTAGGTTATGTTCCTAATGCAGCGGCAAGAATGTTAAAGGTTAAAGAAACGAAAATTATTGGGGTATTCTTAGCTGATTATGGTGGTTATTTTTACGGACCACTTTTAAGAGGAATGAGACAAGTTTTAAACGACAAAGGTTATGAATTAATTGCTTGTTCTGGTGTGCAATCGCATCGACTTTTATTAGAAAAAGTAATTGATGGTGGAATCATTTTAGATCAGGCTTTTTCAGATGAAGAACTTTTAGATTATGCTGAAAAAAATTATAAAATGGTAGTGATGGATCGAGAATTACAGCACAACAATATTAAAGGAGTTCTATTAGATAATAATGGCGGAGCTAAGTTAGCGATTAAAGAACTTCTTAAAAATGATGTCAAAAAAGTATATGTAGTAACAGGGCCAGAAGGATCATACGATTCAAGTAAACGTATGGAAGGTGTTAGAGAAGAATTAGCAAATTATCCTAAAATTGATTTGATTGAAATCAGTGGAAATTTCATGAAAGATTCAGGAGAGTTAGCAGCAAAACAAATCTTTTCAAACTATACTACTGAACCAGCTGCAATTTTCTGTTTTAATGATGAAATGGCAATTGGAATCTATAACTATCTACAAGATACAGAATACAAAGTAGGTAAAGATGTTTATATTGTAGGCTTCGATAATATTGAATTATCACAATATGTAACACCAAGATTAAGTACAGTCTCTTATTCTACATTTGATTGGGGTTCATTAGCGGCTAAAAATTTATTGAAACTCATATCTAACGAAATTGTTGAGAATAAGAAAATTGAAGTTTCATTAACTGTTGGTGGCTCTTCTTAAGTAGAAAATTATATCAGAAACTTAAGTTTTTCTTAAAGAGACTTAAATTTCTCTTAATAAGAGAGGTTTGTGTTTCTTTTTTTGTCTAATATCGGAAATTTCACATACCGGAATGAGATGTTTAAAACGAAAAAAACAGTTTTTAATAGTCAAGACTGAACGATTTTAAAAGAAACATACCTTGGAATTCAACCTCTAATATTAATATGTACAGGAAATTAAACTGACTTTGTCGAAATAGTGAATTATATAAATTCTACCAAAGGACTGAGTGCTTTTGAACACATTATTATTAACAGGTTTTGAACCTTTTCTGAACTTTTCAATTAATCCTACAGAAGAAATTGTGAAAGAGCTAAATAATCAAGAGGTTGGAGGGTTTCAAATTATCGGGGCAGTTTTACCTGTTGATTTCAGAGCAGCGGGTAATGAGTTATTAAAATTGTTTCATACGTATAACCCATCAGCGGTTATATCATTAGGATTAGCAGGTGGTAGATTTAAAATAACGCCAGAACGGATCGCCATAAATTGCAATGATGGTGCAGCGGATAATAAAGGGAATAAATATGCAGGGGTTAAAATTGATCCAGAAGGCCCAGATGGACTATTTACAACACTTCCAATTCAAACAATTGTTAATGAATTAAACAATCACAAATTTCCAGCTGAAATATCCAATTCTGCAGGTACTTATTTGTGTAATAACGTTATGTATCAAATGCTTAATGAATTAAAAAAAATAAACAAGCAAATTCCGAGTGGCTTTATTCATATTCCAGCTTCACATGAAATGGCCGTAATTGATCAGAAGTTGCCAAGTTGGTCACAAACCGATTTGACGAATGCAATAAAGCTTGCAATTGAAGTGATTGGTCTAAATGACTAGCACTAAACTGGATATTTTTCCATTAGGTTGCTCTGGCTTAGTATGTTATTTAGGCGATTCAATTTCAATGGAAACAAATAATCTAGTACATGCTTTCTCAGATTATCTAAAAACTAATTTAATGACTAAAATATCAGCAGTCGTACCATCTTATCATTCCATTACGATTTTTTATGATTCGATTAACTTTTCATACGCGGAAATAAACCAAGAAATAAAGTGTCATTTTAATCGCTATAGTCGTTCAAAAATTAACAGAGGGCATACAATTTATGAAATTCCTATTTGTTTTAGTTCCACTTTTGGGACAGAACTTCAAAAAGTAGCAGAGCATAATAAACTAGAAACTGAAGACGTAGTTCGACTTTATCTAGAAAAAATGTATCCCATTTATATGATTGGTTTTATTCCTGGGTTTCCTTATCTTGGCGGGTTAAATCCTAAACTTTCAACTCCAAGACTAAGCAAGCCAAAAACAGTTTTAAAGGGTTCGGTTGGGATTGCTGGAACTCAAACAGGGATTTATCCTTTTGAATCTCCAGGTGGGTGGAATATTATTGGACGTACTCCAATTTCAATATTTTCAACGAAAAATAATGGGACAGAAAACTTTAAACCTGGAGAACTAGTAAAATTTTATGAGATTAATATCGAAGGATTTAATCAGATTGAACAACTAGTGAAAGAGGACAACTATTCAATTAAAAAGGAAGTGCGTTTTATTGATTCACATTGATTTGAACTGTGATTTAGGTGAAAGTTTTGGAAATTACAAAATAAATGACGAGCAAATTATGCCACACATTACTTCAGCTAATATCGCTTGCGGATTTCATGCGGGAGATCCGTTTGTAATTTATGAAACAGTAAAATTAGCAAAGCAATATAATTTATCAATTGGAGCGCATCCAAGCTTCCCAGATTTACTTGGTTTTGGTAGAAGAGAAATTAATTTCAGTGAAGAAGAAATATATAAATTAGTTCTCTATCAAATTGGTGCACTTTATTCGGTATGCAAAGTAAACCGAGTTGAGCTTCGTCATTTAAAACCTCATGGTGCACTTTATAATATGGCGGCTACAAATTTGAAACTCGCTTTAGCAATTACAAAAGCAATGAAAAACTTCGATACTTCACTAACCTTATATGGACTAGCAAATAGCAAATTGATAGAAGCAGCGATTGAAATGAATATTCCTTTTTCTTCAGAAGTCTTTGTAGATCGAGCATATGGTGATGATGGTTTATTAGTACCTCGTAATCAATTAAACTCGGTTTATCACAATACAAAAGATGCCATTAATCAGGCACTTCAAATTGTAAAAACCAAAACCGTTACGACAATTTCCGGTAAAGATATTCCAATTCAAGCTGATACCATTTGTATACATAGTGATTCTGACATTTCAATTAAATTAGCGATGGAATTACGTAAAGTATTTACTGATAATAACATTCTTGTTAAGTCTATAGGAGCGTAATACTTTGAAAGAGTTTTTTGAAGTTTTACAAAAAGGTGTATCTATTACAATTCAAGATAATGGTAGGAATGGATTTAGACATTTAGGTATACCTGTTTCTGGTGCTATGGACAAGTTAGCTTATCAAATTGGAAATCTATTAATAGGAAATAAATTAAATGCAGCTAGTATCGAAATTGCGATTGGTGGTACAATCCTAAAAGCATTAAATCAATTTTCAATCGTCATTACAGGTGGAAATTTGAAACCTTCAATTAACGGTAAATTAGTTGAGATGAATAAAATAATCGACATAGAAAAAGGAGAGATTTTGGCTTTTAACGGGGGAAATACTGGTGTTTATTCATATGTATCAGTACCCGGCGGCATTATAAGTGAATGTCATTTCGAAAGTCAGTCCTCATATGAGCCTGCTTCTCTAGGATTAATATGTAAAAAAGGTACAATCATTTATGGTTCAAGCACTTCATATAAACTAGTGAAAAATGGACTAAAACATGAGTATATTCCAATCTATCCTAAGCATAATTTCGTTCATTTTATAAAAAGTAGTCATTTTGAGAAAATACCTCACCAGATAAAATCACAAATTTTATCTGAACCTCTTACAATTGGTCTATTTAATAGAATGGGTATGTATTTAAGTTCAAAAAATGCTAATTTAGAACCGTTTGATGCAAATATTTTATCAGAAGGCACTACTTTTGGAACGATTCAAGTACTACCAACTGGCCAACCAATTATCCTACTAGCAGACTCTCAAACTACAGGCGGGTATGCAACATTAGGTACAATAATTTATTCAGACCTATGGAAACTTGTACAAATGCAACAAGGAAATACAATTCAATTAATACCAGTAGATGTAGACGAGGCTAGACTTTTAAATAAAAGGTTTTACTTATTTTTGAATTATTTACAAATTGAATGTAGAAATAAGGAGAGATAACGATGGAAAATTTACTTGCAAAATTATTTGATGCGACGGAAAAAGGCGAAAATGAAATTGTATTAGAGATAATAAGTAAACAGCCAAATTTGATTCATGAAGAAAATGAACATGGGTTAACATTACTTGGTATAGCGGCACATTACGGTCAATATGAAGTTGTAAAAACTTTAGTTAAAAATGGTGCTCAGATTAATGCACTTTCTCACTCAAAGCTTTCATTCATCCCACAAAACACAGCGCTTCATGCAGCAATTGCAGGTTCTAAGTCAATAGAAGTGATCGATTTTCTTTTAACAAATGGAGCAAATCCTAATATAAGCGACAGTGAAGGTCACACTGCATTACATATCGCAGCATTTGAAGGAAATACGTCTATTGCCGAACATTTGTTAAAAAACGGTGCTGAAATTAAAACGAATAATTCTGGTAAAACTCCAATTGATATTGCTGAAGAGCGTGGAAATACAGCGTTTATCAATTTTTATAAAAGAAGTAACTTTATGATTAATCCGTAGTGTTGTGATGACTGTTATGTCACAGCACTTTTTGTTATGATAAAAGAAAGACTAGTAAAAGAGGAATAAGTATTGAGAATTAATGTTTATATTAGCGCATCAGGGTATTGTTCTAGAAGAGCTGCAGAACGATTGGTTGCATCGGGACAGGTTAAAATTAACGGACTTATTGCTGAAAAAAACAGCATAGTAGAAGAAAATGATGTTGTACAAATACGAGATGAAGTGATTTACTTAACGAGTGAAAAAGACTATATCATTTTAAATAAACCAGTAGGGATTACTTGTACAGGATTACAAACTGTAGAAGGAAATATAATTGATTTTGTCAATTATCCAAAAAGGATTTTTCCAATAGGTAGATTAGATAAAGATTCTGAAGGATTAATCATTCTTACAAATGACGGACCTATTGCACATAAAATTTTACATAGTGAACATGGACATGAAAAAGAGTATATTGTCACAATTGATCAGCCAGTTAATGAAGATTTTATTAATGGCATGTCAAATGGGGTACTTATTGGAACAATTTTAACTAAAAAATGTAAAGTTGAAAAAATAGATGAATTTACATTCCGTATTATTTTAACGCAGGGCTTAAATCGTCAAATTCGGAAAATGGCAAAAAGTTTTGGATTTAAAGTGATTAAATTAAAGAGAATTCGAATTATGAATATCCATTTGGAAAATCTAGAAATAGGTAAATGGAGAAAATTAACAGATAACGAATTATTTACTTTAAAAGAACAATTGAAAGAGGAAGAATCCAATGAAAATTTTAATTGATGCAGATGGCTGTCCAGTAGTTTCAGAAACAATTAAAATTGCAGCAGAATTTAAGATAAACGTTCTTTTATTATGTGATACTGCTCATATAATGCAAAGAGAGGGCGCTGAAACAATAGTTGTTTCACAAGGTGCGGATGCTGTCGATTTTGCTTTAGTAAATCGAGTTGTAAATGGAGATCTCGTAATTACTCAAGATTACGGTCTTGCTGCAATGGTTTTAGCAAAGCAAGCTTATGTATTAAATCAAAACGGCTTTCTATATACAAATGAAAATATTGATTCACTTTTGCATACTCGATATGTTTCAAAGAAAATTCGAAATGCAGGTGGACGAGTGAAGGGACCAAAAAAACGTCAGAAGCTTGATAATACAAATTTCGAAAATGGATTAAGAAATTTACTTTCTTCAATTTCTTTATAGTAAAATAAAATTGTACAAATAAATTAAAAAAGGAGGCAAGCATGTTAACACTTGCAAGAGAAAATTTAAAAAAGTATTTTGGATATGAAAATTTTAGAGTTGGACAAGAACAAATTATTGAACGAGTTTTATCAGGAAAGCACACTGCTGGTATTATGCCTACAGGTGGTGGAAAGTCGATCTGTTATCAAATTCCAGCGACAATTCTCCAAGGAGTTACCCTCGTCATTTCTCCTTTAATCTCTTTAATGAAAGACCAGGTAGATGCATTGCATCAAGTAGGTATTCCTTCCACATTTATTAATAGTTCACTTTCTTATAATGAAGTAAATGAAAGAATGATGGATTTAAGTTATGGTGAATATAAAATTCTATATGTTGCACCTGAACGATTAGAATCAGAAAGCTTTATCAACGAATTAAAAAGATTGCCAATCTTACTTGTAGCAGTAGATGAAGCACACTGTATATCGTCATGGGGACATGATTTTAGACCAAGTTACTTACGCATAAAAAATTTAATACAAGAATTGCCTACGAACCCAACAATACTGGCACTTACTGCAACGGCAACTCCTCAAGTTAAATCTGATATTTGTAATCAACTTGGAATAATTGAGGAAACGACAATCATTACAGGCTTTGAACGAGAGAATTTGTCATTTAAAGTCATTAGAGGACAAAATCGATTAGATTATATTTGTAATTACATAAAACAAAATAAAAACGAATCAGGTATTATTTACGCTGCAACTAGAAAAGAAGTAGATAATGTTACAAATAAATTAAAAAATCTTGGTATCTCTGTCGGTAAATATCATGCAGGCTTAAGCGATGCAGAACGTTCAAAACAACAGGATGCATTTTTACAAGATAATATTAATGTAATGGTCGCTACGAATGCATTTGGGATGGGAATTGACAAAAGTAATGTTAGATACGTAATCCATTATCAAATGCCTAAAAATATGGAAAGCTATTACCAAGAGGCTGGAAGAGCAGGACGAGATGGATTAGAAAGTGAATGTATTTTACTTTTTACTGCACAAGATGTTCAAATACAAAGATTTTTAATTGAACAATCTACTTTTGAACATAATCGTCTAAAACAAGAAATTTCAAAACTACAATCAATGAAGGATTACAGTTATTGCGAAACATGTTTACAGGCATTTATTTTAAAATACTTTGGAGATGAAACTGACCACTCCTGTGGTAAATGTAGTAATTGTATTGATCAAAGAACTTCAATAGACATTACAATTGATGCTCAAATCGTTCTATCATGCATTATTCGAATGGGCGAAAGATTTGGTAAAACGATGGTTGCGTCAGTTCTAACAGGATCAATGAATAAAAAATTAATAGACTTAAATTTTCATACTTTAACGACATACGGTTTATTTAAAACACGTACATTAAAAAGTGTCGGTGACTTAATTGATTATTTAACATCGGAACAATTTATTGGTGTAACAAGTGGTAAATTCCCATTGTTAACTGTAACAAATAGGGGAAGAGAAGTACTATTAAATAAAATAAACGTAATGAAAAAAGAAGAAATCCAAGTTTCTGAAATTACAAACGTTGATAATGATTTATTTGATCAATTACGAAGTTTACGTAAAGAAATTGCTACGGAACTTGGAGTACCACCTTTTGTCGTATTTGCAGATAGTACTTTACGAGATTTATGTAAATTACTTCCTACTACTGATGAAGAATTCCTACAAGCAAAAGGTGTCGGATTGCAAAAACAACAAAAATTTGGAAAACAATTTATAGAAGTAATCAAGAAGTATAAAGAAGAAAATCATATTGAAGTAGAGACAAAAAAAACAAAAGCAATAACTATTAACAAAGTACCTTCACACAAAATATCATACGAATCTTATCAAAACGGACTTCATATTTCTGAAATTGCGAAAGAGAGAGGATTAAATACGACTACAGTTGAAAATCATATTCTGCAAAGTGCAATGGAAGATGATCATTTTGACTGGGATGAAGTAGTTCCTAATGATATTGAAAAACAAATTAAAGATGTAATTAATACAGTTGGAAGCGAAAAACTTCGACCTATTAAAGATGAATTACCTTCTGAAATTAGTTATTTTATGATTAAAGCGGTAATTATGAAATCTACAATATAATATAAACATTTTCTGATTTAAATCGAATTAAAAAATTAGACCCATTTTGTCCACTTATCAATTAAAAAACAGCCAATTTTTCAAATATAGAAAAAATTGGCTGTTTTTGTGTTGAAATTTTTAAGTGTGAAATTACCAAAAATATCGGTACTTCCCAATTAATATTTTAATGAAGTCTTATAATTCGATTAATTGTAACAATTATTTTGATTTAATTATAATAAAAAATGTTAAAATTTGGCAAAAGCTAAAATAAAGAAGGAGGACCTAAATTTGTATAAATCATTTAAAACAGTACTTTCAACTATTATCATCTTAACTCTATTATTAGGGTTAACTTCTGGAAAAACTTATGCTGAATCAAATAATGATTCAACCAAATTACAAGAAAAACTTAATGAAAATGAAATCAATAAAGAGGCATTAGAAGTATTCGAAAATATACAAAATGATATTAATACATTAGCTAGTAAGGGGATAAGCTACACTGATAAAAACAGAACAAAAATTAAATCAGCAAATACTAATATAGTTAAAGTAAAAAAATGATCAAAAAAAAGAAGGTTTCATCATTTTGAAACTTTCTTTTTATGTTTAAAAAAGTAAAAGAAACGACCTATTACTATTACATTAATAAAAACAAGTATTTTTTAAATATCTTTGTTATTAGCTATATAGTTTACAATATGTTCTGAATTTAATGCATAAAAACCAACTAAAAAGAGCGAAATTATTCTTGATATTTTTAGATATTTCATAAAAATCCCTTTTTTTTAAAAGTATAACAGAGAAAAAAATAATAGTTTGTTTAAGTGCAAGCTTTATATTCCAACCTATTTTATACTAGCTTTAACCTTTATTTGATTGCTTACTTTACTTTCATTATGAAGTCGATCTACTGCAGTTATTTCATAAGTGTATTCTTTATCTATATTTGCTGTTGTATCTAAATATGTTGTTGTTTTACCATTTTCCGATTTACGAACAGTAGTTAAGATGTTTCTTGGATCGTCAATGCTATCTTTATGTAATCCATCAAAACGGTATACAACATAATATGCAACATCTTGATCATTAGAGTGAGTATTCAAAGTAAGTTGGATTCCATCTTTTGTACGAGAAGCGTTTTCGATTTTTGGTTTCTTTGGAGCTTGGTCATCTAACCATGGCATTGCTGGAATTAATGCTTTTGTACTATATAAGTCTTGGCTTAAACGATCTTTAATACCAAGTGGATTTCGATTTAAGTCTGAAATTGAAAAATGCATACTACCTTTGATTTCAGGAATTGTACGATTTAATGCAATTTGACTTGGTAATTCATCAGGTAAAGCCCAAGCTGCATTGTTATCGTTAATTTTGTAATCAGCTTGTCCAATATATAAATCAATATTCTTACCTTTTACTTCCTTCGTCCACCAATTCGCAAGTATATCATACGCAGCAGGTTCAAATCCTATATTCCAATAGATTTGCGGAGTAATATAATCTAGATATTCTTTATTAATCCATTCTCTTGTGTCAGCAAATAAATCATCATAATTTGTTTGACCAGCAGTAGTATTTGAACCAGTAGGGTCTTTTGCTATATTTCGCCAAACTCCAAAAGGACTAATCCCAAATTTCACATAAGATTTTTCATTTTTTATTGAATTATGAAGAATTTTTACGAACTGATTTACATTATCTCGTCTCCAATCTTCAATATTAGCAAACTTTTGTTTACCATATTTCTCGTAGGAGGATTGATCTGGAAATTCTTGACCTGCGATACGATATGGATAAAAATAATCATCCAAGTGCACTGCATCGATATCATATTTTTTTACTACTTCCATTATGCCCTCAATAATAAATTGACGTGCGTCAGGATTACCTGGATCAAAATATAATTGCTTTCCATATGGGACTACCCATTCAGGATGTTTTCTTGCAGGATGGTTTTCTGCTAAAGTATTTAAGTCATCTAAAGTCGCATTTCCTGGTGCAGTTCGAGGCATTGTAATACGATAAGGATTAAACCAAGCATGAAACTCAATATTACGTTTATGTGCTTCCTCAACCATAAATGCAAGTGGATCATAGCCCGGATCCTTGCCTTGCGTACCAGTTAAATATTTAGACCATGGACCATATTTAGAAGGATAAAAAGCATCAGCGGTCGGTTTAATTTGGACAACAACTGAATTCATTCCCATCTTTTCCACATCATCTAATAGTTTAATAAACTCCGATTTTTGTTGCATTTCAGATAATCCAGTTGCTGATGGCCAATCTATGTTTACTACTGATGCAATCCATGCTGCTCGCATCTCATGCTTAGGCGGGATTGAGTTCTGTAAAGTAGTTTCAGCATGAACATTTTGTATTTGTTGAAATAATAAAGATGCACCAACTGTAGCTGCAATCGCATATTTTCCAAGTTTTCTTTTCTTCATAAGTGTTCCACCTTACTTTCTATTAAATTAGTAGCGCTTTCATAATATAAAACTACCAAAAATGGAAAGTATTGTCTATAATTTTTGAAATAAAATTTCAAAAAAATCTAAAAAATAGAGAAATAATATTTCGGTTTTTGATACTTTTGTGAAATCCTTCAAATATAAATTATTTTTTCATTCACGTTCTATAGCTTGGATTGTCTTATATTGGTAAACTATTGATTGTAAGTATAAATGCATAAAATAAAGGTCATATAAGGAAAGAGCATACATAATTTATTCAAATTTCACGAAACAAGAGAGGATAATAATTTGAAAATAAGTCATTTAATTGCAAATAATATTAATAAATTAGATGCAATTTTACCTCAGAATCAGTCATTGGGAATTGCTGGATTATCTGGTTCTGGTAAAACAACTTTTTGTCAAACAATTGGTGAGGAGTCAAAGAAACGTCTAGTTTCTTTACTTCCAAAGGCAGAATATCAATACTTATTCCCAAACATAATGGAAACAAATTTCAGTGCAATTAAGATGGAAGAAATGCCATTAGTACTTTTCCTAGGCAAATCGTCCATTTCGACTAATCCCCGTTCAACACTTGGAACACATACAGGTGTTTTTAAGGACATTCGTGTAAGTCTTGCAGAAAAGTTTAATCTTTCTCCAGAAGTTTTTTCGTTTAATAATGAATTAGGATGGTGTCCGGATTGTAAAGGCCGCGGAATTACAAAAAATATCGAATGTAAAAAGTGTAAAGGAAACCGCTATAATCAAAAAATTGAAGAATACACAATTGAGTTATTTGATCGTCCACATTCTATTTCAGATATTAATAACCTAAGTGTAGAAACAATCTTATCACTAGCAGCAGAATTACAAATAAGTGAAGCAAAACTGCATTTACTAAACAATATCATCAAAATGAATGTTGGCTATTTATCCCTAAATCGAATTACAGGAACATTATCCGGTGGAGAAATAACTCGACTTTATCTAGCCGAATTTATGACAACTAGTGAAAATACAGTTATTATCATCGATGAAATTTCGGTAGGTCTTGACCATGATACTTTAAATAGAATATTAGACGAAATAAGAGAATTAGGATTTAAAAATCAAATATGGCTAATCGATCATTCAGATACTGTGTTAGATGCAACAGATGATCAAGTATTTTTCGGACCTGGAAGTGGTAAATATGGCGGGAAAATTGTTGAAGAATCTCCACGACCTAAACCGATTTATTGGGGAAGAAACGAGATTTTGCCAAACGAGTTCTATGAGTTTAAAGAACTTCATTGTCGTAATATCCAAATTCAAGAAATACAAATCCCTAAAAATAGACTAGTAACATTCACTGGCGAATCTGGATGTGGTAAATCTACTCTAGTAAATGAATGTATGTCAAAAGACTTCTTAAAACGTTACCCTAAAGATAAATTAGTAATGGTAGGTCAAGATCGAAACCAATCGATTACAAGTCGATCAACAGTTGCTACGTTCTTAGATATAAAAAGAAAGTTAACAAAATATAGTGAAGAAATAGATGATATTTTCCTGCGTTCAATCGAGGATATCATTGAAGAACTACCAAAAGAAGACATTGCACATAAGCGATTAAGCTTATTAATCAAACTTGGTCTCGGCTATCTTACGCTAGAAAGAAAGACTCAAACACTTTCAACTGGAGAATTTCAATGTGTACATTTAGTATCTGAACTATTTTCTAATGCAAGAACCCCTCATACACTATTCATTTTTGATGAACCTTCAAAAGGATTATCACAAAATATATTAAATCAATTTATAGATAGTGTTCGGGAAATTCTAAATGATCAATCAATTTCAATTATAATGATTGAACACAATGCCTACATGTTAGAAAGTTCAGATTATATTATTGATTTCGGGAAAAGAAAGATTACTCCTGTTGAACATCTTGAAGTTGTAAATCATGATGATTATTTTAATCACATAATAAAGGAACATGAAAAGTCACAGGCGCAGATTTCATCATCACTTAAAGTACAAAAGGGAGTTCAATATTTACAAGAAAATAATATAAATTATTTCAAAAATGCAGAAAACATTTATAAAGGTGGAATATTAAAAAGTCTATCATCGATGGCAAGACTCATTTATGCAGAATATGAATCTGATGCTATTCTTCCGGTTATCGCAATTGATTTAGAGAGACATTTATATAGCCAATATACATTTTTATATGAGATCGGCGGACTAATCAATCAAATCGTTGCATCACATCCGACTAATAAGGATACAAGAAGTTTTGATTTTTATAATCGAGAAAATCATTGTCCATCCTGTTCTGGCCGTAGAGTAATTGAGAAGTTTGATATTGATGTAGTCATTCAAGATAAAACAGTACCTTTTTGGGAAGGTTTATTACATCCAGATGTAATGGAAGTTTTAAAATATTACCAATATCCAAAATTGCAATTCCTATTTGATGAAATAAAAAATGAACTTGGTCAAGACATTAGCAAAAGTTTTAATGAGATGTCAGAAGCAGAAAAGCATACTTTTTTATATGGATACTATGAAAAAACTTTTTATGATAAAGCTGGAAAGACACAAAGATTATGGGAAGGCTTTAATACCATTATTGGTCGATATATGTCAATTTCAAAATCGTCTATCAAAGAAAAAATGAAGGCTTCTAAAGAGCCAATTATATGTCCTATTTGCAAAGGTACCGTATTAAACCACCACAAAAAATTAATGTTTGGCAATTTTGATATTCGTGAAATCATTAATCAACCTATAGATCAAGTAATTAAAACTATTGACCAGCTAACAGTTCTAGAAGAAATAAAATCAATTGTTGGCGGAGAAACAACATTAACAGTAGAAGTTTCTTTACTATCTCGGGAACAACAGGTTGCTTTAAAAATGCTAGAAATAAAACAAGCAAGCTTCGTTGGATATGAAGTAGTACTGCAAAATGCTTTACCGTTTTGGGATCGTGTTAAGTGGAATATTGAAGAAATAAGCAATAAAAACTTAGTAACGATAACTGATTTTAAAGATATATTTGAGACTAGAGAAGACATTATCGACAAATATTTTACAAATGGTAAATTCAAAAAACTAACATATGTTTATGAAGCATTTGACTATAAAAAAATCGTAACACTAATTAATAAAGTAAAAACGAGTAACCCTTGTCCGTTCTGTAAAGGAAAGAAAGTAATTTCTGAAGATAATCTACATGACGGGGTTTATAAATTAACTATTCCTTGTGTTAGCTGTTTAGCTAGTGGAATTAATGAGATTGGACGTCAACAGCTAGTTGAGGGTATTGCGGTTCAAACATGGCTCACTGGTAAAGTAAGTGAAATCATTCCTGAAAACCAACTAACTGAGGAAGTTAAAGATATACCGTTATTTAATCGCATAAGAGAACTTAATAAACGTGATATGATGGCAGTTTATCACTGTTTGATTCAAAATAATTAACAATAAAAAAACTCATTTTCAAAGTTTGTTTTGAAATGAGTTTTTTTATGGCTTAAAATATTTGTGTCAATATAACAGGTAAAATTGTTAAAAAATTTTCATAGAATAATGTTCACACTTTATACATGGTCATAAAAAAGAATACTTAGTATGATTTAATTGTAGCAAAAACCGAAATTTCTAAAAAATATATTTTTTAAAATAACGATACTTAATTGAAAGTAGGAGATATGATGAATCATTTAAACTTAGGTAGGAACTTAAAAATATCAGCGGGTTTAACAGTATTTGTAATATTCTTGATGACATATCTTTTAAATTAAAATATTGTTTTTGCATGATCATTTAATCTAAAAAATCATTTGTTAAAAATACAAATGATTTTTTTATTATATTTCTTTTATAAATAAGGAAACGATTAAATCATTTCTATCGTATAAAAATAGAACTATAAATTAGAACAATGCTTTTATCAAGATTATATAAAGATAACATACATACTAATGTACATAGCAACTTTGATTGTATTGGTTTATCTTAAGTATGCCTTTACACTATATAAAAATCAGACAACACTGCTGACATTAAATTTACTGTTTTTTATAATACTCTGATGCTAAATTCGATCAACCTTTTTCAATGCAAAAAGGAGATAGCATGCCAATATAGAATATAAGCATTGTAAGGAGTGTGAGGGGCATGATAGACGGAGATGTAATATTAACTAGTACTCAAATAAGAGAGCAGTTGGAGTTGAAACCAAGCACCTTCAGAAAATATCAGGACATCTTAGAGAATGTTGGTTATACAATCAAGAAGAATAGTAGAGGACATCGACAATATTCAAATTATGATGTCTTGATTTTCGAAAAACTAATTGAATTAAGCAAGCTTGATGGTATGACGTTAGAGAAGTCTGCGAGAATGATAAAAGAGCAAACCAATAGATTAATACCTCATACTGACATGATCATCGAAGAAAAGTCTTTAAACCTAACAGAGCACCTAATAAAGATAAACAATGAACACCAGTTGCAAACAATTGAAAAACTTATGAATGAAATGGAAGAAAGACTTTCTAAAAAGATGGATCTACAACATAAAGAAGTATTAAAGCAACGAGAAAAGCAGACTAGCTTACTGATAGAAGAATGGAGAGAACAAAGAAAACAAGATCAACAACTGTTATTAGAAACGGCAGCCACTCAAGAAAAGAATTCATTACTAAAGAAAGTAAGTGAAAAAATAGAAGAATTAAAAAAATGGTATTTCGAAATATGAGCTTGTATTACATTCTAGCGATTTCGCGTTGCTTTTGTCGTTGGAATGATAATAGCCATCTTAACAGAATTTTACACTTAATAATTAATTGTAGAAATTAGGGAGCACTTAAAACAAGTGTTCTTTTTTATTTATCTGAAAGTATTATGTAAACTTGTTTTTAATTGAACGTTTTTTAGGAATGATGGATTTTCATTACCCATCATTCTAGTAGCCTTATTAAGTTAAAAAAAATGCAGTTGAGGTAAGGTTCCTCTTCATGAATAGACGAAATGGCTTGTAATCAAATATTGTAAAAACAGAACATACATTCTGGTGTTTTGAATATACTTATGGTAAAATTAGGTAGAGTAGGGTTGTGGTAGGTGCCTTTCTTCGCTAAGAAGGGAGGTGAGAATGTGACTGGTTATGAGATTGCAAATTTAATTATTCAATGTGTTGGAATAACTGCAACTGTAATCTTAAGCATAATCGGTATTATCATTTCTATTAGCAAAAAAAAATAACCACCCTACCCCTCGAAATGGTTGTGGTGATTATTTTTTCACTGGATCCGAGGAAAGCAACTTTACCAATTACTACTCGGAAGGGGTGTGTTCGCAGCACATCCCTTTTTAGTATATTCTTTATGACTTCATTATAGTCCTTTTAGTATAGTTTGACAATGAAGTTAAAGTTCTTTTTAACTGAATGAATCGTTAATTTGCAATTTTTTCATTTGAATTTTGCGAAACTTTCTTCGGTGAATTCAGTAGCAGTATTAAAGCGATACCTAAAAATGTCATAAAAATTCCAACTACTTGGGTTGGTGTTGGTTTAAATCCTGTTATGACTGTATCTAACACAATGGCTACTGCAGGATCTAAAAATGTTAACACAGCTATCATATTAGAAGGTAAAAATCGAATATTACCAAAGAATAATGCATAAATAATGCCTGTATGAACAAATCCAATAATCAAAATAAAACTCCAGTTTTCTAAATGCAAGTTTTGAAAAGAATCAAATTTAACAAAAGGAATTAAAAGTAGGAAACCTAATGTTGTCTGAAGTAAAGTCGTAAAATATGAACTTGTTTGTGTAATCCCTTTATTCACAATCATTAATAATCCATAAAAGATTGCCGCAAGAAATGCCCAAATAACACCAGATGAAAGGAATTTATCAAGTGTAAAATCGGAATTAATTCCGGATAAAAGAATTGAGCCGATAAAACTACTTAATACTCCAAGTAAAGGAATAACTGTAATTTTTTCCTTATAAATTATACTACCTAATAAGAATAAAATAACGGGAGCTAAGTAATAAATTGAAACTGAAATTGTAACTGATAAATTTTCAAATGATTTAAATAAAAATACCCAATTCAAAACTAAAAGGATCCCACTAAATAATGAAAGAGTTATATCTTTTTTATTAAATATTTCTTTTTTAGCTAACCCTGAAAAATACCAAACAGAAAATAAAAAAATACTTGCAAAAACACATCTTATAAAAACTAAATCAATGGCTTTTAGGCCTGTTTTAGGAGCGACGAAACCTACAGTGCCAAAAGTAGCCATTGCAATAATGATACTAATTGTCGCCTTTTTATTTACCGCCTTATTCTCCAATATGTATCACACCCATTTCATATGTAATTTCAATATTCTGTCAAATAAGTATATACTAAACTTTAGTGTTATATCAATTGAATAAATCTTGGATAAGGAAATACCTTACTCTTGGGGTATTCCTGAGTAAGAAAAATTTAAGGAGAAGTGCTATTTACTAAATTATAGGGTGTATATGAGGAAGTAAAATGACAAGAAGACGAGATTTCCTTACCCATAAGAAGTTCATAATAAATCCCACACCTTTTAAGCGTTTTAAAATCGAAGTTTTCATTAAATTCAGTTTAAAGTAATAGGCAAATAAATAGATTTCATTTATACTATAATTTGTAGTTTAAAAGAATTATTAGTAAAAAATTGTCAATTAAGCGACAATTATTTTAAGTAGTGAGGGGAATTTAAATGAATATTGTAGTAGTAAATGGTTCACCTAGAGCAAATGGTCGAACTAGATTCTTAGCAAAACAAATCGCAGACTCTAATAAATTTACAAATTTAGATTTAGCATTTGAGCAAGTTCCTCTTTATAACGGGGAAGCTGAACAAAAAGAAATAGAAGCAGTTAAGGCAATTAGAGAATTATTAGTGAAAGCTGATGGAATCGTTATTTGTACGCCAGAGTACAATAATGCAATGAGTGGAGCTTTAAAAAATCTAGTTGAACTATTAGGCTCTGAGCCATTTAAGAAAAAGCCAATTTCATTATTAGCAGTAGCTGGTGGTGGAAAAGGTGGTATAAACGCTTTAAATAGTATGAGAACTGTAATTCGTGGTGTATATGGAAATGCATTACCAAAACAACTAGTTTTAGATCCAGTTGATTTTGAAAATGATACAGTTGTGAAGCCTGAAGCTTTTGCAAAAGTAGCTGAAGTAATTGATGAATTAAAAGAATATGTACAAAAAGAAATTTTATATAAAGAATACATAGAATCAAATAGTGTTTCTAAGTAATGAAAATGGTCCTAATCAAATATTGGTTAGGACCATTAAAAATAGCTTAACACTTTTGTTAAGCTTAAAGTAAAAACGATTTATCATTTACATTTCTAATAGGAAAGTTTACTTTGTATCGAACAGCGATCATTCGAATTGCTGTTGTAATTAGAAAACAAATATACAAAGATTGCAGTTTAGTAAATTCACCATGTGTAAACAAAATTGTTATAGAGCCAATAATTGCTGCAATTGCATAAATTTCTTTTCGGAATACAAATGGAATTTCTCTTGCGAATACATCTCGCATAATTCCACCACCAATTCCAGTAATTAACCCCATCGAAATAATTAAAAAAGAACCTTTTAAACCGTGATCAATTGCCGAATATGAACCAACAGCAGTAAAAACCCCTAGACCAATTGCATCAGTAATGATTAAAGTTGATTGGAACTGCATTGTTCGTTGATAAAATAACCAGGTTACAATTGAAACGACTGTACTTACGATAAAGTATTGAGGTTTTGCGAAAGCATTCGGTACCGTTTGACCTAAAATAATATCACGAATTAACCCTCCGCCAAGCGCAGTACAAGCTGCTAAAAAAACAACACCAAATAAGTCTAATTTCTTTTGAATACCAACCAAAGTACCAGAAATGCTAGCAGCTATAATCCCTGCATAAACAAAAACCTCGATCAAAATCATCCATTCTATCCCCTTAATTGCATTTTCTATGATTCATTTTAGCAACAGGTAGGGACTATTACAATATTAAAATAACTTTGTAAACGCTTCATTTAAAAAATTTTTTTACATAAAAAATTTATAGTACTTTTCATAAAATTCACTTGAAATTTACAGATTGGAGAGGTTAATATTCAAAACAAAACTAAACAACATAAAAATAAAATTGTATCAAAAGAAATTGAATTAATAATGGACAAATTTAATATTGTCGGATGTCAAGCTGCTGCGGTAATAAAAGATAAACTGATTTGGTCTGAGGCTTATGGTTATCGTAATTTAGAAACAAAAGAATTAGTTACAGAAAATACGATGTTTCGAATTGCTTCTATTTCAAAACTTTTTACTGCTACAGCAATTATGCAATTAGTCGAAAGAAATCTAATCGATTTAAATGAAGATATTAGTCATTATTTAGGTTTTAAAGTAAGAAATCCTAAATTCCCTCATTCTTATATTACGTTGAGACAAATTTTAACTCATACATCTTCACTTAACTCAGACGATGCTTCAAATAGTGTTTATGCTAAGTACATTAAAGATGGACATTCAAATTTTTCTTTACAACTTATAGAATTATTAGATGAAAATGGAATGTATTTCACGAAAGAGATATGGGGGGATTGGAAACCAGGTGATCAGTGGATGTATTCAAATATTGGTGCGATCATTTGCGGTGCTATTATTGAAAAAGTCACTAATTTAAGATTCGACCAATATATCAAACAAAATATTTTTGAACCTCTAGAAATGAAGGATGTAGCTTTTTCATATTCTAACTTTAATAAAAGCCATGAACTAGCAAACATATATGAAAAAAATAAAAATACAAACGAATATAAAGTATCAATTGATGATGTTAAGCAGACTGGATATTCGAATACTCATTGGGATCAATACATCATCGGTAATCATGGAGGGTTATTTGAACCTCAAGGCGGACTAAGGACATCCGCACTTGAATTAAGTAAATTTTTACGGGCACATATGTTAAATGGGAGTTTAAATGGACAACAAATTCTTGAACAACAAACGTCAAAATTAATGACATCAATTCAATGGTCTAGAGAAGGAAATAATCACTTCTTTAGTAAAATGGGACTTGGTTTTCATATTAGCCACGACTTCTTACCGGGTTACAAAGAAATGATTGGGCATGCGGGTGAAGCATACGGATTAATCAGCAATTTATATTGGCATGAAGAAAAACAATTTGGCATGATTTTTATTTTAAACGGAAGTCATTTCGATTTATCTGCAGATTCAAGATTTGAAGTAGAGAAAGAATTAGCAGAAGTTATTTATAAACATGTTATTGAAGAACGTTTATTAAAACAGATGTAATGAAATATTAAAAAATTGCAATTTTTTATTTCAATTAAAAGATCTATTCTTCAATAGGTCTTTTTTTATTTGTAATAGAAAATCCCAACTAAATTTTCATCAATTTTTCATAAAACTTTTATATAATAATTTTCGATCAAAAAAATGGAGGAAATTTTAATGAACTACTCAATATTTAAATTAATAAATAGTTTTGCAGGCATTTGGCCTGCATTAGATAATGTAATGATATTTTTATCTAAATCTGCCATTTTAATCGTAATAGCACTTTTATGTTATTTATGGGTTCAAAAAGGTAGCGAACGTAAGTATACAGCTTTTTATATTGTACTAACACTTATTTTAGCACTAGGTGGTAACTTTATTATCCATCAATTTTATTACCACGCAAGACCATTCGTTAATCACCATGTCACGAAACTGATTTCACATTCATCAGATTCATCTTTTGTAAGTGATCACGGGACATTAGTATTTTCTACTGCGCTTATTTTATTGTTTAGAAAAGATCGTTTAGGTTTGATTTCATTTGTTTGGGCGATATTAGTAGGTATTTCAAGAATCTTTGTTGGAGTCCATTATCCATTTGATATAATAGGTGCATTTATTTTGGCTGGTGTAGTTGCAGTTGTTGTTTTAAAAACATCTTCATTAACGGAACCATTAATGAAAATATTATTAAGAATTTACGAAAGAATAATAAAGAAGTTATCTTTTAATACGAAAAAGAATTTAAGTTCCTAATTGAGAACTTAATAGAGGAGACATCTTTTGAAAATTTTATTCGCTGAAGACGATCAAAAATTAGGGAAAATGACAACCCATTTGCTAAAAACACAAACTCCATTTCAAATCGAATGGACTACTAATGGGAAGCATGCATTGGAATTAGCTACTCACTATGATTTTGATTTACTTATTTTGGACTGGATGTTACCTGAAATTAGTGGTTTAGAAATATGCAAAAAGCTTAGAAGTGATGGCTTTAAAGGACCTATCTTAATGTTAACAGCGAGAGATAGTATTAACCACCGTGTGGAAGGATTAGAAGCTGGAGCGGATGACTATTTAATTAAACCATTTGATTTTAGTGAACTTGCCGCAAGAATTAAAGTACTTAATCGAAGAAATTTTGCACCACTTCAAGATGAAATCATCACGATTGAAGACTTAACATATAATCGGACAAATTTTAGTTTATGTAGAGGCAATGATCAAATAATTTTAACGCAAAGAGAATTACAATTATTTGATTTATTAGTAAAAAATAGAGGGATTGTGCTTACTAGAGAAGTTATTTTTGAAAGAGTATGGGGAATTGAATCAGAAGTAACAAGTAATGCTGTTGAAGCGTATGTGAAAAATCTAAGAAAAAAAATTGATCCGCCAAATCAGAAAACTTATATAAAGAGTGTTAGAGGTGTTGGATATACAATCGAAAAATGAGATTTCATTATTTCAACAAATTAGCAAACGATTAACATTTTTTAATCTTAGAATTTTAATGATTTTCATTATATTATTTAATATTTCAGTAGGAATGGTATTGTCGTTTTACATTTACTTAGACCAAAAAAGTGATCTAATTACAGTACTAAAAGAAGAAATAAAAGAAGTAAAAATGAATGCTGCATCTCTAGGTCCAAATGTTGACAATACTCCAAGGAAACATAAACGTAAAAATGTTTATTTTAATTATTTTTTAAATAAAAATAACGGATTTGAAATCTATGATGAAACATCACCCGGGTATACAAAGGATATAGAAAAAGTATTAAAACAGATTAATCCTAATCAAAATAAAGTTGTGATTAAACGAATTGCTCCTCATGATAAAGAAGAACTTAATTTAATGATTGCAGCAGAAGAGGTGTATGATTCATCAAATCATTACCTCGGTACAATCTATAGTGGGAAAGATTTATCATCAGTTATTTATCTAATAAAGCAATTTATCAGTATCTCATTTTTACTCTCCATAATCTTTTGTTTTATGGCATACTACTTCGGCAAGAAAATTACTAATCAGGCAATGGAACCAATAATTGCATCTTATAAAGAACAACAAGAATTTGTGGAAAATGCTTCACACGAACTAAGAACACCATTATCTGTACTACAAGCTGGTATTGATGTATTAAGCGTTGAACAAGATCGTCTATCTGATTTCGGTAAAGAAACCTTATCTGATTTAAAAAAGGAATTAAGTGATACACGTAATCTTGTTCATCAATTACTGTTTCTAGCAAGACTCGACCATAAACAAATCGCCAAAGTTAATATTGAAGAATTTAGAATCGATGTCTTTTCGGAACAAATTCAAAAAGCATGGCAATATAAAGCTTCAGAAAAAAAACAAATAATACAGTTATTGAATGAAGAAAAATTTATAGTTAAAACAAATCAAGAAAGTCTAAAACAATTGATTAATATTTTTGTTGATAATGCCATTAAATACTCAAATGAGAACTGTTCCATTTCGTTAAATTACTACGTAAGATCAGAAAAAAAGGCAAACTATTTCTATTATGAAATAAATGATAAAGGTATTGGAATTGCAAAAGAGCTACAAGAGAAAATATTTAATCGGTTTTATCGAATCGAAGAGCATAGGTCAAGAGATGAAGGTAATACGGGACTCGGGTTATCGATCGCAAAATCGATTATAGAGTCTTTAAATGGAGAAATTATTGTTAATAGCGAAGTCGGTAAGGGTAGCAGTTTTAAAATTAAAATTCCGATTTCGAATTTGTTTCAAATTAAGACAAACATATAGAGAGAATTTTGGGAGAGTTAGAATTATATGGAGATTATTAAAAATTTAATTGATCTCATTATGCATTTAGATCAACATTTATTAACTTTTGTGCACAACTATGGGGCGATAACTTATTTCATCTTATTTTTCATTATTTTATTGGAAACAGGACTTGTTGTGACTCCATTTTTACCAGGAGATTCATTAATTTTTACAGCAGGTGCACTTGCTTCCTTACATTTATTAAACTTTTTTGGATTATTAATCCTTTTCATAATCGCAGCTAGTTTAGGTGATTCTTTAAATTATTTTATAGGTAAGAAATTCGGAAGTAAATTAAGTAGGAGTAAAAAAATAAATGCAAAATACATTGCTGAAACTGAACACTTTTTCAAACAAAAAGGTCCAAAATTTATTGTATTAGCAAGGTTTATTCCGGTTGTTAGAACATTTGCACCATTTGTAGCAGGGATTGGTGAAATGAACTATTCAAAATTTATTCCATATAACATTTTAGGGGCGACACTTTGGGTTGGACTAATTGTGCCGATTGGATACTTTTTTGGTAATATTCCTTTTGTTAAAAATCATTTTGGGCTATTAACAATAGGGATCATTTTCGTTTCAATTATTCCAATATTAATCGATGTAATTAGAAAATTTATTAAGCAAAAATAAATGAAACCAAATTAATCAATTTTAGTAAAACATAATACTATTTTCATCAAATTTTCACTTTTATTTTGTACATTTGTTGTATATAAAGGGAGGCGAAAATGGACAATAGTTTTTCTAATATTTTTACTCGAAATTTGAAAGGAACAGATCAAAATGATTCGTAATTGGATAAAAAATAAATCTGAGAGAAAATTAATTTATATAGCATTAGTAATTTCAATCATAATTTTCATCATTGCAGCGTGGAAAGTATCGCATCGAACTGAATTATTAACGAATATGGGAGATCATATTCAAAATGGAATCCAAAATGGTTTTCATAAAACGAATCCTTTAAAAATGTATGCGAAAGATAAAGGATCCCTTGGAAGAATAGGTGTATTTGCAGCATTTATTCTCTTTCCACTTTATTTTTTAATTAGATATAAAAAATTAAATGATAAAAAGCAATTTAAGAAATACTTAGGTAAATTATTGAAATGGTGTAAGTTAATACATGTCCCAATCTCGTTAATTACTTTTGCTTTAATTACAGTACACTCTGTGATTATGACTTTTTTTGAATGGAAAACAAATGCAGTTTATATTTCAGGTGTAATAACTTATTTGCTACTAGTTCCATTAGGAATATTCGGTTTTTTAAGATATAAACGAAAAGATAAAAACTGGCATTACTATCTTTCATTTGCAGTTGTAATCTCAATGTTGATTCATACATTCGTTTAATTAATTTGTCTATTCAAAAGAGGTTGATTAGTATGGTATTGCAGCCTAAAATACTTGTCGTTACATCGAGTTTTGGAAATGGGCATAAAGAAGTATCTAAAGCGTTAAAAAGTGAGTTTGAACATATTAACTTTAACGATGTAACCATTATTGACATATACGAAGAAGCATATCCAACAATAAATGTATTTGCAAAAAATATTCATTTGCAATTATTCCAACATGCCCAAACAATTTATAAATGGTTCTTCTATGGGACTGAGAAATTAGTTAGTACAGTCATTTTTGACAGGCTTTTAGAATTATGCGGAAAGAATATAAAAAGTATTCTTCAAAAAGAGAAGCCAGATATTATCATTACTACATTTCCAGTTGGATCTGTAGCAAAATGGAAAAAATATTCATCACATCCTTGTAAATTATATACAGTTGTTACCGACTATTATATTCACCGTTCATGGATTCATAATGAAATCGATCGCTACTATATAGCGACGGAAGGATTAATACATCAGATGGTGAAATTAGGTGTTTCTTTATCGAAAATATTTGTATCTGGTATACCTCTTCGCCAAGAATTCAAAGAAATAGATTTTTTAAATGAAGGTACAAGTTTATCGAAATCAAACGATCAAATTTTAATAGTTGCTGGGGCAGTTGGATTATTAAAGGACGTTGAAAAAATGGCCAAGCAGTTACTTGTTGAAACAAAACTTAATGTAGCAGTTGTTTGTGGCTATAATCACATACTTTATAATAAATTAAGTAAGTTAAATGAAGAATACAAAGACCGACTACAAGTATTTGGTTACGTAAATAATATACGTAATTTATATAAAAAATCTGATCTCTTGATTACGAAGCCTGGTGGTATTACATTATCAGAATGTATTGCTTGTAATTTACCGACAATCTTATATAAACCAACGCCAGGTCAAGAAAAAGAAAATTCCCGAATTTTTGAAAATGCTGGTGCGTCAGTTACAGTAAAGTCGTTAAATGAATTAATTTTTTATATTAATCGAATTCTTTTCAAATCAAATCATTTAGAACAAATGAAATCATCTCTATCTGCATTAAATAAAGGGTTTAGTTCACAATTAATTGTCAATGATATTTATAGTTCAATTTCTTAGAAGATTTATGACTAAAAACTTTATGAGTACGTAAAAACACCACAAGGTAAGTATCCTTGTGGTGTTTGGTTTGAATGAATTAATCATCTATCCTAACAAATTGATATTGATTTTGTAAACAATGTTCAATAAATCTCTCTAATGCTTTTATTGTATGAATAGGAGCATCCTCATCTGCACCAAATGTATCTCCATTATCATGTAATAAAATAATTGCTCCTGGTTTCATTTGATTTAACAACAGATGATAAATACCTTCACTTCCTTTTTTACTACTCCAATCATTTGCCATTACAGACCATAAAATAATTTTAAGCTTTTTCTGAAATAGTAGAGGCAGTGAAACTAACCCCCAAGGTGGTCGATAAAAAAGCGGATCACTGTTCGTTATTTTCTTAATAACAATTGCAGTCTTTTCTATTTGATTTTTTAACTGGTTTGGACTGAGAAACCAATTACATATATGTTTATAATTGTGTATTCCGATTAAATGACCATCTTCATGTATTCTTTTAATGATCGTAGGATACTTTTCTGCTGCTGAACCTAAAACAAAAAAAGTTGCTTTAATTGAATGACTTTGGAGTAAATCTAAAAGTAAATTCGTATAAACTGGATGTGGACCATCATCAAAAGTTAAAGCAATTCGTTTTTGACTTTTATTTGAAACATGATGTATTGAAAAAAATTTAAATAAACGTGTTAGTAAACTCGGGATTGGTCCATAAAGAATAAATAATAGTAAAAGTAACCCCCCAATTATGATGAACATTGTAAGCATAAATTCTCCTTAACTAACTTTAAAATATGATAATATAACATTATTATAGTCTAATTTGCTAATTGTTGGTAATTAAATGAGGATAATATTATGATGAAATAAAATTGCAATTTCGATGATTATAAATTGATCAAATATGAAATTATATCAATATGAAAAAGATTAGTTTAAGCAGTTTAACACTAAGTTTATTGATGTAAAAGAGAAGGCATCAATTGAAGTATAAAAATCAGTCTTACAATATTAAGTAAAAAGGGATTAAACTTATTACATAGAATTAATACATTATACGATTCAAATTTGCCATTTTTAACTAATGAAGTTTAAAAATGGAATTGAAATACATACACAAAATAGGATAAATAGATTTGTGTAAAGAATAAAAATTTTGAGGTGAACAATATGATCGTAGTTACAACTGAAAACATTGAAGGGTATAAACTAGTTGAAGTAAAAGGACCTGTATTTGGAGTAATTGTTCGTAGTAGAGGACTAGGTGGCGATATTTTAGCTGGTCTAAAAAGTCTTGTAGGTGGTGAAATCAAACAATATACTGCCATGCTTGAGGATGCGAGAAAAGAAGCAATGGATCGAATGACTAAAAATGCTAGCGAAATGGATGCAAATGCAATTATCATGATGCGCTTTGATTCAGGTGAAATAGGGCAAAACATGAGTGAAATTGTCGCTTATGGAACTGCAGTTTTAGTCGAGAAAATATGATTAAAAAAACCTTGTCATTTGGTCTTACCCCTGTCAAGTAGACAGATAAAAAAAGCTATGCTGCCAATGCGTGTCGGTATTCAACTGGCGCGCGTTTTTTTAATTTTTTTTGAAAACGTTTGTAATTATAGTGGTAAATATAGTCCTCGATCGCTTGTCTAATTTCATCTTCTGATTTACACTGTTTTATATACAATTTCTCTGTTTTGAGATGCGAAAAGAAGGATTCAATGCAGGCGTTATCTAGGCAGTTTCCTTTGCGAGAGTGGCTGCCTTTTATGCCATAATCCTCTAATCGTTTATTGTATGCCTTAGACGTATACTGAAAGCCTTGATCTGAATGGAGAACGGCTTCAGCTACGTCTTTTTTTCTTACCCATTGCGTAACTGTTTTCAAAACAAGTTCAAGGTCATTACGTTTTGATAGCTGCCAACCTACTATTTCATTATTAAATAGATCTTGAATGACCGATAAATAATAAAATTGTTTACCATCCGAAACATAAGTAATATCCGTAACCATTTTTTGATTAGGTCCTGTTGCCCTAAATTTTCTCTGAAGTCGATTAGGATAGATAATTGAAGGAGTCTTTCCATGTCGTTTTCTTTTCTTTCGAATGATCGATTGAATCCTCATTTCCTTCATTAGGCGATACACTTTTTTATGATTAATCTTGTAGCCATTTTCTTTTAAACTGTCAGTCATCCGTGGGTATCCAAACTCTGGATTAAGTAGATGAACACTTATCATGTGTTCTCGTATATCCTGTTCCTCTTCAACTTTGATCTCACTATTTATTTTTGTGCGTCTCCATTTATAATAGCTCGCAGGCTTCACATACGAGATTTCTAATAACCAAGTAATTGGATGGGAATCTTTTAGTTCTTCAATTATTTCATACTTTATTTTTTGAGGGATATCATCTACTCCTTTATCAGATTTGGATACTGCTTTTTTAAGTAATCTACCTGCGCTTTTAAGTAGTCTCTTTCTTCTTCTACCGATTTAAATTTTGTTCGTGGTCTACCTTTAAATGGATTTATAACGCCACCTCGAACATCAAATGGTTCGCCACTTTTCCACTTTTTAACCCAAACTTTAAGTTGGGTGCAATGTCGAATTCCTAGTTCCTCCGCTAACACTCGATAACTTTGGTTACCATTCACATACTTCATCACTGCTTTTAATTTAAATTCTTCTGAATAACTTTGAAACTGTTGCCCTTTTTTTGCCATAGAAAAATCCCCTCCAAGTCACATTCATATCTCCATGTTAACATGAAGCTTTTTTCGAATGTCTACCTAAAGGGGATAATATCAATTTCAAGGTTTTTTTATTTCACTTTTTTATAGAATAGTTATGTAACTAACATATGCTTTAGTTGAACAAGTAGAAAAAAGCCTAACCGTTTGGGCTAGACTTTTGAAGTTTATATATAATTAGATTTGTAATTTTCATAATGCTCATGATTATTTCTTTCTAAACGAATAATTATATTTTTAAATCATTCATAGTTGCACTCCTAATATAAATTTTCATCGGGTATTATTGGACACGAATGATTTCATAAATATCTTTATCAAAACGTACTCGAGTGTGCTTAGATTCAAGGCGATCAATCTCCTCAAAACTTTCATATGTACATGAAAGGTCAAACCACATTTTTTTGATTTCAGTAAAAATAATAGTAAGCATCATTATTCCTCCTAGTATGAGCAATGCTGTTTTTTACCCTTTTCTTGGTGTATATGTGAGTGATTACAAATTGATTATATATCGAAAAGAGTTTGTTTTGTGAAGTTTTTCACAAAATAATGTGAATTTTTTGTGACTAATTTCTAATTGTTTGAATAATTTTGATAAAAATTCGAAATAGAAAGATTCATCAGTTAAAAACTTTTAGTGTAAGAATAAATGTACTGATTTCACGCTGAACTAACCCATGCTTTAGTGACATAATGACTTAGTCTAATTTTGTAAAAACAATGTATCCTATTAATATAAAAATTAAGATAAATCCAATAGGAATAATGTATTTTAAAACATCAGGAGGTATATGTATGAAACTATAAAAATTCTTAAACTACTTTATACCAGCTTTAATAATGATTGTTAGTAGTAAACTTGCTACAAATTATTACGTTGTTCGTACGCACATTGAACCTTTTTCTAACAACGCTTCATTATTAACTTTATTGTTTATGTTTTTTTTCGGCTTTGGAATGTTCGTGATCATTGTGGTACTTTTTATTAATCATATTAATCGTAAACTACTGGAAATATAAAAATAAAACAGTAAGGTATGCAATTAACTCATGTTTTAGTTCAATAATATGATCGACATTTTAGTCGATCTTTTTGTGCGACGGGCAGTCGCATAGGGTGCTTACCTTGTCAGCACCCTTCATTTTCTTTTCTAGACAGAGACGACACTTCGGTTTAACGACTGGATGAAAGATATAAATTATGAATTCCAGATGGTGAAAATCCATACTCGAGGAAACTGACCTAGCTCGAGAAGTCTAATCTAGGGCATTATTGTGAGCTAGTGTCTGAAGGAGATGCGGTAAATCGAATGACCCGTAGACGAAAAGATAGACCCTAATGCAAGAAGTGTGAAGTACGGCGGCGGGATAAGTTGGCGACTCCGCGAAAAGTGAGGAAGCCTCTAAAACGACATTTTCTTTAGAAGTCAAACGAGCGATATGAAAGTCCTTCTTCCTTTAAAGGAATAGCTTCAGACTTGATTTCCATACTATATTTTTGAAACTTTTGACCTTTGTCGCCATAACCTCCCCTTAAAATCAATGTTGCCCAACTGTGGGTTTTTCGACATCTACTTTTAGGGCGAGTCTAATTAACTGAATTTTTCTTTCATTGATGCATTAAAACAAACAAATGCAAAGGATGCTAAAAAGAAATATTTGGAATTTTTAAAAAAACGTGTGAAATTTTTAAAAATTTTGATAGAAATTCCCCAATTTTAACAAGTTTAGTCATTGGGTATAGAAATCTTTATTTAATGTAGGTAAATAGAACGGAAAATAATTAAAAAATAACATTTTATGACAAAAGATGATTAAATAGTCTGTATTTTACATCAGAACCATTAGATTTTTTTCATCAAACTCCGACACAAAGTAACAAATTCCCCAATACTCAGACATTTTTAGTGAAGTATTATTGAATTATAGATTAGTATTTTAATACTGATTTAATTTTTCGTTTATCTCATTAATTTAATAAGAGACGACTAAAAGTGGGGGAGTAACATGAAAAAGAGACAAAAGAAACGAACAATATCGGCTGTTGCGTTAAGTAGCGCGATGTTGATAAATATGGTCCTACCACAAAGTGCCATTCTTGCACATGCGGAGTCGAATGTTGATCAGAAAAATCCATCTGATGGGAAATTTACAGCAGACGAAGTGAACCGCATTTTGGCTGGATTAACACCGGAACAAAAAGCGAACATCAACAAACTAACTGGCGCGGATAACACACAAAAAATCCACGTTGATCAGAAGGATTTAAAAAACGGAAAAAACATTGACGTCATCGTTCAATTTAAAGTGGATCCAGCAAAGATCCAAATCATAAAGCAATCACTCGAAAAAGGAAGCGCAAGTGCGCAAACATTTGCTGCTGATTACACAGAAGCGAAACAAAAAGTTGCGGATGCACATGCAAAATTTAAAGCGTTTGTGAAGACACAACCGAGTAAGCAAATCGCTGGTGGAAAAGAAGTTTCTTCTAATATAGAAATAACAAGAGAATACACGGATGCATTCAACGGGGTTGCGTTATCGGTTCCTCCTAGTATGGTTCAAACAATTGCTAGTCAGGCGGATGTTGCGTCGATTTGGTCAGTTGTCCAGTACGAAGTAGAAGAAGGAACGCCTTCAGCAGGCGAAACAGCGACAGCGACTGAAGCTCCTTCGACTGGAAAACCAACTGCAGGACTTTCATTAATGGAAGTTGACAAACTACATGCAGAAGGGAACACAGGGAAATTCCTGTCAGGTCCAAGAAAAGGTCAACGAGTAAAAGTCGGGGTACTAGATACAGGGATTGATTACAACCACCCTGATTTATATGACGTAACACACGATGCGAACGGTCATATCTATGAAGGGCACGACTTTATTAACTCAAAAGTGGATGCAGATGGAAACGAGATTCCAATAGATGATCATGACCCGATGGAAACGATCTATCCGGATTGGCAAGAGGCAAGAGAAAATGCACCTGGAAGTGTATCGGCTAATTACAAAGATTATATTACGGAACACGGTACACACGTATCGGGTACAATTGCAGCAAGTACGACAGCGAATAATAACGTTTATTCAGCGGATGGTGTTGCACCAGATGTTGAACTTCACGGGTACCGCGTACTTGGTCCGGGTGGGCATGGTAATTCTTACTCTGTCCTAAGCGGAATTGACCAAGCAGTAAAAGATAAAATGGATGTCGTGAACCTATCACTAGGTGCATCTGTTAATGACCCGTTTTATCCAACGAGTATTGCAATTAACAACGCAACCTTACAAGGTGTCGTTTGTTCAGTCTCTGCAGGAAATTCAGGACCAGGGGCCGCGACAGTTGGGGCACCAGGAGCTGCACCGCTTGCCATTACAGTTGGTGCAAGTACCGTTCCAGAACAAATTCCCGTACAAACCCTAAAATTCGGAAACACGTCTTATCAAGCGCGGTTATTCGGGAAACATTTCGCGGACGCTGATGATGCGTTCAAAGGATTGTCGATTCCAGTCGTCGATGTTGGTCAAGGAACCGAAGATGATTATGCTGGAAGAGACATGAGCGGAAAAATAGCTCTTGTGCAACGCGGAGGCGAGTACTTATCTCAAAAAATGGCTCATGCGAAAGATTCTGGGGCAAAAGGGATGATTATTTGGGATAACACTGCGGATGAAGCAACGCAAGGTTATATTCCAAACTTCTTAGGGATTAACGGTGATAATGTGTATGCTGTTTCCATTACACAAGCACAAGGCGAAGCACTTGCGAAAGCAATCAAAGACGATCCTCAAAACGCAAAGATTACGTTCCCAATGACGCTGGATGCACCAATCAACAAACCGGCTGATGAATTGGCATCGTTCAGTTCAACAGGGCCAGTAAAAGATTGGAGTATCAAACCAGACGTCATCGCACCAGGTGTTGACATTTTCTCAACTCAACCATACGACATATGGGAACCAAATCCTAGTAAAGATTATAAATATGCGTATCAATCGATGTCAGGTACATCAATGGCTGCGCCTCACGTAGCTGGGATTTCAGCGCTTGTATTAGCTGCACATCCGGATTACACACCAGCCGATGTCAAAACGGCCTTAATGAATACAGCAAAAGATGTGGACACGGATTCAAAAACATACAGTGTGTACCAAGTTGGTGCAGGACGTGTGGATCCAGAACGAGCAATTCACTCAAACATCAAAATTCAAGTGTTAGACAAAGCGACAAGTGTTGCAACGATCGATGGGAAAGATCAGTATACACAAATCGATAACACAACAGGTAGCTTCTCGTTTGGATTTAATGGACGTGGAGAAGGGGCAAAACCTGGTTCGGATGATGTTGTACAGTCAAAAGAGTTTGCGATTACAAACCAAGGTTCAACAAGTAAAACATTTAAGCTGAGTTCAAAATTCATCACGACAAAATTTGCGGTTTCAAATCCAGTTGGACAAGGTACCGGAAATAATGTCAAAATCGATTTTTCGTCCGGTGAGTCAAATGTAACGTCTTTAAGTGTGGACGGAAATAGCTCGGTGAAAGCGAAAGCGACAATTACCGTGCCAGCAAACGCAGTAGACGGTACGTACGAAGGATATGTAAATGTTGTGAATGTAAATGATGCGAAAGAATCATACCGCATGCCGTTTACAATTACTGTTGCTGAAAAAGGAATTGATTTTAGTGTAGATATCAAAGCTATGACACTAACCGAGCGTTATACTGGAAACTATAACCCAAATATTGGCGCACCTGGTTCAGGCTATCGATTTTCGGTCAACAGTTCAATGGAAAGCGCCTATGTTCTATTGAAAGATCAAGATGGAAACTATATCGGAGTCGTACAAAATATTAGCAATATCAGTGGCGCTGGTCCTGGGGTTGTTTATGGTCCTGTACAAATGCTTGTTGGTGGACTCTATCTACCATTTACAAAACCATATAATGGCTCACTTGATCAAACTAGCATCGGGACTAAACCTGCGGTTCTGAAAGAAGGCGCCT
Source organism: Gottfriedia acidiceleris (assembly GCF_023115465.1). Lineage (NCBI taxonomy): Bacteria > Bacillati > Bacillota > Bacilli > Caryophanales > Bacillaceae > Gottfriedia > Gottfriedia acidiceleris. The sequence goes on along the minus strand of NZ_CP096034.1, from coordinate 2,470,265 downwards.
ATTCCGTTGAGATGGTCGCAACGGACAAAGATGGGAAAAAATTCACAAAAGAAGACACGCTTTATGTCGACTATAAAGCCCCTACCTTAACGATGGATACTGATTCGCAGCCGGGTATTTATGAAATCGACCCAACAGGATACAACCAAGGACAAGAAATCAAGAGATTTTATGGAACAGTATACGACTCAAATATGGATGTCATGAAAAACAATGGCGAAACGACGTTAAGTGATATTGGTACGCGTCAACCTGTACCTGTTAATCAAGGGCAGAACACAGTGTTTGGTTATCAAGATGGTCCATTTGTCACGACAACTTTCCGAACGGATGGAAATGGCCGTTTCAATTTCGGCTTAGAGCCTGATGACATTAAGGCAAGTGGAATGAAATTTGTCATCTATCCTCAAGACTATGCAGGAGCAGGTGACTGGTATTCAACGAAGAAAAAGTTTTACTTCATCAAAAAAGGTTCACCATATGTAACCTTCACAACTTCTGGAGGCGTAGACCCAGCATTAGAAAGCAAAGGAAACGTGGTCGTTGAACCGAAAAAACCATTTAAAGTGTCGCTTGCGACGAAAAATGGAATCGGAATGACCGGCGGGACGTTTACAATTAATGCTGGTAGAATCCTTGAGTATTCGAATATTAAGCTTTCTGACGACTATGTAAACTATTTAAGAAGTAAAGGGATCACACCGACACTAACAGTTGGTCAACCTTATTTAGATCAACACACAGGCAGAAATTCAATCGACGTGACGATATCTGGCGTTTCTGAAGCAGGTGCGTTGACGAAAGACACGCAAAACATGAAGATTTTTGAAGCAGATTTGACTTACAAAGATGAGAATGCATATGTTGGCCCAATCGATGAAGAATTCAATGTCATTCAATCGAGCTTCACGATCGACGGAAAAGATACAAGCGTTCCGGCTTTCTTAACGAATATGCCACTTCTCAAACAACCGATCTCACAAGTAACAGGCGGTCTGTTTGCGGAAAGCTTCAGAGCAAACAGTCTAAGCGGAAGTTTTACGAATATTACGAAGGATACAGGCGCGTTCATAACAGCAAAAGATGCCGATGGCAATACGTTTGTAACAGATAACGCAAGCGACACAAACACTGTTCAATACCAAAATAATACGTCAGGCACGTATTCCATTACAATGAAAGCAAGTGACAAACCATATTCAATTGAAACATATATGCCAGGTCACTTCAAAGGCTATCAAACAACGCCAGTGATTGGTTACAACAAATTTGGTTATCAATCAGGTTCATACTTTGATTTCGCATCAATGAACACACCACTTTTACTTGGTGGAGATGTGAATGGCGATAATGTCATTGATATGAAGGATTTAGTTTCAGAAATTCAAGCATATGCTGATTTTGATTTTCTAAAAGGTGTATCAGCGCCTTCTAAGGAAAAAGCGGAATTCTTTACAAATTCTACTGCTCATCGAAATAATGACATTAGCTATGCTTTCTCAGGACTAAATGGATTAGGCAGTTACTCTTTCAGTAATATTGATTACAATGATTTTTACTATATCTTGAAAAACTTTGGTCAGAAAAATCAAAGTGCGATTGATGCAGGTAAGGTCGTCCCAGAACCACAACTTACTTTGACAGACAATCTATCGATTAGTTCAAATAGAGGAACGTATACCGCTTCTTCTTATGATTCGAAAGTGAAAACCTATACGTTATCTGCTGGTAATGGTCTAAACGATGTCTTGGCAAAACTGAATTTTGCAGGTCCAACGCAAAAGACTTCAGGAACGCAATTACCAACTTTCCAAGATTTGAAAAATGGTTCAACTGTTTCGCTGATCCCGACGAGCACTGTGCTATTAGATGATACGGTATGGCGAAATGCGATTACAAAGGTTGAATTAGGAGTAGGCGGTAATTTCACAGATGTAACGAATGCAGTTGTGCCAAATACAACTGATAAATCTGTATCGATGACACCCGGCTACGTCAAATATGACCCGATTCAAGGGGCTATCTATGTACCGGCTACACTAAAATTACACGGTTCGTTATTTAATACAACTGGTACGTACACCGTTCGTATCACAGCGAATGGCTACCAACCAGTCACAACAAGCTTTACCATTGCATCTGTGCCAATTCCAACTCCTACGATTCCAATGGTCACAGATCCAGCAAAAGCGCATATCGGAAAGGATATCACGTTTAACTATAATTTTGCTGACGACGCAAATTGGCGTAATGGGATCAATAAAATCGTTGTCAAAACAAGAAATTTTACAGCAGGAATCGATATTACGAATTTAAAAGATGGAAATGGTAATCTGTATTACGACATTTCGCAATCAGGAAAAATTACATTTAAAGCTGATTTATTTAAAACAAATACAACCATTGATCCGAATGTCGGAACGTCGTATAATGCACCGATTAATCCAGGTGGAACGAACTATTTACCACAACAGTATAAATTCGAAATCAATTCAACTGGTTTAGACGGGACGATTTACCCGTTGGTCACAATCGGTGGAGATAGCGTCTATAGTGCGATGCAAGCAATTGGGTATGGCATTACATTTGATACAAAAGGCGGAAGTGCGATTGATCCAATCTCATTCGGTTATAAACCGGGTAATTCTCGAAATGGTAGCGCAGATAGGTTAATTTCAAATAACTCGCTACCAAATGGAAGTAATCCACTATCTGTTAAATCTGGCTATAATTTTGTTGGATGGTATCTTGTTGATCCGATCACGAATGATATGACAAACGTCTTATGGGATGTAAATCTAAACTATGCGTCAGATATAAAAGTTGCGGCGAAATGGCAAGTGAATTACACGCAAAACTATTCACCTGTTGATTTGTCGAAACCAGATGGTGATAAATTAGGTGGTACCGTACTGGGTGAAGGTCCCGTTACGATTAAAATCCCAGACTATACAACGACAACGCCATGGTTAAAGACAAAGAACGATATCGCAAAAATCGACGCGACGTACTACAAAATGAAAGCAGATGGCACGTTTGAATCAACAACGAGTACGTATACGTTAGACCCAACTACGTATGATTTAGTTGATAATCATGATGGTAGTGGTTCGTTAACGTTCACAACGGCGACAGAAACTTATGCAACAGCTCACCCGAGTGAAAAGTTTGCATTTAGTCAAGCACCATATTCAAACGGTTATCAATTGACACTAACGTCAACAGGTGGGGAATCCGTTCAAATTCCAAATGTGAAACTAGGTTATCGCCGACACATTGATTTAAATGGAGGCACATTAAATATAGCAAATGATGCATTCTTCAGTGACAAACTAGTCAACGGGAAAACAACTGGGATTGATATGCCGACAGCAGCAAAAAAAGTAACAAATGGCACCCTTTCCATGATGCCAAACCTTTATTATGATGCAGCTGGAACAAGCGGACAAACTGTACCAATTTCAATCTCAACTGGTAAAGTATTGAAAAACAATGAAACATACTACATCGCTTGGATGAAAACAGCGCCTCAAGTAACAAAAGATGTCGTAGGAAATATTGTCGGAAGCGATCTCACGTTACCATTTACAGATGACGGAACGTGGCGAAATAATATTAAGCAAGTTAGCATTGGTTCAAAAGTACTAAATGCAGGTACTGATTATAAAATAACGTATGATACAGTCACACACAAAGGTTCAATTACACTTGATAAATCATTGTTTACAGCAGGACAAAAAGTCAATGTAAACATTTCATCAGAAGGCTACATGGATGCGCAGGTGATAGACCAAATCATCGGCTACACTGTATCATTTGAAACAAACGGAGGCGATGCAATCGATTCGCAAATCGTCGACTCACGTGTCACAAAGCCAACTGAGCCAACAAAAGTTGGATACAAATTTATTGCATGGTACAGTGACGCAACGTTAACGACACCGTTTGATTTCACAAGTGTTGTCACAAAACCAATGAAACTGTATGCAAAATATGCCTTAGCAACATCAATCGTAACAGCCGATACAACTGATAATGCGTTAGGCAATGAGATCACACTCGAATTTAGCGACAAAGATTGGGCAAATGCGATTACGAATATCAAAGTGGCTGGCTCAGCAATTGATGCAGCAAACTACAAAATCGATGCAGCACATGGCACGCTAACAATTGATCAGAGTGTATTCAAAAAAACAGGTGACTTTATCATCAGTATTAGTGCAAAAGACTATGCAGATGTGACCGTGACGCAAAAAATCGTAAACGGAAACATCATTCGTTATGTTCTAAAAGGTGAAAAAGCACCATTTGAGGTAAAAGACCAAATCGTCGTACGTCGTATCACAGAACCAACCTTACACGGATACGATTTAAAATGGTTCGCAGATGAAGATTGCACAATCCCTTGGGATTTCACAAATTCGATTTACTCTGCAAAAACAATTTACGGAACATGGAAACCAGCTAAATACACTGTCATTTATAACACACAAGATGCTGGACTAGTCGTATCAGTAAAAGCTGAGTACAACTCATACCTTGATGAAACAAAACCAACAAGAACAGGCTATACGTTCCTTGGATGGACGAAAGATTCTGAAGGTAAAACACCATGGAACTTTGATACTGACAAAGTAACAGATAACATGATCCTTTATGCGAAATGGAGTATTAATTCGTACGCTGTTCACTTTAATAGTAATGGCGGTAGTCAAGTTGCTGACAAAACTGCAACATATAACTCAGGGATCACTGCACCGACAACAAACAGAACAGGCTACACGTTCGTTGGATGGACCAAAGATGAGGAAGGCAAAGTAGCTTGGAACTTTGATACTGACAAAATATCGGACGATATAAACCTATATGCGAAATGGAGCATTAACGCTTATACGATTCACTTTAATAGCAATGGTGGCAGTCAAGTGACTGATAAAACAGCTAATTATAATAGTGTAATGAGTTTACCAAAACCAACAAGAACAGGCTATACATTCGTTGGATGGTACAATGATGCAACGTTAAAAACGTCAGTAGGAACAAACGTAACATTAACAAGTAACATCACACTTTATGCAAAATGGAACATTAACACGTATACTGTTAAATTTGACAGTAACGGAGGAAGTTCAGTTGCTTCAAAAACAGCAAATTACAATTTAACAATTAGCCAACCAGCGTCACCAACAAGAAAAGGTTATGTATTCCTTGGATGGTACAAAGATGCAACAGGTAAAGTAGCATGGAATTTTGCGAAAGACCAAGTAACGAGTAACACAACCATTTACGCAAAATGGGTTGCAATTCCAGCGATACCATCGAACGTAAAAGCAACAAAAGACGGAAAAACGGGTGTCAAATTAACGTGGAACAGTGTAACAGGTGCAACGGGATATGAAATTGCAAAATCAACTTCAAAAACTGGCACTTACACTCACTTAGCAGATGCTACAAAACCAGTTTACACAAACAGCGGCTTAACGAAAGGAAAAACGACCTACTACAAAGTACGTTCTTTCAAAATCGTTGGTTCGAAAAAAATCTACAGCAACTGGACAAGTGTCATCGCATTCGTCCGTTAAACAAGAATGAACTAGTTGTACAAGTAACGAAAAAGGGTGCTTTCTCCATCACATGATGGGTAAGCACCCTTTTTCATATAAATAATTACAAACGCTTTTAACTATTCGGTGGAAGTATTTGTACTTCGAAATTCACTAAATGGAAACGTGTGGATAATCTCTACGCCAATTCAATGATTTCCATTTATCAGGTAATTATATTTCTTTCCCAATATCAAGTACGTCACTATTCGCTTTTTGCATAGATTCGATCGTGGAATTTCTCAATTCCTCCAACTGTTTGCTCAAATCTTTTTCCATCCGTTTATTATACCGTTTCGACAATAGGAGTCTAGAGAAAGCAATAGAGCTTGTAAAAAGAGAACATTCTGATATTGAGGCAATTACTCAACTTGGAGAAGGTTGGGTAGGAGAAGAAGCCATAGCGATATCTGAATATTGTGCTTTGAAGTATCAGAATGATTTTAAAAAAGCATTAATATCTGCAGTTAACCACATTGGGGATAGTGATAGTTTAATGAGTATATTGTATAGTATTGTATATCAATACTTTTAGAGTCTGTTTACATGAAGAACGATTTAAGTGAAATTGTCGCATATGGAACAGCAGTTTTAGTCGAGAAAATATGGAGATATGAATTTGATTTGTAGAGGGTTTTTCTATGGTTAAAAAGGTCAACAGTTTCAAAGCTATACAGAAGATTTAAATTAAAAGCAGTGATGAAGTATGTTAATGGTAGCCAAAGTTATCGAGAGAAATTCGTCATTGCATACAACTTAATGTTTGGGTTAAGAAGTGGAAAAGTATATCCTAACTAATAATTATTGATTAAAAGAGCCAGAAAACATAGCCCCAAACCCATTAAACAAAGATTTTGCTTCTAAATAAAATCAAAAGTGGGTTGCAGACATAATTACCTTTTAAGTAAGAGAAGAGAAATAACACTTATTAGCAATATTAGATCTATTTAACAATGGAATCATTGCATATGAAATCAGTGAAAATACACCGACTTTATTCGTTATAAAGTCAGTTTATCAAGCAGTTCAAAAAGAAAAGGATGTGCAAAAACTTATTCTCCACAACGACAGGGGAACACAGTATCATCCAAACTATATCAAGATAAACTGGAAGAGTAGTCTAGTTAGGATCGGGAAGGAATAGGATGGAACAAAGGGGGAGATGGGATGAAAGTGTGGAAACTATTACTATGTATCATCGCCTTAGTCGCCGTAGGAACTATGTACTACACGTTTGCGAAGTTTTCCGGTACACCGGTGGGGAAATTCAAAGAAAAGGAACAGATGTTAACTTATCTCGAAAAAAAATATCATCAACCATTCACGATTAATCTCGTTCAATATAACGGAGAAGGAGCAGGTTACTATGCAACAGCTTCGCCAAAAGCGAGTCCAACAATCAAGTTTGACGTATCCGTCTCGCAAGATGAAGAAAGCGGCTTTGCGGATTTGTATCCAGTAGAATTTTGGAAAACGACCGAAGCGGAGCCAATCAAAGCAACTATATCTTCCTTATTTCCGGCTGCAACACTGACACTGGAACGGAAACTAGAAGAAGCGGTCGGACCGAACATCCCGACTTTGCAATCGCTTCATTACGACGCTGGGTATTCTGGGGTCTTATCGATTGAAATGGATCGTGACTGGTTTAAACTGACGGAAACAGAACGTCAGTCCGAAATGAAACAAATCAAAACCTTATCAACGGTTCTTCAAACCAATCATTTTCCTGTTCTAACGTTCATTTTTTACGATTCGGATAGCTATGATCACCGAAAAGGCATCTACATTACGCAAAAAGGTGAAATCGTTGAATAAAAAAGAGTGAGGTAACTAGCGTAGGTAAATCGCTAGTTTTTTTGTGGATTTATCCTGACAATTTTTCAAAAAAGATTCGAAAGAGTAATAGTTTAGAAACAAATTGATTTAATTTACAAGCGAAGATGTAGGATTTAAATAAAGATTTGATTATAAGAGAATGGATAGATGATAAGTAATAATATCAACTCAACATCTATCCTTTTTTGTACTGTAATCTCTACACTTTTGTTCTTAAATGAAAGATTTACTTTTTAACTATGATTATATATTTTTTTCGTTTTCTTTCTTTTACTGATAATAAATGTACTACCAATCTAATATTTTCTCCAATTATCTTACTCAATGAAATTACATAATGAATTAATAACGACATTTACTCTTACTTCTAAAGGAATCGGGGATTCAATTAAAAATACATATTTAAATAGTAATGATGATAAACTGCGTGAAAGCTTATTTCCTTTTACAACTGTAAATATGGAATATTACAAGTTTTGGGTATTTTCTTTAAAAAACAATAAATTCCCCAAAATTTAGTTTTAAAAGGCATTTTTTAATAATCCTTAAGATTAGAGCTTTTTAGTACGATTTTTAAATATTTTCATCTGTTTTCTGCAGATTATTAGATTTAATTAATATAATTGTCAGATATTAATAGATTTAATTCATATATTTGTCAGAAATTATTAGTGAATTCCCCAATATGCGAAAATTGTAGATTACTGTAAAATTATTTTAACGTTTTAAATCTTAAGAATATTTTAGAAATTACAACGTTACTTTAATTTTTTGGGGGGAATTTATGAAGTATAGAAAAAAGTTTAGTAAAAGACAAACAAAAAAGATTTTTTCGTTCTTTGCATTGTAGTGCAATGCTATCAAACGTTGTATTACCTCTAGGTTTGACAAAAGTTCATGCTAATTAATATTCATTAAGAAGGAGACATCACAACGATGAAGCGTAAAAAAGTGAAAAAGACCGTTAAGACCGTTTCGTTTGCTAGTTTGATGCTGATTGGTAATGTACTTCCTACCTATGCGATGACTGGCGGAAGTGGTACGACAAACAAAACTATTAGTCCGATGACTGTCGACTCGGCAACGCAAAATTTGGCAAACTTGTATGCGCAAAAACTAAAATTTTCTCCGAGTTCGGTGGAAAAAACGGATGTATTGGACGTCATCGTTCAATTTGACGCTGATCCAGCTGCGATTCAACTATTGAATCAGCAAAAAAGCAGTAAGTCAGGTGTCGGAATCAACCAACAAAGCACGCCAGTCACTCTGGAAAGTGCCAAAGAGGTTGTGAGTCAAAATCATAGCGACTTTAAGAGTTTCATCAGTAGTGAATCGAAACGATTAAAAGCGACTGGTGAAACCAATTCGATTAAAACAGGTAGAGAATATACGGATGTATTCAATGGGATTGCTGTAAAGATTCCAAAAGCATCGTTAACCAGCCTGTTAGCACAACCATTTGTCAAAAGTGTCTATCTAAACGTTCAGTATGCACCGATCCCATCGACAAAGAATATTGATGCCGCGTCAAGTGCAACAGGAGATGGCGTCATCCAAAAAGAATCAACGAACCCGAATGTTTTACCAACATTCTCTCGTCAAACAACGACGAAAACGACATCTTCTGTTCAGTCGCCTGCGTCAAAAAATACCATTAAACCATTAGCAGGTTCGATTCCATCACCTGGACCAGAAGGTTCTCAATCAGGTGAAACGCCAGTACTTGATTGGTTAAAAATCCACGACCTTCAAAACGAAGGGGTAACGGGTAAGGGCGTGAAAGTAGGGGTTATTGATACAGGGATTGACTACAATCACCCAGACTTAAAAGATCTTTACCAAGGTGGACATGATTTCGTCGACGACGACAATGATCCGATGGAAACCGTTTACGCGGATTGGCTTGCAGCAAAAAATGCGAACGATGCGCTACCGCCTGAACAGCGTGATCCATATTTTCCAGACGACTATCATGAATACATTACATCACATGGTACCCATGTATCCGGTACGATTGCAGGGGATTCTCGAAACAATTCTCCTTATGCGTTAAGAGGCGTTGCACCTGAAGTCCAATTATATGGTTATCGTGTACTAGGTCCTCACGGAGGTAGTGATGAAGATGTCATCGCTGGAATTGAACAGTCTTACCGTGATGGTTGTCAAGTCATCAACTTGTCACTTGGGTCAAATATAAATGATTCATTGTCATCAAACGCGGTTGCGATTAATAACGTGACAGACCTTGGTGTAACGGCTGTGATCGCGGCTGGAAATTCAGGTCCTGGTGTTGGATCGATTGGAACGCCTGGTGCTGCGCCAAAAGCCATTACCGTTGGGGCGATGACGTTCCCAAAACCAATTCCAACGTTTGATATCCATTCATTCGCACCAAATAACAGCGAAGTGTTATCGTTCAATACACGCTTACTTAGTAAAGAATTTTCAGATAGCGATACAAAAATCAGTGGTTCCACTCCGTTTGACATCGTAGATGTTGGATACGGTACACCTGAATGGTACACCTCGGTCAAAAATAAAGGTGTCGATGTGACCAACAAAGTTGTCTTAGTAAAGCGTGGAGCAGGTGCACCAAACGCATTGGCTCAATACGCAAAAGAAGCTCACGCGAAAGCGATGATTATGTGGAATCCAACGGACAATCCAGCACTCATTTTTGATGATCAAGGATATTATCCATTCTTCTTCGGGCCAGGGAATAATACCCTTTATACGCTTCAAATCAACAAAGAAGATGGAACGAATTTCTATAATCAATTCAAAGCAGGCGCAATTAAAACCGTATCGATTTCGAATGCTGGAAACTTTACAATGGGCGGAAACAAATTAGCTGATTTCAGTTCAACAGGCCCTGTCACTGGTTCACTTGCAATTAAACCGGATCTTGTCGCACCAGGTGTCGATGTGTACTCAGCAGCACCTTTTGACATTGCATCGCCAACGAATACAGACTATTCAACGGCTTACCAATCGATGTCAGGTACATCCATGGCAACGCCTCACGTAGCTGGTATGGCAGCGTTGATTTTAGCATCTCATCCAAACTACAAACCAGAAGATGTGAAAGTTGCGTTAATGGAAACATCAGACAATCTTGCACAACAATATAGCTTGTTCCAAGTCGGTTCAGGGAAAAGTGATCCGTACCAAGCGGTTCATTCAGATATGCTCTTTAAAGTAAAAGATTACATCCAATCCCGTACATCTATGGATGATACCGTCACAAACAACTATGTATCCATTCCGAATACGACTGGTAGTTTTTCATTCGGTTATACACCTCGCCAAGTAGACGGTTCCGTCTCAAAATCGGGTGATTTGTATATTACAAACAACGGAACATCAGCGAAAACCTTTGATTCATCAAGTGTTTTCTTTAAAGATTCTTATGTAAAAGATGGAAGAGACGGAGCTTCTGAAGGAGCAAAAGTGTCCTTAGCGAATGCTTCTGCACCAGGTACTCCCGTAACATCCATCACAGTGCCAGCAGGACAAACCGTTCACGTTGTGGCAACCTTCACTGCACCAGATTCAGCCGCAAGTGGTTACTACGAGGCATATGTGAACTTCGTGAACCAAGCAAGCCCGTCAGAAACGTACCGCTTACCTCTTGCCATCAATGTTCAAAGCAGAGGGGTTGATTTCCGTGTCCAACGGAAAGCGATTACGTTAACCGGAAACAAAAACTTTAATCCGAACACATTCGCTGTGCTTCCACAGTCTTATGCAGAATTACGTGTAAAGAGTCCGCTTGATCCAGTCTACGGCCTAAGACTTTATCTCATGGACGTCACAGGAAAAAATTATATCGGTTATCTCACAACGGTCAACACGAACTCACTCAGCCTTGGAAATCTTAGCTATATTCCATTCTTAACCAATGGTTCGTATTATCCGTATACCACACCGATTTCAAAGGATGATCCAAACCTTACGTTGAAATTGTCCCAACAATCGTCGACACCAAAAATCACAGATGAAGGCGGTTACATCGTTCAAGCGCGTGCGTTAGATGCGACGACTGGTCATCTGTATGAATTAAACAGCAGTGTGTATGTTGATAACACCCCGCCGACGATGGAAATGGATGCAAATAGTCAACCTGGTATTTACGAAATTGACCCAGATGGTCCATCCACCAATGGTGCATTAAAATGGTTTTCTGGAAAAGCATATGATTCGAACGTTGACTATATGAAAAACGTTGGGAAAGATACAGCGGTTCCAAAGCCACCAAATTACGACACGGATACAAACGTGAGTCAATCATTAGGTCGAATTGACGGGATGCTTGGCGATTCGAACTCTGCACCGTATGTTAACTACTTTATCGACATGGAGGCAGACGGTAACTTTAAATTCGGGATTTCAAAAGAGGATCTTGTCAATACAACGAAAGACCCACAAAAAGAAATGTTTGGAACACAGTTCCGTATTTACCCAGAAGATTATTCATTTGCGGGGAACTTAGAAACGCAAGGTCGCTATTATTACTTCGTGAAAAAAGGGAATGAATACTCGATCAACCGTTTTAAACGTCTTGACTCTCCGGGTTCAACCACGTTAAACGGCATTGACCCTTCGTTCCTTGCAAACAAAACATTAGTCGGTCAAGGAGACAATTTCCAATCGACCTTGTCGATTAAATATCCGAAAAACCTAGTCGGGGCGAATTTCTTCTTAGACGAATTTGATTTTGCAGACAGAACAAATATCGATTTCAGCCCAGCTTATAAAGCTTTCTTGCAATCAAAAGGCATTCTAGCGGATAAAAACTGGATTGTGCTCGATAAAGATGTAAACAGCGACATGATTGTTCATTTCAACTTACCAGATAATGTGAAAGCACAAGGTGTGTTAAATACAAGTGATACGTTACAAAACGGTGTTGCACAAGAAATGCCGATTTTAGACATCACGTACAAAGTGGTAAATGATACTGGTCTTGATACGATTTGGCTTCAAGGAAGTGGGAATATCCCATTCATTACAACGTATCAAAATGGCACAACTGGCATAGACCGCATTCCGATTTTCCAAGACAAACATGTATTTGTCAAAGGTGGCGCGATGGTCACTGGAGACATTCGACCAGAAGGATTCCAAAACAATCCAACGTCTCCTACCTACGGTCGTTCAACACCACTTACGGCAGAAAACAGTGGTGCCGAGATTCGATTCGAAGATCCAAACGCAGGTGGCGAAAGCTTCACTTTACCAGTGGCGCAAGACCCAACAGCATCCTCTTCGTCAGACAATCAAGGATTAATACAAAATGGCTTATTTACAACCAAAATGCCATTGCAAGCAGGAACAAAACCGTACAATTTCACGATGAAAACACCGGGACATTTCACATACTACGGCACACTGGCTGTTAATGCAGCAGGTCAATATGGCTACGCGGCGGGCGGAAGATATAGCGTTCCACGCGCAATCATGCTTGCCGGGGATGTTAACAATGATAATGTCATCGATATGAAAGACATCGAAGCGGAATCTCGTGCGTATAACGATTATGTCGCAACACCATCAACGGTAACACGAAATGCCGATTTAAACTTCGATGGTAGTATCGATTACTCGGATTTTGAGTACATCATTAAAAACTTTGGCAAAATCAACGATACAGCACCTAATGCAGCGAACTTAACGGCAACAACAAAAACAAGTGCTGATTTAACACTGACTGGCTTTGCGACGATTCCAAGTGGTTCTGATTTAACAGCCTTTAATAGCGTCATCAAGCCTGTTCCTTACATGAAAACAAGCGACAGCGTAGCGAGTGTCTATTTTGGTAAAGTGAATCCGTTCCAATTGTTCTCGGTTGCTTACAAAGCACCAGACGTTAGTACAGGGGTGACGACCTTAACCCAAATCGATGATGCGGCTTATCGCGCAGCGATTGACGGAACTGGCGGGCAAATTCAGATTGATGGGGTGGATCGTAAGTCTGCTACAAACACGTATAATGGAGTGGTTGTGAATTCCATTCAAGATAAAGTCGTGTCAAGCAAAGGACAATTCGAAATGGACCCATCGTTGTTCCAAACAAGTGGCGTTCACACGATTCGCTTTAAAGCACCAGGTTATATGGACCGCTTCATGAAATTTAAAATGACGAATGGCGCAGGGAATTCTTTCAGTCTTCTTGCACCGAATAACGTGACAACAATCGGAAAACCACTAACCTTTACGCGTGCAGACGGTACAGGCTCAACAGCGGCTCACTACCGTGATGTTTGGATGCCAAACATCAACAAAATTACGGTAACAGACCCAAGCGGCGCGGTGGCAAAAACGTATACAGGAACTGAACTTCAGTCACTCTTTAACGTGATTACGCCAGCAAACCAAACGACGTTTAATTTTACGATTCCAGCAGGTGTATTTACGACACCTTCGATTAATAACAATGGAACATTCTTTGATTGGAAAATCGTTGTCGAAGCGAAGGATTATGATTCCTATACGTTCTCTCAACGGATTAATGCGAATCCAGCACCAACGCTGACATCAGAGACGAATCGTTATTTTGACGACAGCAATACAAATCCAATCAGCATCACAGCTGGGGGAACAAACGATACACAGCAGTGGCGAGATGCCATTACAGCGATTCAAATTGGAAATAACGTTATTAAAAAAGCGGATTTTGCTGCGAATAACATTACAGTAGGCGCACCAAATACGCCAATCATAATTCCTAAGTCACTCATGACAACACCAGGGTTAGTATCGGTTAGCGTGATGGCAACAAATTATCAAACGGTGAAAGTGGATCAACCACTTTACAAACAAGGCATTACCTTAACAAAACCAGCAGGAACCATTTACGCTGGACAAGATTTAGTGTTGAACTTCACTCCTGGCACAAAGGCATCTGATTGGATTAACGCGATGAAAACGAGCGGGACGATTAAATTCGGATCAACCGTTAAAACGCGTATCGCAATCGATGAAACAGCCGGAACGATCACAATTCCTTATGATTTAGTGAGAACAAACGGTGGCGGTGCAGTCGCAAAAACTTTCACGGTTACAGCTTCTGGTTATGCTGATAACAATGTATCGATTACGGTCACACCACAACCAGCACCTGTTTTAACACTAAGCGCACCAAGTGGAACGCCACAATATGGGGACACTGTTACCTACACAATGTCTGGTGCAGACAATCCGTTATGGAGAAGTTCTTTATTCGTTGGTGCAACAACCGAAACCACAACGGACAACGGAGATGTCAAATTTAACAACACATCTGTGAAACCGTATGTGACAAGCGTTGCTGGAAGTGTCACGATTGATGGCTATGCAACTCAATCCAATACAGCAGCAGGAAACAAAACGATTAATTTTGTCTCACCTTACTTTGCAACTGTTAGTATTACACAAGCTTTTGTTCAACGACCAGCGCCAACTCCAACTGTTACAACAAGCGGAGTCGGAAAACAAGTTGTGATCAAAGTGCCAAATACAGCAGAAAACACAAGATGGGCAAACGCAACAAAAGCTGCTTCAGGTGATATTACAGTCGGAGGCGTATCGGTGAAAGGTGACTCAACGATTTCGTCGACCGCTAGTGCGATCACGATGACACTTCCAGGTTCAGCATTCCCTGCGCAAGGAAATGTACCGGTTGTGTTGAAAGCGTATTGCTACCCAGATACAACGGTTACACAAGTGGTGAAGTTAAATCCGCCAACCTTGAACTCAAAAATTGCGTATGTGCAAGAAACCACACCAATTACGATTAACTTTGCATCAAGCCAAGATTGGCTGAATGCTAATCCAGTTCTTACGTTAAACGGTGAAGTGGTTGATTCAAGCAAATATACACTTAGTGCGACAGGTATTACATTTGTCGACCGCTCGCTTTTCCAAGCAGTCGATGTGTATGGGTTTACCCTTTCAGCACCGAACTATGTTGATGCAAAATTCACGATTTTCATCAGCGATGAGCTTGCTCATTTAATCAGTGTCACAACTGACACAAATGGAACGATCAGCCCTAACGGATGGGTGGAAGTGAAACATGGTGATAACCAACCATTTACAATCACACCAAACGAAGGCTATGAAATTGCAACACTAAAAGTAGACGGTGTGAAGATTACACCAGTTGATAACAGTTACATGTTCACAAATGTAACAGCTAATCATACGATTGATGTGACCTTTAAGCAAATCGTGTACAAGATGACGGTTTCAGCAGATGCTCATGGTTCAATTACACCAAACGGAAACGTCAACATGTTTTATGGCACAGATCAAACGTTTGTGATCACACCAGAAAACGGCTATGTCATTGACACCTTAACCGTTGATGGCGATAAAGTAGCAATCGAAGGAAACACCTTCACGTTAAAACATGTAACTGCTCAGCATACGATTCATGTTACCTTTAAAGACATCACAGCGCCAATCGCTCCAATTGTGAATGCAGTGACGAATACTTCGACAACGATTGTTGGGAAAGCAGAAAAAGGTTCTCACGTGGTGGCGAAAATTGGCACAAAGGTCATTGGGGAAGCGACAGCGAGTTCAACTGGCGATTTCACTATTAAGATCGCTAAACAAGCAGCAGGAACGAAGATTCTTGTCAGCGCAACGGATGCATCTAGCAATGAAAGTGCGAAGACGACAGTCATTGTCAAAGATGTGATCGCACCTAATGCACCAGTGGTGAAAGTGGTGAAAGACTCTGACAAAGTGGTAACTGGTAAAACTGAAGCTGGTGCAACAGTGACAGTCCTAGTTGGCACAAAAGTCATCGGAAGTGTAAAAGCAACAAGTACTGGTACATTCTCGATTACCATTCCAGTTCAAAAAGCAGGAACGATTCTAAAAGTAATCGCAAAAGACGCTGCTGGAAATAGCAGCAAAGCAACAACTGTCACGGTCATTGATAAAACGGCACCTGCAAAACCAGTCATCGTCAAAGCGACATCAACTTCGATTACTGGTAAAGCAGAAAAAGGTTCAGTGATCACAGTGAAAGTTGGCAAAAAAGTGGTTGGAACAGCAACAACAAACCAATCAGGCCAATTCACAGTGAAATTTGCCAAACAACGTGATGGCACAACCTTCACAATCACTGCAAAAGATAAAGCTGGCAATACAAGCGTTGCAACAACCATCAAGAAATAATGGAAAAAGCGTTCCGATGCATATCGGAACGCTTTTTCGTTTTTTTAAATAAATCAAATAGAAAGGGTGATTTTATGAGTGATGGAGAATGCACCAAGATTCTTACTTTTTAGGAGCTAGCGATAAATGGCGTTCAATTATTTATTACAACTGCTAATCAAAGTATTGCAAAAATTTTAATAAGAAGGAAGTTTAGTTCTCTAGGAAATGATTTTAAATCTATACAATTATCAAGATCAAGTAATAAAAAAATTCATGGAGAAATTTCGTATTATTCACCTTTTATTGATGCAACTATAAAAGGTGAAGTGCTTTAATTAAAATTTAGATAGATTTGGGGCGGTTAGTTTTGTGGAATGCCCAAAATCTTTAATTGATTAAAAAATAATATAGGATTCTTATTTTTTATTAAATAACAAAAAAATTGTGTGAATCTTTACATTTCCCCAAATTAAATATATAAATTTTTTCTTTAGACCATATTTTCAATAAATTATTCTTATAAATTTCACAAAAATCTTCATTTTCAAACATTATAATTATTTAAATTGTCGGTTTTTGTAAAAAAGAAAATAGTTACTTTTTATCAAATTCCCCAATACACTTCGAAATACAACCTATATATAATGTTAATTAAGTGATTATTCTGAATATTAATTTAATCGATTGCTAGCTTTGATTTAGAAGAAATCCTAGATTTATTTGAGAAGGAGCGATTTGATGAGGAACAAAAAAAACAAAAAAATCATCAAGGTAATCACCACTGGGGTGATAACGACATCTTTATTGTCAACTAGTTTGATACTTAACGAAAAAACATTTGCGGTGTCAGATTCCAATTCTAGCATAAAGGATATTGACAGTTACATAAAAAATATATCCGATGCTGACAGAGATAGAATTCATAGTATGCAAGAGATGGATTTTGATAAACTGAAACTCTCAACTGATGTGAATTTGAAGGTGGATACACCTCTAAATGTCATTGTTCAGTTTAAACAGGATCCAACAGAGGTAGATTTTAAGAAAAAGAAAGCCAATGGCATCAAAGCTTCATTAGATGACTCCATGAATTTGGTTAATGAATCCCATAAAAAATTTAAGGATCAGCTAAATGGAAATTCAAAATTAAATAATTCCTTTGAAATCAATAAGGAATACAAGCATGCTTTTAATGGCGTGTCCATGACCTTACCTGCAAACCAGGTACAAGAATTAATAAATATGGATACTGTTCAAGCTGTTTATGAAAATAAAGAGGTTTCAATTGAGCCAAACGTGGAGCAAGAAGTAGAATCAACAAGCAGCAGTTCAACTTTAACTCAGGATAACATTAATCAAATTGGTGCTAACAAGTTACATAAGGAAGGAATTACTGGAAAAGGTATAAAGGTTGGAGTCATTGATACAGGAATCGATTATACACACCCAGATCTAAAAGACGTTTACAAAGGTGGATATGATTTCGTCAGTAACGATTCAGACCCAATGGAAACAACTTATCAAGATTTTCAAAAATCAGGAAGTCCACAATTTAATTTGCTTACTGGTGCATCATACTGGACAAACCATGGAACACACGTTTCTGGGATTATTGCTGGTACTGGGAAAAATTCTTCTGAATTCGCTATAACTGGTGTAGCTCCAGATGTAGAGCTATATGGATATAAAGTATTGGGACCATATGGAACAGGTTTTACTGATGCAATTTTAGCAGGGATTGATAGAGCTGTACAAGATAAAATGGACGTTATTAATTTGTCATTGGGGACTGATGTTACCGATCCGCTAAATCCAATGTCACTCGCCATCAACAATGCAACCCTTGCTGGAACGGTTTGCGTTATTGCGGCCGGGAATTACGGAGCACCATATTCAATCGGAAATCCAGCTGCATCACCACTAGGTATATCTGTTGGTGCAAACAGCTCTGATGTTACAGCAGAAACTAGTAATGGAGTGGTAAGTTCAGCAACTGAAACTCTTAATCTAAATAATATGAGAATGATGGCTTTAGATTATTATACTAGTATTAATACACTGAAAGGGTCTACTATTCCAATTGTATATGTTGGTAAAGGAGATATTCCTGACTATAAAGGTTTAGATGTCAGAGATAAAATTGTACTTATTGAACGTGGTAATACAACATTAAATGCTAAAATTTCTTTAGCGAAGGCAAATGGTGCAAAAGCAGTTATGCTATACAATAATGTTTCCACTGAAGACTATATTCCTTACTATTTTGGCTACTCCTTTGACTACTGCCCAACGTTTAACCTTTTAAATGAAGAGGGAACTAAAATAATTAATATGCTAAAAAGTGGACAAGTAAATCTAAACATTAAAGATTTTGGAAAAATGACGATCCCTGGAGATAAGTTAGCAGACTTTAGCTCTAGGGGGCCAGGAAGTAGGGATTATGATATTAAACCTGAAGTCACGGCTCCTGGAGTTGGAGTGTTCTCTTCAATCCCAGCTTATGCAAACGGAGCAGGTCATAGAGCTGACTATCAGCATGCTTATGCTAGATTCTCAGGTACGTCAATGGCAGCTCCGCATGTTGCAGGTTCTGCTGCCTTGATTTTACAAACACATCCTGAATATACACCTGCAGAAGTTAAACAAGCTCTGATGAATACGGCCGAAAATTTAAATGGCTCCTATAGTGTATTTGAACAAGGATCTGGAAGAATTAATACATATGAAGCTGTTCATTCTGCTGTTAAAGTTAGTGTGAATGATGAAATATCAACCATACAAAATAATCAACTAGTTAATAAACCACAGTCAGCAGGGGATATCGCTTACGGTCCTATTCCTGATTCTAAAAAAGATAATAAAATTAGAAAATCAATTGATATTACAAATAGCTCTAATACTGAAAAGTCATTTGACATAAAGGTTGTATTTAATCAAGGTGGAGAAATGTCACAGAATGCTGCAAAAAATGGTGTAAATATGGATATCGCTTCGGAAGTAACAGTAACACCAAATTCATATTCTTCCGTTAAATCGACTCTAACAATACCAAAAGACGCTGAGCTTGGTTTATATGAAGGTTATATTTACTTTACAAATAAAAATGATAGCAACGAAGTTTATCAAATTCCATTTGGATTTAAGAAGATACACGAAGGAATAAGTGAATTTGAAGTACCATTTAAATCATTTGCGACTAGAAGAGATATGAATACTAACTACATGGGATATACTCCGATTGGATTCAGTTTCTCAAGTCGAATGAACGATGTTGATATTGTATTAAAAAATGCAGATACTGGGGAAGAACTTGGGATTATCGATTCATACCATGGTGGGTATTTTAATGAAGATACGTTTTGGGGAGTAGAAGGTGGATTTGTTGGATTGTACTTCCCATTTACTGGTAATAAAGATCAACCTGTAAGTTTAATAAAGAAACTTGCGTCACCTGGTAGATATGAAATTGAATTAGTGGCACAAAACGAAGATGGGGATCTATTTAAAAAATCTGAGAAAGTAATGATTGAAAATACTCTTCCAACAATTAAAATGAATATGCCAGGTGGAGTATATGAAGTGGATGATACTGGTCTAAAAATAAGCGGAAATATTAATGATGATAATGTGGATGCAATGAATAATTTCGGAATAAATATAGACCAATCCTCTAACATGATTAATGTATTAACTACTTTTCCAACGGGGAACATTCCACTAACAATTGATAAGAATGGTAATTTTGAATATCAAAAAACGATTACACAAGGGAATAATACAACAATCTCACTTCAAGCATTTGATAATGCTATGAACAGCATTCAGGATCATCCAGATTTTGTCTACACATTGGTGAAAAAGGGAACTTCATATGTGAAATTAATGACTGATAAAAATAATGCCAAATACGGTGATACTTTTAAAGTAACTTTAAGCGAGCACAATATTAAAGATTTCATGGGTGGGGAATATACCCTCTCATATAATAATCAAGTATTTGAACTTCAGGGTGTGGAATTAAACAACCAACTTGTAAACGCTGCCCAAGCGAAGGGACTTACGGCTAACTTTACTAAAGTTGAAACAACTACTGGTACGATGAACAGTATTAAATTAATTCCACAATTAACTGGAACTACAACTTCTGGAATTAATGAAAGTATGGGAGTAATGAACCTTACTTTCAAAGTGAAGGACAATCCAACTGTCTACACAAAATGGATTCAACAACTTAACATCACTTCAGCAAAAGCATATGTATTAAATCAATCACCATTGTTTATAAATAAATTTGGTAGAGGGATTAATATCCTTCCAGCAACCTCTGTACTTGAAGGCGGTTTCTTACCAGATGGTTTTATCGCACCGGGTACCTTATGGCTTGATTACCAAAAGGACTATTCAATGGTGGGTGCAGAAGTATATATGATTGGTCAAGATGGAAAACGATATGATGCAACAGTTAACAGCTCTGCTAGATTTTCTATTAAGAATCTTCCCTTAATCAATCAATCCTATGAACTAGTTGTAAAGGTTCCTGGTCATTTTGAGAGACACACCAGAGTAGATGATTTAGTAGATTTATATGAAGGCCAGGCAGTAGGAAAACTAAAGTATATCTTCTACGGAACTACAAGAGCCGGAGACGTTAATAAAGATAATGTCATTGATATCATGGATGCTGTCTACATTATTAGCAAGCTTGGTACAAAAGATCGCGATGCAGATATCAATTTTGATGGTGTAGTAGATATGAAGGATATACAGTTTGTGAAAGGTAATTACCTGTTATTAAATCCAGACTTTACAATCCATAAGCAACCAACTAAAATTTATAAAGGAAAGACATTAGAAGATATTCTTAAACCTTTGGGATTAAACTAAAAAAGTATTTGAAGAAATTTTTGCCGCCAGCTAATTTAGTTGGTGGTTTTTTTATTAATCTATTCTGATGAAAATATAAATTAATAACTAAGGTATTCAAGATGCACGAGGTTGTACTGATTCCGAAGCAGTGATTCATTATCCAAATTCTCAGACTCAAAATCCTAACCATTATTAATTCACATACAAAATTCAGGGCAGATCCATTACAGATGAATTTGACAATGTAAACCCAGTGAACAAAAATTTAGGGAAAACGACAGGTACGAGCAGTACGCCAAAGAAAACAGAAAATGTACCTGCAAACGAAACGGAAAATAGTAATGAAGATGTTAGTAAAGTGGATAGCAATCATAACGGAAGTATTACGATCGCTGAAGCGAAAGCTGCTGGCTTTGAAATGCTCATTACGCGCGAGAAGAAACACTAGACGGTTGTGTATATCCTGGTGCAATCTTACATTCAGATCTGGGATTTCATTAAGCATATCAATACTAATTGTTCTCTATCAAGAACATCTATTTGGTAAATCACACCAATTGAACCACCACTTTCATAAGCACAAAAAGGTGTCAGCATCAGATAGCACCCTAAAGGGATCAGGTTTGTTCCTGGTAATTTTCAACAATTTAGTTTTTATCAATCAAATTATTCAACTTGTGTAGAATGATTTTTCTATTAGTTTAAGAGTAAAAGTAGCCAGTACAGTGGCTGCTTTATTGATTAATAGAACAAATGATTAAAATTTAATTAAAATGACTTCATTTTTTATTTAAAATAACACTTTTTCTCTAATTAATTTTAAAAATCTCCCCAATTTCATCATCGGATATTCTTCTAAATACGACAATTGATTTGTAAATTTCTGTTGAAATCGATTTTTTTTATCTAAAAAAATAATATCATCTGTTTTCTTGTAGTTATTTGTCTAAAAAACGACAAGAACATCGAATTAAATTCCCCAATTTACTAATTCCGAGAAAATTCTTATTATTAAAAATATAGAACAGGTTAAAAAAAGGGAGAGAGTAGAATTGAATAAGTTGAAGAAAGTACCTTTCAAAGTTATGTCATCTGCAGTGCTTAGTGCGATGCTGTTATCATCAACAGTTGCATCGGCGGAAACGCAGGAAGAAGGTCAAAATGAAACAATCAGCTTGCAAGAAATCTTAAAAACAGGTCAAGAAATTTTACAAGCTGAACATCAACAAGGATCTGAAGAAATAAGCAATGATCCTATGGATTACCAAAACGTGCTTAAAAACAAAAGTCAACAATTCTCGCCAGACCAAAATGTACGCGTGATTGTTGAGTTAAATACTCCTTCGAATGAAACTAGTTCTTCATACGAAAAGGCCCAAGATGAAGTAATCGATAAATTACCAAAAGGTCAGTCTAAAACCGTTCGACACCGTTTCAATAAAGGTTTTAACGGATTCTCTATGGAAGCAAAATTCAAAGACTTAAAAGACATCCAAAAAATTGAAGGAGTCAAGCGCGTTCATATCGCACGTACTTTCACAGAAGCAGCAGATGAAAGCAAAGGCTTAGTCCAAGCGCAAAAAGTATGGCAATCTATGGGTTATGAAGGTGAAGGAATGCTAGTGGCAGTTGTTGACTCCGGTGTCGACTACAAGCACCAAGACATGACCTTAACTGACAAAGGTAGAGTTGCAGAAAAACTAACGTCTTCAAATATTGAAGCAAAGCTTGCTTCAACTGAAGCAAACGATGTTTGGTACACTGACAAGGTCCCAACAGGTTATGACTGGGCGGATAATGACAACGATGTATTCCCTGCAGGCAGTCCGCATGGTATGCACGTTTCGGGGATTATTTCAGCAAACGGAAATGAAGCAACTAACGGCGTAAAAGGAATCGCTCCAGGCGTGCAGATTTTAGCTGAGAAAGTGTTCTCTGATAAAGGAGGCGGCGCACAAGAAGATGATATCATTGCGGGAATCCAGCACGCAGTACAAATGGGCGCAGATGTTATTAACATGAGCTTAGGTACTGATGCAGGTCCTGTAAGCGAAAGTGAAGACCCGGTTCAAAAAACAATTCGTGAAGCAACAGAGCAAGGTGTATTAGTGGTAGTAGCAGGCGGTAATGCATCATATTCTTCAAAGAACAATATCATGATGAGTTCAGTATTACCATATGCTGATAATCCGGATACAGGAGTGGTTGGATCACCTGGCGTTAGCCCATTTGCGTTGTCGGTTGCAAGTTATGAAAATAACAACATTCAAATGAATACACTACACCTTTCAGATGGAAGTGAACTTTCATACCAAGACCAAACGTATTCTGGGTTTGTTTTAGGGAACAAGCTTGATCCGAACAAAGAGTACCAAGTGGTGTACGGTGTCGAAGGAAAAGACACGGACATCAAAAACTTGGATTTAACGGGTAAAATCATGATTTGCCAGCCGAAAACTACTTACGCCAATTGGTCATATGTGCAAACTTATGCGAAGAATAAAGGGGCCGTGGCAACGATTTTTGTTCCGCCGACTACTATGCAGGATTATCCGCAAGTCCAGCTTAATCCGTCGTCGATACCAGTTATTACGACTAGTAAGCCGAACGGACAAGATCTTATTGCTAAACTACAAACAGGACAAAATGTAACCTTAAAATTATCCAAAGGGACTTGGATTGACAATCCATTAAAGAACACTATTTCATACTTTTCTTCATGGGGAACGCCTGAAAATCTTGATTTCAAGCCTGAAATAACTGGTGTCGGCGGACAAATTTATTCTACGATTCCAAACAATAAATACCAAGTTATGAGCGGAACATCGATGGCAACTCCTCAAGTAGCAGGAGGAGCGGCGTTATTAATGGAATCTATGCGTAAAAAGGGTATAACGAAAAACGAAGATTCAGCTTTATTAGCAAAAATTGCACTGATGAATACAGCAAACATTATTGCAGACCCAAGAACAAATAACGCACTTCCGTATTCTCCACGTATGCAAGGTTCTGGCTTAATGGAGATTCAAAATGCGATTGATACGCCAGTATTGATACGTAACAAACGGGCTCCGCTTGAGCAAGCCGGAAGTGTAGCTCTTCACGAAATCGGTGACACTCATTTCAATATGAAACTTGAAATGCAAGCACTAGATGGCAAAGATGTTCCAGATTCAATGGAATATAAAGTCGTGGTCGACGTGTTAACAGACGAAAGAACACATGCGTCTTATGATTTAGAGCCGTTCGGTTTCAGCCCACGCGAAAATGATTATAACACAACAAAAATGACGCGTATCGATGGAGCAGACGTTCATGTGAACGGCGGAGAAGCGATTACGATCAAGCGTGGCAAGCAAAAAGAATTAAGCATTGATGTACAGCTTCCAGATAATATGAAGAAAAATACCTTCGTCGAAGGATTCGTTCGCTTGGTGCCAACATCTAATAATAAGAGCGACAAAGTTGTTCCGTTATCGATGCCATACATGGGCTTTTACGGGAAATGGGATGAGCCGAAAAACATTGACCCATCTCCTGAGAATAACAATGCGTTCTTAGGTTACACGACTCTTTGGGATGATATCACTGATTCACCGTTAGCACTGGATCCTGTGACACATAAATATAACGCAGGCCGTGTAGGTGTTTCACCATATTCTATTAATACAGGAGTCATTCCAACTTTCACGGTGCTACGTAACTTATCAAAGCTTGAAGCATATATCGCCGACAAAGACGGTAACCAAGTGCAATACTTAGGAGACTATAGCGAATTCACAGGAGAGCCGTGGAAATTCCAAAAAAATATTATGAGCACGGGCAATACGTACTACCCAATTATTGACATGGATCAATATTATTGGAAAGCGACAGATGAAAATGGAAATACTGTCCCGGACGGTGATTATAAATACGTGTTACGCTCGACTCTTGATTATCCAGGTGCAAGACCGCAAACTACTGAGATTCCGGTAAAAGTGGACTCAAAAGCCCCACACACATCAAATATTCAAGTGACACCAACAGCGGATGGAAAGTTCCAAATCTCGTTTGATGTAGCGGACAACGAAGGTGGAGTTGGATTCGGTCAAGCTGTTGTATACTTAGATGGTAATTATAACGTCCTGAAGCCAGGTGTAACGAGCATGATTGTAAAGAAAGCACCAAAGAGCATTATCGTGATGGCAGAAGACGCTGCATACAACGAAGGCTATACGGTATGGGGAGACACTTCGTACATTAGATCGGGTATGTTAATACAGTACTTGACAGTGCAAAACTATACGAAAGTAAACGAAAACAGTCCAGCAAAAGTCATCGCGTTCTCAGATAATAAACTAAAATGGACATTCTATATCAAGGACGTTAACGGAAATATTGTGTTTACAAAGGATTATGCACGTGAAAGTGAAATCCGATTCTCATGGGCGCCAGGTCCAGAAGTACCAAATGGAACTTATACGCTTTATGCGGAAGGCGAAAATGTGGAAGGATTTAAAGTTACATCAATTGCAACACAAAAGATTAACGTCGTACATTAATACGTGGAAGAAAGAGGGTCTCCAAAAGTCATACTTTTTGGAGACCTTCTTTTATTGCGGAAACGAAAACCCTAGACTACGCCTAGGGTTCTAAAAAGCTTATTGCGTGGAATTAAAAAATTCCCCCGAGGTGCTAAACTATTTTTGGTTCGCCAACCAAAGTAGCAGCATACGGAGGAATTTTTATGTCAAAAGACAGTAATAGTTTAGCACATTCAACTTAGAATTGTAATTATCACATCGTATTCGACTCGAAATACAGAAGGCAAGTCATTTACGGGGAAATTAAGAAAGATATAGTAGAAATACTCCGAACTTTATGTGAAAGAAAAGGTGTTGAGATTATAGAAGCTACAGCGTGTAGTTTAATGATATTTGATCGTCACGCGAATTATGTAGATACAGTTGGAAAAAACAAGAAGGGGATATAAGAATATAATCGAAATCAACTACAAGATGATGTAGTAGCGGAACAGTTAAGCATGATGGAATACATAGATCCATTTTCAGGTGAAGAGATACAGAAAAAGAACTCACATAGTAGTTATACAAGAAAACCTACTAACAATAAAATCAGCTACAAGTGTCATAAGAGCTCCTAAATTAAAAGTTAAGAAGTTTATTGACAAGAAAAAATGATAAGCTTATCGAAACTTGATATCTATTATAAAATTAAATGTTATATATATAGGATAAGATAAATTTATATTCATTATGATTTTCAGCGAATTTAATAAATAGAAAGGAGTTTACCATTGCACGAATCTCAATTTTCAGATAACCACCATTTTAAAGTTCCTCGGGGAGCATACTTATTTACAGTTCTAGTCATTGGTTCGCTACTTAGTATTATTTCGGAAAAATTAACACTAGGTCCTAGTTGGATAATAATTACTGTCGTAGTTATTCTGCTTGTACCAATGGTAATAAGTATAGTCCGTGGTCATCATGGTTGGACCCGTGTATTGTCCCTTTGTATAACAGGGGTAATTACATTAAGTTTAATCAGCAGTGTGTCATTTTTGATTTATGCAATGTTCCATCATTCAGCTAGTGCAGCAAGTTTATTCCGGAGTGCAGGCTTGCTATGGTTTATTAATATTGGGGTTTTTGCAGTATGGTATTGGGAAATCGACGGAGGAGGTCCGTTAAAGAGGCATAGTGGAAAAAGTGAACCAATCGATTTTTTATTTCCGCAAATGACCTCTGAAATCCCAGGATGGGAAAAGTGGACTCCATCATTATTTGATTATTTGTATCTTGCTTTCAATACAAATACAGCATTCAGTCCAACAGATACGATGGTTATTTCCAAAAGGGCAAAGATTCTTATGATGATTCAATCATCTATCTCCCTTCTTATAGTAGCAGTTTTAGCTGCACGAGCAATTAATATAGCCTAAGTAAACAATTTCCCTTAGGCAATGTGTGAATTTAATTAGTTCAATGTAACAAACGCATTTGTTCAATTAGAATATTTAAAGTCGATTTCAAAAAATGAACTCGGCTTTTTTAATTTAACTAATCAAACTCAAAATTTATTTTCAAATTAAGAATGTAATATACTTGATCTAATTTATAACCATATTGAGCAAACACATGCTATAAAAGTAGTTTATTTAAGATTAAAAATGAAAAGATGCTACACTCCTAAAATTTTATTATTCAATATAAATACTATATTTATATCTGTAATTTTGGTAATATAATAAAAAAGTAGTTTGAAAGAAAAAGTATTTAAAATAATTACTTCTTAATTTTCATCCTTGTATGAAATGAATAAAAAATGTCCACTAGGTTATTTGCATAAGATAGAATTACAAAAAGGATTTAGTCGTAATATTCACTAAGGATCTAGCTAACTTGGTACGAATTAATGTTTAGCTACAAATTGATGAAGGCGTTTTCAATTGTGAATAAGAAAAATCAAAATATAATAACGAAGTAAAACTAAGAAAAATAATGATGATGATTGGGGAGAAGAAGATGAAATTCAAGGCAAAAAAGATAGCTGAGTTAGGGGAACATGTCTTTTTTAAGAATGGAATTAAAGGGGTTGTTGAGAAGGTCAATGAAAATACAGTTATTGTAAATATAATTGATAATGTAACGGAATTGGCGTTTGAAGGAAACAGAACAGTTATAGCACATAAAAATTACAAAGTGATTGATGGTGTATGAAGGAAAAGTAAAGTCAGTTATACTTCAGTTATTAAAAAATATATTTAAATATTCTAAAAATTGAAAATGTAAGCGTTTTCTGTTATACTAAATAAAGGTGGATGGCATGTGTGGCTATCATCGTATTTGGCGTAGGTGGGGCCAATACAAAGGACAAATGAAATAGTATATGTGATGTAAATTGTTAATGCTTTTGAAAAGTGATGAATTGATAAAAAGTAATAAGCGTAATAATGTAATTGGATAAAAAGAAAGTACTGGATAGTTTTAAAAGGCTATCCAGTTTTTGTTGTGTAAACGAAAACCCTAGGCTAGGCTAGCATACGATTACGGCAGTTTAAATAATATTCGGATCGTAGGAAAAGGGACTATTGATGGGAAGGCTGGAAAAAAGATAAAAATAATCCTACCAAAGCATTGCCTACATGAGAAGTAAATAAGAATAAATATAATCTCATATTCTCGATATTTTTTCTATATTTCCCCTTAAGACCTTGTGAAGTTATCGAGCCGAACCGATATTAAAACCTTACCGGAACTTTAACGGTTCAATTTTCATCATGTAAAAAAGAAGAATTAGCAAATTTTATGCAATTAATTTCATCTTAAATCAACGAAGCCTCACGTAGACCTAAAAAAATAAACTTGATATAATCATTTAAAGGTATGATTTCGAACGTTCAAAATGACATACATTTATTAGTGAGTGAAATCGTTTAGTGTTGTTACATGAATACTTTTAGGAGGTCTATTTACATGGAGAATAAAATAAGAAATATTGTCGCTAGTTTAACTTCAGTAATAGTCGAGGAAATATAGTGGAAACATTTATTTTCGGTTTTTATGGTATCCAAATTTTATTTCTCATTATTTGTTTATTGCTAGGTTATTTTATTTACGATAAACGTTTTAATCGAAATCATGGAAACCAAATACCAGAAGGATTTCAACGAACTAGTGAAGTTAATATTGATCCTGTAACAGGAGAAAAAACAAGAGTTTACTATAATCCAGATACAGGTGAACGATTTTATAAAAAAGAAAAGTGATAATTTAAAAACGCCCTTTTGGGGCGTTTTTGTCTTGAAAATCAAGTTTATTTGATCGTTGAGTTAATCAATTCAAGCATATCATTAAAATCAAACGGAGATTTCGATTTTACGGTCTCAGCAAATTGAGATACAAGTTTTAATGTTTCAATGCTTTCAATTGGATGGTGGCCAGCAGCACTTTCAGCGGATAGCATGACGGCGTTGGTCCCATCCATCACAGCTTGAAATACATCCGTTACTTCAGCTCTTGTTGGAAGTGAATTATCTACCATTGATTGTAACATTTGAGTTGCTGTGACCACATATGTCCCATTTGAATTACACTCATGGATTATGGCTCTTTGTAAAAGAGGAATCCATTGATAGGGCACTTCAACACCTAAATCACCACGAGCAATCATAATTGCATCTGTTTCTTTATTAATTTCTTGGAAATTTTTAATTGCTTCAATCGTTTCAATTTTTGCGATTAATTGAGGAGTTTTATCACTTTTTGAATTCATAAAACGTCTGATTTCTTGTAAATGCGATGCCCGTCGAATAAATGAGCATGCAATATAATCTAAGCCTTCTTGCAAAATGAATTCGATGTCTTTTTGGTCCTTTTCCGTAATAGCAGGTAAACTTGTAACGACTCCGGGTAAATTCACGCCTTTATGCGAAGAAATTTCGCCACCAGTTTTCACAGAAGTGACAATTTTATTTTGTTCTATATTTTCAACGTTTAACTCCACTGCACCATCATTAATTAAAATACGATCTCCTTGTTTCACATCATTTATTAACCCTTTATAATCAACACTTGATTGATGAAGATCACCAGTAATTTTATCAATCACGAGTGTAAAAGTTTGATTAGGTTCAAGATTTATTTTTTCCCCTTCAATTTTTCCTAATCGAATTTTTGGACCTTGGAGGTCTCCTAAAATCTTAATTTTTTTTCCTGTCTCTTTTCTAATAGATTTAATTAGTTCAATCACATTGTGATGACTTTCATGTGTTCCGTGTGAAAAATTTAGTCTTGCGATTGTCATGCCATGCTCAATCAATTCAGACAGTATTTTTTTATCAAAACTAGCTGGTCCAATCGTACAAATTCGATCGATTGTCATTTGATATCGCCTCCATTTACTGGAATTATTATACCCAAGATAAAGTAGAAGAATCTAAATAATTAAGAAGAAAATCTCAATCATCTACATTTCTAAATTTTGACATTTTTCTACGCTTTATAGAAGGAATTCGTGTAACTATTGTAGAACACTACTATTCGATCAATATTTAGATGAGGTGAATCAACTAGTGATTAAACAAGATGAATTAAAAGTTGTAATTGGGGCAGGTGAGTATAACAATAATCCAACATGGATTCAAACTCAGGAAGAAGAACTTAATTTATTAGTTAGGTCAACTTGGGAAAATAAGTTCGAGAAAAATTCTATAAAAGCTATTTTAGCTGAACATGTTTGGGAACATCTTACTTATGATGAAGGATTAGAGGCTGCTAAAATTTGTTATGATTATTTAAAACCATCTGGCTATATTCGTTGTGCGGTACCAGATGGATTTTTTCAAGACGAAACTTATCAAAGTATTGTTAAAGTTGGTGGACCAGGACCAAAAGATCATCCTGCAGCAAGCCATAAAATTGTCTATAAATATAACACCCTAGTTAACATGTTTGAAACAGCGGGTTTTGAAGTAACACTACTTGAATATTGTGATGAAGAAGGAAATTTTCATTTTAAAGAATGGGATGGCAAGGATGGTGTTATTTACCGTTCAAAAAAATATGATCCTAGAAATCACGGGGAAAAAGTGCTGTTTCCGTCAATTATTGTAGATGCAGTAAAGTGATAATTTAACAAAGATATCATTTTCTTAAACACAAAGAACTGAAGCCTTACTTCAGTTCTTTTAAAAAGATTTAATTAGTAGATCATGATATCTCTAATTTCTTTCGTTATTCGTTCGATTTGACCTTGAAACATCATAGATGGTATGAAAATAGATTCTTCTGGATGGTTAATTACTAAATAAGCACTATGTGATGGTGTTTCTTTAAAGCGATATTGTAAATTAACACGTGTAATATGATGAGCGGGTATCGTTCGTTTAAAACCCCAATGTTCGTATGTAACACCGTGATCGTTTATTCTAATAACCATACTACGAGTATAGCCGATATAGGCTAGAAAGATTAAGGATACTATAGTCATGATCATATATGGCTTAATCGTATTGGGAAATCCATGCCTTTGTACATAAAAGATGAAAGTAATCATACAAATCGTAAACAATATTGCAACTAAAAAATTGGAAAGCCTTCCACTACTTCTAAATTCCACTTTTGATACACCTCTTTCATATTAATATAGTTTTGTCGAAAACTTTAAATATTAACATTAAGATGATCTCTTTTAGTAAGAATCAATAATCATTTTTATAACTGATTTTTATCCACACTAATTAAAGTAGTACATAAACAATCCTTTTTTCTATTAAAATTAAGAATACAAGTACAAGGAGTATATGATGAAAATACAACCGCAGAAATTTACAATAAATGGCCTTCAATATATTATTAGACATGCAGTACTTACTGACGCGAAACAATTATCTAGTTTGAGAGTGCAGATTGACGGAGAGACAGAAAATTTAGACAGAGAAGCTGGAGAAGCATTTATTGATCCAAAAGGCTTTGAACAATTAATTAACTCTGATATAGAAACGATTAATAATTTATTTTTAGTAGCAGAAGTTGAAGATAAAATAATAGGTTTTTCTAGATGTGAAGGTAATCAATTAAAAAGACTTTCTCATAAAGTAGAGTTTGGAGTTTGCATCTTAAAAAAATTTTGGGGATACGGAATTGGTAAAAATCTTTTAAAACAATCAATAACTTGGGCGGATGCTAGTGATCTCCATAAAATAAATTTGTGTGTTTTAGAAACGAATGAAAAAGCAATTAAACTTTATAAAAAGTTAGGCTTTGAAGTTGAAGGAGTATTAAAAAACGATAAGGTTCTTTCTGATGGAAGATTTTATAATACAATATTAATGGGTAGATTTAATAAATGAATGTAATAAAAAGAGGCGATTAAAGTACTTTTTCACCCATTTGATAAATTAAATTAATTTCTAATTAATATAAGAGAGGTTATGAAATACATTTTCACTATTATAAAATGAATATTCTGAAAAATCTAGTGTTTTATACGTTTTGCTAGGATTTATAATCAAGCAAATCACTTTTTTTATAAATGAAGGAATGTATGACTTGAAGTAGAATTTATTAACCGGGAGCTTAATCGGAACCAAATTGTAAAAGATAAGTTAGAGATAAGAAGTGATTAAATCAAAATTTTAAAAAGAGGTGTTTTTAATGATTTTAGGTATCAACCCTTATTTAATATTGAATGGGAATGGACAGGAAGCAGTTTCATTTTATGAACATGCATTCAATACAAAAACTCTTGTTCTTCAAAGATTTGGTGACATGCCTGGAGAAGAAAATACAACATTATCGGATGAGGAAAAAAATCGTATCTTACATGCCCATCTGAAAGTTGGAACAACAGATTTAATGATTTCTGACACATTTACAGGTCTACCTTATCAAATTGGCGACCAAACCACCTTAGCTATTTTAATTAGTGACGTTGAATCAACCAAAGAAGTTTTCAGTAAATTGCAAGATGGTGGGAAAGTAATCATATCTTTACACGAAACTTTTTGGAGTCCTTTATACGGACAAGTAACCGATAAATTCGGTGTTACATGGCAGATTTCAACTCAGTCAAATCAATAGTGAGCTCGCCATTAAAAGTATATGTTTAGAGATGAGCCTCTATGGAAAAAATCTTTTACTAAAAAAAAGTTAGAATTGCAACAAAAATTACAAAAAAAGAGTTAATTGTAGACTGCACCCCTTAAAGTTGATGTTGAAAAACCCATAGTAGGGCAACATTGATTTTAAGGGGTGTTTCTTATGGAGAAAAAAAGGTCAAATTATTTCATAAATATATAGGTTTGGAATCGTACCCAAAGCTTTGATTATATTTAGAGATTATAGAGAATACCAATTTGAAACTACTTACTACGGTAGAACATCGGTGAATTCTCCCTTCATCTATTGCGCTCAATTACTCGAAAAATTAAAGAGCAGAAAGAGAGTCTTTTGTATAAATATATTTATGGCAAACCTGTTATTTTCTAATTTGTATTATAGTGATTTGAAGCTTAAACTATTTCTTGTAAGAAAAATTAAAATAACTTTTTGGAGGAGATAGTATGTCAAAACATATATTAATGGTTGTAACAACAGAGGATAAAATGAAAGATGGCCACGCAACCGGACTATGGCTTTCTGAATTTGGAGAAGCATATGTAGAGTTTGATAAACTAGGTTTTCAAGTAACTGTAGCAAGCCCAAAAGGTGGAAAAGCTCCTATAGATGCACGTAGCTTAGAAGGAGAAGTTCCACAAGAAATATTAGATACAGCTAAATATTTAGAAAATACATTAAAACTAGATGAAATTACAGACAGCTCTAATTTTGATGCAATATTTTTACCAGGTGGTCACGGGACGATGTTCGACTTACCGGAGAATATAAAATTACAAGCATTAATTCGTGAATTGTATGAAGGTGGTAAAATTGTAGCTGCTGTTTGTCATGGTCCAGCTGGATTGATTGGTGTAACTTTATCAGATGGTACTCCTTTAGTAGCAAATAAAACGATAGCAGCATTTACAGATGAAGATGAAGAGGAATACGAAACAACATTAGATCGTTTTATGCCATTCTTATTAGAAACACGCTTACGTGAACTAGGAGCAAATGTAATCGTAGCACCTAACTGGACAAGTAACATTAAAGTAGACGGAAATTTAATTACTGGTCAAAACCCACAATCTACTGTAGGAGTTGCTAAAGAAGTAGTGCAAAAGTTAGCTTAATAAGTTCAAAATAATGTCTGTATGAAGCACCAGTGTTTCATGCAGACTTTTGAAATTTTAAATAAGAGGTGTATTTAGAATGAAAGCTTTATTACTTAAAGATAAAAATTTATGGACAGAAATGAAAATAGAAGAAATTGAGAAGCCGACTGCACAAAAAGGTGAAGTGGTTGTTGAAGTAGCGGCTGCCGGGTTAAACCCAGTTGATTATAAAACAGCAACGAATGGAAATCCGAAATGGAGTTATCCTCATATTTTAGGTCTTGATGTTGCCGGTACAATTTCAGAAATTGGAGAAGGGGTTACAGGTTGGAACTTAGGGGACAGAGTTGTTTATCATGGTGATTTTACGAAAAATGGTGGTTTTGCTCAATTTGCAGTAACAACAGCTCATACAATTTCTAGAATTCCAGATACAGTATCATTCGAAGAAGCGGCTGCTCTACCTACAGCTGGGTATACTGCATATCAAGCTCTTTACCGTAAATTACCAATGAACCATATTGAAACAATATTAGTTCATGGTGGTGCTGGTGGCGTTGGTGGATTTGCTGTACAACTTGCAAAAAAATTAGGCAAAACTGTTATTTCAACAGCATCTGCTCACAATAATGAATACGTAAGATCTTTAGGTGCAGATTATGTAATTGATTATAGAGAAGAAAATATAGAAGAAAAAGTAAAAGAAATAACGAAAGGAAGAGGAGTAGATGCTGTACTAGATACAGTAAGCCGAGAAAATGCAACAGCTTCTCTTGATTATATTTCATATGGTGGTCACATAGCGTATATTGCTGGAGCACCAGATTTTTCTAAAATAAAGCCGTTTACACAAGTAATTTCTTATCACGAAATAGCCTTAAATGCAGTACATCATGGTGATGATTTTATTGCACAACAAGATCTAGGAAAAATGGGAAATGAATTATTGGCATTACTAGCTCAAAAGGAAATTTCTCCAATGATTTCTAAAGTGATTTCATTAGAAGAAATACCTTCAGCTTTACTAGAACTTTCCAAACGTCATGTAAAGGGCAAAATAGTAGCAAAAATTAAATAAAAAGAAGAGGTATATATGAATAAGTTTATTTTTAATAACCCAACAAAATTAATTTTCGGAAAAGGTCAATTAACTGAATTAAAAAAAGAAATTCCGTTTTACGGTAAAAATGTACTTTTATTATACGGTGGTGGAAGCATTAAACAAAATGGACTTTATAGTAAGATAATAGCTTTATTAAAAGAAATCAATATAAATATTGTAGAATTGGGAGGCGTTGAACCAAATCCAAGGTTAACAACTGTAAACAAAGGGATTGAGTTAGTTAGAAAACATAATATTGACATTATTTTAGCAGTTGGTGGTGGTAGTGTTATTGATTGTGCAAAAGCGATTGCGGCAGGCTCTCATTATGATGGAGATGTTTGGGATATTGTAACTAAGAAAGTAATTCCTTCGAAAGCCATTCCAATTGGAACTATTTTAACGATTGCTGCGACTGGTTCAGAAATGAATGGTGGAGCTGTTATTACTAACTGGGAGGCACAAGATAAACGTTCATTTGGTTCAATCTATACTTACCCTAAATTTAGTATATTAGATCCAGAAGTAACATACTCAGTTCCATTAAATCAAACTATTTATGGGATAGTAGATATAATGTCTCACGTATTCGAGCAATACTTTCACAATTCTGAAAATGCTAATCTACAAGAACGATTTGGAGAATCTATTTTAAAAACAATGATTGAAGTAGCGCCAAAACTTGTAAATGATTTAACTAACTACGAAAATAGAGAAACGATGTTATTAAGTGGTACATTAGCATTAAATGGAACTCTGTCAATGGGGGTTCAATCAGACTGGGCTACACATATGATTGAGCATGCAGTTTCTGCTGTGTATGACATTCCTCATGGTGGAGGATTAGCAATCTTATTTCCTAATTGGATGGAATTTGTAGCAAAAAAACGTCCAGAACGGATTATCCAATTAGGGGAAAATGTATTTGAATTAAACTTTAGTAATAAAACAAAGAACGAGATGATTGAAGAGACAATCGAAGCATTTCGAAGTTTCTTAAAATCAATTGGTGCTCCAACAAAGCTTTCAGATTATGGAATTGACCACACACAAATTGATTTAATGGCAAAAAGAGCGATGGTGGCACCTACAATTGGAAACTATGTACCTTTAAATCAAGAAGATGTTAAAAACATATTATTAGCATCCCTATAATAAAGGAGAGATCGTTATGGACCGAATCATTGTCACAGCAATTCTTCGTGCAAAAGAACATAAGAAAAATGACTTAAAGCAAGAGCTTTTAATGATTCTTCCTCTGTCATTGGCTGAAGAAGGATGCTTAGAATATCGACTACATGAGTCTAGTGAAGATGAGAATACATTTGTATTTTATGAAGTGTGGGAAAATGAAGACGCATTTCAATCGCATATTCAATCAACTCATTATAAAACTTACCGACAAAATATAGAAAATTTAATTGAAGTGAGAAAAGTTTATACTTTAAATGAACTAAAAGAAAAGGTTATTTGATTGGGATTATGATAGATTTTGAATGGTACCGTAGTTTTATTAGTATTTATAAGCAGCGTTCTGTTTCAAAAGCAGCTGAATCTCGTATTATGACTCAACCTGCTATGAGTCAACATTTAGCAGCTTTAGAAGCAGAAATAGGAGAAGCTCTGTTTATAAGAGCCCCTAGAAAAATGATTCCGACCGAGAAGGGAAAAGAATTATACACAAAATTAATACCTTATATCGAAAATTTAGAGAGAATGTCGTTAGAAATAACCTATTCAAACATGGAGACTGAAATCCCGGTTGTTCGTATTGGTGCTCCTGGGGAATATTTTTCTAAACAATTATTAGAAAAATTAACTAAATTAAACATTAGATTTACTGTACAGTTTGATGTGACATTAAACTTATTAGAGATGTTACAGAATGATCAATTAGATCTTGTCATCGCAACACAAAAATTAGACTTACCTGGGATTAAATATGAAAAATTAGAAGAAGAAAAATTCGTATTAGTAGCTCCGTACAATATGTTACCAATTAAAGATGAATTAAATATAGAAAAAGTACTAACATCGTTAGATTGGATCAGTTATGGGTTAGAGTTGCCAATAATAAGAAGGTATTGGAAAAAATATTTTTCTAAACGTCCGGGATTACAACCTAAGTATGTTATTCCTGATTTACGTACAATTTTACAGTCAATCCAACTTGGGATGGGAGTAAGTTTGCTTCCGACCTATTTATTAGAAGACTCACTAAATTTAAAAAAAGTTAAAGTGTTACTTCCAGAAACCTATATAACAAATCAAATATCATTAGTATATAAAATGAAAGATCAAGATAATCCGTTATATAACGAGCTCTTTTCTTTAATAAAGGGAAATTACTAGAATAAATGTACTGTCTCGTAAATACTAGACACTATCAAACATTTGCGGGGTGTTATTGTAAATCTAGACACTTTTGATACAAAGAGTTGAGAAAGGGCTGTGGCAAGTACAATGATAACTTTAGGATTAAATAGGAAAAGACAAAAAGTAGCAGCCGATTCGGCGGCTTTTTTTGTAAGTTTTATTTTAGTATATGGAAGTGAAAAATAGTAATTTTTGTACTGTTACATTGACTGGCTTTCTAAACCTGCAGTAGATCTTCCAGTCTGTCGAAGAAATTTTTCCAAATTTGGGGATTTATATGCATAGAAACGCAACTAAAATTAGGAATTTAAAAAAGGAATTAAGAATAATAGAGTTTTTTAAACTTATAAATCTTGAATGATAGTTCAAAATGAAAATAAATTTCAGTTTTTTTAAAAAATAGAAAAAATTTTGAATTTAATCTTGTATTAGATTTAACCTGTGTTTATAATTTAAATTGAAAGCGTTAGCAAAAATTGGGCGAACTCCAAACTCCAATCAAGCCTTTACAGATGTATTTATAAAGATTGGTGTGTGAAAGATGCCTCAATATTTGAAAGGGGAGGAAATTATGGGTAAGCGATTGAAGGTTCTTTCGAGTTCTGTTTTGACTTCTAGTCTAGTATTCTCTTCACTTGGAGTGGTCAAAAGTCAGGCTGCGGAAAATACTAATCCAGTAAAAGTAGTGACTGTGGAGGATGCCTCAGGTAACCGTATGGCTGTAAATGGAGTTAATCAACTTGCAAACGACAACAAACTTATTCTGTTTAATGACACATTTAGTTATTATACAGAAACAAAAAAAGGCAGTGTGGAGGTCGTATTAGAAAAAAATGACCTTAATTCATACCGTGTGGTAAAGGATACAGATGGAGACAGCCCAATTCCAGAAGATGGTCTAGTTCTTTCAACTGGGGCTACAACAACTACAGAAATTAAGAATTTCCTAAATCAATTACAATCGGGAGACATTATCACATTATTTGAGCCAACTGAAAAGAAAGTGCAATTACAATCACAAGCCGTTAATCCTAGTAGGGAATCCAACCCTAATGGCGCCCCATTTGATGGATATCGTGGACCAGATCAACTTATTGTCTACACACCAGCGTTCGGAGAAACAACTAAAACGAACCAGTACGGATATGAAATTACAGTAGAAAATGGTTTTGTCACAAAATTAGGCGGTGGAGGATCCAAAATTCCAAAGAATGGTTTTGTTGTCAGTGGTCATGGAATAGCTTCAAGTTGGATTTCTACTAATTCTATTATTGGAGCAAAAGTAACGGTAGATGCGAATGGTGTTGTTGAAATCGTACAAGATGTGGAAAGCTTTCAGTTCCAATGTCAGCAAGCCATTGAACAAGCAAAAGCGTCAATAGATAAAGCGAAAGCTGATTATTTAGAAGTAGCAACTAAAAAAGCGGATGAGTCCTATCAAAAAGCAGTTGAATTGTTAAATCAAGCAGAATCACTTAAGTCAACCGACCCGGTTAAGTCTCTTGATTTAACAAGAAAATCCACACAGTTTGCTTATGATGCTTATTATTTTTCACTCCCTTCTAATAAGGCAGAGCAACGAGCAATTTGGTACAGACCTGAAGAAACAACTCTTGATGGGGTTAAACAGGTACTAGACAGAATGGAAAAAGCAGGGTTTAACTCTGTGTACTTAGAAACAACTTTCCACGGTTATACTATTTATCCTAGTAAGATGATGGAATTATATGGGTTCCCTTCACAACATCCAAGATTTAAAAATGCTGACTATGGTCCTTATGGAAAGGATTTGCTCGAAGCATATATCAAAGAAGGAAAGAAGCGTGGCTTATCTATACAGGCATGGACTGATGGATTTATGATTGGTGAAAGTAGTATTGGTACACCTCCTGAGTTTGAAAAGCATCCAGAGTGGGCAGCCATTCAACGTGATAATCATACTGGAAAACCAGCTCCAGACTCAAGTAGTAGATATTATTGGCTTGATATCGCCCAACCGGATGTGCAAAAGTTTATGCTGAGTATCTACAATGAGATGGAAAAGTCATACGATATCAAGGGATTGGATATTGACTATATGCGATACCCCCATCAGAAATTTGAAAAGAGTTACGGGTTTAGTGAAACAGTAAGAAGTATGTATAAGAAAGAGACTGGTATTGATCCTTATGATATTAATCCAACAACGGATCCACAAAAATGGGCTGATTGGTTAAATTGGCTAGAAACAAAAGAAAATGAATTTGTTGACAAGCTGCATACCCAAGCAAAATCAATCAATCCTAAATTCATGTTAACTGCTACACCAGAACCAGGTCCAGAGGCGTCACTGATTAGTGGTTGGAAGGATGATATCGACGGTGTCATTCCACAGGCATATGGCCATGACTTTAATAGCATACAAAAAACCGTACAAGCAAGTAAAGTATTAATGCCTGAAGGAACTATGTATTATACAGGTATATATTCCTTCTATCATCATCTCAGTGAAATGGCAAGCGTGAATGATGTCATGTCAGCGGCTCATGGTACATCGGGAGTTAATATGTTTGCATTCGGTCAGGCGAGTGCTCCATCAGTTGATGCCCTTGGGAAGGGACCATGGAGAGAAAAAGCAGTAAATCCAGGTGAAGAGCCTATTCTAGCTACTCAAACTATATTGAAAGAGATAGAAAAACTAATAGAAACTCTTTACGTTCCACAAGGTGCGGTTAACCGAGAGCAAGGAAATCGAATAAAACAGGGGATAATTCAGTTAAAAAAAGCGGTAGATAATGAACCGGAACAGTCTGCACCACTTTTTAATACAGTTATTGAAGAAATTGATAAAGCAGCTCAATCTAAGCAACTCAATCTAATCGTTGCTGAAAGAATGAAAGAGCAGCTACTAGAAGGTAAAACATGGGTTAACTATTCATTGAACAAACAGGATTAGTTGAAAAATGTAAAAACAGCTTTTTATAGTTCTATTTTTTGGTATTTCACTATTTACTAAAAATAATTTTCAGAAAATTAAATAAATTAATCTATCTAAGGAGGAAATATTAATGAAGAATCATGCCAAAAAACTTGTAATGGGTTCAGTTATTGCCTCAATTTCATTAAGCTTGATGGCTTGTGGGAATAATCAAACTTCGAGTACTGAAAAGTCCGACTCAACCAAAAAGACGGGAGACATTTCTGGGAAGGTTACACTTTGGACTGCTTCGTTAGCTGGAGAGCCATTTGATACATACTTCAAAAATATTGAGAAGGAATTCGAAACACTTCATCCGAAAGTAAATGTTGTAATACAGGATGTACCTCAAGATCAAATGGAGCAAAAAGTTTTAACTTCTCTTACAGGAAGCGACGTGCCAGATGTTGTAAACTTAAACCCTCACTATATGTCCAATATTGCAGCACAAGGTGGTTTACTTGATTTATCAGATTTTGTAAGTGATAAGACAAAGGAATCGTATTTAGAAGGTCCTTTTCAATCAGGCATGTATGATGGAAAGCTTTATGCTTTGCCTTGGTATTTAACAACAACTGTCTCTTGGTTTAACGGCCAATCTTTTGACAAAGCTGGCGTTAAAGAGCTTCCTTCAACATTGCAAGGAATTTATGAAACTGCAAAAAAGGTAAAAGAGGCAACTGGAAAGCCATCATATTATGCAGTTATAAACGATGGTAATACCATTATGGAAAAAATGGCATCACTAGCAAATGGTCAACCGATTGTAAAAGATGGAAAAGCTATATTTAAAGATAACAAAGATATTCTTGAATTTTTTACTTTAACTCAAAAAATGTATAAGGAAGGAATCATTCCTCAAGAAAATGCGGAAGGCTCAATTAAAACAGGTCAAGAATTATATATGGCAGGAAATGTTGCATTTCTTGAAGGTGGGGTAACATTCCTTGGACCAGTCGAGCAAAGTTCCCCAAACGTTTATAAAGAATCAAAATCTGGCCAGCCATTAAATTCACCTGAAGCACCAGTAAATGTGGCGGTAATGAACTTTGCTGTACCATCGAAAACACATAACAAAGATGCAGCTGTAGCTTTAGCTGAATTTGTTACAAATTCCAAAAATCAGTTAGAGTTTGCTAAAACAGCAGGCACTGTTCTACCTTCTACAACAGAGTCTTTACAAGATAGCTATTTCAAAAATCCAGGGGATTCACCAAAGGCTTTTGGAATGTTAGAAGCCTCTAAATCTTTACTACGAGCTAAAGTATTAATTCCACCTACAGAAAATAGTGCAGAGTTACGTGAATCAACAAAAAATATCTTTGTAAAAAACTTACAAGGTAAGTTAACTCCAAAGGAAGCATTAAAGGAATTATCTTCAGAGTGGAACAAAGCATTTGAAAAATCAGGTGAAAAAGTAACATTCTAACGAACAAGAGACTAGCTTTTTTGCTAAAGAGCTAGTCTCTAATATTTAAAAGGAGAGTTCAAGATGAGTAGGGAATCAGTTATTTTACCTCAAACTAATCAAAGCAACGTTAATGTTGGTCGAAAAACAGAAACGCGTAGGCGGCGTACGAGAATCTTTACACCATGGTTGTTTTTACTTCCATCGATTCTGATTTTGGGCATTTTTCTTATTATTCCAATCATAGAAGCTTTTAAATGGAGTTTCCTAGACTATAAAATCATTGCGGGTACCGGCGAATACGTTGGTTTAGCCAATTTTAAAGAGATATTTTCAGATAAAGATTTTTGGAATGCGCTAGTTAACACACTTTTATTTTTGTTAATCGTTCTACCAATGAATGTCTTTTTACCAATGATTTTAGCAGTGCTAGTCAACCAAAAAATTAAAGGAGTAAGCACATTCCGTATCCTTTATTACTTACCAGTTATTACCCCAATGGTTGTTGCAGCATTAATGTGGAAAATGCTCTATTCTCAAAGTGGGATCATTTCGGACTTGTTAGTAAAGTTAGGCGTATTTCACTCGCCAACAAACCTTTTAGTTCAGTCGACTACAGCATTAATAGCAGTTTCAGCCATTACGATTTGGAAAGGGCTAGGCTATTACATGATAATCTTTTTAGCAGGCCTTCAATCAATTCCAAAAGACGTTTATGAATCTTCTAGTATTGATGGAGCCTCGATTTTCCAGCAGTTTAGAAGCATTACGGTTCCTATGTTAACGCCATCTGTGACATTGGTATCGGTAATGACTATTATCTCAGGCATGAAAGTGTTTGAAGAAATTGCTTTAACAACTGGTGGCGGTCCATCTGGGGCCACAACAACGCTAGTTATGTATATCTACAATAAATTTATGAGTCTTCACGTCAGCACTGCATCAGCAGCAGGTTTGGTTTTATTGCTACTTGCGATAGGTGGCTCATTATTACAAATGAAACTAACAAGTAAACGTGAAAATGATTTAAGAGCAT
Organism: Gottfriedia acidiceleris; assembly: GCF_023115465.1. Lineage (NCBI taxonomy): Bacteria > Bacillati > Bacillota > Bacilli > Caryophanales > Bacillaceae > Gottfriedia > Gottfriedia acidiceleris. The sequence goes on along the minus strand of NZ_CP096034.1, from coordinate 2,427,205 downwards.
AAAAAGAGGTGGGAGAAAAAATGAAATTAAAAAGAATGACGCAGAGAATCTGGCTTTATTTCATATTGATATTTATTACCTGTATAACAGTTGGACCATTTCTCATAACGATTTTTATGTCTTTAAAGTCTTCTGGAGAAAGCATTTATGGTAATATGTTGCCACAACATCCAACAATTTCAAACTTTGTGAACGCTCTTGACAAAGCTAATTTCACTTCTTATTTCTTAAATACGTTCATTGTTACGGCTATTTCAATTCCATTGAATTTATTATTTTGTAGTCTAGCTGCTTATCCTCTTGCAAGAATGGACTTTAGAGGACGTAGTGTGGTATTAGCATTAATTATTTCAACAATGATGGTTCCTTTCCAGCTTTATATGGCTCCTTTATTCCAATTGGCCGGGAATCTTGGACTACGAAACACTCATCTTGGATTGGTGGTTATGCAAGTATCAACGGCTTTTGGGATCTTCTTAATGCGTCAAGCTTATCTTAGAATACCGAAGGAGCTAGAGGAATCAGCTTTTTTAGATGGAGCAAATCGTTTTAAAGTATGGTACATGGTTGCACTACCGCTTGTAAAACCCACACTTGTTACACTTGCGATTTTTACCTTTATGGGTACATGGGGCGATTATTTATGGCCATTATTAAATTCGACAGAGAGTAGCATGTATACCTTATCAATTGGTCTAGCACAGCTTTCTCAGAATTTTGATGGTGCCAATATGAAATTGATTAGCGCCGCATCTATCTTAACTACGACACCGACATTGGTGGTTTTTATCTGGCTGCAAAGGTACTTTATATCTGGAGCAACAGATGGAGCTGTAAAAGGATAATACTATTAACTTGGTTAGATTTTTTAATGAAAAAATCAAGTCAAACTAAAAAAGTTCGTAGAGAAAAACTGTTAGTCAGTTTTACAATAAACCATATAAGGGGTGAATCAATTGAGTACTACAATATCTTTCTTTGGGCGGGAGTTACCAGTTATTTATGATGTGGATTGTGTTATCGTTGGCGGCGGTACAGCGGGAGTTGCAGCTGCTATTTCATCTTTAGAGGAGAATATTTCAACATTGGTCGTAGAGAAAAGCATCTCTCTTGGAGGTACACAAACTAATTCACTCGTTTCCCCTATGATGCCAACCTATGTGAAATTACAGCGAGTAAATCATCTAATTATTAATCGACTAAATGAAGAAGGCATTAATACCAATGACGGAACAACAACTTGCAGTTGGTTTAATGTGGAAACTTTACTCTATGTGCTCGAACAATTAATTATAGAACGTCACGGACAAATATTGTATGAAGCAAATTACATTGATTGCATAAAGGATCAAGATAAAATCGCTTATATTATTGTCAATACCTGTAATGGATTAGCAGCCATAAAGGGAAAGACTTTTGTTGATGCTTCAGGAGATGCCGTACTGTCTAGGTCAGCTGGAGTATCAGTAGAATCTGGAGATAAAAAAGGTCAAAACCAGCAAATCTCCTTTCGATTTGAAATGGGCGGCATTGATATTGCACGTTTACGTGAATTTATTCTCTCGCAAAATGAGACATTTTGTAAGATAAAAAATCCCGACTTTTTTGAAATCGCCATGGTTCCAGGCAAAGGGCATGTATTAGAACCAATATTTTTAAAGGGACTTGAAAATGGTGATTTACAAGAAGAGGACCTTCGCTATGTTCAAGCTTTTACCCAACCAGGAAAACCTACTGTAATGTCTTTTAATTGCCCCCATATTCCAGGGATTTATCAAACAACGGATCCAATCCTTCGCTCCCAAGCAGTAATAAAGGGACGACAAATGATTCGACGGCTTTCATGCTTTTTACCAAAGTATATACCAGGCTTTGAAAAGGCATTTTTATTAAAAGAAGCCAATCAGCTTGGTATACGTGAATCGTTTCGAATTGTTGGTAAATATATGCTAACAGAGAAAGATTATTTAGACCGTGCAAAATTTGCAGACGGAATTGCTAGGGGTGACTGGTATATTGATGTTCACAGTGTGGCTAAAGATCAAGTCGAAGAAGCGAAACTTTCACGTGGTGAATATTATGAAATTCCTTATCGTTCACTAATAACGGATGTAGTGAGCAATCTGATTGTTGTAGGCAGGCATATTTCTAGTACATTTTTGATGCAAGCATCCCTAAGAATTCAACCTACAGTCAGAGACATTGGTGAAGCAGCAGGGATCGCATGTGCCATTTCGGTGAGACAAAATATTGATCTTAATAAAATAGATGGCTCCCACATTAAACGACTGCTTAAGTTGGAGGAAGCTTAAAATGGATAACATAAAAGAAGTACATATATTAAACCATACGCATTGGGACCGAGAGTGGTATGAAAGCTTTGAAGAATTTAGATATAAACTGAGAAATGGAATACGATATGTACAAGAGTTACTATCTAACGGTCAAATAGATAACTTTTTTTTAGATGGCCAGACCATCGTGATTGATGATTATAAAGAAGTTGTGAGTAAAGAAGAATTTGAACGTTTTACTTCATTTATTACGCAAGGAAAAATTGAAGTGGGACCATGGTATTTGCTTGCAGATGAATTTCTTGTTTCTGGAGAATCTATAATAAAAAATTTAGAGCTAGGTACGAGTATAGCTAAATCATTATGCTCTTCTTTTAATATTGGCTACCTACCAGATACATTTGGTCATATAAGCCAAATGCCACAAATTCTCAAAAGTTTTCATATTGAGAATGCACTTCTTTTTCGTGGAGCAGTATCAGAACAATTTGAAAATATTTGGGAGGGAGCAGATGGGAGTAGCGTATTTACGTTTGTTTTACCTCTATTTGAAGGATATTATCAAACCTTTTTAAAACACAATACATATCAAGATGAAACAAGAAAATACTTGGAATCAAGTGCTCCATTTTTAACACACGGAAGAGCTTTGATTATGAACGGTGCTGACCATACTTTTACAGGTTCCGATTTAAATAATAAATTAAACCAATTGAAAAAGGATTTTCCAAAAATTGAGTTTAAGCAATCATTGATGTCTCAGTATTTGGAGTCGTTTGAAGAGAAGAAAGCTTTAAGAACCATTAGTGGTGAGCAGCGTGACCCATCAAAAATTTTTATCCTACCTGGGGTTTTATCTACCCGTACGTATTTGAAAAATCAAAATCAACAGTGTGAAGATTTAGCCATTGGTGTTATGGAGGCTTTGAATGTATGGACCAACGGAAGTACGAACTCTACAAAATTTATTGAATATGTATGGAAATTACTTCTACAAAATCAGCCTCATGACAGTATTTGTGGTTGCAGTGTGGATGAAGTGCATAATGAAATGGAAACAAGATCACAAAAGGTGATAAGTGCGATTAGCCAATTTGCCAAGGATATCTTAAACGATCAATTCCCTTTTGAATTTTTAGATAGTTCAAAGGATAATACTTATTTGTATTTAATTAACAATACGCCATTTTTAGAGGTGTATCCTGTGGATGCGACCATTCGTATCCCAGCTGAACAGGACTTAGGTGCTATTGCACTTTATCATGATGATAAACCAATTCGTTTTGATGTTGTGAACAGGGAAAAAAGAGAAGAGTTTCTTCGCCATATTTTAGCTGAACCTCATTATACTGAATATGTAACCTATCATGTAAAGTTTACAATGCCATTTGATGGAGCCGAGATTAAAAAGGTACGAATTGAACGAGTAAAAGAAGCAAAGGAAATCAAATTAACTAGAGAACAAAATTTTATTGAAAATGAATATTACAAGATTACATGGAATGATGAGGGTCTGCAAATTATAGATAAGGAAGAAAATATTACATATAAAAATCAACATCAGTTTCTGTCTTCATTGGATGCTGGAGACACCTATAACTATTCTCCTCCAATAAATGACATGATTAGTAAAGCAATAATAACTGGTGTATGTAACTTAAATGTAGGAAAAACGTTTCAAAGTGTGACAATTCAGTATGAAATGAAACTTCCTGCTTCATTAAACGTGAATAGAACTGGTCCAAGTAATGAATATGTATTAAATAAGATGGTTACTAATGTTACCCTCTATCATGGAAAGAGATTCATTTATTTTAAGACAAAAGTTGATAATGTTGCAAAGGATCAGAAACTACGTGTTGGTTTTGATTTAGGGGCGGAGTGTAATGTAAGTTATGCTGATACTGCCTTTGACATAATGGAACGTCCCACAATACGACATAAGATTTTGGATATGTCGAAAAATAAGGAAGCTGTTATGAACCAATATCCAACTAGTTCCACAGTCATAGCAAATCAACATCAACTTGTTCATCGCGGTCTACATGAATATGAAGTAGATGAAATTGAAGGTAATGATTTTGCATTTCTAACCATCATTAGAAGTGTAGGCTGGTTATCAAGACGAGATCTACGCACCCGTGGAAATGGAGCTGGACCTGGATTTGAAACACCAGGTGCTCAATGCATAGGCACTTATACATTTGAATACGGTCTAATTTTAGGCAAGGGACAAATGTCTCTTAATCATCAAATGATGCTGCGGCAGGCGGTTTTGAGTCAGCAATCGTTCAAATTAAGAAATGAGCAGAAACTTTTCAGCCAATCATCCTCGGTTATTGTATTTTCTTCATCTATTCAGAAGGAAGAAAATACATTTGATATTCGACTGTTCAATCCATCAACAAAAGAAGAGAAGACTGAACTATGTTTTGGATTTGAACCGGTTGATTTATTGGAAGTGGACTTTACTGGAAAAGTGAAAACTAGTCATCAACCATTACAACATATCACCATTACCTTTAAATCAAAAGAAATCAAGACAATTCGTGTAAGAAGAAAGGGTAATTGTTTTATCAATAGAAATGAAGGTGTTCAATTATGAGAAAGTTTTTAGCATTCGATATAGGCGGAACATTAATTAAATATGGTGTTCTTTTCGAGAACGGAACATTCATTGATAAATATGAATCTCCAACAGAGGCACATTATGGGGGGGCGTCCATATTAAATAAAGTTAAGGAATTTGGTCAGATCCTAATAAAACAACATGATATAAGTGGGGTCTGTATTAGTTCCGCAGGTCAAGTAGATTCCAAAGAAGGCATTATCTTATATGCTTCACCACTTATACCTCATTATACAGGTACACAGCTAAAGCGCGAATTGGAAAATTTTTTTGGATTACCTGTTGAAGTGGAAAATGATGTGAACTGTGCTGGTTTGGCTGAGTCATGGATTGGAACTGGCAAGGATGCCAAGAGCTTATTCTGTTTGACGATCGGCACTGGAATTGGTGGAAGTTATATCGTTGATAATAAACTCCATACTGGGCACAGCTTCAGTGGGGGGGAAATTGGCTATATCCCGATAGAAGGAAGTCAGTTTGAAGAATTAGCTTCGACGAGAATACTGATTAGGAATGTAGCACAACGAAAAGGTATTCCTGAAAGTGATTTAAACGGCAAAAAGATTTTTGAGCTAGCAAAACAAAAAGATCAGATTTGTATAGAAGAGATTGATCGCTTAGTTTATTATTTATCAAAAGGTATAGCCACAATTACTTATATTATGAATCCGGAAATGATTATTATCGGCGGGGGAATTACTGCACAAAAAGATTATCTTTATCCATTAATAATGAAGCAACTTGAAAAGGATATTCTCCCTAAGATTTTAGAAAAAACAAAAATTAAAATAGCTCAAAACCTTAATAACGCTGGAATGATTGGAGCACTTCGCCACTTTTTGCTTCAGGAATCTTTACAACCTTTAAAAAGCATCACTACCATAATTGAATCTAACCAGTCTCACTTAACTAAGCGGGAGCAAATAATTGCAAAGTATATTATTTCGAATGTAGAGAGCGTTCCCAATAAAACGATTTCTGAGCTTTCACGTCAAATTAATGTTTCAGAAGCAACGATTACGAGATTCTGTCAAAAGCTAGAGTTTGGTACTTATAATAACTTACGCTTGTTGGCAAAAGAAGCCTCGGTGAGCACGCGTCTTCATGAACAATCGGAACTTACAAGCCTAACTGAGGTTAAACAAACTTATATAGATATGCTAGATAAATTTAATTCTCTACATCAAGTAAAGGATATTCAAAAATCGATCGGTAAAATGGTCCAATCTAAGCAAATATATTTGTACGGATTGAATGAAATGGCTTTAATTGCTGAACAATTAAAATTTAAGTTGATGAAACTGGGAATTTCAGCAAATTCATTTATATCAAGCTATCAAATGGAAATGTCCACGTTTTCGTTAACAAAGGATACAGTCGTAATTGGAATGAGTGTATCTGGGTATTCACCAGAAATCGTAAAAATAATAGATTTCGCTAAGAAGGTTGGGTGTCCTACTATTGGGATCACAAGCCAACAGGATTCTCCTTTATCACTTTTACCTGATATACGATTGATGATTCCTGCTACACAAGTGATAGAAGGGGAAAGCAATTTAATAAGAGAGGTCTCTGTCTATTTCTTATTAGATATTATTCTAAAGGAATTACAGGTTAAGCAGTATATAGAAGAACAGAAAATCAGTAATTCGTTTTAATCTAATTTAGATGGGATGCTATTTATAGGTATCCCTTTCACTTTTTTAGTTGGATAAGGAGTGAGAAGATGAACCTTTTTGATCTGCCACTGAATGAACTGCGGACTTATAAACCAAAACAGACGAAGATGGCCGATTTTACCGATTTTTGGGATAGCAAGATTGCAGAAAATAAAAAATATGCATTAAATATTGAAGTGATAAAAAGAGTTTATTATGTCCCTGGGGTTCATGTATATGATGTTTACTTTGACGGGTTTCGTAATTCCCGTATCCATGGTGTCTTTGTATGCCCTGAAAATGTGAAACCTAGTGCAACAGCATCAGTTATTTTCCATGGGTATAATTGGAATACACTTCAAGTGCATTACGCCTTTAAGTATGTTGTTCAAGGGATTCCGGTGTTAATGGTTGGGGTACGTGGGCAAAATGTCAAATCCCCTGATAAAAATCAATATGAACATGGTGGCTCAACTGGCTGGATGACGCTGGGCATTGAGAATCCCAATAATTATTATTACGCCTATGTCTATATGGATTGTTTTCGAAGTGTGGATGTTGTTAGAGAGATTTCAGGTAAAAAGTCTGTATTTGTCGAGGGTGGAAGTCAAGGTGGGGCACTAGCTATTGCTGTAGCAGCTTTACAAAAAGATATAGTACTAGCTTTATCTGATGTACCATTTTTAACCCATTTTGTACGATCAGTTCGCATATCCACTGAGGGGCCATATAATGAAGTTTATCATTATTTTAAGGTACATGATCCGTTACATGAAACAAGTAAACTTGTTTATGAAACATTAAGCTATTTTGATTGTATGAATTTAGCAGATTGGGTGGTATGTCCCACATTGGTTGGAGTAGGATTAGAAGATAATGTTTGCCCTCCATCTAGTGGATTTGCTTTATACCATCACTTAGGTGGAATTAAAGAGATTAAGGCATATCAAGAACATGCACATAGTCTGCATCCAGTTCATGAAGAGGAAAAGTTGAAATTTGTTGCTATTTACAGTTCTGTTTGAAGTAATTAATTTTTTAGTTTTACAGTAATACAAAATAACAAGAAAGGAAATATAACATGAAAATTGCTTATATACCAATCGACGAACGTCCATGTAATGTTACCTATGTCCAAATGATTGCAAGTTCTTCAACAGATGTTGAATTAATAATGCCTAATTTAGAATTACTTGGAAAAAAGAAGGAAGCAGGAGATACAGAAGGTCTTTGGACTTGGATTAGAAGGATCTCCGGTCAGGTAGACGCATTCATATTAAGCATTGATATGTTGATTTATGGTGGCTTACTTCCCTCGAGATTACATTACTTAGAAGAAAATATAAGAACAGTATGGGTGGAACGCTTACGTGCTCTTCGCAGGGACTATCCAAAACTTGAAATCTATGCATCCAATTTAATCATGCGTACCCCAAAATATAGTTCAAGTGACGAGGAACCTGAATATTATGAGCATTGGGGACAAGAGATTTTTTTACGTGCTTATTTAATAGATAAGCAAAAGCGTGAAGAGTTATCACAGGACGAGCAAAAACAATTGGACAACATTATCGAAATACTACCTGAAAAATTTATAAAAGATTATGAAACTAGACGTCAATTTAACTTGGCCATTAATCTTCAGATGCTCGAGCTTGTACATGAAGGAGTATTGACGTTCTTATCTATTCCTCAAGATGATAGTGCTGAGTTTGGGTATACAGCGATGGATCAAAGTGATGTAGCTAGTATGCGTGAAAATCTTCGTTTGCATAAAAAAGTACATATGTATCCTGGAGCTGATGAAGTAGGAGCAACTTTACTATCTAGAGCCTACAATGCGTGGAAGAACCAGCGACCAAAGATTTTTCCAATTTGGAGCAGTACACTTGGACCGCAGTTAATTCCGATGTATGAAGACCGACCTTATGCCGAAAGCTTGAAAGCACATGTTTTAGCAGCAGGTTGTCAATTAGTCGATACTGCTGAAGGTGCAGACCTAATTCTTGCATATAATACTCCAGGGCGTGTAATTCAGGAATCGTGGGAGCAATCTAAAAAGGATATTACTTATACAAGCTTTCGAAATATGTTGTCGTTTGTAGATCAAATAAAATCTTTTATTTTATCTGGCAAAAAAGTTATAGTAGCAGACTCAGCTTTTGCAAATGGCGGAGATCGCGAATTAATTACGTTGTTAGATGAAGAGAAAATTTTAGACAAACTTGTCTCATACAAAGGCTGGAATACAAATTGCAATTCACTTGGAACAACAATTTGCCAAGGCGTGTTAGGCAAGGAAGGTGACTCTTTATTAATTAAGAAAAATCTAATCTATCATCTCCTAGATGATTACTTCTACCAGGCAGAAATTCGAATGGAGATGGTTGCTGATTTCCTTCCAAAATATAATTTAACTTATTTTGACTTAGGTAAGTTAGCTCCGCTTGTTAATCAAGAGCGTGACGAGAGGTTATTAAAGAGATTTAATAATCAAATTCTATTTAGCTTTAAAGATATCAAACTTGAAAATGTTGCTACGTTTGCTCCATGGAATCGAATGTTTGAGTGCGGGATTGTAATAAATTATAAAATAAAAGAGGTGTAATAAGTTGTTGACACAAATAAAAGGCGGGTTGGTTGTTTCTTGCCAAGCATTAGAGGATGAACCATTATATAGTTCTGAAATTATGAAAAGGATGGCTGATGCTGCTTGTAGAGGAGGAGCCGTCGGTATTCGTGCTAATGGAGTTGAAGATATAAAAGCGATTAAAAGTTATATAGACTTGCCAATTATTGGAATTATTAAACGAGAATACAAAGATTCAAAGGTCTACATTACTCCTACAATGAAAGAGGTTGAAGAACTCGTTGAAAGTGGCGCTGATTTAATCGCCATTGATGCCACAAATCGTTTACGTCCTGACGGGATAAAGTTAATAAATTTTATGGAACAAATAAAAAAAAGGTTCCCTAATCAAAAATGGATGGCAGATTGTGCAACACTCCAAGAGTGTTTAACAGCTGAGGCATTAGGTTTCGACTGTGTAGGTACGACCTTATACGGCTACACAGAAGAGACAGAAGGAAAAAAACTTTATCATAATGACTTTGAATTTTTAAAGCAAGTTGTTAGTACGGTTAATGTACCAGTGATTGCTGAAGGTAACGTTAATACCCCTGAAATGGCAGTTACTGCACTAAAATATGGTGCATACTCTGTAGTTGTTGGAGGAGCTATTACTCGTCCTCAGCAAATCACAGAGCGATTTGTTAAAGCTATGGAATCGTTGGTAATATAACATTTAATGGTAGATTAACATATTGGAGTTGAACAAGAACAAAAAATATACAAGGTACTTTGGGATAATAATTGTAAAAGGTTCTTCGGTGAGATGAGCCTTTTTGGGGTTATAATTCTCTAGATTACTCCTATTTCTTATATAGTAGACGGCTTTTTCACATGTCTAATATAAGGGGATGATATCAATTTTGTGATCATATTCTTTTGTTCAAATCAACAAATTACTTTAACAGAGACTTAATTTTAAAAAATCACTGAAATAATTAAACGTAAATCTAATTAAAGCAGTCGTTCATAAAAGAAGTAATCCTTAAAATCAATGCTATTTCAATTTGTTACTTTTTAAAATAAATAATAAAAACCGTTTTATCTTGCATTTTTCAAGTATAATGAATCATATTCAATTAATGAATATGATTTTTCTTTGGGAGAAATCTATACATATATCGAAAAAAAACAAAAACGAGGTTAAGAAATGACTAAAAAAAATTATGCGGACTATCATCTAAGTGATGAAATTAAAAGAGCACTTGCTGTATTAAAATACGAGACTCCAACTGAAGTTCAGAGTAAAGTTATACCATTGGCAATGGAAAATCAAGATTTAGTCGTAAAATCTCAAACAGGAAGTGGCAAAACGGCCGCTTATAGTATTCCTATTTGCGAAATGATCGAATGGGAGGAAAAAAAACCACAGGTTTTAATTCTAACTCCAACTAGAGAGCTTGCAGCTCAAGTCCGTGAAGATATTACGAATATTGGAAGATTTAAACGTATAAAAGTGGTGGCCTTATATGGTAAAGAACCGTTTACTAAACAAAAGGTAGAATTGGAACAAAAAACACATGTAGTAGTTGGTACACCTGGAAGGGTTATGGACCATCTTGAACGAGAGACCCTCGATCTAGATCAAATAAAATATCTTATCATTGATGAAGCTGATGAGATGCTTAATAAAGGTTTTATCGATGAGGTAGAAGCAATCATTAACCAGCTGCATTTATATCGGGTAACGATGGTTTTTTCTGCAACCTTACCAAAAGATGTTGAAAAACTCTGCCATGAATATATGAAAGATCCGATTCATATTGAGATTGAATCAACCGGTGTAACGGCTAATACAATTGAACATTTTTTAATAGAAGTGAAAGAGGAAGAAAAAATTTCACTCCTTAAAGACCTTACGGTTGTAGAAAACCCTGATAGCTGTCTTATTTTTTGCCGAACGAAAGAAAATGTTGATACTGTGTATAGTGAACTGGAAAAAGCTAATTATTCATGTGAAAGACTCCATGGGGGACTGGAACAAGAAGACCGTTTTGCTGTAATGGACGGATTTAAAATAGGGAACTTTCGCTATCTAGTGGCAACAGATGTAGCTGCTAGAGGTATTGATATTGATAATGTAACATTAGTCATCAATTATGACGTTCCTATGGAAAAAGAGAGCTATGTGCACCGTACTGGAAGAACTGGCCGTGCTGGCAATAAAGGAAAAGCAATTACGTTTTCGACACAGTTTGAAGGAAAGTTCGTTAAAGCAATTGAAAATTACATCGGATTTCAAATACCTACTATTGAAGCTCCTAGTCATCAAGAGGTTGTTAGTGGAAAAGCAATCTTCGAAGAAAAACTTAACAGCAGGCGAGTAGTAAGAAATAATAAAACAGCCCGAATTAATCAAGATATTATGAAACTTTACTTCAACGGAGGAAAAAAGAAGAAAATACGTGCTGTTGATTTTGTTGGAACAATCGCAAAAATCCCTGGAGTGTCAGTAGATGATATTGGCATAATAAGCATTCATGATCAGATGTCATATGTTGATATTCTGAATGGAAAAGGATCACTAGTTTTACAAGCTATGGAGAATGCGACGGTCAAAGGAAAAAAATTAAAAGTGAGTAAAGCAATTAAATAGAAGTATAAGTACTAGCATTTAAATCTAAATATTATTCAATTCTCAAATATTTAAGTGACATTAGAATAAAAAAGTCGATTTTCGCAAAAACGGAAATCGACTTTTTGTTCTACATTGATATTCAATACTTTGAAAAAAAGGAGACACTATTTTCAATCAATTTTATTTTACAAACAAGCTTCTAATGCAAGTTTCATCATTTGATCGAATGATGTTTGTCTTGCTTCAGCACTTATCTCTTCATGAGTAACTAAAGAATCTGAAATAGTAAGTAAACATGCTGCATTTTTTCCTAAGACTTTCGCATTATGGAATAGTGCATAGCTTTCCATTTCTGTACAAATACACTTATGCTCATTATAAAAATTAACAAAGTTTGGAACTGAACTTTCATAATAAAAAACATCACTAGAATGTATTCTTCCTTTAACAATAGGAGTATTGATCTGCTTTGCAGTATCTTCAATTTTGTTTGTTAATGATTCACAAGGATACTGAATATCACTTTCAACGCCTGCTTGAGTCTTTGCATAGGTAGATTGACTCCAAGCACTATCTACAAGCACAATATCGTGTATATTTAGTTCATCTGTATAAGCTCCAGCACTACCAACACGGATAATATTTTCTACATCATAAAATTTATATAATTCGTATGAATAAATTCCAATACTTGGCATGCCCATACCAGATCCCATGACAGATATTTGTTTTCCTTTATAAGTTCCTGTATAGCCAAACATATTACGTACTGTATTAAATTGCACTGGGTTTTCTAGATAATTTTCTGCTATATATTTTGCACGTAATGGATCTCCTGGCATTAAAACTGTTTTTGCAATTTCTCCTGATTTAGCTGTATTATGTGGCGTTGTCATATGATTTTCTCTCCATTTCTATACTAATAATTTATTTAACTAATCCATACAACATTTATTCTTACTCATTTCGCATGTTAATTTCTCTTAACGTTATCATTCTTTCCTAATATGTTTCCGTTTACAAAATAAAAAAAACATTTTTCGAAATAGTGATAAATTAATACTATGAAGTATAGTTGTATAATTAGTTGTCTATTAATTTTCAACTAAATTATATTTCAATAAAATAGATAAATCAATAGCAACTTAAATACACTTAGGTATTTATACTTATAAAATTCTAGGTACTTTATTTAAAAGTAAAACTAATTATGTTTCCCGTTTCCACTTCAATAGACAAGTTTGCGAATAATTCATAACTCGATATAATAAGCATAAGGAGTGTTGTTATGTCCGTAGAAAATAAAAAAAAATTACCTCTATACGTAGGGGTTTATGAAAAATTATTTAAATTAATTAATGAGGGAGTTTATCCGATTGGAAGTAAGCTTCCTTCTGAGCCAGAACTTTCTAAGATGATGAATGTTAGTAGAATGACTTTAAGACAGGGATTGGGTTTACTAAAAGAGGACGGTTATATTGAAACAATCCATGGACAAGGTAATTTTATCAAACAAAATGTGAATGTAAGAAGTGTTGGTTTAGAAAAAATAGATAATTCAGTTTATCAATGCTGTACAGAAACAATTGATGATGTAGATGCTTATTTAGAAGTTAGTTTTTCGGATGATTATGAATATGTTAAAAAGATTTTTAATCAAGATTCGGCAGTGTTAATCAGGTTTAATAGATGGTATAAAGCTAAAAATAAAATAGTCGCCCATGCTTACACAATGTTCCCAAGTGAGACAGCTTCCCTATATCAAATGAACCTAGGGGATCAGCAGGGAGTCCTAAAAATACTTGAAGAAGATATTTATAAGTTAATACATTCATCAACAATCGAAATAAAATTTACAGAATCAGTCCTTCCTTCTTCAAACTATGAATTATGTTCAACGAATAATTTATTCGTATTACTAATTGAAAATCTATTTGATTCAATGGGGAATATTGTACTTAAAAATAAAATTTATTTCCCAATCGAACTGAGTTTAATAAAAATAAATCGAATAAACAAATAGTGAAAGAGTTTAAAATAAAAGAAATGCTAACCACCAGGTGAAGTATGACAGTTTTTAGTCAAGAATTTTAAGTACATAAGATTGTGCACTTCCAATCAATTGTGAATCAAATGATGAACATTTCAGCAAACTATATCATATTTAATTGTTTTTAAAGGAGAGTCATATGATTAAACTTGTATTAATCAGACACGGTCAAAGTTTATGGAATGTTGAAAATCGGTTCACAGGTTGGACGGATGTTGATTTAACAAAGAGCGGGCTTTCTGAGGCAAGAGAAGCTGGTATCATTTTAAGGAAAAATGGATTTACATTTGATGTTGCCTATACATCAGTACTTAAAAGAGCAATTCGTACATTATGGATTATATTAAATGAGATTGATATGATGTGGATTCCTGTTTATAAAACATGGAGATTAAATGAACGACATTACGGTTCACTCCAGGGGCTGAATAAATCCGAAACAGCTCAAAAATATGGTGAAGAACAGGTTAATATTTGGCGAAGATCTATGAATGTTAGACCACCTGCTCTAAAACCTGATGATCCAAGATATGAAATAAATGAACCTCGTTATAAAAACTTGTTAAAAGGTGAATTCCCGCTTACTGAAAATCTGGAGGATACTGAAAAAAGAGTATTAAAATATTGGGATGAAGAAATTGCACCAGCCTTGCAAGCTGGCAAGAAGGTTATTATATCTGCACATGGAAATACGTTGAGAGGGATCGTGCAATATTTAGATCAAGTCTCCGCTAACGGAATTGCTTCGCTTAATATTCCAACAAGTATTCCTTTAGTTTATGAATTAAATGACGAACTAAAGCCTATTCGACATTACTATTTAGGTATGGATGGTGAACTTCCACCCGATGTTATCCCAAAACATATCCCAAGCGAACTGCTTGATCAATTTGATGATGATGATCATCAAAATATAACCATACAAGATGAGTAAAATACAAAAAAGGATGGGGTTAGCAATCGTGCTTCCCATCCTTTTCATTATGCTTCAGATAACTTTAGTTTTTTTATTTGTAATTGTACTAATCGGAAAGATAATGTTAGTGCTGACACTCCTAAACCAACTATTAATCCAACCCAATATCCTTTTGCGCCAAGATTCGTATTAGAAAGTGCATACCCAACTGGTAATGCGATTACCCAATAAGCTAAAATCATCATAATTAACGTGGCGTTCACATCTTTATAACCTCTTAATGCACCTTGAATTGGCGCTGCAATTGCATCAAATAGTTGGAACATAACTGCAAAGATTAAGAATCCGCCTGCCAAAATTTGTACAGATGGGTCATTTGTATACCATCCAGCTACATCATATCGGAATAAATAGATGATGATCCCAAAAAATGAAGCAATTGAAACTGCCATTACTAAACCAATTTTGCTATATTCTTTTGCATTTTGAAACTCTTTCGCCCCAACTTCATAGCCAACAGCTATTGTTAAAGCCATCGAAATACTTAATGGTACCATATAGAGTAGACTTGCAAAATTCATTGCAACTGTATGTGCAGCAATAGTTTCAGTATCAAACTCACTTAATAATAATGTTACGACCGAGAACACACTTACTTCAAAAAAGATACTAAGTCCAATTGGAACTCCTAATTTTAAAATACTTTTCCAAGTTCCAAATGAAATTGGAGGAAGTTTTTTAAATAGATTGAAGCTGCTAAATGGCTTTTTAGTTTTAATAATATATAAAGCAATTCCAAAAATAATCCAATACGTTATTGCAGACGCTACACCAGAACCAACACCACCTAAACGTGGTAGACCAGCTTTACCAAAGATAAGGAAATAGTTCAAAATTACATTAACTGGTACTGAAATAACAGTAATGACCATAGTAGTTTTTGTTTTACCTAAACCATCAATAAACTGACGAATGACTGTATATAGAAATAAAGGTAAAATTCCAAATGATAATGCGAATAAGAAATGAAGAGCAACACGATGAACTTTCGGATCAAGATTCATATGATTTAAGATTGGATGAATTGAAAATATACCAATCATAATAATGACAATTGCAATAATCCCAGCCAAATAAAGTGCTTGCATAACAAGAGGTGTTATTTTTTCATCCTGTTTTGCACCATTTAAATTTGCTACCATTGTTGTAATTGCGACTAAAATGCCAGTTAACCCCGTACTGATTGGGGTCCAAATACTAACACCTATCGCAACCCCTGCTAAATCTCCTGGACTACTATTACCAGACATGATTGTATCAAAAAATGACATCGAAAATAATGTCACTTGAGTGATTAAAATCGGAAGTAGTAGTTTAAAAAAGCGTGATATTTTATCCGTTTTAGTAGTATTCAATTGATCGACCTCCTAAACAAACACTTTTACAATTGTATCATGTTTTGGTTTAATAGCTATAATGAAATTATTCGGATAAATATTTTATAAAGAAAGTTGGTTTTAGATTGGGAAATCAAGTTGTTATCATTACAGGCGCAGGAAGTGGATTAGGAGCGTCAATAGCTAAAAAGTATTCTGAAAACGGAGCTCACATTTGTTTGTTAGGAAGAACTGAAAATAAACTTAGAGAAATTGGTAAACAATTACCTAACAATTATTCAATACATACTGTAGATGTTTCAGAACATGAAGATGTAAAAAGAGTTTTCGATACAATTATTCAAACATACGGAAAAGTTGATATTTTATTTAATAATGCAGGTGTTGGAATTTTTGATCTTGCGGAAGAATTAACTGAAGAAGCAGTACATAATATGATCGATATTAACCTAAAGGGAACTATTTTCTGTTCACAAGAAGTTTTAAAACAAATGAAAAAACAAGATAGTGGAACAATCGTTAATATTGTTTCTACTGCAGGTCTAATTGGAAAAGCAACAGAATCAGTTTATTGCGCAAGTAAATTCGGAGTTAAAGGCTTTACTGAAAGTTTGGTTGTTGAATTAACAGGAACACCAATCTCAGTATTTGCAGCATATATGGGTGGAATGAATACAGACTTTTGGGCCGGTATTTTTGATGAAGATAAAACTTCCAAAATGATGAATCCAGACGATATAGCTGAAATCATTATTGAAAATATAAAACCACGTAAAAATATATCCATACCTGAAATTATTATAAAAAACATAAAATAAGTATTAACCAAGCCGTCTTTTACACAAACTAAAGCCAAATCATTAAGGACTAAGTGAGGGATAAAAGATGAGCAAATCAAAAAAGAACAAAACGATTGATTCGAATCAAAATAATTTTGACGAATTATTACTTGAAGATCGAAAGATAGCAGATGATATTCCAATTGATTGGTTACCAAAAAGTGAACCGATTACAGAAACAATGTCATATAAAAATGCCAAAGATTAACTAGACTATTGTTTGAAAAGACTTGTTTCTATTGTTGCTTGTTTGAAATTGATTGAATAGGCTTAGTGGCCCGAAAATTAAGCGTTTTCATTCAGTCTAATTGGCAGGTTTTTTTGACTTTGACCGCAAACTGTAAAGAATAGCCTTTTTGGCTATTTTTTTTTATTTTGATATGGTATTATTATTGAAGCGTTTTATATTAAAGCCAATTCTTGGCATTAAAATACATAAAAAAAATGAAAAACAAGATATAGTTAGGAGAATCTTTAATGGAAAAAGTACTAGTTTTTGGTCACAAGAACCCAGATACAGATACAATTTGTTCTGCTATTGCATATGCAGAATTAAAAAAAGCATTAGGTGAAAATGCTGAAGCAATTCGTTTAGGTGAAGTAAGTGCAGAAACACAATTTGCACTTGATACATTTAAATCTGATGCACCACGTTTAGTAGAAAAAGTTGCAGCTGAAACAAATAATGTCATTTTAGTTGACCATAATGAGCGTCAACAAAGTGCTGATGATATCGAACAAGTTCGTGTCCTTGAGGTTATTGATCATCACCGTATAGCTAATTTTGAAACTAGCGATCCTTTATACTACCGTTGTGAGCCAGTTGGATGTACTGCTACAATTTTAAATAAATTGTATAAAGAAAATAATATCGAAATTAAAAAAGAAGTTGCTGGTCTAATGCTTTCAGCAATTATTTCTGATACATTATTATTCAAATCTCCAACTTGTACTGATCAAGATGTTGCTGCTGCAAAAGAACTTGCAGAAATCGCAGGTGTAAATGCAGAGGAATATGGTCTAGAAATGTTAAAAGCAGGTGCAAACCTAGCTGATAAATCAATTGAGTCTTTAGTTTCACTTGATGCGAAAGAATTCCAAATGGGTAATTATAAAGTAGAAATCGCACAAGTAAACGCAGTTGATACAAATGACGTACTTTCTCGTCAAACAGAATTAGAAAATGTACTTGAAGGTATCGTTGCTAATAAAGGATTAGACTTATTCTTATTTGTTGTAACTGATATTTTAACAAATGACTCAATCGCAGTTGCAAAAGGTACTGCTACTAATGCAGTTGAAAAAGCATACAATGTAACGTTAGAAAACAACACTGCTTTATTAAAAGGTGTTGTATCTCGTAAAAAACAAATCGTTCCAGTATTAACTGAAACATTCAATACACTTTAATTCTAAATTTAACAACAAAGTCTTTGAAAGGCTTTGTTGTTTTTTATAAATAGCTAATAAATGGGGGACTTGAAATGGAAAATTTAAAATATCCGATTGGCAGATTTACCATACCACCAAGCTACACTCCAAAACAACGTAAAGAATATATTAAAGTACTAAAAGATGCTCCGATTAAATATAAAGAAGCAATCACATCACTTACAGAAGAACAATTAAACACACCTTATCGTAATGGTGGTTGGACACCAAAACAAGTTATCCATCATGTTGCTGATAGCCATATGAATAGCCTCATGAGAGTTAAACTAGCTTTAACTGAAGAAAATCCTACAATCAAAGCGTATGATGAAAATGCGTGGATTTCATTAAGTGATTCCAATTTTGATTTTCATAGTTCTTTAAAAATAATCGAAGGTATTCACGAACGTTACGCAGTTTTACTTGAATCACTAACAGAGGAAGAGTTTAAGCGCACTTGTTATCACCCTGAGCTTAACATTAATATTAGTATAGATTTCATCTTAGCTTTATACGCTTGGCATAGCGAACATCATTTGGCTCATATTTATTTAGTGAAAAACAATTAAATTATTATTTATTTGTAGCAAAAATCAATGGAGAAGTCCCACCGCAGAAAAAATTTTCCACTTATATGATGGTTGGGTAAATATTATTTTTGTAATGGAGAAAAAACATTTAAAAAGAAGATCGAAAAAAATTATATATTAGATTATAAAGAACCCACTCAGCTAAAAGAGTGGGTTTAGTTCTTTTTACCTTATGGAACGGTTAGATTCTAAGTACTTCCTCATGAATATAAATATTTCCAAATTAACCCAAATTAGAACGGTGTCAAAGTCCATGTAGTACACATAAAAATAAAAATAGAGCAAAATAAGAAAAAGGTGTGAGCATGTACTACAAATTATTAAAGCAATATATTAAAAATTCAAATTTAAGTTTGACTGAAATAGCCAAAGAATTAAATAAGTTGGGCTTTTCAAAAGACAAAAGCTATTTAAGCAAATTACAAAATGCGAAATTGACTCCACCAGAAGAAAAATTAACTAGAGCGATTGCAAAAGTGACTGGTGGAAATGCTGAAGATTTAATTTGGTGTGCTTATATTATTAATGCACCTGAAAGATTGAAAACTCCTTTACGAAATTTATCAGAAGAAGTATTCAATTCACAGAAAAAAATAAATAGTAATCTAAAATTTGATGTCGTCTATAAAGAGCAAAATGATGAGGATCGTTCAAAAATATTTGCTGAATTTATTAGACATTCACGATTACAAAAAAATCTATCAATAAAGTGCCTTGCAACAAAAGCAAATGTATCCCATTCATATATTTCACAAATTGAAAATGGCAAAAGAGGTATTCCGTCAACAGAAATTATTCGAAAGTTGGCAGATCCACTCGGTGTTCCTGTTATTGAATTGTTTCAAATAGGTGGATATTTGCCAATAGATGAAAATGATTGGATAGAAGGTATGAACCTCATACGCAAAGCTAATTCAATGCTAAACAATGAAGAAAAAGAGAAATTGTTGAGGTTAATAGAAGCTTTTTTAACATTGTCTTCATTACACTTTTTCTAATTATATAGAATAAATAAAAATGCAGGATTCAAGATTACTCCTTTGACATGCATTTTTTAATTCATCTGTTAAGCCTCTAATTTGGTAAATAGCAATACACCAAATGATGATTGCTTATATTTTATTAACAACAAACATACATTTACCAGATTAATCTAGTTTTCCTGCCGTTCTTCCTGCTATAGCGAGTGACAAAAACCAAATCCACGAAACTGCAATACAAGTTATCGAGAAAGCAATATTTTCAATTCCTAGCGTGTAAAAATTGTTTGAATCATAGACCTACCTAACTAAACATTTTATGTACTTTTCAAATCTTTTACGAATCTTGACTAAATTTGTAAATTTTAGGAAAGGATAGTAAGAAACTGTAAAAGGAAGTGAAGAGTATGTCACAACAATTTGACAATATACCTGATTATGAATTATTAGCGAATAATCCAGCATTATCTTTACATGAACTATCCTATCATTATGATATGAGTTTTAATGATATCGCTGAAATTAGAGGAATCTCTGTAGAAGATTTAGTAAATTACTATCAGACAAATACTTCTCACGATTCATTATTTTATTTTGAATAAAATATCCATAAAGCTGAGCCAATATCTATTGGAATCGGCTTTTTTTTGTATCGAATCACCTACTTACTCTATTGAAAAAAATTGTTAGAATACTAGAATTTTAGACAGACTTTACAAGTCGGATTGGGAATTTGGTTCAAAAAATGAAGTTAAGCCATTTTAGACTTAACTTCATTTTTTCTTCTTTGTCTTTAGTCGCCAATTATTACATACCATAAATTTACCAATTGGATATTCAAAATTACATTTTTTAATAAACTTGAAATTTAATTTTTCACATATCTTATTAGAAGGAATGTTATTAGTGGAAGGAAAAGCGTGAATATATTTATGCTTCGATTCTTTTTGGGCCTTCTTAATAGCTTTTTTTACTGCAATTGTTGCTATACCTTTACATTGAAATTGATGTAAAATACTCCAACCAATTTCATAAACAAATTTACCATCCCATATGCGGTCCCAATAGCCAACAGTTCCTATTTTTATTCTATATGGAAGCAAAATAATTACAAACATTTGTCCTGTACCTAGTCGACTCATTTCAAGATAATGCTTGTGCCGACTCATAATTTGGTTTAAACTTTCAAGACCACCAAGATATTTCATCATATTATTCGTATTCGATGACAGAAGTAAATTAAGATCTGCTTCGTTCCAAGGCTCGATTAAAATGTTTGATTCATCTATTTTTGACAATTAATACACTCCAAATTTATATTAAAAAGAATCATACTAAGATAGTATTCTGAAGTGAAGACGATATCTCTAATTAAATAACACAAATTAAATAGATGATATTCTTATCACGTAAACTGTTTTATAACAAATATTCATTCAAGTAATAAGAAAATTTTAATAGGGCTGTTTGAAATTGGAAAACTTCGGACAGCCCTTTTACTGTATAAAATTAAATTTACTAAAGAGTAGTAAATAAGGTTTAAATTCTCAGTCGATAAGCTCTGACGATTATCCCATCATTTGCTGGTTCAAAGTCAAACTTTGGTAAACGTTTAAATCCAATTCTTTCATATAAACTTATGGCATTTTTCATAAATTCACCGGTATGTAATCCGATTGCATCGAATCCTTTTACCTTCGTGCGATTAATACATTCTGAAATTAGCGCAGAAGCAATTCCTTGACCGCGGCAGTCTGATTCTACAGCAAGCATTCGGATTTCTGGATAATCAAGTTCGTCTATATAATCTCCATAGGCATTTATTTTGGCTGGGAATAAGGCGACGCTACCGACAACTTTTCCTAAAACCGTGGCAACAATTAATTCTACACCTTCTTGTTCATCAACATTCGATAAGAGGGACTTCTTTAAAGCATTCCAATGTTTATCAGGTAACAAGTTGACGTATTCATAATAAGCGTTAATTCTTTGTTCTCGAATTGACTGAAACATCTCTTTTTCAGCATTACAAATATCTATTTTGACCATTTAAATTGCAACTCCTTATGCCTTAATGAATGAGGAACTTTTCTTTTTGTCCACTTAAATCTTCGCGATTGTGCTTCGAATTCCAAATCGTAAGTTCTGGACCTTTTGGTAAGACTTTTGGTTCTTCTTTATCGGGTGAAATGGTAATTGATAAATGGTAATGTCGTTTAATCGCATCAAAATCAGTTGTATCCCCAAACCCTGGTGTTTGATATAAATCTCGTACATAGCCCCATAAGTTTTTATACTCGCGTATTAAATTTCGATTCGTATTAAAAGCTGTAAAGTAAGCAGCATCAAACCGAACAAGTGTTGTATATAACCTTACATCAGTATCAGTAATTTTATCACCAAATAAAAAACGTTGTTTGGATAATCGCTTTTCCAACTCATCTAATCTATTAAATAAAGTTTCATAAGCATCTTCATAAGCGTTCTGAGATTGTGCAAAACCACATTTGTATACACCATTGTTTACATCAGTAAATATGATTCCATTTAGCGCATCAATTTCTTGTCGGATGGAAACTGGGTATAAATCTGGTGCGTTCCTTTTATGGTACGGCTTCCAAACTGTTTCGAAATAATTTGTTTGCCTAAAATAGTCATTATTGACAACATTACCCGAGCTAATATCGATAATTGCAGGTACTGTTGGGCGTCCTGAATAGTTTTGATCTGATTTATGATAGATTTCACTCAAATAGCGAACGCCTAATATTGGATCAACTCGTCCTGTATCCAAAGAAAATTCCCAATCCACATGAGGCAATCTTGGACGCATTGGACTGACGGTTCCTAAACTGATTGCATTTTCTAAGCCTAAAACTTTTCGTACAATAACAGAACGATGGGCCCATGGACAAGCAGCTGACCAAATGAGACAATATCGACATGCTTCAACAGGAAGTTCTCCTGGTTTATTTCCAAATGGTGTAGAAAAATGATTTAATTGACGTCTAAAGAAACCATCAACTGTTACTTCAGTTGGTTTAGTTTTATTCATACTTAAACTTCCTTTCTCACTACTTTGGATAATATTTTTTTGATTAGAATTTGAAGGTGAACATAGAAGTAATTGCAATACTCTATTATACTCTTAAAATTCAGAAAATATATTTTAAAAGCTGTTTTCTGTATGAGAACAGTTTTTTTATTTCGATCAAATAAAAAATCGTGATAATATTCCATCAAATGGAAAAGAATATTGCATAGGAAAGGAGGGAATGCGAGTGTTAATAAAAAATAGGCTATCAGGGCTAATTGTTTTTTTGGTAACGATTGTGTTAATGGCAACAGCAGGTAATTTCAAAGCTTTTGCTGAATCTGAGGTTTCAGATGCAAATAATCGAGCACAAACAATCGTAGTAGAGTTAAATGATGATTATTTTAACCCGAAAAACATTACGATTCCAAATGGTACAAAAACAACTTTATTATTAAAAAATAAAGGGAGTAAACCACATACTTTTACTGTGAAAATGCTCAACATTGATGTAGAAGTTCAACCAAGAACTGAAAAAACCATTTCAGTGTTACCAAAACAAGCTAATACATATGATCTTACATGTAAGTACCATTTCAATGTAGGTATGGTAGGGAAAGTAATCGTAAAATAGAGTCAAGGCCATTTGGCCTTGACTTTATTTATGTATTGATAAAGAAATGCCATCTGAATTTCTAACTTAAAAGGTATTTCGTTACTTTTTAACAAAATCTTCTCATACAATTAAAATGAGGAGGGATATGGATGGAGAACATCGATTTTCATATACTTCAATGGTTTTTTGGTAGTACACCGATTCTTGGTTTAGCTTTAATGATGTTTATTGCTTCATCACTTGGGAAACGCCTCACTATCCCAATTATTACAGTTATCGTAACATCATGCTTGTGGTATATTTGGAAAACGTTACCAAACGACATTTGGCATCGCATGGGACCAGACGACAATGTTGGGCTATACCCACATATAACCTTCGCTCTAATCCTTGGTTTTGTCACATCGAGCATTCTCGGAATGTTTCAAAAAACTCGTCACGTTAAATAAGATTACCATTAGATTTATGAACATTTTAAAGGCTATCAATCATTTTAGATAGACTGTCCGAATAACTATGAGCTTCTCTAAAAAGAGGCTCTTTTTATATTTCAATGAATTGAAAGAGAATTCAAATAAAGAATCAAAAATGATAAAAAAACAATTGACTCTCCCCTCGGAGGAGGCTTTACATTATGTTTTGTAGAGTTTTATAAGGAGTTGAGTTAAGATGAAAAAACAAAACATAATGTTATTTTTAGTATTAATGAATTTATTCATTATTTTTTTAGGAATTGGGTTAGTTATTCCAGTTACACCTTCAATTATGAATGAGTTAAATATATCTGGTACAATTGTGGGCTATATGGTAGCTGCATTTGCTATTACACAATTATTTTTTTCACCAATTGCAGGTCGCTGGGTAGACCAGTTCGGACGTAAAAAAATGATTATTACTGGATTATTAATTTTTAGTATCTCAGAGTTTTTATTCGGAATGGGTAAAACGATTGAGGTTCTATTTATATCACGTATGCTAGGCGGAATAAGTGCGGCATTTATTATGCCAGCTGTAACAGCATTTATAGCAGATGTTACAACCGTGGATACAAGAGCAAAAGCACTCGGCTATATGTCGGCTGCTATTTCAACAGGTTTTATTGTTGGTCCAGGTGTTGGAGGTATTTTAGCAGAATTTGGCCAACGCATACCATTTTTCTCTGCAGCAGGATTGGCGATTTTCGCAGGCGTTTTATCGATTACTGTCCTTCCTGAGCCAGAACGAAATCAAGACAGTATTGAAGAAAAAGGACAAAAACCAGGATTTAAACGTATTTTCGCTCCGATGTATTTTATTTCGTTCATGGTTATTTTGATCTCACAATTTGGTTTGTCAGCTTTTGAATCATTATTTTCATTGTTCACAAATCATAAATTTGGTTTTACACCCAAAGACATAGCAATCATGATTACTGGTGGTGGGATTGTTGGTGCGATTGCTCAAATAGCATTATTTGATCGATTAACAAAATGGATGGGAGAAATTCGATTAATTCGATCTAGTTTAATCCTGTCTACAATTCTAGTGTTTATGATGACAATTGTTAACTCATATTTTATGATTTTACTAGTGACGATTACAGTATTTCTAGGCTTTGATTTAATGCGTCCAGCTGTTACAACCTATTTATCTAAGATTGCAGGTAATGAACAAGGCTTTGTAGGTGGGATGAACTCAATGTTTACTAGTTTTGGGAATGTAATAGGACCAATAATAGGTGGAATCCTATTCGATCTAGACTTAAACTATCCATTTTATTTTGCAACAGTCTTATTAGCAAGTGGTGTTGGTTTAACAATTGCTTGGAAAATGCCAGTATATCGAACAGCATAATAATTCAAAAAAGCGTATTCTATATTTACGAATAAAGATTATGCTTCTTTTGCTAAAATAAGATTGTGGAGGTGATTAAAGTGAAGGAAAAACTTTATACAATAGGAGAGGTATCCAAGTTAGTTAATATTTCGATTAAAGCACTCCGATATTATGATAAAATCAACTTATTTAAACCAGCTTATGTCGATCCAGATACGAATTATCGATATTACAAAGACTCACAAATTCATCTTCTCGATTTAATCAAATCACTCAAATATATTGGTACTCCATTAGAAGAGATGAAAGAAGTACAGGGACTACAGAGAGATGAATTTTTCTCCTTTTTAACAGAACAAGAAAAAATTGTAAGAGAAAAAATAGCTTCATTAATCGAAATTGAAAAAATCATCGCAAACGCAAAAAAGGGTTTACAAAAACAAAAGGATTATCCACAATTTGGTGAAGTGTTTTTTTCGTATGAAGAAGAAATGCAAATCATTCAGACGAAAGCTAATGGGATTGACCCGAAAAATATTTTAAATGCTTCATACAGTAAATTAAAGAAATTTGCTGCATCTACAGAGGGTTTTAGGAACAATGGTTATGGAGCTATTGTGCCATATAAGTCCTATACACATGTTAGTGAAGTAACATATCAATATTTATTTACACCCGTTTTAACAAAAAAACAAACTAAACTACTATTACCGGATACCGAGCTTTCAATCATCCCCGAAGGAAAATACATATGCATTACATATAAAAGCGTATCATCTGATGATTATTTTACAAATTTAAAAAGACTTATTAACTATATAGACAAACATCAAATAACGATTAAAAGCGATATATATGAGTCGTTAATTCATACTAATTATTCTCCGAATCAAAAAGAAGAATTTTTGATTGAAATGAGAGTATTGGTCGATGATGACAGAGAATAAACAGACAAAAAATATGATTTTTAAAGCTCATAGAAGATTTTAGAAAGACTCCTTTAGGGTCTTTTTTTACTTTTATGATTCAAAAATAAAATTATTTAATATACAAATTAAATTATTGAATAAAAAGGTAAATAATTATATAAAAATTAAACTTTTGCGTTTGGTAAATTAAATTTCTTAATATAAATATTTAATAATTTAATAAAACTATAAATATTTATAAATAATTTTAAATTTTTGTTTAAAAAATTAAATATATAGTGTATGATATGATTAAATAAAAGAAAGGAGAACAGTATGTCGTATCCTTTACTCACTAATTGTCCTGTTTGCAGCAGGGCACTTAAAATTACTAAGCTACATTGTAACCATTGTCAGACAACGATTGAAAATGAATTTGAAGTATCAAGATTAGCGGCTCTTGGCCAAGAACAACTTCATTTTATTGAGATTTTTCTTAAATGTCGTGGAAATATCAAAGAGGTCGAAAAGGAACTAGGAATTTCTTATCCGACCGTCAGAGGAAAATTAGATGAAATCATCTCAAATCTTGGCTATTCCACTCAAAAGAAACCAGAAATAGATAAATCAAAAATTGTAACATTATTGGAAAAAGGCGAAATAACTGCAGAGAAAGCCATTCAATTATTAAAAGAGGGGGACTTATAATGAAAGACGAGATTTCAAGAATCCTAACGTTGATGGAAGAAGGAAAAATTGATAAGGATAAGGCAAGTGAATTAATTAATATTTTACAAGATAAAGATCAGCCAGAACGCGTATCTTTAAAAAAAGAACCATA